>JAGHRD010000029.1:0-24961 GCA_017744045.1 Tropicibacter sp. R15_0 | reverse complement strand
GCGGGTGGGCGTGCCCGTCAAAGACGGTCACATCCGGCGCATTACTCCGGCTTTTGCTCTGAGGCAACAGATTCTTCATCCAGCGCGTATTTTTTGAAAATACCGGTCTGGAACATGAAGAAGATAAAGATCGCCGCCGGCAACCCAAAGGTCTTGAAATAGACCCAGGTCTCGGTCTCCATCATCCGCCAAATCACTTCGTTCAGCACGGCCAGGCCCAGGAACAACCCGGTGACGCGGCGCGTCAACATCATCCAGCCCTCATGTTGCAAGGGCATCAGCCCCTCCATGACGACTTTGAGATAAGATTGCCCGCGCAACAGACCAAGCCCCAGCGCCCCACCAAAGAGCAGATAGATCAGCGTCGGTTTCATCTTGAAAAACCGCTCATCATTGAACCAGACGCTGAGACCGCCAAACACCACGATCAGCACAGCCGTCACCACCTGCATGCGGCTCAGATGCCCGGTCAGTTTCCACAGCAACCCTGTCGCGATCAGAAACAGTGGGATAAATCCAGCCGTCACCACGATAAAGCCCTGATAGTCGGTGCCCGCAAAGGTAAACACCTCATCCTTGAGCTTGAGATAAGCGACAAAAAACGCCACCAGCGGCCCGTATTCCAGGACAGCTTTGACGGTGGCATTGGATTTCTGACTCATATGGGGCGCTCCTTTGATCCTCAGATAGGGGCTTTAGCCGCCAAGCTCAACAACCACCGCCCCCACAGCGATCAAACTCATCAGCGCAATGCGGCGCGGGCCCACGGTTTCACGCAGAAAGACCCAACCGATCGCAGCGGCAAACACGGTCGAAGTCTCGCGCAAGACCGCCGCCTCGCCGACCTTGTCCAGCCGTGTTGCCAGCATGATCGAGCCAAAGCTGAAAAACGCGATCATCGCCCCCCAGAACCCACGCATCAGCAAGGGGCGCAGAGCCGGACGCTCGGGCATACGCAGCCAACGCCGAAACGCCAGCGGCGGCATGGCGATCCCGTCGATGAAAAAGAACCAGGCCAGAAAGGTGAACGGGTCCGCCGTGGCGCGAATGCCATAGGCGTCATAGGTGGTGTAAAGCGCCACAAACAGCCCGGTCAGAACCGCCAGCCCCAAAGCGGCAAGCAACGTTTCGCGCTCGGTCTCAAGGAACATGTAGTTATAGACCGCCAGCCCAAAAATCCCGGCCAAAAGAATGCCAACGCCTAGCCATTGCACGATGCCGAACACTTCGCCAAAAACGATCGAGGCCCCCACCACGGTAAAGAGAGGCCCCATACCGCGCACCACCGGATAGACTACCGTAAAGGCCCCTTTGGAATAGGCCTGACTTTGCAAGAGCTTATAAGCCGTGTGAATGACAAACGCCCCGGCAAAGATCGGCCACATATGCGGTTCTGGCCAGGGCACCACAAATAGTGCAAAGGGCAAGGCGATGAGACCGTAATTGACGTCAATCGCTCCGCGCATCAGAAACGGGTCATACCGCCCCTTTTGCAGCGCGCCAAAACAGGCATGCAAAAAGGCCGCCAACAAGGCCAGCGCCAGGGCCATTTGGTGCCCGGCATCAGTGCCTTCCAAAGAAATCAACCACTCGCTCATTTTGAGGCCTCAAAAGGGGGCCAGCCCCCCATCGCGTTCCGCGACTCCCCCCGGGATATTTGTGGCCCAGAGAAGACGATCAGGATTGCTCCAGCCCTGTCAGGGCGGCGGCAAATTCTTCGGGGTCAAACGGGGCGAGGTCGTCGATTTGTTCGCCAACTCCAATGGCATGGATCGGCAGGCCAAATTTGTCCGCCAGCGATACCAATACCCCGCCACGGGCGGTGCCGTCGAGTTTGGTCATCACCAAGCCCGACACATCCGAGATCTTGCGGAACACATCCACTTGTGTGACTGCGTTCTGACCGGTGGTCGCATCCAGCACCAGCAGCGTGTTATGCGGTGCCTCGGGGTCTTTCTTGCGGATCACGCGGACGATTTTGGCCAGTTCCTCCATCAGGTCCTGACGGTTTTGCAGCCGACCCGCTGTGTCGATCATCAACAGATCCGCCCCATCCTCCTGCGCTTTGCTCAGCGCATCAAAAGCCAGGCTGGCCGGGTCCGAGCCTTCGGGCGCGGTCAGAACCGGCACACCGGCGCGATCCCCCCAAACCTGAAGCTGTTCCACCGCCGCAGCGCGAAAGGTGTCGCCCGCCGCGATCACCACCTTTTTGCCCGCCGCGCGGAATTGCGAAGCCAGTTTGCCGATGGTCGTGGTCTTGCCAGAACCATTGACCCCAACCACCAGCACGACCTGCGGCTTGGTTGGGTATAAAGGCAGCGGTTTGGCCACAGGCTCCATGATCCGGGCCACTTCGGCGGCCAGCAGGGCTTTGATTTCACTGACAGAAAGTCGTTTACCCATGCGGCCCTCGGCAATATTGGCTGAAACCCGCAGCGCGGTGTCGACGCCCATATCGGATTGGATCAGCAGCTCTTCCAGGCTTTCGAGCATGTCATCATCCAACACGCGGCGGGTTTCGGTCTCTTCGCCCCCGCGTCCCAGAATGCGCCCCAAAAGGCCCGGTTTGCTCTCAGCTTCGGGGGAGGCGGCCACCACATCCTCCAAAGGATCGGAGGAGCGCACCAATTCAGGTTCGGCCTCAGCCGGTTCTTCGGGTTCGGATTCCTGAGGTTCGGGCGCGACGTCTGGCGCAGGTGCGGGTTCTGTCACCGGCTCTGACACAGGTTCTTTCGCGGGCTCTGGCACAGCCTCCGGCTCGGGCACAACTTCTGACGCGACTTCTGGCGCGATCTCAGCAGCCTCAACCCGCGTTTCCTCAATCGCCGCGACAGCCTCTTGCACATCCACCTCGGCGGCGGCCTCTTCGCCGCCATCCTGCACAATCGCATCCAGCCCCTCATCCAGCTTGGACGAAGATTTGAACAACCGGTTCTTGAGCTTGCCGAAAAAGGACATCGCCTTGCCTTTCCATATCTGTCATCCCCACCTAATACGCCTTGAAAGGCAATAAAAGTCTCAGTTGACCCCAAGGGTCGAAACTCTCTTTAGTGATCTTATGATGTTACGTTTTGTTTTCCTTGTTTTCCTGCTGGCCAGCGCGCTGCCTGACCGGGCAGGTGCCGATACGGATGAACCCGGAACGATGTGTTCGGATGGGGCATTCGGCCATGTGCAGTGCATCCGTCCCAGCCATTTTGTGCATGACACCTGCCAGGCCATCGAAGCCTTTGCCAAGGATAGCGCGCTTGATCCCGGTTTCTTTGGCCGGCTGATCTGGCAGGAAAGCCGCTTTGACCCAAATGCGTTGAGCCATGCCAATGCGCGCGGCATTGCGCAATTCATCCCCTCCACGGCCAAGCTTCGCGGGCTGCGCGATCCGTATAACCCGGCCCAGGCACTTGAATATTCAGCAGAATATTTGGGAGACATGACCAGGCGCTTTGGCAATCACGGGCTGGCGGCGATTGGCTATAATGGCGGGGAACGCCGCGCAAATGGGTTGATGGCGGGCACAGGTGGCCTGGCCAAAGAGACCGTGAATTACGTCAAGATCATCACCGGCCTTCCGGCTGAAATCTGGGCGCATAATCCACCCGAGACCCATGACTATCGCTTGCAAAAGGACAAACCCTTTCAACAGGCCTGTCACGAGCTGGCGCGCAAACGCAAATTGTCGAAATACCCGCCGATAGAGCCGCCAAAACCCAAGTTGAAAAAGTGGGGGGTGCAGATGGCCTTTGGCGTGACGAAAAAGCGCGCCCTGGCGCAGTATAACCAGCGGGTGAAACGCTGCAGCGCGGTGATCAAAGGGCAGAAACCCGATCTGGTCTGGCAGAAAAGCCGCGCCAGCCCGAAAGGCGGGTATTTCATGGCGCGTCTGGGGCGGGATAGCCGCAATGGGGCCTGGGACTTGTGCAAGAGGCTTAAGGCGCGGGGCTGTATCTGCGCGGTTTATCGCAATCGCTAGGCGGCTTGGGTAAATCCAACAAACAAAGCGACCTGTGCCGCATAATACAGCCCCCAAATCGCCAGCCCCTGCCAGCGCCAATGGCGTTTCAGGAATTGCTCTTGGCCAAGAATGGCATCTGACGCCATGAACATCAGCGCCCCACACAAGGTTATCCAGCGCCCTGCCCAATCCTGCTGCATCACCGCCGTGACCGCCATGAGGGCAATCAACGCCACATAGACCAAGACAGGAATCGCCAAAAGCCCGGCATTGGCGGCGTAAAGCGGCCCCAGCCATAGCCCAATGCCCAGGATCACCAGAACCGCCAGTGTCTCCCATCCGCCAAAGGGCACAAGGCCTTGGGCGACAAACAGAAAGACGTAAGCAAGGTGGGCCAGGGCAAAAGCGATCATACCGATGAGAAAGGCTTTCTCACCCTCGCGCGACAGGGCCAGATCACCGACGGCAGACAAAGCCAGCGCAGCCGCCAACCAGAGATGCCCCAGAACAACCGCCCAAAGCGCCAAGGCCCCCACCGCCAGTGTTTTCACCACACTGCGACGCCAACACGGCTGTTTGATCAACGGATAGAGAAAGGCGCTGGCAACCGAAATTGCTGCCAACGCCTTGATCACTTCTGGACTTGCGGCAAACTCTGCCATCAGACCTCGTCTGGAAAATGCTTCATTGTCAGGCGGATCGGGTTCGGCGCTGCCTGCCCCAAGCCGCAAATGGACGCATCTACCATGGCAGTGGACAGCTCTTCGAGCAAGCCCTGATCCCAGCGCTCGGCCTGCATTAGTTTGACTGCCTTTTCACAGCCCACCCGGCAAGGCGTACATTGGCCACAGCTTTCATCCTCAAAGAAACGCAGCATGTTCAACGCAGCATCCTTGGCGCTGTCTTGATCCGACAACACGACCACCGCCGCCGAGCCGATAAAGGTGCCATGCGGCTGAAGTGTGTCAAAGTCGAGCGGCACGTCACTCAGGCTGGCAGGTAACAGGCCAGAGGATGGGCCACCAGGCTGATAGGCTTTGAAGGCGTGACCATCAAGCATCCCGCCGCAGGCCTCGATAATATCGGTGATCGTCGATCCGGCGGGCAGCAGATGCACGCCCGGATTTTTGACCCGGCCGGAAACGGAATAGCTGCGCAACCCTTTGCGACCGTTCTTTTCCACCGAATTCAGGCATTCCGGCCCTTCGCGGCAAATCTTGGCCACCCAATAGAGCGTTTCAACATTGTGAACCAAGGTCGGGCGACCAAAGACCCCCACCTGCGCCACGAATGGTGGGCGGTGACGGGGCAAACCGCGCTTGCCCTCGATGGATTCGATCATCGCGCTTTCTTCGCCGCAGATATAGGCCCCGGCGCCGCGACGCAGATCGATATAGCCTTTGGCCACGATCCCCGCCTCTTCCAAGGCTGCAATCTCACGGCGCAGAATCTCCAGCACCGCCGGATATTCGTCGCGCATGTAGATAAAGCAGGTTTCAGCCTCGACCGCCCAGGCAGCGATCAGCATGCCTTCGAGGAAGAGATGCGGCGTGCGCTCAAGGTAATAGCGGTCTTTGAACGTGCCCGGCTCGCCCTCATCGCCATTTACGGCCAGATAGCGGGTGCCCTCATTGGCGCGTACAAAGCCCCACTTGGTGCCCGATGGGAAACCCGCACCGCCAAGCCCGCGCAGGCCCGCCTCTTTGACCTTTTCCTGCACCGCTTCCCAGTCGCCGCTCTCTCGCAAGCTCATGAGCGTCTCATAGCCACCGGCGTCGCGATAGGCGGCAAGTGTCTCGTAATCGGGCAGTTGGGCATGGGTGTCGCCCGCGGCAATCGCCGCCTGCACCTTTTCGGGCGTGGCGTGGTCGATATGGTTGTGCCCCAATTCCAGCACGGGCGCAGTATCACAACGCCCCATGCACGGGGCACGCACAACGCGCACCTCGGCCGGGTCCAGCCCGTCTTCCAGCGCTTTTTGCAGCTGTTCCGCCCCGGCCAATTCGCAAGACAGGCTGTCACAGACCCGGATGGTCAAAGCAGGAGGAGGCACGTCGCCCTCTTTCACCACATCGAAATGCGCGTAAAACGTCGCGACCTCATAGACCTCGGCCTGCCCCACACGCAGCAATTCCGCCAGCGCGCGCAGATGCGCCGCCGACAGGTGGCCATATTCATCCTGAACCAAATGCAGAAATTCGATCAGCAAATCACGGCGCAAGGGGCGATCCCCGATCAGCGCCCGCACCTCGGCCAGCGCGGAATCATCCAACTGGCGCCCTTTCGGGGTGTGCCGCCCTTTGCCCTTACCGGATTTCCAAATACCTTTGCGCTCGTCGAGTGCCATCAGTGTCTCCTGTTCTTGATCGCACTCTAGCGCCAATTCCACCGCGCCCGCAGGTGAAAAGCGACAGAAACACCCCGGCTTGCGCCGCGAAATAAACGCGTTTTGATCAGATAGGTGACGCGATGTTCCGATAGGGGTATTCCGTAGGTACGTGACCCATGACCATAAGGAGGCCAAGATGGTGCGATTTACCGCTGTGACCCTCGGCATGGTGCTGTGTCTGGTCCTGGCCATGGGGTTTGGCGGCGTGTTCAGCGCGGCCGCGCTGCTCTATATCACCGTCTTCACCTTTTTTATGGACAAGCTGACGGCCCTGGCTGCCCCGGATCATCCCGACGCGGAATTTCCCGCCGGTGACGGGCTATCGCTGATCTTGGGCCTCGTGCATTTCCCACTGCTCTATGGCGGGGTCTGGGCCATTGCGGTTTCGGGGCTTACGACGCTCGACAAGGTCTTGATCTTCTTTGCGCTTTCCTTGTTTCTGGGTCAGATCAGCAACTCCAACGCCCATGAGCTGATCCACCGCTCTTCGCGCCATCTGCACCGTCTTGGCGTCGCGGTTTACAGCTCGATCCTGTTTGGCTTTCACGCCTCCGCCCATGTGCGCGTGCATCACATCCATGCCGCGACCGAGCGTGACCCCAATTCCGCCCGTCTGGGGCAGAATTTCTATCACTTTGCCGGGCGCGCCTGGATCGGAGCCTTGCGGCAAGGGTTTCGCGCCGAATCCCGGTTCCGCAAAGGCAAGGGGCTGCATCCCTATGCCCTTTACGCAGGTTATGCAGCGCTGTCGCTGCTGCTGGCTTGGCTTATCGGAGGGCTCGCAGGCCTCCTGACTCTGCTCGGCCTTGCCAGCTATGCGCAGATCCAGCTTTTGCTGTCGGATTACGTCCAGCATTACGGGCTGCGACGGGCCGAGATCGCGCCGGGCAAGTGGGAACCGGTCGGGCCACAGCACAGCTGGAACAGCCCGCACGGGTTTTCATCCAGCCTGATGCTGAACGCCCCGCGCCATTCCGACCACCACGCCCATCCCAACCGCCCCTATCCCGGGCTCGAACTGGACCGCGATGAGATGCCGATCCTGCCGCAATCCCTGCCGGTGATGGCGGTTTTGGCGCTGGTGCCGCCCGTTTGGCGCAATCTGATGGATCATCGCGCCGTAAAATGGCAGGCGCGGTCATCCCGCACCTGAACACAAACTACACCACCCCATGCGCGGCAGCTCGCGCAAAGATCACATTCCGGTATGCCTGACTTTGCGCGCCGCCCCGCTTCTGGCACATATGCCTCATGAAACAGATTCTCGCCTCCGCCCTGTCTGCTGCCCTTATCAGCGCCACCGCCCTGCCCGCCTTGGCCGCCGAAGCCCTTTCGGGACCGGAATTCGAGGCCTATGTCAAAGGCAAGACGCTTTATTTTGGCATGGCCGGTCAGGCCTACGGTGTCGAAGAATACCTGGACGACCGCCGCGTGCGCTGGTCCTTTCTGGATGGCAAATGCAAGGATGGGTTCTGGTACGAAGAGGCCAGCCAGATCTGCTTTGTCTACGAGGATACGCCAGAACCGCAATGCTGGTCTTTCTACAAAGAAGGCAAAGGCTTGCGCGCGGTATTTGAGAACGATCCATCCAGCACCGTCCTCTATGAGGCCCAACAGGATGACGAGCCGATGTTGTGCCTCGGCCCGGATGTCGGGGTCTAGGGTCAGCATGCATTGATTTGCCGCCACTGGTTTACCTGATTTGGGGTCTGACAAGGCACGTCATCGCAGAAATACTGGTTGTATTTCAAGATGATGTAACGCGGCTCAGACCCCAAATCAGGTAAATCTTGCAGACGCAGGGAGCGCTGCAAAGCAACGGCCTTGACCGCTTGAAATTGACCCCGCCAGTTCCTGCGCGTCCAAAACCCCTGCTTTATTGCCCTTCCTGCGCCAGTGACGCCAAATCAATGCATCCTGACCCTAAATCCCATTGGGCGACTTGAACAGTCGCCCCACCCGACCGACTCGCCGAAGTTAACCGCGGCGCTGTAGCCCCTCAGGCTTGCGGTCTTCTGCAACTTTGACACGGGCGCGTTCCCCCGTGATACGCGGCTGGCGTTTGCCACCGCTTGGCCCGTCGTCGCCCATGCGCATGATCACCACGGCAAATTGCACCCCGGCAAACACGATCCCGTTGAACACCCACAGCATGATCACCGCAACGACGCCAATATCAGAGTTGAGGATCAGCGCCCCGAGATTGGCCACGTTGAGCCATAGCAGCGCTGCAACGAACAGCGCCGAGAGGCCAAAGCCAACGATCACCTGACGAATATAAAGCCGAACCAGTTCTGGCATCACACAGCCCTCCTGATACATTCCAACCTTAGAATACCTCTAAATCAGAATAGCACAACCCCAATACCAAGCGATTAACCCAGCTTCCCCCGCTGCGTCACGGGGCTCACCCCGAAATGGGTGCGATATACGCGCGAGAAATGGCCGGGGCTGGAAAAGCCGCAGGCAATGGCGATCTCGATCACCGACAGCTCGGTCTGCACCAGCAGATGCCGCGCCCGCTCCAACCGCAATTCCATATAGTATTTCTTGGGCGAGGTATTGAGGTATTTGCCAAAAACCCGCTCAACCTGCCGCGTCGAAATCCCCAAATCATCGGCAATCATAATGGGCGAAACCGGCTCCGCCAGATTGTCCCGCATAATCTCAATCGCGCGGGCTAGATGCGGGTTGCGGATACCATTGCGCGATTGCAGCGACAGCTTCTGATCCGACCCCGCCTCGCGCACAGCGTTGTAAACCATCTGATCCGCCACGGCGAGCGACAGGTCCGCCCCGTGATCCTGTTCAATCACATGCAACATCAGATCCGCTGTCGCCGTCCCCCCGGACGCGGTAACGTATTTCTCGTCATCGACAAACACGCTACGCAGGGTGTTCACCTCGGGGAATTCTTCGAACATCGTATCGTGATATTCCCAGTGAATCGCCGCGCGCCGATCCTCAAGGAAACCCGCTTTGGCCAGCACATAGGCCCCCGAACACAGCGCCCCGATTCTCGTCCGGCTGGTGCGATCCAATCGGCGCAGCGCCGCTATCAGCCCCTTATGGTCGCGCTTTTGCATATTGATGCCTGACAGAACAAAGAGCCGATCACAGGCGGGCAGCGCGGCAAAGCTGTGATCCACCAGCGTCACCGCCCCCATCGAGCTCATCGCGCGTTCCCCATCTTCCGAGGCAAAGCCCCAAGAATAAAGCGGTTTTTCCGCCACCAGATTGGCAATGCGCAGCGGTTCCACCGCGCAGGAAAACGCCAGATGGGTGAACTCTTCGACAAGGGCGAAGATGAAATGCTGGGTCTTGGTCTGCATCTTCGTGACGGTCTTTCTCACTGGGTTGGAAACGGGTCCGACCTGCCGGTGTCGATACGGGGTCGGTAATTGTAGACAATATGTCTTTTAAATGTCATCACGCAATAGAGTTCCGCCGCACACTCATCTCAAACACACAGGAGAGCCGCCGTGCCCGCCGCTTCAAAACCCGCGAAAGCCCCCAGAAAGGCGCAATGCCTTGATGATCTGCGCCGCCGCATCCTGACCCAGGCCCATGCGCCGGGGGATTATCTGGATGAACAGCAACTGGCGCAGACCTATGAGATGTCACGCCCGCCCCTGCGCGAAGTTCTGAACCAGTTGGCGGGCGAAGGTTTTGTGGTCCTGCACAAGAATCGCGGCGCTCAGGTCGCCCCGATGACCCATAAAACCTTGCGCAATTTCTTTGTCGCCGCGCCGATGATCTATGCCGCCGTGTCGCGTCTGGCCGCCTGCCATGCCACGCCTGCGCAGATCATGCAGCTCAAGGACACGCAGCTGTTGTTCCGCGCCGCCATTCGTGACGGAGATGTCAGCCAACGCGCCCTGATCAACCAGCGCTTTCACGCACAGATCGGCGATATGGCCGATAATGAATATCTCATGCCCAGCCTGCGCCGGTTGCTGATCGACCACACCCGCATCTCCATGACCTTTTATGATCCGCATCAGGGATCGCTGGCGCAGCAGCGCAGGATTGCCGCCGACCAGCACGACGCCTTTATCGCCGCCTTTGAGGCCCATGATGCCGATACCGCTGCCCAATTGGCCATTGATCATTGGGAGCTGTCGCGCGCTGAAATCGAAACCTTTGCCGCCCCGCAAGGGCTGCAAATCCCGCTCGGAGCCGCCCCCGGCACCCGCCAGCAGAAAGGAGCGTCATGAAATTTGACGGTATCTATACGCCGGTCATCACCCCGTATTTCGAGGATGGCCGCATTGACCGCGACGGCTTTGTCGCAATGATCGAACACCTGATTGCCTCCGGGGTTCAGGGGCTGATCAATGGCGGCTCAACCGGTGAATATTACGCCCAAAGCCTTGAAGAACGTCAGGACATGGCGCGCCTCGCCAAAGAGGTGATCGGGGATCGCCTGCCGCTGATCGTCGGCACCGTGGCCATCCGGCTGGAGGAGTCCATCGCCATGGCAGAAACCGCCGCCCAGATCGGGGCGGATGCGCTGCTGGTCGGCACTCCGCCCTATTCCGTCCCGACCGAGCGTGAAAACGCTCTGAACGCCCTGGCCATCGATCGCGCCGCCGATCTGCCGATCATGCTTTATAATTATCCCGGTCGCATGGGTGTTGAGATGGGCCAAGAGTTCCTTGACCGAGTTGGCCGCTCGCGCAATTTCTGCGCCATCAAGGAAAGCTCGGGCGATATCAACCGCGTACACCTGCTGGCCCGCGATTACCCGCATATCCAGATGTCTTGCGGCATGGACGATCAGGCGCTGGAATTCTTTGCCTGGGGCGCACGCAGCTGGGTCTGTGCCGGGTCAAACTTCCTCCCGCGCGAACATGTCGCGCTTTGGCGGGCCTGCGCGGTTGAAGGTGATTTCGACAAGGGGCGGCGCATCATGTCCGCCATGATGCCGCTGATGCGCGTCTTGGAACAGGGCGGCAAATTCATCCAATGCGTCAAGTATGGCTGCGAGCTTTCGGGCCAGCGCGCCGGTACCCTGCGCCCGCCGCTCCGCGCGCTAAACAAAGATGACAAACGTCAATTGGAACAGGTCGTGCGGGTCCTGAAACGCACCATTGCAGATATCGAAGCGGAGGCCACGGCATGAGCGATCTTTTGACCACGCAGGAATATAAATCCATCGCCGCCGGGCTGTCCCTGCCCCATCAGGCCTTTATCGATGGCAGTTTTCGCAGCGCGATTTCCGGCAAGACCTTTGCGACCACCAACCCGGCCACGGGTGCAGAGCTGACCCAAATCGCTGCCTGCGGCGCGGCAGACGTAGATGTCACCGTTGAAAAGGCCCGCGATGCCTTTGAGGATGGCCGCTGGTCGCGCCTGCACCCATCCGCGCGCAAAGAGATGCTGATCAAGCTGGCCAAGCTGATCAAACGCAATGCCCGCGAATTGGCGGTGATGGAAAGCCTGGACAGCGGCAAGACCATCTTTGACTGCGAAACCGTGGATGTGCCCGAAACCATTCACTGCCTGACCTGGCACGCCGAATTGATCGACAAGATCTATGATCAGACCGCCCCGGCCAGCGATGATCATCTCGCCATGATCCTGCGCGAACCTGTTGGAGTTGTTGGCCTCGTCCTGCCCTGGAACTTCCCTCTGCTCATGCTGGCCTGGAAGATCGGCCCGGCCCTGGCGGCGGGCTGTTCGGTGATCGTGAAACCGGCTGAGGAAACCTCGCTCACCGCGCTGCGCATTGCAGAACTGGCGATGGAGGCGGGCATTCCCGCCGGGGTCCTTAACGTTGTCACCGGGTCCGGCCCCGATGTCGGCGAACCACTGGGGCGGCATCCGGATGTCGACATGGTCTCCTTCACCGGTTCCACCGCAACCGGTCGACGCTTTCTGTCCTATTCCGGCGAAAGCAACCTCAAAGAGGTGACGCTGGAAATGGGCGGCAAGAACCCGGCGATTGTCATGGCCGATGCCGAAAACCTCGACCGGGTGGCGGCGCATATCGTCAATGGGGCGTTCTGGAATATGGGCGAAAACTGCTCGGCCTCCTCGCGGCTGATCGTAGCGCGCGAGATCAAGGATGCCCTGATTGACAAGATCATCGCCCATGCCCGCGAATGGCCCATGGGCGACCCGCTCGACCCCGCCAACCGTATTGGCGCGCTGGTCTCTCAGGCGCATTTTGACAAGGTCTGTTCCTATCTCGACGGCTCTCAGCGGATCCTGCTGGGTGGCACAGCGGAAAATGGCTTTGTGGAACCCACCATTCTTGAGGTTCCCGCCGATGCCAAAGTCTGGCGCGAAGAGATCTTTGGCCCGGTCCTGTCCGTCACCACGGTGGACACGATAGATCAGGCGGTGGCCCTGGCCAATGACACCGAATATGGGCTAGCGGCCTCGGTTTTCTCAAGCAATATCAAGCGTGCCCTGCGCGCTGCCCGCGCCATCCGTGCCGGAACTGTGACGGTGAACAGCTTTGGCGAAGGCGACAGCGCAACCCCCTTTGGCGGCTACAAACAATCGGGCTTTGGCGGGCGTGACAATGGCATTCACGCCCATGATCAATATACGCAGATCAAGACTCTCTGGATTGATCTCAGCGATGACGCGGATGAGGCCGTGTCGTGACACGCAAAGTCACACAGCTCCCGGCCCTGATCGGGCCGGCAGCCTGGGCTGATATCCTGCCCAAACCCGCCACCTACCCGGCCCTGTCCGGCCCTGCCACAGCGGATGTGGTGATCATCGGGGCCGGGTTTGCCGGGCTGTCTGCGGCGCGGCGCGTGAAACAATTGGCCCCGGACGCCCCGGTGATCGTGCTGGACGCGCTGCGCATCGCCCAAGGTTCCGCCGGGCGCAATTCCGGTTTCATGATCGACCTGCCCCATGATCTTGCCTCGTCCGATTATGCCGGGCCGGGCAATGACCGCGCGCTGATTGACCTCAACCGTCAGGCCATTGATTTTGGCCGCACGGCGGTAGACGAATTCGGCATCCCGCCCGATTACTTTGACCCATCCGGCAAAGTGAACGGCGCCGCGACCGAGGCCGCACATCAGCACAACCTGACCTATGGCGCGCATCTGACCCATCTTGGCGAGGACAGCGAGATGCTGGATGCGCAGCAGATGCGCGAGTTGACCGGCTCATCGCATTACCTTTCAGGGCTTTACACCCCCGGCACGGTGACCCTGCAACCCGCGGGCTATATCCGTGGGTTGGCCGCGGGCTTGGCCGCACAAGGCGTGCAGATTCACGAATGCTCGCCAGTTATTGAATTCACCAAGCAGGGCCGCGATTGGCAGGTCACGACACCCAAAGGGCAGATCAGCGCCGGCAAGGTTATCTTGACCGTGAACGGCCATCTGCAAAGCTTTGGCTTTGCCAAGGGGCGGCTGATGCAGCTGTTTCTCTTTGCCATGATGACCCCGGATCTGGGTACCGAAAGCCTGCGCAAACTGGGGGGGCAGCCGCGTTGGGGCATCACCCCCTCCGACCCGATGGGCACCACCATGCGCCGCATCGATACCCGTCAGGGCGGCAACCGCATCATCACCCGCACCTGCGCAGTCTTGAAACCGGGGATGCGCGCCTCTCAGGCGCAAATGCGACGGGCAGCGGGCGTCATGCAGCGCAAGTTTGATCAACGTTTCCCGCAACTTGCCGGGCTGGCGATGGAATACCAATGGTCCGGCCATCTCTGCCTCAGCCGCAATGGAGTGTCGGTCACGGGCGAGTTGGAACCCGGCCTGTTCTCGGCCTGCGCCCAGAACGGGCTTGGCACCGCGCGCGGCACGCTGACCGGGATCGCGGCGGCGGAAATGGCAATGGGGACCAACAGCGAGATCTCGCGCTTTTTCAGCGCCGAAGCCCAACCCACTCGCCTGCCCCCGCAACCCTTTCAGGAAATCGGGGCCAACCTGGTGCTGCGCTATCGCGAATGGCAGGCGCGGGCGGATTGAACGCGACGCAGTGTGTTGGCGGGTCCGCAGTCATCCTGTGAAATGATGCCTCTTGGCAATCGTGTCTCAGAAATACCCTGCCGCGCCAAGCGCTCTCGGGACATCGCGGTGGCATCTTCATTATGATGCCAAAACGCGTGGAAGACCTATAAGCCGGATTCTGTTCCCCCAGGGATCTCCCCTCAGGTTCGACGACCATTCATCTGGGCCCCGTGTTGCCACGAGGCTCTTGCTGCCAACCCGAACCTCTCAGGCCAAAGCCGCCCTGCCCCGATATCCGCAAGCGGATCAGCCGGACGCGAGGTTCCTATTTGGCATTGCTCCCGGTGGGGCTTGCCATGCGGGCCATGTTGCCATGCCCCCGGTGGGCTCTTACCCCACCGTTTCACCCTTACCGCATCGAAATGCGGCGGTCTGTTTTCTGTGGCGCTCTCCGTCAGATTGCTCTGCCCGGGCGTTACCCGGCACCGATGCTTTGGCGAGTCCGGACTTTCCTCACCCTTACGGGTGCGGCCGTCCAGTCTTCCACGCGTTCGCCCGCTTACGCCGCAGCACTGGGGGCGTCAAGAGACAGGTGAGCGAGTTTTTCTCATCGGGTTGAGCTTGGAGCGGTTAACGAAAGGTTGCCGAGTTGCCAATTGGCAAGCTCTTCAGACACCATTAACCTTCAGCGCAAAACCAAGGGTTCCGCCAGCCATTCCCGCAATGCATCTGTCACGGCAATCGGCTGCTCCAAGGGCGGCAAATGCCCGGCATGTTCGATGATTTTCAACTGCGCGCTGGGAATGAGTTCGGCCATGAAGGTGTGGCGTTTAACCGGCCAAATCTTGTCCTGGGCCCCGCACATCACCATGGTCGGCACAACGATTTTGCGCAGGGTCGTCTGCTGATCGCGCCGCCGCTGCATGGCGCGGGCCTGGCGCATATAGCATTCGGGTCCAAGCGTTTGCGACATATCCTCGACCAGTGCGATGATCTCGGCGCGATGGGGCGTCGGGGCCAGATCGAAATGGCGCAGCTCCTCCTCCATCACATCGCTCAGCTTGCCAGCGCGGGCGCGGATGATCTGCGGATCCCGCGCAGCAGCCTGCTGCGGCGTGTCGGCAAGCGGGGTCGTGTCCAACAAAGCCAGCCGGGTGATACGATCGGGCGCGCGACGGATCAGTTCAAGCGCGACGATCCCGCCCATCCCCAACCCGACAAGGGCAAAACGTTTCGGCAAAACATCCAACAGATTCGAGGCGATTTCCTCGACGCGCTCCCCTTGGGTGATCGGCGCGCTCATCACCGCATGGTCACGGGACAGGTCAGCAATCTGAGGGCCAAACAGGCGCGCATCGCACATCATCGCAGGCAAAAACACCACCGGTTCACGCATTGCTGTTCAGTTCCCTGTTGCGCAGCTTTGCCCCGAATGCGGGCGCAACTGCTCGCCTTGATCCTCTTGCGCTCACAGTATCAAACCGCGCGGTAATGGAAAGAGTGCAAACAAAAACGAGGCGCATTTTCGCGCCTCGTTTCAATTGCTTGCCCAAGATTTCACGGGTCACTTTAGCTGCCCAGCTTGTCCCAGAAATGCTTGAGATGTTTATTGACGATCTCATTGTAGCGATCCGACTGGCGCAGCTTGGCCAGACCGGCGTTAAAGCGATACATCATCGTCGTGCCGCGCCAGTGGCGTTTGGAGATGATCATATGCATGGTCTGCACCGATAGCGGGCGTGAGAGCGGTTCGATCTCTCCGCGCAGGCCCATTTTATCGACCATATGCGCGCCGTTAAAGACATTGGCAGAGACTGCATCAACCTCACCGGCCATCAACGCCTCAAAACAACCTTTGAACTCGTTGCGGCGTTCGAGATTGATCAGACCTTTGCTCAGCCATTGGCGATCCGGGCTGTCGAGATCATGGGTGAACTGACCAGCGGCGCGGCAGATGGTCTTGCCGTGAATATCGCTGTCTTGTTCCCATTTGAACTCCTTCCCTTTGCGCACCCAAAGCAGCACCAAAATCTCGACCACGGGGTCAGAGAAATGGAAATTGGCGCAGCGCGGTTCGTCCGGGGTCGCATCGCAATCGGGTTTGAACCAGGGAAAGCCCATGTCAAAGCTCTTTTCATCGAGCAGAGGGAAGAGCTGTTTGGACCAATCCTCTTCGAAGGTGACCGAATATTTCACCGGGTTGGGCGTTTCTTCCATCACCGCATGAACCAACTCGGTGGTCATGCCCTGCCCCAGCCAATTCAGATCGGCAAAGGGTGGGCGCCCGGTGCCGGTCAGCAATTTGATCTCGGCCTTGTCCACATCCACATGATAGGGTGTGACCTCGGCCTTGATGGTTTCCTGACCGGGCACGCATGGAATGGTCAGCACATCGCCGGGAATGATCTGGAAGACACTGGATTGCAGCATCTCCTGATTGGCGTAATAGATCAGCGTCCATTTTTCTGGATCGCCAAAGCGTTTCTCTGCAATGGAAAAAACCGTTTCACCGGGTTTGACCGTGTAGGTTTCATCATCACAGCTCTGCGCGGCGGCCCCAATCGGCAGCAGCAGCGCAAAGAGAGTGCTTAAACCGCGCAACCGCATATCAGAACTCTGCCCAGATGCGGCTCATATGCTCGTCAATGATCCGCTGATAGGTGCCGTTTTCCTTGATCATGGCCAATCCTTTCTCGAATTCTGCCAGCAATTCAGGCCCGTTGGGGTGGGATTTGTGCACAACCATATGGTTGCCATCCACCGAGATCGGCTGGCCTTTTGCCACCTCGACCTTGTCGCTCAGGTTCATTTCCTTGATCTTTTTGCGCCCGGTGAATTCGTTGAGGACAACCCCGTCAACCGTGCCTTCAACCAAAGCATCGAAACAATCCGCCGGAGAAGGTTCGATATGCAGGTTGATATGGTTGTTTTTCAACCAGTTACGACCATGTTGATCGAAGATATAGGTTGAATAGCCCTTGGGGCGACACAGGGTTTTGCCTACCAGGTCAGCGTCCGAGACAAAGGCAATCGGGCGGGATTTGTCGACGAAGAGCAGCATCAGAACCTCGAACATCGAGTCCGAGAAGTTCAGATTGGCGCAGCGATAGGTCTCTGGATCGGCGTCACAATCCGGTTTGAACCAGGGGAAACCGATATCCAGCAAAGCGTTGGACAGCAACGGTTCGTGATGCGCGGACCAGTCATTGACCCAGTGAATGGCATAGCCTTCTTTCGGGTTGGCAGCTTTCATCGCCTCTTCGACAACCTCGGCTAGAATGCCGCCTTTGGGCAGGCCGCGGTCGGTGAAGGGCGCGAAATCGTCGCCAGTCAGGATGTTGATTTTCTTGCGCGTCTCAGCATTGCCGGGCGCAACCACAAGCGGAGCGGCAGGGGCAACAGCGGCGGCTTTGATCGCCTCAATCGGCGTGCCACCCTCAAGCCCGGTTGGCAGGCCATTGATACAGGCCATGCGCAGCTTCATCCCGACGCGGATATTGTTCGGGTTGCCGCCGATCTTGTCGCTGTTATTGCTGTGGATCGAGGTCCACTGGCCAACATTCTTGTAAAGCTTGTCAGCGATCAGCGACAGGCTGTCACCGCGCCCCACCGTGTAGATGCCGCCGCAGGTTTCTTGTGCAGACGCAGAAAGAGTGCCAGCAACCAGCGCTGACGCGGCCAGCACACTCAGATGTTTCAACATAGGTACATTCCCCAAAATCCCGTTAACGAATGGTCGCGCATGTAGTGGAGGCCGTCAACGGCTAGCCTAGGGATTGTGGCGAGACCTATATGTATCAAGGGTTTCACGCGCTTTGACCACTCGGGTTTGGGGGCCATATCGAAAAAACGGAATGCAAATTCGGCAGTTATCCACAGAATCGCATCACGGAATCGGGGGCTGCGGGGGCTTGGTTTTGGTCCCCGCAGCGCTGGTTTTACAGCCCGGCCCAGATGCTGGACATGTGTTTGTCGATGACGTTCAGATATTCGCCACTTTCGCGCAGATCAGCGAGGCTGGCGTTGAATTTGGCGATGATCTTGCCCGATCTCGGGTTGGATTTATGCGCCACCGCATGCAGGCCTTCGATGGCGAGCGGGCGGGAGAGTTGCAGTTCGATCTGGTCGGCAACGCCCATATCCTTGGACACGATGCGCCCGGTGAATTCGTTCATCGCGACCGCGTCGGTTGTGCCATCGATCAGGCGAGCAAAACAATCTTCGGCGGATTGTGGCGTCTGCAACCGTGCCCCGGCGCGGGTGAGGAAATCAGCCCCCTGCCCCTGGCGCGAGGTGGTGCCGTGACCAAGTGGGGAGCAAACGCGCATACCGTCCAGGTCGGCCTCTGTCGTGTAGGTCACGCCGCTCCCCTTGCGGGTGAACAAGACCACCAGCATTTCAAACATTGGATCCGAATAGACATAATCGGTGCAAAGCGAGAGCGACGGCGTGGCCTGGCAATCGGGTTTGCGCCACGGGAAGGCCAGATCAACCATGCCTTCGGACAGCATGGGATCCAGATGCACCGAGCGGTCATTCACCCAGTAGAATTTGTGTTTGCCAAAGTCACCGGCCGAGACCACGACCCGGTTGACCAGATCGGTGATCAACCCCGAGCTGAGCTGCAAACGGTTGGTGAAGGGGCGGAAATCATCCCCTGCCAGCAGTTTCAGCGCCACACCTTCCTGGCGTCTTTGCGCGGCTTTCTTACGGGTGGTGATCGTGTCGGGAGTCGTGGCAGAAGCCGCCGCTGGCGCGCCCAAAGCTGCGGTTTGCACGGGTTTCCCCCCGGCCAAACCACGCGGCAGTCCGCCGAGGCAAGGAATGCGATACTCATGACCGACGCGAATGCTGTCCGGGGTGGCAATCTTTTCGATATTGTTGCGATAGATCACCGTCCACTGGCTGACATCCTTGTACAGCTTGTCCGCGATAAGCGACAGGCTGTCCCCAGGTTTGACCTTGTAGACACCGCCACAGGTTTCCTGTGCCTGCACCATCCCCGTACCGGCCGCCCATAGCGAAGCCGCCAGCGCAATTGCGCTCTTTTTCATGATCCTCTCCCTGCTCGACAGGATCCTCTCCACTGAATCCCGACAGGGTTAGCGTTGCTTATGTTGTGGCTTCGGTCAACAGTGACACTAGGATTTGTGGAGACTTCTAGAGGTTTCAACGACTTCCGCTGTCGGTTTTAGACTGGGAATCGTCGCGTTTGAAAAGTTATCCACAGAATCGGTGGATCAGTTTCAGAGTTTTGGGCGGCGGGCCAAAAGCACCGTGAAGCCGCGGCAATCGGGATCATTTGGCACGAATTCCTCAACCTCGGCCCCGGCTTGGGCCAGCAGGTCGGTATATTCGGGCAAGGAGAGCGAGGCGTGAAAGACCTCTTCGCCGCCAACATGGCCTGTCACCTCGCCTTCGCCCGGGCCGACGGTCAGCAGCAGCCGCCCGCCGGGAATGAGATGTCTGGCAATCTGAGGCAGCGCGTGGCGTTGCTCCGCCCGCGTCAGATGAAAGAAGGCACCCCAATCTATGATCGCTTCGAATTGCTGATCCAGGGAGAGGTCGCGCATATCGGCACAGATGGCGCGGGCTTGCGGCAGGCGCTTGGCAAAGAGATCGAGCATGGATTGGGAAAAATCACAGCCGGTGACTTCAAACCCCTGCGCAACAAGCCAAGCGGCAATCGGTTCCCCCGCGCCACAGCCAATATCCAAGACCGCCCCACCTGTAGGCGCATCTGCGACAGCTCGACGTAGCCAATTGATTTCGAACAGATCTTTGGGCCGTCCCGCGTCATAGGCCATTGCCTGACGATCATAGAACGCCTGCGTTTCCATGGACAAACGCGCTAGCCGGTCTTGCTCACGATCTGCATCCATATGGCGGCCTCGTCATACAGGGTCCATTCCCGGCGCAGCCCCCAGGGGCCAAATTCGGCATGGCTGATGCCCATGATATGCACATCCGCCCCAGTGGGCTTGCCAAAGGCCCCCCAACCATCATGCCGCCCGGTCAGGGACCAGCGTATCGCGGCGCGCGGCGGCATCAAGGCCTCTTCCATACCGATGCAATGATGAATGCGGAATTCTGCCGCCGGAAAGGCCGCCCGCAGCCCCAGCCAAAAGGCATCGACCTCGGACCAGCCATGCAGGTCACGCCCGCCGGGATAGCTCATCTGGCAGGCACGGTCATATTGTTCAGGAATAACAGAGAGTTCGCCCTGCATGATCTGATCAATAATAGCGGCAAAGGCCTCGCCCCATTGGTTGGAATTGCCGCTGCCAGTATAGGGGCCAACCTCGTCCATTTCGGGACGAAAGGGGGTTGGCACTGGGTCGACACCGAGCATCTGATCGCGCGCCCAAACTTGCACGTCAAACCCAAGCTGGCGCAAGATCGCGCCGCTATCCATCACCCGCCATTCATCGCTGATCTGATTGGCCTTGGCGTAACGATCCGCCAATTCGCGAAACATCACCCGTTTGCCGCTGGCCGGGCCGTACCCGCCGCCGCCCTTATGGGTCGCAGTGGACAAGATACGTTGCGATCCCAGCATCCCCACCGGTGGGCTGCCGGAGCAAATCACGTCCTCGCCCATCATGGTGCGGTCGGGAAAGGCAACCAGCGTGTCCATGGCCAGATCCGCCACCGCCTGAACGCCAAAACCGATGCCACGAGGGGTGCGGATGGTGACGTCGCGGTGATAATAATCCTGAATCCGCGCCATCAGCCCCCGCTCCTCCCAGATTTCGCGGCTGGAGGTCAGGATAAAATCGGGGAAATCGCGGAATCTCTGCTCGAAATCCTTCATGGGAGGGTGCCTTGTAGTTAACCTTTCCTCACATCTGAACAATCAAGGTTAATGGCACGTTTAGATTGGCCAATCCGGATAAGAAATTCCGCGAAAGGGTGGGAAATCGGCATATCTTTGCTGGCGCTGATGCAAGTCTTCCTCAGGGTGTTCACCTGCGCGCAAAAGCGCGCCGCGCGGAGCGATATAGCTGTCGATGCGTCGCCGCGGTTCGGGACGCCAGACCAGGTTGAAGGCGCAGAGTTTTGGAAAGAACCAAATCTCGGAATACGCAAGGTGATCATGCATCCACCACGCCAGATCGCGCCAATCGCGCCCCTGTTCGTATTGGCGTGCAAACCAGGGAATGACGATCGAGGCACCGGCGACGGGCGTGTCGGGCAAATCCCAGATATGGCATTCGATCGGATTGTCGTTGCGGGCGCAGTTCAGCTTGTGCTCATTGCCAAAAGCGTTGAGCCGTTGCGAGCGGAATCCTGAGCGGATGAAGATCCGGCCAAAGGTTTCTTCGAGCGGGTCAAGAAGCGTTGTGGCAAAGGCCCGACCGCGTTCAAGCGCCAGATCAGGGTCATCCGGTATATTGCTGATTTCGTGAAAGTTTCCGATCTCGGAGCACAGAAACTCCCGCATCCAGAAATGCCGCGAGAGCGGTTCACGCCCGAACGTCTCAAGGCTCCACATGGAGGCTGGGCGGCGCATTTAGGTCCCCCGACGAGGCATCAATAGCCGCCCCAGCAAAACGCTCCGTCCTCGGCCCGCAGGGGCGAAAACGGGTTAAAGGCGATTTCCCAGATATGCCCCTCGGGGTCGGCGAAATAGCCGTGATACCCGCCCCAGAACACCTCTTGCGGCTGTTTGAGAACCTTGCCCCCGGTCCCCCCAACCTTGGCCATCAGCGCATCGACCTCTTCCTTGGAACGCAGGTTCTGTCCCAGGGTCATGCCCCCCTTGCCAAGGCTCTCAACCGGCAGGCCAATATCCTCGGCCAGCCCCGCCAGGGGGTAGAGCCCGATGGATTGGCCCAACAGGTCATAAACGACGATATTGTCCGGAGTGTCGACACGGGACCAGCCCATGGTTTCGTAGAAACCGGCGGTTTTATCGACATCTGTGACGCCCAGTGTGACCAGGCTAATCCGTTGTTCCATCATCTAAATCCTTGATCCATCCTAAAATATGCTGCGCCATGGGCACGCTTTGATGGGGCGACAGAACATGGCCTGCGATGACGTGGCGATTGGGGTCATCCTCGGGCCCGACATCCACCACATGCAAGCTGGTCGGCCCGCCCCACTGCGCCGCCACAGCCCGTGTTTGGGCATGATCAATCACCTGATCGAGATCGTCAAAGACAAAGAGCGCCGGCTGAGAGACATTTTGCGGTGGCGACTGTTTGACGGCCTGAACCGCCGCCGCCATCGGCAAGAGCGCGCGGGTGGGATAGCTGTTGGTCCAATAGATGGCGTGATCCTCGTTTGAGGCGGTGAAACTGCGGGTCTCGCCCGCGAGCTTGGGCAGCCACCAGCGCGCGCCTGGCCAAACCAGTAAGGCGGCCGCCGGGGATTTCAGTTTGAAATTCGGGGAGATCAGCACATAGGCGGCGACCTCTGCGCTCATCGCTTCCTGAGCGGCCAGAGTGGCTAAAGTTGCCCCGGTCGAAGTGCCGATCACCAGCGTCCTGCGCCCAATTTTACGCGCAATGCTAAGTGCTTCGGCAACATCGCTCATCCAGCCCTCGACGCTGGCGGTGGCCATGGCATCGCCGCCGCGACCATGCCCCTGCAACCGGGTATAAACCAGATTGGCACCTAATTCCTGCGCGACAAGATCCGGCACCGGGCGGATTTCCTCGGACGTGGCAGAAAACCCGTGAAGATAGACGATGACCCAATCGGTGAGCTGCTCCGGCTCATTGGCCCATTCAACCCGTTTCGCCACGCCCGGCGTAATATCGTCAAAACGCGCCTCTTGTGCTGCCAAATAGGCATCGACACCACCTTGCAAGACGGTGTCATCAAATTGGATATCGGTCACAACCGGCTCGCGCGATCCAAACAGCCATATGCCAATCCCTGCCGACACCGCCGCCAGAACCAGACAGGCCAGCCCCCAAAGAATGAGTTTCACGTACACCTCCCCTGTCGCTTTGGGGGAGTGTGTCAGCCTGGCACGTCAAGGCCAAGACAATCGCGGCGTCACGCGCGTTTAGCGACCTCGGTCAGAGTGTCCTCGATCAAAGTCAGGCAATCGGGCGAGGAAAAGCGGTGATCAGCGCCTTTGACAAATTCCAGCCGCATATCATCGCTTTTGATATGGTCCAGCAGCTTGAGCGCGGTGCCACGGGCGACGGCCTCATCCTCGGTGCCCTGAAGCAGGCGCACGGGCCATGGCATGTTGAGCGGGGTGGAAAGAACCAGATGTTCGCGTCCATCCTCGATCAGTTTTTTGGTCACCCAATAGGGATCTTCATAAAGAGAGGGCATTTCAAGATGCCCCTCTTCCATGACCTGACGGCGTTCAACCTCATTGAACCCGGCCCAAAACTCCTCTTCGGTGAAATCAGGGGCGGCGGCGATCCCGACAAAACCCACGGTTTGCGACAGACGCTTGGACAGAATGCTGGCAATCCAGCCCCCCATCGAAGAGCCAACAAGGATCAGCGGACCATTCACCACATGTTTGATAACCAGAGCCGCATCCGCCGCCCAATCCCCAATGCAGCCATCCTCAAACACACCGCCAGAGCGGCCGTGGCCTGAATAATCCAGCCGCAAAAAGGCGCGGCCCTGGGATTCGGCCCATTGTTCGAGATGCACCGCCTTGGTGCCATCCATGTCTGATCGATATCCTGACAGGAACACAATACAGGGCAATTCGCCCTCAGTATAGGCATACGCCAAACGCCCACGCGGCCCGTCGATATAGGATACCTCAGCCATCATATTCCTCGCAGTTCCACCGAAAGCATATTGTTCAGACACAAAACAACACAACTACCCAACCGGTTCTCAGTTGTAAGTAGAGATAAGCCCCGAACACAACCTTAACCGCGACAAAATTTTTGTGGCAGAGTCAGCCAATACTTTGTGCCAATACGCGGCTGATTTGAGTCAGGTTGTAACCACTTTCCTCAGCCCAGGTGTTAAAGGCCTGCTGAACCGCGGCTTTGGCCTTTTTGGAGGTCGGGGCCTTGTCGATAACGCCTTCGGCCACCAAACGCGCCACCACATCCTTGGACAGGATATAGCTTTCCTTCCCCATGGAGCGTAGCAGGTATGAACCCGTGCCACCACCAAGACGCGCGCCCTCTTTCTGCATCCAATCCAGCAATCCCTGAAAATCATCTGCCGGCCATTCACCAATCTTGCGGCCAAAAGAGCCGTGCTCGCCCGCAACCGACAGGATCCAAAGCGCGTTTTCCTGGATCGCGCGCACCTTGGGTGGGCTGCGCACGATGCGAGTGTCTTCGATCAGCTCATAAAACCAATCTTCGGACATATGAGCAACGCGAGCGACATCAAACTGGTGAAAGGCTTCTTCGATATCGGGCCATTTGTTTTCGACCACTTTCCAGCTGATCCCCGCCTGAAAAATGCCACGCGCCATGGCCGAGAGCCAGCGGTCATCCGGAATTGCGGCCAGCTCATCGGCGCTAAGCGGGGGCGTCGCATCCGCCAACACCGCCTCGCGGCCACCTTTGCGATCAGCCGCGATATCCAGGATTTCTGTAAATCTGCGCATTTTGAACTCTCCAAACTTTGCGACAGGATTGCAGAAGGCAGCTGCAACGGAAAGAACCTGATGAGACAATGCTGTCAGTTTTTGTCCGTAAGGTCGCAAAGCCCCCTCGGGCCGGAGGGCGGGGGTGGGCG
>JAGHRD010000028.1:0-25437 GCA_017744045.1 Tropicibacter sp. R15_0 | reverse complement strand
CGCCAAGACAGGTCTCTGCGCGCCCCTGCACAGCCCCGGTGCGGGCCAATAAAACAAGCCCCCCACCCTCACACCCACCCCAAATCCCCTCACACAAACCGTCACCAAACGTGACAAAACAAACCCATGAACAACCCGTGTGCACCCGTGAACAAAGAGAATGTTTCAGGAAATGCCCCCAAACACCCCGCTCAATCGCAAACGCGTGAGCGGGCTCACAACAATTTCGACCCAAAAATCGAAATTCTGCGAAAGACTTGGTTTTCCGCTCTTGATTTCACCCAATCCTTGGCGTACCCCACAGACCGGCCTTAGGGGTATAGCTCAGCTGGTAGAGCGACGGTCTCCAAAACCGTAGGTCGCGGGTTCGAACCCTGCTGCCCCTGCCATTATCTCATTGACCGATATATGACGTAGGCGAGCGCGGCACATGCCATTGGGCGCGATCCGTCGGGAACCAGATTTATTGTCAGGTCAATTATGACAGCAGAATTGAAAACGAGACTTTGGGGAATCGCGATCTGTTTGATTGCGGGGGCCGTGGGCACTGTTGTGTTTGAGTTGATCGGTTTTCCCGCCGCTGCTGTCACCGGATCGGCCTTTGCGGTGTCGCTGACTTGTCTGTTTAGCGGTGCGCGCATGGATTTGCCGGTGCGCTGGCGCGACTTTCTCTTTGTGCTCATTGGTCTGAATATCGGCTCGGGCGCTACGGCCGAAACGGTGCAGGCCGCCAAGAACTGGCCCGAAACGATCGTGCTGCTGTCGCTATGCGTGCTTGCCACCCTCTATTTGTCGCGGGCCTTTCTGAACAAAGTGCTCAAGCTCGATCCGATCATGGCCATGTTGGCTGCTGCACCGGGGCATCTGAGCTTTGTCTTGGGTATCGCGGCAGAGCGCAACATTGACGCGGCTCCTGTGGCGCTGATTCAAAGTATTCGGGTTCTAGCCATCACCTTGCTTGTGCCGCCATTGATCACCTGGGGCCTGGCCGAGGGCATGCCGGATTTGCCGGAACTGCCGACCATGTCCTGGATAAACCTGATTGCGTTGACCCTGGCTGCGGGTGCCGTTGGTTTGGCGTTTCAAAAGTTCAATCTGCCCGCAGCCTATCTTTTGGCGGGCATGGCGGTGAGCGCGGCAGGTCATATGAGCGGGTTGACCCCGGGGCGGATGCCCTGGGGGTTGCTGACCGTCGCCATGATTGCCATGGGGGCGTTGATCGGCAGTCGCTTTTCCGGTGTTACGGCAAAAGATCTGCGTCACGCCCTGGCCGGAGGAGTGGCTGTGACCTCAATCGGCTTTGCGGTGACCTTAATAAGTGTCGCGATTGCGGCTTTGCTGTTTGGTGCCTCGGTGCCCTTGTTGATCATCGCCTTTGTTCCCGGCGGGGTCGAGGCCATGGCGGCCATCGCGATTCTGATGGGGATGGACCCGGCCTTTGTTGCGGCGCATCATTTGTCGCGCCTGATCATTCTGTCTTTCCTGATGCCGATCTGGGCGCGCCGGGCCTTTCGCTAGCGGCGTTTCTGTACCAATCCACGCGGCTGTGACACGGCAGTGCTTGAAATCGCGCGCAGCCTCGTCTATCTGCGACAAAACCCCGTTTTATGGAATGAGAGCCAATGGCCACCACGAATCCTCTTCAGTTTATCCAGCAGGTGCGCGCCGAAGTCTCCAAGATCGTCTGGCCGACGCGTCGCGAAGTGATGCTGACCACGATCATGGTGTTCATCATGGCGACGCTGACCGCGATCTTCTTTGCCCTGGTCGACCTGGCGATCAAAGGTGGTCTGCAATTCGGCCTCTCCTTCGTTTAAGGGGCGGGCGCTGTTGGGGAACAATCCCCAAAGGCGTTTTGCAGACTTGAAACTCTGCCTTTGCAAGGGTAAGAGCAAATCCACTTTCTAACGGGCGTGCGCTGAGTCGCACGCCGGTTTTCATTTGGGGAGCCAAAATCGCGCCCCGGTCAGACAGAGGTAGGCCCAGATGGCAAAGCGTTGGTATTCGGTCAGTGTTCTCTCGAACTTTGAGAAGAAGATTGCTGAGCAGATCCGGACGGCGGTTGAAGAGCAGGGGCTCGAGGACCAGTTCGACGAGGTTCTGGTGCCGACCGAGGAAGTGATCGAAGTGCGTCGCGGCAAGAAGGTCACGACCGAGCGCCGCTTTATGCCCGGTTACGTGCTGGTGCGCATGGAGATGTCGGATCAGGGCTATCACCTGGTGAATTCGATCAACCGCGTTACCGGTTTCCTGGGTCCACAGGGGCGCCCCCTGCCCATGCGTGACGCTGAGGTTGAGGCGATCCTGGGCCGGGTTCAGGAAAACGAAGAAGCGCCGCGCCTGGAGATCCGCTTCGAGATCGGCGAAAAGGTCAAGGTCAACGACGGCCCGTTCGAAGGTTTCGACGGTATGGTCGAGGGCGTGGACGACGACGCGCAAAAGCTCAAGGTGTCTGTATCCATCTTCGGCCGCGAAACCCCGGTGGAACTGGACTTCACCCAGGTGAGCAAAGAGGTTTAAGGCCTCGCCAAATTGGTTTTCTAACGCCTCGCTTTTGCGGGGCGTTTTCTTTTTGGCGTGACGAGAGGTTTGGGAGCGTGAGCCGGATGGTGCAACAGGCGTATCGACACCTTCTACAATTGCCACCATGTTTGTGCTAACCAATCCTTATGTTGATTAAGTTTTTCGAGAAGCTTGAAAAGTCGAAATGGGTGCCCTGGGTGGGCACAGCGCCATTCGTTCTTGGTCCCATTGCAATCATGCTGGGCGGTGAAGTCGCGAGAGGCATTGGATTGCTCGCTTTTTTCGCCAGCGCGTGGGTCGGGATCGTCCTTGGCGGTAAGTTTGCTCTTTTCCTTTGCACTCATGTCTTCGAGACGTCGGAGGACAATGGCAAAAGACTAACGGCAGCATTCTCCGCTTTCGGTTTCCTCTTTATTCCCGTTGTTGTCGCCTTGATTGCGAATTCCAATTTAGGAACTGATATTGGAACGAAGTCACTCACGGCTCACTTCGTTTGGGCTTGTATAGGCGGTGCAATCTTTTACTGCGTTAGCCCTACGGACTCTGAACAAGATACTAGTACCAGGGTTCAGTTCCGTTTGGCGTAGATAGTGTTTGGTCTTCACGCTAAGATCTGACAGGTGCACACTGCAGCAGTTCACTTTCCAAAGAAGCGATTACCGAACAAAACGAGCAATACAGACGCGCCCGCGACAGTGATGCCTGGCCAATTGCTTGCCGGATCGGGGGTATAGGCAATTGCCACCAAAACGAAGCTTACAAAAAGTGCTTTTCCCATCGTTTCTTGAACCTGCATCCGCGCTCTAACAATACTGAAGCTATGGTCGTGGTGCTGTCAACAATGCCTCTCCGACGCGGGTGGTTGAACAGAAGTACTTTATACTCCGCGACGAAATTCGAATTGGCGAAATTGATATGCCTGACGATGGGAAGAAAGGGCTTAGGAGGAAGGAAACGAGAGTAGTTGGTGTGTCCTAAGGGTTTTCGTGTGCCGACTAGACCGACTGTGCTTGATATCCGACCTTAACCGGTGTAACGCACCGCATCTGCGCCGTTCAGGCGTACGAATCGTGGGAGGCGAGCGGCGCGCGCGTCGCAGACCAGACCACGCAACATAACCTGCCCGAGCCACGCGTGCGCGAGGGTGTTGTAAAGGAGAAAGCCGATGGCCAAGAAGCTAGCTGGCACCATGAAGCTGCAGATCCCTGCAGGCAAAGCCAACCCATCCCCACCTGTGGGTCCTGCGCTGGGTCAGCGCGGTATCAACATCATGGAATTCTGCAAGGCGTTCAACGCCAAGACGCAGGAAATGGAGCCCGGTGCGCCGTGCCCGACCGTGATCACCTATTATCAGGACAAGTCCTTTACCATGGACATCAAGACGCCGCCTGCGTCTTATTACCTGAAAAAAGCCGCTGGCCTCAAGCCGGTTGGCAAGCGGAACCGTCCGCGTGGTGCCGAGAACCCCGGCCGTGAAACCGTTGCTTCTGTGACCGTTGCTCAGGTTCGTGAAATTGCTGAGGCAAAGATGAAAGACCTCTCCGCGAACGACGTCGAAGCTGCAATGCAGATCATCCTTGGCTCTGCCAAGTCCATGGGCATCGAGGTGAAGTAAGATGGCTAAACT
The DNA here is from genome assembly GCA_017744045.1 of Tropicibacter sp. R15_0. Classification (GTDB taxonomy): domain Bacteria; phylum Pseudomonadota; class Alphaproteobacteria; order Rhodobacterales; family Rhodobacteraceae; genus Pelagimonas. The sequence continues at coordinate 21,287 of JAGHRD010000028.1, read as the reverse complement.
CGGAAAACGCACCACCGCCGCTCGTGAAGCTTTTGCTGGCAAAGAAAACCTGTCGGTTGAAGAAGCTGTTGCTCTGGTCAAGGGCAATGCCAAAGCCAAATTCGACGAAACTATCGAAATCGCGCTGAACCTGGGTGTTGACACCCGTCACGCTGACCAGATGGTGCGCGGCGTTGTTGGCCTGCCCAACGGCACCGGCAAAGCCATGCGCGTTGCTGTGTTCGCACGTGGCCCCAAGGCTGAAGAAGCTCAGGCCGCTGGCGCAGATATCGTTGGCGCAGAAGACCTGATGGAAACCATCCAGGGCGGCACCATCGACTTTGATCGCTGCATCGCGACCCCTGACATGATGCCAATCGTTGGCCGTCTGGGTAAAGTTCTGGGCCCGCGCAACCTGATGCCAAACCCAAAAGTTGGCACCGTGACCATGGATGTCAAAGCCGCTGTTGAAGCCGCTAAAGGTGGTGAAGTTCAGTTCAAGGCTGAAAAAGGTGGCGTGGTTCACGCCGGTGTTGGCAAAGCGTCCTTTGACGAAGCCAAGCTGGTTGAAAACGTACGTGCCTTCATCTCCGCCGTGTCCAAGGCCAAGCCTGCAGGCGCAAAAGGCACCTACATGAAGAAAATCGCGCTGAGCTCCACAATGGGCCCTGGCGTGACACTGGACGTGAGCGCAGCTGTCGAAGGCTGATATCGTTCAATATCTAGCGAAAAGGCGGGCCGTTTGGTCCGCCTTTTTTGTTAGCGGCGACGGATAAAAAGGAAGTCTTAGGACATGGTGCCTACCGTTGGATGAACAGGTCCACAAAAAGGGTGACGCCATGTTTGGTTCGCTAAATCGTTTTTTGACGTCCGCCATATTGATTTTATTTGGTCTTTCTACTTTTGCGACAGCGATGGAAACCCCAAGCGGGCCGATTCTTTTGCGTGTCAGCGGTGAGATTGGCGTTTTCAACGCGGATGCCGAGGCGCAGTTTGACCGCGAGATGTTGGCCGCGTTGGATTGGCAGGATGTTGATACTTATGTCTCATTTGATGACGAACGATATCGGTTTTCTGGTCCAACGCTTGCGTCATTACTGGCCTATCTAGGGGTCGAGGGCGGGACGCTGCGCGCCACGGCCTTGGACGATTACGCCATCGACATTCCGGTGCAGGATGCACAGGCGCATAATGTCATTCTCGCGCTTGAGCGGGATGGCAAGCCGCTGCGCATCCGCGATAGGGGGCCGATCTGGGTTGTCTATCCTGCCAGTGACCCATCACAAGTGAATGACTTGCATTCCGCCCGGATGATCTGGCAGCTCAAAAGCATCGAAGTAAAACCCTGAGCGGTCGCTGAATGGCCTGGCTGCGAGAAAATGCAAGAGCGCTGCGCGCGCTCTTTGCGCTGACGGTCTCGGCGGCGCTGGCAGGCCTGTTGGTTTCTGTCGAACATAGTCATTCCAAGCAGCAAGCAGACCTTGTTCGCAAAATCAATGTCATGCTTTGGAGCATCAGCGAGCTGAACTATGTCAGCCAAAGGGTGGTGATTTCACTGCATGATCAGGTCCATGATCCCGCTCAAGCCTATGAAACCCAGGTGCGGTTTGATGTCTTGTGGAGCCGTTTGGGGGTCGTCAGGCTGGAACGGTTCTCTGAAGGGGCGGGATTTCACGAGCTGATTGGCGAATTTCGCGACTACATGCCGGTTGCTGACGAAATTGTCTATTTCGACGGCCCCCAGGACGGCGCGCAACTCATAGCCGTTGCCGATGAAATAACGGGTTTTAACGTCAGGCTGCGTCAGTTGTGGTTGGAAAACTTTGGAACGCGAAAACCGGCGCAAAAGATTTTGGCTGATATTTCAGCCGATGCCAGTAAGCGAAGTACCGAAACCGTCGTGGCCTTGTTGCTGGGCCTGGTGTTTCTTTACGTCGTTTTCGAAGTCTATCAGGCCGGGCGCGATCAGCAGATCGAGCGCGCGCTCAGGCTGGAGGCCTCGCGCGCCAGTGCGGCCAAATCACGTTTTCTTGCCAATGTCAGTCATGAAATCAGAACGCCTCTGAATGGCATTTTGGGCATGGCGAGTGAGCTTGAAGAGACGAAACTCGACGCCAATCAACGAAAGTGCGTGACGGTCATCAACAACTCCGGGGCCGTGTTGCTGGACACCATCAACGATGTGCTGGACCTGTCCAAGGTCGAAGCTGGTCGGATGGATTTGAAGGACAGCAATTTCAACCTGACGAAGACGTTGCAATCGGCTTATGACCTCTACGCCCCTAAGGCGCGTGAAAAAGGGCTGACATTCACTTTGGATATTTCAGGGCATGTACCCAAGAGTGTCCGCGCGGATGAACGGAAACTACAGCAGGTCTTGCACAACCTGATCGCCAATGCCGTGAAGTTCACCGAAGGGGGGCGGGTCAACATCGTTGCAACCTGGAACACTGAGGCGGATTCAATCACGGTCAAAGTGCTGGACACTGGGGTCGGCATCCCGCCGGAGGCTCTGGACAAGATCTTTGAGCCTTTCATACAGGCGGATTCCTCGGTCACGCGCAAATTTGGTGGCACCGGATTAGGATTGGCAATCTCGCGCCAGATTATCGAGGCGATGGGCGGTAGCCTGACCGTTGAAAGCACGCTGGGGCGCGGGTCAGAATTCCGGATCCTTCTGCCTCTGCGCGTGCATTCCAATGCTGTCCCCACTCGCGAAGTAAAGAAGCCGACCGATGTCGTCCCGCTGCATGGCAAGCGCGTGTTGATCACTGACGACAATGCGACGAACCGTTTGATCCTCGAACGGTTCCTGTCGCCGTCAGACTGCATCGTCTATTCCGCATCCGGTGGCGAAGAGGCAGTGACCTTGGCTTCGGATACGGAATTTGACCTGATCTTGATGGATATCCAGATGCCCGGCGTAGACGGAATCGAAGCAACACGGCGCATCCGCGCCGAGGAAAGCGAAACGGGGCGGGCCCGCGTTCCCATTTTTGCTGTAACAGCCAACGTCATGTCCCATCAGGTGGCGGAATATATCGAGGCGGGCATTGATCGGGTTTTGCCCAAACCCCTCCCGAAAAAACGATTGATGGAAGAGTTGAGCCAAATAACGCAGAGTGAAAGCTAAAGCGGGTTGGCAAATCCCGACAAACAGTCTAACTGACGCATTCAGGGTCCTTGCTCGATTCGCGGGACCCTGTTTTCGTCCGAGACGGTGGGCGGATGCATTCGCATCCATAACTCCTGCCTGAGACGGGAAGAGACATCTTTACCGGTGCATAACTGCCCCGGCATTTTGATGCGACGACCCGACAACGGACTTCTCGCCTGTGGCAACGCAGGCAAAAGTGAGCCGGAGGGGTCGCCCCCTCCATAAATTGGAGTGAAACTGTGGATAGAGCACAAAAAGAGGCACTGGTCAAAGAACTGGGCCAGATCTTTGAAAGCTCTGGCGTCGTAGTGGTGTCCCGCTACGAGGGTCTGACAGTTGCTGACATGCAGAACCTGCGCGGCATTGCCCGCAACGCCGAGGCGTCGGTTCGCGTGGCCAAGAACAGGCTCGCCAAGATTGCCGTGAAAGATACCCAGTGCGAAAGCATTGCGGAATATCTGGAAGGCATGACCGTTCTGACCTATTCCGAAGACCCTGTGGCTGCCGCCAAAGTGGTTGAGGATTTCGCCAAAGAAAACCAGAAATTCGAAATTCTGGGCGGCGCAATGGGCGGAACGGCTTTGGACCGGGCTGGTGTTGAGGCCGTGTCGAAAATGCCTTCGCGCGAGGAGCTTATCGCTTCCATCGTGGGCTGCATCGGCGCACCTGCAAGCAACATCGCCGGCGCAATTGGCGCACCTGCTTCGAACATCGCATCCATTCTCTCGACCATCGAAGAGAAAGCGGAAGCGGCGTAAGAGCAACTGGATTGATCCCCGTAGGGTTTACCCCCTGACGTTGGAACAGAAACTGAAAACGGAAAGAGTCTCAAAATGGCTGATCTGAAAGCACTTGCTGAAAGCATCGTGGGTCTGACCCTGCTGGAAGCACAAGAACTGAAAACCATCCTCAAAGACGAGTACGGCATCGAGCCTGCAGCCGGTGGCGCAGTCATGATGGCGGGCCCTGCTGGCGACGCCGGTGGCGCAGCTGCTGAGGAAAAAACCGAATTTGACGTAATTCTGAAAGCCGCTGGCGACAAGAAAATCAACGTCATCAAAGAAGTCCGCGGCATCACCGGCCTGGGCCTCAAAGAAGCGAAAGAGCTGGTTGAAGCCGGCGGCAAAGCCGTCAAAGAAGGCGTCGACAAAGCCGAAGCTGAAGAAATCAAGAAAAAGCTCGAAGACGCAGGCGCGGAAGTCGAGCTCAAGTAATTCGGTTTTCGAACTGGTTTACGGCAAGCGCTCCCAATTTGGGGGCGCTTGTTTCGTCTAGGGGGTGAGTTTGCTTAGGTTTTTTGCCAATTCCGCGCCGGTAACGTGGATGCAACGTTTGGGTGCACTGGCGATGTCATTGGCCTGTTTGCTGAGTGTCGTGGTCATTTCGGGCGTCATCTTTCAGCAGTGGAATGTGCCTTGGACTGCGCGTGGAGTAGCGGCGTCGTTTTTCGGTCTAGCCGTGGGGTTTCTGGTTGCTCCCTTGGCGCTACTGCATGGTCTGTCAGCTTTTTATCCAAGCCTTCTGAGGCGCTTTAAATCAACGTCTCGATCCCAGCCGGATTTTTTGAGTTTCAAGGCGGATCAATTGCAATGGGCCTATGGGGTCTTAGGCTATTTTGTTTGTGCAGGGTTGGTCGGGCTGGTGGCCTTATGGGCGGTCGTTCCGATTTCGCGCTGAGCCAGCCTTCAATTGCGGGTTAGGAATTTCTGAATTCGTCAATCAGTTCGAAGAACAGTCGAAAAGCATCCTTTGGTGTGCCTTGTTGGCTTATTTCATGGGTAATTCCAAGTGCGGTGCTCCAGCCCCGGGTTTCCCATAGCCAACGTCCAAAAGCTTCTCTCGTGAACGTTCGTCCATCATGAGTTTCCTGAATGTCATGGGCGAACAGTGCAACTTCGTACCCACAGATGAGTGTTTCAAGTGATTTCAGCGCGTCGGCGGAACCTGGATCCCCGATATACATTTCGGGCCGGGCCTTGACTGCTGCTAGATACCCGTAAATGTCTTCGGCAGGCTGTAAGGCTCGGCGCATACTATTTCCCGGAAACAAAGTTGCTAATCTGTATCGCTTGCCAGTTTGAGGTGCTGGCGATCAATGGACAAGCCTCTTGCCTTGACGAAAGGCCGCAAAAATGCGACCTTACCTTCCTAGGATAAAACTGTTGCAGCTCCCTTGGGGGTTGCATTCTGTCCGTTCACCGAATATTCGGAAATCTCCTGCGGGTTCGAGCGATTCGAAGCCGCTTTTTCTCTTTGGCTGATACGGGGTGCTCCACAGAACATATCAAACGCCTGACTGTCCGAGAAAAAGCGCTTTGACAGACAGGGTTTAGCACAGATTTGGGCGATGAATGCCCCGGCTTGGCAAGCCCCCGAAATCAGGGGTTTCCCAAGGCAGGGTTCAAGATCGAGAGACCTTCGGTGGGACGAAGGACGAGAATGGATCGGACTTTTGCCGTCACTAGACGATGCGCGCCGGGGCCCGACGGTGCGTGTACGGGCGAGATTATCGAAAGGTGACATCTGTCATGGCGCAAAGCTTCCTTGGCCAGAAACGTCTTCGCCGTTATTACGGCAAAATCCGTGAAGTGCTTGATATGCCGAACCTTATTGAGGTTCAGAAGTCGAGCTACGAACTGTTCCTGAAATCCGGCGATCAGCCCCAGCCATCCGATGGCGAAGGCATCAAAGGCGTGTTCCAGTCGGTTTTCCCGATCAAGGATTTCAACGAAACCGCCGTTCTGGAATTCGTGAACTACGATCTGGAAAAGCCGAAATACGACGTCGAAGAGTGCATGCAGCGCGACATGACCTACAGCGCCCCGCTGAAGGTCACTCTGCGCCTGATCGTTTTTGATGTGGACGAAGATACCGGCGCGAAATCCGTTAAGGATATCAAAGAACAAGACGTGTTCATGGGTGACATGCCCCTGATGACGCCAAACGGCACCTTTATCGTAAACGGCACCGAACGTGTGATCGTTTCCCAGATGCATCGCTCGCCCGGTGTGTTCTTTGACCACGACAAAGGCAAAACCCACAGCTCGGGTAAGCTGCTGTTTGCCTGCCGCATCATTCCCTATCGCGGTTCCTGGCTGGATTTCGAATTCGACGCCAAGGACATCGTCTATGCGCGCATCGACCGTCGCCGCAAATTGCCTGTGACCACCCTGCTTTACGCGCTGGGTCTGGACCAAGAGGCGATCATGGACGCCTATTACGATACCGTAAACTACGAGTATCGTCGTGGCGAAGGCTGGTCGACCAAGTTCTTCCCGGAGCGCGTGCGCGGCACCCGCCCTGCCTTTGACCTGGTTGACGCCGATAGCGGTGAAGTGATTGCCGAAGCCGGCAAAAAGGTCACTCCGCGCGCGGTCAAAAAGATCATCGACGAGGGCAAGATCACCAACCTGCTGGTTCCGTTCGACCAGATCGTTGGCAAATTTGCCGCTCAGGACATCATCAACGAAGAAACCGGCGCGATCTATGTCGAGGCGGGTGATGAGCTGACTTGGGAAGTCGACAAAGACGGTGAAGTCACCGGCGGTAGCTTGAAAGAGCTTGTCGACGCAGGCGTGACCGAGATCCCTGTGTTGGATATCGACAACGTCACCGTTGGCCCATACATGCGCAACACCATGGCGCAGGACAAGAACATGGGCCGCGACACCGCGCTCATGGATATCTATCGCGTGATGCGTCCGGGCGAGCCGCCCACCGTCGAAGCGGCGTCGGCTCTGTTCGACACCCTGTTCTTTGATAGCGAGCGTTACGACCTGTCTGCCGTTGGCCGCGTGAAAATGAACATGCGCCTGGCTCTGGACAAGGAAGACACTCAGCGCACCCTGGATCGCGAAGACATCGTTCAGTGTATCAAAGCGCTGGTTGATCTGCGCGATGGCCGTGGTGATATCGACGATATTGACCACCTCGGCAACCGTCGTGTGCGTTCCGTTGGCGAGCTGATGGAAAACCAGTACCGTGTCGGCCTGCTGCGCATGGAGCGCGCGATCAAAGAGCGTATGTCCAGCGTCGAAATCGACACTGTGATGCCGCAGGATCTGATCAACGCCAAACCGGCCGCGGCTGCTGTGCGTGAATTCTTTGGCTCTTCGCAGCTGTCGCAGTTCATGGACCAAACCAACCCGCTGTCCGAAGTGACCCACAAACGCCGTCTTTCGGCGCTTGGCCCGGGTGGTCTGACACGCGAGCGTGCGGGCTTTGAGGTGCGCGACGTGCACCCAACCCATTATGGTCGTATGTGTCCGATTGAGACACCGGAAGGTCCAAACATTGGTCTGATCAACTCGCTGGCCACCTTTGCCCGCGTGAACAAGTATGGCTTTATCGAAACACCTTACCGCGTCGTCAAAGACGGTCAGGTTACCGATGAAGTGCATTACATGTCCGCGACCGAGGAAATGCGTCACACCGTGGCGCAGGCCAACGCGAACCTGGATGAAAACGGTCGTTTCAACAACGATCTGGTCAGCACCCGTAAGTCAGGCGACTACACCCTGTCGCCTTCCGATGCGGTTGACCTGATCGACGTGTCGCCCAAACAGTTGGTGTCCGTTGCGGCCTCGCTGATCCCGTTCCTGGAAAACGACGACGCGAACCGCGCTCTGATGGGGTCCAACATGCAACGTCAGGCGGTTCCAACCCTGCGTTCCGAGGCACCGCTTGTCGGTACCGGGATCGAAGAGGTTGTGGCTCGCGACTCTGGCGCGGCGGTCATGGCGCATCGCGCCGGGATCATCGACCAGGTTGACGCGCAGCGTATCGTTATCCGCGCCACCGAAGACCTCGAGCTCGGTGATGCGGGTGTCGACATCTATCGTATGCGCAAGTTCCAGCGTTCCAACCAGAACACCTGTATCAACCAGCGTCCGCTGGTAAAGGTGGGCGACACCGTGCGCAAAGGCGAAGTTATCGCTGACGGCCCGTCGACCGATATGGGCGAACTGGCTCTGGGTAAAAACGTGATCGTCGCGTTTATGCCCTGGAACGGCTACAACTACGAAGACTCGATCCTGATCTCTGAACGCATTGCCAAGGATGACGTTTTCACCTCTGTCCACATCGAAGAATTCGAAGTGGCGGCGCGTGACACCAAGCTTGGCCCAGAGGAAATCACCCGCGACATTCCAAACGTCGGTGAAGAAGCGCTGCGCAACCTCGACGAGGCGGGCATCGTTTACATCGGTGCGGATGTTGAGCCGGGCGACATTCTGGTCGGCAAGATCACACCAAAGGGCGAAAGCCCGATGACGCCAGAAGAAAAGCTGCTGCGCGCCATCTTTGGTGAGAAAGCGTCGGACGTGCGCGACACCTCTTTGCGTGTGAAGCCGGGTGATTACGGTACCGTTGTTGAGGTCCGCGTCTTTAACCGCCACGGTGTGGAAAAAGACGAACGTGCCCTGCAGATCGAACGCGAAGAGATCGAGCGTCTGGCCCGTGACCGTGACGACGAACTCGCGATCCTTGACCGCAACATCTATGCCCGTCTCAAGGGCATGTTGATGGGCAAGACCGCAGTCAAAGGTCCGAAAGGCGTCCGCGCCAATGCCGAGATCAACGAGGAACTGCTGGAAACCCTGACCCGTGGTCAGTGGTGGCAGCTGGCCCTGGGCGAGGAAGAAGACGCCAAGCATGTCGAGGCGCTGCACGAACAGTACGAAGTGCAGAAGCGCGCCTTGGATGCCCGTTTCGACGACAAGGTCGAAAAGGTCCGCCGTGGCGACGATCTGCCTCCGGGTGTGATGAAAATGGTCAAGGTGTTCATCGCGGTGAAGCGCAAGCTGCAGCCGGGTGACAAAATGGCTGGTCGTCACGGGAACAAAGGTGTGGTTTCGCGCGTTGTTCCAATGGAAGACATGCCGTTCCTGGCCGATGGTACCCCGGTTGACTTCTGTCTGAACCCGCTGGGCGTTCCATCGCGGATGAACGTTGGTCAGATCCTTGAAACCCACATGGGTTGGGCCGCGCGTATGCTCGGCATCAAGGTCGACGAAGCGCTGCAGGAATACCGCCGCAGCGGCGACATGACCCCGGTCCGTGAAGCGCTGCGCATCGCCTATGGCGACGAAGTCTACGAAGAAGGCTTTGGCACCATGGACGAAGGCGAGCTGCTGGAAGCTGCTGGCAATGTCAGCCACGGTGTCCCGATCGCAACGCCCGTCTTTGACGGTGCGAAAGAGGCAGACGTGAACGACGCCCTGCTGCGCGCTGGCTTCTCCGAAAGCGGTCAGTCGAAACTGTTCGACGGTCGCACCGGTGAACAGTTCGCCCGTGAGGTCACAGTGGGTGTGAAATACCTGCTGAAACTGCACCACCTGGTGGATGACAAAATCCACGCGCGTTCGACCGGTCCTTACTCGCTTGTTACTCAGCAGCCGCTGGGTGGTAAGGCGCAGTTCGGTGGCCAGCGCTTTGGGGAAATGGAAGTCTGGGCTCTCGAAGCTTATGGCGCCGCCTATACCCTGCAGGAAATGCTGACCGTGAAGTCGGATGACGTTGCTGGCCGGACCAAGGTCTATGAAAGCATCGTCAAAGGCGAAGACAACTTTGAGGCCGGCGTGCCTGAGAGCTTTAACGTTCTCGTCAAAGAAGTCCGCGGCCTCGGCCTCAACATGGAACTCCTGGATGCGGAGGAGGATGAGTGATCATTTCTCCGATCGCAGGATCCCAAAATGGTGCCGAGGCACTGGCGGAAACGCTGAGAAATCCTATGCGCAAGTATCCGGATCGTTCGGATGCGCGTTTTGAAGATCATCTCATCCTTCCGTCAGTGGCACCTGGTTTTCAGATCGACGCTTCGTCGTCGGTCTTTACCATCGGGTCCTGCTTTGCGCGTAATGTTGAAGAGGCGTTGATTGAACGCGGCGTGTCTGTTCCGACCGCTTCGTTCAGTGCGGCCCAGGACAAGATCCCGGGCCGTCCTAACCGTGTGTTGAACCAGTATAATCCTGGTACGATGCTGCAATGTGTCGAGAACGTCTTTGGCAAAAAGATTGAAGGCGGGATCTATGATGCGGGTCGTGACAAGCTGAAAAAGCAATATGTTGACAGCTTGCTATCAACAGGTGGCGCACCGACCTCTTTGAACCGCGTAAATGAACGTCGCGCCGAGATCGATCAGCTTTATACTGACGGTCTCGCGGCGTCGGAAACCGTGGTGATCACTCTTGGGTTGATCGAAAGTTGGCTGGACTTGGAAGCCGGTATTTACCTGAACGAAATGCCTCCGGCGAAGCTGGTTCGCAGCAATGCAAGCCAGTTCGAATTTCGCCGTCTGGGTGTTTCTGAATGTGAACGACTGGTCTCCGCGATGGTTGAGCTACTCAACAGGGACAAGAGGCGCAATATCGTGCTGACTGTGTCTCCGGTGCCTTTGCAGGTCACATTTGCCGGAGGGGATGCCACGACAGCAAATGGCTTTTCAAAAGCCGTGCTGCGCGTTGTTGCGGAAACCGTGTCGAACAATTTCGACATGGTGGATTACTTCCCCAGCTATGAGGCTGTCACAACATCCGGTTTCCGAAGCTTTGGAGAAGACAATGTACATGTCCGCCCAGCCACCGTGCAGAGAGTCGTGAATCATATGGTCGATCAATACCTTGAAGGGGCCGCGTAACACCGCCAGCTGGCCTTTGCCGGGGCAGCGCCACAGAAATTTGCCAAATGCGAAACGTGCCAGTGACCTAGAGGGTCAGGCAGAAGACGCCGAGGACACAAAATGAACCAGGAACTGACCAACAACCCGTTCAACCCGCTCACGCCGCCAAAGGTGTTTGACGAGATCAAAGTCTCGCTGGCCTCGCCCGAGCGGATCCTCTCTTGGTCTTTTGGTGAGATCAAGAAGCCTGAAACCATCAACTACCGCACGTTCAAGCCCGAGCGTGACGGTCTGTTCTGCGCGCGTATCTTTGGCCCGATCAAAGATTACGAATGCCTGTGCGGCAAATATAAGCGCATGAAATATCGCGGCGTTGTCTGCGAAAAATGCGGGGTCGAAGTCACCCTGCAAAAGGTCCGCCGCGAACGCATGGGCCATATCGAACTGGCCGCTCCTTGCGCGCATATCTGGTTCCTCAAATCGCTGCCATCGCGCATCGGTTTGATGCTGGACATGACTCTGCGCGATCTGGAACGTGTTCTGTATTTCGAAAACTACGTTGTGATCGAACCAGGCCTGACAGATCTGCAATACGGTCAGATGATGACCGAAGAAGAGTATCTCGACGCCCAGGATGCCTATGGCATGGACGCTTTCACCGCCAATATCGGTGCCGAAGCGATCCGTGAGATGCTGGCAAACATCGATCTGGAATCCGAAGCGGAGCAGCTGCGCGCCGATCTGAAAGAGGCGACAGGTGAACTGAAGCCCAAAAAGATCATCAAGCGTCTGAAAGTTGTGGAATCCTTCCTGGAATCCGGCAACCGCCCGGAATGGATGATCCTGACCGTTGTGCCTGTGATCCCGCCAGAGCTGCGCCCGCTGGTGCCGCTGGATGGTGGCCGTTTCGCGACCTCTGATCTCAACGATCTGTATCGTCGTGTGATCAACCGGAACAACCGTCTGAAGCGTCTGATCGAACTGCGCGCGCCTGACATTATCGTGCGCAACGAAAAGCGGATGCTGCAGGAATCCGTCGACGCTCTGTTCGACAATGGCCGCCGTGGCCGCGTGATCACCGGTGCCAACAAGCGCCCGCTGAAATCGCTGTCCGACATGCTGAAAGGTAAGCAGGGTCGCTTCCGTCAGAACCTTTTGGGTAAGCGGGTCGACTTCTCTGGTCGTTCGGTGATTGTGACCGGTCCGGAACTGAAGCTGCACCAATGTGGTCTGCCGAAAAAAATGGCCTTGGAGCTGTTCAAGCCGTTCATCTACAGCCGTCTTGAGGCCAAAGGCCTGTCTTCCACCGTGAAGCAAGCCAAGAAGCTGGTCGAAAAAGAACGTCCCGAAGTGTGGGATATCCTCGATGAGGTGATCCGTGAACACCCTGTCATGCTGAACCGTGCGCCGACGCTGCACCGTCTTGGCATTCAGGCGTTCGAACCCACACTGATCGAAGGTAAGGCGATCCAGCTGCACCCGCTGGTCTGCTCGGCCTTTAACGCTGACTTTGACGGCGACCAGATGGCGGTTCACGTACCGCTCTCGCTTGAGGCACAGCTCGAAGCGCGTGTTCTCATGATGTCGACCAACAACGTTCTGTCGCCAGCCAACGGCGCGCCGATCATCGTTCCGTCGCAGGATATGATCTTGGGTCTCTACTATGTGACCATCGAGCGCGAAGGCATGAAGGGCGAAGGCATGAAGTTCTCCTCGCTGGAGGAAGTCGAGCACGCGCTTGACGCCGGCGAAGTGCATCTGCACGCCAAGATCGAAGCCCGCATCAAGCAGATCGACGAGGAAGGTAACGAAGTCTACAAGCGCTTCGAAACCACCCCTGGTCGTGTTCGTCTGGGCTCGCTCCTGCCGCTGAACGCCAAGGCACCGTTTGACCTGGTCAACGACCTGCTGCGTAAGAAAGACGTGCAGCGCGTCATCGACACCGTCTACCGCTATTGTGGTCAGAAAGAATCCGTCATCTTCTGTGACCAGATCATGTCCATGGGCTTCAAAGAAGCGTTCAAGGCCGGGATCTCGTTCGGTAAGTCCGACATGGTTATTCCTGACAACAAGTGGGACATCGTTGGCGATACCCGCGATCAGGTGAAGGATTTCGAACAGCAGTACATGGACGGCCTGATCACTCAGGGTGAAAAGTACAACAAAGTTGTCGATGCCTGGTCCAAGTGTAACGACCGCGTCACCGAGGCGATGATGTCCACCATCTCCGCCGAACAGCGTGACGAGGATGGGTCGGTCAAGGAACCGAACTCGGTTTACATGATGGCTCACTCCGGTGCGCGTGGCTCGGTTACTCAGATGAAACAGCTGGGCGGCATGCGTGGCCTGATGGCCAAGCCGAACGGCGACATCATTGAGACGCCGATCATCTCGAACTTTAAAGAAGGTCTGACCGTTTTGGAGTACTTTAACTCCACCCACGGTGCCCGTAAGGGTCTGTCAGACACCGCTTTGAAGACTGCGAACTCCGGTTACCTGACCCGTCGTCTGGTGGACGTTGCTCAAGACTGCATCGTGCGCATGGAAGATTGCGGCACCGACCGCGCCATCACCGCCGAAGCGGCTGTGAATGACGGCGAAGTCGTTGCCACTCTGGGCGAACGTATCCTGGGTCGTGTTGCGGCTGAGGATATCAAGCACCCTTTGACCGGCGAAATTCTGGCCGCAGAAGAAAGCTTGATCGACGAACGCACCGCTGACGCAATCGAAGAGGCTGGCGTTCTGACTGCGCGTATCCGCTCGCCGCTGACCTGTGAAGCCGAAGAGGGCGTTTGCGCCAAGTGTTACGGTCGTGACCTGGCACGTGGTACCCGCGTCAATATCGGCGAAGCTGTCGGCATCATCGCGGCACAGTCGATCGGTGAACCGGGCACACAGCTGACCATGCGGACCTTCCACATGGGTGGCGTTGCTCAGGGCTCCAGCCGGTCCTTCCTCGAGGCCAGCCAAAACGGTAAGATCGCCTTTGCCAACCCAGGTGTCATTGTGAACGCCAATGGCGAAAGCATCGTGATGAACCGCAACATGCAGGTCCTGATCCTGAACGATCAGGGCGAAGAGATTGCATCGCATAAAATGGGCTATGGTTCGAAACTGTTCGTCAAGGACGGCCAGGACATTGCCCGCGGTGACAAGCTGTTCGAATGGGACCCGTATACCCTGCCGATCATCGCCGAAAAGGATGGTATCGCGAAACATGTCGACCTGGTGAACGGCGTTGCCGTACGCGAGGAAACCGATGATGCGACCGGTATGACCCAGAAGATCGTGATCGACTGGCGCGCCGCGCCAAAAGGCAACGAGCTCAAGCCGGAAATCATCCTGATGGGGTCCGATGGCGAGCCTGTGCGCAACGATGCGGGCAACCCGATCACCTATCCGATGTCGGTTGACGCCATTCTGTCGGTCGAAGATGGCTCCGAGGTCAAAGCGGGCGACGTTGTCGCGCGTATCCCGCGCGAAGGTGCCAAGACCAAGGACATCACCGGTGGTCTGCCACGTGTTGCGGAACTGTTCGAAGCCCGCCGTCCAAAGGATCACGCGATCATCGCTGAAATCGATGGTTACGTGCGCTTTGGAAAGGACTACAAGAACAAGCGCCGCATTGCGATTGAACCGCAAGACGAGACCATGGAAACCCGTGAATACATGATCCCGAAAGGCAAGCACATTCCTGTCCTGGAAGGTGACTTTGTCCAGAAGGGTGATTACATCATGGATGGTAACCCGGCTCCGCATGACATCCTCGCCATTATGGGGATCGAGGCGCTGGCGAACTACATGATCGACGAGGTTCAGGACGTTTACCGCCTGCAGGGTGTTAAGATCAACGATAAGCATATCGAAGTGATCGTGCGCCAGATGCTGCAGAAATGGGAAATCCAGGACAGCGGTGACACGACCCTGCTCAAGGGTGAGCACGTGGACAAGGCCGAGTTTGATGCCGCCAATGAAAAGGCAATCGCCAAAGGCGACCGTCCTGCTCAGGGTGAGCCGATCCTTCTTGGTATCACCAAGGCGTCCTTGCAGACCCGTTCCTTCATCTCCGCGGCCTCCTTCCAGGAGACAACCCGCGTGCTGACCGAAGCCTCGGTTCAGGGCAAGAAGGACAAGCTGGTCGGCCTCAAGGAAAACGTCATCGTGGGCCGTCTGATCCCGGCTGGTACCGGTGGGGCGACGCAGAAGATGCGCCACATCGCGCAATCGCGTGACAATGTGGTCATCGAAGCCCGCCGCGAAGAAGCCGAAGCCGCCGCCGCCCTGGCCGCGCCCGAGGCGATGAGCGATGTGGTGGGTGGCGACGAGTTCGACACGCTGGTTGTCGACACTCCGGAAAGCCGCGAATAAGCACTGCTTAGGCAAACAAATCAAAAGGGGCCCCATTTGCGGGCCCCTTTCTCTTTTCTTAGTATCCCTGAAACGATGGGTGATCCCCTGGAGCCCTTCCAGTTTCTTTCGGATCAGCTTTCGCCGCCTTCTCCCAAAGGCTCAAACCCAGAAAACGGATGCTCTGCTTCAACAAAAACTGGAACCGCTTTAGATCGTCCGACCTTATACTTGAGACACGAATACCCTGCTACGCCTTCGGCGCTCTCGGGACATTCGTGTCGCTTGATGTTTCAGGTTAAAGGCCGGACGCTGTAGGTCTTCTTTGGGCCAAAAATATCCCGGGGGTGGCGCGCCCAAAGGCGCGCAAGGGGGCTGGCCCCCTTATTTTGCTTCAGACATCAAGAACGCCCCGTGCGGATTGTCCAAAACCATTTTCCAGCTGCCATCTTCTTGACGGCGGAACACGGCAACTGACAGGCCCGATTGGGTGAGCTCTTCGCCCTCTGGCCCGGTTGCGACCATGTTCCAGGGTGCGATATGCAATCCGGTATCGCCCGAGACATAGACCTCGTGTCCTGAATAGGTGAAGGCCGGCTTCATGGCTGACATGGCGGTGAACATGGCGTGCAACTGGTCCTCATCCGAGACCGGGCTTTGCGGCTCAAACATCACCGCGGCCCCGGGTTCATAGCTTTGCATGACACGGGCAATATCCCCGGCCATAAAGGCATCGGTCATCTGTTCAACGGCGCTGTGAATGGCGGTTTGGTCTTGGGTCATGGATGTTTCTCCTGCAAAAGTTTCAGTTGTGGCCAGGCTCAGGGCGAGCGCGACCAGCCATGCGGCTGCATGTTTCATGAGTGTTTCCTTTTGGGTTGATATGAGCGTGTTCTAGTTTCCTAGGGACACGATCCTTTCCAGCTCAGCTGCAAAGTTCTTTTGCGCCTTCAGCGGTCCCGTGGCCCGTTGCAGCTTGGCAGCGACCAGAGCGGCTTCGGTGGTCAAAGCCATTTTGCGGACCGAGGCGTAATCAGGGGAATCGGCAGTCAGGGCCGATGGGGTAGGCGGAACGCGCCCCAGCTCGATGGCGGCGGGCAGGCGTTTGGGACAGGTACAGGCACCTTGGGCACCGGCGAGACCGCAGCTTCGGGCGGTGAACTCTGTGACCTTCTTTCGGGCACGGGATAGACGTTGGCGGTAGAGGTCCTTGGAGATATCCAGGATCGCAACCGCTTCGCCCTGATCCAATTCGAACACGTCACCCAGGATATAGGCAATGCGATGGGCGCGATCGAGGCAGAGCAGCATCGCCATGGTACAGCCGATCCGAAGCTCGTTTAGCAGGATGTGATCCTCGGGTGCTTTTTGGTTTTCATCCACCAACCCGGCCTCAAGATCCGCAGCGAATACGTCAAAGCTCAGCATGGTTTCGGCCTGGCTGCGCTTGACGGTTGTCAGCAGGTGGTTGGTGGCGACGCGATACACCCAAGTGCGAAAGGCAGAGTCGCCGCGATAGGTCGACAATTTGGTGATCACCCGGATCAGAATATCCTGGGTGACATCCTCGGCTTGGACCGGATCGGCCAGCATGCGCAGCGCAAGCCGGTGGACTTGGTCCTGGATGTTCGCAACAAGAGTTTCCAGCGCCTGCGCATCCCCTTGATTGGCGCGCTGTGCCAGGGTTTCCAGATTGGGCAATGTCATATCGAGCTCCGTTTCAGGGCGTATGATAGTTAGACATCCCGTGCAGCCAATCTGTGACAAGATTTTTGGAAAAATCTTGGAGGAGTCCAGATCAACTGCTGAAAACCCGTCGAACGTGATCGCCATCAATGCCAAATTGCGCCTTTAGCTCGACCTCACCGGCGCTGTCCAACATGGGCAGGATCACCGGTTTCACATGTTTCTTTTGGCGCGAGTCATTGTTGTCACTATGGCCGCGCACATACATTGGCTTGTCGGTAAAGGTCACCGTTGGCATATGCTGGTTCAGCTTGTTATGGGCGAAATTCATGATGCTTTGATGGCAACCGCCACGCACCGCGAGAGCCAGCCCCATTGAATGATAAGGGATCAGGCAGGCTTCAGCTGCGATGCCATCTGCGCCGGGACGCATCAAAAACCCGCGATTATAGTCCATCGTGACAAGGCGATGTTTGGCGCGAAGAGGCGCGATAAGCCTGGCATCGGCGCGGATGCGTTCAACAAAATCACGCGCGACCGTGTCGTCATCATCAAGTCGGAACTGCAGGCAATCGGCATCCCTATCGTGACGGGCGAGATTGATCACCTCTTTGCACACCGCGCGATGGGGCATGGGGGGGCGGGCGACGATGACCGCTTGGGGCAGGTCTTCGACCAGATCAAACAGGCGCGCGACATGCTCTTCTGGCAGGTCTTCTCCGATCAGGATGATAAAGGTGAAATCCGGGTCGGTTTGGGCGCGCAATCCTGGCAGGCAGATGGTTTCGAAATAGCGAAACCTCTCATTGATCCGCTCAGGTGCATAGAGGAAAGCCTTGCGCGCTTCGACACTGTCATGTTCGACCTGAAATCCGCCCTCGGCCGGGTAGGAAAAGCGACAGAAACCGATGACTTGCATGACCTATCCTTTGTCTGCAGAACACAAAGACATGCATGACATTGCCGAGGCCGACAGGCAAGGAGGGCGGGCTGTTGACATGTCTGGCGACTCCCCCTATACGCCCGCCTAATCCGCGTGCTGTACACACGCGTTTTTACAATTTGCGTTGATCAAGATCCAGGCGACCTAACTGCCCGATCCTCTGAGAACCGACCGCTTCGTTCACCTCGGAATGGGAACGTTGCGGGTTTTTTGCTTGTTGTCCTGTCGCGCAGCGACGTGGTGACAAGCCCCGAACCCGGCGCTTCGCAAGATGCGCCAACCTTAACCGCCTCGGGCTCCGGTCCTTGGCATCACATAGTGAAAGCACGGGGAATATAACCGAATGCCCACGATCCAACAGCTGATCCGCAAACCGCGTCAGCCTAAAATCAAACGCTCGAAGTCGCAGCACCTCGAGCAGTGCCCGCAGAAACGCGGCGTTTGCACACGCGTCTACACAACCACACCGAAAAAGCCGAACTCGGCGATGCGTAAGGTTGCCAAGGTGCGTCTGACCAACGGTTACGAAGTCATCAGCTACATCCCGGGTGAAAGCCACAACCTTCAGGAGCACTCTGTGGTTCTGATCCGTGGCGGCCGTGTAAAAGACCTTCCTGGTGTTCGCTACCACATCCTGCGCGGTGTTCTGGATACCCAGGGCGTTAAAGACCGTAAGCAGCGTCGCTCCAAATACGGCGCCAAGCGTCCTAAGTAAGAAGAGGATACTGATATGTCCCGTCGTCACGCTGCCGAGAAGCGCGAAGTATTGCCCGACGCCAAATATGGCGATCGCGTGCTGAGCAAGTTCATGAACAACCTGATGATCGATGGCAAGAAATCTGTTGCCGAAAAGATCGTCTACAACGCGCTGGATCGCGTTGAATCAAAGGTCAAGCGCGCCCCTGTGGAACTGTTCCACGAAGCGCTGGACAACATCAAACCGGCCGTCGAAGTTCGTTCGCGCCGTGTTGGTGGTGCCACCTACCAGGTTCCTGTTGAGGTGCGCCCTGAGCGCCGCGAAGCTCTGGCCATCCGTTGGCTGATCAATGCTTCACGCGCCCGCAACGAAAACACAATGGAAGAACGCCTCGCCGGTGAACTGCTGGACGCTGTACAGTCCCGTGGTGCTGCTGTTAAGAAGCGCGAAGACACCCATAAGATGGCCGACGCGAACAAAGCGTTCAGCCATTATCGTTGGTAATATTGGCTTAGGACCAAACACATGGCACGCGAATATCCATTAGAACGGTACCGTAACTTCGGTATCATGGCGCATATCGATGCAGGTAAAACCACCTGTTCCGAACGCATCCTGTATTACACTGGTAAATCCCACAACATTGGTGAGGTGCACGACGGTGCGGCCACCATGGACTGGATGGAGCAGGAGCAGGAACGCGGCATCACCATCACCTCGGCGGCGACCACCACATTCTGGGAACGCACCGAAGATGGCAAAACTGCGGACACCGAAAAGCACCGTCTGAACATCATCGACACCCCTGGCCACGTTGACTTCACCATCGAAGTTGAGCGTTCGCTGGCGGTTCTCGACGGTGCTGTCTGTGTTCTTGACGCCAACGCTGGTGTTGAGCCTCAGACCGAAACCGTTTGGCGTCAGGCTGACCGCTACAAGGTTCCGCGCATTGTCTTTGTCAACAAGATGGACAAGATTGGCGCTGACTTCTTCAACTGTGTTGAAATGATCGAAGACCGCACCGGCGCGACTGCTGTTCCGGTTGGTATTCCGATTGGTGCCGAGAACGAGCTGGAAGGCTTGGTTGATCTGGTGACCATGAAGGAATGGGTTTACGCTGGCGAAGACCTGGGCGCGTCCTGGGAAAAGCGTGAGATCCGTGCTGAGCTGAAAGACATGGCCGACGAATGGCGCGCCAAGATGATCGAAACTGCCGTTGAGCAGGACGATGACGCTATGGAAGCCTATCTGGAAGGCGAAGAGCCGACCGTTGAAAAGCTGCGTGAGCTGCTGCGCAAGGGTACTCTGGCGCTGGACTTCGTTCCGGTTCTGGGCGGTTCTGCGTTCAAAAACAAAGGTGTTCAGCCGCTGCTTAACGCCGTAATCGACTATCTGCCCAGCCCGCTGGACGTTGTTGATTACATGGGCTTTGCCCCGGGTGACGAAACCGAAGAGCGTAACATTGCCCGCCGTGCGGATGATGACATGGCGTTCTCTGGCCTTGCGTTCAAAATCATGAACGACCCGTTTGTTGGTTCCTTGACCTTCGTTCGCATCTATTCCGGTTCCCTGAACAAGGGTGACTCGATGCTGAACTCGACCAAGGGCAACAACGAGCGCGTCGGTCGTATGATGATGATGCACTCCAACAATCGCGAAGAGATCGAAGAGGCATTTGCCGGCGACATCATCGCGCTGGGTGGCCTGAAGAACACCACAACCGGGGATACCCTTTGTGCCAAGAACGACCCTGTTGTTCTCGAAACAATGACCTTCCCTGATCCGGTGATCGAGATCGCGGTTGAGCCTAAGACCAAGGGCGACCAAGAGAAGATGTCCCAGGGTCTGGCCCGTCTGGCCGCCGAAGACCCCTCCTTCCGTGTTGAGACTGACCTGGAATCCGGTCAGACCATCATGAAAGGCATGGGCGAACTTCACCTGGACATCCTGGTCGACCGTCTGAAGCGTGAGTTCAAAGTTGAAGCGAACATCGGTGCGCCTCAGGTTGCTTACCGTGAGACCATTGGTCACGAAGTCGAACACACCTACACCCACAAGAAACAGTCGGGTGGTTCGGGTCAGTTCGGCGAAGTGAAAATGATCATCACTCCGACCGAGCCCGGCGAAGGCTATTCGTTTGAATCACGCATCGTTGGTGGTGCGGTTCCAAAGGAATACATCCCAGGTGTTGAAAAGGGTGTGAAATCGGTTATGGACTCCGGCCCGCTGGCTGGCTTCCCCGTGATCGACTTCAAGGTTGCTCTGATCGACGGTAAGTTCCACGACGTTGACTCCTCCGTTCTGGCATTCGAAATCGCAGCACGTATGTGTATGCGCGAAGGTATGCGCAAAGCGGGTGCGAAACTGCTGGAACCAATGATGAAAGTCGAAGTTGTGACTCCGGAAGAATATACCGGCGGTATCATCGGCGATCTGACATCGCGTCGCGGTCAGGTGAACGGTCAGGAACCACGCGGCAACGCGGTTGCGATCAACGCATTCGTTCCGCTGGCCAACATGTTCGGCTACATCAACACTCTGCGTTCCATGTCTTCGGGCCGCGCGCAGTTTACCATGCAGTTCGACCATTACGATCCGGTTCCGCAGAACATCTCTGACGAGATCCAGGCGCAATACGCATAAGAAATCGGGTGGCGGGGGACCTCCCCGCCCTGCCCACCACCGTAGGGTGGGGTTTCACCCCACCATCCGACACCAAGAAGGAGCCATATCATGGCAAAGGAAAAGTTTGAGCGCGGCAAGCCGCATTGCAACATTGGCACCATCGGTCACGTTGACCACGGTAAGACCACGCTGACAGCGGCGATCACCAAGTATTTTGGTGACTTCAAAGCGTATG
>JAGHRD010000027.1:0-33503 GCA_017744045.1 Tropicibacter sp. R15_0 | reverse complement strand
ACAACACCGTCAGGCCGCACAGCGCATTAGGCTATCGCCCACCCGCGCCAGAAAGCATCGTTCCGATGGACCAGAGGCCGACGATGCACTAACAATCAAACTGGACCACCCGATGGGGGCACGCCAGTAGAAATCTGCAAGATGGGCGCGAATACTGCCAAGATCGACGAACCGATCGAAGGAGCGCAGTAGGTGATCTTGGTGAACATGATCCGCCAGCGAAAACTCCTAGAACAGCGCCGCCTGCGCTTCCTGCCTCGGTCCCATCATCAGCCAATCCCTCTCTATAGGAGGAATTGAATCAGTAACTCAGCCTTCGATCAACGAAGAGTTTTTCAACGAAATACGCTCCGGGCGCTGTTTCCAGGAACTCCAGACCTCATGTACCGTGGCAGTTCTTGGAAACGATGTCGTGTTGACATTCATGTGCACCATTTGATTGCACAAACGAGGTTGGCGAAACCGAGGTAGTTTCTCACCAGCTTGTCATATCGGGTTGCGACCCTTCCGACATGATTGATTTTGCTAAAGAAGCGCTCGATGGCGTTTCTGTCGCGATAGAGTGTTGCATCGAATTGTCGCCAAGACGCAGTCGTTGTGCGTCTAGGAACGACTGTCTTTGCGGTGCATTTGGCGATGCCGCAATGGTCCGGGTCCCATCATACCCATTGTCCCTTACCCGACAGGGTACTTGCGCCGCAAATATCCCGAGAGGGAGCCAGCACGTATTCGGCTTTGAGGCCATCAAGCAGGGCTTCGATCTGGGTGATATCATTACGTTGCCCACCTGTCAGGATTAGGCGAACTGGGTTCCCGTGAGCATCCGTAGCAAGATGGATTTTGCTGCGGATCCCTCGACGAGAGTGACCTAACGCTTGAGCGTCAGCCCCCGTTTTCGGGACCAACTGTTCACAGGACAGTTGCTTTTCCCTCAAACTTGCACCCCTGCGCTATGCTGGCGCGCAAGCCCAATCGTGCTACCGAAGAGGATGTACTCAAAGTCGGGATCACCCATCATTGCATTGAAAAGATGCTCAAATACTCCGTCCCGGCACCACTTGTTGAAACGAACATAGACCGAGTTCCACTTGCCGAATTGCTCTGGCAACAAGCGCCTGTTCGCGCCAGCCAAAGAATTGCCTCCATAAAACGACGGTTGCCTTGACCCGTTCGGCCTGGGTCGGTCGCTTTGCCCGGAAGATGAGCTTCCATCTTTGCCCAGACGCGATCATTTAGTTCTAGCCGGTTCAATCATGCTGGCCTCCTGCCCAGTAACCAGCGTGACTCACAAACAAACCAACCTGGGAATCCTGAATGTCAACACGACCTAGGCAACCAGCCAATTGGGCTGAGAACCAATTGCAAAACCGCCAGTTTTGGTAAGGGTTGCGCTCTGACTCGACAAAAGTTGCGTTCCAAGCCGGACAAGTTCCAGTTCATACCCGACGACACTTTTCTAGAGACTGGCTGGGGTGGTAGGATTCGAACCTACGATACACTGTACCAAAAACAGCTGCCTTACCACTTGGCTACACCCCAACCGTGGAGCGCTATCTACGCTGACAAATCGGAGGGTTCAAGCCCTTCTTTGAAAATTTTTGAGCTTTTTATTCGCCATTGGCTGCGCGTGCCTGATCATCGTCCGACGCCGCTTCAATGTCGTCGAAAAAGCAGTATTGCGCGCGCCCAGCCCGCTTGGCCGCATAGAGCGCAACATCAGCCCGTTCCATCACCAAAGCCGGATCCGTGACCGATCCATCGCTGCTAAAGACGCCGATACTGGCCGACACGTTGCAATCCTGCCCTTCAAAGGGAATCGGCTGTTCAATTCTGGAAATCAGGTGCCCGGCCAGATCAGACAGGCGGCTGCGATTGGTCAGGGTCGTGTAGATGATGACGAATTCATCGCCGCCAACCCGTGCCGCCGTGTCATCCTTGCGCGAGGTGTCCAGCATGGCGCGGGCACAGGCCTTGAGCACATGATCCCCCGCCGCATGGCCCATCGTGTCATTGACCTGCTTAAAGAAATCCAGATCGATATGCATAAGCGAGAACGGCTGACCGCTGCGACAAATCCGATCCAGGACCTGATCGACGGCGCGTCGATTGTGCAAGCCGGTCAATGTGTCGGTAAAGGCACGCTTTTCCGCGGCGACCATAGCACCCTGAAGCCGGGTATTGAGGTTGCGCGACGCGTCCATCGCCGCTGATTTTGCCTCAACAAGATAGAGCATTTCCACCGCCAGATCGGTCGGGGCGAAATCTGTGCTGGTCAGGGAATAATCCCGCACGGCGTCAATCACGGAAATCCCGAAAGACAGGTTGATCACCGCCCCGCCATTGCCATCCGCACCCAGCACCCCCTTGACCGGGGTGCGCACGCCGTGGCGCAGCCTCAGGTGCAGTTTGCGCCCTTCGGTTTTCAGCAGGTCATCCATGCCGACAACAGCGCGGGGGCGATAAATCTCAAAAATCTCGAGAAAGCGTTTGCCCTCAAGATTGTCACCACAGATCTTGTGCAGCGTCGGCCCTGCCTGCCGGATATGTCCGGTGGAATCCAGCACCGCATGCATGGGGCAAAATCGATGCAGCATTTCAATAGGAAACCGGTTCATGACGCCTCTCCCATCTGGTTGGCGGCACCCAGGTCAAAATCGCGCCCTTCGGCATAGGCGGTTTCAACCACGGTAATATCGATCAATTGCAACCGGTCGCCCCGATCCCCTTCGTGATCGAGCAAGGCCAAGGCACCGTAATCATCCGCCATCGCGCGCAACAACCCAGTCATCACATGTACAAATCCGGGCAAATGCCCGTCGATCTTGAGCTGAAACTGATTGATCGTGTGATCGCGCAATTCCAGATCCGGCAAATGCAGGTCGGCCACCGCCAGCCGCGCCCGATCCGGCAAATCATCCAGGGAATGCAGAAACTCGATGAAATCCACCCCACCAAAGCGCAGCAATCGCCTCAGCCCCTCGCAATTGGGATGAGACACAAGATAGGTCCCGACATCTTCCAGGATCGCTTCGGCTGGTTTGTCTAAAACAGCACTGGCAGAGTTCACCACATCGGTAAAGATATCCTCGTCATAATTCAACATGGCCTCAAAATCGACCTCGTCCAGCGCCGCATGCGCCGCGATATTCTGCCAGGGTTCTTGTCCATATGTATCCTGAACGAAAACCTGGAGGGTCTTGAGTATCAACCCGTGCATGGTCTCTCCGCCTGTTTGCCACCTGTGCAACATGGGCCACGGAGGTTTAATTTTGAGGTAACATTTTCAATTGTGCACAAATATAGCCCGGCCGTTGAGCCGAAAGACTTGCTGGCTTTGCTCGGAAATCGACACAGCGCCTGACTGTACGGCAACCAGATCCAGAAGGGTCAGCTGCGCGCCTACCTTCCCTTGGGGAAGAATGACCTCACCCTCGACCTGCAACCGGTTGTTTTCCAAACTAATTGCCTTGGCTAAAACAGACCCACCCAGATCTCGCAACAGCACCAGGCCGCTGGCCGTCCCGTCCACACGCGGGCCCAGAATCAAGGCGCAGCCGGGAAAGCCGTCGAGCTTGTATTCGCAGGCGCGCAACCACAGGCGCGCCTCGTCTTCGGGCAGAGCCTCCCATATTTCATCAGCCAGATCTTGGTCCGGAAGGACCGGCATCACACGGGCCAATCGCGCGCGATCCACGATGGGGCGATCAGGCCCGCCCTTGACCTCAGGTCGGGCCAGCCCGATGGCGTGGCGCAAATCCGGCCGCAATTGCGCGATCTGCTCCAGAACACGTTGGCCGGGCTTGCCCCAATCGCGGGCAAGTTCGCGAAGCGGCAGGTTGATCCCGGCCTCCCCGCGCAAGGCCCGCATGGCCTGAGACATGGAGGCGATACGTTCGGGCACCACCAAAGGCGTCAGCCAGATAAAGGCCACCACGAGGCTCGCCAAGGCGAGGCCCAGATTGACCTCACGGATCCGCGCCATCCAATCGCCGCGCAACAGCAGCGACAGCCCATAGGTCACCCCGTAAATCAGCAAGATCGCCGCCCCGGTGGCCGCCATCAACCGGGTTGGTGTCCAGCCATATTGCGCAACGCGCAGGCCGACCGACCAGGCCAACAGGCCCGTTAGCAACGGCAGGATCAAAGCCAGCACAACCACGCAGATGCGCAACCAACTGTCCTGCACCTCGCTCATGCGGTCTGCGCCCAGCGCGGCGGCGATTGTTACGATGGCCGCGACAGCCAATCCCGCCAGCAGCTGCGCGTTTAAGGCAACCGTCCCGGTCCCGACCCACATGGTTACAGGCCCCATAACCGCCGCGCCCAAACCCAGCAAAGCGACCAATGGCAAAAAGAAGCGCAGCAACTCCACCATCAGAAAGGGGGAGACGTCGCTGTCCATATTGCGCGCCAGCGCCAGAGACGCGCCATAAATCGCCCCCAGAATGACCCAAAACGCGGGTGATCCGGCCAGCGTGATCGTTGCGACTGACAGGCCCGACAGGCGCAGAACACTGCCCATAAGCGTCAGGAAAAAGACAAGAAAGCCGCAGATCAACAGCGCCAGTGCATGGCGTTGCAGCACCTGCCAGCAACTGCGAAACAACACCCTATACTGGCTCCATCCGCCCGCCTGCTCAGCTTCGGCAGCCAGCAGCGGCGTCAGGATCGCAGTGATCATCCCCCAGGCGATAATCGGATAACCAAGGCTCAGAAAGCTAGCCACATCTATATGTCGCGATGCGGCCCACCACAGGGCCCCGGCCAGCAGCGCCGCCGCGCTGGTCGCCCCAACCAGGATCGGCCCAACGCGACCGGTGCCAAGCGCCGAGGCCAGCCAGATGGCCCAGGCGCTTAACCCGGCAGCAAACGCCAGCAAGGCATGTTCGGACACAAGCGCGTTTTGCCAAAGCCACCACAGGCACCACCCCGCAGCCCCAATCCCGGCCCCCAGAACCGGGAGGGACAGGCGGAATTCCAACGGCGGAGCGGTTGTGACAGCAGACATGGGCACCTCAAACAGGCCAACCCTGCCCGACTCCCACGCGTTTAACAAGATCAGGTGCAGGCCCTCGGATCAGCCCCCTAAAAATCCGTCGGTGCCCCGCCCTCTTCCTTGCGCTTGTCGACAAAGGCGGCCAGCTCTTCGGCGATGGCCACGTCCAGCGGTGGGGCTTCGAATTCGTTGAGGATCTGTTTGTAAATCCCATGCGCCCGTTCCGGCGTCCAAATCGCGCCCGCGGCCTCCCAGGCCTCGTAGTTTTTCCAATCCGACAGGAACGGCTGATGAAAGGCCGTCTCATAGCGGTCTTGCGTGTGCTGGATGCCAAAGAAATGCCCATTCGGGCCAACTTCACGCATCGCCTCAACCGCCAGCCCATCATCGGACACATCCCAGACCTCAGGCTCCATATAGCGCTGGATCTGGCTCAACACTTCGCAATCCATGATGAACTTTTCCGGGCTGGCAATCAGCCCGCCCTCCAGCCAACCCGCCGCGTGATAGACCATATCAGTGCCGCTTTGGATCGCCGCCCAGAGGCTGTGCTCGGTCTCCCACATGGATTGCCCATCGGGCACATTGGCGGCGCAGACCCCGCTGGAGCGCATGGGCAAGCCATAGAACCGCGCCATCTGCCCGGTGATCTGGGTCGCGCGCATATATTCCGGCGTGCCAAAGGCCGGGGCCCCGGTTTTCATATCGACGTTTGAGGTAAAGGTGCCGATCATGCAGGGCGCGCCGGGGCGCACCGCCTGCGCCAGCACCACCGCTGCCAAAGCCTCGACCAGGGATTGCACCACCGCGCCGGACATGGTCACAGGCGCCATCGCCCCCGCCAAGGTAAACGGCGTCACCACCAGCGCCTGCCCCCGTGCCGCCATGCGCATCCAGCCATCCAGCATCGGGTGGTCATGCTTGAGCGGTGAGGTGGAGTTGATATTGGTATACATACGCGGGCTGGCTTCGAATTCCTCATGGCTCAGCCCATTCGCGATGCGCACCATCTCCATACCATCCTCGACCCGCTCCTTGCCCAGCGAATAGACATGCATGGCCTTGTCCGACAGCAGCAGCTTGTCATGCACCGCATCCAGGTGGCGCACACGCGGGTGCAGATCCACCGGCTCGACCGGGTAACCACCACAGAAATGGATCACATTGAAATACTGGCTGAGCTTCAACAGGTTACGGAAATATTCTCGCGTTCCAGGCACTTTGCGACCAATCTCAAGGTCCCAGTAATTGGGCGGCGAGGACACATTGCCGAAATAGATATGCCCGGTCCCGAGCGAGATTTGGCGATCCGGGTTGCGCGGGGTCACGGTGAAACTGTCCGGGGCTTTGCCCACCAGCTCCATCACCAGCTCGCGATCCATGCGCACATTTTCCCCGCGCACTTCGCATCCCGCCTCTTTCAACACCTTAACCGCTTCGGGGTTCAGGAACTCGATCCCGATCTCTTCGAGCACCCGCATGGTGGCATCATGAACGCGCTCGACCTCTTCGGGGCGCAAAGGCTCGGTGGGGCGATCACGGTTCTTGATCTTGACCCAGGGGGCCTGTTCCACAGCCTGCAAACCGCGCCGTGCCGCTGTGCCGCGGCGCCCCCCGCCCCTGCGGCGACCCGTAATGACGGTTTCAGATTGTGACATGACGCCCTCCTTCATTTTGTTCAATGACACAGGACGAGACCGGCACTTACATTCCCGTTTGCGACACTTTCTGTCGCGTTCCGCTTGCGGATTTCGTCGGAATGTTCGCTTGAATGGCCAGGGCAGAGATCTGCGACGGCCACGCCGCACGCCCCCTCCCTGAAAAAAAGAGGGGCCCAGATCATAAGCAACACGCGCCATGACGGCGCGCGTTAAGGAAAGGAAAGCTATTTCAAAGTGGCAGGCAACGCCTCAGCGCATCAGCAGCCAATCGGTCAAACCGCCAATATCGGGCAAGACGATATCCGCCAGCGGCTCCAGCTCGACCGCCTCGGCTGGCCCGGTCAGCACCCCAACCGTCTGCATCCCCGCGGCCCGCCCCGCCATCAGATCATGGGTACTGTCCCCCACCATCACGCAGCGGCCCGGATCGACATTGACCGAGATCGCATAGGCCAGCAGCGGATCGGGTGACGGTTTTGCGCCATAACCGCTGTCAAACCCGGCGATAAAATCGAACATGCCCTCGACGCCAGCATTCTGCAAATGCGCCCGCGCGGCATATTCGGTGTCATTGGTCATCACGCCCAAGGCCAGATCCATCGCCGCCAATTGCGCCAGAAACGGCACCAAGGGCACCGCCTGTGACAGCGGCGCATCCGCCGCCGCGCGCATCAGGATCTCTTCGACCTCATCCAGGCTGCGCCCCGGCAAGACCCGCGCCAGACACTCTGCCGCCTCGCGATTTGTCCCTGCAATCACCAGACTGTCGGGATGAAACCGCTTGGCCGCCAGATCATAGCGCGCCGAAGCAGCCATGGCCTGTTCCAGCTCCGCATCACCCTCGGCCAGAAAGGTGATCATCTCACCGCCCCAGACATCCCAGGTGGCCCCAAAATCAAAGAGAGTTCCGTCCTTGTCGAAAAGAACCGCGTCCGCGCGCAAAGTCATGTCCAATGTACCTGTCCCCCGCCGGGCAACACCGCCCGCGCCTGCATGACGCTTTCATAGGGTATATTCTGGGCATCGCAAAACCCGATCACCCAGGCATCATCCATTAACAGAAAATCCAGGACCGAGGCCTGAAACTCCGGGTCTTGCAGATTTGCGCGAACATCCGCCTCTGACGCCCCGGAGGACCCCATAAACACCGGAAAAAGCTCATCATTTGCGGCCAGCCAAGCCACCGCGTGCAGGCCAATTGTTTCAGCCGCATCAAGAGAAAGTGTCATTGTGATCAAATTCCGAAAGGGTTTCTTAACCAATCTTCATCAAATCTGAGAGCAACAGAAAGTGCAAGCAGGCAGGTGCCGAGTCTCTGCGGACTGCCCAAGCGCAAGGAAGAACCATATGACAGGTCGAATTCTCGTGGTGGACCCGGTCCCGACGAACAGAATCATCCTTCGGGTGAAACTGTCCGCCGCCTTTTACGAGGTGGTGCAGGCAGCGTCGGGCAAGGCGGCCCTGGCCATGATGAAAAAGGCCAAGCCGGATCTGGTCATGACCGCGTCGGATCTGCCGGATATGACCGGTCGTGCCTTGGTTCAGGCCCTGCGCGGGCAGGATGGTGGGGTGCGTCTGCCGGTTGTCATGCTGCATGGCGATGATGATCCCGGTGAACGACTGGCCTCGCTGGCGGCGGGGGCTGATGATGTGTTGGCCCGTCCGATCGACGATCTGGTGATGCTGGCGCGGCTGCGCTCGCTCTTGCGGGCCCGCGATGCCGAAGCCGAATTGCAGCTGCGCGATGATACGCGCCGCGCGCTTGGCCTGGCCGAACAAGCCGCCGAATTTGCCACGCCTGCTCATGTTGCGCTGATTCCCACCGGGCGCCAGCCCGAAGCGGAAAAGATTGTCTCGGATCTCAGCGCCGAATTGCGCGACCGCATCACTCTGGTCGATCCCGAGGATGCGCTGCGTGAACGCCGCCCCGCCCCGGATGTGATCGTGATCGCCGAAGGTCCCGGCGGCAATGGCGAAGGGCTGACCCTGCTGGCACAAATGCGCGCCTCGACTCTGACGCGCCATGCCTCGCTGATCTATGTGGCCCAGCCCCATCAACGCCGCGAGGCGGCCAGTGCGCTGGATATGGGGGCCAATGACCTTTTGGCGGGCGGGCTGGAACTACAGGAACTCTCGCTGCGCCTGAAAAAACAGATCGAGCGTAAACGCACCGCCGACCGGCTGCGCGCCAATATGCAGGATGGGTTGCGCGCGGCGGTGACCGATCCGCTGACAGGTCTCTATAACCGCCGCTACACCCTGCCCCATCTCAACCGTCTGGCCGAACGTTCGGCCCGTCAGGGACGCCCCTATGCGGTGCTGGTGCTGGATCTTGATCACTTCAAACAGGTGAATGACAAATTTGGCCACCCCGCTGGTGACGCTGTGCTGGTCTCCCTCGCGCAACGGCTCAAGGATAATCTGCGCGCGGCGGATCTGATCTCGCGCTGGGGCGGGGAGGAGTTTCTGATCGCCATGCCCGATACCGGCCGCATGGCCGCCCAACGCACCGCCGAACGCCTCTGCCAGATCATGGCCGAGCACCCGGTGATGTTGCCCGGTGGGGCGCGGATCGCCGTGACCCTATCCATCGGCGTTGCCACCGCCTCGCGCGAAGGGGAAACCGCCCCACTGGCACTGATCGACCGTGCCGACAAGGCGCTTTATATGGCCAAACAAGAGGGCCGCAATCGCGTCGTCACTGCGGAACGCACCAAACCCCTGCCGCGCCGCAACCCAACCCAGGTAGAAACCGTGCAGGCTAGCCCGGTCCTGTCGCAAAACGGCACTGGCCCGCAGGTCAATCGCGGACGTTATTGAGGAACAAACCAAACCCAAGGCCCGCAAAGGGCCTTGGATCTTCTCTTAGTCCCGATCCTTGCGCCAATGCTTACGCCGTTTGGACAGGCGTGAGATTTCTTCCTCCAGCCGATCCGCATAAGCCGCGCGCTCTTCGGGGCTGAGCTTTTCAAGGTAATCGCTCAAAATTTCCTGGCCATTGCCACGACGGCTTTCGGCCAGGGCTTTTTGATTGGCAATCACCGTGTCAAACCGGGCGCGATCAAACGGGTCCTCGCGCAGAACCTCCAACGCCTCCTGATAGCTTTCAACCCAACCGCCACGCTCTTTCTTATCCTTCTGCCAGAAAGAGCGGCGCAGCTCGCGCCCCAATTCCTTGCGCTGATCATCGTCAAAGGCGCGGGTAAAGGGCAGCACAGGATCAGACCGGTGATAATCGCGCGGCGGCGGCCCGCCCTTGGCGAACATGCCGACAACCAGACCAACGATCACCAGATTAAAGGCCAGCGACACGAAAAGTAAAATCCGCATCCTGCGCCCCATGGGTGGCTTTTGTTTTGCCTCGGACATGCTCAGCCTTCCATCATCGCCAGGTCAAACCCGCTGGTCGGATCAATTTCAACGCCACCCAAACCGGCGGTCTGGGCCCAGAGATCATACAAAGCATCCGGCGGGGCAACCCCGATCCACACGCCCGTGGCACAGGCCGCGGCCAGGCCAGCGGCACCGGGCCATCCGCCCACCGATTGCAGGAATTGCTGCCAAAGCCCGGGCCGTGTCACCGCAGCCGAGCTTGGCAGGGCCGCCAGGGCATCTGCCTCGATCCGGGCCATGAAATCGCCGCTGGGCAAAGGCTCTTCGGCGCGCGCGGCGGCGAAAAAGCTGTCCAGCTCGAAATCCCCATCAGGGGCGGTCTTTTTGCTATCCGTCATCGTCTTCGTACCCCAGTTCGGACCGCCGCCCGCTCAAAATCGCTTCGAGCGCGCGTTTTCCCCTTGCGGTCAAGCTTTCCACAGCGCGTGGGCCAATGTCCATGATCTGACCGATCTCAGGGTTCGACAACCCCTCGATATGGCGCAGGATCACCGCCTGTCTCTGGCGGTCGGGCAACTGGTTCAGCGCGTTTTGCAGGGCCTCGGCCCGTGCATTTTGTTGCATCTGATGCGCGGCTGTGGGCGCATTATCCGCGATTTCCGGCACCGCATCCAGATCAGGCCCGCTGCGGCGCTTGCGCATCCGGTCGATGCACATATTCGCGGTCACACGGTAGAGCCAGGTGGTCACCTTGGCCTCGCCTACGCGCCAGCTTGGTGCGATGCGCCACAGTTTCAGCAACGCATCCTGTGCCACATCTTCGGCCTCAGCCCGATCCCCAAGCATCCGCATGGCATGGGCAAACACCCGAGGCCCCAAACGCCCGGTCAGCGCCCGTGCAGCCGCCGCGTCGCCACCGGCAAAAGCCAGCAGCAAATCTTCGTCACCGCGATCATTCATGGCGTCATAGGGCATCTGATCCATTCCAAAGCGCTACCCTGTCGGGCCGCGCCGTGCAATGCCCGGGGCCAAACCATCGGCCCCGGACCAATCACCACTTAGTAGTGGCCGCGACCATGACCGTGGCGTTTGCCAAAGCCCTTGCGCTTGCCCATGTTGGCCATGGCGGTCTCGACCTCTTCCATGGTCAACACGCCATCGTTATTGGCATCAGCGCGATCAAACAGACGCAGGGCGCGGTCACCTTTGCCCTTGCCTTTGCGACCTTCACCGCGCGCTTCCATCTCTTCCATGGACAGCTTGCCGTCTTTATCCGCATCCAGACGCTCGATCATCTTGGCGATACGGTCATCGCGACGGGCGGCGCGGGCTGCGTCGCGTTTTTCAGCCGCAGCTTTCAGCTCGGCATCGCTCAGGAAACCGTCACCATCGGTATCAGCCGCCTCAAAGCGCAGTTTTGGCGCGTTTTCGACTTCTTCCTTGGTGATCTGGCCGTCGCCATTGGCATCCAGTTGCTCGAACAGCATTTCTGCATTCGGGCCACCCTTCATGCCACCCGGGCCTTTGCCATGCTGCATGCCTGCGGCGGAGGCCAAGCTTGCGCCGCCCAAAGCCAAAATCAGAACGCCGCCCAAAAGTGTTGCCTTTTTCATTTCCAGGTCTCCATTTCCTGTTCTTTGCTTTATGAAACCGCCCGCTCTCTCGGGCGTCTCTGCAGGGTTTCACGGGCCAGGTTTTGGGTTCCGTCGCAAAAAACTGAAAAAACTTTGCACAGGGGCAAGAAAAATCTGCTCTGCCCTCGCGACATCCCGCCGCAAGGACGTTTTGCGGCCTAGGCGACGTCGCCCCCTTGCGGCCATTCTACAGCTTCAACAGGAACAAAGCCCATTGGTGCCCCCAGACATATGGCAGATCGACCAAAGACAGATTTGGCCAAACGTGACACGCGTGTTTCCATCATGCGCGGCTTGCATGGGCGCTGCCCCAATTGCGGGTCCGGGCCGCTTTTGTCCAGTTACCTGCGGGTGCGCGACCATTGCCCGGTCTGTCTGGAAAAGCTGCGCAAGCACCGGGTCACCAATGCCCCCGCCTATGTGACCATTTTTCTGGTCACGCTGATCATGGCACCGTTTCTGACCTTTGTCTTTGTCCAGTTTCATCCCGATCCGCTGGTGCTGTTCACGATTTTTGCGGTTGGATGTGTTGGGTTGTCGCTTTACCTTCTGCCCAAGATGAAGGGCGCAATCGTTGCCTTCCAATGGGCACGCCGCCTATATGGGTTTGCAGAGCCCAAATAATCTGTCGGGCAAAACGGGGGCAGAATGACAGCCATAGACAAAAGCGCCATTCGCAATGCGGCGACGGTGATCGTGGTACGCAACCGCCGATCCAACCCCTCGGTTCTGATGGGGCAACGCGGGGCACGCGCGGCCTTCATGCCCAACAAGTTTGTCTTTCC
This sequence comes from Tropicibacter sp. R15_0, assembly GCA_017744045.1. Lineage (GTDB taxonomy): Bacteria > Pseudomonadota > Alphaproteobacteria > Rhodobacterales > Rhodobacteraceae > Pelagimonas. The sequence goes on along the minus strand of JAGHRD010000027.1, from coordinate 21,094 downwards.
CGGTGGTGCGGTCGATGCGGATGATGCCAAAGTGCCTCTGGCCCGCCCCCTGCCACAGCTCTGCTCTGCCCGCCTGAATGAAAGCGCACCTCCCGGCATGGCCCGCGCCCTGGCCGCCGCTGCGGTGCGCGAATTATGGGAAGAGACCGGACAGATCCTTGGCACGCCGGCCCCCTGGCCCGGCGCGGTTCCCGATGATTGGCTCAGTTTTGCTGGCACCGGCCATCGCCCTGTCGCCGATGCGCTGCAATTTGTCTTCCGCGCCATCACGCCTCCGGGCCGCCCGCGCCGCTTTGATGCGCGCTTCTTCCTGCTCGACGCCGATGCGCTGGCCTCGGACCCCGATGATTTTTCGGCCGCCACGGATGAGCTGTCGCATCTGCAATGGATCCCGCTGGATCGCGTGCGCATGTTCGACCTGCCTTTTATCACCGAGGTCGTGCTGGCCGAAATCACCGCCCGCATACAGGATGACGCGCCACCCACATCAGTGCCCTTCTTTCGCAATAATGACGAAGAAAGCCTGTTCCTGCGCCTGCGCGGCACCCCGATGAAAGACTAATCCATGCTGAACGTGTTGACCCAAGGGGCGGCTGGCCCCAATCCGCCGCTTTTGATTGTGCATGGGCTTTATGGCTCGGGTCGCAATTGGGGGGTGATTGCAAAACGCTTGTCAGATCAACGCCTTGTGGTGACACCCGACATGCGCAATCACGGCGACAGCTTTCGCTCGGACAGGCATGATTACCCCGCCATGGCCGCCGATCTCGCCGAGGTGATCGAGGCCCATGGTGGGCGCGCCGATGTGGTGGGGCATTCCATGGGCGGCAAGGCGGCCATGGTTCTCGCCCTCACCCGGCCCGAGCTGGTCAACCGCCTGGTCGTCGCTGACATCGCCCCGGTCGCCTATACCCATAGTCAGATCCAATTCATCGAAGCCATGCGCAAGGTCGACCTGTCCCGCGTCACCAAACGCTCCGAAGCGGTGGCGCAACTGGCCGAGCATGTGCCCGACACCACCCTGCAATCCTTCTTCACCCAATCGCTGGATCTGCAAAACAAGCGCTGGAAGCTGAACCTCGACGCCTTGGCAGATCAAATGCCAAACGTGCTTGGCTTCCCCGAGGTCTCAGGTGAGTTCAGCGGCCCAACCCTGTTCCTATCCGGCGCAGAGTCCGATTACGTGTTGCCAGAACACCGCGACAAGATCCGCGCGCTCTTCCCCAAGGCACGCTTTGCCAAAATCCCCGGCGCGGGCCATTGGCTGCACGCAGAAAAGCCCCGCGAATTCGAAGCCTCCCTGCGCGCCTTCCTGCCGGTCTAGCCGCCGCGCCATACAGTTTTCAATTTCCGAAAACTCACACCTAAAGCGTTCGGCCTTTAACCTGACTCATCAAGCGACACGAATGTCCCGAGAGCGCCGAAGGCGTGGCAGGGTATTCGTGTCAAAAGTTTAAGGTCGGGCGATCAGCAATCACAGGTCCAGAACGCGCAGATTGCCCTTGAGCCAGGGCAATTGCTGCCACGCCGGCGCAATCACCATCTCATTCACCAACATCCGCGTCGTCTGCGCCACATCGCGCGGCACCTTGTCGGCCCAATCGCTGCTGGCAAACAACGAAATCGTGCGGGCAAAGGGCTGAAAAGGCACCGGATGCGCCTCCATCTGATCATGGAACCGCCCCGCGCGCATATAGCCCAGCGGCGTGGTGATCCCCCAGCCAACGCCCCGCGCCACCAAAGTCATCAAAGACAGATGCGCGCCAATCTCGAACCGCTCTTCAAAATGCAGGTTCTGATGCTTGAGATGCGCCTCGATCTGCGCCCCGATCCGCTGTGCCTGATCATATTTCAACATCGGCTCCTGCGCCATCAAGGCCTCGGCCCCGCCCGCCCGCGCCAGCGCTCCCTTCTGGCAGACCAGGATAAACGGATCACGCACCAAAGGGTATTCCACAACGCCCGGCATGGCTTCCCCGCTTGAGGCGGCGATGGCGATATGCAACCGCCCCGCCGCCATTTCCGCCGAAATCTCATGGCTCGGCGCGGTGGTCAGTTTGAACCGGCACGTGCTCAGGCTTTCCGCCAGCATGGTCACCAGGCGCGGGGTCAGATCATTGTCAAAGTCATCGATAATCCCCAGGCTCAACTGGCTAAGGTGCGACAGATCCATCACCGTCAATTCACTTTGCGCCAGCCTCAACTGCGACAAAACCGATTGCGTGCGATTGAGATAGGCGCGCCCCGCCGGGGTCAATTGCATCGGCCTGCGCCCATGATCAACCAGTTCCGCGCCCAGCGCCGCTTCAAGGTTGCGCATCTGCTGGCTGACAGCGGGCTGGCTTAACCCGGTGATCTCCGCCGCTCCGGCCACCGATCCCGCGCGCGCCAGCGCCTCAAAGACCTCCAGCCCTTTCAACGTCACGCCTTTGATCAACATGGCCCAGCCTTCCCCGCCGCTACAGTTTCAGCTTTTCCAAAACTAGCGCCATCAGGTCAAGACAATTCCCCAGGTTTCTTTGGGCCAAAAATATCCTGGGGGTGAATTGGTCGCCTTGCGACCAAGAGGGGGCAATGCCCCCTAACCCGCCCGCCGCAGGCGGATCCCGAAGGGATCAATACCCCTTACAGGTATTATCCGCCCGCGCCGCAAAGGCTTTGTAGCGTTTCCAGAACGCCTCGTTGCGGCTGTTATCCGATTGGCGGATTTCCTGCGCACGGTGGGGTGTTCGAAAGAATGTCGCCGCCAATTTCTGATCGCTGTTAGACAGCGCATTATTGGCAACCCCTTGAATACAGCCGCACAACCGACGATTGGCGGCTTTGCGGTCCGCGCTCAAACATGCCTTTGAAATCGGGCCATTGGCGAAAGTCGCGCTGGCCCCACCATAATATCGCGACACGCGATCACTGCGTGAGCCGCCACAGGCCGCCAACGCAAATGCAACCACAACCAAAAGTGCTGTGTTCCTCATAACAATCCTGTCTTTGCCTGCCGCCGATGCGGGTTTTCCCGTCTGGTCCGGCGCACTGTCCTCGCCCGCATCATGGTCTATTCAAGCAGCAGAATCAATTCCATAAAAGATGAAAGGACTGCCAGCTTTGCGCCGGCAGCCCTAGTTTTGTCACATTACCATGTCGCGCCGCGCGATCACACAAAGCGATTGACGTAATTCTCCAGGATCTCCTGACGGCCCGAACGCGGCTCTGGATTGACATTGTCATCCAGCACGCGCTGCGCAATGGATCCCAGATCCGAGCCCAGCATCGCCTGCGCCTCGGCGCTTTCCCAACCGGCATAACGCTCCTTCAACGCGGTCTCGAGCCCACCATCCTCCAGCATCGCCGCGGCCGCCTTGAGCCCACGGGCACAAATATCCATCCCACCCACATGGGCCGCGACCAGATCCGCCGGGTCAATCGACTGGCGGCGCAGTTTGGCATCAAAATTGGTGCCCCCGCTGCCAAAGCCGCCGGATTTCAGGATGTGGTAATAGGCCAGCGCCACTTCGGGCGTGTTATTGGGGAACTGGTCCGTATCCCAGCCCGATTGATAATCATTGCGGTTCATATCGATCGAGCCGAGCATCCCCTCGGCAGCCGCCACGGCGATCTCGTGCTCAAAGCTATGCCCGGCCAGGATCGCGTGCCCTTGCTCCAGGTTCAGCTTGACCTCGTTTTCCAGCCCATATTTGCGCAGGAAGCCAATGCAGGTCGCCGCGTCAAAATCATATTGGTGTTTGGAGGGCTCCTGAGGCTTGGGCTCCACCAGGATCGCGCCCTTGAAGCCGATCTTGTGCTTGTAATCCACCACCATGTTCAAGAACCGGCCCATATGGTCCAGCTCGGCCCCCAGATCGGTGTTCAGCAGGGTTTCATAGCCTTCACGACCGCCCCAAAGCACATAGTTCTGACCACCCAGCTTATGGGTCGCATCCATGCAGCTTTTGACCGTCGCGGCGGCAAAGGCAAAGACATCCGGGTCAGGATTGGTGCTCGCCCCGCCCATCCAGCGGCGGTGGCTGAACATATTCGCGGTGCCCCAAAGCAGATCCGGCCCGCCCGCTTCCATCTTTTCGCCGATATAATCGGTGATCTCGTTCAGGGTGCGCAGGTTTTCTGCGAACGATCCCTGCTCGGGGCGGATATCCGCGTCATGCCAGCAGAAATAGGGGGCGCCCAGAATATCGAAAAGCTCAAAGGCGACATCCGCCTTCAGCTTGGCACGCTCCATATCATCCTGCGGATGCCAGGGGCGCACAAAGGTCTGCCCGCCAAACGGATCCTGCCCTTCCCAGGCAAAGCTGTGCCACCAGGCCACGGCAAAGCGCAGATGCTCTTCCATCCGCTTGCCCATGACGATCTCGTCCGGGTTGTAATGGCGATAGGCCATCGGGTTGCTGCTGTCCGGGCCTTCATAAACGACCTTCTCGATCCCCTCGAAAAAACCAGTGCTCATGTCTCTTGTCCTTAACTCGACTGTTGCACGCCGCGGATGTGTCTCCGCGGCGCAAAGTAGCAAGAGCCCCGTCCGTCCACAGAGCCCGCGATTGCGAAAGCTTAGACCTAAGCCTCCGCACCCTCGGCTTTTTCGCCCGGTTTCTTACCGAGGATAATCATGCTCAGCAGGTCATCATCGGTGACATCCGGGATGTTCACCGTGCCAACCAACTGGCCATTCTTCATCACGCTGGCGCGGTCGCACAGCTCAAGCACCGCATGCACATCATGGTCGATCAAAAAGATCCCGATGCCCTCGGCCTTGAGCTGTTGGATCAGCTCCGCCACCATCTGTGTCTCATGTGGGCCCAGCGCCGCTGTCGGCTCGTCCATGATCAGGATCTTGGCGTTGAAATAGACCGCGCGGGCAATCGCCACCGATTGACGCTGACCGCCCGACAGGGCGGAAACCGGCGCGCTGAACTTTTGAAAGTTCGGGTTCAACCGGCCCATGATCTTGCGGGTCTCGGCCTCCATCGCGTCATCATCCAGCGTCCCCGCCGGGGTCATCAGCTCGCGCCCCAGAAACAGGTTGGCGGCGGCATCAAGGTTATCTGCCAGCGCCAGCGTCTGATAGATCGTCTCGATATTGTATTTGCGCGCATCCCGCGGGTTGTGGATCTCGACCTTTTCGCCGTTCACATAGATGTCGCCTTCGCCCTGATAGGCCCCCGACAACATCTTGATCAGCGTCGATTTCCCCGCCCCGTTATGGCCCAGCAGGCCAACAACTTCGCCCGGATAAAGATCAACCGTCACATCATCCACGGCGCGGATGCCGCCGAATGCGATGCTCATGTTCTTCATTTCGACAAGAGGAGTTTGCTTATCCATCTGACTCTCTCCTTATTGGCCGGTGCGACGGCGATAGACGATGTCGACCCAGACGGCAAAGACCAGCACGATCCCGACAACAATGCTTTGCAACGGGGCGTCCACCCCGACCGAGGCCATGCCCGATTGCAGCGATTGCATGATCAGCGCGCCGATCACAGCCCCATAGATGGTGCCAAAACCACCCGACAAAGCCGTGCCGCCGATCACAGCCGCCGCGATCACGCGCAGTTCGTCCAGCGTGCCAAGACCCACATCAACCGCGTTCAAACGGGCCGAGGCGATGATCGAGGCGATCCCGGTCAGCGCGCCCATCAGGGCAAAGATCTTGACCGTCAACAGGCGGGTATTGATGCCCGACAGCTCCGCCGCTTCGGGGTTGCCGCCGGTGGCATAGATATAGCGGCCAAAGCGGGTGCGGCTGGCAACAATGGTCATGATCACCGTGACCGCCAGCAGGATCACCACCGGAATGGCGACACCGTGATACCAGACCATGCCTTCGGTCAGCTCAATCCCTTCGGCCCGGGCGATCCGTTTCATCGCGCCTTTGGCAATCGGGTAGCTGTTCATCACCCAGACAAAGCACAGGATCAAACCGGCGGCGAGCGCGATCAGAATGCCTTCGGCCCAGACCGGTTTCACGGTAAAGCCGTGACCGGCCTTGCGGCGACGGCTCATCAGGATCAGCACCACAGCCGCCACAGCAGCCACAATGCCAAAGCCCCAGCTCAGGGTTTCGCCCAGCGTGCCCTCGGCCCCGCCGCCCATCAGGCGGAATGTTGCGTCCAGTGGTGCCTGGGTCTGGCCCTTGGTGACCCACCACATCGCGCCGCGATAGACCAGGAAACCGCCCAGCGTCACGATAAAGGCCGGGACGGTCAGATAGCCAATGATCCAGCCTTGAAAGGCTCCCAGAACCGCGCCCATCAGGATCGCGGCCAAAGCGGCAATGATCCAGATCGACCAATGCCCAAGGCCCAGAATGTCAGGCAGAACCTGCACTTGCAGCGCCGCGACGGTCATGCCGATAAAGCCCAGCATCGAGCCAACCGACAGGTCGATATTGCGGGTGACGATGACAAAGACCATGCCGGTCGCCATCACGGCAACGCTGGCGGTCTGCACCGACAGGTTAAACAGGTTGCGCGGCGTGAGGAAACGCCCGCCGGTGATCACGTCAAACACGATCCACAGAACGACCAGCGCCCCGATCATGCCCAACAGTCGGGTATCTATCCCCAACTTTGAAAAGAAAGATTTTGCATTGTCTTGCATAAGAACCACGTCCCGGATCGCAGTTGTGAAAACGTGCGAAAGCCCAGACGCCACGGGCCCTGCCCCAGCATCGGTTCGCTTAACCACATTTTCATTGAGAGTTTGGGGGTCTCCCCGGATGGGCCAGTGCCACCCGAGGAGACGTTGTTACAGGCTTACTTGCAGACTTCCAGTTCGGAACCCGCGCACAGCGCGTCTTTGGCGATCCAGCCCGCATCGATGACAACATTCAGGTTGTCAGCGGTGATCGGTACCGGTGCCAGGAACATCGAGGTCATGGTGGTGCCGCCTGGGCTGGTCCACTCAACCGCGCCATCCACGCTTTCGCCTTTGGCCAGCGCCACGGCAATCTCGCCCGCCGCTTTGCCCAGCTCACGCGCGTCTTTCCAAACCGAAACGGTCTGGGTGCCTGTGGCCACGCGGTTCAGAGCGGCATGGTCGCCGTCCTGACCGGAAACCGGCAGACCTTCGAGACCCTGAGCCGTCAGAGCCGCTACAACGCCACCGGCGGTGCCGTCATTGGAGGCGATAACCGCGTCAACCTTGTTGTCATTGGCGGTCAGGATCTGTTCCATGTTGCGCTGCGCGTTGGCAGGAACCCAGCCATCGGTATAGGCTTCGCCAACGATGGTGATGTCACCGGCGTCAATCGCCGCCTGGATGATTTCCTGCTGACCACCGCGCAAAAAGTCTGCGTTTGGATCGGTGGGCGAGCCCTTGATCATCACGTAATTGCCCTTGGGCATGGCTTCGAGAACCGCACGTGCCTGCATCCGGCCAACTTCGACATTGTCAAAGGTCAGATAGAACGCACGGCTATCTTCGATCAGACGGTCATAAGCAATCACCGGGATCTCTTCGTCAGCAGCGGCCTGAACCGCCGGGATCACCGCTGCGGTGTCCTGACCCAGAATGATCAGCGCATCTGCGCCCTGTGCGATCAGCGATTCAATATCCGACAGCTGCTTGGCCGAAGAAGACTGCGCATCTGCCGAGATATAGGCCGCACCAGCCGCGTCCAGCGCTGCTTTGATCGCCGCTTCGTCAGTTTTCCAACGCTCTTCCTGGAAGTTGGACCAGCTGACACCAACGGTCAGGTCTGCGGCCAATGCACCGCCCGCCATGGCAAGGCTCAGCGCCAATGCGGAAATACCTGTTGCGAATTTCATGTTTCTCCTCCCTATCGAAACATTTTCATTTTCAACTTGTTAGCCCCGAATGATCCTCTTCATCCGGAGCTGGTGGAATCGGGTATAACATTTTTTTACTGACTAAAAAATACTTTTTTTGATCTCAAAAATAATTATTCTGTTTGACAGGCCCCGAACTTCCCGGTTGGAGACCATGTCAACAAAACATGGGCGGGTTGCGGGGTCGCCTATGGGAGGAACAGCGTCTTGGCGCAGGTAGAAAAAAGTAATCACAATAGTGACCAGCGCGAAGCCGGGCGCCTTCAGGTGCTCGACGTCATTCGCGCGGCTGGCACAATTGCCCGCATCGACATCGCCAAGGAAACCGGGTTCAGCCCGGCAACCGTGACGGTGATCACCTCGCAATTGCTCGAGTCCGGGCTGATCGAGGAAATCACCCCGGAACCAGCGGCCGATGCCAAACCGTCAACCCGACGCGGCCGCCCCCGCGTGTCTTTGCGCCTGCGCGGCGCGGCGCATCTGATTGCCGGGATCAAGGTGGCGCATAATTCCGTCTCGGTGCTGATCCTGGATTTTGAGGGCAGCGAAGTTGTCAGCCATGACATGCCCATGCCCGAACCGCGCATGGCCACCCCCTATTTCTGCGAGACCCTGAAACGCGCCGTGTCCCAGGCCTGCGCCAAGGGTGGCTTTGCGCTCTCCGGTCTCTCCGGCATCGGGGTGGCCATGGCCGGCCTTGTCGATGCCAAGCGCAATTTCGTCTATTGGTCCTCCTCCCTGACCGACCGCAATGTCAATCTGGGCGCGCATCTGGATCGCGTGCTCCCCTGCCCGGTCTTTATCGACAATGACGCCAATCTGGTCGCCAAGGCGGAACACCTGTTCGGCGAAGGCCGCAAGGTTGATGATTTCATCGTTGTGACCATCGAACACGGTGTCGGCATGGGCATCGTCATTGGCGGCGAGATTTATCGCGGCGAACGCGGCTGCGGCGCGGAATTCGGCCATACCAAGGTCCATCTCGACGGCGCGCTCTGCCAATGCGGCCAGCGCGGCTGCCTCGAGGCCTATGTCGGCAATTACGCCCTGCTGCGCGAGGCCAATATTATGGATCGCGAAATGCCTCTCGCCGATATCGGCATGTTGTTCAAACGCGCCGAAGCAGGCGACGCCATGGCCCGGTCAATCTTTGAACGCGCCGGGCGCATGTTTGCCATGGGCCTGGCCAATATCATCAATATCTTCGACCCCAAGCTGATCGTCCTCGCCGGTGAGCAGCTCTCCTTTGACTATCTCTATGCCGATGCGGTGCTCGAGGCGATGCACCAATCCTCGATCCAGGTTGACGCCCCCCTGCCCGAGGTGCGGGTCCATGCTTGGGGCGATCAGATGTGGGCCAAAGGCGCAGCGGCCTATGCCATCGAACGGGTGTCTGCCCTGACCGTGCGCGAGGTCCCGGTTGATGCGTAACACCTTGATTTTAGGTCTGTTAGCCAGCACCACCATCACAAGCGCCGCCCTGGCCAACGACCCACAATTCAAACCCCGCCCCCTGCCCGACCATGTCTATGCGGGCGGTTGGGAACATTTTGTGGGCGGCGGCTTGGCCAGCTTTGACTGCAATGGTGACGCCCTGCCCGAGCTTTACGCCGCAGGCGGCAGCAACCCGGCACAATTGCTGCGCAACACCGGCGCGCTGAATTTTGCCGCTGACACGCCGGCATCCCTCGCCCTGACCGGCGTGATCGGGGCCTATCCGCTGGATATCGACAGCGACGGCCTGACCGACCTCGCCATTCTGCGCGTCGGGTCAGACATGCTGATGCGCGGCACGGGTGATTGCCAATTCACCCCCTTTGATCTGGGGTTTGAAAGCGGCGATCACTGGTCCACCGCCTTTTCCGCCACCTGGGAAACCGGGCAGAGCCTGCCGACTCTGGCCATTGGCACCTATGTCGATCGTTCTGATCCCAAGGGGCCGTTTGAGACCTGTGATGACACGCTGCTTTATCGCCCCACCGGTGACGGATATGGCGCGCCACAGCGCCTAACCCCCGGATATTGCGCGCTTTCCATGTTGTTCAGCGATTGGTCCCGCACGGGCCGCGCCGATCTGCGTGTCTCCAACGACCGGCATTATTATGTCAAAACCGGGCAGGAGCAGATGTGGGCCATGGAGCCCACGCCCCGGCTTTACGAGGCCAAAGAAGGCTGGCACCCGTTCAGCATCTGGGGCATGGGCATTGCCTCGCGTGATCTGACTGGTGACGGGTTTGCCGATGTCTATTTGACCTCGATGGGCGATCAAAAATTCCAGACCTTTGAGGGCGAAGCGGGTGCACCCACCTACCGGGACGCCACCTATGAGCGCGGCACCACCGCCCACCGTCCCCATATCGGCGAAGATGGCCGCCCCTCTACCGGTTGGCACGCGGCATTTGGGGATGTGAACAATGACGGGCGCGACGATATTTTTGTGGCCAAGGGCAATGTCGAACAGATGCCCGATGCCGCCATGCAGGACCCCAATACCCTTTTGCTTCAAAGGGATGATGGCCGTTTTACCGAGATGTCCGGCCCGGCTGGTGTCGCCTCAATGGCGAAAAGCCGCGGCGCGGTTCTGGCCGATCTCGACTTTGACGGAGACCTCGACCTCGCCGTGGTCAACCGCCGCGCACCAATGGAGCTTTACGAGAATGTCAGCACCGGAGGCAATTGGCTGCTGGTAAATGTGGCTCAGACAGGCGTGAATCCAAACGCCGTCGGTGCCCATATCGAGCTGTGTGATCTGGCAGGCGAACACTGCCACACCCGCGAGATCACCATCGGCGGCGGTCATGCGGGCGGCTCGCTCGGGGCGCAGCACTTTGGTCTGGGAGAGTGGGACAAGGTCAAGCTGCGGGTGATCTGGCCGGATCAAACCGTGTCTGAGTGGTTAGAGGTGGCGGTCAATCAAATGATAGACGTTAAGCGTTAAGGCAAACGCAACAGAGGTTTGCGCCTATAAACGCGGAATCAAGGCCGAAGGCCGCCGCGTGATCGCCGTCCCGCCCCCCGGGATGGCGATTTGACTAGCGGCTTGGTGAACACGGATGTTGGAAAGCGCTTGGCAAAGATAAAGGGGCAGAAACGGATGTTTCTTCGCCAACCCGCGGGACGGCGATCACGCGTCTAGGCGTTTATCCGACAATCCACGGGCCGGGCGCGAACCTCCGTTGTTTGTCACCGATCCACCGGCAACCCGCTCGGCACGCTGTCAGGCACGCCCAGCCGCCCGACCTTCCAGCTCTCATCCGTCAACGCCTCAAGAAAGCTCAGCACATCTGCAATCTGCGCCTCGTCCAATGACACCGCAGCCAAGCCATTCGCCGCCCCGATCCGGGCCGTCTCATCTCTGTCATCGCTGGCCTTCCAATCCTGCGCGCCCTCAAGCCCCAACAGAACCAATTGTCCGCGATCATAGCCCTCTAAACCCGCCACAGGATCAAGGTGATGACGGATCACCGCCTCAAGCGTCGCGTAAGCTCCGCTATGCCCATAAGGTGCTGTTTCATAGACATTTCTCAGCGACGGCGTGCGAAACGCATAGGCATCCTCCGCCCGCCCTGTCACCCGCATCCGCCCCACATCGCGGGCGTGGTTTTCAAACCGCGCCGCCTTGCCCGGTCCGACCTGCGGCATGGCGATGGCGTGGAAATCGTGATCGGTCTGGAACCACCCCGAATGACAGTCCGAACAGCCCGCCGCGCCATAAAACAACTGCCGCCCGCGCTCTGCCGCCGGGTCCAGCGGCGTGCCCTCTCGCAGAAAGCGGTCAAACGGGCTGTCATCCGCGCGCCATTCCACCTCGATAAAATCGGCGATCACATTGGCGATCAGCGGAAAAGTGATCGGTTCGCCCGGTGCCACAGCCTCAAACTGCGCGCGATACTCCGGGATATCCGTCACCCGCGCCGCAATCCGATCCCAGGCCCCGCCCTCGCTCGACAAAAAGCCCAGCCGCACAGCCTGCGCCACCTCATTCTCGCTGTAATGCCCGGCCATTTCGTCACCCGACAGAACCGGGAACATCGCCTGCGCAGACAGGACCGAGTCAAAACCCGACAACATTTCGCTGCCCAAAGGCGTGCGCATCCCATCCGGGTGATCCGGGTCGGCCTCAAGCCGGCCATCATGGAACATCACGGTGAATTCGCTGGCCCCAAGGTTGAACAGCGCCGGAGCGTTTCTGGGGATACGTTGTTCGGGCACATTCTCGCTGCCGACATGGCGATCCGGCCCCAGCCCCATCGCGCCCTCACCCAGGCTCAGCGACACCCCATCCGCCGTGCCAAAGCGCGGATGATGGCAGGTGCCGCAGCTGATATTGCGATTGCCCGACAGGATCGGGTCATAAAACAGCTGCCAGCCCAGTTTGACCCGCGCCGGATCAGGCGTGTCAAAAACCGGCGCGACCATCTCAGCGCTGGCCGCTACCGGCAAAGCCATCAGCCAGAGCCATGTCGCGCGCCTCGTCACGCCAAGGCCCCCTTGATCGCCGCATAGAGCCGCCGATACCGCTGATAAGCCGCCTCATAGGCGTCGCGCAGCTCAACCTTGGGCGCAACAACCTCGCCGATCTCCGGCTGCGTCATCACTTCTTCGATCTCGGCCCCGGTCGCCACCATGGCCAGCCGCGCCGCGCCCAGCGCCGCGCCAAACTCCCCATCCTTGGGCAGCGCCAAGGGCAGGCCCAGCACCGTCGCCAACATCTCAACCCAGACCCGGCTTTTCGTGCCGCCGCCAATGGCCAGAACCTGCTCCAACTCCGTCCCTGTCGCGCGCAAGGCCTCCAGACAATCGCGCAGGGCAAAGCACACGCCCTCCATCACCGCCTGCACCAGGGCCGCATCACCGCCGCCCACATCAAGCCCGACAAAAGCCCCGCGCATCTCGCTGTCATTATGCGGCGTGCGTTCGCCCGAAAGATAGGGCAGGAACAGCGCCTGCCCCGGCCCATCGACCTGCGCCACCAACGCAGAAAGCTCCGCCGGGCTCGCCTTCAACCGCTTGGACAACCAGTTCAACGCATCCGTCGCCGCCAGGATCACCCCCATCTGATACCAGCGCCCCGGCACCGCATGGCAAAATGTATGCACCGCAGTGGCCGGATCGGGGGCAAAACTGTCCTTGGCCGCCAAAAGCACCCCCGAGGTGCCGAGCGAGACAAAACCCTGCCCCTCTTTGAAACAGCCCACACCGCAGGCCGCCACCGCATTGTCGCCGCCGCCCCCGGCAATCACGACCTCACCCACGCCCCAGGCCTCTTGCAGCGCGCCGCGCAAAATGCCTGAGCTTTCCGAGCCCTCAACCAGATCCGCCATCTGGTCGTGGCGCATATGCCCGTGCTCCAACAGTGTCTCCGACCAATCGCGCGCGCCCACATCCAGCCAGCTGCTGCCCGCCATATCCGACATATCGCCCACATGGGCCCCGGTCAGCCAAAGCCGCAGGTAATCCTTGGGCAGCAGGACTTTTTTCACTTGCTGGAAAATATCGGGTTCATGGGCCTCGACCCAAAGCAGTTTCGGCGCGGTAAAGCCCGGAAAGACGATGTTGCCCGACAGCTCGCGCACCCCCGGAGTCGCGTCCAATGTCGCGGCCTCATCGGCGCAGCGCGTGTCATTCCACAGGATACAGGGGCGCAGGATCTCATCCCCCTCCCCCAGCAAAACCGCGCCATGCATATGGCCGCTAATGCCAATACCGCTGAGCTGCGCAAAAGCCGCGCCATGCTGGGATTTCAACTGAGAAATCGCCGTTTCACAGGCACTTACCCAATCTTTGGGATCCTGTTCGCTCCAACCGGGATGGGGGTGAGAGACATCATAATGCGCCTCGGCACTGCCCAGAGGCGCGCCGGAACCATCCACCAAAAGCGCGCGCAACCCAGAGGTGCCCAGATCGAGCCCAAGATACATGATGTCCTCCCAAACATATGTCTGCCGACTCGCGGTCGGGTATTTATTTTAGTGATGGAAATTAATCAGTCAGTGGGGAAGAAGTCAAAGGGTTTTGCGGATGTCACGCCAAAGGGCAGTCCCCGACCGCGGGTGGGGGTAAAGCCCCCGCCGTTCCGCCAAAGGCGGACATGATAGTGGCGCACCTTTGGTGCGGCGGGGCGGTCGGGGGCTGCCCGGCAAGCCGGGCGAGACTTTGATTGGAAGCTTACACGTCAGTCGAAAAAGGAAGCTCTTTAGTCGACTTATGCGGCGCACAGACCTCTGGCGCTTCTAGCCTCTGTAGATAGCGATAATCTTCCGTGAGGTTTTCGATGACAGTCTTCAATCTCGTTTCGCCGCTCCCCAAAATCCAAGCGGCCCCAATCACGGCTCCTGTGCAAGCACCAACGGTCTTAACCATGGGAACGAACCAAGGCTTCTTCTGCAGCTCGAGATCCTTCTTGGCCTTGGCAAGTTCCGCCTCAAGCTGAACAATCCGGCCATATAACCGCCCGATTTCTTCCTTTAACGCTTGCTCATTGGCGGCGCTTTGCCCCTTGGCAACCAGATCACCAATCCGATCCAAAGAGGCCACCATCGCCTCCAAAGGCAACACCATCTCCGGCGTTTGATTCAGCCCGGTTTCCTGGCGGAACAGCTCAAAGTTTTGAGTGATCGTGGTCGAGACATGGCTGACATTTGCCACAACCGTCTGTGGATACTGAAAAAGCGGCACGACATTATCCGGCTCCAACTCCGGCACCCTGCCCTGCTTGACGTCTTGCTCCGCCTCCCACTCCGCTTCAATCCGAGCGATTTCTTTAGCGACGGCTTTGGGACCAGCATTCCAAATGCTGTCGGAAATCGATGCAATCCTCAATTGGAGTGCCCAACTAATGGGCTGGCCGGCTTGAAACCCATCTAACCAGCGCTTCCAAAACACTCCTGACTCACCTTCGAAGAAATGACTAAGGCCACTAGCGACAAACTCAAGGTAAACGGCCTCGGCTCCTTCGGGCCAAAGAGGTGTTTGCGCCCAGTCAGGCTGCAAAGATTGAAGATCATAGGTGAACGATCTCTCGGTGAGCATTTTCTGCTCTCGCTCAATGTTTAGGTTCTTCTGAACAGCAAGAGAGTTGAGAAGAGTGTAGTTTAAGTAGCGTTGAAATGCGCCGCCTGTTTCAAGTATGGCTTCTAACCCGGCACTTCGAAAACTGATCCCAACATCTTCAATGAGGGCCTTCGCAAAAACAACGAGAGCGCTTGGGCCAGACACAAGGTCGGAGTACTTTCTGGAAAGTGTAGTTATTGAGTCTATCAATGGGTACTTGGTTCCCGTCTTCAAGAAAACTCCAGCGCTTAAAAGGACGCGAGCCATTTCGAGCCCGTATCTTTCTACAAGATTTCCGCCAACGTTGACCCCAAAATTCGGGAACATTCTGAGAAGCCCTCGAAACACAGCTGTTCTGACGTTTTGCTCCGGGATACCGCGAACACTATTGGTAAATCGCACCCTTAGGTCTGGTGAACTCATAACCCTTCGCCATTTTCTGTGTTTTTCACTTTCAGCACCGTACATCCCACCTTGACCACCCGCAGATTCCACCGCATATCCCGTCACCATGACCCCTCTTGATCGCATCCGCAACTTCTCCATCGTCGCCCATATCGACCACGGGAAATCCACCCTGGCTGACCGGCTTATCCAATCCACCAACACGGTGGCCGAACGGGATATGCAGGAACAGCTTTTGGACTCCATGGATATCGAGCGCGAGCGTGGCATCACCATCAAGGCCAACACCGTGCGCATTGATTACACGGCGAAGGATGGTCTCGATTATGTGTTGAACCTGATCGACACCCCCGGCCATGTCGATTTTGCCTATGAGGTCAGCCGCTCCATGCGCGCGGTTGAGGGATCGTTGCTGGTGGTCGACGCCTCGCAAGGGGTTGAGGCGCAGACCCTGGCCAATGTCTATACGGCGATTGAGGCCGATCACGAGATCGTGCCGGTGCTGAACAAGGTCGACTTGCCTGCGGCTGAGCCCGAGCGTGTGGCCGAGCAGATCGAGGATGTGATCGGCATCGATTCCACGGACGCGTGCCTGATCTCGGCCAAGACCGGCATCGGCATTCCGGATGTGCTTGAGGCCATCGTCACCCGCCTGCCCGCCCCCGAAAGCGGCGACCCGGATGCGCCGCTCAAAGCGATGCTGGTGGACAGCTGGTATGACCCCTATCTTGGCGTGGTCGTGCTGGTGCGCATCATGGAGGGCACGCTGAAAAAGGGTGACCAGATCCGCATGATGCAGACCGGCGCCAAATACGGCGTCGACCGCATCGGCGTCTTCCGTCCCAAGATGGAAAACATGCCCGCGCTTGGCCCCGGCGAGATCGGCTTTATCACCGCCTCGATCAAACAGGTGCGCGACACCAAGGTCGGCGACACGATCACCCATGAGAAACGGCAAACGCCCGAGCCGCTGCCGGGCTTCAAACCCTCTCAGCCCGTCGTCTTCTGTGGCCTCTTCCCGGTCGACAGTTCCGAATTCGAAGACCTGCGCGACGCGATCGAGAAACTCGCCCTGAACGACGCCTCTTTCTCGTCCGAGATGGAGACCTCCGCCGCGCTGGGTTTCGGCTTCCGCTGCGGCTTCCTCGGGCTCTTGCACCTTGAGGTCATCCGCGACCGCATCGAGCGTGAATATAATATCGAGCTGATCACCACCGCCCCGTCGGTGATCTATCACATCTACCAAAAAGACGGCACGATGCACGAGCTGCACAATCCTGCCGACATGCCCGACCCTTCGACCATCGACCACCTCGAAGAGCCGCGCATCAAGGCCACCATCATGGTGCCTGACGAATATCTTGGCGATGTGCTGAAACTCTGCCAGGACCGCCGCGGCATCCAGCTTGACCTGACCTATGCCGGCTCGCGCGCCATGACGGTCTATGACCTGCCGCTGAACGAGGTGGTGTTTGACTTTTATGACCGGCTGAAATCGGTGACCAAGGGCTATGCCTCCTTTGATTACCAGATGGAAGGCTACCGCGAAGACAACCTGGTCAAGATGTCGATCCTGGTGAATGACGAACCTGTCGATGCGCTCTCGACCATGGTGCATCGCGACCGCGCCGAACAACGTGGCCGCGCCATGTGCGAAAAGCTCAAGGACCTGATCCCGCGCCACATGTTCAAAATCCCGATCCAGGCGGCAATTGGCGGCAAGGTCATCGCGCGCGAGACCCTGTCAGCGATGCGCAAAGACGTGACGGCCAAATGTTACGGCGGCGACGCGACCCGGAAAAAGAAACTGCTGGAAAAGCAGAAGGCGGGTAAAAAGAAGATGCGCCAGTTTGGTAAGGTGGATATTCCACAAGAGGCGTTTATTTCCGCTCTAAAAATGGACGATTAATCGTCCATTTTTAGAGCGCGTGGGCGAAAGCGAGTTTTGGCACAAAACTCTGCGTGCCCACCCGGTGAGGCTCTTGCCTAAACACCCAATACAAGCCCTGCTTCGGCGGGGCTTTTCTTTTTAGATCAAACGATAAGGGCCGCGCCCGGCCCTGGGTGGGCGCTCGCACCCTCTAATTTGTCGCTAGACAGCGTCACACACCTCACATAGCTTCAAGGCATTACCTCACCAATGCGCCCTCCCGGGGGGAGGGTCGGGCGCGGCCCGGCCTGAAGTCCGGGCTTTCGGGCGAAGTCTACGGGACCTAAATGAGTAAAAAAACTAAAATCCATTTTCCTCCTGGCAAAAGCTTCTTTAGATTATGCAAGTTTTCGAAAGAACTGTCCGATCTTCCAAAACAATCAGAGATAAATTTTTCCGCGGATAGGGTGCGATTTGTAACACCCACAGATATGATAATGATTGCCAAGTCTTGTCTACAAAGACGAAGGAAACAACGTGACGAAACTCACACTTTTTCGGGATTGAAAGACCTCACTTACGCTAACAATCTTGGGTTCTCCGATGCTTTACGCCTTAAAGGTAAACCATACCAACAAGGCGCTTTTGGTGGACAAAATTACATTCCAATTTCTTCAATTGCCAGAAAAGACCTTGAGGAATCAGCCGAGGAAAAAGGAGTTCAACTGGGCGACGAAATTGAAGCAAGATGCCTTTCACTAGCAGCAGTTGTTTCGCAAGGGAGAAGTGAAGAGCTTAGATCAGCCTTACAGCGCTCATTTCGCGAGATTATTAGAAATAGTTTTGAACATGGCGAGGCGAATACAGTATTTTTCTGTGCCCAACACTGGCCAAGACTAGAAAAGGTCGAGCTATGTATAGCTGACCGCGGTATAGGCGTCCGATCGTCATTGGAAAGTGGAAAATACAATATTCCGGAGAATGACCTAGAAGCACTAAAATTTGCAATTATGCCGGGTGTTTCCTCAAAAGCTTGGAAACACAAAAAGAAGAAATCCGCCCAAAAAACTCCGTGGGACAACTCCGGTTACGGCCTTTTCTTTGCTCATCACCTATTTGGAAACCTCGGTCATTTTGCTATCGCTTCTGGCTCTAACGCGCTATATTTGAACAGAGATCGTTTCAATGAATTTGAGTGTGAAATAAACGGTACAGTTGTTTCGTTGTCTTTGGATCTATCGTGCGAGCAACGCATTTTTGACTGTCTGAATGATCTATCCAAGAAAGCCCATATTATTAAAAATAGGCTTGGAGTTAAAAGCTTGGATATTGCGAGTATCGACGCATATTTAAAATCAAACGACTAACTCGCCCGGCCTCAGGCCGGGCAGTCCCCGACCGCCCCGTCGCACCAAAGGTGCGCCTATAGGGTGTCCGCCTTTGGCGGAACGGCGTGGGCTTCTCCCCCACCCGCGGTCGGGAATTGCCCTTACCGCGTCACCACACCTGTCTCGCTAACATCCCAAGCCCCCCCTACTCCTCCACCTCAAACGGCTTATGATACTTCCAGGGATGCGTGGTGATCAGCACCGGGTCGTCATCCCAGGGGTCTTCGCCCTTTTGCGCCCGTTTCCGAATATCGCCCGAGCGCGCCTCGCCGCCGACCAGCTTGCCGGAATTCAACCGCGCCAACTCCTCGGCCGCCTGCACCGATTTCGCCGCCCGCCAGCGCGAATATTCCTGCTCCAGCCGTTGCGCCTTTTGGCTCTCAACCTGGCCCAGCAACTCCTCCAGCATCTTGAGCTGATAAAACGGGATCACCGCCGCCACATGTTTGCCATGCCGGGTCAGCCACAGATGCCCGCCAATCTGCTCCACCCATTTCAGGTCTTTTCCCGCCTTCTCACGAAAACGTGAGATCGAGATCCGGCGATATTCGTGTTCCATGCTCGGCCCTTTCTGCGCGTCACCCCAATCTGTCCGAAACAGAGCCAGAATCGGACAGATTGCCTGAGCCGGGGCCCCAGACGCCCCCTCGGACCTCGGTTGCACGCCACAGGCAATCTCCCCAAAACAAACCCTGTTTCGGACAGATTGCACCTTAAGAAAAAGCAAACGCCCGGGGGTTAAACCACCGGGCGCTGGATTTACCCCTGCCGGGCAAAGCTGTGAAATCGCTCAGATATCGAGTCCCGCCAGGACGCATCGCGGGGTCAAGTCAGCCCCGGATCAGTCGGATCATTGGGCTCGCCCGGATAGGTCGGGTCGTAGGGATCATCGGGATAAGTGGGCTCGTAAGGATCCTCGGGATAGGTTGGCTCATAAGGCTCCATCGGGCCAGCGGCGTTGTCTTCCGGGACCTCTTCCTCCTGCGTATCCAACAGCAGATGGTTCTCCCATTTGCGCAGATACCGGTCCAGCTCAGGCAGGGTTGGCGAATTGGCCGAAATGTAATTTTTCGTAGCCCTCATAGCGGTTTGCAGGTCGGCATCCGAAACGCGATCCAGGCTGCGCGTGGTCTCCCAACGCGGGCCACCCAGCCAGACAGCGGCATACATCAGCTTGGCCCGCAGCTCGGGTGTGCCGCCCACAATCAGCCCGTCATAGAACATGCGATGCACATCCTCCCAGCGCCCATCGTGAAAACGCGGCCCGGACTCGTTACCGATACCGCAATAGGCATCATGCACGGCGGCGGCGTTGATATATTCCGGCGAGGTCGGCTTGCCCACAATGGCGGTAAAAATCTCCGGAATCGACGCCCCATCGGTCAAAGTCCCTTTAGGTGCCTGCCAATCTCGCCCCAGCGCATCGACAAAGTTCAATGTCACCGAAGTCGGAAAGAATTTATAAGGGCGGTTTTGAATGGTAACCGCTTTGGTCTCAACGCGTAAGGGGTTGTGATCAAACACACATCCCCCTTGCGGGCGGGTAAAGCAGGACACTTCGGGCAGGTCGGTCTTTTGGGCCTTTTCCAAGGCCAAAAACGGAGCACACCCGGTGATGACCAGGCCGCATACCCCCAATAAGGCGCTTTTCATCATAGCTAATCCTAGAATTCTGAAATCGCCTTGATTTAAGGGATTTCCCCGCATCGCTTCAAGTCAGACCTCACGACACCCGCGCAGCCTGACGCAAAATCAGCCTGTCAATTTTGCTATATGCCAACAAGACGCGCAAAAAATAGACCGCCCAGCAGTCCAGCCTGATCTAGGTCAATCAAATCATTCCAAAACCAGAATATAAAAAACCGGATTTCAACTCAGGAGACCTGACATGCTGCGTCTGGCAAGTATCCTCTATTCTTTGATTTCAACCACCCTGGCCGGAACCCTGGTCATCGCCGTTCTCACGGCCGGATATGGCACTTTGACGCCGATCCTGGCTGCGGCGGCGGCGGGGTTCGTACTGGCCCTGCCCGTGGCTTATCTGGTGGCCAAGGCGATCTATAACTGATCCAGCAGCGCATCGGCACATATCTCAACAAGGTCAAGCGTGCCGTCAAAGTCGCGTGTATAATAGGGGTCGGGCACATGGTCGGCCCCGGTTTGCGGCGCAAAATCCGTGAACAAGGCCAGCTTGGCCCGGGCCGAGTTGGGCGCTAATTCTTGCAAGTTCATCAGATTGTCCGCATCCATCGCGACAATCAGATCAAACCGCTCAAAATCCTGCGCCGTCACCTGACGCGCCCGCAGCGGTGCAAGGTCATAGCCCCGCTTGGTCGCACAGGCCTGCATCGCCCCATAGGGCGGTTCGCCCACATGCCAGGCCCCGGTCCCGGCGCTGTCCAACTCCAACGGCACATCACGGGCTAGGGCCTTGGCCCGTGTCACAGCCTCCGCCGAGGGGGAGCGGCAGATATTTCCGAGACACACAAAGAGGATAGATCTGGTCATGCCCCTGCATAGGGCGCTTTCCCGCCAAGGTCAAAACCCCAGCCGTGGCGCGACGGGGTGGGTGGGTG
>JAGHRD010000026.1:0-38796 GCA_017744045.1 Tropicibacter sp. R15_0 | reverse complement strand
GGCAAGCGCCCGCTGCGCGGTCGTCGCGTGTCAGGGCCGTGTCCTCACCTTCGGTTGCGGGCCGCACCACCCCTGCCCCGCGACCATTGACAGTCCCGGTCAGGCCCGTGGGTCGGGCTGCGCCCTCTCCCACTCTGTTCCGCCGGAAACATGCGTTTCCGGTCACAGATTGGCCGAGGCGTAGCCCATCGGCGGAAAGAAGGCACCAAGCCCGAAACGTCGCACCACAAAGGACAAATCTATGACAAGCACACTTGAGCTTATGGCCCATCCCCGTCTTTCGTTTGAACCCCAGCAAGACGGACGCACCGAAGTTCGTTTTGATATGCGAGGCTTTGGCGGCGATATTGTTTGCTCCTACTGGCCCGTTGAAGCCACAAACCCAAACCGTGACCCGTGGGCTTACAGTCTGGAACGGATCAACGGGAAGGGTGGAACCTATACCCACCCAACAGAGAACGGGTGCAAAATTGCGATCATCCGGCATTTGATCGATGCCGATTTGATTGGCGCGACCGAAGACAATGCCCATCTTGACGAAAAAAACCAAGTCATTGCGGACGGGCTGAGAGAAACCCGCGAGGCATTCACTGGCAAGCCGCGCGTTGGTGATTTTGTGATCATGCCAAACGGCAGCTTTGAGCGTTGTTGCAACAGCACGGCTCACGGTATGCAAACCACAGAGGGCGGCAGTTTTTCCCTTAGCCGCTCTGGCGAAGGCAGCTTTTCGGGTGGTCTTAACCGTCCCCAGCTTTGGGAATACTTCAAGGAAACTGGCGAAACCAAGCTGGGCCGGTTCTGGTTTTTCTCTCACAACATTGTTGGCGCAGGCCGTGCGGTAGATGTGTTTTTGCCATGCCGTGTTTTTCAACTTGAGCCTTTCGAAATGACCGAGACCGAGGCCCGAGCGCACCCAAAAGCGCAGGCCAGCGCCGCGTTTTGGGGCGAGAACCACAGCGATCATCTTACAGTTGTTCATAAGCTGATGAAGGGGGCCGCGTGATGCAAGAAGAGATCACAGTCACCGCCCAGCTTGTCTATTCCTGTTCAGCAGACGACAGCTTGACCGCTCAGGGCCAAAGCATTCACGACGATCTATTGCGGCTTCTGGATGCTGACAGCACCACAGGCGTTGAGTGCTGCGGCGTCACCATTCGGCACCTTTCCCCCGAAGCCCTGACCTATGGCAATGCAGAGGCGCGGCAAGGGGCGATCCGCCAAAGCGACCGGATCAAGGCCGCGTTGCAAGACCTCTATATCGACACGGAGGAAGCGCGGGAGCTTTTGACCTATGCGCTTTGCGATCTGCGCCACTTTGCCGATCAGCACGGGCTTGCCTTTGGGCGGCACGACAAGGACGCCCACCAGTATTACCGAGAGGAACGGCAGGCCGAGCCGGAGGCTTTGGGACAATGAGCCAGACAGACAGCACCCCCCGCCCCGATCCTGACGTGACAATCCATTGCGGCGCATGTGGCGGCGAGAACGTCCGAAAGGACGCCTACGCCGAGTGGAACGCCGAGCTTCAGCAATGGGAGCTTAGCGCAATCTTTGACCATACCGTTTGCGACGATTGCGGCAGCGAGGATTCAGCCATCGAAAAGGTGATTGAGCAATGACCATCGAAGAAATCAAAGCCGCCGTTGATGCTGGAAAACCCGTTCGCTGGTCCCATGACGGATACCACGTTACCCGCGATAGCTTGGGGCAATACCTGATCACGTTTCAACCCAATCAGAACACCATCGGCTTGACCAATCGCGCAGGCGACAAGCTGAACGGCCAGCCCAAAGATTTTTACATTGCTGAGGTGGCAGCGTGACACCAGCAGCGAAAGAATTTGTGCGGCTGATCAATGATATTGACCGCTCAAAATACCGGACTGAGGTTTTTTCTGACTTCTGCGAAATGGGCTATTGCGCACTGGCAAAGAAAGCCAGCCCGTTCACCGAGCAACAGGACGCCCTAGAGGCACAATATATGGAAGTGGTCGGGCGATACCGCGACAAGGACGATGTGCGCAAAATGCCCGAACTCTTGGGCATTGCCCTTGGCGAGATTGGCAAGGGTGGTTGCGATTTTCTGGGCATGGTAGCCGGTGAGATTGGCGCACTGGACAGCAGGCTAGGGCAGTTTTTCACGCCCTACGAGGTTTCGCGCCTCATGGCTGAAATTAACCTGTCTAACGTTGACCAGATGATTGATGAACAAGGGTTCATCACCTTGCAAGAACCAGCAGCAGGCGCAGGCGGTATGCTTATGGCGGTGGCTGATGTGATCGAGGGTAAGGGCCACAATCTGGAAACAAGTGTCTGGATCGAGGCGGTAGAGCTTTCGCGATCGACCTATCACATGTGCTATCTGCAATGTGCAGCCCGTGGCCTTGCTGGCAAGATCATTTGCGGTAACAGCATTTCCCTAGAGGTCTTCACTGGCGCCTATACCGCCGCCGCGCCGGTTTTTCTCAATGCCAACGGCGATCCTTTCGCCAAGCAGAAAGAGCGGGCCGCACAGTGGGAAGCCGCTGAAAAAGAGCGGGTGCAGCGCACCGAGGCCGAGCGCGCAGAACGTCTTGAAAATCTCGGAACAGGCCCAGCTATTGCAGGCGATCAACTCACCCTCTTTTGAGGGTGGCGACCTGCCTTGGTAGTCCCTGCCCCAGACGACCTTGCGGCCGTCCGCGACAAGGACGTGCGCTATTCGCGCGGAAGCCGCATTGCGCGGCGTCGTCACCAGACTCGATGCAACAAGATCATCCCGTGCAGATCGTGTCCGGCTGTTAACCTGGTCCACGCTTTGCGCCGCCCAGGGCCGAACGTCCCCACCCCACACGGTCTTTGCATTATCCCACACCCGTAAAGGACTTCGCTGCGCCAAAGAGGGCGCAGCTCGCACGCGGCCTTGCAGGCCGTCCTTGACGTGGCGTGTCCAAATGCCTGCGACCGAATGGGGCAGTGATTTCATTGCTTTTTGACGGTTTTCAACCTAAATTGAGAAAGGACCTCACCATGAGCGAGCAAATGAGCAACGAACAGTTTCAACAACTGATGACCCGCCTCGATCACATCGAGGGTAACATGGTCAAGAAGTCAGACGTTTTCCAATCGGTTCTGACCGTTCAGGGCTTCATGTTTGCCATCGTTGTTGGCGTCGTCGTCGTTTTGAACTCCCTGATCGGCTTCGGCTGACACGGTTAGCGGCCCTTCGGGGCCGCTTTTCCCGTTTCTCACCGTGCCTAGTTGGGGAACCCGAACACAGCGATCAGCCCAATCATCACGGCCAAAGCTACCACGGCTAACCCGAAACCCTTGCCCCAATCTCCTAATGATGCCCCAGCAAGAATGGGGTCTTTCCCGTGGCACTTCGGGCAAACCTTGGCGCGCATCGCTACTGGCTCATAGCCGCAATGTCCGCACTTTCCTGTTTTACTCATCTTTTCTCATCATCTTTCCGAAAAATATCCTCGGGGGCGCGCCCATCGGGCGCGGGGGCGGAAGCCCCTAGAAATGCGGATCGTTCTCCGCCAGCCACCGCTCCATTTTCTGCGCCCATTTTCTGAAATGATAGAGCGTTTCTCGTGAGGTCCAGATTACTCCAATGCCGCTAACAACAAGGATAAGGTAAAACCGGCGGCCCGAAAGCCACTCCCCGTTGTTCATTGCATAGGCTACCAAGCCGATCACGAAGAAGATTCCAATCAATAAGGAATGAAGGACAGCTTTAAATCGGTGTTTGTAGGCTGTTGTTAGCAGCTCATCACGTCCACTTGCGACAATGGGATCAACAACACGTCTTTCCCAGCTTTCTACAGCATCCTTTCTTGCCACCAGTTTGGCCCGATAGTTCAGCAGTTTACGCAACAGGTTCTTCATTGCTCACAGATACCACGCTGCCTCGTCTTTTTAAATGCGTGTCCGTCATGCCTTGCCCTGTCTCCATGAACATCATCGGCCAATTTACACGGCGCGGGAACCTGTAAACACCAAGCCTTCGGGCGCGTGCCGCGCGTGTTGACTGGTCCCCTTTCCCGCCGTGTCTTTCTGCCTCGTTTATTCATTAAGGAGACAGATCATGAAATACATTCGTAAAACAGCAACCCGCCTTCGTCGCATCGCAGCTCGCAGATTGAAAACAATTCGGAAGCAGCTTCAGCGCATCGACCTGAGCTTGGCTATCGAAGTCAACTTGGTTTTTCTGAAAATCACGTTCGAGATAAAAAGCCGGGACAAGTAACCCGGCTGCGCGGCGGCCGGTATCGGCCGCCCGCCGCGTATTGCTTATTCGGTTACGTCGCTGTCGTCGCCTGCTTTCGCGGGGAAGGCCACCAGCTCGGTCGCACCAACAGGGAAGTCGAGTTTGATCGTGAGGAAAGTTTCGTTGCTGTCGCGGCGCTGATTTTCGAAAACCGCTCCGACTCGCCGGAAGCTCGTTTTCTCAGTGCCGTTGTCGTCGTATTTGACAGGGACGTTTAGGGTGTATCGTGTCATAGTGGTCTCCTTTGTTTCACTTCTTTCCTTTGACGATTGAAGAGCTTGAGCGCCGTGAACGCTTCCGATCCTCGGTTTTATGTCGTCAGGAAGAACCGTAGTGAAAGAATGCTTACAGTTCCAGTAGCTATTTAACACCCCTTATAGATAGTTTACGACTTTTGAGCATCATTTTCGATAAGGGTTTCGGAACGGTTTCGAAAGGGTTTGAAAAGGTTGTGGGCCATCCCGAGCTTGCAGCTCGTGACCGCGCTCTAAGCTTCAGCCGGCATACCGGCTTTCGCTCCGAACCCCTCTGCCCTGTCTCCCTGCGGCTAAAGCGCCGGCAACTGTCTCTATCGAGTCAGCATCCGGCGCGGCTCGCATGGTCGCCCAGGTCAGTGCGGATCGGCCCTTGCGGGTAACGATCGACTTGTCCTGGCGGCGAAGCCGCCCCGCCGCGCTTTCCATCCCTTCGGGATTGTCTCTCGCGTTGCCCGGGCCTGCGCCTTTCTGATTTTCCTGATTGGCTTATCTGGGATGCGGATCTCCACAAGGAACATGGTGGGCGGCATCATCAAACCTGCGTTGAAACCGCCGCTTTTGTCGGTGGGTCATTGGAGCTTCTTCAGCTGATCCAAACGCTTTTGCCTTTCTTGGTTTGATTGATCACAGTCGAGCTTGAGCGCCCTTTCCGATCCCTCATATGTGTTTCTATCTGATAAAACATCGCGCGCAGCCGGGGAGAGCCGCGGTTCAAGAACCGCTTCAACAGGTATTTTCCCCTGCCCTACGGGCATTCCTCGCGCGACAAAATACCTGCTGACACTCCCCTCATAGCTGCACGCCAGAGAATGTTTATCGAAACACAAGATGAAGGATCTACAAAATGGCACAAGCTCTGAAACTGCGCGTTAAAACCGGCGAAAAAGACGGCAAAAACTTCTGGAACACCTGCGGGGTTCTCTTCCTGAACACCGACGACAACGGCAACGTCACTTCGGTCACAGTGAAGCACGACATGTTCCCCGGTGTGGAAATGGCTGCGTTCCCTGCCAAACCGAAGGAGGAAGATCAGGAATAAGGCGCTAACGCACCTGGGCGGTCGAGAGACCGCCCTTTCCCGTGTTCGGGAAGCCGCGCGCGGCAGGGCGGGTCGTGCAGGGCTAAATGCCCTGCACGACTCCGCCTCATAACGATGCCTGGACAGGCATCGAGCCTTGGGGTTCGGGCAAGCCGAACGCCGCTTCGGCTGTTTGGCGGCAGGGATGCCGCCGCCAGCAAGCAAAATAGACATTCCCGTGTTGGCGGCTGCGCCGCCTGCCCGCGCCAGTCATGTCGATTTGGCCCGCTGGCTCCTAATCCTTTCTTTCATCGCATTCGAGGTTTCAGGAGCAGGCGCATTCGCGCTGTCCAAAAACCCCGATGCCCATTTTCGGCACCAGATCGAAACGGGCGCACCACAAAGGAGCATTCTCATGGGAACCACTATTTTCACCACCGACAAACCGCGTGAGGCTGTTATCGCACACGAGCTTGCGCCGCTGGAAATCGTCGCCACGTCTTTTGGCGATACCTCAGCCGTTGCCGCTGTCCGCATTCCCTTGACCGACGAGAACACCGAAGATTTTCGCCGCGTCTATGACTTGGCCGACACGGATCAAACCGTGACCGTCGCAATCGTGATCAAACACGAAGGCAGCTTGAACGGAACTGGCCGCCGCAACGTGTCGTGGAAGGAAATGCCCGAAGATATGAACCCGTATTATTCGGGCGGCGCTACCAAATCCCTCTTGGACAAACTGACCCCGCTTTTGCCCTGCCCCGCCAGCGCGAACACCGGCGCGCTTCCTTTGCATTGGGCGCACGATTGGCGCACCGCAGCACGAGCCGCGCAATGAGTTTTCCAGATCACTACCAGATCACCGAACGCACCCGTTTCCGGGTGCGCTACGAAATCCACCCTGGCCGCGAGTTTGCGGCGACCGGCGTTTATTGGCTGCGAGGATTTGAGACCGTCGAAGACTGCCAGCGCGCCTACATCGCAGCACGTCAGGCGTCCGGTCTTGGCGCGTCTCAGTTTGGGGAGGGAAACCTATTCGACCAAGCGGGCCAGCACCTCGCCCGTATCAGCTACAACGGGCGGCTTTGGTCCCCTGTTCCTTGGCATAGCGGACTTGCCCCACTTTCCGAAGCCCCTGAAATCTCCCCGCAGGAGGATCGCAACCAATGAAAGCGTTTCACCTTGAAGACGAGGGGCAGACTTGGTTGCAAATCTGCCCCGACGATGGCCGCGACTGGCAAGAACCCATCTTAGGTTGGGAGTTGATTGTCGAACTCGACACTGCAAAGCCGGAACACGTTGGCCTTGGCGTGAGTTTTCCGGCCACGACCTACTATCGACACAAGGACGGGCGTTGCATTCCGGCGATGTAGTGTCGGTTTTTCCTTATCATCTTCCTGAAAATATCCTCGGGGGAGCGCCAAAGGCGCGGGGGCAGACAGCCCCTATTCCCGAGCGCGATTGACGGGTCTCGGAATTTGGGTCATGAAGGAGGTGCAATCGGCTTCAAAACGAATGCACCAAAGGCCCTATTGAGAGTTGCAAGCTCTCAGGGGCCTTTGTCTTTTATGGCCCCTGCCCCGGCCTGATGGCCGTGTCACCGCGCCCTAGGCTCCAGCCGGCAGACCGGCTTGCGCCCAGAACGTCACACCCCTGTTCGAGCTGATCCAATAGTCCTGGTCGCGTCTCTCCGAGCCGCGCCCCGTCCTTTGTCTCATGCCCGCCCAGGACCGCGCCGATCTGCCCATTCGGGTGACGGTCGCATGGGGCAGCGGATCGTTAGCGATCCGGTTTTCATGGTGTCTTGGGGTTCGGCAGAGCCGAACGCCACGGCGACACGTTGCTAAGGGGACTTCGCCCCCTCGCGCGGTCAACTGGAATAGACAGGGCCGTGTCCTCGCGCTTTGCGCTGCGGGCCGCACCAACCCTGTCGATTCCAGTTGCCCTTGCTAACCCCCACGCTTCGCCAGCGGGTCAGGTTTTCAGGATCAGCCGCTTTCAGCGGTTGACCAAAAAACCAATCCAAAGGGGCCAAGACCCCGCCGACACCACGAAGGAGCAACCGTTATGGCAAAACTCGATATTAAACAGCACGTCACAGATACGATTGTCGCGCAGATCGAGGCAGGCACACCGCCTTGGCGCAAGCCGTGGACGGGTGACATTGCAGGCGCATCTTTTCCGTTGCGGCACAATGGCGAGAAGTATCAGGGCGTCAATGTGTTGATGCTTTGGGCGACGGCCATGATGCACGGCTATCAGTCCGCGCGCTGGATGACATTCAAGCAAGCTCTGGAATTGGGCGGCTGCGTCAAAAAGGGCGCGAAGTCCACGAAATCGGTCTACTATGGAACCTATGAAAAGGAGGTCGATGGCGAGGCAGAGACCGTGCGCGTGGTCAAGTATTTCAGCGTTTTCAACGTGGATCAGATCGAAGGCTTGCCCGAGGAATACTATATCCGCCCCGAACCGCCCCGCGATCTTGGCACCGAAGCGAACCCGGAGCTTGATTCATTCTTTGACGCTATCGGCGCTGAGATTGTCACCAGCGATAAGCCGCAAGCTTACTATGACCCGAAGAACGATCAGGTTCATATGCCACCTGTTGCCACGTTCTACGATGCAGCCGGATACTACGGCACCTTGAGCCATGAAATCGGGCATTATGTCTTGGCCGATCACCGCATTGGCACCCAGAAGAAGTTTGCGAACCGTGCCGAGTATTCAATGGGCGAACTTGAAGCCGAGATTTTCAGCGCATTTCTTGCCGTTCATCTTGGGTTTGAGCCGCATTTTGATCAGACCGCAGCTTATGTTGAAGGCTGGCTGAAAGCACTCAAGGACGACAAGAACGCTATTTTCAAGGCAGCTGCACAGGCCCAGAAAGCTTTTGACTACGTGCTGGGCAAGCAGAGCGTGGCCGCAGTGTCGGAGGCAGCGTAATGGGCTGGACCTGTCTTCACACCCCGCCCCACGACGAGAAGGCCGAAATTGAGCGTCTTGTGACATACGAGAATGAGGATCGGGCCATGCGGCCCATCCTCACCACCCGCAAGGGATCAGTTTGGTATGTCGCCGTTGAAGTGACCTGTAAAACAGAGGAAACCGAAACCTATGGATACACCCGCGATAGCTTGGGCCGGTATGTTTTTGCAGCCGTGATCCTGACCCGTCGCGGTGGTGGCGAATGGTGCTATAAGGACATGGAAGAAAGCATGGGTCCATGTGAGGCAATGGCCCCCAAGAAGTTGCTTGACCTGTTGAGCGAAACTGACCGTGAATATGCCGTGTCGTGGCGAGAGCGTTGCCGGAAGAATGCGGCATTGGTGAGCCGGAAGGTCAATCACGGTGACGTTGTTCGTTTTGAGCAGCCTTTGACCTTTGGTGACGGAATCGAGCGCCAGACGTTCAAGGTTATCAAAGAGCGTTTTGCGGGATACCGCCGTGCAACCACATGCTTTGAATGTGTGGACACAGGCACGACATGCCGCATCAGTCGATTCATGCAACGCAACTGGTCGAAAGTTTAGCCAGCCTAAAAAGATCGAAAGAAAGGACCGTCAGCGCGGCCCTTTCTTATGTGCTGGCATTGAAAATTGGGGCGAGACCGAGCTTCGCCCTGCCTCGCCCCAATCTAACCTTTGGTCAGATTTGAAATTGGGTTTGAAACCTCCCTGACGGGCGATTTCAAACCGTGGGCAGCGCTAAGAGCGCTGCCCTGCCCGTTCGAGATAGATGATTTCGTTTTTGATCTTGCTGAATGGTACTGTCCAGGCAACGCAGAGCTTCCCGTCTTGTCCACGGTATCTCTGCCCCACTTCCACCAGCTCACCATTGATTCGCATGGAGATCTTCAACCTGTCAGGCCATTTCTGTCTGCCAACCTTTGCCGCGTTCATGGCTTCCCTTTCTCTCACAGCGCTATCAACACGCGACTAATTGTCCGCATTGGCGGGGCCTCGCGCCTTTGTCCTGAAAAACCCCACGGTTTTTCGGGGGCAAAGGAGGGAGGGCAACGCCCGACCGACGACTTTGGGCGGAGGGGTCAAGGGGGCAATCTGTCTATGGTGCGGCCCGCAGCGCGTAGCGCGAGGACACGGTTAGACAGATTGACGCCAGCTTTGCTGGCGCTTGCCCCTTTACGCCTTTGACGAAAGGTGGCGGCGGACCAACCAAACGAATGTCGCGCGCCTTGGCGCGTGCCCGCGTATTCTTTCACAAGCATGTTGTCACATTGCTTGGATTCTGCCATGAGTTGTGCATGTCAATAGAAGGTTAGTGGTGATGAAAACTAGTTTACAGCTTTCGCTTGCAATGAGCCTCATTGCAGCAGCAACGCCTGCGCTCGCAGGTTCTCAGTGGGCACAATCCATTTCGCGTGGAATGACCGTGTTTTCCTATGCAGAAGACAGTTATTCAATCACGCTGGCTTGCGATCCTGATCGAGTGTTTGGCGACAAATCGAACGCAACTCTTTCAGTACAGTTCGCAAAGCACCCTGCCCCGGCGCAGGTCGTGCTGCTGGCGCAATCTGGTGAACAGGCAGCATTCACAGTTGAGAATGGTGTCGTGTCTGAGTTCAAAGCTGACGAGGCACAGTGGGCAAAGATGGTGGCGATCATTGGCGAAGGCGGTGATTATGCTTTCGTTACCAGCCAGGATTCATTGCAATTGTCAGGTATGGAGCCAATCCCTGACATGTCTTGCTGATCGGAATGACCCGCTTTTGCGGGTCATTCCTTTGTAAGCTGCGCGAGCATTTCCGCGCCTAGAAATGCGCTCATGATCTTGTTTTCGGACAAAAGCCCCAACGGATCATCAAAGAGTGTTTGAGCATCACTGATCATTGTTACGTCAAGGGCAAGATACTTTCGCTCAGGCCGCGTTCCACTATCAGCGGATTGATCGAGCAAGAGCTTCGCATCTGACAGCAGCTTATCGAGTTCGCCTGCTTTCCAACGATTGCGCAGGGCTTCGGTGCTTCTTTTCAGATACGCTGCAATCACATATTCCCTGTCTTTGCTGATTGTCTCCGCAAGCTTCCCTGCCCTGCTATCCATCAAGGTATTGATTGGCACATGCAGGGTCATCTTGCGAGTGATGGGTTGCGTGGCGCTCGCGGTGTTAGCTTTTTCCGGGTTTGTTTCTGGCTTTGGCGCGGTTGTGGTGGCCGGTTGGGGTTTGGGCTCTTTTGCTTCGGGTTTTGTGAGCTTTGGCTGTTTGCGCGTTTTGGCGGGTTCCGCTGGCTTGTCTTTGGTCTCTGCGTGGTTGCCCGCTAAGCTGCGCATTCGTTCCTGATGTTCTCGACTTGATTGGACGAGCTTTTCGACGGATTTGTTTTCCGGGCGCTGCGACGCAGGGCTAGGAGCTACTTTGAGGGGGATACGGCGTCGGGTCATTCCTGCGTCCCCTCAATGATTTCATCATAAAGGCTGACCGCGATTTGTGTCAGATCTTCGAAATTGTTCGCCATAAGAGTGCCAGCACGCGCTTGTCGGTGCGCTTTCTCAGCGACCGGCAATGGGCCGTGATAAAGCAGATGTTCGAGAATACGACTGTTCGGGATCATGGTGTCCAGGTGCGGGGTTTGCAAAATGTTGTCCAACACTTCCTTATCTCGCTTAGGAAGCGATCCGGATTTACCAACACCGGCAGCTGCTTGAATGATTTTTGTCGGGACATTGGCAATGACCGAGCGGACCTGCGGAAATCTTTCGTTTTCAGCTAATGTTCCTTGAAGCTCTGACATCCATTCAAAAGCCGATAGGACAAGCCGCCACTCAGCTTGCGCTGGTCGCGCCGGGATCAGAACCATATCAGCCGCAATGGCATAGTCCTCAGTGCTTTCGTAACTGCCGGGGCGCGTGTCGAAGATAACGAGATCGGTGCCGCTTTCTTCGAGCTGTTCAAGGCGCTCATATAGTGCTTCGACGTTTTCAGGCGGTTCGTCAATTTGCAAATGCTCTGGCCAATCAGGCTTTTCGACATGACCCCAATCCGCGTCCATGTAGGCAGGCTGCCAGCTCAAAAGCTGCTTGTTCACGTCACCGTCGAACATTTGAACCTTCTGTCCCTTGGCAAGCGCTGCGCTCGCGATTGTCATGGCAAGCGTGGTTTTGCCTGACCCGCCTTTGGTTTGAATGAGAGTGATAACTTTCATGATCTTTTCCTGCTCTATGTCGGCGCACCGTTGCACCGCTATTCCATGGCACTTTAGCGCCTAGTTGCTATCGCCCCGTTGCTCCGAGGCTTTTTGGCACCGTAGCGCCGTCCCGATGTTACGTCAATACACCGCGCCGCCGTTGCTTCATGGCACCGTGCCGCCGTTACGCCTTGGCGGCGTAGCGTTGCAGCGCCTTGGCGCTCATATGTTTCAGCACCGCCACACCTTGGCACCTAGGCTGCTTCGCGCTATGGCGTCGGTCTACCTACACACCGTTTCACCGAACCACCGTTGCACCACAGCACCTTAGCGCCGGATAATCGCCATTTTTGCCTGTGGGGAGCATGTTCACCCCTATCTACCGTGTGGGTGCGTGTGAAGGCGGGTCGCCCACGCGCTGCGCGCCTAGGGCGATCTAAACGGCAATTCGGTCGCTTTGCGACCTCATTACTTTCGCCACCTGTTGGTGAAACGCGATTTGCATCGGTTTCCGGTGGCGTAAACGGAGACCTTTTAGGCTGTTCGATTTTCGCGAGTGGTACTTCTCCGAAGGAGCGAAAACCGGCCTAAAAGGTCGGTTGGCTGGAACGGTATATTGTGGTATGAGTTTATCACACTTTTTGACGGAGCCAAAATCTGTGCCTAAACAACGACGCATCACCAATAAGGAACGCCTGAAAATTCAGGCACTTATTGCTGAGGGTGAAAGCGATGCTTCCATTGCGCGAACGCTCGGTCGGCATCGTTCGACGGTGACGAAAATCCGGCTGAGCAAGCAGAAAAGAAGCGTGACGACCGGTGGTCAGAACGTCCGAGGGCGCGTTTCAGACGAGGAACACGCCGCATTCAAAGCCAAAACAGAGGCGCTTGGTATCACCATGTCGGACGGTGTTAGGCGTCTTGTGCGTCATTCCTTGGGTGTTTTGGATCTTCAATCGGAGGAAGTTGAGGCGCTTGCGGCTTTGAGAAAAGAGCTAAATGCCATCGGTGTGAACCTCAATCAGCTCGTGACACTTGCGCAATCTGGGCGGCTATCCTGGAATGCAAGGGACGGGAAGCTCGTGCAACAACTCGATGTAAAGGTCGATGAAGCGGTTAATCAGCTTGTCGCTTTTGTCTCTGCATCGCGGCAAAGGGCGTTCGTTGAGGCCGCTTTTCCAATCGGAGGTGCGATGAATGAGTAATCAGACTTCGATTCAAGACGCCATCATCGGTGAGGTGCTGCCAAATATCGGCCGCCGCCATGCCGGAATGCGCTCCGATCCGATAGAAAAGGCGATCATGCTGCGCCTCGGAACTCGTCAGCAACGAGCCACTAGGGCAATGGCAGGCAACGCACAAAGGGTTCCACAGTCCGTTGTAAAGAGGGTCCGCAATGGCGGTGCACACTCTCCCAAAGAGCTGCGCCGCCAGCTGGATTACATCACCCGTGATGAGGCGGTTAAATCAACATGGTTGAACTTCAATGGAATTGAGCGCGGCCTTTACAAGAACTCCGTAGAAACCACGGTTCCATTGTGGACGAGCAGTTGGGCCGGAAACCCCAAGCGAGGGCATTCCGACCATATCATTTTGAGCTTTCCAAAGGACACGGATGTGGAAGCGGCAGAGAACATCGCAAAGGAGTGGGGCAGGGCGGTGTTTGGGTCCGGCGATTTTGGAGACCAGTGGCGCTATGTTGCTGCGCTTCATGCCAACACTGATCATGTCCATGCTCATTTCGTGGTTGATAAACGTGGCAATGACCACGGCCAGTTTTTGTCGATAAGTATGAAATCCGAGCTTAACTATGACGTGATGCGTGAGCTTCATGCCAAAATCGCCAATGAACATGGTGTGGCTTTGAATGCTTCGTCTCGTTTGTCTCGCGGTGTTGTTGAGTATCCGCCCAGAGAGACCGAATATCGCGCAGCACACGACAATCTCAAAATGACCGGCGAGGAAACACCTTCTGTTGAAGCGCCCAAAATGTCGATTGTTGAGCGCATGAAGCGCGAAGCGATGCTGAGAAGCTTTGCCAATCAATACCAATCCCTAAGTTCGATAGCCCGCCTGACCACCGACCCAGAAGGGCAGGGGGGTTTCATGGAGAAACTGAGCGGTATGTTTTCCGCTGCATCTGATATTTTGAAAGAAGGAGGTTCACTCATGACCGCAACCGACGTTGATACGCCACGCATCGACCCGACGGAACGCTTTTCGCAAGATGTTGAGCGTATTTTTGCGTCTGCCCGAGAAGCGTGGGCGGACATTCAAGATATGGAGCCAGGAGCGGAGCGTGTGCATCTGGAAGAGCGTTTTGCCGAACAAACTCGCTTGATGCAGGACGCCGCTGTCTCTGAATCGTTCATGGAGCAGCATGGTCGCGAGTTGTCGTCTGACAATGACCCTTACAGCCTGGACATTGTACGCGACATTCATTCCGCTCGTGATCATCTTGGCGACGATCCCGCTGCGCACCGTACATCGGAAGTGGCAATGGATGATCTTAGGCAACGACTTGAAGCGGCCTTTACTGTGCATGAGGACAGGCTTGAAAGAGCAGGGACAAATGCCGAAGAGATGGCAGAGCGGTTCATGTTGTCCAGCCGCACAGCGGGCCAGGTCGAGGGTTGGCGCGCACAGGGGGTTGGCCCAGAGGTGGATATGGACCACTCGCGCACCGTTTTGGCTGAGTTGGAGAATGGAGTTGGCGAGAATTTCGACAGCGACAGCGTGTTCTCCAAATATGAAACATTGATTGTTTCCGCGACAGCTCTCGGCACAGAACACGAAAACCTTGAAACGGCGGGCGACTATGTTGATTCATTGCGCGATTTGATGGCGTCTGAATCGTCTATGACGAACGACGAACGGCAGTATATGGCCGCTTTGCCTGCGCTCATGGAGCGTGATGAAGCTGGTTTGCGCACTTCACTGGATATTTCACGTCGCAATCACTTGGATCTTGCGCGGCATGAAGATGGTGCAGTGTTCGATCCGGAGGCCGCAGAACGGCAGGTTGATCAACTCGTAGATGGGCAAGTATCTGCGCTCGATGAGATTACGGGTCAACTTCCAGTGTCCTATGACCGACTTGAGCGCGACCTGTCCGAAGAAGCTGCCAATATTTTCGCGGATTACGAAGTGCCTCGTGACCTTCAGGAAGTCATTGCTCGTGATCAGCTGATCTATGGTGAGAGGTATCAGCGATTGTCAGATGTTCCAGCGATTGAAATGATCGTCGAACGCATGTCGCAGGAGCTATCGCAAGAAGATTTGGACGCCGTTAGGGCAGGGGACTACACTGCGTTGCGTGAAGAAATCAAAGACCCTGCTATTCGGGCCGCCGTGGGATCAGAGCTTCGCAACGAAGCCGACATTTCCGATGGAAATGAGCGGCATAGCGAGCCGGTTGATCAATTCCAGCAGCTCGCCCGTCAAAGCGCAGCTATCAAGGTTGCCGAGA
Source organism: Tropicibacter sp. R15_0 (assembly GCA_017744045.1). Lineage (GTDB taxonomy): Bacteria > Pseudomonadota > Alphaproteobacteria > Rhodobacterales > Rhodobacteraceae > Pelagimonas. The sequence goes on along the minus strand of JAGHRD010000026.1, from coordinate 23,656 downwards.
AAGAACACAGTGTCGAGCCAGACCTGTCAGATGATATTAGTCTATAAGAGTTTAGGAGGTTGCCATGATCCAAGATATTGAAACCCGCTGGCGCTATGTCTTGGCGCTTTTCGGCGGATTGCTTGCGGGTGGTTATATTGGTTCGATGCTGGCGACTATCTACGTTGTTGTTGCCAGAAAGGAATCCGTAGCGACAATTGATCCTCTGCAACCGTTCTTTCTTCGATACTCTTGGGCAACCCTTGAGGCATCACCCGCAATCCTACAATCGGCATTTTTGATTACCGGCGCTGTGACTTTCGCTTTGACCGCTGTTGGCGTTGCCGGTGTCTATCGTGGCAGTTTGACACAATATGACGATGCTCATTTCCAATCTAAGTCGGAGATCCGACGCAACAAGATGATTGGCGGCTTCGATGTGAATGGTTTCGTTTACGGTAAGCTGGGTCGCCCAAAGAGTGATAAGCCATTTATTTCGGCATCACCCGATCGTTTTCCGCACGCGATCATGATTGCGCCAACCGGACGAGGAAAGGGGATCGGCTTCGTACTGCCGAACCTTCTTCACTTTAATGGTTCAGCCATTGTCCTCGATGTTAAGGGTGAGAATTTTCAAAAGTCTTCAGTGCACCGCCAAAAGGGGTTGGGCAATGAAATCTGGTATTTCTCACCGTTCGATTACGTTGACATGCCTGCCATGGAAGGCAAGCCGACGCCTGGCCGGGTGACAAGAACGCACCGATTTAACCCCCTTCAACGTATCGCAGACATGGCGTCAACAGATGAGCAATACACTGCGTTGAATGCTTTGGCCGATCTCTTTCTTGTGGTCGAAGGTGACAATGCCAAGGGGTTCTATCAGGCTGGCAAACGGCTGTTTGTCGCGTCCTGTCTTTTTGCCATCGAGCAAGGCACGCCAACCCTAGGCTATGCGTCCGAGATCATGGGTGGGGGCGGCAGACGCGCGGACAACTACAGATCATATGCGGACATGACGGCTATCCCCATTGTTTCCAGAACATTCAATGAAATGGCTGGCGAGACCCAGAAGATTGTGGACAGCTATATATCTGTGATCAACGGAGCTGGGTTCGAGCTTTGGTCTGATCCGTCAGTTGTACGGTCAACTTCCGAAAGCGATTTTGATTTTTCTACCTTCAGGAAGGAACCACAAACCCTCTATATCGCAGTTCAGTCCGAGCATCTGAAAACCCTTGCGCCTCTGATCAGGCTGCTTTTTGCAGATGCTATCGCATCGCTTCAACGAGCTGAGCCCGGTCCAGATGAACCACATCCGGTTATGTTTCTCATGGACGAGTTTGACCAGCTCGGCCGTCAGCCTCTTGTGTTGCAGTCTATCAAAACTATTCGGGCATTCGGTGGCCGGTTTTTCATTATTTCCCAATCCATCGCTGGCCTCGATTCACCGTCGCTTTATGGGGAAGCTGACCGGCGGTCATTGTTGGCTGGCGCTGGTATCCAAATCTACATGACACCACAGGATGATAGAACAGCGTCCGTGCTTGCTGAAGCTCTGGGCAAGCGGACAATCACATCAAAAAGCGAAAGCCAATCACGCATCCGAGACCTGGACGACAGCGCGCATGTGAGCCGTCGATCAGAAGAACGTCCATTGATTTCTGCAAGCGAGCTTTTGCGGTTTCCGCTGGACAAGGTTTTGATCCTTCCAGAAGGTCAGTATCCGATAAAAGCTGACCACATTCGATACTACGAAGACAATCACTTCGCTCCGATTGATGCTGCGAGGGGAACCCATTTGCTTCCTTATCCGCCTCTCGAACATGAACGGAAGAAAACCAAAGTGGCAAAGCTGAGCAACTTGTCTGGCTCAAAGCCAGCGCAGCCGTCGACCGAGGATCAGCGCCGTGCAATTCTAAAGGAAGCCGAGGCCGGATTTGCAAGTATTTCGGCTGCCGCGAAAAAACGACGCCGCCCGCCATCGCGCAAACCTGGTCGGCGTTCTGGCGAGAATGCTCCAGATGCGGTTAAGGATGTTGTAGCCGAGGTTCAGAGTAGGATGGATAGTAGGGCCGATGAAGCAGCCACGACTTAACAAACCGGCCTTTCAAGAAAGGCAGCGACTTTTGCTGGCTGAGCAACAGGCGAGGGGTATTCCGCTCATTCAACGCCGTTCTGACGGGGTTTATGTTGCGCGTTCTAAAAGCGGTCGAGAAGAAGCACGACCATACCGCGATCGGTCGGACAACGCGCCATACAAATGACAGAACAACCGCTTTTGATTGTGGTTGCTGGTCCCAACGGATCGGGAAAGTCCACCCTCACAGCTTCGGGGCTGGCCGGTGACGCTCCTGTAATTGATCCCGATGCAATTGCTCGCAGCATGAATCCCGATAATCCAGCCGCCGCAGCTGTTTCGGCGGGCAAAGAAGCCCTTTCTCAACAGCAAGACGCCATCGAAAACAAACAGACCTTCGCCGTGGAAACCACGCTTTCGGGCAACGGGCCGCTTCGTCTTATGGAGCAAGCCCAAGAAGCCGGCTACGAAGTTCAGCTGCACTATGTTCGTGTCGGCACGCCAGAAGCGAACATAGATCGGATCTCGCAACGTGTGGCCGATGGCGGCCATTTTGTACCCGATGAAGATGTTGCCCGTCGCTATGAGCGATCTATGGAAAACCTTCCCACGGCAATTTCTCTCTCTGATTCATCGACACTCTATGACAACTCCGGCGAAGTAGCGGAACCGGTAGCGGAGCTAAGTCGAGAGAGCTTTCAGTTTTCCGAGAATGCGCCTCGCTGGGCGGTGAGAGCTGGATATGAGGGGGCGAAAGAATACTATGCCCAGGCTGAGACGGACACGGAATTTCGGGATGCAGCTTTGCGGCAGGCGGAAGCCACGGTTGCTGCCGGGGCCTTGTCAGAAGACGAGCTTGAACAATTGAAGCAGGATCTTCTAACCGATCCGACCCCTGATCTGGATAATGACCATGGGCTTTGAACTAACTCCAACCGCAATTCCACCTGGTTAAGAAAACAACGCACAAATCTCTGAAATCACACGATCACGAACACTTGCGACTTCATAGAGAACATCGTGTCTTGCGTTGGGGATCAGTTCGAATTTTCCGCGTGACCATCGAGACATTCGGTCTTCTACTGCCGGGATAGCTACAATGCTATCTTCGGCACCGCAGAATGTGATGCACGGAACATCAGGCGACGCGATCTTAGACAACGCCTTTGTTTCCTTGAGCGTTTGATACAGCCAGCCCATGCTTGGTCCACCGACTTGCTGTTCCTCCAGGTTTTCCGAAACGCTCTGATAATAGCGATAGCTGCTTTCGTCGTGGGTCAGCCGGTTTTCATCAAATGGGGTCGTCAGCACATAGCTTTCCCCGCGTGTGCCCGGTGCATAGGCATGACCCTTACCGATGAGCTGGGCCGTCCATGTCAGGGGCCAGGCCGCGAACCGCTGAAACGCTGATAGATTTATGTCCCACAACGGCGCGGAGAACGCACATGCCGACATGGGCAAACCCTCTGACAGCGCGCGAAGGCCGACACAGGCCCCTAATGAATGCCCGAACAGAAACCAAGGCTTCGGAACGTCCAGCGCTTCGGCGGCTTTGAGCATTGCCGACACGTCTTTCTGATAGTCGGAATATCTGTCAACATGGCCCAACATGCGATCTTCATCAGCTCGATCCGAAAGCCCCTGACCACGCCAGTCAATCGCGAAAGCTGAATATCCTTGCGATTGAAGCGCCTCGACCGCCCGGCCATACTTTTCGATGTTCTCCGTTCGTCCCTGGAACACAAACACCGTGCCTTTCGCGGCATCTTCGGACGGCCAGTGGGCAACGCGGAGTCGCACATTATCGTCAGTGTTAATCCAATACGCATTCACATTGCGCGGACCCTCTGCCACTTCAGGGAAGAATGGGGCCTTTTCCATCACGGTAGTACGATTCATGTTTGCCTTTCATATCGGGAATGCTGACCCCAAGGGGAGGCAGGTTTGGTGAGCAAGTATCCTGTTACGACCAAGGTAAAAAGCAGGAAGATCGAAAATCCGGGTACGGCGCCGATAAGGAAATAGCTGATCACCAACAACGCCATGCTGCCATCCATGATAGCCCAGGGTGAAAAAAAGCGACGGTCGATCTGGTTTACTTCAAGACGCCCCATCATCCATCGTATCTTGATCGAGGCGTTCGCGAAGACGCCAACAATCGCCAGCAAGCAAAAGAAGCTATAGTAAAACCCTGGAGCGATCCCGAACGATAATTTTCGCGATCCGGCATAATGATGGGTTTCAAACAGCGATTGAACATCAGCTACAAGCCACGTGATTAGGTTGCTGCTATCAGATTGCAGAAAGCTTGATTGGAGCTTCATCATGATCGTGATCACAACGCCTAATGCAGTGCACCTGTAAATCCCGTACATGAGCGAGAGGCTGATGCTCTGAAATTCGCGACCAGTCTCGGTGTCCAACCCGTTGTCCAGACGCTTCGCGAGACCCAGATAGTCATGCTTCATCAGGTGCAGGAGAATGTGACCGGCGAAAAAGAAGTAGGCAGCGAAGCCGTTGTATAGAAAAACCAGCCCAGAGAAGGCTATCGCGCTCGGCACGGAAATGAGTTCAGGCCGCACGATAGCAATTCGGCCCCAATCGACAGGCCATGAGCCGGTGTCTCCGTTCAGCAAAGGCGTAAGGTGCGTCGCTGTCCAGTTGTAGACGGATGCCAGTACCACCGTGATAAAAAACGTTGTCCAGAAAATGTATGACGCAGCCCTGAGCCTGTATTCCCAGCTATGGCTGGCAGAGGCCGGATCTCCCAGCGTTACAAGCTCAGGTCGCCATTCCTCTTTCCAGCAACGCAGCAGCTCGATCAAAAGAGATAGAAACAGAGGCAAGAGCGCAATGAATACGATTGTCCAATTGGGTGCCCACAGAAAACCGACCTGTTTTGTATGCCCGCCTTCCGGCGCGTAAAGAACACTATGGATGTTTAGTGTGAAAGCAATCAGAGCAAGGGCGCATGCACCAGTGAAGATAACCAGCGGCAATGCCATCGAACTTTGACTGCCAAAGATATATTCTGTTTTCTGTGCCAGATTGAACCTTGGCCCTGAAATTCTGCCATCAGTGTTACGCTCGGTGCTGACGTGATCCGCCGCTTTAGTGGATAGATCGTCTTCCGGTCTCAGGCTTGCAACCTGTTTGCTGCTTTTCTTTTCTTTCCGCTTCGCAGCAAGTCGTCTGTTTGCTGCACTCAGTTCTGCGCGCCATTGTAAGGTGGCTTCAGGATCTCCACAGCCAAAAATTCTTGCCAGCCAAAGAATGTTGTCGGCACCGATACCCTTATCGTTACTCTGAAACCAAAGCTGCACGGTCCTCAGATCTACCCCTTTTTCATTCGAGTCGATCTGCGAAATTGCCTGCGCAAGCAGCTCTGGGGTCCACGGTCCTACCGCATTTCCGTCTTCACCAACTTTCCGTCCAGCGCCAACAGAGGCCAAATACTCAAAAAGTTGTTTGAAATCACGGTCATCGCCAGGAGGCGGAACATAAAATTTACCGTGTTTTACCAATACTTTACACTGTTCTATTTCGTTTCGTTTCGTACTGTTTCGTGCAATGGGCCTCATACACTGCCAATCACACCCTTACAACCCAAGGTTATCACAATGAGAATCATCCATGAACCAGTCAGCACTTACGGCCGGAAGGCCGATCACAAACCAGCAACACTCTCACACTGACGCTTCGTCTTTGCCGGACAAGCTGAGCATTTCGATCAAAGTTGACGGTCAGTTTGTCGAGGTCGGCAAGCGATACAGAGACCGGGATGGTTGTCTCTGCGTGGCCTGGTCAGTGCCGCCAAGCCGCATCGAAGACGAGATCATTTTTCTGCATTCTTAAGGTTTAGAGCTGACCTGGCGCGCGCTCCCGGCTTTCGGGCCGGAAGACGCGCTTGGTCGCACCACGAGGCCACGAGAGCTTCAATTTCGCTATCAACTCGATACGTGAAGAGGCTGCTTCGAGACGGTCAGCGATACTATGAATATCTTCGGTTGCGAGAAGCCAAAACCATTCTGTTCCGCGCCGGTCGCGCTTTCGAAACGGGTTTCTTCGCAGGCGTCGTAGTACCAGAGCTTCGCAATTTCTGGCCCACGGCAAGGAAACAGTTGATACGATCTTCATATCATCGCCAGCAACTCGATTCAGCTCTGCACGCCTGTCTTTGGTTCTTCGTTTCGTAAATCCTACTTTGAACAGCCTTGGCTCGTTTCTTGACTGAAGCAAATAGACAGTGCCCCACGGCACTCGCGAGAACTGGAGCCAAGGGATCGTTCTTCTAGGTCGTCTTCGCTTCATGTCACCGTTTGCGCCAAAGGTATGTGGCGATAGCGCAAATGAGAATTGCACCGATCACCCAGACCCAGATCCATGACGTTTTATCTGCCGCACAATTGACCAGATCGAGACCTGCCAACGCGCTATTTTCGCTTTCTTTGCAATCAATCATCGGTCAGCTCTTCCTGCTTAGGAATCGAAGCCGCTTCGAATCCAGCGCGATAACCCGCTTCAAAAACTAACCTAAACTCGTCGCGCCGGTTTTGTTCTGCCAGCGACATACCAAGCTCAACACCCTTCGTCGCCGCCTCGTCATCGTGTGGCCCCTTCAGATCGAATAATAGTTGATCTAATGTGTCTGTTTCTTTCGAAGCATCTTCGCGCTCCTGAAGTTTGCACACGACTTGCTTCAGGCGCTCTTTTCCGGACATTCCAGAACCGTCAGCCTTTGTATCTTCCATTATTCCATATCCTTTCTTGCAAATTTCAGGCTCCCCAAAGTGCCATCATCTTTCCGAAAATATCCTCGGGGGCAGCCCGAAGGGCAGGGGGCGAAAGCCCCCTATTTGTCGATGTGAAGCGCAGGCAGGAATATTTCAGCAACACCGCGACGCCCATTGTGCCTGCCAAGCTGCACAACAAGGTCGATGCTGTTGGCGCAATATCGCCAAACCTCTTGAAAGGTCATGTTCATGCCAACGTCCATCACCATCAGCGCCAACCGATCCAGCGCCTTTTTTGCGGTGTCGGCGTGTATAGTTGTGAAGCTGCCGCCATGCCCGGTGTTAATTGCATCAAGGAAGGTTTTGCACTCGTTACCGCGAAGCTCACCAAGAATAATACGATCAGGACGCAGACGGAGAGTTGCTTCAAGCAATTTCGCTGCTGTGACTTCGCCGCCTTCAACTCGCTTTGCACGTAGGCAGACCGAATTAGGTTGCTCCGGAAACAGCTCAAAGGCGTCTTCAATCGTGACGATACGCTCTTGCGGTTCAACGAGATCGAGAAGGCCGCGCGCAAACGTGGTTTTACCACTTGAGGTTCCGCCAGAAATCAGAATGTTCAGCCGGTCCTCGATGCAAACCCGCATCGCGTCCTCGACTTTGCCTTCTTGGGCCAGATCCGCGACATGTTGAGCGCGCTCGCGCCGTTTTTCCTCAAGATCAACAAGACCCCCATGCAGAAGGCCCATTTTCTCAAGCGAAATCTTAGTGTGGCTGTATGAGCGGAGTGTTATAGCCGTTCCGCCTTCGATTGCTGGTTCTGCGATAACCTGGGCGCGAAGCGGGCGACCATCATATTCGATTTTTCCTGATAAAACCGGCTTCGCTACCGAGAACTGTGCCCCAATATCAGATGCTATCGCGGTGCCGATGTTGTTGGCGTCAATCTTTTCGAATTTGTGTGAAGAATGGAGCGCCATGTAAGGCGCTCCCTGCTTTTCTATCCAGACGTTTCCGTCGCTGTTTATGGCAATCTCGACAATCTCACTGTCTTTGAGCAGATCCTTGATTGGCGTGAAGTAGGCTTCGAGAAAAGAGCCGGCGTCGTCCATCAATAGAACTCCAAGTCACGATCAACCATGATCGTCACACGCGCGCCTTGCTCCACAGTGATGATCGGGGGCAAAGTCGCATATTCGTTGATTACATCTGCACTCGCGTTGGCAAGATCGTCGCCTATGTCCTCGGCTGTGTCGCGAGCCAATTCGCTGTCCGAAGCATACGCGTTCGCTGCGATCGACGGAGCTGCGCCAATCAACGACACCAGAGCAGCGCCGCCAAACCGCATTCCAAACCGTGAGTTAACACGACCCGTTACGCCCGACCGCCCTTGTTGATCACCGCCATAAGCCGCAATCTGGACTGACTGACCTTCAGGAGTAACCAATCGCGACCAACGTACCAGAATACGTCCCTGTCCAAGTGAAATGTCAGAGCTGTATTGCCCAAATACCTTCGATCCTGAAGGGATCAGTATGCCCGATCCATCAAATGAATATACCGGTTCATTAACCATGGCTGTAACAGCGCCGGGCAATGAAGAATCGATGGCATTTTCCAGTGTCGCCGCGATCATTGTACCCTGCACGACAGTCCTCGACGGGTTTGCGATCACTTCTGCTGAGGTCACTTCAACAGGAGAAGCGCCGCTTTCGACAAATGCCCGATTTCGTTCATCAGAGGTTGGATTTCTGGATGTTGGGGAGCTTTGGCCCGCTGATTGATCTGTCGATCCGCTCGATGCTCTCTCATCATAAATCACGGATGGAGATTTAATTCGCGCGGCCATGATTGCGCGTTGTTCCTGCCGGATGCGCTCAAGTTCAGCTCGTCGCTCGCGCTCGGCCGCGGCCTGTTGTTCGGCAAGCCTTTGTGCTTCGGCATCTTGGGCCAAACGCTCTGCTGCGAGGCGTTCTGCTTCAAGTCGGGCCATTTCCGCAGAGGCGTTCTGTTGCTCAGCCTCAGACAATCTTGTTTGAAGCCCTTCGATCTGCTGATTCATTGCCGCTTGCATTTCTCGCAAGATACGGGCGTTTTCCTCATTCGCCGCTGTAACGGCGGCTGAGATCTGTTCGGCCAACTCTTGCTGCCCTGCACCTGCGTTATCCGATATGCCACGAAGCTGCGCTTCGAGCTGCCGAACCTGTTCTTGTAATGCACGCTCGCGCTCGGCCATTGCCCGCCGCTGTTCTTCCAGCTGTGCATCAACACCCGAAAAATCGAACGATGGTTCTGGCTCAGCTTCACCAGGTTGGATACGCGCAAAACTATTGTCCGGCGAACCTTCCTGAAACTCTAGTGAACCGGATGTTTCCAGAGGGGCCTTGTTGTCGGGCGCGATCAGCGGATAGGCCAAAAGCCCCACCATGCCGAGTACGCCTGCCCCAACAATTGCTTTTGCAGCGGTGCCAGGACCTTTGGCTTTCTTTTTCGATTTTACTTCGTACTCTTGATCTTCAGCCATGATTAAAACTCCTTCCCAGCAAGCGCAGCAACAGTTGACCGGCTACTAACCGTCCCACCTTGGATGCGTCGTATGCAGACGACTTCGTTGCCGATCCGAACCGAGTATTCAGAATGAACGCCGCTCACACGGACAACGCGACGCCGCGACGAAGTGTTTGTTGTGACCTCATATCCAGAGGCGTTGACACGAAAGATTGAAGGGCGCGTGTCGTTCCGAAACTCGAAGAATGTATTCCTACCGTCATTCCAAACGCGCACAGGCCGGAAGTTTGCATTTCCTGAGAACTGGTATCCAGTGTCGCGTGAGCCGGTCGCAGTAACGGTTCGGCGCGGTCTGTCGTCAGGAAAGTTGACAACCACGCGGAAGGTTTGGCGCTGCACGCTTCCCTCGGTCACATAAAAGGCGATTGCGCGGCGGTTCGTGTAAACTGTCATGTTCGAGCTTGCACGAGCAATCACGGGCTTGATGGAGATAGTCTGGCGGTTTGAAAGCACTTCCACTTCGAAGCTTTCACTGTCGCCCAACAGAACCTGCGTGATCCTCTCACCATTCCCAAGCTCAATCGCTGTATTTACGCGAAGATGGGTATGGACACGGATTACGTCAGTCGGATTATAGGTGACGTGCGTAACCCTCGCATCGGCACCCATAGTCGTCGGTTTTCGCTCAGCAATGGCGGGGGTCGCCACCACCAAAAATGCCGCGCCGATAATAGTTGTTATGTTAAGTTTCCTGTTCATTGCTACTTACTCCCCAAGCGTTTCGGCATCGACACGGAAGGTCGTGACTGTGAATCCAAGCGGGTTTTCCCAAACTCGTTGGAGCTGGCGTTCCCGTCTTGGCTCGAACTCAAATCCAACAGTTGCAACGAAGGATCTGGTAACGGCCTCTTGCCGAGGCCGGCGAAGTGATTTTTCAAAACGCACCTGCGCGACGAGCGGTTCAAGGAAGTTGATTGCCTTGATCCTGACGGATACCTCAGATCCTTGGCCGTAGACGCGCGGTGGATAGCTTTCATTTTCACTGCTATCGGTCCAGAGGCGGCGGAGAGAGTTTTGCGCGTTGCCGCTTGAGCGGCGCTGTACGCTTTCAAGACGCTCTTGAATGCCCGCGAGGATGTAACTCTCACGATCAGTCACATAAGCGACTAGGAGCGCTTCCTTTACAGCTTCTTCGTCCGAAATTCCCGTCGGCTGCACCTGCACGATCCGCTCAGCTGCACCGGTTGTTTTATCAACCAGCACCGTGAAGACTTCGGTTTCCTTCAACGGCATCATAAAGACAATTGCTGCACCCAGCAGCAATGATAGACCGCAAGATGCGGTTGCTACCTTCCATGCCAGCCGTTCACTACGTTTCGGCTGCAACACCAGGTCTACATCGAATCCATTTTCTGACATTGGCTGCCCTTCCTTCAAACTCGTCAATTCCGTTTATTTTCTCAGGCGGTTCGCAAGATATTGAACCTTGCTGACCGTTGCGTGTCCGACTTTCGAGGCTCGGCTTGCTCCAGCATCGAGCGCCTGACCTCTGGCGGCGCGATATGCCCCACCAATGGCTCCACCAGTTGCACTGGCCCCAGCTTTACCGGCGTCAAGACCTTTACGGCCCTGCACATAGGTTGCTGCGGCAGCAGCGGTTAGACCGATCCCGGTTTGTGCAAGTGAAGAAGATGTGCTGGGGATCATTGCCATAAGGCCAGTCCCCAACAGCATGATCACGATGAAGCTCACCATATCCCCTATCGTGTCAACGGAACTCAGATCGTCGGGAACTACATCGGTGGCAGCGGCTATAGTGAAGCCCGCCATTGCAGCCGCTAGTAGCGGTACAAGTGCGAAACCTAGCGCCATTTTCACGTAAGCTTCAAAGAACGGTGCCGACTGCTTGAACAAGGCCGTTGCCACTGCAACTGGCCCAAGAATAATCAGCACGCCGATCATGAGCTTCGCACCGCCGATCATGATGACACTGACAACGGCCATAAGTGCGGCGACTAGAAACATCAGCACGCCCGCAATAGCCCCTGCTATAAAGCTACCGTTCTGGCTTACGGCGTCTCCTACATCGAGCGCACGGCCATACAATTCATCTAGGCCGTCATAAAGGTTTGTGACACTACCGCCTGTGATTTCGTTAAGCACCACGGCACCAAATTCGGCTGGTGCGTCAGTCAGGACACCGTAGACAGCATCAAAATTGTTGAAGGAACTCACGAATATATAGACGAGAGCAATCCGTAACATGAGGCTGACGCCGTTCTGCAATGTCATAGGAATGGCTTGAATGGCGAGGTTAGCGCCAGTCAGTGCAATGATGAGTACCGACCCCACCTGCACGATGGGCAGCACTTCAGCGGCAACCGAGTTAAAAATCGTGCCGCCGATGCTTGCAACCGCCGTGTCCACTGTCGTGAGAAGGGTTTCAATCACTGCCAATTTTTATTCTCCCCGGCAGTTGGCGCTGTGAAACGCTCGGTAGCTTTCATTTATGGCGCGACGATTGCTCTCTCGCTCATCACGCATCGCGAAAAAGACCTCTTCGGTCATAGTTTCGGTCGTGACGCCGAATTGTTCCTGTAACAAGTCGTCAAAACTCGCAGCTGCCGCCAAGCATTCACAGCTCTGTTCGGCCAACCGAATTTCGCGCAGCTTCATAAAATACCACTGCTTTGCAGCGCCGTGATGGAACGGATGAGCTGTTTCGAAGTATCCGGTTTTTGCTGGCTCCCTATCGCATATCGCAGGGCGGTCTTCCTTGAAGAACAGCATTTCTCGGCGCTGCATTTCCTGCATGATTTCAAGAAGCAATTCTGCGTCTTCAGCAACGACAGCCGCGGCCGCCGCGCCTTGCAGCTCTTTCGGGTTCATCGCCTCTATGTCCTGCGACAATGCGGGTGTGCAGACAGCCATCAGTGCGAGTGCGAGAAGACTTTTCCTGATCATTCTGCCGCTCCCGAGAAGTCGAAGAACGCGCGCTCCTTGGCCTGTTCTGCGGCCCAGTTGATGCCATTCTGCCCCGAAGCAAGCCCTTGAGCGGCGTTCAAGCGCCACATCTGGCCCAGCATGTAGTTGGTCTCAGCTGCCATTCTGGTGTTGAGATCCACAGATTCTTTCAGCGTGTCGGCACTGCCAATCTCGTCAACAAGTCCAGACGTGCGCTCGATGCTCTGCCCCGCTTCTTCATAGGACAATTGCGCAGCGGCCATTGCTGTGGCGTTTGCTGCCGCTGTTTGCGCGATCGTTCCATCCGACACATTGTCGGAACTTGAAAGCCCGCTCAGCGTTTCGGGTGTAAACCCTGCACCTGACAGTGTGTCTTGAACAGCTTCGGCGGCCATCTTGTCGCCCATGGTGACTTCGCCATCCAAAAGACTATCCAACAGCCCATCGAAATCGCCAATTGCGAGCGAGTCCATGAAGCCGCTCAAGTCGGTGATTTTCTCAGCACGGCTGCGAATATCCTCGACCGAATTGTACAGATTGCCGATCTCGTTGAGACCCGTGATTGATCCCAGGACGTTTTCCAGCAATCCGTTAATGTCGGTCAGCTGTTGGATCTGTTCTTGCAGCTGTTCGATCTGCTGAAGCTGTCGCTCCGCATCAGCCAACGCCTGCTGCAATTGCTCGATGTTCTTGGCGAGGTTGGACCCGTCGATAACAGGAACGCCCTGTGCATAGACAGGCGCGGCACCAATGGTTCCGTTCAAACCTGCGGCCACCAGGGCCGCGCAAAGAAATGGTTTCAGTTTCATTCGTTGTACTCCCAAAAGGTGGTTGCTTGAAGTTGTTGCGAGGCTTCGTTCAAACCTTGCGCTGCTTCGACTTTCACATGAGCTGCGCGCAGGCGCAGCGTCAGAGCCATCAGACGGGCCCTTTCTGCCATCAAATAGGTATTCCAATCGTAGGCTTCTTTGACGTTCTGAGGGTCGCCTTGATCAAGGATTGCCGCGATCCGGCGCATCGCTCCGTTGATCTGTTCGGATTGATAGGAGCCATAACCCATCGAGGCATCTGCGTAGTTGCCCCATGCGGCATTCGCCCCGTCGATCCCATCCAGCGATCCTGTCATATCGACACCTGTGATCACCGAAAGATATTCGTCATAGTAACCCTTGATACGACGAACATAGTTCTGAGTTTCTTCAAAGGGCGGAATGCCGCCATACTTGTTCACGTTGCCCGGGCCAGCGTTATAGGCCGCAAGGGCATAATCTACGCGGCCATACCTCGCAAGCTGGGTCAAAATGTACCGCGCACCACCATCTAGGTTTTCCCACGGATCGTAAGGATTCACGCCGAGATCAGCAGCGGTCCCAGGCATCAGCTGACAAAAACCCCGCGCGCCCACATGACTTACAGCAGCGTTGTTGAAACGGCTTTCCTGTTTAATCAGCGATTGAAACAGAATGCGCCAAGTCAGCGGATTTAGACCAGCCGCCGACACACCCGCATGGCCTTCATACCGCCGAGCAACGGTAATAATCATCTGTTCAACAGAAGCATTGTCACCAAAGAGGCGCTGTGCGTCTTGGTTTTCCGTTTCTGTGACGGGGTAGGCTTCTGCGGCGCTTGGGAAGTTCACCGAGCCGCCCTCTATCCCAGCAACGTTTGTCGTCCCCGTCGATTCCGCCAAGAACCGCTCATAAGCTTCCCGTTGTTCTTCCTTCAGCTCAACCAAGCTGTCGCGGTTTTCGATCTTCGTACCCTGGTCAGTAGCATCACGCAGCGCTTCGGTAAGACGCGAGATATTCTGAGCCAGATTATTCCCGTCAATCACTGGAACGCCCTGCGCCAGCGCCGACGAAGCGACACTGGTTGCGAGAAGAAACGCGGCGGCCTTAGAAGCTCTGGTAGTCGCAGTCATAGCGCCCCCCCGGAGTGTCACTCGCGCTGATCGTGAAGTGATTTGTTGCGTTCCGCGTAGCAACATAAGTGCCATCAGCGCTCCTTTGACCAAAGCACTCTGACTTACGACCAGTGGTTGTTCCCTCGCAGGCTGCGAGGGCGGCCACAGCCGCAATCATCACTATAATTCTCATAGCATTTCCTTCCAGAATTGAGGGTTTTGCCGCCACCCGTGGGGGGCCTTTTCTTCGCCAGTTCGACCGCCACCGAGCACGGTCAATGCGCCGCCCAAACCCGAGAGATCATAATCCACGAAAACGCTGTCCCCAGCTGACCGGATCAGGGCGATGCGCGCTCCACCAGCACCAGCACAGAGGAACGCGGCTTCACTTTCGTTTGTCCGAAGGATTTTATAGTCTTCGGGCTTCGCACGGTTGTTCGGAAACAGAATTTGCGTGTTAACTGTTTCAGCAATGATTTGCCCGACCTGGCTTTGTTCCAAGTGCCCCGGCGTCTGTGTCAGCATCACAACCACACAGTTCTTTTTCCGCATGGTAACAAGCCAGTCGTGCAGCCGCTTCACGAAGATCTCGTCATTGAGCATCTTCCATGCTTCATCAATCACGATCATTGTGGGTTCGCGGTCTTCAATCACGCGCTCGATACGGCGGAAGAGATAGGCCAAAACGGCGGAACGCTCGGTGTCGAGATCAAGGATTTCGGACATATCAATGCCCACAATCTCTTCACCCATCTCAATAGGCGCATCTGATTTCTTACTGAAAATCCAACCGTACCGACCTTGCTCCGTCCACTCTCGTACTCTTTCCAGCAGCTCGCCGTTGTCGTCTGTGGATGCAACAAGAGATTCCAGCCCCTTGAAGTTGCGCAGATTTGGGGCTGCGGATACGATCTGTCGAACGGCATTGTTCAATGCGACTGTCTGCGTCGTATCAAGCGATTTGTGACGCCCCAGAATGTCGCTGAGCCAATCTGTAAGCCATGCTGTCCCACGTTCATCTGTCTCGGTTTGGAATGGGTTGAAGCCTGTTGCTTCACCCACTCGAATAGCGCTGTAGCTGCCATTCATCGCGCGAACAGCCATTTCCAAACCTTGATCCTTGTCGAAGACAATAACCCGAGCGCCCACCCGACGAGCCTGAGCCATCAGAAATGCTGTCCCAAGCGTCTTACCTGAGCCGGGACGACCGATCACAAGCGTATGCCCCGCGCTCGGTTCTTCAGTACGTTTGCCAGCTTCATGAAAATTGAAGCGATACGCACTGGATGAGACCGTTGGCAGAACCGTGATATTCTCCCCCCAAGGGGACATTTCTGCTGGCCTGCCACCCGCGCTTTTGTGGAATGCTGCAAACTCCGAAAAGTTGTTCGATGAGTTCATGACCGCTCGCGGCCGATAGGACCAGTTGCCTGGCGCCTGCCCATAGAAGGTTGTGGAGAACGCGCCCTTAAAGACCGCAAATTCTGCCCTCTCCCGAACCAGCGTTGCGCCTGTTTCCTGAGCAGCTTGCCAAACCTCAGACGTGGCTTTTTCAAGCTCGTCACGAGTGCCTGCAACGATCATGATTGACATGTGATGCAATCCGTAGACCTGTCGCCCGGACGCCACATTGTCTGCCGACTCTTCCAGTGCCAGAGCATCTGAGACCGCCGCGTCGTCGGTTGCCTTCATTTGCCGACGAACAAGCTTCATTTTCTCGACGGTAGTGTTGTTCCGTAGTGGCGTGAAGCTGTTGGTGATCACAATGTCATGCGGCAAATCCAGCTTATCAAGCATGTCCGGTGTGGATTGCGCGCAATATGCGTGAATGCCCAACATCGAGGCATATCGCTTGTTCTGACCGTCGCTGATTTCAACAACACGATCTTTGAAGGTGAACGTGCTGTTAGAAACAACATTTGAAAGATATTGCCCTGGCAAGGCATGACGCTTTTGGAAAGGTTGGCCTTGGATCGTTCCCAACAAACCCAGCCACTCGCCATTCTTCAGGTTCAGACGCCTAAACCCTGTGTCTTTCTGCATCCCTTCGAGAATACGCATCGCCTCATTGAGACGATCAATGCGCTCCATCAACTCGGCTCGATACTCGGCTTCTTCCTTTTGGGGAGAAAGCCAAGCACCGAGACCGAGTTTGTCCGTGAGTGATGGACGCAGAAAAACAGACAAGATGATCATACGCCGTTGCAGCTTTCGCCTGTTAAGCTCGCTTCGCCAGCGCGTATCCACCTCGGTAGAAAACCCATCATAATCGACGGGCTTCAGGTCAAGCTCTTGCGGAACCGTGATCTTGTTGACGTAAAAGCCAAACTGTTCACCCAATTGACCGACTTGCCGTGCGAAAGCCTCTGCCTGAACGTCCACTTCGACTTCTTCTGACGTCAGACTATCCAGCCCGCCGATCACAGCACTTGCCATCAGATCGCCTTGCCGGGTGATAATGATTTCATCGGTCAAACCCGCAAGATATGGGATGTGACGTGCTGCCGGATCTTCTTTCAATACTTCGGCTCCAAGTAGTTCCTGTGTCGCTTTGTTTGGAGCGCTCAACATCGGCCCATAGCTATCGCCGCCGTGGATCTTCCGGTTTTTTGTTGGCGGGGTTTTCGAGTAAACCGTTGCCATAATCTCAAAGAGGTGCGGATTGCGATCAGCGATAAGCCACAACACGGGATAAACGACCGGGATCAGAAGCATGAATTTCCATTCATCCAGCGCGACGAATGGAATGAGCGCGCCGAGCATCAACCCAATGAAGTAGCCTATCGGCAGTCCAAAGAATTTCGGTGGTCGCGTCAGGCCAAGGAAAACTGGTGTTTCTCGCATTGTGCATATCCAAACGGTGAAACCCCGCGCCGCCAAATGCGGCGCGAGGCAATGTGTCTACTTAAGGCGCCGCGAAACCGTCGATGATTGTTGCGGCCGAGAAGACCAGAACCACGCCAAAGAAAATGGCGAGGAACAAAGGCCAGTTCAGGCGACCCGTGAACATCATGTAGCCAGCTGCCACAACGGCGAGAATGGCGATCAGCCGCCCGATCGGGCCAGTCAGCGCATCCACGACGGTCTGCAACATGTTTTCCAGCGGATCGAGGTTCTGCGCCAAGGCAGGTTCCGCCGCGAGTACGAAAATCGGCAGGATTGCAAACAGCAATCCCACATTTGTCTTCATCCATTTCCCAAGGGTTTTCATGTAGTCTCCTGTCCAGTTGTTTGATGGAAGATTGCGAGCACTTTCCTGACGTGCCCCTGCGTTTCTCGATAGGGCGGAATGCCGCCATGCCGAGTGACTGCCTCTGGCCCTGCGTTGTACGCAGCCAAAGCCAATTCCTTTGATCCAAACCTTTCGAGCTGCATCAGCAAATACCGGGCCGAACCATGAAGGTTCTGCCTTGCATCATGTGGATCTACGCCGAGCCGCCGAGCGGTTTCGGGCATGAGCTGCCCCAGGCCAATTGCGCCCACATGCGAGCGCGCGGACTGTCTGAAATTGCTTTCGATGGCGATATTGGCTCGAAAAAGCGCTACCCACTCTGTTGTTGAGAGGTCGGCTGCGCGAATACCTCTATGCCGTGAGTAGTGAAGCGCGATTTCTTGAATCAAACCTTCGATCTGCGGACTACCACGCCGACCGGTGTTGGGAACCGGAAGAGACACCGCCCTTGGGGGCGGCGTCTCTTCCTCTGCTTCTGGAAGGGGCTGTCTTGGACGCTCAAGGTCTAGAACACCCGACACCAAAGGCCCAGAAGACCTTTGAACGGTCGAATACTCACCACCTGTTACATCCAAAACTTCGGCTTGTGCGACCTGGCAGAAGGTTGATGCCAGAACTGACCAAAGAAACCCTTTACTAGCGGTCGCTACTCGTACTTGAACAGCCTTCGTCAATTCGCCACACCCCTTTTTCACCCGCGTTCAGCGGGAAATCAGGGACAGTAATTCGAAGTTCCTTTGCAAAGGCGGCGAGACCGTTCACGGTAACAATTGCCTTTGGTTCCACAGTCTTCCACACAACCACCTGAGACCGGTATGTTTCGCCATCTTCACCCTCACTGAGTAAGAAGAAGATCCAGCGACCGCGCATCTGGCTTCCGTCCTTATGGACTGTTTCTTCGCATTCGACTTCGAGCCGCCCCCCTTCACCCAGATCCTTCTTCACTTTCGCTAAGACGGTCACTGGCGAGATCGTTTCCATTTTTGGGGCTCCGGTCGTTTTTAGATTTGTGGACGACAGGAGCAATAACCAACTTTTGCTAACGTCACCATAGTCAAGATGCCGTCAGCTAGTTATTGATGCGGGAAGTGGTTGGAAGTGTCAACAGCTATTTGTTGCTTTTCAACATAGCTCTTGCAGTCGCTAGACCCTTGGCCTTATGTTCCTCATAAATTGCCAGCACACCAAGGCTGGGCAATTGCAGTTGTAACCGAAGGTTGAAACGCGCTTAACATGACCCTACGGCATACGCCATACCTGAAACAGTCTAAGAGGAATGCTTGCTCATTGCGCTCGCATTCTCGAAACGCCGGTCCGACTACTAGGTTTTGTAAGCTGTTGCAGGTACTTACAACAGCAATGTGTTTGCTGTCGTTCAGCTCGCAAACAGCAATCACCCAAGAAGTTTTCTGCGTTCCCCCTGCCCTTCCAGTTTTGCCATCCGATCCTGAAATGCAGATCGAGTATCGAAATGAACTCTCGCAAGAGTATAATGACTATTTCCGCCTCGCCGCCGAATACCTTAACTGCCTGAACGCCTCGGGCTCGGCCACTCGTGAAGGCATTCAGCAAGCAATCACCGACTATAACCATCTTCTTAACCTTCCGGCCAAGCCGCGACAAGGAGTAGCTGGCGGCTCTGAGAGCTATCTATTGCAATGAAAGGTGGTTTTGTGCTTAAAAACTATCAATTGATTGGAGATTTGCCATGAAGCTACCCCGCAACTTTATCCACGCCGCCGCTGGCGTCGCTTCGCTTTTCGCACTTGCGGGCGCACCAGCACCGGCGAAAGCACAATCATATCAAATTGACTGCGCTATCCTTCTCTGCCTCTCTGGCGGCTGGCCTGCCTCTGTGCCCTGCGCTCGCGCGCGTGCCGAGTTCATCCGGCGCATTACACCCTGGCCCATCGAGCCGCCTTTGCAGATTTGGCGCTGCCCCATGGGCGCATCATTTGATGTTGACCCATCGACGCTGAACGCTGACCGCATCTATGAAATTCTCATGGACGACAGCACGCCGAAGCAATCTGTTCCAACAGCCCCACTCACGGATCTAAAGTTGGAACCGCAGCCCGCCGTTTTCCGCAGAAGCGGCGGGACTGCACAACGTCTCCCCGAAGACACCATGCTTCAGCTCATCAACGGCCTAAGCACGGAAAACGGCGTCGCTGACATTGATATTGGCGGCAAGGACTTCGATTTCGTGCGTTCCATTCGCCTCTTTCACGTCCGTTGGGCCAATCAGAACGAAGGCCGGGAGGACTGTAACCGGTTTTCGGTCGTTGAGCTTGGAACTTACGGCACTCAAGGCGATTTCAACTGGCGTCGCTCCTCGGTCGGTGCCCTTCCCGCTGCACACACAGGTTTGGAAGGCTACGGGTCCAACTGTCCCAGCATTTGGCACCGCTCCGTCTTCATCGACTGGCGCGACTATGAAGGCAATTACGGTTTCGAGCAGGTGAACTACTAACTGTTGTGGCCCCCAAATCGGGGGCCACAATAATTGCGACGGATTACTAATTTCTATATGTCTGTTGCTAAGAACATAAGAATCACGAGGCAGATACAATGAAACCAAAGGAAAGGAGCAGTTCCCAGAAATAGAAACCCCCGCAAGGCGGCAACCTAACGGGGGGTTTTCTGATAAAGCCTAGCGACGGCAATCGCGAAGAAGCTCTCTAACTCAGCTCCGGTTTTATCACCCCAGACATGGATACGGCAAGCAAAAAACGCATTTGTGCGACCGCTCAAATTGTGCCTTGGCCTAACTCTTGGGTAAACCACAAGAATTAGCCCCAGACGCAATACTTGGCATCACTACGGCCCCGACACGCGAGGTCTTGTGTGCTACGGTGAAGAGAATCGAAAGGAGGATACGGAACCCCAAAAAACGAAACCCCCGCAAGGCGGCGACCTTACGAGGGGGGCTTAAGACCAGGAAGCGCCAACTTCC
The DNA here is from genome assembly GCA_017744045.1 of Tropicibacter sp. R15_0. Taxonomy (GTDB): domain Bacteria; phylum Pseudomonadota; class Alphaproteobacteria; order Rhodobacterales; family Rhodobacteraceae; genus Pelagimonas. The sequence goes on along the minus strand of JAGHRD010000026.1, from coordinate 3,304 downwards.
AGATAGTCGAAACAATCACAATTCGTTCGACTACGGTTTTATCACCCCCCCGACATGTCAGGCAAGCAAAAAACGCATTTATGCGAACAGAGAAGATTTGCCTGCAAGGCCGCCTCGCTTCAACACATCGAGGACAGCAGATGAACCAGACATATTTTCCAGTTCTTCCCCAAGGGTGGGAACGCAGCCAGGTCGAACAACTCTTGATCGAGATCGCCCCGGCCATAGGCTTGCGCGCAAGACGCCTGAGCGCCCTTCTCTACATGATGGGTTATACCAAACCTTCGGCATGGACTTCTTCAGACGCCGAGCCGGTTTACTTTGCGCCGCAAACTGACACAGCTCTTGCCCTGGGCAAAACCGAACGGGCGCTTCGCAACGACGAACACGCCCTCGAAGCGGTCCACGGTCTCATTGAGAAGCGTGTAAAAGCGAATGGCTCGCGGTCATTCTACGGCAAGTGCGGTATCGTGTTTTCCCGACTGATTGATCTCGTGCCGGATCTGATCGAGCTTCGTGACCGTGTTCGCGCCGATCGCGCCCGTGTCCGCGAGCTGGTCCAGCTTCGCAGCACCCACCTGCGCTCCATCAAGCGCCGGATCGAGGCCGCTTCCCCCCAGCTGGTTCAGACCACAGATTTCTGGGCTGCTACCCAAGCATTTGAACAATGGCCCCACAGCTCGAAGCTTCGCGCCATGCCGCTCGATGCGCTGGAAGCGCACGTTTTGGACTGTGAAGCCCTTTGTGGACGGTTCGATGAGTTGCTTCAAATGTGTCCTGATTCTTCCTGTCGAGCGGAAGAAAACTTCCGCTCCTTTATACAAGAGGACACTTATGAATCTAACTCTGTAAACTGTAATGCAAGCAACCCTACACGGACCTCGGCTAACGCCTCGGGCACTGATTTTATGGGTGACGGGCCTGACGGCCCATCACATTGCAATGAAAATAAGGATGAAGCGGCAGACGCAGCTTTCAAGCTTAGATTTCAGCAATCGTTGAACCCGAAGCGCTTTTTTGACCTTGCTGGACCCGACATGCAAATCCACATCGAAGCCCGATGTGCTGACCCAACCAGTATTTCCATGCACCACATTGTTGACGCAGCTGAAATGCTCAAACCCCACCTCGGGATCAATCATGATGCTTGGGTTCAAGCTTGCCGCGCCATGGGCCCCGAAGGCGCAGCCATCTGTGTTCTTGTGATCGACGCCAACCGTGATCACCCGACCAGTCCTGTCAAAAACCCCGGCGGCGCATTGCGTGCTTGGACAAGACGCTATGAAACTGGCGATTTGAATCTCGTCGGAAGTCTTATTGGCCTCGCGCGCCGCCGCGGTTTGTGATGCTCGCACCGCGCCATCACTTTCCGCCTGGCTGTTGTTTCAAACTCGGCCGCCATTTGGTCGGCTTGCGCGATTTTCCACCCGAATCCGGGTCCAAAATCGCGCCTCTCGTTGATCTCGTGCACGATTGCACGCCTCTTGGCCCACGAGAACGGCCTGTGAGGCCCGTACCGTTGCGGTTTGCGCTCCGGCTTCGGCCTCTTGCCCAGAATTTAAGCTTATTGCGGTCTCTTAAGCGCCTGCGGCCATTGATCCGACAGCGGCCTTTCATCAAACAAAATCACGCGCCCATCCCCTCTGTCCGGATCTCCGACCAGCACAAAAGGCATAGCTTCCTGAGCGATTTCAAACAGGCAGCGGTACTTCTGTTTTCCAGTAATCGGATCTTTCACCTGGTCATACCGGCAGCGGTATTGCGTCCCCTCTTCAATCCAGCCTTCAACACCAGCTCGCGTCACCAGCGACAGGGGTTTTCCATCGAGCAGGATCGTTTCACCTACGTTGAATATCTCTTTCATCTGTTTTCTCGCTTCCGCCGTGTGAAAAAGCCGGCGCCATCAGGCACCGGCTCAAGGTTATCACCTTTCACGGCCATCGGGTTCCCACCCTGTACCGCGTCTCCATAATATAGTTGTTAGCTAGTTTTGCAAGCGTCAGCGCGCTAGTGTCATCATCTTTCCCTAAATATCCTCGGGGGAGCCGCCGCTTTGCGGCGGCGGGGGCAGATGCCCCTATCCTGGTCGGTCGTGTTCGTGATAGGCGCGTTCAACATGCCATGTGCAGGATTTACCGCCGCACCCGCGACATGTGAAAAAATCCACTATGTCTCTGACATGCGTATGCGCTCTGAATTTGGCATACAGCCTGTGCGGCGGAACTCGCCAAACTCGGTCGCAGATAAAGCATTTTGTGACAATTGCATCCGTTGCGGCGAGATCGTTGAGCCTGAGCGCCCAGGCCGGAGCAAGGGTGATTTTCTCGAATGGCATGAGCGCGAACATAAAGCGAACATGCACGTTTCAGCAACAGTCAGTTCTTTTTCCCTTTTGCCATCGCACGAGCCAGTCCGAAGATCTGTTCGCGTAGGCTTTCCGGCGTTTGATAGTACATCCGTATCAGCTCAACCGCTTCCCGATCTTGCAGAAAATCAGCATGAATGATGGGGGTACGGTCGTCGGCCAAGTTGTCCTGAAGCCCTTCAAAAAAGTGGGTGACAGGAACACCAAATTCGTCGGCAAGCTCGAATAGCTTTGACGCGCTCACTCGGTTGCCTGCCGTTTCATATTTTTGAAGCTGCTGGAAACTGATTTTGAGACTGTCCGCCACTTCTTTTTGGGTTTTTCCAGCGCTCCATCGCGTGTGACGGATACGGCGTCCTACATGAACATCAACGGGATGCTTCAACAGTTTTTTCCTCTTTACTCAGCGTATCTCGCCCAAGGCGAGCCGAATTTTAACTGCTCAACTTTTGGCATAAACTAGCTGTTGCTGCAATAGATGGTTGTTGGCGACTTTGGCGCGAATGGCACCAAACCGCGCTCTAGGCTTCAGCCGGCAGGCGGCTTTCGCCCCGAACCACTCTGCCCTGTCTCCCTGCGGCCTGGTGTGCCGGCTACTGTCTCACATGAGCCAGCACCCGACACGGCCAGCATGGTCGCCCAGGACAGCGCGGATCGGCCCATACGGGTAACGATCGACTGTCTCAGTCAGTCTTTCGAGATCCGCGCGAGGCGCGCGGATCGAGGATGCAAAGGTCAGGGTCGATTCCGCTTGCGCTCTATCGACCCTGACATTTTTCCATTTGTTTTTGTCCGCCCAACAGACCTGCCCAGGCCGGTCAATTGGCAAGCGCCCGCTGCGCGGTCGTCGCGTGTCAGGGCCGTGTCCTCACCTTCGGTTGCGGGCCGCACCACCCCTGCCCCGCGACCATTGACAGTCCCGGTCAGGCCCGTGGGTCG
>JAGHRD010000025.1:0-45322 GCA_017744045.1 Tropicibacter sp. R15_0 | reverse complement strand
AGCTCCTTCAGACGCGCGAGTTGGGACCGCTGCATCCCGCCGTAGAGCTTGCGCCATCGATAGAACGTCTGCTGCGTCACGCCGATCTGGCGCACCGCCTCGGCTATCGTCGCGCCTTGCCCCTGTAGTACTTCAACTTGCCGAAGCTTCGATACAATCTATTCGGGTTTCTCTCTTTTCCCAGCCATCGCTGATCCTCCAATTTACGGGACAATCTATCCCAGTTGGCGGACCACTTTCAGGGGGCTACTCCATGTGATGATGATGATCTTCATGGTGCTGATCGCCAGCCGCTTCCTGATCTTTGAGGACATCCCCGGCATGGCCGAGGACTTGATCCACTCGATCTCGGACAATCCGTTTGTGGTGCTCTTGATGATCAACCTCGTGATGTTGTTGATCGGGATGCTGATGGACGATATCAGTGGTATCATCCTCAGCGCCTCGCTGCTGCTGCCCATTGCCGAGGGCGCGGGCATGGACCCGATCCACTTTGCCGCTGTGCTTGGCGTAAATCTGGGCATGGAGAACATCACACCGCCCACCGCGCCGCTACTCCATCTGGGTGCGCAGGTGACCAAGGTGCCGGCCCGCGAATTGGTGAAGCCAACCTTGCTGTTCATCCTGTTCGCTTGGTTGCCGACCCTGCTGGTCACAACATTTATCCCTCAGATCGCACTTTTCCTGCCGCAGTCCTTGCTGAGATAATCAAATACAAACAATGCGCCCGGCATTGACCCGGGCGCATTCTCCAAGGTTGCGTCGTGATCGTCTGTCTGGACCAACACTTCGCCGACATTCTAAGCGGGACGGTTCACACGTTTGGACTGCCCCGTTTTCGCATTCAAGGTGCCTAAAGCACTATCATCGCTTGAGTTTTCCGGAGGCTGTCGCGGCTGCCGCACGCATGTTGCGGGCGAACAGGGTCACGTCGATTTCAGTCGCAATGAAAGTTGCCCCGAGCGCGCGGCATTTTTGCTGCATCTCCTCGTCGAGTGTTAAAATGCCCGCAGCCTTGCCAGCGGCGACGATGCGCTGGATGGCGTCCAAGACGGCTTCCTTCACCTCTGCATGTCCAGCCTTGCCGATATAGCCCATATCCGCAGCAAGGTCTGACGGACCAATGAAAACACCGTCCAAACCGTCGACGGCCAAGATCTCGTCCAGTTCTGCCATACCTTTGAGATTCTCGACCTGTGCAAGCAGGCAAATCTCGTCGCGGGCCGTGGTCAGGTAATCGCCGATTGCCGAGAAATCAGACGCGCGGGCCAAGGCCGACCCGACACCGCGCACGCCGTGAGGCGGGTAGGTCACCGCTGCAACAAGGTCTCGCGCCTGCTCTGCGCTTTCAACCATGGGGATCAGAAGTGTTTGCGCCCCTGCGTCCAGCAACTGCTTGATGAGCCATGTTTCACCCATGGGCGGGCGGACAACTGCATGTGCGTCACGCGCTGCAATGACCTGCAATTGCGCTGTGATTGAACGCAGATCATTGGGTGCGTGCTCTCCGTCAATCAGCAGCCAGTCAAATCCAGCCCCTGCGCTGATCTCAGCGATATAGGGATCAGCCAAGCCCAGCCAGCAGCCTAGCTGCAAGTCACCTTTGGCGATGGCGTGCTTAAAAGGATTATAAGGCGCTGGCATGATGGTCTTCCTTACTCGAAATTTATGTCGACGGTTCCAAAGGACCCAAAGTCCGCATGGATTTGTGTTCCTGAAGGGCACTCTATAGGGCGAATGAAGCTTCCTGAAAGAATGATGTGTCCGGCTTCGATCTGTTGACCATATGCAGCCATACGCCGCGCCAACCAGACGACACTTTCGACGGGATCATTGAGCACCCCGGCGCCTAAACCCGTTTCCTCGACGGCCCCGTTGCGCGAAGTGATTGCCCCAACCCAGCGAAGATCCAAGGCGTCGATCGCGTGTCTGGCGTCCCCCAAAACGAGGCCAGCATTGGCGGCATTGTCGGAGATCGTGTCGAAAACGCTGCGGGTTTGGCCCGTTTGTGCGTCTGCCCGGATAATACGCGTATCAAGGATTTCGATGGACGGTGCGACATAGTCCGTCGCGGCGATGACATCCGCGCGCGTGACGTTTTCACCGCCGATCGCCTGCTTCATCACAAAGGCAATTTCGGCCTCGATACGGGGTTGTATAAACCGTGTTTTGGGCACGGTGCCGCCATTCACGAACACCATATCATCAAACAAAATCCCGCTGTCGGGAATGTCGATGTTAAGCGCGTATTGCATGGCTTTGGAGGTCAGGCCAATCTTCCAGCCGATCACCTTGCGCCCTTCGGCCAGTTTGGCGCGATAGATTGCGTTTTGGATCTCATAAGCATCGTCCATGCCCATTTCGGGGTGCTTCAGTGTCAGCAGACCAACCTGCTCGCGTGTTTTTTCAGCCTCCAATAAGGTGGCTGCGGCTGCTGCGTGATCTTCGGGTGTCATACCACTTCATCCTCAATGCCATTGCGCAATGTGCCAATACCTTCGACTTCGATTTCAACCACATCCCCTGGCTTGAGGTACTTCGGCGGATCGAAGCGCGCGCCTGCGCCCGTTGGCGTGCCCGTGACGATGATGTCGCCCGGCTGCAATGTCATGAAAGTCGAGATATATTCGATCTCGCGGCGGATCGGGAACATCATGCGAGAGAGCACGTCATCTTGACGTACTTCACCGTTGACCCGCGTCACGATGCGTGCGTCGTCGAGTTGCTTGGCATCGGTGAAAGGCACGAGCCAAGGACCGATGGAGCCTGAGTTGTCCCAATTTTTGCCCTGCGTAACGTTGAATTTCGCATGACGCACCCAGTCGCGGATCGTGCCCTCGTTGCAAAGGGTCAAGGCAGCGATGTGATCATAGGCGTCGTCTTGTGAAATGCGGCGGCCACCTTTGCCAATCACGATGGCAACTTCGCCTTCGTAATCGAGCGTGTGGTTCTCAGGCGGGCGCACGAGGTTGCGCCCATGTCCCGTGAATCCGCTGGCAAATCGTGGGAACAAAGACATGTATTTTGGCTGCGCGGAGCCGTCTTTGTATTCTGCGTTGCGATCAGGGAAGTTCACCCCCACGCAGAGGATGCGCGGCGCATTTGGCAGGACCATCTCATATTGGACATCCGTGTGCGTGACGTCCTTGCCCTCGGCAGCCTTGCCCAGAGCCTCAAGATCGTTGGCGCGAACGGCGTCCAAAAGCGTTGGGTACTGTGGAAACACCGTATCAAGGGCGATCATGCCTGCGTCGGTGACAGCGCCGTAATGCGTTTGTCCAGAGGCGGTATAGGTTGCGAATTTCATTTGATCTGCTCCCAGATGTCTTGGACGACGGTCTGGACCATCATGACGTCGTCGCGCGTAGTTTCGAATTGGCCGACTTGGACCCGAATGATTTTTTGGCCCTGAAACGCGCCCTGCGTCAGGTAGATGCGCCCGTCGTCATTGATCGCATCGACCAGACGTTGCTGAGCGGCATCGTCGCCGGGGCAGCGGAATGAAAACAGGCTTAGGATCGGGTCGGTCGTGATCTCGAAGCCATCCATCCCTCGGATCGCTTCGCAGAGGTCACTCGCCCACGCGACATGGTTGCGGATACGCGTTTGCAAGCCTTCAAGCCCATAAGACCGGATCAGGAACCACAGTTTCAACGCGCGGAAACGACGCCCCAGCGGGATCGTCCATTCCGAATAATTGGTCACAGCCTCGCCCGAGGTCTTGAGGTATTCCGGTTCGATCTTGAGCGTATTGAGCTGAGGCGTAGCATCATGCAGGAACTGGATCGAGCAATCAAACTGCGCACCCAGCCATTTGTGCGGGTTGAAAACGATGCTGTCGAAACCATCGACGCCATCCCAGAACTGCTCATGGATTTCGGGGCAGATCATGGCTGAACCCGCCCAGGCAGCATCCAGATGGGTGTAAAGGTCATGCGCCTTGGCGACCTTCAGGATTGACGCCAGATCATCGCAAGCGCCGACACCCGTGCCCCCCGTGATGGCAATGACGCCTGCCGGGCAGTGCCCCGCCGCGATATCCTTACGGATTGCAGTATCCAAGGCGGCGGCGTCCATGCCATGGAGCGGGCCGTTCCCCTCAATCTTAACCAAATTGTCTTGCCCGATGCCCGCGACCCAACATGCCCGATCGATCGACGAGTGTACCTGATCCGAACAATAAACCCGCAAGTGCCCCTTGCCTGAAAGCCCTTCGCGGTTGCCGGAATATCCTGTTGCCCGTTCACGCATGGTCAGAACCGCCGACAAGGTCGCCGACGAGGCGCTGTCCTGAATGACACCCGTGAAGCCCTCAGCCAGCCCCAATGCCTGCCGCATCCAATCCACCATCAGCCCCTCAACCTCGGTGGCCGCGGGCGAGGTCTGCCAAAGCATGCATTGCGCGGCAACCGTGTTGACCAATTGTTCGGCCAGCATCGATGCTGGGGCCGCATTGGCAGGAAAATAGGCAAAAAATCTTGGATGCTGCCAATGTGTCATGCCCGGCATCACGATGTCTTCAAAGTCGCGCAGGATCGCCGCCATGTCTTCGGGCTGATCTGGCGGATTAGCTGGCAAACGTGACGCTACCTCGCCCAGCTTGGTTTGGGCGCGCACTGGCCGATCGCGCAGCGTTTTGTGATACTGCGCGCCCCAGTCGGCAATGTGTTTGCTCCAGTCTGCGAAACCGTCCCAGTCCATCATTTACGCCTCTTCGATGCCGCCTAAGCAGATGTATTTGATTTCGAGGTAGTCATCCAATCCGTGACGCGAGCCTTCTCGGCCCAGCCCCGATTGCTTGACGCCCCCAAAGGGTGCTTCGGCAATTGAAATCAGGCCGGTGTTCACACCAACCATGCCATAGTCCAGTGCTTCCGAGACACGCCAAACGCGGGCATGGTCGCGGCTATAGAAATACGACGCCAGTCCAAATTCCGTGTCATTGGACAAAGCAACGACCTCGGCCTCGGTTTCGAATTTGAACAACGGTGCAACAGGTCCGAAGGTCTCCTCGGTTGCGACGGCCATGTCATTGGTGACACCTGTCAAGATGGTTGGCTCGTAGAACGTGCCGCCAAGCGCATGGGACTTGCCGCCCAAAATAACCTGAGCGCCTTTGGATGTTGCATCCGCGACATGCTCATCGACTTTCTGGACGGCGGCCTCATCAATCAGTGGGCCAAAAACGATACCCTTGTCGACTCCGTTGCCGGTTGGCAATGTTGCGACCTTGGCGGCCAGCTTTTCGGCAAAAACGTCATAGACGCTCGACTGGACGTAGATGCGGTTCGCGCAAACACAAGTCTGGCCATTGTTGCGAAACTTCGCAATCACCGCGCCTTCGACGGCGGCATCCAGGTCGGCGTCATCAAAAACGATGAACGGCGCGTTGCCCCCCAATTCGAGGCCAAGCTTTTTGATCGTCGGTGCGCATTGCGCATAGAGTTTCGCCCCCACTTCGGTGGACCCGGTAAAGGTCAACTTCTGGACTATCGGGCTGTCAGTCATGGCCTTACCGATGTCGCGCGCCGCCCCGGTTACGACTGAAAACAGGCCGGGCGGCAACCCTGCCTCCTCAGCCAAAACCGCAAGTGCAATGGCCGAGAACGGCGTTTGTCCCGCTGGTTTCAGAACCAAGGCGCAGCCCGCGGCAAATGCGGGCCCGGCCTTGCGGGTGATCATCGCGTTCGGGAAGTTCCAAGGTGTGATTGCGGCCACCACACCGATCGGCTGCTTAACTGACAGGATACGCTTGTCTGGCGCGTGCCCAGGTGTGATGTCGCCATAAGCACGGCGGGCTTCTTCTGCGAACCATTCGATGAAGGACGCACCATAGGCAATTTCGCCTGCGGCCTCAGCCAAGGGTTTGCCCTGCTCTGCCGTCAGGATTTGCGCCAGATCGCTCTGGTTGGCCATCATCAGATCATACCAACGTCGAAGCACCGCTGAGCGATCCTTTGCGGTTCGTGCAGCCCATGCCTTCTGCGCGCCCTGCGCCGCGTCAATCGCCTCAAGCGTCTCAGCGGCACCCAAACGAGGCACATATCCAAGGACCTCGCCCGTGGCGGGATTGGTAACGGCTATGCCTGTTGTCGCCTCGCCAGTGATCCAGCGGCCCCCAACGAGGGCCGCCTCACGCATCAGATCAGGGTTGTTTAGATCGAGGGTCATGGTGCGATAATCGGGCTGGCTTGGATTTCAGAATCCTTGGTGTCCACGCCTACAAACGCCGTCCCATGCTTGAACCAGCTCTCAGGCGCAGGTGCGCCCCAAAGGGTTTGCCGCTGCGGGTCTTGCAAGTCCCATTTGATCGGTTCCAGATCCGGATCGACGGTCTGATAGTCGGAACAATAGATCTCAATCCGGTGGCCGTCGGGGTCAAGGATATAGAGAAAGAAGGCGTTGGAAATACCGTGACGCCCCGGCCCACGTTCGATGTTATCCACGTAGCCTGTGGTCGACATCAGATCGAGCAAGTCGATGATATTGAGCGGCGTCGGCACCCAGAACGCAACATGGTGCATACGCGGTCCGGTCCCGTTGGTGAACGCCATATCGTGCACGCCGCCTTTGCGGTGCATCCAAGCCGCCCAGAGCTTCTTGCTGTCATCATCTTCGGTGTATTCGGTCACGCGGAAACCGAAATCAGAATAGAATGCGACCGAAGCATCAACATCATGAGAGAAGCAGTTGAAGTGATCGATCCGGAGCGGCTTCACGCCGCGATAAAGCGCATACTTCTGGTGGATGGGCTCCAACCGATCCATCTTGTGATAGAATTCCAGCGGAATTCCCATGTTGTCCGACGTTAGCAGCGTCCTTCCCTGATAGGGGCGGTCAACCCATTCGGTCGGACGTCCCTTGGTTTTGAAATAGGCTTCAGCGCGATCAAGGTCGGTCTCGTCAAAGGTTTTGAAGCCCATGACTTCAACCGTACCGGGCTGATCTGACTTTTGCAGGATTATACAGTGGTGACCGCGTTCTTCCATCGCCCGAAGATAAACGTGGCTATCGGTTTCATCAGTGACCTGAAGGCCGACAATATCGGTATAAAAGGTTTTGGACTTGTCGAGATCTTTCACGTTCAAGCAAACGTGGCTCAGACGGATCGTGTTGAAATCCGGATAAAGATTTGGTGCGGGTACGGGCATCGGGGCCTCCTACTGAACGGGGAAGATGACGTTTGTCTGGCCAGTGCCCGACGACGGGAAATAGTCTGTGATCACCTCACAGGGCGCGTCGTACGTGTCCCAACCGAGCGCACCATAGAGCATCGCAGTGTCGTGCATGGAGCCTTCGCCACAGCAGTATTCTGCATATTCGGGCAACATCTTGAGAAATGTCGCGTGATCACCGCGCTGCCACATATCGAGGACATGCAGGTCCATTTGGCGGTTGAATTCGGAGCTGATCGTGAAGGTGCCGTTGTTGGCCGCATAGTCCTTGTTCGGCCAGATCTTGTGCGACAATGAACCGGACGCGACGAGCAAAACCTTGCTGTCGGAGGCCTCAACAGCGGCTCGGATCGCCTCGCCGACAATCCGACTTTCGTCATGGCCATGTACGGTACACCATGCCGCGACCGACACGACCTTCATTTCATGGGCACGCGACATGAACCGCATGGGCACGAGCGAGCCATATTCCAACTCTAGACTGTCGAGATGGTGCGCGAGCGTATAGGCACCACGGTCCGACGCTTCTTGTGCAATGGCATCGCCCAGTTCAGGGTTCCCCACATAGTCATAAGGCATGTCCTGAATAAACTGTGGAAACTCGTTCGAGGTGAAAAGCCCTTCAAAGCGGTCGTTTGCGTTGATGTGAAAACCCGCATTGATGACCCAATGCGTATCGCAAATCACTACGGTATCTGCGCCGAGTTCCTTGGCACGTCGGGCGATTTCAAAATGGCCGTCAATGGCTTCCTGGCGGGCTCCTTTCACCGGGCCGTCCTGTTCGGACATGAGCATCGTCGGCACATGAGTGCATTTGGCGGCGAGGACAATCTCTCCCATCAGTTTGCTCCCAGTTTGGTGATTTTATGTTGGCCAAGGGCAAAACCAATATGTTTTTGCTCCATGTAGAATTCGAAAGACCAATCACCGCCGTCTCGCCCGATCCCGCTGGCTTTGACGCCGCCGAACGGTGTCGGCAGATGGCGGACGTTCTCCGAGTTTACCCAGATCATCCCGGCTTCGAGTTTATCGGTGAACCTCAAGGCGCGGGTCAAATCGTTGGTCCAGACATAGCCAGTCAGGCCATAGGGAATATCGTTGGCGATTTGCAGAGCCTCTTCCTCGGTCGAGAAAGGAATCGAGGTCAGCACGGGGCCAAAGATCTCTTCTTGTGCAATGCGCATCTGGTTGTTGGCACCAGTGAACAAGGTCGGACGAACGAAATACCCCTCTTCGCCAACGGTGACGCCCCCTGCCGCAACGGTCGCACCGTCTTGCTTGGCGATGTCGAAGTAGCTGGTGACCTTATTGAAGTGTTCTTCAGTCACAAGCGGGCCGATTTCCGTCACTGGATCCAGCGGGTGGCCAACCTTGATGTTGTTGACGCGCTCGATCAGCTTGGCTTCAAACTCTTCGCGGATAGTTTCTTGGATCAACAGGCGTGACGATGAGGTGCAGCGCTCGCCGTTGATCGAATAGATCATGAAGATCGCCGCATCGAGCGCCCGATCCAGATCGGCGTCATCGAAGACGATAACAGGGTTTTTGCCCCCCAGTTCGAGGTGATTACGCTTGAGCGTATCCGCCCCCTGTTTGGTGATAAGGCTCCCTGTGCGGCTTTCGCCGACAAAAGCAATCGCCTTGATCTTGGGGTGCTCACACAGCGCCTTGCCGGCCCCTTCGCCGAAACCATTCACGGTGTTCAACACTCCGGGAGGCAAGCCAGCCTCTTCAGCAATTTCAACCAACAAGCGCGCGGTCAGCGGGGAGGCTTCAGCGGGTTTATGGACGACCGTGCAACCCGCAGCCAGAGCAGGCGCGATCTTCCATGTAGACAACATGAACGGCGTGTTCCACGGCGTAATCACACCGACGGGGCCGATTGGCACCCGTGTGGTGATGTTCATCAAGGTCGGAGATTTCAGATGCTGACCGTCACGCGCCTGCACGACCTGATCCGCAAAATAGCGGAAATTCTCAGCGCCGCGCAGTGCGGCCTTGGACATGAACTTGTAGGCCTGTCCGGTGTCCCAGCATTCGCACAAAGCAATCTCTTCGGCGCGCGCTTCGATGCCTTCGGCGATGCGGATCATGATCTTTTTGCGTTGCAAAGCCGGCATGTCGCGCCACGCGGCGAAGGCATCATGTGCAGAGCTTGCAGCCGCGTCGATATCTTCCGCGGTGCCATGGGCAACATCACAGATCACGGATTTGTCGACGGGTGACGTGTTTTGGAATGTGCCATTGGCACCCGCAACATCCTGCCCTGCGATACGGTTCAAGATACCTGTGTCGCGAAAGCGGCCAAGATAGCCATCCAGTTTAGAGATGTTTTCGTCGAGTTTGGTCATGGCTAGTCCTCCAGGTGGTCACGGACGTTTCCGAATTTGGGTGAAAGGTCGGCGTCAATGTCTCTCATCTCGGCAGACAGGGCGATGGAATGGTTTTCCATCGCGGGAGTCATGAAGTCTTTGAGCGCCATGAAAATACGATTGATTGCGTCCTTCTTGACGGCATCTGAGCGACCCTCGCGCAACCTCACACTGAGATCGATGAACCCGTGTTTGGAATTGCCGTCGGCCATAGCGACATGATCAACACGCGTTGCGCGGACGCGAATGCCCGCCATAGGAAAAGTGTCAATGTCGGCTGCAGCGGCGCGGATTGCTTCGCACAATGCCGCCATATCAACGACATCTTCGAGGTTCGCTGAATAGTCGATGTGAAAGTGCGGCATGTTAGTTCCTTGCTTCGTTAATGATTGCTATGTTAATTATTGTCATGTTGTCAACTCGATTTTTGCGGTGCATGTCATTGTCACTCAAATTTTCGAGGCCGTTATGACCACACCACTTCCTTCCACTGCACGATCCTTACCAATCGCCCTTATTCGGGCGCGCGAGGGCGTTATGTCGCCTATCCGCGACATGCTGTCGGAAACGGGGATCACCGAACAGCAGTGGCGGGTTCTGAGGGTGCTGTCCGAATATGGTCAGATGGACACCAAGACCTTGGCGGACCGATCCAGCTTATTGTTCCCCAGCATGACGCGGATTGCGGCAACGATGCGCGAAAAGGGGCTGGTGACGCAAACCCGCGACGAAAAGGACCGCCGGCGTCAGTTCGTTGAAATCACACCGAGCGGCCAGAAGATTATCGACGATCACTTGAGCCAGGCCACGCAGATTGTGGCTGGCTTCAAGAAAACCCTGGGTGAGGACAATTACGAAACCTTACTTGACCTCTTGCAAATGCTTGACCCGGGTGCACATGACTAGGGCCTGTGGACACTCAGCATAGATCATCAGTTTCAGTCCAAAATTGCTCAGTTTTAGGCATTTGAGCGCAGCACTAGCGGGCTAATGCGAGCGAAAATAACGACGAAATGAGCAATTTTGGCGAAACAGCGGAGCTGCGCGGCCCATTTTGTCTCTGCCTTCGTTGATTTCCCCTGCCGATCAACCAGATCGCTGCGGGAAAATCGCCTAGTCAGTTGCAAAATGGGTCTCGCGCTGATGATTTATGCTGAGTGTCCACAGGCCCTAGAACTTAACCGTGCCGTCGGCGCACCAAGCGTCGAATATTTCCAAAGCCTTGTCTGCGAAAGCGCTGTCATTGATGTGGCACGGAATGCGGTAGGCTTGTACGGTATCGGGAAGCGTGTTTTCGAGCTCAGCCAGGAACGCCGCCAAACCGTTGGGGTTATGCAATTCTGCGCCTTCGCGATCCCATTCACCAAGCCCGTCTTGCGGCAGGATCATAGCCACCGGGCCCTTGGCCGTCGCCAGCTGTTTTGCATGTGCTTGCGCAACCAGCTTTGTTTCGGCCGGTTCAAGCACGATCGAGGTCAATAGCCGATTGTGTTCGTGCTTCACATGGGCCTTCCATTTGGCATCCAGCGGTTCCCAACCAACCACATCCACCAAGTCATAACACCCTGGGGCGACAATCTGAGGCGTCCCATTGAGACCCGCATTTGTCAGGCGGTCGGCCCCTGCAGAAATATTGGAACCATTGACATGATTGCCCAACTCCTGCGTGCAGAAATCGAGGACACAGGCAAAGGCACCCTGCCCTGCAAGGCTTTCGAAAGCACGTCCACCCATGCCCGTGGCGTGGAACACCGCGACTTCGAAACCACGCGCTTCCAGGGCGGGTTTGAGAGGGATCACGTATTTCAAGGCGGAGGTGCCCAGCGACATCATGCCAATCACAGGCTTGCTTGGGTCGGGTTTTTGTACCGCACGCGCCGCGCCAAGAACTGCACCCGCCGCCTGAGACAGCGACGCCTTGCAGACCGAATTCAACCCATAAAGCCCGCCAGCCCAAAGGATCATCTGCGTGTCAGCCGCCAGTCGTTCAGCCGGGATAATCGGCGAGAACGATACCGTTGAGACAATGTATTTTGGCACGCCCAAAGGAAGCGCCGAGGCGACATCAAGCGCCAGATCGGTACCCATTGTGCCGCCAAGAATGATCGTCCCGTCGAACACGCCTTCAGAATGCAGCCGCGCAGCAAGCAAGCTGGCCCCTTTGGCCATGATCTGCATCGCGTGATTTTCGTCACCGCTATCGATGGCGGCCTGAATGGAGCTGCCGCCCTCCCCCGCAACATCGTGTTTGGAGTAGTCCGTAGGCTTGGACGGATCGCCCAAGACCGAGACGTCCATCGTCACGACATTGCCGCCCTGAACACGGATCACATCGGCAAGAAACCCAAGCTCGTCGTCTTTTGTGTCATAAGTGCCAATCACCAGAATAGTTTTTTCAGACATCATAAGGCCCTACAGCTTGATCCATGCAGTTTTGAGATTTACGTATTTTTCAATGGCATGCAGAGACTTATCGGCCCCGTTACCCGATTGGCCAACGCCGCCCAAAGGCACTGTCCCATCGGCACCACCATAGGTATTTACGTGCATGACGCCCGTGCGAACCCCTCGCACCATCCGATGCGCGCGGCCAAGATTGGATGTCCATGCCGCACCCGCCAAGCCGTAGACCGTCGAATTCGCCAGGGCGATGGCCTCGCCTTCCGTCTCAAACGGGGTGACACCCAGCACGGGGCCAAAGACCTCTTTTTGGGCGAGCGTCGCGTCACGGGTCACCCCGGTGACAATGGTCGGTGCCATGTAGTACCCGCCAGTATCTTGCAGTATCCGATCCCCGCCAGTGACGACTTCTCCGCCTTCGGTTTTCGCGATTTCCACGAAGCCGAGGTTGGCCTTGAGTTGCTCTTCTGAGTTGACCGCTCCAACATGAGTGTCGACCTTGAGCGGGTCGCCCACGCGCATTGCTTCGGCAGCCCGAGCGACCTTGGCGACAAACTCATCATGGATCGCAGCCTCAACCAGCAACCGTGATCCGGCCACGCAGACCTGACCTGAATTGCGGAAGATACCGCTTGCCGCGACCTTTGCCGCCTCATCCAGATTGGGGGCGTCTGCAAAAACGATGTTCGGAGACTTGCCGCCCAGCTCCAGATAGACCCGTTTCATGTTGCTGCGAGCGGAATATTCCATCAACCGCCGGCCCGTGCCGCCGGATCCGGTGAACACCAGCACATCTACATCCATGGAAAGACCCAGCGTTTCGCCAACCACGCGCCCCTCGCCGGTGACGGCATTCAAAACCCCTGGAGGCAGGCCTGCCTCCAACGCGAGTTCGGCCATTCGCATCAGCGAAAGAGACGCCGTTTCCGCCGGTTTCAGGACCACCGAATTTCCCATCGCCAGGGCGGGCCCAAGCTTCCACGCGCCAATCATCATCGGGAAATTCCACGGGATGATGGCCCCGACAACACCGACAGGCTCCTTGTGAACCAACCCGAGGATGTCACCGGGGGTGGGTGCGATCTCGCCATAAATCTTGTCGAGTGCCTCGGCGTAATAGCGGATCGTCGCGGCCGCCGATCCCGGCTCGGCCTTGATCGCCATGCCGATCTCTGTGCCATTGTCTCGCACGCCCAGAACAGCCAGTTCCAACGCATTGGCTTCGATCAAGTCGGCCCATTTCAACAGCACCTTCTTGCGCGCCGCAGGAGGTTGGCCGGCCCATCTGCCGTCTTCATAGGCTGCCCGCGCTGAGGCAATCGCCGCCTCCATGTCGGCGGCTGTGCCCGCAGCCATAGTTGTGATGACTTGCCCATCAATCGGAGAGATGACATCCATCGTACCCCCATCGGACGCGGGCACCTGTTTTCCATCAATCAGATGGGTAAAGGCAGAAAGGGGTTGCGCGCGGAGCACATCAATTTTGGTCTGGTCCATCAGGGGTTACCTTGTCTGGCTGTCGTGCAGGTCGTGGTCTTCTTCGGGCAGATGCGCGCGCCATTCTTTGATGAGCGTGCGCACATGGAGTGCGAGCACCACAAGGATCAGCCCGAACAGAATGGCCGCAATAGGCCGGTCGATCATATCAAGTGGCGTCTTCAGGCGCGGCATGGCCGAGCGCAGTTTGACCTCCATGATGCCACCCAGAACCATGCCCAGAATGATTGGAACAATCGGCAGGTTGAGGCGTTTGAGGATCAAACCGAATACCCCAAAGCCCGCCGCAATCATGCAATCCGTGAGAGAGTTGCGCAGCGAGTAAACGCCCACGAACGATAGCAAAAGGATCATGACACCCAAAAAGCGCGTGGGAACGCGAATGATCTTGGTCAGCAAGTTCGTCGAGAACAGCAAGAAGACCATAACAATAACGTTCAATGCGATCAGCGCGAAATAGAGGCCGTAAACGAGATCGATATTGTTCTGGAACAACTGGGGGCCCGGGATCACGTTGTGCACGTAGAATACTGACAACATCATCGCTGTCAGCGCCTCACCCGGAATACCCAGCGCCAGAAGCGGGATCATGGCGGCGGCTGGCACCGCGTTGTTGGCGGCCTCTGACGCGATCAAGCCTTCGGGAGCCCCTTTGCCGAACTGATCGGGGTCCTTTGAGGTTTTTTGCGCGTAGGTGTAGGACATGAACTGCGCCGTGAATTCACCGGTGCCTGGGATCATACCAAGGATGACACCAAATCCGGATGCAACGCTGGCCACACGCTTGTGTTTCAACAGTTCCTTGATCCCTGCCGTCATCCGGCCTGCAACGGGTTTTGCGTCGGGGCTGCTGTCAGGAGCTGTTAGCAGAAAGAAGGCTTGGCTGAGCGCAAAAAGCCCCAGCACAACAACGATCAGGTTTACGCCAGATGACAGGAAGGATTGGCCAAAGGTGTAACGCTGCGTATAGGTCACGGCATCCAGGCCGACTGTTTGCAGGAATATACCAAGCATCGCCAGCAAACCGGCTGCAAAAATCTGACCGCGATGAGCCAGGATGACGAGGATGATCCCAAGCAGGGCGGCTAGGAAAATCTCTCGGCTACCGAACATAGGTGCAATCAAGGCCAACACGGGCGATAGCAGGATCAGGCACAGGATGCCAAAGATACCGCCCCAGAACGACGCGGAATAGGCAATGGAAACAGCACGGTGGGCTTCACCGTTTTGTGTCATCGGGTAGCCGTCATATGACGTCAGCGCATTGACCGCCGTACCCGGTGTGTTGATCAGAACCGCTGGAATGGCACCGCCGTACATGGAGGATCCGTAGATGCCGAGCAGCATCGTTAACCCGACAATCGGTTCAAAGGAGAAAGTCGCAGGCAACAAGATCGCAATCGCGACAGCGGGCCCGACCCCGGGAATGGCGCCAATGATGACGCCACCGATGGACCCCACCAACAGGGCAAGCATCACATCCCATCGGGCGAGCAGTTCAAGTCCGGCAAGGAGGTTTTCCATTTCCAGTTCCGATCAGAAATAGGTCAGCATGATCTGGCGCAGCCCATCGGGCAGGCTCTCATAGATCAGGCCGGAGGGAAGATTGACCTTCAGCATAGTTTTGAAGAGCAATACGATGACCACGGCGGCAAACGCTGCAGCGCCAAGGGTTGAGGCTTTGCGATACCCAACGCGAAGGGCAAGCACGACGGCAAAGATTACGGTCGACGGCAGATACCCAGCGTAGGGCACCGCAACCGCATAGGCGATAAACCAGCCCGCAAATTCCAGCGAACTGATCCACAGCCAGACCTCTTGCCAGCGCCCGTGGATCCGCTCAGACAATGCCGAACCAAGCAAATGGAACGCTGAAAACAGTGTCATCGCGCCCAACGAAACGGCCGGCCAGAAGCGAGGTTGAGCAAACAGTTTCCCGCCGCTTCGCCACGCGGTTTGATCCGCAAGCTGCGACAAAAGGAAAACGGAAACGAACAAGGCGAACCAGGCAAATACAATGTCTCCGGGTCTGCGGTATCGCTTGAAGAGTGCTTGAAGCGTTTTCACGCGTAACATGGCTGATGTCGCCCCCTGATCTAAGAACGGCTGGGCAACAGGGTGCCGCCCAGCCGTCTGCGTATCGCTTTATTCAGCAAGCATGCCTTCGATACGGGACATTGTTTCGATATCCTTCTCGATCTGCGAGACGACATCAGCAGCAGACTGCCAGTAAACCAATGCGCCAGTCTCGGCTGCAAGCGTCTGTGCGCGCTCAGACATCATGGTCTTCTCCGCAACCGCGATAATCTTGTCTTGCACGTCCTGCGGGGTGTCGGCGTGAACAAACAAACCGTTCCACAGAGCAACATCAAGACTCGGGGCAAGTTCGGCCACGGTCGGCGTGTCAGGTGTCAGCGAGATCCGCTCGGACCCAATGGAGGCCAGTACGTTGACATCGTCAAGGCACGGCAAGATCAGTTGCAGGGTCGTGTTGATCACGTCCACGTCGCCCGAAGCCAACGTGTTGCAGTCCAGCGCATCAAATGCAGCGTCGGACGCATAGGAGAAGCCCAATTCCTTGGCCAGACCCTTGGTCACCTGCGTCGGAACCAGAGGCGCGCCAAAGTGCCCAAGTACAACATCATTGTCTTTTGCATGGGCCGCCAGCTCTTCCATCGTGCTGTAAGGCGCATCGCCGCTGGTTGCGACAACAAAGGGATAGGTCAGGAAGTTTCCAAGTGGCACGAAGGGGTCAGGGTTCAGTTCCGGAATGCCGATCTTAGGTCCAACCACGGGGATCGCGATGATAAACGAGCCGATGGTGTAACCATCCGCAGGCGCGTTCGCGACTTCGATCGCGCCGGGAAACGGGCCGCCGCCCCCACCAGGCTTATTTACGACGGCCGTTGGCACCCCATAGGCCTCAGAGAAATCATCGGCGATCATTCGGGTCAGCACATCTTCCAAATCGCCTGGAGGCCACGGAACAACAAACTCAACGGGCTTTTCCGGGTACTCCGCCTGCGCGGCACCCGCGGCGGCCATTATGGCGAGGGCCATCGCAGAAACAGATTTAGCAAACTTCGGCATTTCTTTCTCCCTACTGCGGTTCGCATACTGAACCGTCGTTGCACAAAAAGGTTGCCTTGTTAATTTACTTGTGTCAAACTTTTTTTCAGATCAGCCAAAATGAGATGCGAAAAATGTCATCTGCGACCAAAGCTCTTACGCTCCTGTCCTACTTCTCAGCGACTCGTCCCGAGATCGGTTTGTCCCAGATGTGCCGTATCGCTGGACGCGACAAGGCAACCACCTACCGGCACCTTCAAGCGCTTGAAACAGCAGGCTTTGTTGAGCAAATCCCCGCAACAAAGCAATATCGGCTTGGCCCCGCCCTTCTGCAGTTGGCCCAGGTAAGAGAAGCAACTGTTCCGCGTAAAGATGGTGCCAAAGCAGCGCTCGCCGCCCTGGCGAACGCAACAGGTGAAACTGCACACGCGACCTTACTATCAGGCAATGTCCTCTATGGATTGTGCGATTGCGAATCCCCGCACCACTCGACGCGGGCAGTCATAGACATGAATGTCTTTCCACTACATGCGACGGCTTCGGGCCTGTGCACTTTGGCCTTTGGGCCGGAAGATCTATTGCGCACAGCCGTCGCCAATCTGGAAGCCTTCACTGAGAATACAGCAACCACAGAGACCGAACTTGAGGCCTTGATCGAGAATGTCCGTCTCACCGGTTTCGGGAGAGGCGACAAGAGCTTCGCGACCGAAACCCAAGGCCTCGCAGCTCCTGTCTTCGACCACACAGGCCATCTTGCAGGTGCTGTGGCAGTGGCAAGTGTTGCGTCGAGGTTCACCGCCGAACTCGAATGCAGCATCAAATCCGAGCTCATTATCGCCGCACGGGAAATTACCCGCAATTGGGGTGGCACCATCCCGGACGCTATCGAGGCCCTCTGGACCACCTCTCTCAACAATCCAACCGAAATGGAACCCACATCATGAAAGACTCGAACTTCCTCAAGGAGCACAACGGCCGTATGATGTGGCACCCCATGACATCACCCCAAGACAGTATCGAACAGCCCCCCAAGATCATCACGGGCGGAGATGGCGTGTCGATTGTCGATATTGACGGGCATCGTGTCGTGGACGGGGTTGGCGGGTTGTGGAACGTCAACCTTGGTTATTCTTGCCAGCCTGTGAAAGACGCCATCGCGGCACAACTTGATACCCTGCCCTATTACTCCACGTTCCGTGGCACATCAAATGACGCGGCAATCGAACTGTCCTACGAATTGTCCGAGTTCTTCGCGCCTGACGGGTTATCGCGCGCGTTTTTCACATCGGGCGGGTCCGACAGCGTTGAGACTTCGCTGCGTCTGGCCCGACAGTATCACAAACTGCGCGGCGAGGCGGGTCGCACCAAGTTCCTGAGCCTCAAGAAAGGCTATCACGGCACGCATATCGGTGGTGCCTCGGTGAACGGCAACGCAAACTTCCGCAATGCCTATGAACCACTTCTGCCGGGCTGCTACCATATTCCAGCGCCCTACACCTATCGCAACCCGTTCAACGAGAGCGATCCGGAACGGCTGGCCCAGCTTTGTATTCAGGCGCTGGAAGACGAAATCGCGTTTCAGGGTGCCAATACGATTGCCGCAATGATCATGGAGCCGATCCTCGGCGCAGGTGGTGTAATCCCGCCGCATCCCTCTTTCGCGCCTGCGGTTCAGGAGATTTGTAACCGCAATGGTATTTTGCTGATCACCGATGAGGTCATCACCGCCTATGGTCGTACCGGCGCATGGTCCGGTGCACGCCTTTGGGGCATTCAGCCAGACATGATGTGTACGGCCAAAGCCATCACCAATGGCTACTTCCCCTTTGGGGCCGTTATGCTTGGCGACCGCATGATCGAGGTGTTCGAAGGCAACCCGGCCGCAAAAATCGGACACGGTTACACCTATTCCGGCCATCCCGTGGGCGCAGCTGCCGCATTGGCCTGTTTGGCAGAAACCAAACGTTTGAACGTCGTTGACAATGCCGCGGAACGCGGCACGCAGCTCTATGAAGGATGCAAGGCGCTGATGGAGAAGTACGACATCATCGGCGATGTGCGTGGCGGCTATGGCCTCATGACGGCGATTGAGATGGTCAGCGACCGCGCCGCCAAGAAACCCATCGATGGGGGCACCGCTGCCAAGGTTCAAGAAGTTGCTTATCAAAACGGGGCCATGGTGCGTGTTTCCGGCCCCAATCTGATCCTGTCGCCGTCTCTGGTTCTGACCGAAGCCGACGCCGACACAATCCTAACCGCGCTCGACGCCGGTTTCGCTGCCATCTGAAAGGCCACACTATGACCAGCGATTACGTTGCCCTTCTGGGCACCAAAGGTGGGCCTGCGGTCCGTCCGGGGTCTTCGATGCCCACTTCCAACCTACTCGTCATGAATGGACACCAGATCGTTGTGGATTGCGCCCTCGGCGTGACGCGCGGCTTGGTGGATCAAGGTGTGAACCTCAAGACGCTCTCGACGATCTTTATCAGCCACATGCACTCGGACCACTATCTTGAACTTGGTCCCCTGATCCACACCGCTTGGTGTTCGGGGCTTGTGACGCCCGTGGACATCTACGGACCCAAAGGCATTCAGGCCTATTGGGACGGATTCGCGGCCTCCATGAAAGCCGATATCGACCTGCGCATCGACGATGACGGCCGCGACGATCTACGTGCGTTCGTGCGGGTGCATGAGATTGATGAAGGTGTGGTTTTGGAGCGCGATGGGCTGACGATTTCGGCAATCCGAAACGCGCATCCCCCCCTGATCGACAGTTTCGCCTTTTCGTTCAAAACGAAATCCAAACACGTTGTGTTTTCCGGCGACACGGCGCCGATCAAGGCACTCGAAGACTTTGCGCGGGGGGCTGATTTGCTCATTCACGAGGCCATGCTTGAATCCGCTCTTCCATCGCTCATGGAAAGGGTCGGCAACGGGTCGGATAAGCTGATGCAGCATTGGCTGCGCTCCCACACTTTTGCCCATGATGCCGCCATTACGGCTGAAAATGCAGGCGTCAAGCGCCTGGCCCTGTCCCACCTGATCCCGTCCGACGATCCGACCTATGGTCCAAAGGATTGGCAGGACGCATGCACCGATCACTACACTGGAGAGCTTGTTGTCGGTCACGACGGCATTCGCATTGATCTATGACACGTACAAACGCTGAATTGTTGGCCGACCGAGCACGGTTGATGGGCCCAAACGTTTCCACCTTTTACGAAGACCCTTTGCATATCGTGAAGGGTGAAGGCGTCTGGCTATGGGACGCCGATGGGCGCAAGTATCTGGATTGCTACAATAACGTTCCTCATGTCGGGCATTGCAACCCACGTGTTGTTGACGCGATTTGCGCACAGGCCAGGACGCTAAATACCCACACCCGCTACCTTCACGAGGGCATCCTTGCCTATATCGACCGCCTGACCGGGACGATGAATGCATCCTTGGATACCGCGATCCTGACCTGCACTGGGTCCGAAGCAAACGACATCGCCCTGCGCATGGCCGAAGCCGTCACGGGCAAACGCGGGATCATTGCCACTGACGCGACCTATCACGGCAACACTTCTCTGGTCAGCCAGCTAAGCAAGTCCAACATCCCGACCGTTGGCTTTGGTCTGGGTCAGTATTTTCGCTTTGTGGACGCACCGGACAGCTATCGAAACCCTGATCCCGATGGCACAATTTTCGCCGCTCAGGTCGCCGATCAGATCGAGGCTTTGAACGAAGACGGCACCGGCTTTGCCGCCCTCGTCGTTTGCCCCTATTTTCTCAACGAAGGTTTCCCAGATCATCCAGATGGCTGGCTGAAACCTACAGCAGAGGTCGTACGCAAGGCCGGTGGAGTGCTTATCTGCGACGAGGTGCAATCGGGCTTTGGGCGGACGGGCACCCATTTGTGGGCGCATGAAAAGATGGGTGTGGTGCCAGATGTGATGGTGCTTGGAAAACCCATGGGCAATGGCCACCCCATCGGCGGCGTTGTTTCCCGTGGCGAGATCGTTGCCGAATTCCGCAAGGGATATCGCTATTTCAACACCTTTGGTGGTAATCCTGTTTCATGTGCGGCGGCAATGGCTGTGCTGGAGGAAATCGAAGACAAAGATCTTGTCAGCAACGCGCTCGCCGTTGGGAAACATGCGCGCATGCGCATGGACCAACTCGCAAAAAAGCATGAGGTGATCGGGGACGTGCGCGGCTCAGGCCTGATCTTCGGGGCAGAAATGGTAACTGATCGCACCACGAAAACTCCGGCCAGCGAATTCACTGACCGTGTCATCAATGCCATGCGCCATCGCGGGATCGTGCTCTCGAAACTGGGACGCCACAAGAACGCGCTCAAAATTCGCCCACCAATGCCCTTCTCGATCCAGAACGCCGATCTGTTGTTTGATACGCTGGATAAGGTATTGTCAGAAACACCGGTGCACCTATGACGACGGCCGAAAAAGCCCTTCCCCTTTGGGGTTTGGAAGGGGCAGAGGTCACCTTGATCGCTGCCCGCGAAAACACCGTCTACCGTCTTGATCACCCGGCGGGTAAATTCGCACTGCGTTTGCATCGCGCCGGATATCGGACCGACGCACAATTAACGGCGGAGCTTGACTGGATGGCATGGGTCTCGCAATCAGGCTTATCCGTGCCGACGCCGCGAATGAGCTTGAGCGGGTCGCATCTCCAGATCGTGGATGGCATACAGGTCGATGTCCTTGGCTGGTTGGAGGGCGGCACACTCGATCGCTCCTTGCCCGAAATGGGTGCGGCGACGCGAGAGCTCACTTTTGAAACCTTGGGGCGCAACATGGCGAAGCTGCACATAGCAAGCGACGCCTGGCCAGCGGCTGGGGACAGCGCGCGCCCTGTTTGGGATGCCAACGGGCTGGTGGGGGACGCACCACTTTGGGATCGCTTCTGGGACAACCCCGCCCTCTCGGACGGGCAGCGAGACTTGTTGCTCGCGTTTCGCGAAAAAGCGCGCAGCGATCTCGCCGCACTTGCCCCGTCACTCGACTACGGTTTGATCCACGCTGATTTGGTGCCAGGCAATGTGATGGTTCAGGGGCCCCAACTTCATCTCATCGACTTCGACGATGGCGGATTTGGTTTTAGGCTATTCGAGATTGCGACGGCCCTACTGAAAAACCTAACCTTGCCCGACTTTGACACTCTGAAATCCTCCTTGATCTCGGGCTATCACGCGGAACGCCAGCTGGATATGACCCATCTTGACCTGTTCCTCGCACTACGGGCCGTGACTTATGTTGGCTGGAATATCAGCCGTACCAACGAGGATAAATCGGGCGCACGAAACGCCAGGTTCATTAGAGATGCGGAAATCTTAGCGACATCCTATCTCGAGTGTCGCTCCCGCTGTGGATAACACCAGTGGGCTAGCGCATGATCTTCGCAACTGGCAAACATGACAAATTCGTGCCGACGGGTTGCCCTGCTAGAAACGCACTCATCCGACCAGCTTCCACCTCGGCGCTATCATCGAATTTGCCTAGTTGCGGCTAATCGGGCAGATCAGGAATTCCGTGAACCCACCGTGAAATTTCAGTGTTTGCCAGGCGACTAGGTCGACACTTAACCTATTCGCCAGGTGTGTTGACAAACGGGGGAACCTAGAAATGCCATTTTTGCAGACAAGCCAGACGTCGCAAACCAGCCAGACGTCCCAAACGAGCCAAACTTCAGCACTGCCGGAGCTGAATCACGCCGGAGGTGCCAGTTCAACCCAATTGAGCCATGCGCTGAACTCAGTTTCGCAAAGCTTTGCAACAAGTAGCTTTGTTGTGACGGCCCAAACGCCGAAGGCTGCGAGCAAAGAAGAGTTTCGGAAACTTCAACCTTTGCACCGTCACGTTTTGATGACCGAAGCCTTGTCCAAAGGTTTGTCCATCGGTGGCGACCACACAAAAGTGCACGTTGAGAAAGACGGAACCAAGCAGACGTTGGCAGGTGGTTCGAGTGACTTAGAGCCTGCAGTTCCCGATGGCCCCGCCTTGACCCAAATCCAGAACCGTCGATGGCTTCGCGCTGAACGAATGAATGAAATCGTTGGCCAGCAAGCCGATATTCTGAGCTTTCTCGCTTTGGCCTATCCGATGACTCGGGATACCCATCCGTTTACTATGGCGATTTTAGACGCAGTTCTGGCAGCCGTCGGAAAACTAGTAGTAGAAGCAAAGTTTCTGTTGAACGTTCCAAGGCCCGCAGATGTCACAGGAGGTATTGGTCCTGTAATCCGAACCCCCGCACATGGCGCGACACCAAGCGGACACGCTACAGAGGCATGGGCCATGGCCTATGTAATGGAAGCCATGATCTTCAATAAACCGTCGCAAGAGCTTCGCCTGATCGCAGCGCGTATCGAAGAGAACCGAATTGTGGCTGGAGTACATTACGAAAAAGACGGGTATGCCGGACGCATTCTAGCAACGCTGGTCGCAAAGGAATTTGCTGTCCGGCTGGGCATCAGCAGCGGCCATCTGGACACCACGCGCGAACCTGTTTGGGAAGACGCAGGGCAAGCAGGTTTGATGAAAAGCGGAAAACTAGGCACGAAACAAGCTCGCCCCCAGCAACCGAACTACATCGCTGCAAGCCCTTCCAATGCCGGGGTGCTACAACACGCGATGGATCTGTCGCGGGCAGAACTGGGCTATGCTTAGGAAGGGGCTCAAAAATGTTAAGTTTCACACCACTCGAAACCCCTACCCCAGCACCTGTGAACCTGTTGCCTGCGGGGCTTCCGATGATCATAGATACGTTTCAAAATAACGAATTGCGGCAAGCGGTTTATTTCGCCGATACGCCTGAAACGTTAAGTGTCATCCAACTCCAACGCAGTGACGACGAGGAAGACCCGTTCAAGAACCTATGGCCTAGCATAGCTGGAGAGAACGAGTTGAATTCAGTCGACCGGCTCATCTCGCTTCAAGAATACCAGCCGGTTTCGTTGGGGCACTTTGTGCCTGCCGGCGGATTAAGGCTTGGAAGTCAATTGCCATTCACCGGGGACAAAGAGGACCAAACAGCTGCCGACGATATTGAAATTGGAATGATTGATGCGGGTATCTCATTTTGGAACCCTGTCGCAGTGACTACTGATCCGACCAACGCAACAAAAACCAGTAGGTTTGCTACCATCGGCGGTCTGAAACTGGAAGATGGGGTGATCACCAATCCACACCTGACGCCAACACAGATTGCAGACTTTGTTGATCGCTCGGATCAACAAAACCGTGAGGAGATGGCGAAAGCCTTTCCTGAAAGTGTCTTTGCCGAACGCGCGCGGCGACCTCTGAATTCGCCGTGGGGGTCAGCTCACGGCACCGCGATGATGGACTTGCTGTTGCGAACGATGCCACAGGACAAATCTTTGCACGCGTTGGAATTGCCAGCGTCGGTTCTGCGGGATTTGTCGGGTGGCTTGATGTCGGGCATCATGCATATTGCGATCCGTGCCCTTGTGCAGCAAGTGTCGATTTTCAGGAAATCACAGGATCTAAGCGACAGGTTCAGGATGGTCATTTTGATGGCCTACGGTTTTACCGGAGGGCCTCAAAAAAGAAGGTCCGACGTCTTGGCCCCGCTCGAAAAAACCCTCTGTGAACTACATGCTCGGCATGGGAAGATCGAACTTGTTGTTCCGATAGGGAACCACCTCCAAGATCAGGTGCACGCGACCTTGCAGACGGGAGACCAGATAGGTTGGCGCATTCAACCCGAAGATTTCTCTGCGAACACGCTAGAAGTCGTACAGGGCATGGACGATCCGCCAATTGAGGTCGCTGCACCAGGAGGCACATTTGCACAACTACCTCCAGCGCTTGGGCTACATCGTGTAGATTTGGACGGCAGACCGATAGGCGCGTTGTGGGTGAAAGACGACAATGGACTCAAAAGCTCACGGCTCAGTTTGATTCCAACCGCCACGCGGAAAAGTGGTGTTGCGACAGCACCATTTGGTTGTTGGTCTTTACGCGCGGGCCGCGGCGCGGCGGATCTTTGGGTGTTGCGCGATGAAACCGGATTTGAGGCAGACCCGTTTGAGCCAGCGCGTTCTTCCTGGTTCGAGGATATCGGCTATGAAAAGGCAGATGCTGTTGGGATGCCTTTGCTCGAAGATAAGCCACCCAGCGCTAGCGCAAAACTGTCGCTTGTACGCCGCAAAGGCACCGCTTCGATTATTGCGACCTCCAAACACCCTAATGTGGTCGTTGTTACCAGCCAAGATGAAACCGGCTCGCCTGCGAACTATGCGAGCCTAACCCAAGACGGGACAGCGGCACGCTACGCGGTAAGGTTATCAACGGGCTTTGACCCGATCGAGGAGTTTGACCTGCTGCCTATCGGTCCTTTCATCGGCCCAGCGGTCCTAGGCAACGCAAGTAAAGATCTCTTCCGGGGACAAGGGACTTCGATGGCAGCGGCCTTGAAAGCTGGAGAACTTGCGCATTAACAGCGCATCCTGCTGAAAACACTGGATCAGCATCCAGGCGAGTACACCTTGAACAGAGGATGTGCTCGCCTGTCACTGATACTGGAGTTCACCCACCAATCCAAGATTTTGCAACGTGTGGATCGGGTAATCGCTTTTCCTTAGGTGTTCGATCCGAAACCCGCTCTCCAGCCCGGCCAAACGATC
This sequence comes from Tropicibacter sp. R15_0, assembly GCA_017744045.1. GTDB lineage: Bacteria > Pseudomonadota > Alphaproteobacteria > Rhodobacterales > Rhodobacteraceae > Pelagimonas. The sequence goes on along the minus strand of JAGHRD010000025.1, from coordinate 20,150 downwards.
AGCCGCATGTTTTGCTTCGAACTGGTCATCCACCAAAAGGCTGGTGGCAATCAGGTAACGAAGCGATGCGCGGTGACGCGTATTGCTGCGGTGGGCCCGGCGCGCCGCGTCATGGGCACCCGAGAAATCACCTAGCGCCAACGCGGTAAGACACAGTTCAACGTCCCATGCAAAGGCGTGCGGCAATCCATCAGCCGCAAGACGCGCAGTTTGCGCGAGGCGTTGCGCGTCTTCTGTTCGACCGCGTTTAAGGGCAATGCGGGCAGCGGCCTGTAGAACATAAGGGTTTCCATCCGAACCGCCGAGCGCAGCTTGGACCAACCAATCCGCATAATCCAGGTCTCCGATGAGATCCATTTCGATCCGCGCCGCAATGGCGACAACCAACGGATTGCCGGGGCGCATGTCGACAGCATCCTGTGCCAGAGCCCGCGCTTCCTCTGTCTGGTTTGATTCACGGAATTCCAGACAGCGTACCAGTTTTGCGAATCCTCTCCACGATATGGACGTAGCCATGGCTTCACTCGTCTCAAGACAAGACAGATCCTGTTCCGCGGCGATGACCCTTTCAAGACTTGGGTCATAAAGCCTCGCGGCAGCCCGCGTGGTCATCATTAAAGGCGAAACGCTCGCGTTACGGCACGCATAATACCGCGCCATAATCTGGCTGATTGCGCGCGAGACAAAACTCGACAACTGCGCAGTCAGCGAGTCGTGTTTCGTTTCCAAGGCCAGGCGCAATCGGTCAGAACAAAGAAAACGACGATCCTTGTCGGCTAAACATCTTAAGTGAACAGACCAGAACCCGGCTTCGGTCACTGAAACCATTTCAAGGTGAAGGATCGTAGACGCCTGCGCCAAGCGATCTTCCGAAGGTTCCGCCAGCGCAAAAACCGTATCCGCCCCTTCCGATTCAAACCTTTGGGATATTGTGTCCGCCAAAACGGTTTCGAGAAATTTGGTCTGTGCGGTTGCATCAGCACTGTTGGAGCGAATGATGATTAACGTCGTGCCACACTGCTCCTCGTCACCCTTGGTCCCAGAAGAAGAAGGATGGGCTGCTGGCTCGGTTGTAACCGCAGGATCTTGCGCTCTTAGATCACGTAACCATTCATCAAAAGCCGGATCCGGCGCGTCGACCAGTTCCAACAACTCAGCAGGTTTACCATCGGACGTGTCACGAGTCACTTGCACATTTTTGGTCAACCAAACTTCGTGTCGGTCGGCATCAATCAAAACAGGATCCGAAAAGGCACGCCGCAAGTTTTTGAGTGCAGTTCGCAGACTGCTAGCGGACTTTTCAGCTGGACTGTTGGACCAAAGTATAGATTGCAGCCACAGTCGCGATGCTCGGAAATCGTTGCATGTGGCAAGCAACGCAACAATGGCACGTTCTTTTCGATTGCTTGGAGTCAAATCGCTGTTATCGGCGGAAACTATCTTAAAGCGTCCGCGCGCATGTATGTGCCACGACTGGTATTTGTCTCCCATAGCTTGCTTGCCCAACAACTCACGTGCGATGGAAACCGTGCACCTCCCAGGCCAACAAAAAGGCCGCCAAAAATAGAAGCACATAACGCAATTTCAGTCAAATCGGCACGCCAAAGCAGGCGACAGGCAAGGTCACAAACCGGTGCCCCACAAAACCAAAGTCGAATATTCAAAGCGCGTCTTGCCTTGATGCCCCCCAAATCACGATCAGTTCACGCTCCCTGTTTCATGCTGTCGATATCAAGACATTCCGGATCCTGGAGATATTTTTTATGCTTGTTTCATTTCGTCACGGCCAACACATCCCAATTACCGATGGGCAGGAAGAAACCGATTGCTCCAGTTTTGACTATTTATTCAAAACTGCCGCTGAAGCTGAGTTTGGCGAGGGCACGCTTCTGGCGTTGGATGCCGTTCACCACGACATGGTGGAAAGTGATGATCCCTCAGACAAGAATCATTCCAGCCTCCCTCCAATTTTTACGTATTTCGGTCAGTTCGTGGACCACGATATCACGGGCTTATCACAACGCGATGACGCAGACCCTTTGCCCGAAATAGACGGTCCATTTGAGCCACAATCCCGCAATCATGTTTTGGCAAAACTGATCAACACTCGCACGGGTCGCTTCGATCTCGACAGCCTGTACGGATCCGAGCGCGACACAGGAAACGCGTCGTTGAACAAGCTCAATGGTTTGCTACGTTTTCCAAAAGATCGTGCGATGATGTGGATTGGAACGTACGGCAATCTGGATCGGCGCGTAAGGTTTCCGGAAAACGATCCTGGCGGCGACTTATTGCGACTGGATCACCTTCTCAAAACTGGAGCTTTTACAGAGGGCGACATCGAAGCATTGCCGGCAGCACACCGTGCGTTGTTCATGCATCCTGACGGTTCGCTCAATCGGTCACGCGCCATTATCGCCGACGCGCGAAACGATGAGAACTTATTCATCGCTCAATTGCATCTTGCCTTTTTACGCTTTCACAACCGGGTGGTTCAAGAATGGCCCCATGCGCGCAAGGCAGGTGACGAGAACGAAGTGTTTGAATGGGCGCGCCACCATGTTCGTTTGTATTATCAGTGGCTTGTTCTCAACATCTGGCTCCCGGCCATCTGTGATCCAAAAGTTGTGCGGGAAATACTTTCCGATGGCCCGAAACTCTATGACGCCCTGTTAAATCAATGTCATTGGAACCAGGGCGACCCCTTGCCTATGCCTCTGGAGTTTGCAACCGCCTGCTTCCGCTTTGGTCACTCTATGGTTCGTGGAACGTATGATTGGAACGAGAATTTCGGACGTGGCCCGTCGCCGTTGATCCCCTCGGGCGCAGCTTTTGAGTTTATGTTCCTTTTCACAGGGTCAGTGCCAAAATCCGCCGGTGATCCGGCAAACGGTATCCCGCCCAGAGAACCAATGGGCGGCAATGGACCAAAACTGCCAGGAAATTGGGGGGCCGATTGGGATCGATTGGTGCACCCATTGTCCCAATTTGCAGATCGCTCAACCCGTCGCATTGACACCGTCCTGGCCGACCCGCTAACGCGGATGGAAAACGAGAAGCCAAACCCGATTGCCAGAAATCTATTGGCACGCAATTTACGGCGCGGGTTCTTGCACAATCTTCCAACCGCACAGTCCGCGATAAATGGGCTTGAGGCGCTGGGCATGTCGTTCCGCAAATTGACAAAGGCTGAAATTTGCTCCGGTCGGACTTCTGGCGAGATCAAGAGCGGTGGGTTCGACGATGAAACCCCCTTGTGGTTTTACACACTAAAAGAGGCCGAGCTTTTAGGCAGTGGTCAACACCTTGGTCCACTTGGCAGCCATATCGTGGCAGGCACGATCATCGGCCTCATTTTGCGTGGTCCGAACTCCGTATGGGAGACGCCGGGCTCTCACGAAGGACGTTGGCATCCAGTTGATGGACCGCGTGTTTCTGGTCAGTTGGTCGACAGCTTTCCCGCGCTCTTGCGCGCGGCGCTTTTAATGGAAAACCCCGATCACTAATCCTGTCGCAATTGGTGAACCGCGTTTCTACCCCGGCCTCTAATTGTACGCAACTTTCTAAAACCACAGTAAAAACAGGAGGGTATTATGGCAAACATGGCCACGCCTTATCCCGCGAGGAAAGTTAACGGAGCAGCATTTGCCGCAGCCGTTTCTTCAGTGCTGTTATGGGTGCTTCGAGAGCGTTTGGGATGGCAACTCCCCATAACGTTGGAACCTGCCATCGTGGCGATCGTGACCTTTGTGGTCGGGTATTTTATTCCACCGGCAGACCGTGACACACTGGATAGTGACGTCGCCTTGCCGCTTCCACCGACGAAGGAAGCGGGATGACTCAAACAAATCCGACCAAGACAGCCACGCTCGGCTCGGCATTGCTTCTTGTCACCGCATGTTCGGCTCCCGATTTGTCCGGGCAAATCACTGACGCGCAGACTATTTTGAATGCGACGACGAAAGCAATAGGCGCGCCCTTGCAGACACGGGCTATGACCGAACTTGCGACGGCAGAACGCGAGTTGGCATATTCAAACCGGCGTGTCGCATCACTTCCCGCCGGATGCCTATCGCGCCTAAATTCTGATCTGGCGCATAGCGTGTCCGATTGTCAGGTGATTTCGCATGCCAACCTGATTGATGGGCCCGCGAACGCCTTTCAGGTTCAGCAAGCTCTTATCGCGTTAACCGCCTATTTTTCGACTCTGGATCAATTGACGAAAGCAACAAGCCCAGCGGACATTCGCACACAGGGCGACGCCTTGGTAGCGTCCCTTCAAAACTTGGCTAAGACAAGTGACGCGCGCCCGGTGCAACGTGTTGCGCTGGCAGCAGAAAGGTATGGCCCTGCCACATCAGCAACCGCAAGTTTTTTTGCGGAACAAGCGCGTATCAGGGCGTTACGGCGCACCATCCGCCGCGCTGATCCTGTCATCGAGCACCTAGTCCGCGGTGCCGAACCGATCTTACAAGACCTTGGCGATCCTGCCGCCGAGGCACGGTTTAATGTGGTTGAAGCTAGCATAGCCTTTGATACGGCCCAGTCTCCCGAAGACAAGTTGCAAGCCTTGGCGCGATTGCGTCTGACAGTTGATAAAATGCACAAGGCTGAAACCGCATCCTCGGTGCGTCGCCTATACCTCTTGCGCGATTTGAACGCTGCCATGTTGCAGTCATTGAAAGCAGGTTCGTCATTAGCTGATATTCAGGCCAGCACCGGACAAATCGCAGAAATTGCCACATTACTGAAAGGAGAAAACCCATGAGCGGAGACCTGAAACGCGCATTGGCAAAAACGAATAGCCTGAAGCTGTCAGTCATCAATGCAATTATCGAACTTGAAAACGGTGCAACAGAAGCGCTGGCGCGTGGTGATGATGCCTTAAGCACGAAACTTTCTCTTCAGGCAGGGTTGCTTGCGCGAGAATCCGCAAAAATCCGAAAGGCCGAAACCTCCTTGCGCAGAAAAATCGGGCTCGGTGCGGCGATTGCGAAACTCAACACGTTGTCCAGCAATGCGCGCAAGGTGTTGAAAGCCATTAGGCGAGGCGTCGATTTGATCGAGAATGCCGACCTGCTCGTCAAAATTTTGACAAATGTCGCAAAAATAGCCGCATAGCATCTTAGGCCAACGATCAAATAATTTACGCCGCGCAGATTGAAAAGACTTTGTTTCAAGCAAGGCGTGCATCTGTCGCCTCCAGGAGAACAGAGAAATACAGGCTTTCAAAATTTAGAATGACCATTGCTGGGGACAAAAGAAACACGCGTTCACAAAGCATAGCACGTTGAAAGGGGAGGAAATTGGGAATGGCGAATGACTTATTTGGGGCCGGTGGCTTCTCCTTCTCAGCGTTTGGGAGCATCCTGTCCGGAGATGTTTCCATCGATTTGCGCGACACAGCTTTTTTTCGAAACGACAAGAATTTCAACTACACCGACAACTCGAAAACCACGATAATAATTCTAAACGCTCCGCCGCGCAACGAGAACGGTTCTGATGGCTCAGGCGACAGAGGGCGAAGTGAGCGTAAGGTTCAGACACTCGAGCAATCGGAAACGCAATATACTGTTTCGAAAAACTGTAACGATGACCACCCGGAACTTCCCTCCGCCCCCTTCAAGTTGAAAACAACGCTTGTTTTTGATGACGCAGATATCGTCGCATTTTCTGAGTTCAAACTTGGTGGTGTTCCGGTGACCGTTGTCGGTGATAAACTGTCTCGCGCGCTTGTACCCCGCTATAGTGCTTTTGACCTGGCGCAGGTCAAAGGGAAGCTGGCCTTGCGTTCCAACGACACCTGGGCCCTATTCCGAACAAAAAAGTATGCAGAAATTCCGCCTTTCCCAGAGGCTGGGGTGATTGAGACACCTTCATACTCGGCTGCTGGACACTTAAAATCGGACGAGCGGGTCTTATCCCTGTACCGGCTTCCGCTGGACGTCCCGATTTCCCTCAGCGGACAAGATACCGTTTTCGCCTCCAACGCAATTACAGATGTTTGCATGGCCATGGTTCGGACCTGCGGACCTAACGCAACCCTCGCAAGCAGCCCTATTCTTCTCATTTTACCACGCTTTTTTGACGGAGTTGATCCATGACCAAAGTTGCCACCAAGACCAAACCTGAAAACCAGGCGTCCAAATCGAGTTCTGATAAAGAAGAGAATAAGAAAATTTCAGTGCCGCAAGAAAAACAAACGGCACTTCAGGAACCCGTGGAGGGAGAAACCATATATGAGTTTCGGCAAGACGGCTCTTCTCAAGAAGCGAAGGGAAACAGTAAAACACGCACCTTCCCTTTCAAGATGTTACTTGAGACCCATGTGGATAATGGGAAAACGGTAAAAGTTCCCAAAAAACTGGGAGACGGTAACTTTGGCATGGTGTTTGAGGTCACGCAACCGAAGGCGACCAATACGTCATTTGCATTAAAGGTCCTCTATGAACATCGGGCAGGTGCGACCGGGGATGACAAGAAAAAGAAAGCTGAATTGGATCGTGTTCGCGCAGAGCTTCAGGTTGGTATCAATATCCCAAAAGAGATTGACCGACATCTAGCAGATTTTTTAAAAGTCGACCCAACATTTCCAAAGACTGGACCAGCTCAACTCGCCAGATTGGTGGCCCCTTTGGCATACTCCGAGTCATTTGATCAATTTGAGGGCTGTGACACCCTTGCTGCGCAGGACATTCGGTTTTCAACTTTCGCCTACCTGATGGAAAAATGTGACGAGTCACTTAAAGACCAGGTTGAACGTTCGGATACATCTGGAGCCGCGGCCGCGGGTTATGGACGCCTAAAAGCAGCTCCAAAAACTGAGAGGGTCAAATCGGCACTACCTGTCGCCAGGCAAATTGCGCAAGGCCTTCAGATATTGCATGCGGCGGGGCTGCGTCATCAGGACATTAAGCCCGCAAATATTTATTACACCGCAGGAACTAACGGAGTTTCCTATCGGTTGGGCGACATGGGTTTCCTACTTCCCCATGATCCTAAGCTGGCGGGTACCGTGGCTGCTTCGCTTGATGCCATCGGTATCGGAACCAAACACTACCGGTCGATTGAACAAGTTGATTTTAACGATACAGCCGAATGCACCATTCAAGTTGATGACAAAAATAAGGACCGTGCAAGACTGGTCACCTATGATCCCAAATTCCGCAAGACCATTATCAGGCGTGGCGACATCGCGGTTTTGGCAAAATCCGCGACCCACCGGCTTTTGATTGTGCACCATGTTGAACATGACGAGGAAAGTACGAAAACGACAATTGATGTTGAATTAGTTCGAGAAACACGGCGAGGCCTGGCGGGAAAGCCCGAAGGGAAATTCCTGACCAACGACAGCAAAACCCAAGTTTCGTTCTTCAAAAACCCATCTGCAAAGACGGATTTGTTCGGTTTGGGTGCAATTGTCTACGATATTATCACTGCCGGAGACTCGCCGGAACGGTTCTACGAACTTCTGCGCCGGTTTGACACCCATGACGGCAGCACCGATCGAATTGTTGAAAACTACTCCATCTGGAAGAACGGCTTCCTAGATGATCCGGATATGGCGGCTATATTTACCCGCATTAACGGGGGGGCAGATCGAACAGAAGTTCTTGATGAAAGAGTTCTTCGCTTTGTGTTGCGAAGCATGATGTCCGACGCGACCGACTCTTTCTTCCAAAGGTTCGATTTTGAAGACTACGTTCCGGGCGAAAACCAAACTTCCGACGAGGAAAACGCCCGTAGTTCACGAGTGAAGACTGTAGCAGGGTGGCGCAAAGTCATCCTGGGTTTAGGGCAGATGCTTGAGGATTTTCGGGCTCTCAGATATGATGATCCCGCAGTCAATCTGTTGACTAAGACCGTTGAAGAAACCGATTTACTGGAACCTGACCCCGGCGCCGGCAGCATGCAAAGTGCGTTGTCCAAAGTCATCGCGAGTTACCGTCTGGGCGAACCAATTGAGCGACGTGAAGGTTTTGACAAGTCGGTGACGCAGGCCGAACGGCAAACTTATCGTTGGCTGATTTCCAGTGCCTTGCTACAGAAATTGGTTTCGGAAATTCGAAATCTGACCGACAAATCCACCTCAATGGTATCGTTGAGCCCCGAACACCTGACCGTTGAAAACAGCAACATCAGGTTTGGTCCGCATTTGTTCAGCAAGGCTAAACCACTGTACAGGCAGTTGCTTTCTCGCGACCCGATGCTGACTAGAATCCGCCCGTTTTCATCGAGGTTTGAGCCAATTTGGTGGAGATATGCGACCCGACGCATTCACGTGACAAAATTTGAGAAATTGAGAGAGGCCGATCAGAGCGAAAACCCTTCTGTCGAGAAGTCAGTAATCGTCGAAAAAAAGCCGGGTCAAGGAAGTTCCGACCTGCCACAAACCCTGGAAACAACGGAACCTGAATCTTCGCATGCGTTGTTCCGAGTAAAATACGAGCATGTCGATTTTGCCTTTGCGCCCCCCCGTTTCGAAAAGGGCGATTACCTCATACCGGGTCATGGTGTCCGCGAGGTCTTCGAAATAGTCAAAACGGAGGGCGCAAAAACGCTGATTTTGCGATCCTGCGAGGACCGTGAACTGCAAGTTTCTAATGATCAGCCGCACGATCAAAATTTTGAGGAATCCTTTGAGCAAGCCCACCTTCTGAAGTCGCCGGTTCCCGTTGACTATTATGCTGGCATGTTGGCAATATATATGTATCAGCTGTTGTTTGCAGGTGGGGTTGGTCAACCAGAAGAACTCGAAGACTTACCCAATGTTCTATTATCCAATGTGCCCAATTTTCCGATTCAATTTCATGCAACCCCGGCGCAGCTTGCGCCGCCTGCAAAGCGGCAGACAGCGGAGAGGTTTCGTGACCATACCATCAGGCTGATCGTCTGGTTGTCCTTAGGTGGGTATAAGTATGCCGAAGATGACGCGACGAAAAGCGTTTGGAATCGTATTCAAAACGAGTTTGTGGAATGGTTGTCCGCGAAAGAGGCGTTGGTGGGCAACAAAGGCGATCTAATGGGGATCCATTTGACCGGCCAGATTGGTTTCGATGTGGCAAAGGAAACCTGCAAGAATTCCAAGTCTGCTTTCATCGAAACGACCTTATCGGAGTGGGAAAAGTCAGCCAATTCCTACCTTCGCGGCCAAACTGGGGAAAAGGCGACGGCTTGGTTGGGGCGCTGGCGGTAGGGTCAGGGTGCATGTTGGGCTCAATGATCATCTCTGAGGGCAGGTTCACCCATGATCGACACTGCCTCAAAATAACCGACAAAAATACTTGGCTTTCTGAACGACTCCCCCTAAGAGGCGCGGTGTAATCAACCAATTCGGAGACCGCCCATGTCGTTGCAGACATCCCTGAGCGGCTTCCTTGGGGCCATTGCAGCCAGCGCGACTTTGATCGTGTCAGCAACCGATGCTCAAGCAGAAGCCTTGACCTTTACCGATATCGCAGGCCGCGAAGTCACCCTGCCAGAAATGCCCGACAAAATCATCCTGGGCGAAGGCCGGATGATGTATGCGATCAGCGCCGTGACTGATGGCAACCCGTTCGAAAAGATTGTCGGCTGGAACAACGACCTGATCCTTTATGACCCGGATGGGTTCCGCAAGTTCGAAGGTGTGTTCCCAGAAGACACCGCGCGCATGATCAATTTCGGCAATCCCTATGCGGGTGATTTCAGCATCGAAGCGGTTCTGGAATCCGAAGCGGACCTGGTGCTTTTGGAATCCGGAAGCCTGTTCAAGGCGCAGGAAACCGGCCTGATCGAAAAATTGGACAGCGCCGGTGTGCAGGTGGCCTTTATCGATTTCCGCCGCAATGCCACCGAAAATGTGGTCCCGTCGCTGCTGGCGCTGGGGCGTATTCTGGGTGAAGAGAAGCGCGCCGCCGAATTCATCGATTTCTACATCGCTCAGATGCGCAAAGTGACCAATATCGTCGATGCCATCCCCGCCGAAGAGCGCCCGTTGGTCGTGGTTGAAAATGCCGCCGGCTGGCAGGTTGATTTCTGCTGTTGGTCCTTTGGCCCCTATAACTATGGCCGCTTTGTCGAACTGGCCGGGGGCACCAACTATGCCTCGACCCTGGCGAATGCCTATTCCGTCACACTGAACCTCGAAGGTGTCATCGAAGCCGATCCGACACATTTCGTTGCCACTGGTGCCAATTGGGCCGAGTTCAAACCCGAAGTAACCTCGGTCCTGCTGGGCTATGAGGCCGATGATGAGGGCAACCAAAAGCGGATCCAAGCGCTGGCGGCACGGGCTGGTTTTGCTGACCTCGATGCTGTGAAAAACGGCAATTACCACGTCATTTTCCACCAGTTCTACAACTCGCCCTATCACTTTGTGGCCATTCAGCAATTGGCGAAATGGTTCCATCCCGATGATTTTGAGGATCTGGACCCATGGGAGACCTTTACAGAATTGCACGAACGGTTCCTGCCATTTGAACCTTCGGGCACGTTCTGGATGTCAGCCCCGGCTGCAAAATAACCACATGTGCCCGCAAAGGATCTGCCTTTGCGGGCCAAAGGAAAGGTTTTCGAATGTCCGACCAGACTATTTCCGTCGATGCGCTGTCCCTGGTTTCCGCTTATAAACGCCGGTCAATGTGGCGCGCGGCGCTGGTTGGCCTGGCCGTGCTGGCGCTGGTTACGCTGGTGGTTGTCGATATCAACACCGGCCCCGCCAATATGAGCTTTTGGCGCACCCTGCATGTGATCCTGGATCCTGATGTCGCCACCAACAAGGAGCAGGTCATCATCTGGCAGGTGCGTTTGCCCGTGGCCTTGATGGCGCTGTTTGTTGGCGCGATGTTGGGTGTGGCGGGTGCAGAAATGCAGACCATCCTCAACAACCCGCTGGCAGACCCGTTTACCCTTGGCCTGAGCTCGGCGGCGAGCTTTGGGGCCGCTTTGGCGATTGTTTTGGGCTGGTCGGTCATTCCGTGGTTCGGCGGCGTGATGGTGACCGTTAACGCGTTTGTTTTCGCGATGGGCACCTCGTTTTTGCTGTTTCTATTCACGCGTTTGCGCGGTGTATCCCCCGAGGCGATGATCCTTGTGGGCATCGCGGTGCTGTTCACCTGCAACGCCTTGCTGGCCTTTTTGCAATACGGGGCCTCCGAATTCCAATTGGCGCAGCTGATTTTTTGGCAGATGGGGTCACTGGCACGGGCCACCTGGACCAAGGTCGGCGTCTGCGCGGCTGTCCTCTTGGTGATCCTGCCCTATTTCCTGTCGCGATCCTGGGCTTTGACGGCACTTCGCATGGGTGAAGACAAGGCCGCAGCCCTTGGTATCAATGTCTCGCTTTTGCGCATCACCGTGCTTGGGGGCGTTTCTGTCCTTGCTGCCGTGGCGGTGTCCTTTGTCGGTGCGATTGCCTTTGTCGGGCTGGTTGGACCGCATATCGCACGCATGATCGTGGGCGAGGACCAGCGCGGCTTTCTTCCGCTCTCGGCACTCTGTGGTGCGCTGATCCTGTCGGGAACCTCGATTGCTTCCAAGGCGATCACGCCGGGCATCGTCTATCCGATTGGCATGATTACGTCTCTGATCGGCATTCCCTTTTTCATCCTGCTCATCCTGGGCCAGCGCAAGAGGCATTGGCAATGACTGAACTAAAAGCCAAAGGGCTGTCGTTTTCATACGGAAAGCACAAGGTGCTGAGTGACGTCGGCTTTGCACCAATCGCGCCCGGCTCCTTGACCGCACTGATCGGGCCAAACGCTGCGGGTAAATCGACCCTGTTCCGGCTGATTGCGGGGCTATTGCGCTCGGAAACTGGTGCGGTGCATCTGGGCGAGACAGACCTCGCCAGCCTGCCCACCCGCGAAAGGCTCAAACGGGTGTGCTTTATGCCGCAATTCTTTACGGCCAACGCCGCGTTGACGGTTTTTGACGTGGTGATGATGGCGCATAAGCAATTGCGAGGATGGCGGGTCAGCGAGGCTGATATGCGCGCCGTTGGTCAGGCGCTTGATCTGGCCGGGATTGGCCATTTGGCCGAAGCCTATGTCAGCGAATTGTCCGGTGGTCAGTCGCAAATGGTGTCGGTCGCCCAGGCGCTTATCCGCAAATCTGATGTCTATCTGTTTGATGAGCCAACCTCGGCACTGGATCTGCGCCACCAATTGCAAGTGTTGGGCCAGATCAAAAGCGCCATGGCGGCGCGGGGGGCGATTGGCATGGTGGCCTTGCATGACCTGAACCTGGCCGCCCGGTTTGCTGACCATCTGGTGCTGATCGGGCAAGGCCGCGTTCTGGCGCAGGGCAGCCCCGGCGAGGTTCTGCGCTCGACCGCTATTTCAGAAACTTACGGGGTTGATATCGAAATCAGCACCGGCCCAAGAGAGGATCTTTTGGTTCATGCTTACGCGTCGTGAATTTGTACTATCCATGGGGGCTTTGGCCGGGGCCAGCGGAGCGCTGGCCTGCCCCGCGCCCCTGTCCAACGGCAAGGAACATGCGGTTCTGATGCTGAACGCGGCCTGTGGCAATCCGGATATTCCCAACGTTTTTGAACCGGCGCTTTTGCATGTTGATATCGGCGATAGCGTGACGTTTCTGGCGACAGATGCGGGGCATAACTCCGCTTCCAAAAAAGGCATGATCCCCGAAGGTGCCACCGCCTGGAATAGCGGTCTGGACGAAGAATTGACGGTGGAATTCACAGTACCGGGCATCTACGGCCATATCTGCCTGCCCCATTATGATTGGGGTATGGTCGGGTTGGTCGTGGTTGGCCGAGACCTGCACAACCTCCAAACCGTCAAGAAAATCCGCCATCCCGGCAGTGCACGAAAGGTGTTTCGAAACCTGCTGAAAGAGCTTGAAAATCAGGCTTAACCCAGGCCCTGTTGCCACCACATGGGTATCCACAGCTGCCTCTACGTGAGCTAGGGTCAGGCGGCGTCAGTCGGTCCAAAGATTGCCTTTGTCTCTTGGCTGTACCAGGCCCAAACCCAGTTTCCGTAGTCAAAATGCCACCATTCGCTGGGTAAGTTTGTGAAACCGGCCGTGGTCATGGCCTGCAACAACACATGGCGTCTTTCCATATGGTGCGGCTCGACCTGAGCCAGTGTCCAGCTGCGCTCGCTTGGCTCGTCAAACTGGCTGCCCATATCCAGAAACTGCCCATCCGGGTCAGCAAGCGTGACATCAACAGACCCACCGGTGATATGCGGGCTTGGGCGCAAAGGGTCGTCTGACGGGCGCGAGGCGAATTGCAGCGTCAAGCGCTCAATCTCGTTGGGTTTTAGCTTGGGATGATCCGCGATCACTTGCTGGCGAATGGTGTGAAACAAGGTGTTTTGCACCTCCTTGGAGCGCCAGCCATCCAGCAGCACCAGTTGGTAACCCTCGGGCAGGTTTTGCGAGGCCTTGAGAAGACGGTCATAGACACTTTCCCGAACCAGCACTTCCGCCAAAGCCCCATCCAGCCCATTCTTGAAATAGACCGGCCATGTGATCCAATGCGCGCAGGTCGACGTTGGAACCAGCGGCTCATCACTGGTTCCGGGGGCAATCTGACCGGCAGCGTCCCAATCCAATGCGCGATTTTTTGGTGATGTCATGGTTACTTCAGGATTGAGGGGAGCCAGGTCGTCAGGCCTGGCACCAGAATGATGATCAGCAAGACGCCAAGCGCCACCGCGATGAACGGCCAGATTGCCACAAAAAGCCGTGCAATATCGACCTTACCAACAGCCGAGGCCACAAAGATACAGGCCCCCATGGGCGGCGTGATCAGGGCAATGGTGATATTCAGGGTTATGACGATGCCCAAATGGACGGGATCAATGCCAGTCACCTGCGCAACCGGCAAGAAAATCGGTGTTAGCAACATCAACGCCGAGACTTCCTCCATGAACATCCCGGTGACAAAGGTCACGAGGGAAATAGAGATTAACGTCAGGGTCGGGCTGTGAGCAAAGGGGGCCAGCATTTCGGCAAAGGCTTCTGGCGCATCTGCAAAGGCCAGTTGCCAGGAAATCACCGACGAGATGGCGATGATCACAAAAACAGCAGAGGTCAGAACCGCCGTGTCACGCAACGATGCCCAAAGACTGCGAAGATTGAGGTTGCCACTGACAACGCCCCAGATGGCCACATAGGCCACCGTCAGGGCCCCGGACTCTGTTGGCGTAACTACGCCAAAGACAATGCCCGCAACAATGATGATCGGTGCAATCAACGCGGGCAGCGCGCTATAGGCGGCACAGGTAATTTCACGCAACCTTGCGCGTCTCGCTTGTTTTTCAACACCATAGATCCGCGCATAAATCACGTTCATCGCAATAAAAGCCATCCCAAGCGCAAGGCCGGGCAAAATTCCACCAAGAAACAGACTGCCCACAGAGGTGCCGGTTTGACTGGCATAGAGGATCATAAAGATCGACGGCGGAATGATGGGGCCAATCAGCGAGCTGGCAGCGGTCAAACCGGCGGCGTAATACCCCGGAAAGCCCGCGTTGCGCATTCCCGGTACCAAAAGCGTGCCCAAGGCTGAGGTATCCGCAACGGCAGACCCGTTGATCCCGGCAAAAAACACACTGGCCACAACATTCACATGCCCCAACCCGCCGCGCAGATGCCCGACCAGACGGTCGGCAAGCTGCAACAAACGAGGTGTCATATTGCCGTTATTCATCAGGTTCCCGGCCAGAATAAAGAGCGGGATAGCCATCAGGGAAAACACATCAATGCCACCAAAAGCTTGTTGCGGAAAGATGCGGCTCATTTGATCAAAGCCGACAAAGCCAAAACCGACCACAACCGTCACCATGAGGCTGATGAACAAAGGCATGCCGATCAGCACGTGGATCAGCATCACAAGAAGCATAACAGTTATCATTGATCACCCTCGACCACCTGGTCGCGCATGGCTTTGGGCCCATTCAAGAGCGCCAAAAGGAATAGCAGCCCAAACCCGAGCGGCAGGATCGCGACAGGCCAGGAGCGAGAAATCTGCAACCCCGGCGTTTTGAAAAAACCCACCTTGCCGACATATTCGTATGAGAACCAGGTCATCGCCCCGGCCAGGGCAACGGTCAGCACCCATTGGTAAGTGATGATCACCCTGCGGAGAGGCGGCGCGACACGTTTCTCAAGGATGGAGACGCGCATATGCGCCCCTTCGACCCAGACCGCCCCGACCCCGATCATGGCGGCCCCGATGATCGAATAGCGCGCCAATTCGTCAAACCAGATCGGCGATGAGCCTAAGAAATAGCGCGCGCCGACGCCATAGAGGATAAATCCGGTGACCCAGGCGACCAATAGGGAAGACACGCCCAAGGTGAGGCGTGCCAACCATTTTTGCAGCGCTGCAAGCATTACTTCAGCAGGTCCGATTTGCCGAGGTCGGCAAAGGCCGCTTCGATAAGGCTCTGGTCGATGGATTGCGTGCCCAGCCAGTCGATAAAGCTTGGCTGACCGATTTTCTGGAATTCTGCCAGTTGGTCTGCTGTGGGTGTGATCACTTCCATGCCGTTTTCAGCCAGCCAGGTCACACGTTCCTCGACTGTCGCCTGCACCTTGGCGCGGGTTTTGTTGTTTGCTTCGACAACTGCCGCCTCCAATACGGGGCGCTCGTCATCTGACAGCGACGCCAACCATTCGCCATTGCCGACCAGAAACTGCATGGAATACTGCACGTTAGCCCGTGTCATGTATTTTTGCACTTCGTTCAACGAGCCCAGAATGATGTAAAGTGGCGGGTTCATCTGACCTTCGACAACGCCGGTTTGCAAGGCGCTGTAGACTTCGGTCCAAGGGATCGGCGTTCCGGATGCGCCCATCGCCTCGTACAGGGCGACCTGCGACGGATCCATCGCGCGGAATTTCATGCCGTCAAAATCTGCGGGCGTGTGGATCGCCTTGTCGGTGCTGGTGAAGGCCAGGAAACCACCCTCTTCCACAACGGCCAGGATTTCGGAACCACCTGTGCGGTCTGCAAAGGCCGCTTCGACCATGCCCCAATAGTGCCCTCATCAAAAAAGCTGCGCGCCTCCTCAGGTGAGCCAAACATAAAGGGTGTGTTGGACACAAAGCTTTCCGGCACCACCGGAGACAGGCCGGCAAAGCTGGCGACAGTCTGAGCCGGGCAATCGAAAACGCCGAAGCTGGTTTCACCCAAAAAGAGAAGCGCATTGCAGCTTACTTTCAGGCCCGCCCTGATGCCGTGATTGTCGAAAAGAACGCCGATATTGCCAAAAAGCTGGGCCTGAGCCCGATGACCGTCACCCGGTTTTTCCGCAAGCTCGGATTTGCTGACACCGCGGACGCGCGGGCGCGCATAATCAATGCCAGCTATTCGTCAGGCAGCAGCCGTGTAGATCGCCGCTTCGAAGATAATTTCTTGCGTCGCACCAGCAGTGGCAGCGAAAGTGACCTGGATCTCAGCTATGCCTCGATCGAAGCCGCCTTTGGGTTTCGCAATGGGGCGATGTGGACGGAGATCGTAGAGCTTTTATGCGCCTCGGATGCCGTGCATATCACCGGGTTTCAAACCATGCATTACCTGGCAGATGGCTTTTCCCGGCGGCTATCTTATTTGCGCGACCGCGTGCATCTGGTGGACAGGATTGATGGGGTTTATGCTGGCTTGCTGCCTGAGGATGGTGAACGTGTGACCCTGGTTATGATGGATGTGTTTCGATACGGCGCACATGGCCCGCAACTGGCCAAACTGGCCAAGAAACGCGGGATCGAAGTTGTCATTCTGGCCGACGAATTCTGCGATTGGGCCACCGGTATCACCCCGCATGTCCTGCGCTTTCCCGCCGAGACGCATTTCTTTTTGGCGATGCCACAGGGAATCACAACCGGGCTGAACCTTTTGCTTCAGGATGTCAGTACGCAATTGGGCGAAGCTGCTGGTCAACGTGTCAAAAAACTGTCCGAAGCACAGGATTATTTCGGCCTCTTTTTGGACTAAGCCATTCTCAGCAACTTGGAGTGGATTGTACATCCAAGGACCGTCGAAACGAATGCAAAAACATCCAATCCTTCGGGTCACGCACCCAAATCAAAGCCTCCAATTCTTTTCTGGCCGGCAGTTGTTCACAGCAACCGCCGGCCAGATATTATGCTGCCCGATCGGACCCCATTTTCGAACCCTGGTCTTTTTCTGCCATGTCGTGGTTTTCGGGCTTGTCTTTCTCGGTCGAAAACCGCCCGACAAGCCCGCCGAGCTCTTTCGCGCTTGCGCTCAATTCCTGAGCGGTTGTCGATGCTTCGATGACCATGGATGCATTCTGTTGGGTAACGCGATCCAAATTGGAGATCCCGACATTGACCTCGTTCAATCCCTCGGCCTGTTCGCCTGCGCTTGAGGCAAGGCCATTCATCATATTGGCGATTTCTTCGACTTCGCTCAGGACCTCATCCAACGCAGTGCCAGCTGCTTGCACCAATTCAGCGCCGGATTGCACCTGTTCGCTGGAACTCATGATAAGCCCTTTGATCTGCTGCGCCGCCTCAGAAGATCGTTGCGCAAGGGCGCGCACCTCGGAGGCCACAACAGCAAAGCCGCTACCAGATTCACCGGCTCGCGCGGCTTCGACGCCCGCATTCAACGCCAAGAGATTGGTTTGAAAAGCGATGTCGTCGATCATCGAAGTGATCTCGGAGATTTTCTTGGAACTATCCTGTATCTGATCCATAGCCTCAACCGCGGCGGTCATGACACTGCCATTCTTGAGGGCGATTTCCCGCGTTTTTTGCACATTTTCATCTGCTTGCGCGGTGTTTTCAGCGACGGACTTGACCGTGTTGAGCATTTGCTCAAGCGCGGCCGCTGATTGTTCCAGGGTCGCGGCCTGGGTTTCTGTCCGTTGTGACAACTCATGTGAAGCCGTGCTCATCCGATTGGCATTGTTCAGGATGAACTCAGCATTCTTGGCGACATCCCGCACCAAGGCGTGCAGGTTGCCACTTGCCCGATTGAAATTGACGCGCAACGGTTCGTTGTCATCGTCAAAGCGATCGTCAATCTGGTGATACAGGATGCCCTCGGCCAAGCGGTCAAGCGCCTTGCCCATTGTCAGAACAACACCCTTTTGGATGTCGAGCAAAGTAGCGCGCTCTTCCTCTGAGGTGCGGCCGGCGCTCAGAACCTCGCGAAGGCTGTCGACGCGTTTGGCGATTGCGCCGATCTCATCAGGTCGCTGATCCATTCCTGTGGGTGAGAGGTAATCGCCCTGCTCGACCTGCGCCACGCAGTCTGAAAGCCGGGTCAAAGGTCTCCCAACCATGCGGTGCAGCAAAAGCAAAGTCAGGCCCATCATCACCGTAAAAACAACTACAGCCAGCAAGACGACACCACGAACACTGCGGGCGACGACGGCGCGCTGCGCCTCATAGCTGGACGCGATGGCAAAAACCCCGAAGGCTGGCCCGTCTGGCGATCCCGACACAGGATAGGCGACCAGACGGCCATTGTCGGCGCGTTCCGGCACTCCGCTCTCCAAAGCTTGTGTGGCCAGAGCCCTAAGGGCGCTGCCCTCCTCGGCACTTTGGCTTAGCACAGCACCGTCTTTGCCAAGAACCAGCGCCTCGGTTGCGTTGTCGCCGGCACTGTGAAGCGTCTGTAAGGTGATTTCATCGACCTTGTTAGCCACATTAAAACGCAGCGGTTTTTGCAACGCGCCCACCGCTGAGGCCGCAAGGTTGTCGACTTGTCTGTTCACCCCTTCAACCGCGAAGCGATCCAATAGATTTAATGCGCCAATCGACAATGTTGCTGCGACCATGATCGTGGTGATCGCCATTGTTGCCGAGCAACGAAAAAAGATCGAATGGAAGAAAGATCTTTTTCGCGATTTTGTGGGGGTCGTGTCAGTCATTGAGCTCCCTTTCGGCACACGCCCGGCCAAGGGCGGGTGCGCTTTGATTACATGATAAGCTCAGCATTGATGCCGACGGTCAGTGCGCCGATTGGTGCGCCGCTGCTATCGGTCAGGGTAATCGACACCTGAGCCTGGTAGCTTTGGCTGGATTCATCGAATTCGATTTCAGACACATGAACAGCATCAGGGCCGACGGAGTAGGTCTGTTGAAACTTGGCCTCATCACCCTGCCAATAATCCGATGTCGGGTTGGATGCAGCAACGTTCAAGCCATGTTGATCCATGATGAAAATCTCGGTCAACGCGCCGTCAGAGGCTACGACCTGGGACCGCAGAAAGTCAGCAGCGGCGCTGGTCAATACGGAATCCACCAGATCGGATCCGCCTGTTCCCACTTCGGCACGCCAAACTTGATCCAGTTCCAGAATTCTCGCCTCGTTGTAATCCGCTGTGGTGGCGTTTTGCGCATTGATCGCCTCAGTCAAAACAGCGTCTCCGACCCATGGCAGGATCAGTGTGTCGATAACGCCCTGAAGGGCGGCGTCGGGTTCAGCAGCGGTCGCGAAGCTGGATTGAAGTGCCAAAACGGCAGAGATAATGAAAGCGCGGGTCATGGTGACCTCCGTAGCGATGGGTTTCCTATTCGGGACTAGGAGCCTAAAAACCAATCGCTGCGATCCGCTTAATTCGGGTTGCGGGGCGTTGTGCTCTTTTGTGTCATAATGCTTAAACTTGTTCTCTTCGGTACTGGCATCAGAGAAACCCACTTGTTCGATCCCAACACCCGCCAGATGATGAATAACCCTCGGTGGCAGGAGTTGATCCAGCCGGTATCGATGAGATTGTGTAAACGCATGACCATCGTGATCATGTTTGAGGCATCATCGGGCCCAACAGCGCACAATTTTCCAAACACGCAGATCTAGGGCCAGGATGCATCGATTTGTTGCTCTTCCTGCGCCATTGGCTTCAAATCAATGCATCCTGTCCCTAGATCATATGTGTGCGGCTTCCGCGCTCTCCTTGGGAGTTTTGCGCGGAAAGCGCTCGTAATTCACGAGTCTCTCCCATCGCATCACAAGGGGTATCAGGCTTTGTTTTCCGGACGAGCGTGCGCCTGACCACTTGGTTGCCGACACAGACAACGTTGCGTAGCCTGGAGTAGCCCCCTGAAAGTGGTCCGCCAACTGGGATAGATTGTCCCGTAAATTGGAGGATCAGCGATGGCTGGGAAAAGAGAGAAACCCGAAGAGATTGTATCGAAGCTTCGGCAAGTTGAAGTAT
>JAGHRD010000024.1:0-49876 GCA_017744045.1 Tropicibacter sp. R15_0 | reverse complement strand
GGTGGGCGACGCCGCAAAGGGCCGTCCATCCACATTTCAAAATTTGATCAAATTTTGCGCCAGACCCAAACCAGACGCAAGCGCAACCTTGCAAACCTGCGCAGAAAACCCGTCAACGGGTTTTGCAAATTCCGTCAACGGAATTTGGAGCGCTCAGCCGGAATGGCGCGTTTCTATCAAACGGGCAAAGAAGGACGCGCCCATCGGAGCCGCCTCATCATTGAAGTCAAACTTTGGATGATGCACCGCCGCACCGATCCCCTGCCCCAGATTCAAATAGGCACCGGGGCGCTCTTCCAACATGTAAGAGAAATCCTCAGCCCCCATTTGCGGATCGCGATCCATGATCACCTGCCCGGTGATCTGTTCCGCGATCCCGGCTGCAAACTCGGCCTGCGCCACATGGTTGACGGTCGGCGGATAGCTCTTGTCGTAATCCAACTCCACCTCCATCCCAAAGGCTGCCCCCTGCCCGGCAACAATCTCGCGCACCCGTTGCTCAGCATGTTCGCGCACCTCTGCCGTCAGGCTGCGCACGGTTCCGGTGATCATCACCTCACCGGGAATGACATTCATCGCCGACCCGCCGTGAAACTGCGTCATAGAAACTACAAGACTGTCCATTGGCCGGACATCACGTGACACAATCGTCGGAAAGGCCTGCGCAATCGCCAAAGCACAGGGAAAGGGATCACGGCACTCGTGAGGATAGGCCGCATGGCCCCCCGTGCCGCGCACGCGGATGGTAAAATCATCCACCGCCGCCATGATCGGACCGCGTGTTGTTTCGAACACGCCCAGTTCGTCTGAGGGATTGGTGTGCAGCGCATAGACTTCTTCGATGCCAAAGCGCTCCATAACCCCCTCTTCGACCATGATGCGCCCGCCACCAATGGTCTCTTCGGCAGGCTGAAACAGCAACACCACCTTGCCACTGAAATTGCGCGTCTCCGCCAGGTATTTTGCCGCCCCCAGCAGCATGGCCGTATGCCCATCATGGCCGCAGGCATGCATGCGGCCCGCGATCTGAGAGGCATAGGGCAGCCCGGTTTCCTCAACCATGGGCAAGGCATCCATATCAGCCCGCAACCCGGTCACCGGCCCGTCGCCGCGCCCCTCGATCACTGCCACCACACCGGTTTTCGCAATCCCCTCATGGATCTCGTCGATCCCGAATTCCCGCAGCCGCGCCACCACGAATTTGGCTGTTTCAAAACAGTCCAGCGCCAGTTCAGGATATTGATGCAAATGCTGGCGCCACCCGGCCATTTCCTCGGCAAATCCTGCGATCCGGTTTATGACAGCCATGGCTGGACTCCTCTGTCTCGATGCCCCATCCCTTTGGTGACGAATTCAAACGAGGTTTGCAATGAGCGAACAGAGCAAAACCGCCTCTGACCAGCTGGTTCACGATCCCAAAGGCGGCATGCCGCGTCTTGTCGAAATCATGCGCCGGCTGCGCGACCCTGACACCGGTTGTCCCTGGGACATCGAACAAGATTTCGCCACCATCGCTCCCTATACCATCGAAGAGGCCTATGAGGTCGCCGATGCGATTGAACGCGAAGCCTGGGATGAACTTAAAGGTGAATTGGGCGATCTGCTCTTTCAGTCCGTTTTTCATGCACAAATGGCCAGTGAGGCCGGGTATTTTGAGTTTAACGATGTGGCCGACACCATGTCGGACAAGATGGTCGCCCGCCATCCCCATGTCTTTGGTGACGAAAGCGCGGATAAATCCGCCGATCAGCAAACGCGGGACTGGGAAAGGATCAAGGCCGCCGAGCGTGCCTCCAAGAAACAAGACGGTGTTCTGGACGGCGTCGCCCTGGGCCTGCCTGCCCTGCTGCGCGCGGTGAAATTGCAAAACCGTGCCGCGCGGGTCGGCTTTGACTGGCCCAGCACCGATGAGGTCATCGACAAGCTGGTCGAGGAAGTTGAGGAGGTCAAACAGACCACCACCCCAGAGGACAGGGTCGAAGAATTTGGCGATCTGCTCTTTGTCATGGCCAATCTTGCCCGCCATTGGAAAATCGACCCCGAGGCCGCGTTGCGCGCCGCCAATGCCAAATTCACCCGCCGCTTTGAATATATCGAGGCCGCGCTGAAAGAGCGGGGCAAGACACCAATCGAAAGCGATTTGCAAGAGATGGATGCGCTCTGGGACGCGGCCAAGCATCAGGAGAAACGCGGCAAGAAAAGTACCTGATAATCATTATCAGGTATTGACCCAAGTATTTTAGTCAGGTTACTAAGCGCGCAATGAATAACCGCGCTTTTAGGAGAGACATATGTTCCTTCGCCTGACCACCGCCCTGACCACTCTGGCCGTTGCCGCTCCGGCCATCGCTGATGAGGTCAATATCTATTCCTATCGCCAGCCCGAGCTGATCGCGCCGCTGACCGACGCCTTCACCGCTGAGACCGGGATCAAGGTCAACGTTGCCTATCTGCAAAAGGGCATGATCGAACGTCTTGAGGCCGAGGGCAAACGCTCCCCCGCTGACGTTGTTCTGACCGTCGACATCTCGCGCCTCGCCGCGGTTGTGAATGCCGGTCTGACCCAGCCGGTCGAATCCGAAACGCTCAAGGCCAATGTTCCCGCCGTCTATCGCGACCCTGAGAACCAATGGTGGGGTCTGACCACACGGGCGCGTATCGTATACGCCTCCAAGGATCGGGTCGCCGAAGGCGAGGTTACCACCTATGAAGATCTGGCCGACCCGAAATGGCAGGGCCGTATCTGCACCCGTTCCGGCACCCATGCCTATAACGTCGCCTTGACCTCGGCCATTCTGGAACATCACGGCGCGGAATACACCAAGACCTGGCTCGAAGGAGTGAAATCCAACCTGGCCCGCAAACCACAGGGCAATGACCGCGCCCAGGTCAAGGCGATCTGGTCCGGCGAATGCGACATCTCCATCGGCAACACCTATTACATGGGCAAAATGCTGTCGGATGAAGAGCAGAAAGAATGGGCCAACTCCGTTAATGTGATCTTCCCGACCTTTGAAAACGCCGGCACCCATGTGAACATTTCCGGTGTCGCGATGACCAAATCCGCGCCCAACAAGGAAAACGCCCTGAAACTGATGGAATTCCTGACCTCTCCCAAAGCGCAGGAAATCTATGCCGAGGCCAATTTCGAATACCCGATTGCACCAGGCACCGAAGCGGTTGATCTGGTCAAAAGCTGGGGTGAGTTCACCGCCGATGAGGTCAACATCATGAACCTCGCCGGCCACCGCGCCGAAGCGCTGAAACTGGTCGAAGAGGTTGATTTCGACGGGTAAGCCTTTGCCGCGAAACAAAACCTAAGACATGCAAGCCGGGCCAATTGGTCCGGCTTTCTCATTTTCCCAAACCAAATCTTCGCATCAATGGTAGTAGAGTACGTCCTCAGGCAAGACGTAAACGATGTCTTCGCGACCGATCTTGTCGCGTTGCTTTGCAAAAACCAAGCTCATGCATCAGCTCCCCTGCGGGACGGCGGGTGGGGCGTCGAGCCCTTGGGCTCCAGCGTCACCCGGTCCCGCGACACACCGAACAAAAGAAAACGGCGCCCGAATGGACGCCGCCTCAAAAAATCAATTCTCAAAGAAGCTTAGGAGGCTTCAGTGATGAACTTGACCGCATCGCCAAAGGTCTGGATGGTTTCGGCTGCGTCATCAGGGATCTCGATGCCGAACTCTTCTTCAAAGGCCATTACCAGCTCAACAGTGTCGAGGCTGTCTGCGCCCAGGTCGTCGATGAAGGATGCGGCTTCTGTAACCTTCTCTTCGTCCACGCTCAGGTGCTCAACCACAATCTTCTTCACGCGATCTGCGATGTCGCTCATGTTCTTTCCTCACTTTTGCAGGCCCTGATGACCCGTTTTGCCCTCTCCCCAAAGGGGAGGCATCTATATGCCCCAACTTGGGTGGCTTGGTTTGCCCTTTCGGGCGGCTCGTTCCCCCGGAACAACGGGCCCGAATACTGGGCCCGAATACCGAGATTGGCTGGCCGAAAGGAATCCGCCCAAACCCAATTACTGCGCGCCTATAGCACAGGCTGCGGGGATGGCAAATGCTTTCCACCGCATTAAAGCGCAAAGCCCCGCTTCCAATGGCAAGCAGGCCCTCGCGCCTCAAACGCGTTTACAACATGGCCATGCCGCCATTCACATGCAAGGTGGTGCCAGTGACATATGACGCCTCCGGGCTGGCCAGATACAGCACAGCCGCTGCGATTTCCTCAGGCGTGCCCATACGGCCTGCGGGAACCTGGGTCAGGATGCCGGATTTCTGATCATCGGTCAGCTTCTCGGTCATCGCGGTCTCGATAAAGCCCGGTGCCACGGCGTTGACGGTGATGCCCCGTGTCGCCACCTCATAGGCCAGCGATTTCGACATACCAATCACCCCTGCCTTGGCGGCCGCATAGTTGCCCTGCCCTGGATTACCGGTTGCGCCAACCACAGAAGAAATATTGACGATGCGGCCCCAGCGCGCCTTCATCATGCCGCGCAGCACGCCTTTGCACAGACGGAAGGTGGCGGTCATGTTGACCTCGACCACGCTGGCCCATTCCTCTTCGGACATGCGCATGAACAGGTTGTCCCGAGTGATGCCGGCATTGTTGATCAGGATATCCACGCTGCCCATCGCCTCAGCTGCCTGTTTGGGAAGTGCAGTAACCGCCTCCGCATCAGACAGGTTGCAAGGCAGCACATGCGCACGCTCGCCCAGCTCTGCCGCCAAAGCCTCCAACGGCTCCACGCGCGTGCCAGACAGGCCAACTGTGGCCCCGGCCCCATGCAGCGCCTTGGCGATCTCGCCCCCGATGCCACCAGAGGCACCGGTAATCAGCGCGGTTTTTCCAGTCAGATCAAACATCTCTCGTCCTCTCTCTGCCCTCTCAGCGGGGCACCTAAAAGTTTTCTCAAAACTTTTGCAAAACTTTTCGAAAAGTTTTGGGCGTCAAGCTCAGCCGTTGAGTTTCTCAGCCGCCGCCTTTGCGTCCGCAGCTGTGCCGACATTGCCCAGCACCGCGCCGCGATGAATGCGCTTGACCATGCCGCTCAGCGCTTTGCCCGCGCCGATTTCCCAGAACTCGGTCACATCCTTGGCCACCATCCATTCCACGGATTCACGCCAGCGCACCGACCCGCAGATCTGGTCAACCAGCAGCGAACGAATGACAGCCGGGTCATCTACGGCCTCGGCCACCACATTGGCGACCAGCGGCACGGCAGGTGTGTTGACGTCGGTTTCGGACAGGGCCTGGGCCATCTTCTCAGCTGCAGGCTCCATCAGCGCGCAATGGAAAGGTGCGCTGACCGGCAAGAGCAAGGCGCGCCGCGCACCGGCCTCTTTGGCGATGTCGACCGCGCGCTCAACAGCGGCCTTGGCACCCGAGATCACCACCTGGCCCGGGTCGTTGTCATTTGCTGCGGCACAGACCTCGCCCTGCGCGGCCTGTTCGGCCACATCGCGCACGGCGGCCAGATTCAGGCCGAGAATGGCCGCCATGGCGCCCTCGCCCACCGGCACAGCGGCCTGCATGGCCTCACCTCGGGCACGCAGCAGCTTTGCCGCGTCACCAACACTCAGCGCGCCTGCCGCTGTCAGCGCCGAATACTCACCCAGCGAATGCCCCGCCACATAAGACGCCGCCGAAATCGCCACGCCCTCAGCCTCAAGCGCACGCATCGCCGCCAAGGAGGTCGCCATCAACGCCGGTTGTGCATTGGCGGTCAGGGTCAGATCGGCAATGTCACCTTCCCAGATCAGATCAGAGAGCTTTTCCCCCAAAGCCGCGTCCACCTCGTCAAAGACAGCGCGGGCCTCCGGGTAGGTCTCGGCCAGATCGCGGCCCATCCCGATGGTTTGCGCCCCTTGTCCTGGGAAAATGAATGCGCGGCTCATGCCCGGTCTCCTCACGTCACGTTTTGTTAGCTCCCTGCCTTACATGGCTGCGCCGCGCCGTGCAACGCCAACGCACCATTGCTGTGCAGAGACGCCGGTTGTTCTGAAATGCGCAACCAGTATCAGGGGATTCATACGAAACGGAGACCCGCTATGTCCCTCTCAAACAGCTCTGCCCGCTATGGAAGCCTTGCCAAACTGTTTCACTGGCTGACCGCGCTTGGCATTTTCATCATGATTCCCCTTGGCATCACCGCCAACAATGCCCCCAACGGCAATGAGGCCGAGCTTGCCTGGAAAGTGCAGCTTTTCTCGGCGCATAAGACGCTGGGCATTGCGGTTCTGGTTCTGGCCGTCATCCGTATTGCCTGGATGTTGACCCAGCCCAAACCCGCACCACTGCACCCGGAGCGCAAGCTTGAGACTCTGGCGGCGGAAACCGTGCATATTCTGCTTTATGGCTCTTTGATCCTGGTGCCGATCTCGGGCTGGATCGAACATGCGGCGACCACCGGGTTTGCGCCCATCCTTTGGCCGCTGGGGCAATCCCTGCCCTTCGTGCCGCAAAGCCCGGCCTTGGCAGAAACCATGGCCGGTGCGCATATCGTGCTGGAACGTGTTCTGGTCATCTCTCTGTTTCTGCATATTGCCGGGGCTTTGAAACATGCCTTTGTGGATCGCGACCAGACTTTGGCGCGCATGTTGCCGGGTCAAGCTGACATCCCCGAAACTCAGACCGAACAACACGCCAAACTTCCCATTGCTCTGGCGCTGGTGGCTTGGGTCGCGGCCTTTGGTGTTGCAGTCATTTTGGGGGTCTTTGATCATGGACCGGCGCAATCGGCTGACTTGGAACAGGTCGAAACGGATTGGCAGGTGCAATCGGGTGAGCTTGGCCTTACCATCCAGCAGTTCGGCAAGCCCGTCGCCGGCGCGTTTGAGACCTGGACCGCCGCCATTACCTATGACGAAACCCTGCCAGACGGTAAAATCGGCACTGTCGAAGTGACGGTTTCCATCGGCTCGGTCTCGATTGGGTCGGTCACATCTCAGGCGCTTGGCGCGGATTATTTCGACAATGCGCAATTCCCAACAGCGACCTTTTCCGCAGATATCCTACGCACAGACGGTGCCCATCACGCAGATGGCACGCTGACCTTGCGCGGTGCCGCCTTGCCGCTCAGCTTCCCGTTTGACCTGCAATTGGACGGGGACAGCGCCACAATGACCGCAAGCTTTGCCTTGAACCGGCAGGATTTCGGTATCGGGGCAAACATGCAGGACGAGGGCCAATTGGCAAACACGGTCGACGTGAATGTGGCATTGACAGCGACTCGTTGATCGACGCGCCCTGTCGTCCCAACACACACCAAACCCAAACAAGAAAAAGGCCTCTGTCCCAACGGACAGAGGCCTTTTCATTTCTCACAGCCGATCCAGCGCTAACTGGATCAGCCTTTCCGTTAAAGCTTACTCAGCTTTCATCGCTTCGATAGAGATCATCAGCTGAACTTCGTCGCTGACATAGGGAGCAAAGGCACCCAGGTTGAACTCCGAGCGGACAAGAGTGGTGGTGGCGTCAAACCCGGCCCAAGGTTTCTGCGCCATCGGGTGGTCGCCTTCCTGGTTCAGCTTGGCGTCCAGAACGACCGACTTGGTCACGCCGTTCAGGGTCAGATCACCGGTGATCTTGGCGGTGGTGTCGCCGGTCACTTCGATCCCGGTCGAGGCAAAGCTGACCATTTCGTCATCGGCTGCGTCAAAGAAATCCGGGGACATGAAATGCGCAAAACGCTCTTCCCAACCGGTCAGCATGCTTCGCACCGGGAAAGACACGGTTACCGAGGATTTGGCAACATCGTCACGATCCCAGGAGATCTGACCTTCGAAGCCGGAAAACATGCCATAGGTGGTCGAGTAGCCAAGGTGGTTATAGTTGAAAACGATCTGGCTGTGGCTTGGGTCCAGAACATAGCTGTCTGCGGCGGCGGCCATCAGCGGAGCAGAGGCCAGAGCGGCGGCCAGGAACAGAGATTTCATTGCGGTTTCCTTCATGTACCGAGGGTGTGACATGAGTAGTTACCCGCGTTCCAAGCGTTCACAATTGCACGAATTCCAACAGATTCTGTGGAAACACGAACAATCACGCACGCGTGATGAAATATGTCAGGCCTTGGAAACCAACAGGCAGCACAGGCCCGAAATCAGCATGAACAGGGAAATGCCCAGTTTGATCAACAACATTTGCGGATCATGCGCGACACTGGATGCCAGCCAAACACCGAAACCCGCCATGATCAAGGCCGCGCCAATAAAGGTCAAAAACAGCCGTTGGAAGAACCGCCCCGGAGCAACTGGTTTGGCTTGCTTGGCAGCGAGGTCTGATGTTGTGATATCCATGATGTGATCCTCTGTCTATGAAGACCAATTTTCCGTTAAAAAACGTCTCAAATTGGGCGGATCAGCGGGGATTTCGGGGCAAGTTAATTGCGGCTCTGCCGAACCTTGGCCGCACCGGTCGATCCCCCTTGCAAGCGCAGCAAAACCGTGTACAAGGGCGCATCCTTTCGCAAGATATGTTGAACCGCGCAGTCTCTCGTGGGTTGGGGCGAAAGGATCTTAGCCCAGCCCTTTGAAATGCGCCTTGATATAAACGGAGAGCACATGCCCCTGTACGAGCATGTATTCATTTCGCGTCAGGATCTTTCCAACGCGCAGGCCGAAAGCCTGGTAGAGCACTTCAGCACAGTCCTCGCAGACAATGGCGGCAAAGTCGTTGAGTCCGAGTACTGGGGCGTGAAGACCATGGCCTACAAAATCAACAAGAACCGCAAAGGTCACTATGCCTTCCTGCGCACCGATTCCCCGGCCCCTGCCGTGAAGGAAATGGAACGCCTGATGGGTCTGCATGATGACGTGATGCGCGTTCTGACCATCAAAGTTGATCAGCACGCCGAAGGTCCTTCCATTCAGATGCAAAAGCGCGAAGAACGTGGCGATCGCCGCGAGCGCCGTTCGCGCGACTAACCCTCAGAAAAGGAGCTAAACCATGGCTGCAAAACCATTTTTCCGCCGTCGCAAAGTTTGCCCTTTCTCGGGCGAAAACGCACCTAAGATCGATTACAAAGACACCCGTCTGCTGCAGCGCTACATCTCTGAGCGCGGCAAAATCGTTCCCTCCCGTATCACCGCAGTTTCTGCGAAAAAGCAGCGTGAACTGGCCCGTGCCATCAAACGCGCCCGCTTCCTCGCCCTGCTGCCCTACGCCGTGAAGTAAGGAGCGCCTGATATGCAAGTTATCCTTCTGGAACGTGTGGCCAAGCTGGGCCAAATGGGCGATGTGGTTGACGTCAAGCCGGGCTATGCCCGCAACTTCCTGCTGCTGCAGGGCAAGGCGCTGACCGCTTCCAAAGAGAACATCGCACAGTTCGAAGCGCAGAAAGCTCAGCTTGAAGCGCGCAACCTGGAAACCAAGAAAGAAGCCGAAGCACTGGGTGAGCGTCTCGACGGTGAGCAGTTCATCGTGATTCGCCAGGCCTCTGACGGCGGCAACCTCTACGGTTCTGTCACCACCCGTGACGCCGCAGACGTTGCAACCGAAGCCGGTTTCACCGTTGATC
Source organism: Tropicibacter sp. R15_0 (assembly GCA_017744045.1). Lineage (GTDB taxonomy): Bacteria > Pseudomonadota > Alphaproteobacteria > Rhodobacterales > Rhodobacteraceae > Pelagimonas. The sequence goes on along the minus strand of JAGHRD010000024.1, from coordinate 40,347 downwards.
GTAAGCAGGTTGTCATCATCAACCCGATCAAGGAACTGGGTCTGCACACTGTTGACGTCGTTCTGCACCCGGAAGTGACCGTTCAGGTGAAACTGAACGTGGCACGCTCGGAAGAAGAAGCAGAGCTGCAAGCCTCCGGTAAATCCATTCAGGAACTGGCGGCCGAAGAAGAAGCTCAGGCAGAATTCGAAGTCTCCCAGCTGTTCGACGATATCGGCGCAGCAGCTGACGAAGATGGCGACGACGCCCCTGCCCCAGGGGCAGAAGAAGAAGCGTCCGAAGAGTAATCTTTCGACCTCTCAAAAAAGAACCGCGCGGGGCATGCCTCGCGCGGTTTTTTTGTGGGCTAGTGCCCCAATCATTTGGGTGCGGGTTACGCAGAGGGAATTCCCTGCCCCGCTCCAATCACTTGATCAACTTGCAAGATCCAGAATTTTGGCCCGGTCATAGACCGATTGTGTCGGCACGTTCAGAGTCTCAGCCGTCAACTGTCCGCCCCCCTCATACCAAAGGCTTTTAAAGGCCTCCATCGGCATCAATAGCGCGAATGCAAAGCGGCGGGCCTCTTCAAAAGCTTTGGTTTCGGTAGGCTCATAAAGCGCTTGGATACCAACATCCGGTCGCGCTTTGCGGGTTGGCGGCACGTGCAGCAACCAATGCCCAAGCCCCGTCGCCGTTGCTAGACGGTCGTGACGCGTTTTCGAGTTTTTCGGCAGGAAAATCACGGCATTACGATCCAAGGGCACGTCCAACAGGATCTCATTGGGGACGTCAGAATATTCGACATCGACCTCTAACGCGCGGCACAAAGCATCCATCGGCCCGCCATCCTGAACGGACAAGTCCGGGTTTTGCGCCAGAAGCTTGCGAACGATCGCCTCAATCTCATCGTCCGACTTACCGCAAACCATAGGCTCAATATACGGGTAACTCGGGTATTTACGTGGCATTTGAGAGTCCTGGTTTTGCTATCGGTAAAGGCGGTTCTTTACCCGCTAGCACAGGATTTCTTTCGACGGAGTAAATCATCCACAAGGCAATCTGCCGATTTGTTCCTATCGCAATGATATGGGCCCAAATTGCACAGCGGTCTGAAACATGGTGCCCCGGCTGGTCACATCATTTTATAAGGGAGATCACGCGTCTCTACTCAAGATTGCAACCGATGCAATCAGCGCTCTCATCTAACTCTTTGTCTAAAACTGTGACTAAAAAAACCGCTAAATTTCGGTAACTTACGCAGTTACCTACACGCGTTTTTATCCCCTCCGGCATATTTTTGTCCGGCGTTATCGAATTCCTCACATTCATCTCGCATTTTGCAACGAACTTGTACCGAAATGAGGACGCCGGATGTTGTTCTTCGATCGGGGTCAGACCCCGCCCACATCACTCTCCAGAGAGCAAAATGCCCTGCTTGATATGATCGAACAAACACAGGCGGTCATTTATTTCGAGCCCGATGGCACAATCAAAAACGCCAACAAGAATTTTCAGGCGGCTCTTGGCTATGACCTGTCTGAGATTGTCGGCGAAAAACACGCGATGTTCGTTCACAAGGAATACCGCGAGAGCGCGGAATACGCGCAATTTTGGCAAGATCTGCGTGACGGGAAAAGCTTTTCCGATCAGTTTCCAAGACGGCGCAAGGATGGTTCGACGATCTGGATTCAAGCAACCTATGCTCCCGTCCGCGATGAATCGGGTAATATTGCCAATGTGATCAAAATCGCCAGCGATGTCACCGAAAGGCGCAGCAATCTGAATCGGGTGGCGGAGGCCTTGCACAAGTTGAAAACCGGAGATCTGACCCATCGCATTCCGGATTGCGATGTGCCCGACATTCAAAGCCTGATCTCGGCCTATAATGAGGCCTGTGATCAGCTGAGATATCTGGTGCAACAGGTGCAAACCGCCAATGATTCCATTTCCAATAGTTCCTCGATGATGCGGCAATCGTCAGAACAATTGTCCTCACGTACGGAGGCGCAGGCCTCTACATTGGAGGAAACCGCCGCGGCCATAGAAGAATTGACAACCAATGCCAGTGTCGCCGCGGACAATGCGCAGAATGCCGATGTAATCGCGTCTGATACGCGCGAGGCCGCAATGGATGGCGGCAAAGTTGTTGAGGATGTGACCGAGGCGATGGGGCGTATTGAAAAATCCGCCGGTGAAATCTCGCAAATCATCACCGTGATTGATGATCTGGCCTTTCAGACCAATCTCTTGTCATTGAACGCCGGGGTTGAGGCCGCGCGCGCTGGCGAGGCTGGCCGAGGGTTCGCTGTCGTTGCCACCGAAGTGCGGGCGCTGGCGCAGCGATCGGCAGATTCCGCCCGGGATATCAAAAACCTGATCACCCAAAGTAGCGAACATGTCAGTGATGGTGCCGAACTGGTCGGCAAGGCCAGCGTGGAATTGAACAAGATCTTCGAGGGCGTCGGAACGATCTCGAACAATATCAAAGAGATTTCCGGCAGCCTGACGCAACAGACAGCCACGCTCAAAGAAATCAACACCGCCGTGATTGAACTGGATCGTGTGACGCAAAGCAACGCTTCGATGGTGCTGGAAACAACGGATGTCAGCAAATCGCTTGAGGCTGAAAGCCATGGTTTGAGCGCGCAGATCACATCCTTCCGGACCGCCCCCCCTAGTGGCGGTACCTGGGAAGATGAGTCTGACGCGTCTGATTCTGAACGCGCGGCCTCCTGAGGTCACAGCGAAGAGCATCCAATCTCAAAAGAAAAGGCCGCCCAAACCGGGGCGGCCTTCGCATTTGACAAAGGTGCGGCGACTTATTCGTCGTCCAGCGCCTCGACTGCTTTTTGCAGATCGTCTTTGGAAACTTCCTTTTCGGTCACTTCGGCGCTTTCGGCGATGTGATCGATTACTTTGTCTTCAAAGATCGGCGCGCGCAACTGCTGTTGCATCTGGGCATTTTCGCGCACGAAATCAAAGAAGGCACGTTCCTGACCCGGGTACTGACGCGCCTGGTTCATGATCGCCTGGGTCATCTCGGCCTCGGTGACTTCAACCTCGGCTTTCTGACCCAGCTCTGCCAGCAGCAGTCCCAGACGCACGCGGCGCTCGGCCAGTTTGGTGTGCTCTTCGGTTGGCTCGATCTTGTCGTGATCGTGGCCTTCGACCTCAGGGTTTTCCTCATGCCACAGCTGATGGGCAATCTGGTCGGCCTCAGCGGTCACCAATGATGGCGGCAGGTCAAAGGAAACCAGCTCGTCCAGCTTGTCCAGCATCGCGCGCTTCATCACCTGACGGGATGCGCCAGCATATTCGGCTTCGAGACGCTCGCGGATCTGGCCTTTGAGCCCGTCGAGATCTTCGGCACCGAATTTGGTTGCCAGTTCGTCATTGATCTCAGCCGCTTTCGGGCCTTTGACCTCTTTGACTTTCACTTCGAACACGGCGTCTTTGCCGGCCAGGTTCTCAGCGCCATATTCCTCAGGGAATTTGACTTCGACGTTTTTCTCGTCACCGGCTTTGGCACCGATCAGTTGCTCTTCGAAACCGGGGATAAAGGAACCGGAGCCCAAAACCAGCGGGTAATCTTCGGCCGCGCCGCCGTCAAAGGCTTCGCCATCAACCTTGCCCAGGAAGTCGATGACAACCTGATCTTTGTCCTCGGCTTCGCCATCCTTGGCGTCGAAATCCTGCGCGGTTTCCGCCAGGGAAGCCAGCGCCTCGTCAACCGAAGCGTCGTCAGCTTTGACAACCAGCTTTTCCACGGCGATCGCGGACATGTCGACTTCTGGAATCTCGGGAAGCGCCTCGTAGGACATGGCAACGTTGATATCGTCGCCTTCTTTCCAGTCTTCGTTGGTCATCTTGATTTCGGGCTGCAGCGCCGGACGGTCGCCGCTATCCTCGAAATGCTTGTTCATCGCACCGTCGATGGTTTCCTGCATGGCTTCGCCCATCAGGCGCTGACCGAATTGCTTTTTCAGCAGGGGCATCGGCACTTTGCCTTTGCGGAAACCCTTCATTTCGATTTCGGGCTGTGCTTCGACCAGCTTGGCGTTGACTTTCTCGTCCAGCTCGGCGGCAGTGATGACGATGTCGTAACCGCGTTTCAAGCCTTCGTTCAGGGTCTCGGTGACCTGCATGTTCGTCCTCTTTTCGGCTTGGCCGGGGCGCAGTGCGCCACAGCACATGTATAAATCTGCGCTCTTCTAAGCATGGGGGCACGCCCGCGCAAGCGCATTTCTGTGCTGAAACCCGCACCACTCAAAAAGAAGCAGAAAAATCTGTTGATTTTCGCAGATCGTCGCTGATTTGGCGCGATCAGTCGGGTGTTGTTGCCGTTCCGAAGTGTTCACAATCGTCGAAGGCTCGCCCCGCTCCACCTTTGCACCCGCAGAAAAATCAGTGCATCTTCAGGTCCAAGTAAGGTTTTGCGGCTAGTCCGAAGGGACTTATGTTACTTACGATCAGGTTGCCCATGCCCTCCCATTCTGCCCAACCCCATTCCGAACCACCCCTTGCCGAACATCGCGCCCATGACAGGCACCCAACCTTTGCCAAGGCGACGATCTGTCAGGACCAACAGGAATTGTCATGTACCGTGCAAAACGTCTCTGCGAGCGGGGCTTTGGTGGAGTTTGATATGGAGAGGATTGGGTTGTCAGATGACAAACCCGTCACATTTTGCGTTCCAGGTCTGGGCGACTGCATGGCCGATCTACGCTGGATCACGCCGCAAAAGGCCGGTTTGGAGTTCCGTCTATCCGAACGGGAAACACAGGTGTTAGAGGCTTTTCTGGCCAGCCGTTTGGCGGATGAATTCTAGACGACACCACCCAAACCCAAGGTTGCGCGCAGAATCCTTGAAAACGCATAGCGTGTGAGCGAAGCTCTCAAAACAGGATGACATTTTGCCATCCTGATCTTTTGTTTTGGGAGATTGCGATATGAGTGGAAGTTCAGGAAATTATAGAGAGATTTACGGAACAGCAGGCGCGGACGACATAGATACCAGCCAATATGGCAGCGATCTTGTTTATGCGGGCGATGGCGACGACTTCATTTCTTTGCCACAGGCAGGAACCCACATCACCACCTTTTCTGACACGATTTATGGCGAAGGCGGTGACGATTATATCTATTCCTATGGCGGTTGCGACAGCTTGGATGGGGGCACGGGTGACGACACAATCATCGGCGGTCTGGGTGACGACACGATCAGGGGTGGCGACGGCAACGACCTCATTCACGGCGATGATGGTGACAACCAAATTTTCGGTGATGACGGGAATGACACCATCTATGGGCGTCACGGCAACGAATTGATTTCAGGCGGCAATGGCGACGATGAAATCTGGGCGAGGAACGGGTATGACACGATCTATGGTGGCGCAGGAAATGACAGCATTTACGCCAGCCATGGTGGCGAAGGTTATGAAGATGAGGTAAGCATCGTCTACGCCGGAAATGGCCATGATCACATCCAGCTTTATGGACACGGGTTCCAGGCCCATGGCGGCGGTGGCTCTGATACCTATGATCTGGTCCTAAACCAACTAGACGCAGAAACGGTTGAAGTGTTCGACACAGGCGGCATCGCCGACGTCGTCCAAGTGCGTGTGGCCAATCGCGATCTCTATGCCGAATGTGAAAGGGTCGGCGACGACCTTATTGTTACTGTCAGTTCGCTGAACCCCGTCACTGGTGTGCCTGTCGTCTACTCGGCCTTTGTGATCCGCGATCAGTTTCTCCCGGATGGTTCCGTTGCCATTGAAACCCTGCGGTTGAACGGAGTCGACACGGATCTGACCACCCATCTCACCGACCCTGTTTGCATCGAAGGCACCATTGGCGACGACACCTTGGTCGGGAGCGATGCGGATGAATGCTTTGAAGCCTTTGGCGGAAATGACATCATCGATACTGGTGAGGGCAACAACACCGTGGATGGCGGGCGCGGCGATGACTCCATCGACTCCGGCGCGGGTGATGATTCCATCCTGGGCGATTTTGGTAATGACACGATCATCGATGCCGGTGGCGATGACACCCTGTCAGGTGGAGCAGGTGACGACCGTATCATTCACTATGGTGGATTTGCCGAAATCTCCGGCGGCGGGGGCGCAGATCACATCACCTATCTGGGGCAAGCGGTCGTTCATGGAGGATCCGGGAATGACAATATCTATGCCTCAGGCAATCCTGCTCAAGTCACCAATGACACGATTTTTGGCGAACGCGGTGACGATACGCTCGACGGTGGGTACGGGGACGATTACCTCAATGGCGGAGGAGAAAATGACAGCCTACTCGGTGGAAACGGGCAGGACACGCTTGTCGGCGCGGGCGGCAATGACACCTTGTACGGCAATCAAGGAAATGACCTGCTGATTTCAGGCAATGGAGATGATTTGATATATGGGCAATCTGGCAATGACGATATCCGCGCTGGCAACGGCAATGACACGCTACATGCCGGATCCGGAAACGACACACTGACCGGTGGTGCCGGAGCAGATGAATTCCAGTTCACCGATAGCGCGGAATTCGAAACCGGCCACGACATCGTGCGAGATTTCGAAGCCGGGATCGACACTTTGAACCTTGTGCGTCTCGCAAACAGTTACGGCGACGTCATGGCTGCCATGAGCGATACGGCCTCTGGAGTCTTGCTCGACTTTGGGGCGGCAGGGTCCATCCTGTTGCAAGGGGTGACATCATCCGAATTGGACAGCGGTGACTTCGTGTTTATCTAGGGTCGCTAAACGAATGGAAAAGCGCACCTGCAACCTGCCGGTGCGCTTTTTCGTGCCCTGCATAGAGACTGAGTTAGCCGAGGACGTCCACCGACGTGAGATCGCGTGAGATGCGGATCAATTCGGACATCTCGCAGCCTGGCTGAACAGGATTGGCCAGTGGTGTGTTGATCACCTGCGCTGGCACAGCCGTTGCGGCCTGCAACGCTTGCTCCAGCGACAGGCCAACTTGCTCAACAGCGACCTGGATCGCGGTTGTGAGGTCCAGATCGGCCCCGGCAAGGGTTCCGTCTTGCAAACGGAGCTGGCCATTGTCGCGGCAAATCACCCGTCCGTTCAGTTGAAACTCTTGCACATTCGTCCCGGCCACAGCCATCGCATCACTGACCAGATAGAACGATCCTGGCTTGGTCTTGGCCGCCCAGGCCGCGCGTGCCGTCTTGGGATGCACATGCACCGCATCCACGATGATGCCGGCATCCGCCTCGCCACAATCCAACGCCGCGCCAACAAGGCCGGGCTCGCGATTGCCCAATTGGCTCATGGCGTTGAACAAATGGGTCACACAGCGCGCGCCAGCCTTGAAGTAGCGCATACAAGTCTCATAGCTGGCATCAGTATGGCCCAGAGACACAACAATTCCAGCCTCGCTCAGCCTGCTCACCTGCGCCTCGGTCACGTTTTCCGGGGCCAGGGTGACCTTCAGGCAGGGCAACGCCTTGGCCGTGTCCAACAGCAGCGTTAGGTCGTCATCGGTCATCTCGCGAATAAGCGCCGCATCATGGGCCCCTTTGCGCGCCACGGACAAATGTGGCCCTTCAAGATGTAACCCCGCGACACCAGGCACCTTTTGACGACAGGCCTCTGCCACCGCCTCAATCGTCGCGCGCGTATTTTCGGGCGTGTCGGTGATCAATGTCGGCAAGATCCGCGTCACCCCAAGCGAGCGATGCGCCTTGGCAATGCGGCGCACCGTTTCGACAGACGGCGCATCGCCCAGCATGATCCCATCACCGCCATTGACCTGCAGGTCTACATAGCCCGGGCTGAGAATGTCGCCCCCCAGATCAATCACCCTGCCCTGATCGGCAAAGGCATCCCTGGGGCCGAAACCGGTTTGTCGCCCGCCGACAAAGCTGATCGCGTGGTGGTCATGAAACCTTTCGCCATCAAAAATCCGGCCATTGCGAAAGGTCACGCTCTCTTGGGTTGATCCGTCGGTCATACCGTTTCAGTCACTTTCTTCAGATGGCGCGGAGTGTCGGGGTTGATTCCCCGGCACGCGGCCACTCTTTCCACCATCGCGTAGAAGGACACAATCGATGCGATCGGATCGGTGATCCAGTGATCGGTGCGCACATGCGGCAATCGCGTGGCCTTTTCTACCTTGTCCGACGTGGCAAAGGACAGTGCGCCCTTTTGCGCCAACGCATCGGCGACCTCGACAATGTTGTCCTCGGCCGCATCCCGCGCGGCAAAGGCGATCACCGGGAAACCGGGTTCGACAATCGAGACAGGCCCATGCAGTACCTCGGCTGTGGAATAGCTTTCGGCATGGATCTGGCAGGTTTCCTTGAACTTCAGGGCGGCCTCGTTGGAAATCGCCCAGCTTGGACCGCGGCCCAGCGTGAACAAAGACCGCCCATCCCCCGCCGAAGTAATAGCCTCAATCGCCGCGGACCAATCGCAGTCCGTTGCCTTTTGCAGTTGTTGGGGCAGCGCGTGGATGGCGGCGATCAGTTCGGAATCCTGTTTCACATCTGCCAGCAGCCACAGCCCGGTCACCAAGGAAGTGACAAAGGTCTTGGTCGCCGCCACGCTCAGCTCGGGCCCCGCATGGATCGGCAAGGTGGCCGTGGTGGCCCGCGCCAAAGGCGAGCTCGGGTCATTGGTGATCGCAACTGTATAGGCACCGGATTTGGCAAAAGCGTCCGTCAATCGCACGATGTCGGGGCTTTGACCGGATTGCGAGACAGAGATGCTCAGCGCCCCCTCGCCCGCGACATTCACGCCATAGACCGATTTGATCGACGGGCCGACCGAGGCCATGGGCAGGCCCAGCAGCAGCTCACTGACATATTTCATATAAGACGCCGCATGATCCGAAGACCCGCGCGCCACCGACAGCAAAAAGCGCGGATCGCGGTCGCGGATCTCTTGGGCAGTGGATAGGATACCGCTGCGCCCTTGGGTCAACAGGCGTTCAACAGCATCGGGGATTTCGTTGATTTCGCGCCGCATGCGCGTGATCTTTTCCAGAGACATTTCAGGCAGCTTTCATGTTAGTCAGATCAAGGGGACAAACGCAGTTCGGCCACAAAGTCATAGGCATCACCGCGATAGATGGATTTGGTCAACTCGGCCACACGGCCGCTTTCCAAGTAAGAAATACGTTGGATGCTCAGCCCGGCGGTGCCCTCTGCGACGCCAAGCAGTTCGGCCTCGTTCGGTTCCAGGTTGATCGCCGAAATCTTTTGAACCGCGCGCACTGGGCGATTGCCCGATTGCTCCAACACTTCGTAAAGAGAGCGCGTCACCTCAACCGGGTTGGGCAAAATGTCGAGCGGTAGAGAGGCACGCTCCAGCGCCATGGGCTGCCCGCCCGCCTCGCGCAGGCGATAGATGCGCGCCACTGAATCCTCGGTGGCAAGGCCCAGGGTCAGCACCTCTTCTGGTGAGGGAATAAAAACGCCGCGTTCCAACCACTTGGAGGTGGTTTCCAAACCGCGACGCCGCATATCTTCGGTGAAAGAGGTCAGTTGCGACAGCGATTGTTCAACCTTGGCCACGGGCGCACGCACAAAGGTACCGGACCCTTGTCGTTGCTCCAACACGCCCAGCTTGACCAGTTCCTGAATGGCTTTGCGCACCGTCACACGCGACAATTCCGTGATCTCGGCGATCTCGCGCTCGGAGGGCAAGGAACTGTCCGGCGGCAACATGCCATTTTCTATCGCCTCTTCGATCCGGCGACGCAATTGCACATAGCGCGGGCCTGCTTTTTGGCCCAACCATTCCTCGGGGTCCAAAAACTCAACAGCGTTCATCCAAGAACTCCTTGCTAAAGTCCTGCGCCAATGACAGCGCGCCTTGCAACGGCTCGCCCAAAGGCTGGGTGATGTTTTTCTGCATATTTACAGGAAGATACGGGGCGTAATGGGCGGCAATGCCACCGGTCAGGCAAATGGCCAGCCCCGGCTGCCAGCCCATCGCCCGGGCGGTTGTCGCAATGGATGTGCCCGCCTCTTGCATGATGCTTTGCGCCAGGGGGTCGCCCTGCTGCGCCAGCCCCGTGACAAGCGGCGCAATGGCCGCCATCTCTGCCTGCCTGGCCATTGCAGCAAAGGATACAATCCCAGCCGCTGATTTGTGCCTTTCAAGCAGAGACCGGGACAGGTTGGATTGCGCGACCAGCCCGTCCACCGCCCGCAAGGTGATGGACAAGGCGCGTCGACCGACCCAATAGGCCGACGCCTGATCGCCCAGAATCGGCCCCCAGCCACCGCCAAACCGGGTTTTCCCGCCTTGTTGCATTGCGAAAAACGAGCCGGTGCCACAATGCACCAGAACTCCATCGCGATGCCCAAGCCCGCCACGAAGCGCCGTGGGGCGGTCATCGGTCACGCGCACCCGGCGCAACGGCAGCGCCGCCGCCACACGTTCGGAAACCGTTTTTCCAGTGACCCCCGCCAAACCAAAGAAAGCCGGAAAGCTGATCAGGTCCGCTTCGGAAAAACCGGATTTGGCGGCCAAAGCAGACAGGCCGCGGCGCATTTCACTTAATGCAGCATCAAAACCGGTGGTCACATTGGCAGATCCAACGACAACAGACACATCACCCGCCCCAGAGCGAACCGCCAAACGACAGCGCGTCCCGCCGCCATCCGCAGCGACAACTGGTATACCCATGGTGTTACCCAAATCGATCATGACAATACCTTTATAGTACCTTTTGAGAAATTAAAAGACCAAATCGCTGCCAATTGCCAGGCGGCCCCTTATTATACAGGCATATCGCACCGCACTAAACAAAGTGGTAGACAAATGGTATTTAATAGGTATCTTATTGAGCAGAACGAGGGGGAATCACGCATTGGCAAATGCAACTGAGCAACTGCACGAATTTGCAAACGGGTTGGATCGCAGACCGATCGCTGAGATTGCGACCCTGCTGGCACAAGGTCAGCGGGACGCCACCCAAGCCCCCCTGGATGCCTCCGAACAAATCGCCAAAGCAAGCCAAGCCATGGCGCACAGCATTAAGCACGGCGCGACGCTGCATTATGTGGCGGCGGGCTCCTCTGGCCTGATGGCGGCGTCGGATGCGATGGAGCTTGGCGGCACCTTTTCTATTCCCACAACGCAAATCCGCATTCATATGGCGGGCGGCCTGCCCACAGATGCCAATATGCCCGGCGGAACCGAGGATGAAACGCAGCAGATTGCGCAAGATCTGGCTGGCGTCACGGCCGATGACACGATCATCGCCGTTTCAGCCAGCGGAACGACACCCTTTACCATTGCAGCGGCGCGATTGGCCCGCGTAGCGAATGCTTCGGTGATTGGGATCGCGAATAATGCCAATTCCGAATTGCTGAACCTAAGCACGCATCCGATCTGTCTGCCCACCCCGCCCGAGCTCTTGTCTGGCTCGACGCGTATGGGGGCCGGAACGGCGCAAAAGATTGCGCTCAACATGTTATCGACCCTGATGGCGGTGCAGTTGGGCCATGTGCATGATGGCATGATGGTCAATCTGACCGCTGACAATGCCAAACTGCTGATTCGGGCGCGGGGTATCGTGTCCACCATCGCAAAAGTCGACCAAACCACCGCCAAGGACGCGCTGGATCGCGCGGGCGGTGCGGTCAAACCCGCCATTCTGCTTGCTCTTGGTGCGCCGGATCTTTCCGCCGCCAATACGCTTTTAACCCAACACCAGGGCCATCTGCGCCCGGCAATGGACCACCTGAAAACCTAACGAATTCAAAATCCTGGGAGGAAAACATGAAACGTAAAACCATCTCTTTGCTCTTGGCCAGCACCCTTTTGGCCGGAACAGCAGCCACGGCTGAGGACGTGACGCTGACCATCGAAAGCTGGCGCAATGACGACCTGACCCTGTGGCAGGACAAGATCATTCCCGCCTTTGAGGCGCAAAACCCTGGCATCAAAGTGAAATTCACCCCCTCCGCCCCTGCGGAATATAACGCGGTGCTGAACTCAAAACTTGATGCGGGCTCGGCGGGCGACCTGATCACTTGCCGCCCCTTTGACGCCTCGCTCGCTTTGTTCGAGGCCGGGCATCTGGCCGATCTCGACGATATGGAGGCCATGGGCAACTTCTCGGATGTGGCGAAATCCGCCTGGCAGACCGATGATGGCTCCGCCAGCTTCTGCGTACCGATGGCGTCGGTGATCCACGGCTTTATCTATAACAAAGATGCCTTTGCCGAGCTGGGCCTTGAGGTTCCGACCACCGAGGCCGAATTCTTTGCCGCGCTTGAGGCGATCAAGGCGGATGGCACCTATATTCCGATGGCCATGGGCACCAATGACCAATGGGAAGCGGCAACCATGGGCTACAACAATATCGGCCCGAACTACTGGAAAGGCGAAGAGGGCCGCCTGGCGCTTATCGCGGGTGAGCAAAAACTGACCGATCCACAATGGGTTGCCCCCTATGAAACCCTGGCCAAATGGTCGGACTATATGGGCGACGGGTACGAAGCGCAGACCTATCCTGACAGCCAGAACCTGTTCACCCTGGGTCGCGCGGCGATCTATCCGGCAGGGTCCTGGGAAATCTCCGGCTTCAACGCCTTGGCCGATTTCGAAATGGGCGCGTTCAAGCCACCGGTCCAGAATGCTGGTGACACCTGCTATATCTCGGATCACACCGATATTGGTATTGGCATGAACACCAAAACCGCCAACCCTGAGGCGGCCAAGACCTTCCTCGCTTGGGTGGCGAGCCCGGAATTTGCCACGATCTTTGGCAACGCCCTGCCCGGCTTCTTCCCGCTCTCCAGCACACCGGTCGAACTGGAAGATCCGCTGGCCAAGGAAATCGTCGGCTGGCGTAGCGAATGCGAAAGCACCATCCGCTCGACCTACCAGATCCTGTCGCGCGGCACGCCAAACCTCGAGAATGATACTTGGGGTGCCTCTGTGGCCGCGATCAAGGGCACGTCCTCACCAGCGGAGCTTGGCCAAAAACTGCAAGACGGCCTGGCCAGCTGGTACGCACCGCAACAGTAACCTCCCCAACTGTTGCACATGCCCCGGACGTCTGATGGGCGTCCGGGACCTCTCCGGCAGGTTGCCATGCGTGGCACCGCCGGACTTCCCCCGATTTCCTTCGGAGTTCCCCCATGCAAAAGCCCCGAATCCGCTGGCATATTGCCGTGTTTCTGGCCCCTGCGGTGCTTGTCTATACGGCGGTGATGATCTTTCCGCTGTTCAACACCCTGCGCCTGTCCCTGTTCAGTAAAATTGACCAAGAGCGCGTTTATGTCGGGCTGCAAAACTTTCAGACCCTGTTCGGAGACCCGATCTGGTCCGAACAGTTCTGGAACGCATTGGGCAACAATTTCTGGTTTTTCCTGATCCATATGCTGGTTCAGAACCCAATTGGTATCGCGCTGGCGGCCATCCTCAGCCATCCCCGCTTGCGCTTTGCGGCGCTTTATCGCTCGGCGATTTTCATCCCGACGATCCTGAGCTTTGTGATTGTCGGCTTTGCCTGGAAACTGATCCTGTCGCCGATCTGGGGCATTGCGCCTTCGATGCTGGATGCAGTCGGGCTCAAATCACTCTTTGCCCCCTGGCTTGGCAAAGAAGAATACGCCCTGACCACCCTGGCGCTGATCTCGGTCTGGCAGTTTGTCGGCATCCCGATGATGCTGATCTATGCCGCCCTGTTGTCGATCCCCGAAGAGGTTCTGGAAGCGGGCGAGATTGATGGCATCACCGGCATGTCGGCCTTTTGGAAGATCAAACTGCCGCTGATCCTGCCCTCGATCGGCATCATCTCGATCCTGACTTTTGTTGGTAATTTCAACGCGTTCGACCTGATCTATGCCTCCCAAGGCGCGCTTGCCGGGCCGGATTATTCCACCGACATCCTTGGCACCTTCATGTATCGCACATTCTTTGGGTTCCAGCTGCAACTGGGTGACCCGCATATGGGCTCGGCCATTGCCGGAGCGATGTTTGCGATCATCCTGATCGGTGTCTGTCTCTATCTCTTTGGCATCCAGACCCGGATGCGCCGCTACCAGCTGTAAGGAGGACCGAGCATGAACAAAGCCCGCGTCAACCCGCTTAACACGGCCGCCATGCATGGTGCGCTGATCCTCTACACGCTGATCGCGCTGTTCCCGGTATTTGTGATCCTGATCAACAGTTTCAAAACCCGCAAAGCGATTTTCCGCGAACCTTTGGCTCTGCCCGATGGCGATAGTTTTTCGATGATCGGCTATCAGACGGTGATGAAACAAGGGGATTTCTTTCTCTACTTTCAGAACTCTCTGATTGTGACCGTTGCTTCGCTATTCTTTGTGCTGCTCTTTGGGGCCATGGCGGCCTTTGCGCTCAGCGAATACCGCTTCAAGGGCAACACGTTGATGGGCCTCTATCTGGCGCTCGGCATCATGATCCCGATCCGCATCGGTACGGTTGCGATCCTTGAAATGATGGTGGCCACCGGGCTGGTGAATTCGCTATGGGCGTTGATCCTGGTCTATACGGCACAAGGGTTGCCTCTGGCGGTGTTCATCCTGTCTGAATTCATGCGGCAGGTGTCCGACGACTTGAAAAACGCCGGGCGGATTGATGGGCTGTCAGAATATGCGATTTTCTTCAAGCTGGTGCTGCCGCTGGTGCGCCCAGCCATGGCGACGGTCGCGGTGTTCAACATGATCCCGATTTGGAATGATCTGTGGTTCCCGCTGATCCTCGCCCCGGCTGAGGAAACCAAGACGTTGACCCTGGGCAGTCAGGTCTTTATCGGCCAATTCGTCACCGATTGGAACGCGGTGCTGTCGGCTCTGTCCATGGCGATCCTGCCGGTGCTGGTGCTTTACGTGATCTTCTCGCGCCAGTTGATCCGCGGCATCACGTCAGGAGCGGTGAAATGACCCGCGTTCTGATTGCAGGCCTGGGCAATATGGGCAAAAGCCACGGCCTGGCCCATCACGCACACCCCGGCTCGACGATCGTCGGATTGGTAAACCGGAGCGGTCAGGTCGATATTCCCGAACTGGCCCCCTACCCCAGCTTCACCGATTTTCACGCGGCGATGCAGGCGACCCAACCCGATCTTGTGGTTATCGCCACCTATTCCGACAGCCACGCCGATTACGCCGTCGCCGCGATGGAGGCCGGGGCGCATGTGTTTGTTGAAAAGCCTTTGGCAACAACGGTTTCTGACGCGCGCCGGGTCGTCGACACCGCCACCCGACTGGGTAAGAAACTGGTCGTTGGCTATATCCTGCGCCATCACCCCAGCTGGGTGCGTCTGATTCAAGAGGCGCGCGCGCTTGGCGGCCCTTACGTGTTTCGCATGAACCTCAACCAGCAAAGCACAGGGGCCGAATGGGAAACCCACAAGGCCCTGATGCAGACCACCGCCCCTATCGTCGATTGCGGCGTGCATTACGTGGATGTCTGGTGCCAGATCACCGATGCCAAACCCGTCAGCGTCAACGCCATGGGCCTGCGCCTTTCGGATGAGATCGCCGAGGACATGTATAATTACGGCCAGTTTCAGGTCGTGTTCGAGGATGGCTCGGTCGGCTGGTACGAGGCAGGCTGGGGCCCGATGATGTCTGAAACCGCCTTTTTCGTCAAAGATGTGGTCTCGCCCGCCGGTTCGGTTTCGATCACCGAAGCGGATAAGGCCGGGTCGTCAGACGTGGACGGGCACACCAAGGTCGGTGGCTTGCTGGTGCATCGCCCTGACGGTGACACCCTGATCGACCTGCCGGATGAGCCCGGCCATCAAGAGCTATGTGACGCGGAACAGGCCTTTGTTCTGCGCGCCATCACCGAGGATATCGACCTCACCCGCCATATGCAGGACGCGGTTCAATCGCTGGCCATTTGCCTGGCCGCTGATGAAAGCGTCCGTACCGGACACCCCATTAACCTGATGGAGGAAACGCCATGACGGCGCTGACCCTGACCGATGTGAACAAATCCTTTGGCAAAGTTCACGTTCTCAAAGACATCAATATCGAGATCGAAGAAGGCGAATTTGTCGTCTTTGTTGGCCCGTCGGGTTGCGGGAAATCCACCCTGTTGCGGGTGATTGCCGGGCTCGAGGATGCAAGCTCGGGCGAAATCCGCATTGGCGAGGATGTGGTCAATCTGACCCCGCCCTCCAAACGCGGCATCGCGATGGTGTTTCAAAGCTATGCGCTTTATCCGCATCTGAATGTGCGCAAAAACATGTCGCTGGCCCTGAAACAGGAAAAGCAACCCAAAGAGGTGATCGAACAGCGCGTGGCCGAGGCCAGCCGGATGCTGAGCCTTGAGGATTACCTAGATCGCTACCCCTCGGAATTGTCGGGCGGTCAGCGTCAGCGGGTTGCCATTGGCCGCGCCATCGTGCGCCACCCCAAGATCTTTTTGTTCGACGAACCTTTGTCCAACCTCGACGCCGCCCTGCGCATGAGCACCCGGATTGAAATCGCCAGCTTGCATGCGCAACTGGGCACCTCGATGATCTATGTGACCCATGACCAGACTGAGGCGATGACACTGGCCGATAAAATCGTCGTGCTGCGTGACGGGATCGTCGAACAGGTCGGCAGCCCAATGGAGCTTTATAACAACCCCGCCAACAAATTTGTCGCTGGCTTTCTCGGCTCCCCTGCCATGAACTTCTTCCCTGCCAGCCTTGTGCGTGATGGCGACACGCGCACCATGGGCATCCGCCCCGAGGATCTGTTTCAATCTGACGAGGGGGCTTTTGCCGCTTCGGTCACCCATGTGGAGAAACTCGGGGGCGACACCAATGTGATTGCGACGATTGGCGATCATAACATCACCGCCCGTCTCTTTGGTCAGCATGATGTCGCCGAAGGTCAGATCCTGCAGTTCGGCTTTGATCCGGCGAAAGCGTTTTACTTTACCGAGGACGGCGCGCGGGATCGGTAAGGAACGGACAACGGAAGCTCCGTTTTCTAGCCGATATCAAAAAAACCGGCCGAATGTCTCGGCCGGTTTTGCGGTTTACTCCAACATCGCGCAGATATTTACGCCCGCCCTTGGGCCAGCTTGCGGTGACGCAACACCGATTTCATGGTTTCCAACATCGCGACAGACACGATGATTGATCCGCCAATGATCACATTCAGGCCTGGAGTCTCTCTCAGCACGGCCAGCGCAATCAAAGCCCCCAAAATCGGTTGCAAGCAGCCGATAAAGCTGACGGTTTTTGCCGAAAGATGTTTCAACGCAGTGGCCAGCAACGAATGCGGAACCGCGGTAAAGACGACGCCCAGCAGCAAGAGATACATCATGGTCGACATATCCTGTTGCAGCGCGCCGACATTCAGGAATGGCAGCAACAGCAAAGACCCGGCCAAAGATTGGCAGCCCACCGCAGCGACTGGCTGAATATGGCGACAAAGCTTGCGTTGCAGCACGTTGCGCAGAGCAAAGGTGATCGCCGAAAAGAGGCCCCAGCCAACACCCAAAAGCAAACCACTGTCATCCTGACCCGGCGAAGAAATGATGAAGACACCAACCATCATCAACCCCGCGAGAAACAGGTCAGGCAATTCAATACGCTTGCGCTCGGTCGCGGCCTCAAAGAACACGGTGAACACCGGATAGGTGTAGAGCATGGTCATACCAACCGCGATGCTTGATACGCGCATGGCCTCAAAGAACGAGGCCCAATGCACCGACAATAAAAGCCCCAACCCGATTAAAGTGACAAAATCGCGCCGTTGCAGACCCGCCAGCCGCAGTTTCAGAAACGGCGCAAAGATGGCGATGGTGATGGCCGCGATCACCCCACGAACAACCGTGATGTCAATTGATCCAAGCGGCAGCCCCTTTGCAAACAACCCGTTTGAGGCCAACAACAGGACCGTCAGATAAATCGCGATCAAACCTTTATGCGTCTCACTCACGACGTTTCCTTGTCAGTTTTGCTTGGCTCGCTCGGTGCCGCGGGTAAGCCGCGCGTAAATCACCGCTCCCCTTTTGCCGCACTGGCACCACCCACGCGGTTCCGCTGTGCTGTATCACAGAAAAGACGGGAAAACAGAGTGTTGCGCGCAGAAACTTGGACAAGGTCTTTTGAAAGTCGAAAGACCAGTTTGCGGAATGGTCGCTGCGAGCAGACCTTGGCGATATAAACAACCAACAGTTTCGAAGACCACACCTGAGTCGTACCCAGTAAGTCGCGGTGTTGGGAAGCTTGATGGCAATCTTCTATTGTCGCCCCAAAGAACACCAAGAACCGACACGCCAATAGCGGATCGGCCCTTGGTAGGTTGATTTTACGACGGCTTACTTCTGCATTGGTAGTGGGATTGATTGCGGGCGAGAAAACAGGCCCTTGGGATCCATTTTCTGTTTAACAGCCGACAGTCTTTGCAAGTTTTCCAAGTAATAGGCGTTTGCCCAATCTTCCAAAGTCGGGTCAAGAAGGTTGCCATAAGACCCACCTGTCCCATCTGGTTTCACCGACTGATAAAAGCTCTTTTGCCAATCGAGGCTTTGTTCCACAGCGCTTGGGCTATCGCTGTTCAACCACGTCAAACCGGTCACCAGCAGCCAGCGCGTATTGCGATGCGCAAAGGCGGTGGCATCCGCCTCCACATCATTGACGGCTCCACCCATTTGGAAAAAGCGGAAATCAACCTCGCCACCGGTTTCTGGCCATGCTTCCAGATAGGCCTGACCACGCTCCAGAAACGCCAAGCTAGGCGTGTCAGCCATATAGGCGGAGCTCTCATGAAAATAGAGCGGGTCAAGCACCTCATCCAGGTAATCCTGTGCCTCAGTGTAAGACAGCGACTGGATTTCGCAAAGATCAGCATCTGGCAAGCCGGAGAAGAAGGCGCGGACCGTCTCAGCATCGCCGTGGAACTGACCGAGGCAGGTCGCCACGACCGGTTGATCGGCGGAATAGCGGGCCAAGGCAACACGACTGCCATAGGCGTTGGGCGCGTCATTCAGCAGAGTCATGACCTGATGTAGTGCCTTGGCAGGTGCTTCGCGCCATTCAAAACGAAAGACCGTCACCTCTGCCAAAGCAAAGGTTTGGATGTTCAATTTCGTCGTGACACCAAACTGCCCCGCACCACCGCCGCGACAGGCCCAGAACAGTTCAGGATCGCTGTCCTCTGTCACCACGCGCACGTCACCCTCGGCTGTGACCAGCTCCAGGCTGACAACCTTGTCGCACCCCATGCCATTGGCACGCATGTTGAAACCGCTACCGCCGCCCATGACCATACTGGCGACCCCGACAGTTGAGCATCGCCCATGGGTGACAGCACGACCGTGCGGCTCCAAGGTTCTGAGGACATCCCGGATAATCGCGCCGCCAGACACGCTGATTACGCCAGTTTCTGGATCGTAGGAGCATTCATTCATCAAGGACATATCAATGAGCAAGCCGTTGGTTCTTGAATAACCTGCATAGGAATGCCCACCGGATTTCACCGCAAAAGGAAAGTCGAAATCAGCGCACCATGTGAGGCATTGCGCAACATCATCGGCTGAAACACATTGCGCAATCGCCGATGGGCGCTGACTGGTATAGCGCAGGTTCAGCGTTTGCGTGGCGGCGGTGTAACCTGCATCCTGTGGGAAAATCAGCGGATTTGTTAAGGTCATGGACAAGAAATTCAAACCGGACTCGGCAAGAACATTCAGATCCAAGGCTGTCGAAGGTTTCCGCTTGGTGCCACTACCTTCGATTACGGGTGTTGCTACATCGCTCAAGCCGGCACCCTCCGGAGCTGCGCGGCTTTTTTGACCAGCGTTTCTTCGAGATTGAACTTGAACTTAATGCATTCGGGTACATTGTTCAGGATCGTCATACCGGAGAACGCGCACCCCCCCATGCAGATCGGCAACATCTTGCAAGTGGCGCAGCCTTTTTCTTCGTCAAAAGGCGACCAATCATGCCAGCGCTGCGCACAAGGAGACATTTTTTCTTCGGCCAGTTCCGGCGGCGGCAAATCACGCAATTGGCCCAGGCTTAGTGAATGGTCGCCGATCTCGGCCCAACACTTATAGGTCTCACCATCATGATCGATGACATAGGCATGGGTGCGGTTCGCTGAACAATACGTGTTTTTCGGCTCTGGGAAATGAACGTCAGCCCCGGCCTTGAAATTCTTGCGCGCCAGGTATTTCTGAACCCGTGCGTCATGCTCGCCCATCTCAGCCTTGGACAAAAACACCTTGGAAACACGTTTGACCTGCTCCGAATAAGGTTTCACCTGACCAAGATAGAACGAATTTTGGTGCAGCCCTTCATCGGCGAGGATGTCGATCAATTCCTCAACGCGATCAATATTGGTCTTGTCGACGTTAGACCTGATAATGACGGTGCTGCCCGCCTTGTTCAAAAGCTTGATGCCTTCGATGATTGGCCAGAAGGTTCCGTTGGACCGGGTGACCAAATTGCGGCGTTTATCGTGTAGGTCGGGCGGCCCATCCAGAGTGATCTGAAGGTTGTCGACGTGACACTTGCGCAGGATGGCGACCCGTTCCTTGTCCAGATCATACCCGTTCGTTGTCATCTGCGCCGAATAGGTAAAGCCCATCTTTTTGGACAATTCCTCAATCCGTTCCGACATCGCCTCGATGATGTCGAGACACAGCAGCGGCTCCCCCCCGAACCAGGAAAGCTTTAGCTCTTCCAAACCTTCATGTTGCGCGATGAAGTCGATAATTTCGTCCTGCACCTGCTGAGACATGCGCTCTTTCAGGCGCCCCTGGTAGCAATAGAAGCAGCCAAAATTGCAGTCCAGCGTCGGAGAAATGGTGATATCCAACTGGTGGCGGCTATGTTTCGCACGATCATGGCGCGTTTTCAGCAAAGCGAACTCGTCCACCTCGTCATCAACCACAAAACCGTTGCGATACAGATCCTTGAGCAGGTTTTCGTCCTTTTCCTGCACTTGAGAAGGATCAAAGGAATGCCGACCGGCCAAAAAATCCGCTTGTTCCGCGCTGACTTCGATCAGCGCACCACTGAAGCTGTTGAAAGCCAGGGCACGGCCAGACACTTCTGCCGGCCGGCAGTTATTATAGAGAGACGTTTTCATGAGAAATTCCTGTATGAGGCTACAGATTGACTTTTAGGTAAGGTAGCTGCTGAACAGCGCGCCACACAGCGCGCTCTTGACTTGCTTGTCGCTCAGGAATTCCTCCCTCGCCTCGATCAGGACGTCGTGTTCGACAGTGCTGGCAGGAAAAGCACGTTCAGTACAGGTGTGCCGGTCCTTTTGAGTATGTAACGCTGTGCTAAAGGTCTCTTCTGGCGCGCGTACGTTCATTTGTTACTCCACAAGAATCTAAAGGTTAAAATTCCCCTCATGCGAGTAATGTCATGACGCATACAGCAATTCAAGAAAATTATATTCGTTTAGGTTGCATGTTTTCATCGCCTATCTTTTAAGCTGTTTTAGATAGTTAAGTCATCACAACTCAGCCGCATCATCCAATTATCCCACAGGTATAAAATCTACGCTCGATTAATGACGGCCCCTTTGGCCCAATCTCCTTCGAAAAATCCGCCAGACTGATGTAAATATAAAATTAGGGGAATATATCCCCACCAGTGCCAACGCGTCAGAATAATTCTTCGGTCAGCCTCGCCCTTGCCTAAACCCGACCCATGTGCCAATGGTTCCGTGCACAACGCAGGATTGCTTTTGGCAAGGCGCACAGGATCATCATCGGGAAATTCATGAAAGATTACAGCAAACAAACAGCAGCCGTTCAATCTGGTGTGAAACGCAGCCAGTTTGGTGAACTCAGCGAAGCCCTGTACCTCACGCAGTGCTTTGCCTATGACACGGCCGAGGATGCTGAGCGCCGCTTCAAAGAACCGCGCGAGGACGAGTTTGTCTACTCACGTTACGGCTCGCCAACGGTTGCAATGTTCGAAGAGCGCATCGCCGCCATAGAAGGCGCTGAATCCGCCTTTTCCACGGCAAGCGGGATGGCGGCGGTCAGTGGCGCGCTCATGTCTCTCCTCAAAGCTGGCGATCATATTGTGAGCGCGCGGGCATTGTTCGGGTCATGCCACTTTGTTGTCGATACGATCCTGGCGGATTTCGGTGTCGAAGTCACTTTTGTCAACGGCTCGGATATCGATGAATGGAAAGCAGCGGTTCGCGAAAACACAAAGGTTTTGTTCTTCGAAAGCATCGCGAACCCAACCCTCGAGATTGTCGACATCGAAGCCGTGGTGGGCGTCGCAAAATCCGTTGGCGCGCATGTTGTGGTGGACAACGCCTTTGCGACCCCCGTCTACTCCAAAGCCATCGAACAAGGTGTCGACATTGTTTGTTACTCGGCAACGAAACATATCGATGGACAAGGGCGCGCGATGGGCGGCGTTATCTTAGGGTCCCATGATCTTATCGAAGGCCCTGTCAAAACCTTCATGCGCCATACCGGCGGGTGCATGTCGGCCTTTAACGCCTGGGTCATGCTGAAGTCGTTGGAAACATTGGAGTTACGCGTCAGCAGACAGACGGAAAATGCCCTGAAGCTTGCGCGTGAGATTGAAAAACTTGGGTATGACGTGATTTATCCAGGACTGGAGTCGCATCCTCAGTATGACCTGTGTATGAGCCAGCACGGTGCCGGGGGCACGATCTTTTCGCTTAGGCTTGAGGACAAGGACACGGCCTTTGCTTTTCTGAACAAGTTGGAGATTTTTTCGATCTCCAACAATCTCGGGGATGCGAAATCCATCGCGACCCATCCGGCGACCACCACGCATCAACGTATGACCGAAGAACAGCGACTGGCAGCCGGCATTACACCGGGCCTGCTGCGAATGAGTGTTGGCATTGAGGCAGCCGAAGACCTGCTTGCGGATGTGCTGAACGCGTTGGGTTAAGACCGCGACAACAAGGTCGCTTGGGTTGCGAAAACGGAACTCGGGCGACCAATTTCCCGGAGGCGAAACCCCAGAGAAAAAGGGCATCCTATGTGGGTCTTTGGTTATGGTTCTTTGATCTGGAACCCCGGTTTTAACTACCAAGAGCGCTCGGTGGCGACCTTGGCCAACCACCATCGCAGCTTTTGTATTCTCAGCACATCAGCACGCGGAACACCCCAGCAAACTGGCCTTGGCCTGGCACTGACAAAACAGCCTGGGGCACAGTGTCAAGGCGTTGCATTTCACGTCTCCCCCCAGGATCAAGCGCCTACCTTGGCCTATCTGCGCGAACGAGAAGCAGGCGTTTACCTCGAAACAACATTGGACGTGTCGCTGTCGGATGGGCGAATTGTTCCAGCTGTAACTTTTGTCGCGGACACAGGGCACACGGATTTTGTCGGCGGCCTGTCGCAAGAGGAACAGGCCGCGCGTATTTCAAAGGCTTCAGGGCAGTTAGGCTCGAACAGCGACTACCTTTTTTCCACTGTTGAAAGCCTGAACGCTTTTGGAATCAAAGACGCGCCCATGTCGAATTTGGCACGACACGTGCGCGAATTAAGGCGAACGCAAAGTTAACCTTTGCGAGAAAAAAATCACTTTTAAAACTCCTAAAGTGATAGAATCGACATTTTCCATATCGCCACCTAAAGCGCGAAGTTATGCACAGTGCTGACTGACCGTCCTGACGGATCCAGTGACGTCACCAAACCCGGCCATTTTGCTGCGGCATCGGTTGCATTTCCTGCAGCCTTACCCGCTGGAGCACAACTCGCTGAGCTTGGATGATCAAACAGCGTCTCAAAAATCTCGCGATAGTAGAACGCTTCCTTCGTTCGCGGCGTATTCACCGGAAAGCGATCTGCAGCCGTTTCAAAGGCAGCATCTGAAACAGCTTGGTTTGTATAATCTTTCAAGCCGTCGATCCAACCATATCCCACACCATCCGAGGACTGTTCCTTTTGCCGCCAAAGCACTGTTTCTGGCAGATATCCTTCGAAGCTTTCGCGCAGCAGATGCTTTTCGATGCGACCATTGCCCGGCATTTTGAATTCGGGATCCAAATCCATGGCATAGGAGACAAAATCGCGATCCAGAAACGGGACGCGCGGCTCTACCCCCCAGGACAACATGGTCTTGTTGACGCGCAGGCAGTCGTAAAGATGCATTGATGTCAGCTTGCGTACCAGCTCTTGGTGCAGTTCGGACCCATTGGGCGCATGATGGAAATACAGATAGCCGCCAAGCAGTTCGTCAGCTCCGTCGCCGGTCAAAACAACTTTGGTGCCATTTGCCCGAATACGCCGCGCCAACAAATACATCGGTACTGACGCCCTGACCGAAGTTACATCATAGGATTCAAGATGGCGGATCGTTTCGGTGACGGCGTCAATGCCCTCCTCCAGGTCGAACACATGTTCGTAATGGTCAAAGGACAGGAAATCGGCGACTTGTTTAGCGGCCTCCAGATCGGGCGATCCCTGCATGCCCGTTGAATAGGACTTGAGCGTATTTACCCCGCGCGACCGGAGCAGGCGCGCGGCGATGCTGGCGATCAGTGACGAATCCAACCCTCCGGAGAGCAAGAAGCCCAGATCAACGTCAGACATCAGATGCGCCTCAACGGATTCAGTCAACCGTGCGGGCAGTTCGGCCAGATCGGATTTGAACAGGTCCCCCGTAGGCTTTTGCAGCTCGACATATGGTCTAGGAGCACTGTCCCTTTCGGTCATGACATGCCCCGGAGGAAAAACAGCGAAGGTTTCACAAATACCCACCAGCGCCTTCAATTCCGAGGCGACAAACACCGTGCCATCCGCCGCGGTCCCCCAATAAAGCGACAAAATACCCATGCGGTCGCGAGCCACGTAAAACTTTTTGCCCCCATCATAGACCAGAGCAAAGGCGAACATCCCTCTCAGCTCGGCGATCCCGTCGGCACCTTTGTCAAGAACGATGGGGATAATTGCCTCGCAATCAGATCCGGTTTTGAACTGGTAGTCGGGGTAGCGATCGCGAATGCTGGCCTGGTTATAAATTTCCGCATTGGCTGCGACGGCGACACCATCCGTTTCGCCGACCAACGGCTGGCCGCCGCCAAAAACGTCAACAATGGAAATGCGATTATGGACCAAGACGGTTTCCCCGATCTGGACGATCCCCATGGAATCCAACCCGCGATGTTTGAGCAACGCTGATTGTGCAACCGCCAAATCTCGGGCGCGGCGCGCATCCCTAGGAGATTTCAACACCCCAAAAATTGAACACATCCTGTTTTCCTCTGATTATTAGGTTTGGCGTTACCGAACTTCGCGCAGGTCAAGACGGAGCTTGGATCCAAAGGTGATGAGTAAGAGCCAGGTCACAAGGGTCGAAGCGAACAACCCGAAAGCGGCCCCAAAGGCGATTGTGCGAAGCACCTCGATATCCAGCAAAGTTTCACCTGTTTCCAGCGGAGGGGCCAAAAGCGGACCCAGCAAAATAGCAAAGGGCACCAGACACCAGCTGGCAAATCGCTCCAGCCCGGACAAAATCCCCTGTTGGTCACGTGGCGCATCCCCCAGCCAGACGACTTGGGCCGCGACCAAGGATGTCGGCATGATCAAAAAACCCGCCATCAAAGCTGCTGTGAATACCACAATAGATGATGTCAGGGCTTCGATTCCGATGAGGATGCTGCCGACACCTTCAATGATCAAAAATGCCTTCAACGCCGAAAACCGCGTCCATTCAGGACGTTGACGCGATAAAAGCAAGCTTCCTGCGATGGCCGACGCGTTTGCCAAAGAAAAGGCCAGGCCAAGTTGGCTTTCCGTGGCAAATGACAGAACAATCGGCGTCAATGTGATGACGGCCAGTTCAACGCAAGCTGTAGAAATCGCCAAATAAGGGGCAAAAATTTTCAGTACGGGGTCGGTAATCGCCAGTTTTAGCATGTCGCGCATTCGGACAGGTTTTTGCCCTGCGCTTCCCGGCACGGAAATCGATCTCTCTAACGCTGATATCTGCCCGTAAAAGTGCATGGAAATCAGGAGTTCTATGACCGAAAACGCGCAAATAAAGATCAGGACGGCCTGAAGGCTGAGCGGGGAATAAACCAACAACAACAGCGGCGCAGCAATCCGCGCCACCTGTTCCGCCACTTGGATCTTGCCCAAACCGCTTCCGGTTGTTCCGGAATCGCCGCGCTTGGCCTGCAAACCGGGTGTGCTGATTGACACAACGCCGAGGCAAGACGCAGCAGCGCAGGCGAAAAACGACGTGATCATTGCGATCAACACCATCGGCACCGTATCTAGGAGCAAAAGAGCAATCGCAGCCCAGATTGCTGAGACGGCCGCAACAATGCCCGACAGAATTGTCCGCCCGAAACGGTCCGACAGATTACCAAAGATCGGCCCCATTAACGACATCATGGCCGTGCAAATCAGAGCGTTGCCTGAATAGACCCACAAGGATTGCGTTTCCCGCAGCAGGACAACACCCATCGCAAAAGAGCACATCACATAGAGCGACACACCGATCAATTGCGAGCCAGCCGCGAAGGAAATGATTGAGAAGCGATACATATTGTTCAAGCGTTCCTGCGAGCGGCGACGATCCCGACGAAATCCGAAATCGTTTCGGTTTCCACATGAAAACCAAACTCGGCGACCATTGATGCGAACCCTGGCAAAGAGCAGGTATATTCCTTGTGATGCCCCGTTCTGGCCAGCGCTTCGTCCAGAGGAATCTCAGGGAAAAATGTCTGAACCATTTTCTTTTGCAACTCTTCAGCGGTCAGATCCTCGCCAGTGCAGTTCAGCTGATCAGCGATGACCAGCCGACCATCCGGTCTCAGCGCTTGTGTCACGTGTTCTAACACCGACATCTTGTCGGCGTCGGTAATATGGTGAAGCGACAGGGTCGAAACGACAATGTCCACCGAGTTTTCGGCAATCTCCATTTCGGTATAGCTGGCATTCAGCGGAGAAAACTGGTGATACCCTGCGTCTTTCATTCCAGCTTCGGCACGGGCCAGCATTTCCCCGGACAGCTCGACTCCGATGATCTCGTTTGCATATTCGAAATGCTGGAAATTATCTCGGTACAAGCGTGCCGTACCGACGCCCAGATCAAGTATGGTCTTGCCTTTGGCGGACCCGATTAAATCAAGCGTGCGGGCTGTCACCATTTGGCGGACATCCAGGCCATTATACTGGTCGTCAAAGGCAGGGGCCCGCGTGTCCCAATAGGCTTGTGAGGCAATGATGTCAGTCTGTGTCATGATGTGCTTCTGCCTCTGTTGTCAGATTTTCAGGCTGTTCAGTTTTTCGTCGAGGCAATCGCCGACGACAGCGGTTCCGAGCTCGCGCACCGTGCGGAATAGACCGGCCCCAACTTTCCAAGCGTATTCTGACGTGGACCCAGTTGGATAGGTCTCGTCCAGAATGCTCTCGGCCTGCCGGTCCGAAAACCCAAGTGCCGCCAGCTCAGCCTTTTGCTCATGCTTGGCAGGCATGCAGTAAGCAGCGACAAGCTCGGGCAATTTAGCCGTGACAAAAAGCTGATCCTCGTGGCTCAGTTGATCCCAAATTCGAATAAGCATTGAGCGGTAAAAAACATGGTGGCGCGCCTCATCTCGGGCATGATCGCCGATCATCTGACCAAGCGCCGGGTCCATATCTTGCAGGTTTTGCGCTTCGTGCAACGTACTGGTGATGAGCATTTCCGAGGCAATGACAAAGAACAGCTGCACAAGGGCCTTTCGTCGAGGATCGGCCTCGCCTTCAGTCATTGCTTGCAACTGCATGACAAATTCTGGCGTTGTTTCGTTCAAAGGTATCTGCGTGCACGTCTCAGACTGCATGGCCTGCATTGCCTCAAACGAGAAATAGGCATGATAACCTTCATCGACATACAAGCGGTGCGCGTCCAACCGCGCGGCGTCAGACAGATCAAAGTCATACCGGCCAAGCGCGATATTCAACGTAACGGTGTTGACCACCAAAAGCTCAAGCTTGTGGGTGAAATTCAGAAAGCGAAACAATGCTGCTGCCCGCAGGGCGCGCTTTGTGTCTGCGGATGCCTCGCGCAGCATCTCGGATTTCAGGACTGGAACAAACGCCTCGGGAAACAGATAGTTTTCGATGCTGGAAACACGGGAGACTTCGCTGCGGACCGAGGCCTTTTTATCCCAGCTTCGAAAGGCGCTTGGCAGTTGCCCCCGCGTTTTTTCACACCGACCTAAAGCGGCCTTCGGACAGGCGAGTTTCAGGTCACACCCATTAAAAAAACCAATCAATCCACACATGGAAACCGTGGCCTAAGTTAAGGAAATATTAACCCCTGCCGAATATCAATCTATTATTGATTCGTCTATATTATTTACACCTTTTAGATGTAAAACCTCATCTAAAAACCAACCGGGCCTCGGGTCAGGATGGTTTTGCATCGCGCTTTCTGCGAAACAGCGAGAATGGCTTTCGAAGGATCTCAACCGCGATCAATGTACCGATGACGATTGCGACCAGTGCCAAAGCTTCCAAATTGGTTGGCCACTCCCCCAAGATCGGGATTGCGGAGACGAGTGTGAAGACGGGCATCAAGGCGAGAAAAACAACTGCACGCGCGGCACCCAGCGCGGCGATGGCGCTTGAAAAAAGGAAAATCGCCATAATCGACGTGACCACGCCCTGAAAAACCGCCTGCATGGCCAGTTCTGATACAGGTGCCTGCGACAACGCGCTCGGCAGAAACAGGACGTAAACCGGGATGTAAAGAAACGCAGAAAACACCGCGACTATGGACGCAGCGTGCCATGCATTCACGCGGTATTTTTGGCTGGAGACTGTGTAGATCGCATAGACGAACCCGCCGAGGACATACAGGAGATCACCGTATAGCTGCGACGGATCGGAGCCAGAAAAACTTTGCAAAAAGATCGTGCCACAGCCGAGAAAGATCAAAGACAAGCCAATCAGCCGCGTCACGGTCGGTTTCGTTCCAAGAAGAAGAGCGGCACCGATGGTGGAGAAAATGATATTGAAACTAGGCACAACCAAGCCACCATGGCTTGCCGGTGTGTACTGAAGGCCGATCACCGTAATAATTACATAGGGGGCCCCTGCCCCGGTCATCAAAAGCAACGCCCCGGTCAGTGGGATACCCTTTAACTTGAATTTCAAGAGAACAGGCAAGAGAAGCAAACCGCTAACCGCAAAGCGGATAAAGACGATATCCCAAGGGAGCAATGTGGATTGAACACTATAGCGGGAAATGGTCGGCCAAATCCCCCAAAGCAGCGCTGCGCCAACCCCGGCCAAAAGGCCAAGCATCAGTGTTTTGTCCAAGCCACGATTCATCAGAGGGAGCCCCGCGCCAATGTTCGAATTTCAGGAAATGAGCGTGTCAAACGTATCTTCACTCTGTAAGCTTCAAGTTGCGGCAATTCGCTCGCCCTACCCGAAATACAACGAAAGGTAAGATAACGATCCACAAAACAACCTTATAGGGTGTCAAAAATTCCTGTCAATATCCCGCAAATCAGCCGAATCCTGGATCAATCCGGTGGCGAGACATCCAGTTTTTGATAGACAACCAGGTTGTTGTTGGCCGGCATGTCGATGAGCGCAACGCGCGCCAAACCGACCGCGTTTGCCGCATGATCCAGGTCTGCGATATCGCGCAATCCCCATTCCGGATTCTTCTCGCGCAGGTACAAATCGAATTTCCTGTTACTCTCCGTGCTGAACGTGCCATTCAACATGAACGGGCCATAGAAAATCAAAGTTCCCCCAACATGGAGCACGTTGGAAGCCCCGCGCATTACAGCACGGGTCACAGATTTGGGGGCCACGTGCAAAAGATTGATAGCCAGAATCACATCCGCATCCCATGAATGCCAAGTATCCTCGGCAACATTGAGCGAAACTGGCCCCGCTAAATTGGGCAGTTTCTCAGCGGCAGCGTGAGATTCGATGCTGGCGAGCCTCGACGGATCCATGTCCGTTGGTTGCCATTTCAGGTTCGCAAACCTATGTGCAAACAAGCAAATATGTTCGCCAGTTCCGCTTGCCAACTCAAGGACATTGCCCTGTTTGGGAAGAAAATCGTCAATGGCGTCGGCGATGACTTCACGATTGCGCAAGGCCGCCGGTGCCGAGATCTTTTGCGAGCCCGAATCTGGCGGGTTTGTCGGCTCGTCTTCGGCGTAATCAATGGTACTCATTCAATCCTCTAACCCTGCTCACCCCTCAATTCGCAACATGCAAAACATGTCGGCACGGGGCTGACAGTCAAAGATCATACGCGCTTGTCGGGGCGCAAACAATCCAAGAAAAGCAAACTTGAAACTCGCGCTAAGATAGTTATTGTCGCAACCTGAGGAATCTGTTTAGACTTTGTGCGTTGAGTATTTTCGAGGTGACGCTTTTGCTTGAAAACCCGTTTTCCTTCTGCGGTGCGCACCGATGCGAACAGCGCCAACCCACCCCCGAATCATCACATTCCCGCCTGTTTCACATCTGCTGGCGAGCACCACGCGACGCAAGGGGCTGTTTCCTATGACGACCGAGACGCACGGACATCCGATTTTCAACTGGCCGCCCAAACCGCGTGAGATTGCAACCGTTTTGTTTGGCTTTCCCGGATTGCTGTGGCCTTGGCCAGCCCTCTATCTGGCGGTCGCCGTTCTGCAATGGTGGGCGATTGGTGCCTCTGTCATTGAGGGGCATTTTTCGCCTATTGCCTTTGTCGAGCTGTTTGCAGTGAACCTTCTTGCCCTTGTTACATTTGTTTTGGCATTCCATTATTTTCTTTATGTGCGACGAACCCAGGGGTTGAAATACAAGTATTCTCGCCAATGGCCGGCAAAGAAAAACCGCCGTTTTATCTATGCAAATGAACTCCTTGAGGGCGTGTTTCTCTCCTGTGGCAGCGCGGTTGGGGTTTGGACAGTCTACACGTTTGTCTTGCTCTGGATGTATCACAACCAGATGCTCCCCGGTGCCGGAACAGATACGAATCTGCTCTGGTCCGCCGTTACCTTTCTTCTGTTTCCCTTTTGGGCAAATGTGCACTTCTATTTTACCCACCGTTGGTTGCACGGCAGGGTTTTGGGTAAATTCCACCGCGTGCATCACAAAGCCAAGGACATTTCGCCCTGGTCGGGGCTCTCCATGCATCCGGTTGAGCATCTGATCTACTTTTCCGCTGTTCCGATTTTTGTCCTGCTCGTCCCGACGCACCCGGTTTTGATGATCTATTTCATGGTTGCTTCTGCGCTCGGCCCGACAACCCTCCACCATGGGTTCGCTGCGATCAAACTGGGCAAAGGGCGCACAATGATGACGGATCACTATCACCATTATTTGCATCACCAATTTGGACAAGCCAACTTTGGCGCGACTAACTTGGTTCCGCTAGACTTGTGGTTGAAAACTGATTACCAGACGATGCAACAACGTAAGTCCAAAGCCCCTGTCGAGGCATTGGAAACCACGTGACCCGTTTGCAGCCAAAATCTGCGCAGGCTGCCAAGGACGATCTTTTACCTAACAGGAATGAGGTTTTGACCATGACCCAATCTCTCACGGCTGATGAACAGAAAATGGCGGCCATCTGGTCCAATGTGCTTGGCAGCGAGGTTACCGACCCTGAGGCAAACTTTATGGATCTCGGAGGCTCTTCCTTGCTCGCGGCACAGGTCGCCAAGACAGCAACAACTCAATTCGGCATCAAAATCAGTGTTGTCGATGTCATCGTCGCGCAGAGTCTGCGCGAATTTGTTGGCGAACTCGAAACGGCCTGACAACCAAGGGCTTGGGTCCTTGGCCTGATAGCGTGGCCAAAACGCGACCACGCCTCGGTCATTGAACACTCGCAACTTTTGATCCGCTCCAAGTAGGTACCATGTTTGACCCGGAATTGACGCTCGCCGCCGAGGCCCAGCCACGCTTTGACTATTCACAGCCAACAAACGCAAGGTCGCGTGTGGCTCGGATGGGGGCAACTCTGGTCACCAAACGGTATTGGAAAGAGCTGGAAGCCGCTGTGAGCTACCGTGATCTGACCATTCCACAAGATGCGGATGGGCCACCTATACCCATCCGAATTTACACGCCAAACACCGCCGTTTTGTCCGGCGGAGCGGTTGTCTTTTTCCACGGCGGTGGGTTCATGGTTGGAGACTTGAATGTCGAGCATTACCGCTGTCTGAAATGGGCGCAAGAAACCCGCACTATTGTTGTCTCTTGCGACTACCGGCTGAGCCCAGAAAACCGTTTTCCTGCGGCGTTGGAGGATTGTACCGGGTGTTTTGCCTGGGTTGCCGACAATGCCACCGATCTTGGCATTGATCCCTCTCGCATTGTGGTCGCTGGCGTCAGCGCAGGCGGGAACCTTGCGGCCAGCGTTTCGCTTTTCAATCGCGATCACGGGCTGCGCTCTGCCTGCCTGCAAATGCTGATTTACCCGGCACTTGATGACCGAATGACCAGTCAATCCATGAACACACATACCGATCAACCCGGATGGACGCGCGTAGATACAAAGCACATGTGGACGCATTACTTGGGACCGCTCCGAGATAATGTTTCACCATACGCAGCTCCGTCACGTGCAAGCGATCTTTCTGGACTGCCACCTGCCTATGTGCTGACAGCCGAGTTCGATCCGCTGCGAGATGAGGCGACCGATTATGCCCTACGCCTGACCTCGGCAGGCGTCGCGGTCGATTTTCGCAATTTTGCCGGCACGTTTCACGGGTTTGATGTCGTCAAGGAATCCCGGCTGGCACAATACGCAATGAATGACCAAATTTTCGCGATCAACCGCGCCATGGAGGCCACCGCGATACCCAAGCCGACATTGGTTTCGGCGACAGCCAATGCTTCCCTTTAACGGAGACGGTTCGTGCTTATGCAAACAGACACAGACTTCCCCCTACCGCGACCGGAACTGTTGAATCGGCTAAAGGCGCATCCGGGGGCCGAGATATGCGTGATCACTCAGGAAGGATCCTTTTCCTATAAGGGCGCGCAGATCCTCCGCGATACGACAGAGGTCCTGGAATACCTGCAAAGCCAAGGCGTGCATCCGGGGTGCCGCGTGGGAATACGCGCTGCCAATTCCTACGAGTGGCTCCTTTTGGATTTTGCGCTGATCGCGCTTGGGTGCACATCTGTCTGTATTCCCGCAGGGAACCCGGAACTGGACCCGCTTGCTGCGGATGCTCTCAGCCAGCGCTTTGATCTTGATCTTCTGTTCCAGGATCAGGAATTTGACGCCGGAAACACCGCTGCGGTCCAAACCCTCTCATCCTTGTTGACCCTCGCACGCGAGGGGACACCGCTACACTTGTCAAAATCCGCGGGTGGTGACGGCACCGCGTCAGACATTTTCACCGTCGTTTTTTCTTCCGGCACCACCGGGCGGCTCAAGAGGTTGCCGATATCCTGGGACAGTCTGCAGATCGGCATTGAGGCAATATCAGATGCCTTCAACGTCACCGCCAGCGACCGCATTTTCGACATTCTTCCGTTGTCGATTTTTCAGCAGCGTTACCTAGCATATATCGCGTTATACCGGGGCGGCACAGTTATTCTTTCGAGCCAAGACCTGTTCTTTGAGGCATTGAAAGAGGGAAACCCTACGATCATCCTGGGTCCGCCAGCCTTCTACGAATTGGCAGAGCAGCGTTTCGAAAGATGGCCAGAACGAACCCGGCGAATCTTGACCAGAGTGTCGAAGTCGCTT
This sequence comes from Tropicibacter sp. R15_0, assembly GCA_017744045.1. GTDB lineage: Bacteria > Pseudomonadota > Alphaproteobacteria > Rhodobacterales > Rhodobacteraceae > Pelagimonas. Next base: position 6,717 of record JAGHRD010000024.1, on the reverse strand, counting down.
GGCTGGTTACCAAATAGTCTTGGCATGGCTCTTCGAAAGCGCCTGTTTAAGGAATTACATCAGATCTATGGCAGCTCCGTTCGGGTCATGCTGGTTGGCTCTGCCCCGATCAACCTATCCACATTGGAATTTTTCAAACACGCGGGTTTCCCGCTCTTCCAGATTTATGGAATGACCGAATGTGGATGGATCGCCTGGAACCGCCCAGGCGCAAACAAAATTGGCTCTGTGGGCAAGCCTGCCTTCCCAGATGCCATTTCCATTGGACCGGATGGAGACGTCTTGGTCAGAAACCCCAAACACCTTTGCCACAGTTACGAAGGGGCCGAGGGCGATGAGAACACAAATGTTTTTGTCGATCCCAAAACGATTTCAACCGGGGATATCGGAGCCTTTGATTCAGATGGCTTTTTGATCCTGAATGGTCGCAAGAAAAACATCATCATTACGGCGGGTGGCCAGAAAATCTCGCCTGAGAACATTGAGGAAAAGGTCAAGGCAATCGGCCGGATCGAACATGTCGTGGTGTTTCAAGACGATTCCTTGCGCGCATTATCAGCGGCAATCTGGTGCTCGGATACGGATAGCGCAGCACAGGGTCGGATTGCGCGCGCATTAAAGGCTTTGAATCGCAAGGATTTATCCACAAATCCAATCATGGGCGTGGCCTTTTCACAGACACCGCTTTCAGCCGAAACCGGCCTTTTGACACGCAACCTGAAAGTGGACCGTACCGCCGTGCAAAACCATCACGCCAGCAGCGTCAAACGCCTCGGCGAGTTGGCATAAACCGTTGTGAACAGGGTTTCTCGGAAATTGGTTGGGGCACTTTTGGACTTGCGCAATCATCTTCAAAACAACGGCATGACTGTCGCGGAATGAAAGGCTCAAACCGATGAGCAAAGCGCTGCAAAGCCGCAAAAACCGTTCAATTTTGAACGTGAACACGGCTCAGGACGCGACATCGCAAGTCTCGCTGTTCTGCCTCCCATTCGCAGGCGGATCGGCCCAATATTACAAGAGTTGGGGGCAGGAAGACTTAGGGCCGCTTTCAGCCTACGCGATTGAGTTGCCCGGCCGCGGCTTTCGTCTGCGGGATCCCCTGGTCGCGGACTTGCACGACTTGATCCACGCCTTGACCGACACACTCTCAAACACCTTGACGCCCCCATTTGCCCTGTTTGGGCATAGTTTGGGGGCATTGCTCGCCTTCGAAGTCACGCGGGCCCTGGAAAAATCGGGCGGGCCGCTGCCTGTTCATCTCTTCCTATCGGCATGCCGCGCCCCGCACGTGCCCAGACGCATCAGACCTTGGCACGACCTGCCCGAGGATGACCTGATTGCAAAAGTCGTAAAGCTCAATGGAACCTCACCAGAATCGTTAGAGGACCCCGATATCCGAGCGATGATGATACCCGTGTTCCGCACGGATTTTCGATTGGGCGAGGAATACAACTATGTGCCCCTAGCCCCCATCAAGATACCGATCTCGGTTTTCGGCGGAACATCTGACCCATTGGTCCAACCCGAAGAATTGAAAGCTTGGTCAGAACATACGAGTGACTTCAGGGGATGCCATCTCTTCCCTGGGGGACATTTCTATTTGAACACCCATGCCAGCGACGTCATTTCAACAATCCGCGCGGGGCTGGCATCCGATCTAGCGCCAGACAGCCCGCCAAAGGTATCCAATGCCCTTTGACGCGCATTCTTATCCCTATTTACACCTGCCAGCGATGCCCCCTTCCTGACACCAACCTGGCACACACTTGAATTGGAGGCCCTATGCCCGAACTAGAGCCCAAGGCGGGCCTGCTCGACAACCCTGATGTACAAAAGCTCATACACAGACATCTGACCCATGCCGTCGCGCAAACCCCTGAGGAAAGCGCGCATGGTCTCGACCTTTCAGAACTGCGCGCATCAGAGGTACGATTTTGGACGCTTTGGCTTGGCGATGACCTGCATGCCATCGGTGCTTGGAAACAAATAGGTGAAAACCAAGCTGAGCTGAAATCGATGCATGTCACTGAGGCCGTTCGCCGAAAAGGCACAGGGGCCGTGCTGCTCCAGCATCTCATTCAGGATGCAGAAAAGGCAGATGTCAGAACTCTTTTTCTCCAAACGGGATCAGGACCATTCTTTACGCCCGCCGTCGCGCTTTACCGTCGACACGGCTTCATTGAATGCCCGCCCTTTGCAGACTATGGCGAAGATCAGAACTCTATCTATATGATCAGGGACAGTGGCACCAAAGCAAGATAGGGTCAGGACCCATTGCCATGCGCCTCATTGTGTTGCCCTTAACCTGAAAGACCGTTTTTAAACGACCGCCCCGCCGGACCGAACATTTCTCTCGCCCCCTTCCGTCGAAGGAGTAAGAGGGACAACGCGAACACGTTTGTCTCTTTAAAGGTGGTTTTTGGTGCACCGGAGAGGAGGAATCTAGAACCTGAGCTCGCGGAGCAACTGCTTTCTGAGTTAGAGGATTGGGCTGAGGTTCTCAAGGGTGAGCCGGAAGTTATCCACAGGTTGGATGAGATTGCGGCTCGAGCGTGTGAGGCGGAAGAAGTTGATGCTTCAGACGACCCCTCGATCCAGATCGACTTGCCGGAGCCTGGGCTATGAGGTGGGGCGAGGCGAAGCATGCGCCGGATGTTTCCGAAGCGTTTCAGACGGCAGCGCAGGGTCAAAGCAAACCTCCGAAGGCCTCGCCTCGGCGGGAGATGTCGCCTTTTACTTTGCGGCTGACGCGTGAAGAGCGGGATCGGTTGGAAGAGCTGGCGGCGGGGATGACGCTGAGCGCTTATGTGCGGGCTTGTGTATTTGCCGAAGATGCGAAGCTGCGCAAGACGCGGCCTGCGGATGCGATGGCGGATAAGAAAGCCGTGGCTGAAGTGTTGGCACTCTTGGGGCAATCGCGGATTGCCAGCAATCTCAATCAGCTCGCCCATCATGCCAATCTTGGCATTCTGATTGAGAGCGAGGAGACCAAAGCTCAGATTGCTGAGGCGAATGAGCATCTCTTGGCGATCCGCACAACGCTGATGCAAGCTTTGGGGAAACGCGTTTGATTTTGGAAGGCAACGAGCGGGCCTTCGGGGCGGAATTGGCGCGGCATTTGCTCAATCCGCGGGACAATGATCATGTCACCGTGCATGCGATTGAGGGGTTTATGACACAAGACCTCGGCCAGGCATTTGCCGAGGTTGAGGCCATCGCCAGCGGCACCAAGTGCAAGAAGTACCTGTTTTCTCTGTCGCTGAACCCACCGCCGCAGGAGACGGTTGAAGTCGCTACTTTCGAGGCGGCTATCAAAGATGTCGAGGCGCGGTTAGGCCTGACAGGTCAGCCGCGCGCGATTGTGTTTCATGAGAAAAACGGGCGGCGGCATGCCCATTGTGTGTGGTCCAAAATCGACGCGTCGCAGATGAAAGCCATCAACCTATCGCATTACAAACGCAAGCTGACCAGTCTGTCGCGGGAGATTTCCATCGCACAGGATTGGGACATGCCGGAGGGGTTCAAAGACCCGGCACAGCGCGATCCGCTCAACTACACGCGGCAGGAGGCTGGGCAAGCCAAGCGCACAAAGCGCGATCCAAAGGCGCTCAAGGCGATGTTTCGGAAGTGTTGGGAGCGCTCCGACAATCGCGCCAGCTTTGCTGCCGCCTTGCAGGAACAAGGATTTGTTTTGGCGCGCGGAACCCGGCGCGGATTTGTCGGGGTGGATGGTGATGGCAAAGTCTGGTCGCTGTCGCGGTGGTGCGATGTGCGGCCCAAAGACATGCGCACACGGTTGGGGCCAGAGGCGGACTTGCATTCGGTTGAGGAGGTTCTGGCGCAAGCGCAAGGTTTGCCGAAGCAAAAACAACCCGCGCCGTCGCCGGATTTTCAAACGAGGCGCGATGACCTTGTTGCGCAACAGCGCTTGGAACGCGCGGAACTGGTTCAGCGGCAGGAAGCAGAACGTATTGCGGCGCTCAAAGCGCAGAAAGAGGCGCAGCGCAACGGGCTAAAATCCCTGTTTCACCGCATCACCGGGCAGCGCCAGAAGATCATCGACCGCGCTGAGGCGCAGACGAAAGAGGCACGAGACAAAGCCCGTGCCGAACAACAGACGCTAATTGAGCGGCATTTGAGCGAGCGCCGTGCGCTGGATCTGGACGCGCAGAAACGCGATCTCGCACCGGTCTTTTCTCAGGCCAACGATCCACGCCAGACCCTGAATGACAATCGCGAAGACCTGCCATTTACCAAAGCGCAAGTCCAGCAGAACCCAGCACTGGTGCTGGATCATATCTCCCACACCAAAGCGGAGTTTAACCGCGCTGACGTGCTGCGCGCTCTGGCCAAACGCATCGACAAACCTGCGGAGTTGCAGGACGCCGCCGCCAAAGCCCTGAAGTCGCCGGAATTGATCCGGTTGGAGACCGGGTCATTGCCGCGTTTCACCACGCGGGATTATCGCGCCGCCGAAGACAGCCTGCACCAATCCACCAATGACCTATCAAACAAAACCGGTTTCGCCGTCGATCAGCGCCATGTTGCCAATGCCATCTCAGATCAGGACAGGCGCATGAAGCGCGCCTTTGGCGGGCAGTTGAGCGCAGAACAACGCGCAGGCCTGCAGCATATTCTGGGCGCAAATCGCTTGTCCTGCGTGGTTGGTCTGGCCGGGGCTGGCAAGAGCACATTGCTTGATACGGCGCGGGATGCCTGGCAGCGCCAAGGGCTTGTCGTGCATGGCGCGGCCTTGGCGGGCAAAGCTGCGGACGGGTTGCAAGAGGCCTCGGGCATTCCGAGCCGAACACTCGCCTCGCTGGAACTGTCCTGGCAGAACGGGCATGAGCCGATCAAGTCCGGCGAAGTGCTCGTCATTGACGAAGCAGGCATGATCGGCACGCGGCAAATGACGCGCGTTGCCGCGAAGATGGATGAGATCGGGGCCAAACTGGTGCTGGTCGGCGATCCCGATCAATTGCAACCAATTGAGGCGGGCAATCCCTTCCGCGATGTGATTGACCATCATGGCGCAGCGCAATTGACCGAGATCCACCGTCAGCGCGAGGATTGGCAGAAACAGGCCTCGAAAGAGCTGGCCGAGGGCCGCTCTAACAAGGCGCTCCAACTCTATGCCGAACACAACGCGGTTTCTGAAAGCAACAATCGCGACGAGAGTATCGAACATCTGGTGCAGGCCTACCGGATGGACGTCGCCGTGAATGGCAATGACACGTCGCGGTTGGCTTTCGCCCATAAACGCAGGGATGTGTTCGCTTTAAACCAAGCCATTCGCGCAGCCTTGCGCGAGGATCAGGACACACCGCCGATTGAACAGCTTTACCAAACAGACACAGGCAAACGCGCCTTTGCTGCGGGTGACAGGTTGGTCTTTGGCAGGAATGACAAAGACTTGGGCGTCAAGAATGGCATGTTAGGAACGGTGGAACAGGCCGGGCCGAGTGAACTCTGCATCCGCCTTGATGGCAATGAGCCGCGCAAGGTTTGGTTCAATCCCCAGACCTATCAAAGCTTCGATCACGGCTATGCTGTCACCATGCACAAATCCCAAGGGGCTACCGTCGATCACGCCTATGTGCTCGCCTCGCGCAGCATGGATCAACACCTCGCCTATGTCGCCATGACTCGCCATCGCGATCAGTTGCAGATTTTTGTGGATCGCAGCGACAGACCGACATGGGCGCACCCTTCACGGGGACTGGAACCGCGCAAGCGCGACGGGCCAGACCATTCCGGCCCCTCTTGGGGATAACGCACCGCCCAAGTTTGACAAACTTTGCCATCGCTTGGTAAACTGGAACTCTATGGAGGATACCGCGATGGCCACGATGAATGTTTCCTTGCCCGACCCGATGAAGTCTTGGGTTGAGGAGCGTTTGCAGGATGGTCGCTTCAGCAATACCAGCGATTATGTCCGCCATCTGATCCGCCGCGATCAGGAGCGCGAAGATGCCAAGGCCAGCCTGCAGCGCGCCATCGACGAAGGCGTGCGCAGCGGTCCCGTGGAAGAGTTTGATTTCCAATCCTTCCGCGCGCAAATGCGGGAGCGTTATGCCTCCGACTGACCCCGAAAGCGAGCGGTTTGGCGCTTTGACGGACTATCGCCTGTCCCCTTCCGCGCGTCTGGATTTAGAAGAGATCTGGCTCTATGGGGCACAAACCTGGTCGATGGATCAGGCGGACCGCTATTCGCACAGTCTTGAAGAGACGTTTGACCGCCTGCTTGCCAACCCCAAAATCGCTCGTGAACGCGACGACTTCGACCCGCCGGTGCGCATTCACCCGACGGGTTCCCATCTGATCATTTACCGGATCGAAGGGGAACACCTCGCCATTCTGCGTGTCCTCGGCGGGCAGCAGAATTGGGCAGCGATTTTGCACGATTTGGATCAGTGATTGTGTGCGCGCAACCCCGTTTTAGATTGCGAGATCTTCCGGCGTCTTACCTTGCTCCAGCGCCTCGACAAACCATTTCGGCTTGCGACCACGACCAGACCATGTGAGCGCGGGGTTTTCTGGATGGCGGTATTTGGGGGCAACGGGAACCTTGCCGCCGGATGTCGCACCTGGCGTGCCCCCATCGGGTGGTCCAGTTTGATTGTTAGTGCATCGTCGGCCTCTGGTCCATCGGAACGATGCTTTCTGTCGCGGGTGGGCGATAGCCTAATGCGCTGTGCGGCCTGACGGTGTTGT
>JAGHRD010000023.1:0-55993 GCA_017744045.1 Tropicibacter sp. R15_0 | reverse complement strand
GCCCCGGCGAGACGGGGTGGGTGGGCGGGAGACTCGCCGGGGCGGTGTCCGACCTCAGAACGGAGATTCAACATCTCCCATGCGCACATAGACCGACTTCACCTGCGAATAATGCTCAATCGCGCCCTTGGCATTCTCGCGCCCAACCCCAGACATTTTCGATCCACCAAAGGGCAATTCCACAGGCGCATCATTATAGGAGTTCAGGAAGCAACTCCCCGCCTCCATCTTGCCAATCACCCGGTGGCCCCGGGTCAGATCGCTGGTGAACACACCGGCTGACAGGCCAAATTCCGTATCATTGGCGCGCGCGACAACCTCGTCCTCATCCTCGAAATCCAGCACCGCCATCACCGGGCCAAAGATCTCTTCGCGGGCAATGGTCATGTCATCATGCACATCGGCAAACACCGTCGGCTCGATGTAAAACCCATTGCCCTCAATCTCTTCGCCGCCGCAAACCAGCCTTGCGCCCTCATCCTTGCCCTTGGCGATATAACCCTTCACGATCTCGCGCTGTGCCTTGCTCACCATTGGACCAAAATTCACGCTTTCATCCATCGGATCGCCGATCTTGGCCGTCGCCAATCGCTCCGCCAAACGCGTTAGGAACGCCTCTTTGATGCCCTTCTGAACAAAAACGCGCGTCCCGTTGGAACAGACCTGCCCGGAGGAATAGAAATTCCCCAAAATCGCGCCGCCTACTGCATTTTCCAGATCCGCGTCATCAAAAATGATCAGCGGGCTTTTCCCCCCAAGCTCCATCGTGACATGTTTCATGCCCTCAGCCGCAGCGGCGTAAACCTTGCGCCCGGTCGGGACAGAGCCTGTCAAAGACACCTTGGCCACGCCCGGGTCACTAACCAGAGCAGCCCCCACCGCCCCCATGCCCTGAACCACGTTGAACACACCAGCAGGCAAGCCGGCTTCGATCAGGATCTCGGCGACTTTCAACGCACAAAGCGGTGTTGTCTCCGAGGGTTTGAAGATCATCGCGTTGCCACAAGCCAGCGCCGGCGCGCCCTTCCAGCAAGAGATTTGGGTCGGGTAATTCCAGGCCCCGATGCCCACGCAAACGCCCAGCGCCTCGCGCACCGTATAGCCCCAATCATCGCCCAATTGCACATGCTCACCAGTCAGGCTGCCCGCCAGACCACCAAAATACTCCAGCGCATCCGCCGCACTTGTCGCATCCACATAGAGCGTTTCCGACATCGGCTTGCCGGTATCATAGGTCTCCAATTCCGACAGCGCGCGATTGCGTTCGCGCATGATGTCAGCAGCCCGGCGCAACACCCGACCACGTTCGGTGCCAGACAAGGCCTCCCATTCCTTTTGTGCCGCATGGGCCGAAGAAACCGCCGCCTCGATCACCGCAGGCGTTGCCGCATGCACACGCGCGATCACCTCGCCCGTGGCCGGATAAACCACTTCGATCAGCTCGCCCTCTGTGTCTTCCAGATAGGCCCCATTTACAAAATGGCTGGCGGTGGGTTGCGTCTCATATCTCATATCGTGTCTCGCAAACTCTCATAGGAAAGAATCACCGTCGCCTGATAGGCAGGCCGCCCGGTGAGCCGGTCATAATAGGCACGCAAAGCAGGCAAGTCCTTGCGCGTGATCTCGATGTCGAAATAGCGGTGCAACACATGGCCCAGGTGAATATCCCCCGGTGTCATATGATCCCCCACCAGCCAATCCTGTTGGCTTAACTGTTGCTCCGCCACGCTCAGCGCGGCTTCAAGCCGATCAACCGCGGCCTCAATCGCAGGCTTATCCCACCGCGCCCGCGGTGTGCGCACCACACGCCAAAAAACCGGCCCGGTAAAACGGTTGGCGACCATCTGCTTGGCCCACTCGGCCCATTGGTCCACCTTGGCCAGCGCCCGACTGTCTCGCGGCCAAAACCTATCGTCACCATAGCTCCGAGCCAGATGGCGGATTATGGCGGCGCTTTCAAACAAGGTCAGCTCACCCTGTTGCAAGACCGGGATCAAGCCATTGGGGTTCATCTCCAAAAACTCCGGCCGATCCAAACCGCCAAAGCCTTCGCCGACATCGCGGCGATCCACGATCAGCCCCAGCTCAGCAGCGCACCACATCACAGCCTGCACATTCGAAGAGGTCTCACGCCCCCAAACCACAATCGTTTCGCCGGATTGGCGCGACGGGGTGGGTGGGTGGGCGGCGTGCCAATCCGGTGAAACCGACATCGCCACGGTCACTCCCCCCTTGGAAAGCGTTGGCTTTCCTCAAGATCGTTCAAATCCATATGGTTGCGCATATAGCGCTCGGATGCCTTTTGCAGCGGCTGATAATCCCACGGGTAATAGCCTCCCTGCCGCAAGGCCTCGTAAACCACCAACCGCCGCGCCTGGGATTGCCGGACCTCCGCATCAAACTGCGCCAGATCCCAGCGCGCCTCCGCCTTGGCCCGCATCGCCTCCATCGTTCCAGCATGGGACGGGTGATCCGCCAGGTTGGTCAACTCATGCGGATCCGCCTCAAGGTCAAACAACTGCTCGGGATCCAGCGTACAGGCGGTGTATTTCCACTTGCCATACCGCAAACAGATCAGCGGTGCATAAGAGGCCTCTGCCGCATATTCCATTGCCACAGGCGCGCTGCGCTCACCGCCATTCATCAAAGGAACCAGACTTTCACCGCTGGTCCAGGGCGCAATCTCGCCCATATCGGCCCCGGCCAGCTCAGCCAGCGTCGGGCACAGATCAATGGTCGACACCGGCGCATCTACCCGCTGCCCCTGCCCATCCGGCAGGGCAATCATCATCGGAACCCGCGACGAGCCCTCGAAAAAGGACATTTTGTACCAAAGTCCGCGCTCACCCAGCATATCGCCGTGATCGGAGACAAAGACCACCACCGCCTCTTGCCGTGTGTCTTCAAGCACCGCCAAAAGCTCGCCAATCTTGTCATCCAAATACGAGATATTGGCGAAATACGCGCGGCGCGAGCGACGAATATTCTCCTCAGTCACTTCATAACTGCGCCAGTCATTGGCATCGAAAATGCGCTTGGAATGCGGATCGTGATCCTCATACCCCATGGCGGGCACTTCGGGATCAAGATGTTCGCAATCCTCATAAAGGTCCCAATATTTGCGCCGCGCCACATAGGGATCATGCGGATGGGTGAAACTGGCGGTCACACACCAGGGCCGTCCGTCCTTACCGCGCGCCAAATCGTAAAGCTTCATCTTGGCGTGATGGGCAACCTCATCGTCATATTCCATCTGATTGGAGATTTCCGCCACGCCAGCCCCGGTGACCGAGCCCATATTGTGGTACCACCAATCAATCCGTTCCCCGGGTTTGCGGTAATCCGGTGTCCAACCAAAATCCGCCGGGTAGATATCTGTGGTCAGGCGTTCTTCGAACCCGTGCAACTGGTCGGGTCCGACAAAATGCATCTTGCCGCTCAGGCAGGTGTAATATCCGGCCCGGCGCAGATGGTGCGCATAGGTCGGGATATCCGACGCAAACTCAGCCGCATTGTCGTAAACCCGCGTTTGGCTGGGCAACAGGCCAGACATAAAACTCGCCCGCCCAGGCGCGCAAAGCGGGCTGGCGGTGTAGCTGTTGACAAACCGAGTCGAACGCTTGGCCAAAGCCTTGAGATTGGGGGCATGCAACCAATCTGCCGGTCCGTCGGGAAACAAGGTTCCGTTCAGCTGATCCACCATGATGATGAGGATGTTAGGCGTCATAGGTTTTGACCTCTAACAAGGCCTGCGCCACCGCCTTGACCTTATCGGCCGCACCGTTCATGTCGCCCTTGTTCAAGGCCGCACGCAGGTAGACACCGTCAATCTGCGCCGCGATGATTTGTGCGGCTTCCTGCGGTTTGTCACAACGGGGACGCAAGGCATGGACCAGGTTGCTATGCAGGCGCTTTTGATAGATGCGCAGCAAACGCCCGGCCTCTTGGTCGCGTTGCGCGAAACTGTAAAAGTTGAGCCAGGCCGACGTGGCCGCCGGGTCAAAACAATTGGGGTCAAAACTGCCATCGATAATGGCCTCGAGCCGCCGATCCGGCTGCGCCTTGGTCAGCGCGTCACGAACGTCGCGCGAATATTGATTCAGGATATGGCGCATGGCCGCCAGGAAAATCTGAGTCTTCCCGCCGAAATAGTGGTGAGCCAGCGCACTGGACATGCCGGCGCGTTTGGCAATTTGTCCGACAGTCACCTCAAGTGATCCCGCTGCCCCGATCTCTTCGACCGTGGCTGCGACCAATGCGGCGCGTCTTTTGGGTTCTTGTCCGATCTTAGGCATACTGAATTTGCTGCCGGTTATTGACTGACAAGTCAATCAAAAACAAACAAGGCGGACAAACACAGAAAACCAAGGTGCAACAGTCTTGGGCAAAACTGTTGTGTTTTCTTCGATTTAGGTCGCCGACCGGACGCATCCCTCACAATCCGGGGCTCCAACGCCAGCCCTTGCGGGGCTGCCTCTGAACATGGCCAATCCGGCCAAATTCGATTTTCGCGCGGCTTAGAAAGCAGCGATTCCCTTGGGCATCAGCCCGACGGGATTACATTTCGAATGTGCCCAGAACCTTGTTTTGTGGCAGGCGCGCAACCTCGATACCGCCATCGGTCCGACGCAGGTTGTAGCCATAGCCACGCATCCGAAAACGCCATTCTGCATCCGACAGAACCTTGTCCCGCTCCTTCAGCAGAAAGGCCTGAATTTCTTCCATATTCTCAGTCAATTTATTCTCCGCAAACATTTGTCACTCCATCCTCACGATACGGGTCGATGGTTGACAAACTGCTTAAGGATTGCGGCGCGATTGCGACGATTGCGGGGAGTTTTAACGAATTGGCGACAATGGCCGCCGGATCAGTGTTTCGTTTCCACAACACCCGGTGTGACGCGCCGATTCAACACAGCTTCGCGCCAGGTGATGAACACAACCGCCCCCATGATCAGCCCGCCCCCAGCGATCACCCAAGGGTCGACCGCCTCGTCAAACAACAGCGCTCCAAGGCTGACCGACCACAGCAATTGCAGAAAGGTCACCGGCTGCGTCACGGTCAATGGGGCCGCTTTGAAAGCCAATGTCATCGCGTAGTGGCCACCGGTGGCAAAACAGGCCACCAGGAACAAAACCAACAGGTCCTGCCAACTGGGCCAAACCCAAACCGGAATCGCCAAGGGCGCAAGGCAGATGGTGACCGTCACAGACATGGTGGCCACAACCATGGCCGGGCTGACCTCGGATGACAGGATTTTGGCCACCAGGTAAGACGCGGCAAAACAGCTGGCGGTGACCAGCATGGCAAAATGCCCCGGATCCAACTCGCGAAAACCCGGGCGCAAAATGATCACCGCCCCGATCATCGCCACAATGATCGCCATGACGCGCCGGAAGGCCAGCCGCTCCCCCAACAGAACCACCGCCAGAAGGGTGACAAAAATCGGGTTCAGGTAATTCATCGAGGTGACTTCGGCCAGGGGGATACGTGTCATGGCAAAGAACCAGAACACAACCCCCAAGGCTTGGAACACGCCGCGAATGACAAACAAATGCCATTGCCGCCGACTTGGTCGAAAGGCGGTCAATTCGCGCCAGAATGGTAGGATAAAAACCAGCCCCATGACATAGCGCAGAAACGCCGCCTCAGCCGCGGGGACGCGACCATGCACGGTTTTGACCAAGGCCGTCACCGCGACAAAGCAAAGCCCGGTGACAACCATCCAGAATATTCCGACAGCGGGGCGTGATTGTTCCATGGCAAAACACTTAACGCATTCACAAAGTCGCGCAAGCCTTGGGTCGCAGGAAAATCAACAGGATGTCAGCCGCGCAGCAAAGCCCAGGCAATCAACAACATGGTCACGCCAATGCACAGGTCCAGGATCCGCCAGGCCTGAGGCTTTTCAAAAACCGGTGCCAAAAGCCGCGCGCCAAACCCAAGCGAAAAGAAAAAGACAAGGCTTGCACAGGCCGCCCCCGCGCCGAACAAAAACTTGTCGCTGTACTGAGACGACACCGCCCCAAGCAAAACGACCGTATCCAGATAGACATGCGGGTTTAGCCAGGTCAGCGCCAGACAGGTCAAGACCGCCATTTGCAAGCTGCCCGCTTGCTCCCCGGCCTGCATCGCCTGCCCGCCTTGCCAAGCCCCCCATAGAGTGCGCAGCCCGTACCAGACCAGGAACGCCGCCCCGAATAGACGCATGCCCCATTCCAGCCCCGGAACGGCCGTCGCCAGGGCCCCAAACCCCGCTACCCCGGCGGCAATCAACACCGCATCTGACAGTGCGCAGACCAACACGACCGGCAACACATGCGCCCGCATCAACCCTTGGCGCAGAACAAAGGCGTTTTGCGCGCCAATGGCCAGGATCAGGCTGAAGCCAAGGAAAAAGCCTGCAAAATAAGTGGTCACTGTCTGGTCTCCTGTTGTGCCGCTCTTGACTAATTCAGGATTTCTCAGCAATCAAATTAAAGAAGCTACACCAAAATAAGAGGCGCTAATGCAGTTCGATCCCAATCACCTGGCCGCTCTCGCCTCGGTTTTGCGCCACGGCAGCTTTGATGCCGCCGCCAATGCGTTGCATGTCACACCCTCGGCAATTTCACAGCGTATCAAAGCGCTGGAAGAGCGGGTTGGCACGACGCTGGTCAATCGTTCCACGCCCTGCACGGGTACACCACATGGCCTGCGGATCGCCAAACATGCTGAGGATATCGGGCTGTTGGAAACGGCTCTGACCCGCGACCTCAAGCTCGACAGCTCCGACGTGCAACGTCATCTGCGCATCGCCATCAATGCCGACAGTTTGGCCACCTGGTTTGTCCCGGCTATGGCGCGTTTGCCCGAGATGCTCTTTGATCTAGAGATCGACGATCAGGACCACAGCGCCGATTGGCTGAAACGCGGGGCGGTGAGCGCTGCGATCACGACAACGCCCAGCATTCCGGGCTGCGACGCCTTCCCGCTTGGTTCCTTGCGCTATGTCGCGACCTGCTCGCCCGAGTTTCACGCGCAATGGTTTGCCAAAGGAACCGATCCCGCCGCGCTCAACGCGGCCCCCTGTCTGGTCTTTAACGCCAAGGACGGGTTGCAGCGCGACTGGATGGCAGCCCAAGGTGCCCCCCGCGCTGCACCGCCCAGCCATTACCTGCCGTCAACCCAGGCCTTTGTGGATGCCGCGATTGCAGGGCTTGGCTGGGGGATGAACCCGGAACTTTTGGTCTGGCGGGCCTTACGTCGGCAAAGGCTTGTCACCCTGAACGAAACCGCGACATGGGACGTTCCTCTGGTCTGGCAAGTCAGCCGTATCCTTGGCCCGGCGCTGAAGCCGGTCACCGATGCGGTGATCAAAACCGCCAAAGCAACGCTGGTTCAATCTGACTCGCCCGACCGTGATCCGGTGCCAAACAGGTAATCCACCATCAGCCCCATGCGAAATGGCAGGCTGTCCTTGCGATCAGCCAATTGGCGCACAGTCAGGCGACGTCGGCGGATCACGGCGCGGGCGACGCGGTAGTCGAACGCGCGTTTACGTTTCAGCAACCCCTCGGGCAGCAATTTCTGAAGCCCTTTCCACAACAGCCCCAGCTGCAAAAAGGCAATCGCCTTGAACGTCGATTTTTGCAGCGTGACCCAGATCATCCGCCCTGCCGCCGTCGCCCCGGCGACAATCCACAGAGGCACCTGAACAGAAAACAGCACCAGCCATAGCCCGATCGAACTGACCGACAGCGCCAAGGTCGCAAAGATCAGGATCAGCGCAGACACGGCTTTTTCCAGGCCGCTAAGCCCGCGATACCAGTCCAACATGCGCTCGTAGCGCGCTTTGACCGCTTCGATATAGCCCGAAAACAACCCGGCCAGGCGGCGCAGCAACGCCTTGCCCAAGACCAAAGGCATCAACGTGGACATGATCCATTTCTTGATCAACTCGATCTTGAAAAACGCCGAGGCTTGGGTTTTCAGCCAAAGGATAAAGACCGGCAGTTCAAGCGTTGCAACTTTCTTAAGGATGATTTTGGCCTGCACAAGGATCAGGCCCAGCGCGATCAACACCTCATTCCCAAAATAGACCGTGGCCGCCACGGAAAGGCCCACCACAAGGGTCAAAAGGAAAATTGCGCGCAATAACATGGCGATATGCATAAGGCAGGGCCTGAGATTGGGCAAGTCTCAGGCGCGACTGACATATATCAAAGAAAGAATATCAGGCCCGCGCTACACTTAGGGGCAGGATGCATTGATTTGGCGTCACTGGCGCAGGAAGAGCAATAAAGCAGGGGTTTTGAGCGCGCAGGAACTGGCGGGGTCAATTGCAAGCGGTCAAAGTCGCTGCTTTGCAGCGCTTCCTGCGTCGGGACGATTTGCCTGTCTTAGCCCCTGATCTGCGTTACATCGCCTTGAAATACAACCAGTATTTCTGCGGTGATGTGCCTTGTCAGGGGCTAAGACAGGGAAACCAGTGGTGCTAAATCAATGCATCCTGACCCTAGCTTGTTGGGGAACGGTCCCTGACCTCTCCGACACATGGATAAAAGGGGAGTATCTCGCAATGAAACAAATGGTCAGCCTTCTTGCTGCGGCGCTGGTCGCAAGTTTAGCCACAACGGCAACGGCCGGGAATTGCACAGGCTATGTGATTGGGGTGCGCCCGATCAGCCAGTACAACCACAGCGCAGGCAAAGGATTTCTGGCAGTGCGCACCGGTCCGGGGTCAAACTACCAGCAGATCGGCGAGCTTTATCGGGGTGATGAGATTACCGTTTGGGATCGCGCCGGGGGATGGTACCGCGTGCAATGCATGTCAGGCACCTGTCTTAACCCGCTTTGGGGGCAACCCGACCCCAACGGATGGGTTTACGGCAAATACCTTGATATTGGCGGTGTTTGCCCTTGATTTAGGGTGGTCCACCCCGAATGGTTGGGCCAGCCATTGCTTTTTTCTTAGTTCATCGGTTCTGTTTCAGATTTTCAGTTGCCTGCGCGACATCGTTTTCAGAACGCGCGCGTCTCGCTTATTATCAGCGCGGCGACTTTGAAATGCGTCAATTCATGAGGTCATATGCCGGTTCAAACGTCGATTCAGCCAGAGGATAATTTTATCTATACGCGGTATTTGGGCCAGGTAACGTTGGCCCAAATTCGAAATTCGATGATACAGACTTATACCAGTTGCACCTATCGCCCCGGCATGGTGGAAATTGACGATTTGCGCGAGATCTCGAAACTGGATCTACGATTTGCCGGTGTTCTGCATATCACCCGCAGTCTCGTGAGACACCACAAAGCCCAGGGCACCCAGCCAAAAGTGGCCCTTATCCGCGGGTCTGACGTGACCTATGGCGTGGCACGCATGTTCCAGAACCTCATGACGACTGAGATGCCTGAGGCCGAAATCGATATCGTAAGGTCTGAGGAAGATGCCCAAGCAACTTTGGGATTGCGCAAAGGGGCTTTGGGCTCGCTGACGCAGGCAGCAAAGGCTCACCGGCGCAGTGCGCACCGATGAGCCCAAAAATCAGAGTTGGGCCATAACCTCGTCGGAGGCCTCAAAATTGGTGGTGACACGCTGCACGTCATCATCATCTTCCAACGCATCCACCAGACGCATCAGCGATTGCATCCCATCCAGATCCAGCTCGGTCGTGGTGGTGGGTTTCCAGATCAGCTTGGTCGATTCAGATTCGCCCAGTGCGGCCTCCATGGCAGTGGAGACATCGTTAAGATCGGTATCCGCGCAATAGATGACATGCCCATCTTCCGAGCTTTCGACATCTTCGGCACCCGCTTCAATCGCGGCCTCCATGACGGTGTCATTGTCACCAACGGAGGCCGGATAGATGATCTCGCCCATGCGGTCGAACATGAACCCAACCGAGCCTGTCTCCCCGAGATTGCCGCCATTCTTGGTAAAGGTCGAACGCACGGTCGAGGCAGTGCGGTTGCGGTTATCGGTCATGGTTTCGACGATCACCGCCACGCCATTCGGGCCATAGCCCTCATAACGGATTTCTTCGTAATCATCGCCCTCGCCCGCAACGGATTTCTTGATCGCGCGTTCGATATTGTCCTTGGGCATGGACTGGCTCTTGGCCTCTTTCACGGCCAGGCGCAGACGCGGGTTCTTTTCCGGATCGGGGTCACCCATCTTGGCAGCGATGGTGATTTCCTTGGAAAGTTTCGAAAACAGCTTGGCCCGCAATTTGTCCTGACGGCCTTTGCGGTGCTGGATATTTGCCCATTTGGAATGGCCGGCCATGGTCTCGCCTCGTCTCTATTCGTCCAGTTTGGCGCATTCTATAGGGTATTGAGCGGCAAGTTCCAAGGCGGCTTTGCCCTCATGTGACCGTGTGCAGGCTTGGCTTTGCCCTGGGGCTACGTTAGGCGGGGAACATGGCTAAATTTCTCTTGCTGCAACTGCGCCCGGAACCTGAAACCAGCGATAGCGAATATCACGCAATCCTGGACAAAAGCGGGTTGGACGCGGAGCGCGTCCAACGCATTTGTCTGGACCGCGAAGACCTGCCGGATCACTTGAACGTTGAGGATTTCGCGGGCGTGATTGTCGGTGGCGGGCCGGGCTGTGTCTCTGATGCGCCGGAGCAAAAGACGCCGGTAGAGGCCCGGATTGAGCAATCCTGCCTGTCACTGATGCCGCAAATCACCCAAAACGATCTGCCCTTTATGGGCTGCTGCTATGGGATCGGGATTTTGGGGCATCATTTGGGGGCGGATGTCTCCAAGGCGCAATATGGCGAACCGGTTGGCCCGACGACCTGCATGGTGACCGAGGCAGGGCGCGCGGAGGCGTTGCTGCGCGACATGCCCGCACAATTCGACGCTTTTGTCGGGCATAAGGAAGCCCTGCAGGAACTTCCCAAGGGGGCGGTGCATCTTCTGTCATCCGCGCCCTGCCCGTTTCAGATGATCCGTTACGGCGAAAATGTCTATGCCACGCAGTTCCACCCCGAAGCTGATGGGGCCGAGTTTGAAACCCGTATCCGGTTTTACCGCCACAAAGGCTATTTCGCGCCAGAGGATGCGGATCGGCTGATCGACATGTGCCATTCGGCAGATGTGACCTGGCCGGAAAAGATCCTTGCGGCTTTTGCCGCGCGTTACGGCTAGGCGGGAATGGGGCGCTGCCCCGCCCCGAGCAAGCTCGGGACTCCCCGGGATATTTTTTGCCCAGCGAAGTCTAAAAGCGCCCGACTTTAAACTCGAGACACGAATACCCTGCCATGCCTTCGGCACCCTCGGGACATTCGTGCCTCACGGGGTTTCAGGTGAAAAGTCGAACGCATTAGGATCAGAGCGGCCAGAAGAGCGGAATGAATAGGGACGCGATCAAGCCGATGCTGATATTGAGCGGCAGGCCAACTTTGACAAAATCGGTGAACTTATAGCCGCCAGGACCGTAGACCAAAGTGTTGGTTTGATAGCCAATCGGCGTGGCAAAGCTGCAAGAGGCGGCAACCATGACAGCCACGACCAGCGGACGCGGGTCGACACCAATGGCGCTGGCCAGGCTGATCGCAATCGGTGTCACCACCACGGCGACAGCATTGTTGCTGACCGCTTCGGTCAGGACAGACGTCAACAGATAGACCGCCCAGATCAATAGGAAGGGCGGCAAGCCCATGAGATGCGGCGCGACGGCTTCGACAATCATCTGGACCGCGCCAGAGGATTGCAGCGCCGCCCCAATCGCCAGCATGGCAAAGATCAGCGCCAATAAGCGCCCCTCGATAAAGGAAAACGCCTCTTCGGCATCGATACAGCGAGCCAGAAGCACCACCGCCACTGCGACGATTGTCAAAGGCAGGATCTTGGCCACGCCCAGCGCTGACAGGATGACGATACTGGCCAAAGCCAACAAGGCGATGGGTGCATGACCACGGCGGAACGCCTTGGCCGAGGGGCGCGAGACATCGACCAGGGCCATGTCTTCGGCGAGACGCTGGATGTCTTCGGGATTGCCCTCGAGCAGCAGCGTATCACCGACGCGCACCACCAGTTGGTCCAGTTGGCGGCCAATATTCTGGTTCCGCCGATGCACCGCCAGCGGATAGACGCCATAGCGGCGGCGCAGACGCAGCGCGCCCAGGCTGCGGCCAATCATCTTGCAACCCGGAGAGATCAGCACCTCGACCGTGGTGGTTTCCTTGGCCGAAACCTGATCCACGCGTTTCAGCGATTTATTGCGTTGGAGCGAGAGCAACTCGGTCATCTGGGTGCGCAAAACGACCCGGTCGCCAACTTCAAGTATGACACCTTGCAGGTTGCGGCGCAGGGATTCATCCCCTCGGATCACGTCAATCAACCGCACCCCATCGCGTTTGAACAGTTGAACGCCCAACACTTCGCGCCCGATCAGGTTGGATTCCGGCGGGATCACCGCCTCGGTGAAGAATTTCATCCGCGAACGGTCAGACAGCATGCCGGCCATCGACGTGCGATCTGGCAGCAAAAATCGCCCGACCAGCAGCAGATAGAGCATGCCAAAAGCAATCAGGATCACAGCCAGCGGCGTGACCTCAAAAATCGTAAAGGGCTGCATGCCTTGGGTGCGTGCCACCCCGTCCACCAGCAGGTTGGTCGAGGTCCCGATCAGGGTCAGGGTTCCACCCAGGATGGCGGCATAGCTCAGCGGGATCAGCAATTTCGACGGGGCAACCCCCAAAGATTTGGCCAATTGCACAAAGACCGGCAGCATGACCACCACCACAGGCGTGTTGTTCATAAAGGCCGAGGCCACGACAACAACCGCCAGAATGGCCGCCATGGCCGCCTTGGGATGGACCATGACCTGCGCTTGGGCATAGTTGGTAAAGGCATCCAGGGCCCCGGTGCGCACCAAAGCCCCCATCACGATGAACATGCCTGCAATGGTCCAGGGGGCCGGGTTTGACAGAACCGCCAAGGCCGCCTCGTAAGGCAGAACGCCGGTGACCAGCAGCAAAGCCACACCACCCAAGGCAGTGACTTCGGTCGGGTAAATGTCGCGCAGAAACAGCGCGAACATCAAAACGACCACCGCAATTGCAACACCCGCCTGCCCGGTTTGGCTCAGTTCGATAAACTGCATCACCTGCTCTTTTGTCTTTCAACCAAAGGCATTGTGACGCGTTGTTCGCACGGGAACAAGGCAGAGAATGCGCGAAAACCTGGTGTTACAGCCCGGATTGCTGCAACCGACCACCGTGACGGATGGGGGTGATGCTGGTCGCTTTGCCGGTGCGATCATCGGTTTCAACGACTACGCCGGACAGGGTCGCCTCTCCGGTTGCCGGGGTGAAACGCCCTTTGACCATGCCGGTCACAAAGCGGCGCATCGGCTCGGCCTTTTCCATGCCAATGACGGAATTGTAATCCCCGCACATGCCGGCATCTGTCAGATAAGCCGTGCCACCGGGCAGGATCTGCGCATCCCCCGTCGGCACATGGGTGTGCGTTCCGACAACCAGACTGGCACGACCATCGCAGAAATGCCCCATGCCCATCTTTTCCGAAGTCGCCTCGCAATGCATATCCACCAGAATGGCCTGCGCCTGCCCGCCCAGCGGGTGGCGGCGCAGCACCTCGTCCATGGCTGAAAACGGATCATCATAGGCGCGCTTCATAAAGACCTGCCCCAGCACCTGGCTGACCAAAACCTTGCGCCCTCGGCGATCATTGAACAGCCCGACCCCGCGCCCCGGAGCCTGTTTGGCAAAGTTGATCGGGCGCAGCACGCGCGGCTCGCTTTCGATAAAGCTCAGCATGTCCTTTTGGTCAAAGGCATGGTCGCCCAGCGTCACCACATCCGCGCCGGCATTCAGAATCAGCTTGGCATGTTCCCCGGAGAGCCCCATCCCGTTCGAGGCGTTTTCGCCGTTGACCACAACAAAATCGAGCCGCCAGTCGTCGCGCAGCTTGGGAAGGTGTTCGGTGATGGCAGCGCGCCCCGCGCGGCCCATCACATCGCCGAGAAAGAGAAGTCGCATGGCGCTGCCCTAACGCCAAAATTCACGAAAGCAAAGGGGGCCGCGCGATTCTTATCAAGTTTGGTGAGACAGTGATGGGATGGTGGGTGGGGCGAGAAGCTTTGCTTCAGCGCCAGCCCCGTCCGTTATTTCAATCGGCAGTCCATGGCGCGCTTGATCGCATCCGCACTGTACCCTCCCAGGGCACGTGTGTGCAGCCCTGCCCCGTCATACGTGACAGCCACCACATGACGCCAATCGCCCGAGGCAACAATCAACTCGGGACCTTGCCCGCAATCGCGAACACCGCCTTCAATGTAGTCCCAACCAATCTTGTGATTGCTGAAACCGGATGCATGCGCAACTTCGCGCAGCGCTCCATCTTTGTAACGCCAAACCCGCAGGGTTTTGGCCAGATGGGGACGATCCACATAAGCGATCTCAACATGTCCATCGCCGTCAAGATCGATTGCCGCAATCAGGGCCAACCAGCGGTTGCGGCGCCCAATTGGCGGCGTGGACGCCAGCTCGTTTCCTTCGCGGTCAAACACCGTCACGCGCGCACCAGATTGAATTCCACTGATTGTCGTGATGATTTCCGGCAGCCCGTCATTGGTCAGATCTGCCAAAAGCGGCCTAATACCCTCAAACACCTTCCCGTTTTGCAGATGGTGCCCCGTCGGACAGGTTCCTGTGTCGGGTGTATCAACCCTGGAAATCCTGATTGTCAGGGTTTTAGCGTCTTTAAGCGGCCCGAGCACATTGTGACCATACTCATCCGTTTCTTTGGCATACCCAGCCGTCAGGCGAAGCCCAATCCATCGTTGCGCCCAGTTTTCATGTTTGCCGATCAGCGGCTTGGCATTGCTGAACAAAGCGCTTTCGGTCCGCCCTGCCATCCCCTTTAAAGGATAATCAGGAGGACAGGCCGCGGCAGCCCCCGGCAGCCACAGGCTCAACGCCAGACACGCGCCGCGCATAAAGCGGCGCAAAGGGCGCAACGGATGACGCGGCGCCCCCATCCTGTTAGATCTGCTTTTCGGGCAGTTGCACGACCAAGCCATCCAGATCATCGGTCACCTTGATCTGGCATGTCAGGCGCGAGCGGGCGGGATCAGGCTCAAAGGCGAAATCCAGCATGTCTTCTTCCATGTCATCCTTGGCCGGAACCTTTTCGACCCAGGCCGGATCCACATAGACGTGGCAGGTGGAACAGGCACAGGCCCCGCCACAATCGGCTTCGATGCCCGGCACGCCATTGTCGCGCGCGCCCTCCATCACGGTCAGCCCATTGGCCACCTCGATTTCATGCTTGGTTCCATTGTGCTCGATATAGGTAATTTTTGCCATCAGCACCGCTCTCCATACGTTTGTCGCCGGTATACCTAATCCGCCCCCGCCGCCTCTGCCAGCCCCTTTTATGCCCTGCCAGGGGCTGTCCTTCACAATCTCTTGCATTGCACGCCATATGTTCTATTTTTGTTCTCATGCAGATTGCCGCTCCCCATAGGCGTGACTGGCCCAGGCCACCCTCCGCCCTGCCCGCCGAGCGTTTGGTGGAACCGCCAAATGGCGCGCGCGTGACCGTGGCCGGGCTGGTGATCCTGCGCCAGCGCCCCGGCACCGCAAATGGGGTGATCTTTTTGACGCTCGAGGATGAAACCGGCATCGTCAATATTATCGTCTGGCGCAAAATGTATGAACGGTTTCGCCGCGCGGTGATTGCCGGGCGCATGTTGCGCGTTACCGGCCAGATCCAGCGTGACAATGGCGTCACCCATGTCATTGCGGACACAATCGAAGATATTTCGCACATGCTGGACCGGCTTTTGGACACAGAGCTTTGCACAATGCGCGATAATCGCTAGGGTCAGCCCAAGATAAATACGCAGGCACGACAAGAGGCCCGAGCAGAATGACCCGTTTTTCCGCCCCGCTTTCCGCGTTGGCGCTATTGGCTGCATGTAGCACATCGCAGCCCGTAACCCGTGCCGCAACCCCCATGGGCCCGCCGCCCATGCCCGAAGCCGATGCCTCGGGCAATTGCTGGGCACGCGAAACAACGCCAGCGGTTTATGAACAGGTCATGGGCGAAGTGCAGGTCGTTCAGGCTGAAATCGCCGAAGATGGCACGGTCATCCGCCCCCCCATCTATCGCAAAGCCCCGGTTGCCAGGATTGTCACGCCACGCGGTGAGATGAAATTCGAGGCCCCCTGCCCACCCTATTTCACGCCAGAGTTCATCGCCTCCCTGCAACGCGCCCTTGCCGTGCGCGGCTATTTCCATGGCAATGTCACCGGTACCCTCGACGCGCCGACAACAGCTGCGGTCAAGAAATACCAATCCGAACGCGGCCTTATCAGCGGCCAACTCTCACTGGAAACCGCCCGCAGCCTCGGTCTCATCGCGGTTGAGCGCAGCAGTTTGTGAACGTTACGGCCACCAAGAAAATCGCGGCCTGGAAAGACTGCCTTGACGCCCAGATCGACGTATTGAACCAGGCGGGCTATGCGTTTGCGAGTGAAGTTCAGTACAAACAATCTCCGCTTTGCCCAGCCAGTTCGCAAGCCAAACGCGCCTGGGATAAGCTGGCGAAACTGGGCCGCCTTCCCGAATTCTGTCTGGAGAAGGTCCATCACTTGGGACAAGTCGACCTGCGCCACGCTTATCCCCATGACGATGCCAAACCTTTACACGAGCTCGCCCATTTCGACCCATTCGTCTTTGATCCAGAGTATCTGAGCGAAGGTTTTTCGGAAATGTCATTTAAGCGCGGGCAAAAGTACTTTGTCGAATTTGCACCCGATATCAATCACAAGGCAGATGTGTCAGGCGGTGACGGTTACGGATTTTGGATGGAGACCGAACGCGCCTCCACGTCGCGCCGCCTCGACCCTCAGCAACTCGCCTTCGACGGTGCCGATTGGCAAGAACAACAAGCACCAACGCCTCCGACAGTCCGAGACGTAACAATAGAACCTGTGCAAATGCCACTCCTGGACTATGTCGACGCGACATTGGCAAACGGCGGTTTCTTTGGGTTGTACCTTGATGGCGGGTTTAGCGACGTGACTCGCAAGAACATTGAAACCCGAGATCTGGGCGCACACCCGATTCTGGATGAGCTGCGTGGCATCGCCGCGAAAACCCTCAGCTAACACTCTCAGAAGCCCCCACTAAGACCGCGTCCGCCACGTGTCCAAGGCCTCTTGCGCCTCTTTGGCAAGCGGATCGATATAGAGCTTTTCAAGTTTGGGCATCAAACCGGCCTCGGCAAACCCTTGGGGCAAGGAATAATCCTCCTCCAGATCCTGCTCCTCAAGCTCCAATTCCAAGCTTTCCAAAGACGCGAACTGCGATAACAGCAGGTTGGTGACGGTCTGTTGATCCACAGGACCACCGGACACACCGATACTATCGGCAGCCGCATAGAGCGTTTTCAGGGCTGGATGCCGCAGCGGTGCCCCCAGCGCGAATTGCCCAAATAAGTCCAGCTTTTCCAAAGCCGGGCATTGTTCAAGAAACGGCCCGATCTCGCCGAGCTTTCCGTAATACTGCCCGCCATTGAACAGTTGCGACATGTCGCCCAGCACGGCTTTGCGCAGCGACGGCAAAGGTTGATCCAAACACGCAATGGCGACCTGCATGTCGTAATCCCCCAACCGGTGCTGCGCATAGTAATGCGAGGTTCCGACCGCCAGATCCTCAACCTGTTGGGCCAACGGATCGCTCATGAAACTGTGGATAAGGTCCACCTGTACCGGCGCAGCCAGAAAAGCCACGGCCTTCAGATCCTCTGGTAAGTTATCAATCGGGTCCAAACCGTCCATCGCGGGAACACCAATCAACAGTTTGCCCTGACGTTGCGAGCAATTCTTGAACCCATAAGATGACAGAGCCTTTGCAAAGGGCGATTTGGATTTGCCAAAGGGATTAAGAGAAAATCGCATGTCCCACGTCTGAAAAGAGTTGCGCCTGCCCCTATGCTAAGCACACGCCGGGAAACCGCCAACAAAAAAGGGACCCGATCCGGGCCCCTTTCAAATGTTAGGATTGCTTGCTTTACTCAGTCAGGCCGAGCGCAACAAAGCGTGGATCACCACCACGGCGCACCAGCAGCAGGATCGACTTGCGACCCGCTTCTTTCGCCGCATCAATGCGCTCTTTCAGCGAGTCCAGATCAGCAACCGGATTTTGCCCCGCTTCGGTGATCAAATCACCCGCGCGCAGACCTTTTTCAAAGGCGGTCGAAGTCTCATCAACTGCAACCACCGCAAGACCTGTGGCCTTTTCATCCAGGCCAAGCTCGCCACGGATCTCATCCGTCAGCGGGCTCAGCGTCAGGCCCATCAGTTCAAGCTTCGAAGGCTCTTCTGGTGTGTCATCCTCAGCGGCGGCAGGCGCTTTGCCCTCAGCCTCTTCACGGCGGCCCAGAGTCACCTTGAGGGTTTGGGTTTCACCGTTACGGTTTACGACAACGCGCACTGTCTTGCCGACCGGAGCATTGGCCACAACGCGCACCAACTGGCGGGTGTCTTCGACCGCAACGCCGTCAAAGTTCACGATCACATCACCAGCTTCGACACCGCCATCCTTGGCAGGACCGTCCGGCACATCAGAGACCAGCGCGCCTTTGGCTTCTTCCAGACCAAGCGATTCCGCCAGATCTTCGGTCACGTCCTGAATGCGCACACCCAGCCAACCGCGACGGGTCTCGCCAAACTCTTTCAACTGGTCGACAACCTTTGTGACAACGTTAGATGCCATCGAGAACCCAATCCCGATCGAGCCGCCATTGGGGGACAGGATCGCGGTGTTCACGCCGATCACATCGCCATCCATATTGAACAGCGGACCACCCGAGTTACCACGGTTAATCGCGGCGTCGGTCTGGATGTAATCGTCATATGTCCCGCTCAGCGCGCGATTGCGGGCCGAGATAATACCAGCGGACACGGAAAAGCCCTGCCCCAGCGGGTTGCCCATCGCCATAACCCAATCGCCAACGCGACCCGTGTCACTGTCGCCAAAGCTAACAAATTTCAGCGGCTCTTCGGCCTCAACCTTGAGCAGTGCAATATCCGTGTTCGGATCGGTGCCGATCAGCTTGGCCGGCAATTCGAACCCTTCGAAGAATTCGATCAGGATCTCATCTGCGCCCTCGATCACATGGTTGTTGGTTACGACATATCCGTCCTCGGAGATGACGAAACCAGATCCCAGCGCCGAGCTGCGCCGTGGGCGATCGCCTTCGCCACCGCGATCCTGGAATTCGCGGAAGAAGTCTTCGAACGGGGATCCTTCGGGCACGATCCCCTGCGGGCCACCACGCCCTTCGACAACGGTCGAGGTTGTGATGTTCACAACCGATGGGCTGATACGTTCAGCCAGGTCAGCAAAGCTTTCGGGCGCGCCACGGGCATGCGCCATCAGCGATTGCGACAAGATCAGAACCATCGACAATGTCGTCAGCCAGAACAGGCGCAATGGCGTCACATTGTCCTTGGTCAAAGCGAGGGTTTGGGGTTTCAACTTGGCACTCCTTGTCCATTTCGGCGGGTTACACACGTTCTGCATGTTTCTGCTCGCCTCTTGTTAATGTGTCAAAGATAGGTGCGATTGCGCAACACCAAAGGAGGGAAATCCTCACCTCAAGCAAATGTGAGGTGTTAGTGAGCGAAACTTTGCAAACGCAAGCTGTCTATCTTGGCAGAACTCCTGATCAATTTTGACGGTATTGGGCCAAATCGAAGTTAACGAATTGTAAAAGTCCGTCTTTCAACAAAACCTAATCAAAACCTGTAACGCTTTTGACAAAGACGTGCGATGTCGACCGGTGACAAGGGGCTCTGGCCTTCCTATCTGGGCTATGAAATATCTTTGCCAAAGCGAACACAACCAGATGAGGCCGTCATGAGCACCTTTGATTTCGATCTTTTTGTCATTGGCGGAGGCTCGGGCGGCGTTCGGGCCGCGCGTGTCGCAGCGGGTGAAACCGGTGCCAAGGTTGGCCTGGCCGAAGAAGACCGCTATGGCGGCACCTGTGTTATTCGCGGTTGTGTGCCTAAGAAACTGATGGTCTTTGCCTCGGGCTATCCAGAAATGGTCGCCGAAGCCCAAGCCTATGGTTGGGATATGAGCGCCGGGGATTTCAATTGGGATCACTTCCACGACAAATTGACCACCGAGCTGGACCGCCTCGAAGGCATCTATCGCAAATTACTTGCCGGCAGCGGTGTCGAAAGCTTTGATGCCCGCGCCAAGATCGTCGATGCCCACACGGTCGAGCTGTCAACCGGCGAGCGCAAGACCGCCAAGCATATCCTGCTCGCCATGGGCGGCCGGCCGGTCATCCCGGATTTTCCCGGCTCGGAACTGGCGATTTCCTCGAACGAGATCTTCCATCTGCCGAAACTGCCTGAAAACATCCTGATCGTCGGCGGCGGCTATATTGCCTCGGAATTTGCCGGGATCATGAATGGGCTTGGCGTGAAAACCACGCAATTTTACCGCGGCGAACAGATCCTGCGTGGCTTTGACCAGGAAGCGCGCGACTTGATTGCCTCGGAAATGATCCGCAAGGGCGTTGATTTGCAACTCAATACCAATGTCGCGTCGTTGGAAAAAGCTGGGGATCGCATCAAGGTCACCGACACCAATGGGCAGGAAACCTTGTTTGACCACGTGATGTTCGCCACCGGTCGCCGCCCCAACACCGATGACATGGGCCTCGAAGAGGTGGGCGTTAAAATAGGCAAAAAGGGCGAGGTTATTGTGGATGAGTATTCCCAAACCGCCGTTCCTTCGATCTACGCGATTGGCGATGTGACCGACCGCGTGAACCTGACCCCGGTTGCGATCCGCGAAGGCATGGCCTTTGTCTCGACCGTGTTCCGCGGCGAACCCATGCCGGTTGATCACGAGCTGATCCCAAGTGCGGTTTTTACCCAACCGGAATTCGGCACAATTGGCCTCTCCGAAGAAGAGGCCAAGGCGCAGGAACCGATCGAAGTCTACACGACAAATTTCAAGGCCATGCAATCCAGCTTTGCCGGGGGCGAGGAAAAAGTGCTGATGAAGCTGATCGTCAGCCAGGCCAACCGCAAGGTGCTGGGCTGCCATATCGTCGCACCAGCGGCGGGCGAAATGATCCAGTTGGCCGGAATCGCCGTAAAAATGGGGGCAACGAAAGAAGATTTCGACCGAGTGGTTGCGGTTCACCCCGTAATGGCCGAAGAACTTGTCACAATGCGGAACCCCACGCGGACTGGTTGAATTTTAACCAAATCACGCACAGGTTACTGTAGATAAGACGCCAGAGGACCAGAGAAGGACAACGCTTCATGGCAGGAAACAGTGGCGGCCCCTGGGGGGGCGGCGGAAATAACGGGAATAATGGCGGTGGCGGCAACAATGGTCGCGGCCCACAAGGTGGCGGGGGCAAACGCCCCGATGACGGCCAGATTCCCGAAATCGACGAGTTGATGAAAAAAGGTCAGGAGCAGCTGCGCGTGCTCATGGGCGGGCGCAGTGACAATGGCGGTGGCCGTCGCAATGGCCGCGGTGGCAGCCCGGCTGGCCCTGGCTTTACCCGTGGGACCGTGGCCTTGGGCGTCTTCGGTCTGATCGCTCTGTGGCTTTTCGCCAGCTTTTACACCGTGCGCCCGGAAGAGCAGTCAGTCGAGCTTTTCCTTGGTGAATATTCCAGCACCGGCAATCCAGGCCTGAACTTTGCCCCTTGGCCGCTGGTGACAGCTGAAGTCGTCAATGTGACCTCGGAACGTTCGGAAACCATCGGTGGTGGCCGATCCAGCAATGGGCTGATGCTCACCACGGACGCCAATATCGTAGATATTGACTTCCAGGTGGTTTGGAACATCGCTGATCCGGCGAAATACCTGTTCAACATCCGTGACCCCGAACTGACCGTCCAGGCGGTGTCTGAGGCGGTCATGCGCGAAATCATCGCGGCAACCAACCTCGCCCCGATCCTCAACCGTGACCGTGGTGTCATCGCCGACACCGCCATGGCCAATATCCAGAGCACTCTTGATGAGTATGAATCAGGTATTTCCATTGTACGTGTGAACCTCGCCAAGGCGGACCCACCACGCGAGGTCATCAACTCCTTCCGCGAAGTTCAGGAAGCAGAGCAAACACGGGATCGCCTGGAACGTCAGGCTGACGCTTATGCTAACAAAGTTGTCGCCGAAGCGCGCGGTTCTGCCGCTCAGGTTCTTGAACAGGCCGAAGGGTATCGTGCCCGCGTTGTGAACGAGGCCGTGGGTGAGGCAGCACGCTTTACCTCGGTTCTCGAAGAATATGCCAAGGCCCCGGACGTGACGCGCAAACGTCTCTATCTGGAGACCATGGAAAACGTTTTGGGTGATGTCGACAAGATGATACTTGACCCCAGCCTGACAGGCGAAGGTGGCGTTGTCCCTTATCTGCCGCTGAATGAGCTGAACCGTTCGAGCGGAGGGAAAAACTAATGCGTAAGACAACTTATCTCCTCCCTGCCTTTGTCGTGTTGCTGGTGATTTTCCTGTCTTCGATCTTTGTGGTCGATGAACGCGAAAAGGCACTGGTGCTGCAATTTGGTCAGATCAAGGCCGTGAAAGAAGAGCCGGGATTGGCTTTCAAGATTCCTCTGATCCAAGAGGTGGTGCGTTACGAAGACCGCATCCTATCGCTGGATTCCGAAGAGATTGAGGTCACCCCATCGGATGACCGTCGTCTGGTTGTTGACGCCTTTGCCCGCTATCGGATTTCCGATGTGGTGCAGTATCGTCAAGCCGTTGGCGCGGGTGGTACTCGGGTCGCCGAAGAACGCCTCTCGGGGATTTTGAATTCGATGATCCGAGAAGTTCTGGGTGCCGATCAGGTCACTTCCGACCGTATCCTGTCCAAGGATCGTCGCGAGTTAACTGACCGTATCCGCGACCGAGCACGTATTCAGGCCCAATCGCTGGGGCTTGAGGTCGTCGATGTGCGGTTGAAACAAACGAACCTGCCGCCCACCAGCCTTGAAGTCACCTTTGACCGGATGCGTGCGGAACGTCAGCGTGAAGCCGCAGACGAAATCGCCCGTGGTAACGAAGCCGCTCAACGTGTCCGCGCCCTGGCGGATCGTACCGTGGTGGAAACCACCTCGGAAGCTGAGAAAGAAGCGAACATCATTCGCGGTGAAGCGGATGCGGAACGCAACCGTGTCTTTGCCGAAGCCTATGGCGCGGATGAGGAATTCTTTGCCTTCTATCGCTCGCTGCAAGCTTATGAAAAGGCGCTGCAAGGCGGCAATTCGTCAATCATCATGACGCCGGATAGCCAGTTCTTTGACTATTTCGGAAGCGAAACCGCGGCACCTGCTCAGCAATGAGCTGGACAGATATACTAACGGGGATCGGAATGGTCCTTGTGATCGAGGGGCTGGTCTATGCACTGGCCCCTTCGCTTGTGGAGCGCCTGCTGGAAGCGCTGCGCGAGATGCCCTTGGACGCACGACGCAACCTGGGTCTGGCAACCCTGGTGACCGGTATCATCTTGTTGTGGATTGCGAACTAACGCCTACGATCCCGGCAAGCGGTAATAAATTTCGTGCACGAAATTTGCAAATTCCGTCGACAGAATTTTTTGCGCTTCGCCTCACAGGGGTGCCCAAATCGCCCCCATTTCTCGAAACGCATTAGATATCGCGGAACAGATTGTCGGTCTCGACAAAGTCCAGGCGATCTTCTGACACGGTGCCCTCGTTGATGTCGCGGGTTTCGACCCGACCATCGCCATAGCCGATCACAACCTTGTCGCAAATATCGATGAACAGCCCGTTTTCAACAACGCCGGGGATCTGATTGATCACCATGGCCAACTGTCGTGGATTGCCAATCCGCCCCAGATGCAGGTCCAGAATATGGTTCCCCTCATCAGTCACAAAGGGCACGCTACCATTCATACGAAGCGAGGCCTGCCGCCCCATCACATCCATGGAAACTAGGGTTTCCTCGATCAGGGCCTGGGTCGTCTGCCAGCCAAAGGGAATAACCTCGATCGGCAGGGGAAAACTGCCAAGATGTTCAACCTCTTTGGCCGCATCAGCAATGACCACCATCTGGTCAGACGCTGTTGCAACGATCTTTTCTTGTAACAACGCTCCGCCGCCGCCTTTGATCAGCGACAGATCCGCGTCAAACTCATCCGCCCCATCGATGGTCAGATCCAGCCAACGCGCCTCATCCAGAGAGATCACCTTGATCCCGACCTCGCGCGCCAATTGCGCCGTGCGGGTCGAGGTCGGCACGCCCAGGATCTTGAGCCCATCCTGCTCGACCATTTCCCCAAGGCACCGCACCAGCCAAGCAGCCGTTGATCCGGTTCCCAGGCCGACACGCATGCCATCCTCGACGAACTCCGCTGCGCGCTTTGCGGCAACAAACTTGGCTTTGTCGATGGGGGACAGCTCTCCGGTCATGGGGCACCTCGAATTGGGACAGACTCTTTATGCGGGCAAATCCTTATAAACCGGTTTCGCCCGCTTGCGAGATAATTTTCCCCATAAAATGGTGTGCATCAGCCCCGAACGCGCACCGGGTCATAGCCGAGGCGGTATTTGGCACCTGCCGGGACTTGTGCGGAAAACGGTTTGCAAGTCGCTTTTGCATCCATGATGTCAGTGCCGGGTTCAGCCACCGTAAAGAAGGCCAGACCACGCATAATTTTCTTGCCCTCAACCTTTACATAGCCTTTGCGCAGAATGGCACGGCTATGTCGTGTCATGGACGAATGCTTATCCGATGCAATGGCTCCGCAGACATAGTTCTGTCCCTTCCGGTTCAGAATGCGCCAAGCGGTAAACGTGCGCCCCGAACCATTGGTCCAACGCCCATTACGAATCGAAAACTCTTTGGTCACAGGAATCGTAAACAGCGTTTCTTGCGCCGCCACTGGCGCAGAAATCAAAGAAGTGGAAAGCGCGACTGTCCCAGCCGCAACGAGTGTTTTGAGTGTCAAAGTCATGATATTTCCAAATTACACAGTCACATGACACGCATTAGCGTCAATCATCAAAAGCGTCCAGTGATATCAAGATCTTCCGCTGCGACTCTTTCGCGAATTCCACCCTAAAACGGGCCAGGCTGGAATGCACTCACCGCCCATGACAATGCTGCACCTATTGCTGCCCCGATCAAATAGGGCAGGACTTGCCGCCAAAAGGGTGGTCTCGGTTCCTGTCCAACCCGTTTTTCCACTTCACGCCATAGAGCAGGCGGCGGAGTTTGGGGCTGGACCGTCTCCAGAAACGTGCAGAAATAGGCCTGCCAGGCCGCAACATCCTGCTGCAGGTCTTGATCCTTGTTAAGCTGCGCTTCAAAACGCGTTGCTTCGGCATCGCTCAGCAGACCCAGGACATATTCAGCCGCGGTGGCCTCGTCCCCTCCGGGCAGATCAGCGGGCAAAGCGTCAACGTCAACTGTCATCGGCTCAGACACTCCCGCAATTGCAGCACGCTGCGTCGCAAGGCCGCGCGCAGCTCTGCCCCCTGCTTCCCGGTGACCTCAGCCAGGTCCGCATAGGTCATCCCGCTCTTATAGGCCCGTTCCATCCAGCTGGCTCGGTCTGGCGGCAGCTCCAACAAGCAGGCCTGTAATTGGACCGCCTCGGCGCTGTCACCCTTCTTTGAGGCGTCCGCGGCATAGAGGCGTTCTGTAATGTCCAACGCGGCGGGAATGCCCTTGTTACGACGTTGCTGCCGCAAATGCGTCACCGCTGTATCCCGCGTCAATGTGATCAACCAAACATGAGGCGGCACGCCATTGGCGCGCATCATTCCCGCCATTTGCCAAACCCGCTCAAACACATCTGTCAGGATATCCGCTGCCGCGCTTGCATCTTCGACCAAAGAGACCGCTACCCCATACAAATCAGCGCCAACACAATCATACAGCCCGCGCAAAGCGCGGTGGTCCCCTTTGGCAACCTTGGTCAGCAATGCTTCGATTTCCGATGACTTGGGCTGTAACTGCATCACGCACCCCACCACATATCCCGCCTCTTGGATGCCACAAACCAACGCGCCGGTCCACGAAACTCTGCCCCTTGGTTTCGCAAACGTGCCAGACGGCCAGTCCGCATCTTGGCCTCGGCTATCCCTCGTTCCGGCGAATTTCGCAGCATGGCGCGGTCTTATTACGGCTCGGCCCGCAGAAACGATTGCAGCCCCTTGCCCCTGCTGGCGAAATGAGGCACGACAAGGCGACGTTAAGACAGCCCGATTGAATAAGGACACCGGAACATGGCGGACGGCATGATTGATATCAACGCGAAACCGACTGAAGAGATCTCTGTCCGTGAAACCTTTGGAATCGATAGCGATATGGTTGTTCACGGCTTTCCTGAGAACAGCGACCGCGTTCCTGATATCGACAGCACCTACAAGTTTGATCCTGACACGACCCTCGCGATTCTGGCCGGTTTCCGCAACAACCGCCGCGTGATGATTCAGGGCTATCACGGCACCGGTAAGTCAACCCATATCGAACAAGTGGCCGCGCGCCTGAACTGGCCTGCGGTTCGTGTCAATCTGGACTCACATATCAGCCGGATCGATTTGATCGGTAAGGATGCGATCAAACTGGTGGACGGCAAGCAGACCACCCAGTTCCAAGAGGGCATCCTGCCCTGGGCCCTGCGCAACCCGACCGCCATCGTGTTCGACGAATATGATGCAGGCCGTGCTGACGTGATGTTCGTGATCCAGCGCGTGCTGGAAACCGATGGTAAGCTGACCCTGCTGGATCAGAACGAAGTCATCACCCCGCACCCTTATTTCCGCATCTTTGCGACCGCCAATACCGTTGGTCTGGGCGACACAACCGGGCTCTATCACGGCACGCAGCAGATCAACCAAGGTCAGATGGACCGCTGGTCGCTGGTTGCCACGCTGAACTATCTCTCGATTGACGCGGAAACCCAGATCATTCTGTCCAAGGCCCCGCATTACAACACCGAGGCCGGTCGCAAGACCATCAAACAGATGGTCACCGTCGCCGATTTCACCCGCCGCGCCTTTATGAATGGCGAGCTGTCGACTGTGATGTCGCCACGGACCGTGATTGCCTGGGCGCAGAACTCGGAAATCTTCCGTAATGTCGGCTATGCCTTCCGCCTGAGCTTCCTCAACAAATGTGATGAGCTTGAGCGCCAGACCGTGGCCGAATTCTACCAGCGCTGCTTTGACGAAGAACTGCCCGAAAGCGCAGCGAATGTGAGCTTGGGCTGATGATCCGGCTTGGTGCATTTCTGTTGATTTGCACCACCAATGCTGTGATTGCCGACCAAAGCTCTATTTGGTCGGTAACGCCTCGTAATACGTTAGTAAATTGCGCAGCCCATTTTGAGGCACGAGCTATTTGGCGAGAAACGCTAACCGGGGCGCGTGATGCACATGCGATCATGATGCGCGCACGCGCAAGCCGCCTAATTGACGAAATGCACAGTGCCGACAAGCCTATTGCTCCAAGGATGCCTGGGGAAACGATGCCTTTGAATAGTTTGCCGAAAAACCATGAGTTGAAGTCTCGGGTTGAAGGCTGGCTGGTCGTCTTCGCAAACCACGGCCATCTCCATCCCTGCATGGAAGATCCGGCTTGCACAAAATGTAACACAGTTATTAACTGGCCTTCTTTGGCTTATTGACCAAGGCAGGCGTGCCTTTCATGCCGCCCTTTCCATTGACATTAAATGTGACAGCTCAAGTCTTGAAAGGCCCATTATGCATCTCGGTCTCATCGGCGGCATTGGGGTCGCAGCCACTGTGGTTTACTACCAGCGCCTGACCGCCGCCGTGGGCGGGCCGTTTGATCTGACCATCGAACATGCCGACGTACAGGCCTTGATCGTCAACAACCTTGCGGACCGTCGCGAAGAGCAGGCCGAGATTTATGCCCGCCATATTGACCGCCTCGCCAAGGCGGGCTGTGACGCGGTGGCGATCACCTCTCTGGGTGGTCACTTTTGCTTTGAGGAAACCGTCAAACGCTCCGCCCTCCCCCTGATTTCCGCCGTTGCCCCTTTGGACGACTTCTTTGTCTCCGAAGGGATCAGAACAGTGGGCTTGTTGGGAACGCGCGTTGTCATGAACACCCGCCTTTACGGGCAGTTGACCCAGACCAAAGCCGTCGCGCTGGACGGTCGGATTGACGAGATCGGGCAAAGCTATCAGGACATGGCCGTCGCTGGCACTTGCACGCCGGAACAGCGCAAATTGTTTCTAGATGCGGGCCAGGACATGGTTGATCATCTGGGCGCGGATGCGGTTGTTTTGGCGGGCACTGATCTGAACCTCGCCTTTGATGACCAAGCCACCAACTATCGGGTGATTGATGCGCTGGACGTGCATATTGCCCTGCTGGCGGATCTCATCACCGGCCGCGCGACCCTGTAAATCGCCCCCGTTGTTTCCAGATCCGAAACACAGCGACGCCCTTTCTCAGGCTTGTAACCTTTTGTTAAGCCTGATTTGCTGGGCCAAAGATTTGGCTGGGGGGCTGAGTTCATGGGTTTGGGGATTGTCACGCGTGCCGCGTGTTTCACAATAGGTCTGATTGCGGCTTCCGGCACTCAGGCCGCAAGCGACGCTGACAGGCATGTCATGCAATATTGCGCCGGTGTCTTTGATGCGCGGGCCAAATGGCTGGATGTCATGAGGCCCGGCGATACCCAATCTATCACGATGTCGGCCCATCGCGACCAATTGCTCGCCGCTTCGGCCTATTCCGTAACCGACGGAACTGCACCGCTGCGCTATGGGGCCAAGGAAACCCGGTTTGACGAATACAGCCTGGCCCTGCTGACCCGTTTTGCGGAACGCGGCGAGGTTTCCGCGTGTGCGCAGGACGCGCTGTGTGTGGCCTGTACGGAGCTTTTGCCCACTGGATCAAAACTGCATGATTGACAGAGACGGCCCTTCCGGGCTGTCAAAACGCAGGGGCAAACCTGTGTTTTTAGGATCACTTTTATTAAAAGTTTTCATTTCGCTTAAGCATTAATCGATAAATTACCCCTATCATCCAAAATATGGGCGATCTGAAAACAATTTTAGGAAGTCTGACACTGGCGCTTTTGTCGAGCCTGCCAGCACATGCCATGCCTGACGCCCCGCGTGATCAGGCGCAGTTCTTTGCCACATGCTTGGGTCGTTTTTCAGCAACCCGCGAACATGCCTGGTTGATGGGCGGCGAAGATCGTCAGGCCGAGGCCGGGTATTCCCTGTTTCAGGATCTGCTATCTGCTGTGATCGACGATGCCCGCCAGTCGGGGCTGAGCGGCAAGACCGTGCTGGCCAACCGGATTGAGGCCAAGATGGCCCATGCCCGCCTGTTACAGGCCGCAACCTTTCAACAGGATGAACGGCGGCGGCAGATGTCGCAGCGTTTGGCCGATCAGCACCTGATGACCTGCCAAATCATGGTCCTAAGCTAGCCGCCCGACCGCTCCAAAACGCCGCTTTCCCTCTTGCGGCGGAGCGACATTCTGCTCATAAAACTGCCATGAGCAAACCATCCGACAATCCCGCAGATCCGTTCAAGAAAGCCCTGGCCGAAGCCACCAAGGTGATGGCCGACGATCCGGAACTGTCCGTCAGCTATACGGTCGATCCGTCTGGCGTGTCGGGCGATGCCATGCGCTTGCCGCAGGTGTCGCGCCGCATGACGCGGGATGAGGTTTTGCTGGCCCGGGGCACAGCGGATGCCTTGGCCCTGCAACGGCGTTATCACGACGAAGGCACGCATGCGAAATTCGCGCCCCCCGGCGATATGGCGCGCGAATTGTATGAGGCGATGGAAACCGCCCGGTGCGAGGCGATGGGCGCGCGTGACATGCCCGGCACCGCTGGCAATATCGACGCCAAGATCAGCCACGAAGCACAGCGCCGCGGCTATGGTCAGATCACCCAGGCCGCCGAGGCCCCCCTGCCCGTTGCTGCCGGATACCTGATCCGCCACCTTGCCACCGGGCGCGACCTGCCGCCTGAGGCCGCCAATGTCATGGAACTGTGGCGCGGCTTTGTGGAAAATCAGGCGGGCGGCACGCTGGAGAACCTTCAGGACGTGCTGTCTGACCAGTCGGCCTTTGCCAAATTCGCCCGCCAGATGATCACCGATCTCGGCTATGGCGACCAGTTGGGCGATGACCCGGACGAGTTGAATGATGAGTCCGATGATGACGCCTCGCAGGATGAGCAGGACGAGGACGAACAGCCAGACAGCACCGGGCAGGATGACGAAAGCGAAGACGCCGAAGCATCACCCGAGCAAAGCCAGGAAGAAACCCAGGATCCAAGCCAGGCTCAGGTGAGCATGGATGAGATGGCGGATCAGGAGCTGGGTGATGAGGCAGAAATGCCCGAGGGCGAGGCCCCGATGGAGCCCCCGGCCCCGCAACCGATTTCCGAGGCCGACCCGGATTATCAGGTCTATGATACCGAATTTGACGAAGAGATCCTTGCTGAGGATCTGGCCGAACCGCAGGAATTGGAACGGCTGCGCGCCTATCTCGATCAGCAGCTTGAGCCGCTGAAAGGCGCGGTGTCGCGTCTGGCCAACAAGTTGCAGCGCCGTTTGCAGGCTCAGCAAAACCGGTCCTGGGAGTTTGACCGCGAAGAGGGCATTCTGGATGCCGGTCGTCTGGCGCGGGTTGTCGCCAACCCGACCACCCCGCTGAGCTTTAAGATCGAGAAAGACACAGAGTTCCGCGACACGGTTGTGACGCTGCTGTTGGACAATTCCGGATCGATGCGCGGGCGCCCGATTTCGATTGCCGCGATCTGCGCCGATGTTCTGGCCCGCACGCTGGAGCGCTGCAGCGTCAAGGTTGAGATCCTCGGCTTTACCACCCGCGCGTGGAAAGGCGGCCAGGCGCGTGAGAAATGGCTGAATGCCGGGCGCGAACAACAGCCCGGGCGTCTGAACGACCTGCGCCACATCATCTATAAGGGGGCCGACGCCCCTTGGCGGCGGACCCGGGACAATCTGGGCCTAATGATGAAAGAAGGCCTTCTGAAGGAAAACATCGACGGCGAGGCGCTGGAATGGGCGCATCGGCGCATGGCCGGCCGCCATGAGGCGCGCAAAATTCTGATGGTGATTTCGGACGGGGCCCCGGTGGATGACAGCACCCTGTCGGTGAACCCGGCCAATTATCTGGAAAAGCACCTGCGCGATGTGATCGCCATGGTCGAGCGCAAGAAACAGGTTGAGCTGCTGGCGATCGGGATCGGCCATGATGTGACGCGCTATTATGACCGCGCCGTGACCATCACCGATGTCGAACAACTGGCCGGTGCGATGACGGAACAGCTTGCCTCGCTCTTTGACAGCGATCCTCGGGCGCGCGCCCGGGTGATGGGGATGCGCAAGGCGTCCTAAATTCGGGAAATCCCCGACGGGTGGACAAGGGGGCCAGCCCCCTTGCAAGCCAAAGGCTTGCCACCCCCGGGATATTTTTGGCCCAAAGAAACCATTGGGATGGTGGTCACCTTGGGGTGGCGATGTTTAAAGGGGAGGCGGATTTGTTTCAGTCTTTTGAGGAAACGGCATCACCGGAAAAAGGGCCTGCGCGGCTTGAGGCTTTGCGCGGGGCCATGGCGGCGGCGGGTGTTGACGCCTTTTTGGTGCCACGCGCAGATGCGCATCAGGGGGAATATGTCTCAGCTCATGATGAAAGGCTGGCCTGGTTAACCGGGTTCACAGGCTCGGCGGGCTGGTGCGTGGCCTTGGCAGATCGGGCTGGTGTCTTTGTGGATGGGCGCTACCGCGTGCAGGTGCGTGCGCAGGTCGCGGATGTGTTTGAGCCGGTGGATTGGCCCGAAGTGTCCTTGGGCGATTGGATTGCTGAGGCACTGCCAAAAGGGATTGTCGGCTTTGATCCCTGGTTGCTGTCGCTGGATCAGCATCGCGCCTTGGCCAAGAAATTGCCCAACTACGAGCTGCGCGCCTTGGAAAACTTGGTTGATCAGGTTTGGCAGGACCAGCCTGCCCCACCTTTGGGGGAGATCTTTGCCCAACCTTTGGATCTTGCTGGTGAGGCGCATGGGGACAAGATCGACCGCATCGCCCAAAGGCTGACCTCTGATGCGGCCATCATCACCCTGCCCGACAGCATTGCCTGGCTGCTCAATATCCGAGGCAGTGATATTCCGCGCAATCCGGTGCCCCACGGCTTTGCCATTTTGCATCGTGACGGGCGGGTGTCGCTGTTCTGCGCTGCTGAGAAATTGGTTGGTTTGGGGGATCACTTTGGCCCCAAAGTGTCGGTTGCTCCGGTAGAGAGCTTCCTTAATGCGGTACAGGCAATGGAGGGGCGGGTTCAGATTGACCCGGCCACCTGCCCCATGGCTGTGGCCGCATTGTTGAACGATCCGCATGAGGCGCAGGATCCGATCCTGCTGCCAAAGGCGCGCAAGAACGCCGCCGAGTTGGAAGGGTCACGTCAGGCGCATCTGCGCGATGGCGCGGCCATGGTGCGTTTCCTGGCCTGGCTTGACGCGCAACCCGCTGGCAGCCTGACTGAAATCGACGTGGTTCAACAGCTTGAGGGTGAGCGACGCGCCACAAACGCCCTGCGTGACATCTCCTTTGAGACAATCTCGGGCGCGGGGCCGAATGGGGCCATCGTGCATTACCGCGTGACGGAAAAAACCAATCGCAAGGTTGAGGACAATCAGCTTTTGCTGGTCGATAGCGGCGGCCAATATGTCGATGGCACCACCGATATCACCCGCACCATCGCCATCGGCACGCCGGGCGCGGAAGAGCAGCGCGCCTTTACTCTGGTGCTAAAGGGCATGATTGCCGTCTCGCGCTTGCGCTTTCCCAAAGGTCTGGCCGGGGCCGATCTTGACGCGCTGGCCCGTGTTGCGCTTTGGCAAGAGGGCATGGATTACGGACATGGGACCGGTCACGGGGTTGGCGCCTATCTGTCGGTGCATGAAGGGCCGCAGCGTCTGGCGCGCACCGGCACTGTGCCGTTTGAGCCGGGTATGATCATCTCGAACGAGCCGGGATTTTACAAAGAAGGGGCCTTTGGCATCCGCATCGAAAACCTGATTGCCGTCGAAGAGGCCCCGGCCCTGCCCGGCCAGTCGGTTCCGCAAATGTATCGCTTTGAAACCCTGACCTGGGTGCCCATCGATCTGCGGCTGATTGATGCGGATTTGCTGACAGAGGCTGAACGGGAATGGCTGAACGCCTATCATGCCGAGGTCGCGGCCCGGATTAGTCCTTTGGTCGAAGGCGGCGCAAAAGACTGGTTGTCGCAGGCCTGCCGGGCTATTTGACATACTGCTGAAACAATTCCCGTGTCT
The DNA here is from genome assembly GCA_017744045.1 of Tropicibacter sp. R15_0. Classification (GTDB taxonomy): domain Bacteria; phylum Pseudomonadota; class Alphaproteobacteria; order Rhodobacterales; family Rhodobacteraceae; genus Pelagimonas. The sequence goes on along the minus strand of JAGHRD010000023.1, from coordinate 22,658 downwards.
TAAACGCGGGTCAACGACAAAACGGGGGAGAGAAACATGAGCAAAATCACCATTATTCCAGCCGAAGGCACCTGGATCATTCGGGCCGGTGGGGCTGTTCTTGGGGAATCCAGCCGTGCTTTGGAGCTGACCGAGGGGGATTACCCGCCGGTGATCTATTTCCCACGCGAAGATATTGGCATGGCCTTTCTTGAGGCGACAGATCACAAGACCACCTGCCCCCATAAGGGCGAGGCCTCGTATTTTTCGATCATGTCGAAATCCAAGACCTATGAAAATGCGGTCTGGAGCTATGAAGCGCCAATCGATGCGGTCAAGGAAATCAGCGGCTATCTGGCCTTTCAGGTCCAGGATGGCGTTGCCATCGAACAGCTGCCCTAAGTCTGAAATCGGGAAAACCTTGCCAGGTCAGTTATTCCCGACCCTTAGAACTATACCTTAAAATTCAGACGGTTAAACATCATGTCATCCGATATCACCCGTCCAGCGGCGGGTGATATTGTATATCTGGCACCCCTCTTCCCATGATCGTCCTATCGCTGCTTCAGCAAAAAGGACAATCAAGATGTTTCGTATTCTCGCCTGCCTCATGGCCCTATTCATTGCCACCTCTGCCGCCGCCACCGAAGGGCGCCAGGTCTATATCAACGCGCCCAAAGACGGGTTTCTGAACCTGCGCGAAGGGCCGTCGACCCGTTACCCTGTCATGGAAAAGATGCGCCATGGCGACAATGTCACCTTTCTGGCGCAACCGGGGGAATGGGTGAAAGTCTATCACCACCAGTCGGATTCCATTGGATGGGCGCATGGCCATTTCATCAGCGACACCAAACCGCGTGATCGTCACACAAACCCGATTTATGAACCGCGCAAATTCCGCTGGGTGGACGCGCCCTATGGCGATCTGAACCTGCGCAAAGGTCCCGGCACCAATTACCATGTGGTCCGCAAGATGCATAACGGCACCAAGGTCGAGATCCTGGGGCGCAGCGGCAAATGGCGCTTGCTCAAGCTGAATTCCGGTCTGATTGGCTGGGCGCACAAAGCCTATCTCAGCAAAGAGCGCCCGCACACGCCCAAGCCACAACCAAACCCGCGCCCTTATAGCGATTTGCAGGCTGCCTATGACGCCTGTGAACACCACCGCGGCCGCGATTTCCGCTTCTGCATCATGCAGCGTCTGCCCGGCAATCGCTAACTTTCTGGCCTAGCTGTGCTCTTCTTCAGCCGTGGCAGCAAGAGCTTGGTTATAGGCCTTGAGCGCATCAACATGGAACAGCGCCCCTTGCAATACAGGGGCGTTGTTTTTGTCACGTGAGATCACCGGCAAAAACGACAGATCAGAGCGATCAAGCAGGGGCAAGGCTGTCTCCAACGTGGCGTCTACTGGCACATGCAGCCCTTGCTCTATTAAGTCGAGGCAGGCTTGTTCATCTGCAGCATTCTCATCCGTGGGTCGTCGCATCACCCCCTGCACACGGAACATGGCCAACAGATAGGCCTGCGGCCCCGCTGCCAGATGCACATTGCGCCGTTCCAACTGGGTCAGGAAAAACGACCGATCCACCAGGCGCGAGGCCAAGGCGGTGGACATAGAGACAGAGACCATCACCGCCAGCCCGGTTTGCCAGTCCCCGGTCAATTCGAACACAATCAGCGTTGTGGAAATGGGCGCGCCCAGAACTGCCGCCGCCACCGCCCCCATGCCGGCCAAAGCGTAAAGCGTAAAGGCCGAGGACATTTCGGGAAACAGCCCGGTCGCGATATGGCCAAAGGTCAGCCCGGTCAGCGCCCCAACCATCAGCGAGGGGGAAAACATCCCGCCCCCCATGCGCCCGGCGACCGTCAGCGACACGGCAAACACCTTGAGAACGGCAAAGATAAATGCCTCGTGCAGCAGCAGGTTGCCGGTCAGCGCCAAAGAGGTGGTTTCATACCCGACCCCGATGATATGGGGAAAGAAAATCGCGATCCCGCCCAGCAACAGACCCGCAACAGCCGGGCGCAGCCAATAGGGCAGTTTGAGACGGTTTTGCAGCTCGGTCTCGACATCATCCGCGAAAAACACTGCCCGCATCATCACCACTGCCACTACGCCACAAACCAGACCCAGCAGGAAAAACGCCGGGAGTTCCAGATAGAATTCAACCGTTGTTGTGCCGGGCAAGGCGAACTCGGTCACATCGCCATAGACCAGGCGGCTGATCACTGTCCCGGCCGCGCTGGCCACCACAATCGGCGCGAAGGCGTGCAGCGCGAAATGGCGCAGGATGACTTCGAGCGCGAACAAAGCCCCGGCAATCGGCGCGTTAAAGCTGGCCGACACAGCAGCAGCCACGGCGCAGCCCAACAGGTCTCGACCCGTGACCCCATCGACCTTCAACGCATTAGCCACCCAGCTCGACGCCAAAGCCGCCAGATGCACAACCGGCCCCTCGCGCCCGGTGCTCCCCCCGGTCGAAAGCGTGATCCAGGAACACATGGCCGAGGCCACCCCGGCCTTGCGCTCGACCCGACCATCATTCAGCGCCGCGCCCTCGATCACATCCGCCACCGATTGCACACGCCCATCCGGGGTGAAATGATGCAGGATAAACCCAACCACGATCCCACCAAAGGCCGGAATCATAAGGATAAAATACCAAGGCAGTTCTTCGGCGAAGCTGTGCAGCGTGTTCACATGTGGCGTGCCGTAAACCGTGGTTTGCAACCATTCAATCGCGGCGCGAAACCCGATGGCGATCAGACCAGAGACAATCCCAAGCACCAAAGCGATCAACCAGAACTGTATTTGACTGGGCCCTTTGTGGCGCAAAAGATCCCAACCCTGACCAAAAGCTCGCCGCATCTGCCCCACTTGGTTGCGCAATTGGCTCAGCACTTTGGTCTCCTCATATCCAGCGGGTTTCGTCCCGCCTTGAGCTTGGTTAACATGCCCCCAATTGAAGTCGGAGGCCAAAATGCCCGTAGAACAGGCGCTAGCAGAGTTACACACACTTCTTGGCGAAGGTTTAAGCCTGTCCAAATCCGAGCTCGAGGCCCATGGCCGCTCCGAATCGCACTTTCCCATGACACCGCCAGATGCGGTTGTGTTTCCAGAAACAAGTGAAGAAACTCAAGAGATTGTCAGGATTTGCGCCAAATATGCTGTGCCTGTGATCGGTTGGGGGGCGGGAACCTCGCTTGAGGGGCACGGATTGGCCACGCGCGGAGGTGTTTGCGTGGATTTCAGCCGCATGAACAAGATATTGCAAATCAATGCGGCGGATATGGATGCGGTGGTGCAACCCGGCGTGACGCGCGAGGCGCTGAACGAAGAACTCCGCGCCACCGGCCTGTTCTTTCCCGTTGATCCAGGGGCCAATGCCTCGATCGGCGGCATGGCCATGACCCGCGCCTCGGGCACGACCACGGTGCGCTATGGGTCCATGCGCGACAATGTCATGGGGATGAAGGTGGTTCTGGCCGATGGTCGCCTGATCGACACCGGAAGCCGAGCGCGAAAAAGCGCGGCAGGCTATGACCTTACGGCCTTGATGGTTGGGTCCGAAGGCACGTTGGGGCTGGCGACGGAACTCACGCTGAAACTACATGGCATCCCCGAAGCAATCAGCGCCGGGATCTGCAGCTTTCCCGATATGGCCAGCGCGGTAGCAGCCGTCACCGAGACCATCCAAATGGGCATTCCCATGGCGCGGATCGAATTTGCCTGCGCCGATACTGCCCGTGCCTTCAACGATTATGCTGGGGTTTCGATGGCCCAAGCCCCCCATCTCATGGTCGAATTCCACGGCAACCCTGACAGCGTCGCCCAGGATGCGGAACGCTTTGCCGAAATCGTAAGTGATTATGAAGGCTCACCTTTTCAATGGTCCACCCGCGAGGAAGAACGCCGCGCTTTATGGGCGATGCGCCATAATGGTTATTATGCGGTGCTGGCTTCCAGGCCTGGGGCGCGGGCGATGGTCACCGATATCTGCGTGCCGATCTCAAACCTCGCCACTGCGGTGGAACAGACCCAGGCCGATATCGCCGCATCCTCGCTGTCCGGCCCGATCCTGGGCCATGTGGGCGATGGCAATTTCCACGCGATCCTGCTGATCGACCCAAACCAACCCGCCGACCTTGAAGAAGCAAAACGCCTGTCAAATCAAATGGTTGCCCGCGCGCTGGCCTTGGGCGGGACCTGCACCGGCGAACATGGGGTCGGCATTGGCAAGAAATCCTTTATGGCGCAGGAACATGGCGAGGGTTGGCAGGTCATGGGGGCCATCAAACAGGCGCTGGACCCCGAAAACCTCATGAATCCGGGCAAGCTTGTCCCCGGCAACTGAGCCAGTTGCCAAAATCCAAATAACGCAGCGCACGCTGCCGGTAACGCCCCGCGCGATCAACGGGCAACGGGGCAATCGGTACAAAATACGCTTCATTTCGGAGAGATTGCCCCCTGGCAAACCGGGGCCCCGGATCTGGAACAAACCGCAAACTGTCCGATTCTGCCGCTGTTTCGTATAGATTGCCCCCTCAGTCCAACGCCGCCCAACCCGCTGAGCCCCCTTTCTGGTTAATTTCCCTTAAGAAGGGTAAACCCGCCCCAAAAATAGCCCAGTGTTTCTTTGGGCCCCAAATATCCCGGGGAGTCCCGAGCCCCGCTCGGGACGGGGCAGCGCCCCCAGGGCGTGCCGGCAACGACCAGACGGCCCTACCCCCCTTTGACCAAAAACAACACCGCCTCGGCATGTTCGGCCCGAGCACGGCGGGCGGCTGTATCGGGGACTGGCATGGCTCCGGTGGCACAACGGATCTGCCAATCCCCCACCAAAAGATCAACCCAAAGCGAGGCAGCCGGTGCCGCCGGGCCGTGCAACAGCTCTGCCGCGATCAGATCGTCAAACAGGGCGGCGATGCGGGGAAAGACGCGGCCACGCCCGGATTCGGCCAGGACCTGCCCGAGTGAATTGCTGGCATCCGCCGCCGCTGCGCGGTTCAGCGCAATGGCCTGCGGCGAGAGCAACATATCCAACAAGGCAGGCCCCAAAATCTGCAAGGCGGCGCGCGGGTCTGGCCGCTCGGCAAGCGCGGCGTCCAAAGCATCAGCCACACGATCCGCGTTGCGTTCAATCAGCGCGCGAAACAGGCCAAGCTTGTCTCCGTACCAGCGATACAGCGTTTCGTTTGACGCCTTGGCCCGTTTCGCCACCGCCAACATCGACAATCCGTGAAACCCCTTTTCGGCCATCAGCGCATAGGCGGCACTGGCGATTTGGGTTTCTCTTTCGGCTTTGGCATCGGCGCGCATGCTGTCTCCTGTTCGATTGGCAGGGCGTTTCAACAGCCCCCCTTGACAGAAACCGTACACAAGATTACGTCAATTGACAACCGTACACCCGATTACGGAAATGGATTATGAAACTTAAGGAGACGACCCATGACATCCCCTGCCCCGCTGCCCGCCTCTGCCAAAAATGCCGCCCTGTGGGTGTTGATCACGTTACAAGCGGTGATGCTGGCCTCGATGTTTGCCGAGCTGGCCCCGCACCCGCCGCGCACCATCCCGCTTTTTGCGCTGGCCCCGTTTCTGGGCGTCGCTATCGCCGCCGCCATCGCGTCGCTGCAGATGGGCAGCAGTCTGGCCGGGCGCGCCCTGGCGGTGATTGCCGCGCTTTTGGCAAGTGTCAGCTTTGGCCCGCATAAATATATCGACCCCGCCTTTGGCGAAATCTGGCCCGCTGTGATCACAGCGCAGCTCGCGATTGTCACCATTCTCTACCAAGTCTTTGTCGCGGCCCGCAAAGGGGCCGAGGCATGATGGCGCGGGGCACAGGGCTGCTGGCCGCAGTCTTGGCTGGCGGGATCTTTGGGTTCTTCTATGCCTGGATCTGCTCGACCATGTGGGGCTTGGATGCCGCCGACCCGCGCATTGCCATTCCGGCCATGCAGGCGATGAATGCCAGCGTGCGCAATGTGGTCTTTGCCCCGATCTTTTTCGGTACGCCGGTGGTGGCTTTGCTGGCGGCGGGGCTGTGTTGGCTTGCTGGAGCGAGGGCGGCGGCATTGTTGTTTGGCGCAGCTGGGGTGATTTACCTGGGTGGGTGTTTGGCCCTGACGGCCTCGGTCAATGTGGTGATGAACAATGAATTGGCGGCTGTGGCAGTGCCCGAAGGGTTGGAAGAGGCCAAGGCGATCTGGCAGGCCTATTCGCCACGCTGGCAGATGTTCAACATGATCCGAACCGGGGTGGCCGGGGGTGTGTTGGTGCTGTGTGTGCTGGGGTTTGCGCGCGTGTCGGCGGTGAAGAGTTGATGTGCAAAACGAGGTTCACGCCCGACCCACTTTCAAATGCAAACCTTCGGTTTGACGGGCGGGGCGGGTGCGAACCGGATTGCAAGCAATCCGGAAGATGGAACGAAGTCCTGCTCTGCTAAACTACCCCACCAACAACGCGCGCGCCGCCGCGCGGGCTTGATCGGTGATCGTGTCGCCCGCCAACATGCGGGCGATTTCGGTTTCGCGCTGATCCGCATCCAGGGGCGCTACATCCGAGGTGGTCACCCCGTCCGCCACATGTTTGGCCACGCGCCAATGATGCCCGCCAAGCGCGGCGACCTGCGGCGAATGGGTCACAACCAGAACCTGCCCGCCATCGGACAGAGCCTTGAGCCGCCGGCCCACCGCATCCGCCGTGGCCCCACCGACACCGCGGTCAATCTCGTCAAAGATCATGGTCACGCCCGCATTGCGCTCTTCGGACAGGCAAACCTTGAGCGCCAGCAAAAACCGGCTGAGTTCACCGCCCGAGGCAATCTTGTTCAGCGGTCCAGCGGGAGAGCCGGGATTGGTGGCGACCGAGAAACACACCGCATCGCGCCCCTCGGCGCTGTCGGCTGCGGGGGTGATTTCTGTCACGAAAACAGCACGTTCCATCTTGAGCGGGGCCAGCTCCGAGGCCACAGCCGCATCAAGACGCGTCGCCGCCGCGCGGCGGTTTTGCGTGAGCGTATCGGCGGCGGAGCCATAGGCGGTCTCGGCCTGTTTCAGCGCGTTTTGCAGCTCGGCAATCTGGGATTCGCCCGCATCCAGCGCCGCCAGACGCGCCGAAAGCTTGGCGCTGAGATCGGCCAGTTCATCGGGTTGCACCTGATGTTTGCGCGCGAGCCCGCGCAGGGCAAAGAGGCGCTCTTCGGTGTCTTCGAGCTCCGCCGGATTGAAGTCGAGACCATCGAGACAATCAGCAACGCCGCGCGCCGCCTCGTCCAGCTCGGCCATGGCGCGGGTCAGGGCGTTGATCGGGTCATCCAAGCGGCCATCGGCCTTTTCCGACGCGCCTTCGAGCCAGCGCAGCGCATTGGCCATGGCGCCTTCGGCCCCGTCATAGCCCAGGGCGGATGAGGCCTGACCGATATCATCGCGGATCTTTTCCGCTTGCTGCATGCGGCGGCGGCGTTGGTCCAGCTCGGCCTCTTCGCCGGGTTCGGGGGCGAGTTTGCTGAGCTCATCCACCGCGTGGCGCAGGAATTCCTCTTCGGCGCGGACCTCTTCCAAGGCAGCCTGTGCCTTGCTCAAAGCCCGCCGCGCCGCGCCCATCTCGGACCAGCGGGCGCGCAGATCGGCGCGCAAGGTGTCATTCCCGGCATAGATGTCGAGGATCGCCAGATGCCCCTTGGGATCAAGCAAACCGCGATCGTCATGCTGGCCGTGCAGCTCGACCAGAGTGGCCGACAGTTGACGTAGCACCTCGCCCGATACACGGCGGTCATTGACCCAACCGGTCTTGCGGCCATCGGTGGTGTTCACCCGGCGTAGGATCAGCTCATCCCCGACCGGCAGCCCGGCCTCTTCGAGCACGCCATAGGCCGCGTGACCGGGGGCGAGATCAAAGACAGCGGTGACTTCACCCTGCTGCGCGCCGGTGCGCACCAGCTCGGCACGGCCCCGCCAACCGAGGACAAAACCAAGCGAATCCAACAAGATAGACTTGCCCGCCCCGGTTTCGCCGGTCAACACGTTCAGACCCGGTTGGAACGCAAGGTCCAACCGGTCAATGATCAACATGTCTCGGATTTCAAGCGCGCGCAGCATCAGGTCTTAGCCTTGTCCAAAAGCGGCGATACCACCCTCAGAGCCATTCGCCCTTGATCGTTTGACGATAGGCCGCAGCCAACCAGTTGCCACGGAAGAATTTCGGCTCAAGCCCCTGACCGCGCAGCAGGCTGTAGCTGTCTTCATACCACTCCGAGGATTGGTAGTTATGGCCCAGAACGGCGGCGGCGGTTTGCGCCTCTTCGACCAGACCAAGGGACAGATACGCCTCGACCAGACGATGCAGCGCCTCGGGCGTGTGCGTGGTGGTCTGGAAATCCTCAACCACAACGCGGAAGCGGTTGATGGCGGCGGTGAAATGATCCCGCTTGAGGTAATAGCGGCCAATCTCCATTTCCTTGCCGGCCAGATGGTCAAAGGCCAGGTCGAATTTCAGGATCGAGCTGCGGGCATATTCGCTGTTAGGATAGCGTTCGATCACCGTGCGCAGCGCCTGCAGGGCCTGAAAGGTCAGGCCCTGGTCGCGACCAACCAATTCGATCTGGTCATAATAGCTGAGCGCCAAGAGATATTGCGCATAGGCGGCGTCATCATCGGCTGGATAGAAATCGATGAAACGCTGCGCGGCGGCGCGGGCATCTTCGTATTTCTTGTCCTGATGATGGGCATAGGCCTGCATGATCAAGGCGCGTTTGGCCCATTCGGAATAGGGATAAAGCCGTTCAATTTCAGAGAAATAGAGCGCTCCGTCCTCGTAATCCTTGGTCGACAGCTCGTATTCGCCGCGCTCAAAAATCTGTTCGGCGGTGTAGCTTTCCAAAGGCACGCCACCCGGGCCAACACCTTTGCGTTCCAACTCCGAACAGCCCGCAAGCGCAACGACACCCAAGGTCGCCCCGATCAGTGCTGTTCTTGATCCGCCCCCTGCCATGCTTGACTACCCTTTGATCTTTGATCCGGTCACAAATAAGGACCCAGTTGGCATTGGTCTAGCACAGAATTTTCCCGTGCAAAACGTCTTAACGCGGATTTCATGCGCAAGGGACCGCGCATGACATTTCTATCAGTTCAAAACGGGAATTTCGTCGAGTTCGACACCGGCACCGGGCAGGTTTTGCGCCATAAATGGGTCGCAGGTCACGATGCGGAAGGCCGATGGCGTGGCAAAGAGTTCGTGCAGCAAAGCATTGGTCATGGCGTGACCGGCCTTGTGCCCTTCGTAATGGCCAACAATCGGCAGACCCGCCAGCGCCAGATCGCCCAAAGCGTCGAGCATTTTGTGGCGCACGGCCTCGTCCCGGTGGCGCAGACCACCGGGGCTGAGCACTTTGTCATCATCGACGACAACTGCGTTTTCATAGGTGCCACCCAGCGCCTTGCCCGCAGCATGCATCGCTTCGACATCGGCGGCACGGCAGAAGGTGCGGCTGTCACACAGCTCGCGCACAAAGGTGCCGTTGGCGAGGTTCAAGGTTTTGTCCTGCTGGCCAATGGCGCGATCGACAAAGTCGATATGGAAGTCCATTTGCAGCCCCTGCCCCGGTTGTGCCGGGCTGATCTGTGCCCAACCCTGATCGGTTTTCACGCTCACAGGGGCGAGCACTTCGATCACTTTCAGCGGGCTGTCGAGCTCTTGCAGGCCACAGGCGAGGATATCACGCACAAATGGAATGCTGGACCCGTCGAGAATCGGAACCTCGGGGCCATCAATTTCAATCAGGGCATTATGGACGCCGCAACCGGACAGGGCCGCCATGACATGTTCAACGGTCGAGACCGAGGCCCCGGTTTCGTTGCGCAACAATGTGCAGAGCGGCGAGGTTTCCACGACATCCCAGCGGGCCGGAATGAGCGTGTCGGCCTTGGACGGTGTTGTGTCCAGATCGGTGCGTTGAAACCAGATCCCAAAATCGGCAGCAGCTGGGCGAATGGTCAGACATGCCGGTTTCCCGGAATGCAGGCCGAAGCCCTGGAATGTGATGGCCGATTTGAGCGTTGTCTGCACGGGGTATCCCTTGGTTACCGCCACCCTCCCCATTGGGCGCGGCTTTGGCCAAGTGGATACGAAAAGGGGCGGGTTGGCTCAAATCAAAGATTGTAACCAAGTGAAACATGCCCGTTAAGAATTGGCGGATCACCGCGCATCCCGGATTTGCATGGGGTAAGGCGTTGAAAACGCGTTGGTTTGAAATTCTTTCCACAAGGTTACTCACAGGCGGAATGACGGATTTTCCGACAATTGTTAACGATAACTCACAGAAAAATTTCAACATCTGACATAAAACGCCCCCGCAGATGCAGGGGCGTTTTGAAACATCTTGTTGTGGTCACCACCCATAAGGGCAATGATTCTGACCTGATTAATTCGCCTGACGACGCAGGAAGGCCGGGATTTCGATGCGGTCATCTTCTGGCTCGGCCTCGGTTTGTGGCATTGGCGCGGGGCGCTGTGCCTGGACCGGAGGCTGCTGGCGCGGGGTCGGTGCGGCCTCAGGTGCGGCCTGTTGACCACCACCGGTCATGCGACCGATCAGAGAATTCACGCTGAAACGTGGCTTTTCCGCTTCGGGGGCCGGAGCTGGCGCGGGCGCAGCTTGTGCTTCGCGGCCACGGGCGGCGGCGGCTTTGACGCGGGCGACCATGTCGGCATTCGGATTGCCAGCGCTTGGGGCGCGAGGGGCAACAAAATCCTGCGGATCGGCTTCGATGGTGTCGGGCTGCGGACGGAACTCGGCCACTTGCGGCTGGTAGGCCGGGGGTGGAAGGCCGTCATCGTCCAGAACCTGCTCTTCTTCCTCAAAGATGGTTTCCATCTGCTCTTCGGCAGCGGCGCGCTCGGCGTCAATGCTCTGGAACAGCGAGGGTTCAGGTTCGGCGTGCTGTGCGACAACCGGTTCTGGCTGCGGTGCGGGCTCTGGCGCGGCGGCGACAACGGGCTCAGGCGCTGCAACCGGGGCTGCGGCAGGCGCGTCAACCGCCTTGGTCGCACCAGGCTGAGACAGCGAGCGGCGCGGCAGCGGGGTTTCCGCGTGGCTTTCCATGGCGTCGATGCCGGTGGCGACGACGGAAACACGCATCATGCCGTCCAGACCATCATCCAGGGTGGAGCCAACGATGATATTGGCATCCTGATCGACTTCTTCGCGAATGCGGTTGGCCGCTTCGTCGAGTTCGAACAGGGTCAGGTCGGAGCCGCCGGTGATGTTGATCAGCACGCCTTTGGCGCCTTTGAGGCTGATTTCGTCCAGCAGCGGGTTGGCAATGGCCTTTTCGGCGGCCTGGATGGCGCGATCTTCGCCAGAGGCTTCGCCGGTGCCCATCATTGCCTTGCCCATCTCGTCCATCACGGCACGCACATCGGCAAAGTCGAGGTTGATCAGGCCGGGGCGGACCATCAGGTCGGTCACGCCTTTAACACCTTGATAAAGCACATCATCCGCAAGGGAGAAAGCCTCGGTAAAGGTGGTTTTCTCATTGGCCAGACGGAAGAGGTTCTGGTTCGGGATGATGATCAGCGTGTCGACAACCTTTTGCAGCTGCTCAACACCGGCCTCGGCCTGTTTCATCCGCTTGCCGCCCTCAAACTGGAACGGCTTGGTCACGACGCCAACGGTCAGAACACCCAATTCACGCGCGGCTTGCGCGATGATCGGGGCTGCGCCGGTGCCGGTGCCACCGCCCATCCCGGCGGTGATAAAGCACATATGCGCGCCGGCCAGATGGTCGACGATTTGTTCAATGCTTTCCTCAGCGGCAGCCGCCCCAACGGTCGCACGGGCCCCTGCCCCCAGACCTTCGGTGACCTTCACGCCCAGTTGAACGCGCGCCTGGCTATGGCTTTGCTGCAGAGCCTGGGCGTCGGTATTGGCAACGACAAAATCAACCCCTTCCAGGTTTTTGTCGATCATGTTGTTGACCGCGTTGCCGCCAGCCCCGCCCACGCCGAATACCGTGATACGAGGCTTCAATTCTTCCTGACCGGGCATGGTGAGATTCAATGTCATACGCTTTCCGCCTGTGCTTTGACCGATTTCAGGCCTGTTTTCCGGCCCGTTTCGTTCCAGAGTAACGGCTGGCGCGCGCCGCGTCACGTAAAAAACACGTATTTCATACCAAATATGGCATGTTTTTGGCAGGTTTTCGCGGGATTTCGCCCAAACTGCCAGATTTTGCGGAAACCCACGACCCAGGCACAAGACAAGAGGCGCGGCGCACGGGAGGAGGTGCGCTGCGTCAGGATTCGATTTGAATGGGATCTGCTCGATCCAATGCCGCATCTCTTGGTTGGAGCGGTTGGTTAAGGGTAGCCTAAAATTTAGGCCCTGTCACGCTCTAAAGTTGTGGGCCCAACTAGATATAGCGGTGAAACACGGTTTTGAGCGCAGATAGGTGATCAGACAAAGGTAATGTCGCTGATATCGCTGACGCCATCAATCAGCAGCAGATCGCCCCCACCAAAATCAATCTCGATCCCGCTGACATGCGCCCCACCCGCAGACAGGGTTGTGACCACCGACCAGCTATAGGCAGAGGTTGCAAGCCCGGCATCAAGGCGGATTTCGTCGATACCAACCTCATAGTCGAATACCGTGTCATGACCGGAGGCAAAAACAAAGACATCGGCATCGCCATCATTGCTGCCGCCATAAAGGTCATCATTGCCGCCGCCGCCATTCAGCGTGTCGGCCCCGTCTCCGCCTTCTAACGTGTCAGCATGGCGGCCACCGGAAAGGCCGTCATTGCCTGCGCCACCGACAAGGGAATCCGCGCCATTGCCGCCATCCAGAACGTCATTGCCATCCCAACCAAACAGCCTGTCTGCACCGTCATTGCCATAGGCTGTGTCATTGCCACTGCCCGCATCAACATAGTCATCGCCTGTGCCTGCGCTGACAAAGTCATGGCCGATCCCGGCATAGATATTGTCATGACCGGTTCCAGCTTCGACACTGTCATCTCCGGCTTCGCCATAGATGTTGTCATCGCCCGAGCCTCCGATCAGGGTGTCATCACCATAACCGCCTATTAGATCATCATCCCCATCCTGCCCCGCCAGGAAATCATGGCCATTGCCGCCGGACAGGTCATCATTGCCAGAGCCGCCAAACAGGCTGTCACGCCCCGCTCCGCCATAAAGCGCATCCTGACCTGCACCGCCGATCATGCTGTCATTGCCGCCTTCGCCATAGACAACATCATTGCCGTTGCCGCCCCAGATCGTGTCGGCACCATCGCCTGCAAACACGGTATCCCGGCCCCCCCAGCCCACGTAGTATTCTGCGGTCGACGTGCCGTTCCACGAGTTGTCGCTGTCATCGCCTTGGATGGCAAAGAAAGGGTGGCGCAAACCGGGATGGTCGAAATCGATTTGCAGGCCGAATTGGGGAAAGAGAATAGAAGGGCTTGGCATGGTCATTTCCTTTTTGAGGGGGCGGTTCACGGGAGATGGAACGGGGTCTGGATTGGTGGCGCGTTGGCCTTGATCAAACGCTTATTCAGACAAAGGTCAGATCGTCGTAGTCAAACACGCCTTGGACAATGATCGCATCGCCGCCTGCGAAATGTAGCTCGATACCCGATAGCACGGCCCCGCTGGGGGACACAAAGGTGCCGACGCTGTAGCCCGCCACGTTTTGCCCATCGACCAGGTCCAGCATGTCCAGCCCGACCTCGTAATCCATCACCGCATCCACCCCATGGCCGGTTTCAAAGACAAAGCGGTCAGCCACGCCATCCCCCGCGCCGCTGTCAGACCCATAAATATCGTCATTGCCCGAGGAGCCGCCGATCACATCCTGCCCTTGGCCACCAAACAGGGTGTCATCCCCTGCCCCGCCGGACAGATTGTCATTGCCTTGGCCACCAAAGATCTGGTCATGGCCCGCGCCGCCCAAGACCAGATCCTGGTCGGCACCGCCATAAAGGGAGTCATTGCCGTGACCACCCTGGATTTCATCCGCGCCAGCGTCACCGAAAATCAGATCATCACCATTGTCACCAAAGATGAAATCATCACCGGAGCCGCCATGCGCTTCGTCATCGCCCGCGCCAAGATAGATGTCATCATCGCCATATTCGCCAAAGACGGTATCCTCTCCGGCGCCGGCAAAGATGCGGTCATTGCTGGACCAGATCAGATTGATGAAACCGGGGCTGCCCGGGAGTTGGCTGCTATCACCATAGATCAGGTCATTGTCGGAGCCGCCGATGATCGTGTCATCGCCATAGCCGCCCAAAAGCAGGTTGTCGCCGGTGCCGCCAACCAGCCGGTCATGACCCCAGCCGCCATCGATGGTATCGCGGCCTTCGTCGCCTTCCAGGGTGTCATTGCCCTCGAACCCAAAAATCCGGTCATTGCCCGCAAGCCCACGGTAACGATCACCGCCCGAGCCTCCGATCCAGGTATCGTTGAAAATGCTGCCGGTGATGAAGGGAAAGGTTATAGAGGGCAGAGTAAAAGGCATGATGAAATCTCCTGAAGACTGTTGGGCTAAAACGCGCCCGTTACAGGAGGTTTAGAGGGATCGCAGGGGTTGCCCTATGGGGGAAAACCGGAAGGTCTGGAATGCCTGACCTTGGTTGGTGAGTATTTTTGGGGGGCGTAGGAGTTCGGCCCCCGGCCACGATTTGGGAGAAGCTGAAAGCGATGCTTTTGGCGTTACGGAGTTGGGAGCGTTGGGATTTGGCCCTCGCTGAGTGGGCTGAGGCTCTTTTGCTTTGCAAATGATCTCATTGCCCACCGTAACAGAATTTTCGGGGAAAATTCTGTTACCAATTATCCCTAAACCACTGCACGGCGCGTTTGAAGCTGCGGGCGGGGTATTTGTCGACCGGGATCTCGAAATCCCACCATTCATCCTGCGGATGCGCTGCGAACAAAGACAGGCCCACGGCACCGGCAAAGCCCGGACCTGTGGCCGCTTGGGGTAAGCCATGCACGCGCAGGGGGCGGCCAAGGCGGACTTGGTGCCCGAGGATGCGCGAAGCCAAGCCGTCAAGACCAGGGATCTGGCTCGCCCCGCCGGTCAGCACGATTTGCTGGCTCGGCAGATGATCAAACCCGGCAGCATCGAGACAGCCGCGCACCTCTTCGAGGATCTCTTCGACCCGCGGGCGCATGATGCCGATCAGCTCGGCGCGTGACACGGTGCGGCGGTCATGTTCCCAATCGCCGGTCTCGCCGCCGGTTTCGATCATCTCACGGTCATCCATACCGGTGGCGACAACGCCGCCATAGAATGTCTTGATCCGTTCCGCCGTGGCGGTGGGCACTTGCAGCCCCATGGAAATGTCGCTCGTCACATGATCTCCGCCCATACGCACGGTATCGGCAAAGATCATGTGTTTCTTCATAAAGATCGACACGCCGGTGCTGCCGCCGCCCATATCGATACAGGCCGCGCCAAGCTCTTGTTCATCTTCGACCAGAGCCGAGACCCCCGCCGCATAGGCGGAACTGGCGAGACCGGCCAGCTCAAGGTCGCAACGCTTGACGCAATGGGCGATGTTCTGGATCGCCTGCGCATCGACAGTCAGCATATGCATGTCGCACGCCAGCTCATTGCCGATCTGCCCGCGCGGATCATCCAGACCCGAGCGGTGATCCAGTGCAAAATTCACCGGCTGCGCGTGCAGCACTTCGCGGCCAAAGCCAAAATCAGGCACATCACAGGAGCTGAGTACGCGGGCCACATCCTGTTCATCCACGGTAACGCCCATGACATCGACCTGCCCCGCCAGACCATAGCTGCGCGGACCAGCGCCCGAAAAGCAGACAATGACGTGATCCACCCGGATCCCGGCCATTTTCTGCGCCGCCTGGACGGCAGTGCGAATGGCGCGCTCGGTCTCGCCCATGCTGGAGATTTCGCCGAATTTCACGCCGCGCGAGCGGGTCGTCGCGGCACCAATCACGCGAAAGCCCGATTGCCCCGCCAGCGATCCAATCCCATCATCCGCCGGGTCCGAGCCATCAAAGCGCAGCACCAGGCAGGCAATTTTTGAGCTGCCCACATCCAGAATGGCCACCACACCGCGCTGCATCGCCGCCTTGCGCATATTGCGCATTGCCCGTTGGGATTCATAAAGCTCGATCATTTCCTGTACTTCCCCACCAGCATTATTCTTGTTTTGCGGCCCAAAGGGCCTCTGTTGCGTCTGAGCCCATCCGGATGGTCGGCCGCTGCGGCAGGCGCAGATCCACGACGATCAGGTCGCGCGACAACATCTGAATGGCTTGATCCATGGCGATGGTGCGCTCAAAGGCGCGCACCGCGTTATCTTCGGGCAGCATGATACGCTGGCCCTGATCCAGCACGACATCCCAGCGCCGCGCCCCCATGCGTTCAAAACCGCGCAGGCGCGACCGCAAGGGGCCCGTTACCTTATAGAGCTCCAGCGCCTCGGGCACCGCGTCATGGGCCCCATCCCCGGCAATAACCGGCAACATCACGTGGTCCGAGCGGGTCTGCGCCGGGCCAACCAGCGCGCCGGTATCATCGAGCAGCTCAAGCCCACGATCCCCACGGCGCAGGACGGCGGGAACACGTTCTTCGATCTGGATTTGCAGGATATTGCCTTCGCGCACCCGGATCTGAGCAGTTTTCACCGCATGCATATTGACCACGGTCTCGTGCATCTTGCCCAGGTCCAGATCAAAGGAGCTGATCGGGAAATCGATCGGCAGCGCAGCGCGGATCTGTTCGGCCACGCCCGCAGAGGCCCCATCCACCGCCATCAGCTTGACCTGAAATTCAGGGCGGCTTTCGACGGTTTCGCGCATATCGACGATCATCTGATTGAAGGCGTTGCGGTTTTCCTCGGCAGAGAACCAGAGCGAAACCGCGCCAAAGCCCAGCGCGCAAGGCAGCAAGACCCGGGTGGCAAAGCGAAAGCCTGGCGTCAGCTTGAGCCGTTCTATGCGGTATTTCAGACGGGAGGGGGCCGGGTCATGACTGGCCAGCTTGCGCTTGCGCGCACGTGGAGAAGGTGGCGGGCTTACCTGCTGCATGAGCTGCCCTCCGACCGGTGCCGACCGCACGCGGCCCGCATTCCATGACAATAGTTTTTGCCCCTCAAAGCAGCCGTGCAGTCCTGCCCGGATAACAGAGTCCTTGCGCGCAAAACGCCAGGATCACCTATTAACACCGCTGCTTTCGGGAGTGTCCTGCTCGACATCCCAAACGCCTCTTTACCTGGGGTTTATCCCTTTGCGGGCTTGTCCCCTTGTTCTTGTTTCCGGCCTGCCTGTGGCCGTTTGATTGGCGGCTTGTGCCACCTTATTTTTGTGGCTTTCGCCACTGTATTTTTTTGCGACTTGCGTCACTGTATTCTCGCGCCATCTGCCGCGTAATATCGCAACTTTGGCGGCTTGGTCGTTACGATTTGGTTAACTCAACGCGTCGATTTTTATCTTAGGGTCTGTGCCGGATGGCCCCTGCCCCTTAATCCTGCGCCGGTTCACCAACCCGCATGATTTCCCATACTAGCTCTATTTGGCTGTTTTGGAAAACCTTTTTTCGCACTTCTTCGCCAAGGGATTCAAGGTCATGCGCGGTTGCATCACCTGTATTGACGAGGAAATTGGAATGTTTCGGGCTCATCTGCGCGCCACCAATGGTGGCGCCGCGCATGCCCGCGTCATCAATGACCTTCCAGGCCTTGAGCTCATGAGTGTCATCGGCCTTGCCGGTGCTGGAGAATCCGGCAGGATTGCGAAAGGTGCTGCCTGCGGTGCGGTCTTTGGTCGGCTGGGTCTCGTCGCGCTTTTTGAGCTGGGCTGCCATGCGCGCCTCAAGCTCTTCGGGATCGCCTGCGGGGCCCTCAAAGGTGGCCTGGGTGATGACCCAGCCCTCGGGCAGGTCGGTCTGGCGGTATTGGAAGTTGAGGTCATCGGCGGTGAGTGTGACCTCTTCGCCGGCGCGGGTGATGGCCTGTGCCGAGACGAAGTGATCCGCCACATAAGAGCCATAGCAGCCCGCATTCATCCGCACCGCCCCGCCAATGGCCCCCGGAATGGTGCGCAGAAAGGTGAGGTCAACGCCGGCAGCGGCGGCCTTGCGCGCCACGATACTGTCGAGTGCGGCCACCCCGGCGGTGACGCGATTGCCCTCGATGGTCACATCGTTAAAGCCCCGCCCCATGCGGATCACCACCGCGCGGATACCGCCATCACGCACGATGAGGTTAGAGCCAACACCCATGGGAAAGACGGCAATCTCGGGGGATAAGGATTTTAGAAAATCCTTGAGATCACCCAGATCCGCCGGTTGAAACAAAGCATCCGCCGGCCCGCCAACCCGCAGCCAGGTGAGATCGTTCAGGGGACGGTTGGGCGTCAAACGCCCACGTGTTGTCGGAAATTCCATTGCTCTGCCACCACCGCTTATTTTGGATCGGGTTTACGGGATGTGAGGGGGAGGATCAACGGGGGTGGTGGGATGTCTAGCCGCCGACAGGCAACTATCCTCCGAACCCTATCCCCCAGAAATTGCCAGACATCATCTGAGTGTAAGCTTCGGTGACCCACGGTCCACCTTCGGCGACGGCCTCTTGAATGGCATCAACACCTTTATCCAGCTTGTTTGCCTTGTCAGCATAGCCCACAACGGTATCAATCACGGACGGGTCTTTGGACCCATCGGCCCCGTCTTCGCCCGCGTCATGGATAAGCTTGGCTCCGCGCGGAAGCGCAGCCGTCAGAAATGTCCAAGCCGCCGCTTTTTCCTCATCGGAACAATCCGGGCTGGCAATGCACAAGGTGGCATAGGAGACAGCATCTTTCAGATCGCCCTGACTGTCAAAAGCCATGCCAGCGCTCATTCTGAGGGCCAGTTGAATGCGATGAGCGCTGATGCGGTGAAACTGAACGGCGCGGCGAGCTTTGATTTCCTCCAACACTTCGGGAGCTGCAACGCATATCCCATCAGCGGTGTTATCAAGCTGGGTAATCAGGCGGTCGACATAAACGTCGTGAGATGCGCCGTGGTCTTTGGCGACGAGAGAAAAGGCGCGTTTACTGTCCTCAACGGCGCGCAGCAATTCTCGCGCATCGCCCTTGCTGGCGCTGATCCGTTTTCTCAACTCCTTGATATGGGGATCAAAAGCTCCAACGATCACGGTGCCAAAATTCCCTCCATTCTTTTTGGAGTTCGAAAGAAAGGAGCGCAGCGCGCGGCGCAGGTCATCGACGAGATCGCTGAGATCGCGTTGGTCAATAGGCGAAGAATACAGTTTCCCCGAACGCTCATCGCGCCCGACCTTTTGGCCCAAGGGGTTCGCGTCAATAACCTCTTTTGCGCGAACGATTTGCCAAATCTCTTGGATCCTAGCCAATACCCGATGTTCATCATGCCAGACCTTTTCCGGTATCAAAGCAATTTGAACCATCGCCGACGATGTGTTTGCTGGCGCGTTGCCTACAAGCAAGCGGTTGTACCAATCTAGCCAGAAGCCCCACCTTTCAGTTTGCCCAGTCTCCCGCAGCTTGGAATAAATACTAAACCACAACGACTCCATTGGCCGCTCGTTTTGCCAGAGCGGACGGTAGGAAAAATTATGCGCCTCAGCATCGTCTTCATATAAATCCAACAAGACTGAGGCATCCAAATGAAGATTTTTCCAGAAAGCATCAGTGAGGAATTTGTTGTCCATGGCTTGTGCTGCTTCGTGGCAAGCGTCACATGCGAAGGAAATTGTCGTTGCTTTGCCAGTCGAGGCAATCGCGGCTATAACAATTGCGTTGTTAACTAGGGAGGCTTTGGACCGGCCAGCCAGCCCATGACCCGCTGTTGCGTTTATGCCAGCTCTTTTCAATGCTACGGATTGTAATTGAATTGCGACATACGAGATATGCAACCTTCTTAAAGCCGGTAACGCCGTCGAACCTTGGTTACGCATATATTTGTCCGAAAGCGTATGCTCCCACCAAACAGGCAAGACCCTTGCAACCGCTCGGAACGCGATCGCCATGGCGATGCGGCGGGCGGTGGCTTGCTCTTCCTCCGTGTCCTGCGGAAGTGCGTTCAGCCAAGCCTCAAGGCTCTCTCGGTCTTTAATGTCTTTAATCTCACCCATTGCGGGCAAGATGCCTTGCAATGCTGATGCTGGCAAGCGTCAAAAGGCGCGCGTGGTCAGCACATTTCGCGGGGGCGGAGATGGGCCAGGGCTGCTCCGATCAGAGTGGCGATGAGGCTGGGGGTGACGACGAAGAGGCCGAGCAGCGTGTACATGACGCCATCCAGGCCAGGCACCGTGAGCTCTTTGAACAGCAGCCATGCGCCAAAGCCGATAAGGGAGGCGATGAAGGCCCATGTGACCTCTCCGTAACAGGAGCGCAAGGGCAGATAGCCCAGCAAGAGGCCAATCAGAAAAGCAGCAAAAGGTATTATCATCAGCATGAGCAATCCCCCGATTACCCTTAACAAGATGGGGGTCCATCCTGGTTAACGCCAGTCAGGAATCCCCGACATTCACGCAGGGATGATGTGCAGTGATGAATGGGTCGCTGATGCGGTTGGGCGCGGTTTGCGTCAGTTTGTATCGGGGCGCGAGAATTGCCGCTTGATCCAGGCAAAAAGGTAGCGCACCGGCCATCGCAGCACGCTCATCCCGGCGGCCAAGGCCAGGAGGCCGATCCAGGGGCCGTTTTCATAGGTGACATAGCCCAGCAAGGGGATGCCCACGGCAATCAGCCCATAGGCGCGCGCCCAGTGATTGTCTTTGGAAGGGATCATGGCAAGCACATTGGCTGCCACCAGCCAGAGGCATGCGAGGATCAATGAGAATGTCATACCCGTCTCCGCTGCCCCCCAAGGCGCTTTGAACATGCCTCAGCTGCGCGCATTTTGCAAGGGATTTGATGGGGGTTAGCTGGGGGGTAGCCGGGGCCTGTCTCTGTCTGGCGTCAGGACCCGCTGCGCTTGCGCCAGGTGGTGCCGAACATCCAGCCCAAAGCCGCGCCGATGGCAAAGCAAAGCGCGGTCAGAATGGCGATCACTGTGCTTGCCCCCATGAGGTAGGCGGCGATGGTGCCGCAAAGCAGGCAGGCGGCGCTGGTGAGGGCCCCCAGCACGCGCCCCACCACGAGGCAGATCACAAAACCCGAAACGAGCGCGATGGCGAGGGTGGAGAACATGGGTGGGCCTTTCCTTGGGGCGCTTTGTGTCAATGTGCGTCTTTAGAAGGCGGCAATCAAGGCGATGCCCGACAGGACCAGCCCGAGGACGGGCACAAAGAGCGGCACGGTAAAGGGGCCAGGCTCACCCCGGCGTTTGACCGCGATAAGCGCGGCATTGACCAGGACAAAGACCGCAAGGAGCACGGCTGAAGTGGTCTCGGCCAAGGTCGCAACCGGCAAAAGGATTGCGCCGAGGATGACAGCCAGGCCGATCAGGGTCGAGGCCAATGCCGGGGTGCCAAAGCGCGGATGGGCATGGTGGAACAGCGCCAGAGCCGGGCTGCGCTTGCCCAGGCCAAAGAGCACGCGGCTGGCCATGACGATCTGAGCCAGCACGCCATTCAGGGCGGCAAACACCGCAATGGCCGAGAGAAAGCGCGCATCCCCGCCAGTGGCCGACGCCCAGACCAGGGCCAGCGGTTGATCCGAGGCCGCCAAAGCCTCGGGCGGCACGGCGCGCAAAGCCGCCCAGACCACAAGCGCATAGAGGCTGGAGGTGATCACCAGCGAGATCAGGATGGCGCGGGGCATGGTAAACGTCGGGTCGCGGGTTTCCTCGGCCATGTTGACGATGTCCTCAAAGCCGATAAAGGCAAAGAAGGCGAGCATGGCCCCTGCCCCGATCCCGGGTGCCAACTCGGTCCAGGGCGTGGGGTTTGCGGTGATTTGGGCGGGCATTGGCTCGCTGGTTGCCCCGGCCCAGACCACAAGGATCAGGCCAATGACTTCGATGGCTGTAAAGAGCGCGGCCAGGCTGAGGCTCTCCATCACGCCGATCACCGCGACGCCGCTGAGCAAGAGGCCCATGGCGATGGCAGCCCAGATCAGCGGCACATCTGCGATGCCAATGAGATAGCCCGCGCCGCCGCGCAAGACGGCTGCCGCCGAGACCGTTCCGGCCAGCACAATGGCCAGCCCGACGAGAACGGCCAGGAGTTCAGAGCCAAAGCCTTTGCCGATATAGGCGGCCTCGCCAGCGGCTTCGGGAATGCGCGTGGAGAACTCGGCATAGGACAGCGCGGTCGGGGCGGCGATCAGCCCGGCGAGAAGGAAGGCATAAGGGGCAAAATGGCCGGCGACACCGGCGACGGCCCCGACGAGGACATAGATCCCCGCCCCCACCATGACACCAACGCCATAGGCGATGAGCAAGGGCAATCCGATGCGGCGTTTGAGATGGTCAGCCATGAGTGCTCTCCCCTGTTTGCGAGGGGATTTTGACCGGTCTTGGGGGATCTTGCCTTGATACAACGCAAGGTTTTGCGGTGGTGGCGAGGCGGGGCTTGGACGATTGATGTATTGATCGAGGGCGGGTTGGGGGCGCTGCCCCCGTCTGCCAAGGCAGACTCCCCCGGGATATTTTTGGCCCAAAGAAACCTGGGGGCGGTTAACCTTGCTTTAGGGTCAGGCGCCTCCCCGCCCGAGCGGGTCGGGGTGGGTG
>JAGHRD010000022.1:0-61008 GCA_017744045.1 Tropicibacter sp. R15_0 | reverse complement strand
AGCGAGAGCAAAACACCCGGATCCATCCCGAACCCGGCCGTTAAGTGCCTTTGCGCCGATGGTACTGCATCTTAAGGTGTGGGAGAGTAGGTCACCGCCAAACCTAATAAATAGCAACAAATATCTCTGGATGATAAAAAGAATTCCCCGATATCCCAACCGATAAAGGGGGTTAGGGTCAAAATCGCAAACGCGATTACCCGAAATCTGGCCAACCCGTCAAAAGGGAAACGCCAAACTCAGGCCTCAAGTAGCGCTCCGCGCGGTAGGCCAAACAGAGTAGCGCACTCAAGTCGCCGCTAGGCGGTAGTGCACTAACAAGTGTCGCGGGATGGAGCAGCCCGGTAGCTCGTCAGGCTCATAACCTGAAGGTCGCAGGTTCAAATCCTGCTCCCGCAACCAAATCTACAAAAACGGCCCGCGAAGCACTGCTTCCGGGCCGTTTTGTATTTGGACCTTGAGAAAACCGCTTTTGGTGCCTGGCTCGTTTGGCTGTGATGCACGGAAACCTGGCGACGTGACGGGCGATTCTCTGGTGTGCGTCTGTATGCTGAGTGAACGCAGAGAGGCCATACTTGTGGTTGTGTGCCAGTGACGTAACCGGCATTTGCCTCATCCCATGCCTGCCCTGGCTCGGCAGAAACCTGGCAAAATTGGCTTATTTTTTACCCTGATTTGAGTCTTTTCAACGTTAACCTTTTTCTGCAGCTGCAAAATCATTGACACGTCATATAGCGAGGTTAATAAATCCTTAAACAATATCTATTTCTTTTTTGTTAACCTCTTTGGGCTGCCAAGGTCATGTTCGACATCGATATCCAGAATAGCGAGTCACTGCATGTGACGACGCGCCACTCTTCCCAGATTTCGGGCCAGATTTCAGGTCAAAACTCCGGGCAAACCTGGTTTTTCAACCTCTCCAAACGCGCCTTTGATCTGTTTGTCAGTTTCTTTGCGCTGCTTCCCTTTGCGCTGATCAGCGCCCTTGTTCTGCTGGTGCTGAACCCGTTTTGGAATCGCGGCCCGCTGATTTACAAACAGCAGCGCATGGGGCGCGATTGCAAACCCTTCACCGCGTATAAATTCCGCTCCATGCGGCCCGAAGGCACGATCAAACGCGCCGCGAATGATCCGCTGGAAACCGACCGGATCACGCCGCTTGGGGCGTTTCTGCGCAAGTCTCGTATTGATGAGCTGCCGCAAATCTTCAATGTTCTCAAGGGGGATATGAGCCTGATCGGTCCGCGCCCCGATTATATCGAACATGCCAAGAATTACCTCACCAGCGTGCCGGGCTATCAAAAGCGCCATGCGGTGCGCCCGGGCATCAGCGGGCTGGCGCAGGTGGAACTGGGCTATATCGAAGGCATCGAGGGCACGCGCCGCAAGGTCTATGCGGATCTGCATTATATCGCCAATCGCAGCTTTGCGATGGAGACCTTTATCCTGTGGCGCACCCTGGACGTGGTTTTGCGCCGCGGCGGGGCCTGATCCTGTCTGCTTGAACCCGCTGCTTTTGGCGGGTTCGCATTGACCCCCCTTCAATATCCCCCTCGCTTCGGGCTAAGACCGCATGAGCGCATTGTTTCTCGCGCGATATGAGGTCCCGTATGTCCCAACCCCCAGCCACGATTTCCGAGACCGCGCGCCGCGTGCTCGATGTAGAGATGCGCGGGCTTGAACAGCTTGCCCAGGATCTGCCCGGTGATTTCACCGCCTTTATCGAGGCGGTTCTGTCCATGTCCGGGCGCCTGATCGTCTCGGGCATCGGCAAATCCGCCCATATCGGTCACAAGATCAGCGCCACCCTGGCCAGCACCGGCACGCCATCGCTGTTTGTCCATGCCACCGAGGCCAGCCATGGCGATCTGGGCATGATTGTTCCGGGCGATATTGCTATCGTGATTTCGAATTCGGGCCAGACCCGCGAGCTGCAGGATCTGGTCAGCTATTGCAAACGCTTTGATATTCCCATGGCGGGGATCTCGGCCAATCCCGACAGTGTGCTGATGCGCGCCGCCACCTATCAATTGCTGATCCCCAAGGCCGAAGAGGCCTGTTCGATCGGCATGGCGCCGACCACCTCCACCACCATCACCCTGGCGCTGGGGGATGCGATTGCCGTGGCGCTGATGGAGCAGCGCGGCTTTACCGCGGATCATTTCAAGAATTTCCATCCCGGCGGCAAGCTGGGCATGCAACTGGCCACGGTGGGGGATCTGATGCATGGGGGGAACTTGCCGCTGGTGGCGGGGGACACGCCCATGTCGGATGTGCTGCTGGCGATGACCGCCCATGGGTTGGGCGCCGCTTTGGTGGTGCGTGATGGCCAGCTCAGCGGCTTTATCACCGATGGAGATTTGCGCCGCCATATGGATGATCTGCTGTCCAAAACCGCCGCCGATATTGCCACAAAGGACCCGACCACCATGCATCCAGATGATTTCGCCGCCGAGGCGATGGCGGTGTTGAACCGTCTCAAGGTCAATGTGCTGCCGATCCTGGATCAGCAGGGGGCGCCGGTTGGCCTGCTGCATATGCAGGATCTGGTGCGCGCGGGGGTGGTGTGATGAAGGTCGTTATCCTCATTCCCGCCCGCTATGCCTCGACCCGCTATCCGGGCAAACCTTTGGCACAGCTGACCCTGCCATCGGGTGAAAAACAGTCTCTGATTCACCTGAGCTGGCAGGCCGCGCAGCGCGTGTCCGGCGTGGCCGAGGTGCATGTGGTCACCGATGATGACCGTATTCGCGATCATGCGCAGGGCTTTGGCGCTTCGGTGATCATGACCAGCCCCGAGGCCGAGAATGGCACGGCCCGCTGCGCCGAAGCCCTGGCCAATGGCGCGATTGAGGCGGATTTGATTGTGAACCTGCAAGGGGACGCGCCGCTGACCCCGGAATGGTTTGTCGAAGACCTGATTGCCGCCATGGCACAAGACCCCGAGGCCCAGGTCGCCACGCCGGTTCTGCAATGTGATCCCCTCACCTATGGCCATTTTGTCGAGGATCGTCAGGCGGGGCGGGTTGGTGGCACCACCGCCGTTTTCAATGCCAAGCATCACGCGCTCTATTTCTCCAAAGAGGTGCTGCCCTATATCGACCCTGACAAGGTGCCGGATGAGAATATCCCGGTCTATCACCATGTCGGCGTCTATGCCTATCGCCCCGCCGCTTTGCGCGCCTATGCCAGCTGGCCGGTCTCGCAGCTCGAAACCCTTGAGGGGCTGGAACAGCTGCGCTTTCTGGTCAATGACACGACGGTGCGCTGTGTCGAGGTCGAAGGGCGCGGCCGGGTGTTCTGGGAGCTGAACAACCCCGAAGACGTGGCGCGGATCAATTCTGTTTTGGGCAGTGTTGGAGCCTAGTGGGTTCCCCTCCACGCGGAATCAAGGGCCTCTGGCCCGCCGCGTGATCGCCCTCCCGCCCCCCGGGTGGGCGATTGTGCTTACGTCTGGGTGAACACAGATGTTGGAGAGAGTTTGGCAAAGATAAAGTGGCAGAAGCATTCGTTTCATCGCCAACCCGCGGAACGGCGATCACGCGTCTCAACGCCCCCAGTAACCAGTCGACACCGCCTCCGCCTTATGCCAAGCAATCACAGCCCCACAACGCTGATCACATGCGCCGGAAAGGAGCCCTTTCAATGTCCGTAACCGATACCAAAACCGTGATGGTGGGCGATGTGCCCTTTGGCGGCGCCAACCCGATCTCTTTCATCGCCGGCCCCTGCCAGCTCGAAAGCCGCGACCATGCCTTGATGATGGCGGAAAAAGTGGCCGAGGCCTGCGCCCCCACCTCCTCAAAATTTGTCTTCAAGACCAGCTATGACAAGGCCAACCGCTCCTCTATCGGGTCGGCGCGCGGCATTGGCATGGAAGAGGGGTTAAAAATCCTCGCCGAGGTGCGTGAGACCTTCGGCTGCCCTGTCATCACTGATGTGCATGAAACCAGCCATTGCGCCGCCGCCGCCGAGGTGGTGGATATCATCCAGATCCCGGCCTTTCTCTGCCGTCAGACTGATCTCTTGCTGGCCGCTGGCCGCACCATGAAGCCGCTCAACATCAAAAAGGGTCAGTTCCTGGCCCCGTGGGAAATGGGCAATGTCGCTGAAAAGGCCGCCAGCACCGGCAATGATCAAATCATGCTCTGCGAGCGCGGCACATCCTTTGGCTATAACACCCTGATCAATGATTTCCGTGGTTTGCCCACCATGGCCGAGACCGGCTATCCGGTGATCTTTGACGCCACCCATTCGGTGCAACAACCGGGCGGGCGCGGAAATTCCTCGGGCGGAGAGCGCAAATTCGTCGCCACCCTTGCCCGCGCGGCCTGTGCCGTGGGCGTGGCGGGCCTGTTCATCGAGACCCACCAGGACCCGGACAATGCCCCCTGTGACGGCCCCAACATGATCCAGGTCGATCAACTCGCCACCCTCATCGCGCAGCTGCGCGATTATGATGCGCTGACCAAGGGGCTGTGACCCCCAGGTTTCTTTGGGCCAAAAATATCCCGGGGAGTCCGCCCCAAGGGGCGGACGGGGCAGCGCCCCAGAAATCGAAACGCTGGCTTTAGGGGTCCAGCGCCTCTTCGAGACTGTCGCGCACCTGGGAGGCGCTCATATTGAGGAATTCGTGCTGATCGGGGTCATGTTCCCCGGTCACCGCCCCCGGCACCACCGGATAGATCGAGCCATCGGCGCGGTTGCGCCAGGTCTCGGTCAGACCCATGGTAAAGACAAAGATATCGCTTTCCTCAACGATCCGGCGCACGGCGGCGCACATGACCTCGCGCGAGGCCAGCATGGCCTCGGCACTGTCAAAGCCATCCGGTTCAATGGCCGGGCGATAGGGGTCGTAAAACCGCCCCTTCTCATCCTGCCAGACCCGATCCTGCGGTGTGCGCAGCCCATAGGCCTCTTGCAGCAGCTGCAGCAGTTGCAAGGTGGTGTAGATATTGCCGTAACGGGCCGAATAGACCCCGTAATTGCGCTGTTTGCGCGTCGCCGGGTCCAGATCTTCGCCCGCTTCGGGCACGAAATAGTCAAAGCCGGATTTCTGCAACCCATTGGCCAGATGCTGGGCAAAGCAGCTGCCGGCGGTGGCCACCTTGTCGCCCGGTTCCACCTGAAAGCTGGAGGCGACCGGCAGCATCAGATCCTGCCGGGGCACCCCTGCCACGGCTTTGCGCCAGAAATTCTGCGGGGGCAAATTCTTGTAGGGGTGGGACATGATCTGGTCTTTCCGTGTTGGCCTCAAAGAGGGCAGGGAAGGGGTATCAGGGGGCCGGTCAGGCGGGCACGCCGGACTCTTTGAAATAAGCCAGTTCGTGGCGGATGAATTCCGGCAGGGTCAGCACATCGCTTTGCCCCGAGAGCCGGAAAAAGAAACTGCCCTCAAAACCCAGCTCTTCGGCCAGATCCGGATAGACCGGCCAATTGGTATCATTGAGCAGGAAATCCTCGGCCATGGGGCGCCAATAGCGCGCGCGCGCGGGGTCAAATGCCCAGCCTTCGCGTTTGCACAGCGCCACGGCGAGATCAAAGATCACATGCGGTTTGGGGTGGTTGGTGGTGCGCATGAAAATGCTGCTGCGCATCCAGCTGTTATAGGCTGCGCCCATCTCAAGCCCCTGATCAACAAACCCGGCCAAAAGCCGTTTCTGCTCGGCCTGGAACATCTCGAAATAGCCCAGCTCGCGATAGGTGTGTTCGTTGAAATCCGCCGCGATCTCGGTTTCGGACAGGCCGCGCTCATAGCCGCGATGCACGATCTGCGAATGCAGCCCGGCCAGCAAGGCCGTGCCATTCTGTTCCTTGCGCACCGCCACCGCATCCGGGTGAAAGCCGCGAAAGATGATCGGGTTGAGCATGATCGGCTCCACATCCGGCAGCAATTCGCTGCTGGGGTGGTGGCCCAGAATGGTTGGCCCATTGGGCAGAAAGACAAAGGCATCTGCCGCAACCTTGCTGTCGATCTCTCCGCGTTCCTGACGCAGAGAGAAGAGATGCGTGCTCATCCCCGTCACCTCAGAGTCAGGCAGCAGGCGTTGCAGCGCCTGGATCAGCATCCGGTTCTGGCAGTTGAACAGGACAAAGATCTTGTTCGGGGCGGAGGAAACGCGCTGCATATCAGGCCTCTCAGGTCCAGTTCAGGGTCATGGATGCGGTGTTTTGCGTTGGGTGGAACAGGGTGATTTCCACCAAAAGCCGCTTGCAACCTTCGCGCGCCTCGGCCGGGGGCAGGGTGCCATCCTCGCTGGGGATTTCCGTGCGATGGGTGCCGAAATCCACATGCCACAGGATCTTGGCCTTGCTGCGCTCTTCGCCCAGTTCCACATCCAGACGGCTCACCCCATCGGCGGCCGGCCCGGTCATGTCCAGAAAGGCCCCGCGCCCGATGAACATTTCAAACGGGGTGCCGCGCAGCGCCTCGGTGCGGGCGCGCTGATCGGCCAGCATATCCTGATAGGCCTTGGCGACGATCTCGCCATGGGCGGGAATGTCAAAGTCAAAGATCACCAGATCCTGGTTGTTCTTTTTCTGCGGGAAGGCGGCGGCCAGACGGTGCAGGTTGAACATGTTGTTCATCGCCACCCGGTTGGATTGGCGCACCAGTTCGGTGAATTCCGCGTCGCTTGAGAACTCCTTGTTGATATCCAGCCCAATCCGCTTGCCCACCCGCATCGAGAGCAGGTTGTAGAAACGCGAGCGGCGATAGGGGTTGTTATCGGTGCGGAACATGCTGAGGTGATAGAAAATCCCCAGCGGCACCCGTTCGATCAGCGCGCGATCCACGATCTCGCCCTTTTCGCTATCGGGCAGCAGCAGCCAGAGCGAGGCGACCACGGTTTCGATCTCCTGCCCGGCCAGGTTCAGAAAGACCGGCTTGAGCGGATAGGCATTGGAGGCGGAATGCCAGGTCACCACGTCCTGATGCAGGAACAGCGGCGCCTGCAGTGAGGCCATGACCTTGCCCGAGGCCCAGAAGGTCTGCAGCTTGTCATCATCGATATTGTAGATTTCGTCACTGTCGATCAGCATGACGCGATCGGTTTTGACAAATTCCAACGAGGCCTGGCGCTTGTGGGTTTCGTTCTGCCAGGTGCCGGTGTGATAGGTATAGGGCAGGCCGGACTGATCGAGGATCTCGAGCAGATTATCGGTGGATTTCTCCGGGTCCTCACCATTCATCTCGCAAAATGGCGCCACCCAATCATAGGCCCCATCCACGACGACCAGACTGTCGACCAGATGTTTGGCGCTTTGCAGGGTTTCGGCCAAAAGCGAGCTGTCATTATGGATGATCAGAACGCCGGTCGTCTCGGTGGCTTGGCTCATGACAGAAAATCTCCTGAAAGTCCTTCCAGCACATCGGGGGCAAAGGGTTCGGCCCCGGCTTGGATGCGCTGTCTCAATTGTGAAATGCAGCGGTTGATATTGGAAAATTCCAGCCCGCTCAGCACGCTGGGATGCAGGTTCCACCATTGCAGATCCAGCAGATCGGCGATGGTGTCCTCGTCGAAACGATGGCGCAGCAGGCGGGCCGGATTGCCGCCGACAATCGCATAGGGCGGCACATCCTTGGTCACGACGCTGCCCGCGCCAATGATCGCCCCGTCGCCAATGGTGATGCCATTGACCAGGGTGACATTGGAGCCGATCCAGACATCATTGCCAATGGTGATGGTCTTGTTGCCAATCGGCGGGCGTGGCTGGGCCTCAAACCCGTCGAAATAGGGGCTTTTGGCCCCTAAAAACGCGTCGGGCTGGTATTGGAACGGGTTGGTGGACAGCCAGTCCACCGGATGGTTGGGCTGCAGCGCATAAAGGTTGCGCCCGATCGAGCAATAGCGCCCGATCACCAGGTTAAACCCCTGCCCGTCATGCATGTAGGAAAAGGCCCCGATCTCAAACCGGGTGGCGACATTGAACATGCCAACCCGGGTCGGGCCTTCGAGCCGAAGCCGCGCCCGAGGACCAACGACCCGCGCAAAGGCGACCCATGAAATCCCGGCATCGGCAAAGCGGCTTTCCCAGCTCATGCGGCGGCATCCTTGACCAGTTGGCGATAGGTCTCGAAATCGGCAGTTTCGCAGATTTCCTTGACCTCAAGCGCGGTCAGCGCCCGGGCGCGCCCGGCCTCAAGCGTGCCCGACCGGGTCAGCAGGTTTTTGAAAGTGGCGCGCACTTCGGGGGTGATATCAAGGTCGAGGAAGGCATAGAGCTTGTCCAGCCCCTGCTGTTCCATCAGCAGTTTCTCGTAATCCACCAGCGCCAGATCACCGCCATAGGCCTGCGCCGCCTTGAGCGAGGCATTCCAATCGGCAACCGCGTTAGAAACATTGAGCTGCCAATTGTCATTCTCATCCAGCATCCGCGCCTTGTAGGACGCCGCCACATCAAAAATGTTGCGGAAGATAAAGATGGTTTTGCAGCCGGGGAAATTGCTTTGCAGCTGGTCCAGATAGCCATAAAGCTTGGGGATCTTGTCACCGACATAAGCCGCCTCATCAAAGCCCTCCTGGGCTTTGGTGTAATAGGGGTTGAACCCGGCCAGGTCGGAATAAAACGTGTCGCCCTGCTGAGGCGTGAAAAAGCGGTCTTTTTCAAACAGGTCAGGTGTCAGGAATTCACGGGCATAAAACCGGTTGCCATAGCGTTCCACCCCAAGGCGGAGGCGGGAATCCCCGACCAACAGGCGCCACAGCGCCGTTGTGCCCGACCTTGGGCAGCCACAGACGAACAGGAATGATTTTGCCATTATATTTCTCCAGGAGTGCTGGCGGGATGGCGGGACAGATCCGATGACAGGCCCGCGGCCCGTTGGGGCTTTGCCTGCGGCGTTTTGCTGTCCGTGACGCGCATCCAAACTCTCTTATATGGGCGCGCCCCTGGAATGAGACACGCGGTTTGCCCAG
This sequence comes from Tropicibacter sp. R15_0, assembly GCA_017744045.1. Taxonomy (GTDB): domain Bacteria; phylum Pseudomonadota; class Alphaproteobacteria; order Rhodobacterales; family Rhodobacteraceae; genus Pelagimonas. The sequence continues at coordinate 52,090 of JAGHRD010000022.1, read as the reverse complement.
ATGTAGACCAGTTCTTTGACAACTTGAACCTGTCATGCTTGCGTTTTGCCCCCCTTATGCGGGGAATTCACGCATCCTGAACTTAGCTGAGCAGAGTCAGCAGATATTTGCCGTAATTGGTCTTTTTGAACAGCTCGGCGCGGGCGGCCAGCTGTGCCTGATCAATCCAGCCATTTTCAAAGGCGATCTCTTCGGGGCAGCCGACCTGTTGGCTTTGGCGGTCGCTGAGGGTGCGAACGAAATTCCCGGCATCGAGAAGAGAGGCATGGGTGCCCGTATCCAGCCAGGCAAAGCCGCGCCCCATCTGCTGCACGTTCAGCGCACCCTCATTAAGGTACATTTCCAGCAGCGAGGTGATCTCCAGTTCGCCCCGGGGCGAGGGTTTGACCGCCCGCGCGCGCTCTGGCGCGCTCCCATCCAGGAAATACAAGCCCGTCACCGCATAGGGCGAGGGCGGCACATCGGGCTTTTCAATGATCTGATTGACATTGCCCTCACTGTCAAAGCCCACCACGCCATAGCGTTCGGGATCAGAGACGCGATAGCCAAACACCGTGCCGCCACTTTCCTGGGCATCCGCAGCGGCGAGCTTGTCAGGCAAGCCATGGCCGAAAAAGATATTATCCCCCAGCACCATGGCCGAGGGCGCGCCATCAAGGAAATCCTCGGCCAGCAGATAGGCCTGGGCCAGCCCATCGGGGCTATCCTGCACCACATAGGTCAGGTTCAGCCCCCATTGGCTGCCATCGCCCAGGGTGCGTTTGAACTGGTCCTGATCCTGCGGGGTGGTGATGACACAGATATCCTGAATCCCGGTCAGCATCAGGGCCGAGAGCGGGTAAAAGATCATCGGTTTGTCATAGATCGGCAAAAGCTGTTTGGAGACACCCATGGTGATCGGATACAGCCGCGTGCCCGAGCCTCCGGCCAGAATAATGCCTTTGCGCTTGCTCTGTTTGCTCATGTCTCAAGGTCTTTCAATATCTCGCGCAGCCCGTCGCGCCAGTCAGGGCAGGGCTGTCCAAATGTGATTTCCGTGGCGCTGCAATCCAGCCGGGAATTCAGCGGCCGTGTGGCCGGGGTGGGGTAGGCGCTGCTTGGGATGTCTTCGACGGCGCAGGACAGCCCGGCCTGTGCGAAAATTTCGCGCGCGAAACCTGCCCAGCTGGTCAGGGGCGTGCCGCTGAAATGATAGGTGCCGGATTTCTCAGGATTGCTTTGCAGCTGCTCGGCCATGGCCAGGCAGGTGCGGGCAATGTCGCGCGCGCAGGTGGGCGCGCCAATCTGATCGGCCACGATGGTGAGCGTGTCGCGCTCGGCCCCAAGGCGCAGCATGGTTTTGACAAAGTTATTGCCAAACGCCGAGACCACCCAGGAGGTGCGCAAAATCGCATGGGGGCCACCCGCCGCGCGCACCGCCTCTTCGCCCAGCAGTTTTGAGTGCCCATAGGCGTTTTGCGGGGCGACAGGGTCAGTTGGCTGCCAGGGGGTGTCTCCATCCCCGGCAAAGACATAATCGGTCGAGATATGCACCAGCGGGATATCCAGCGCCGCGCAAACCTGCGCCATCGCGCCGGGGGCTGCGCCATTGATGGTGTTGGCCAGCGCCTCTTCTTCCTCGGCGCGGTCCACGGCGGTATAGGCGGCGGCATTGATCACCGCATCGGGCGCGGCGGCGCGAATGGCGGCGGCGCAGGTCTCGGGCTGGCTCAGATCCGCGGCGGCGCGGTCCAGAAACTGCGCCTTGGGGCTCAGCAATTGCAATTCGCGCGCGACCTGACCGGTGGCACCAAAAACTAGGATATTCATCGCGGCGGGCTCTTACTTTCGTCTCAAGAGGTCTGTTCAGGGGGGGCTATATCATAGCCAAAGCGGTCATAGTCACTGGCATAGATATCAGCAATCAGCGCCAGATTGGCCTCATCCAGCAGCACCGGCGGGCGGTTCACCACCTCGGGGGGCAGGCGGCGCTCCAGCTCGTTGACGCGGGGCAGGGTTTCGGGCGGGTCGCTGGGCTCTTCGCCAATCAGTGCCTCGATCCAGGGGATGATCTGATCCAGCCCCTCTTCCATGCGAAAGACCTGCGCCTGTTTGGGCACGTAATCCGACATGAGGCGGGGATGGCCATGCAGCGCATAAGGCGCCGTGGCCAATGTGCGCGGCAGCCCCTCGATCCAGCTGCGAAACCGGGTATTGGGAGGCAGGGCGTTTTCAATATCGCGCTGAAAACGGAACATGCTGCGCAGCCGGGTGGCCGGGTGGCGCACCGTGGCGAATTGCGCATCAAACAGCCGGTCGGGCAGCAGATCGCGGCGCACAACCTCAAGCACGTGCTGGGGCGGCGAGATCGTCCAGGCCGAGGCCGGATCCCGCTGGGCATAGGCCTCGTCCCAAAAGCCAAGCTTGCCAAAGCGTTTGGCAAGATAGCGTTCCACCGCCGTGCCGCCGCATTTGGGCACATGGGCGAAATAGATCAGCTTGGCTCCGGCGCGACAGATCGGCATGGCTCAGCCCGTTCCCAATCTTTGACCAACACCGTCGCGATTTTGCAGCGCGCGCCACCAGTCTTCGTTGTCGAGATACCATTGCACGGTCTTTTCCAGCCCTTCCTCGACAGTGACCGAGGGGCGCCAGCCCAGTTCCGTGGCGATCCGGGTCGGATCAATCGCATAACGCGCATCATGGCCCGGGCGGTCGGTCACGAATGTGATCAGATCAGCGTAAGGTGTCGAGGCGGGCTTCAGACGGTCGAGAATGGCGCAGATGGTCTGCACCAGTTCCAGGTTAGAGCGCTCATTCTCGCCGCCAATATTATAGCTGCGATTGAGCGCGCCCTTTTGCAGCACCAAGAGCAGCGCATCGGCGTGATCCTCGACATAGAGCCAGTCGCGCACATTCGAGCCATCGCCATAGATCGGGATCTCTTTGCCCGCCAAAGCGTTGAGGATCACCACCGGGATCAGCTTTTCGGGGAAATGGAAGGGGCCGTAATTGTTGGAACAATTGGTCAGCACCACGGGCAGCCCATAGGTTTCGGCCCAGGCGCGCACCAGATGGTCGGATGCGGCCTTGGAGGCGGAATAGGGGCTGCGCGGATCGTATGATGTGTCCTCGGTGAATTGCCCGGTTTTCCCAAGTGAGCCAAACACCTCATCAGTCGAGATATGATGGAAACGGAACGCCTCGGGGCGGTCCGCCTCAAGCCAAGATTTGCGCGCCGCCTCAAGCAGGTTGAAGGTGCCGGTGATATTGGTCTCGATGAAATCGCCCGGCCCGTCGATGGAGCGATCCACATGGGACTCAGCCGCCAGATGCATCACCGCATCCGGCGCATGTTTGGCGAAAACAGTGTCCAACGCCGCGCGATCCCGGATATCGACCTGCTCAAAGGCATAGTTTTCGTGATCGGCCACCGAGGCGACATTGTCCAGACAGGCCGCATAGGTCAGCGCATCGAGGTTCACCACCTGATGCCCGTCGCCAATCGCCTGACGCACCACCGCTGATCCAATAAACCCGGCCCCGCCGGTCACCAGGATCTTCATGCCGCGCCCTCCCAGACGAAGGGGCTGTCAAAATCGGCCATCACCGGGGCGGCGGCGTCTTTTTCTGACAGGACCGCATCGCCCGACAGACCCCAATCAATGCCCAGATCCGGGCAGTCAAAGCGCACCGCGCCGTCGCAATCCGGGGCGTAATAGTCAGAGCATTTATAGATGATTTCCGTGTCAGGCGTGCGGGTGGCAAAACCATGCAGAAACCCTTCGGGGATCAAGAGCTGTTTGCCATTGTCAAAGGAGAGCTCATAGCCAACCCATTGCCCATATGTGGGCGAGCCTTTGCGGATATCCACGGCGACATCAAACAGCACACCGCGCCCGCAGCGCACCAGTTTCGCCTGGGCATGGGGGGGCGATTGGAAATGCAGGCCCCGCACCGTGCCGACCTGGGCAGACATCGAATGGTTGTCCTGGACGAAATCGTAATCCAGACCGGCCTCGGCCATGCGGGCCTTGTTCCAGCTTTCGCAGAAAAAGCCCCGATCATCGCCAAAACGGCGGGGTTCCAGCAGAAATACCCCGGGAAGGGGGGTCTCGGTCACTTGCAACGGGGCGCTCCCTTTATGGTCTTGCGCCCCGTCTTAACAGTGGGTCAGGCCCTTGTCACGTCAGGTCTCAGGACAGCCCTGAGTGGTGTTCCCGACCCTGTTTTCAGGGTGATTTTTACGAAATCACCGCGCGATCCGTTGCGCGCAGCCAGTTTGTGCCATCGGAAAAGGCCAGCACGGCCCCGCCGACCTCATCGGTCACAAAAATCATCGCCCCAGCGGTGGCCGTGGCCGCGCTTGGCACGGTGGCCACGGTGTAAGAGGGGGCAACAACCGGGCCGGAAAATGCGATGCGACCATCCACACCGGGGAAAAGCTGCAGCCGGTCCGTCAGATTGGTCTGGTCGCGCAGCTTAAAGGCACCCGCGCCGGTGGTCTTGAACTTCCAATTGGCCCCGGAGAGATCATCAATGGCCTGAAATTGCGCGCCACCATCGCCGCCAAGGTTGCGGATCAGGATGGTGGGCGAAGTGGCGTTTTCGGCCACGGTGAACAGCTCATCATGTGCGGCTCCCTGGCCCAGGGCCACGCGCCCGGTCGCAGCCTCGGCCTGCAGGGCGGTGTGAAAGGTGGTGCCATCGGCGCTGACCTTGATCGCGAAATCATCCGATCCGGCGGTGCCCATTTCGGCGCGTCCCGACCAGCCGGTCTGGAACAGCAGGCTGGCGGTGTCGGTCGCGGTGTCCTTGTTGACCTTCACCTGATGGCCCGCGCCATTATGGCTGAACAGCGAGGCCTCAGAGGCCACCGCAAGACGGTTTACCGTATCGGCCGTGGCATTGACCCCGATCTGAGGCACGACCGACACATCACTGGCCGGGCCCCATGTGGTGCCGTCAAAGCGCAGGCTGTTGCCGGTCGGGGTGACATCGGCGCGCCAGCCGGCCTGGGGGGCAAAGAATTGCCAGGTATTGTCGGTCCAGACGGCGATATTGCCATCCTGACCGGCCCAATCCGCCACGCCACCCGCGGCGACAATATAGCGATCACCATCGGCAGGGCTGGCCGGAGGCGTGGCCAGATCGGCGCTTTGCACGCTGAGCTGGGTCACCGCATCCAGAATGCGCAGCGCCTCATTATGGGTCACATGTTTCTGAGCCTGAGAGGGTTCAATATAGGGGAGGTTCATGATCGGCGAGGACTGCGGCATCTGGGACCTTCAAAATTTGGCAAAACAGGGAAGTGTTCGCCGCGCAGGGTTTCACCGGGGCCTTAGCGCGCGCTTAATCCAGCGCGCGCGCCATCGGCAACACCCAGCGAAATCGCCCGCAAGATCCCCGGCGCCTTTGCCGGGATGGCAGGCCCGGAAAAGACGCTGTTTTAGCAAAAACTGGAAACGCTTTAATCTTTGTAAAATTGAGGTTTCAGGCCCGAAAACCGCCCCAATTCATCCTCAGCAAAGCGCGATGAAAATCGTCTCTTGGCCCCTGCAAATAGAGTGCGGGATGTCGAGGGCGAAATGCTGCAGGCAGGCTTGTCCGGGGTTGGCGCAATCTCGGTTCCAGATATGGAAATGTTATATGGTCTGACCGATATTGAGGTCGTTCAGGGGGCGTCGGGGCCTGTCTTGTTCACGGTGGGCCGGGCGGGCAGCTATCTCAGTGTTTTTGATCTGAGCGGCGGGCAGACCCGCTTGATCGATCATTGGGAAATCCCCTCTTTCTATCTGCAACTGGAACGCACCGATCTGGCGATCCTGCCCACCGATGATGGTATGCAGGTCCTGCTGGCGGGGCTGGATAATGGCGATCTGCGCGGGCGCACCAGTGTCGGCACCGATTTGCAGACCTATTTGCGCTATGATGCCGGGTCTTTTGATCTGGGGACCATTGCCAGCATTGCGGTGACCGGGGACGGGCAAGAGGCGATTGCCACCTTGCAGGATGGCTCGATCCTGCAACTCACCTTTGATCACACCCTGCGCGGCATTGCCGTGCGCCGCCCGCTGGGCGAGATAAACGGGCTGGATGCCACCAATGTCACAACGATCAGCAGCGATAGCGGCTCTTATGCGGTGGTGGCCTATGGCGAACAGGATGCGCTGGCATTTTTGCGGATGAATGGCAGCGGCGATTATAATGTGATCCAGACCGTGGATGTGGCTGACGGGCTGTGGATCGACCGCCCCGGCGCCATGAGCGCGGTGGTGGGGGCGGATGGCGTGCCCTATGTGGTGGTGGCCGGATCGGGCAGCAGCTCGCTGACCGTGCTGGCCATTCAGGATGAACGCTTGGTGCCCACTGGCCATGTGATTGACAGTCTCGACACCCGCTTTGGCCAGGCCAATTTTGTTGAAACGGTTGTGATTGGTCATCAGACCTTTGTTGTTGCGGCGGGGGCGGATCAGGGGATCACGGTTCTGGCGCTTTTGCCTGGCGGGCAGCTTTTGCCGGTGGCCACGGTGGCCGCCAGTGTCGAAACACCGCTGGGTGGGATCACCGCGCTGGATGTGGCCGTTGACGGGAATGGTGCGCGCATCTTTGTCTCGACCCAGACCGACCCCTTTCTTGTGGAGTTCGAATTCACCCTGGACAATGCCGGGCTGACCCTGGCCGGGGGGGATGGGGCGGATGCGCTGGTGGGCGGCTATGGCGATGACATGATCGCCGGAGGCCTGGGCAATGACACGCTGACCGGCGGGGCGGGCAATGACATCCTGATCGATGGCGAACAGGTCGACACCCTGCGCGGCGGGGCCGGGGCCGATACCTTTGTTCTGGGCTCGGACGGTGTGCGCGACCAGATCCTGGATTTCCAGCGCGGCACCGACCGGCTGGTGCTGCAAAGCTCGGACCTGGTGGCCGATCGCAGCGATGTTGAGATTTACAGCCGCAGCTGGGGCGCAGAAATCCGCATCGGCACCGAGGTGCTCTGGGTCTATTCCGCCGATGGGCAAGCCCTGTCGCTGAGCGATTTTCAGGGCGACACCATCACCCTGACCCCCAATGTCTCGGTCAATCTTGACGATTATCCCGATCCCGGCCGTGATCCCGGCCCCGAGGCGGGCAGCGATCTGGATCCCAGCCAGATTCCCGGCCTTCCCCCCTCTGGCCCCGAAAGGGTGGCAGAGCCGGTGATTGCCCTGGTTGGCGGCAATACCCTGATTGGCGGCGGCCAAGGCGAAGTGATCGGTGCGCGCTTTAACGGCGAACAGATTTCCGGCCAGGGCGGCAATGACCGCATCACCGGCAGCGCAACCGGGGATATCCTGCTGGGCGATGGCGGGTTTGACACGATTTATGGCCAGAACGGAGATGATTCCATCTCGGGCGGGTCCCATGCGGATTCCCTGATGGGGGGCTCCGGCAATGACGTCATTTCGGGGGGGGCTGGCTATGATCAGATCCATGGCGAGGGCGGCAATGACAGCCTTTGGGGCGGGAGCACCGCAGATCGGCTCTATGGCGGGGATGGCCATGATTGGATCAGCGCGGGCACCAATTTTGGCATCACCGTGGATGGGGCCTGGGGCGGAGCCGGCAATGACACGCTGATGGGGGATGCGGGTTATGACCTGCTCTCGGGAGGCACCGGCGATGACTTGCTGGATGGCGGGCATCAGGCCGACAATCTTTATGGCGATGCGGGCAATGACACGCTTTTGGGCGATCTCGGCCTGGACCGGCTCTTTGGCGGCGAAGGCAATGATCTGCTTTATGGCGGCGAAGGCAGCGATGGCCATTTTGGCGAAGGCGGCAATGACACGCTCTGGGGCGGGGTGGGCAATGACCGTTTCTTTGGCGGGCAGGGCAATGACCTGATTGATGGTGGCGACGGGGTGGATACGATCTATGGCGGGGCCGGGTTCGACACGATCCATGGCGGCGAGGGCGATGATGTGCTCATGGGCAATTTCAACGCTGACCGCTTTGTCTTTGATGACAATCACGGCCATGACCGGGTGGTGGATTTTGATGCCGATAGCACGCTGGAAGTGCTGGATTTCAGCCAGCACAGCAGTTTCTCCTCCACCAGCGATGTGCTGGCGGCATCGCAACAGGTGGGCAATGATGTGATCATCACCACCGGGGCGGACAGCTCGATCCGATTGCAAAACGTCAATCTGGACGATCTCGACGGCACGGATTTTCTGTTTTAAAGCGTCCGGCCTTTAGGGTCAGGACCCATCAAGCGACACGAATGTCCCGAGAGCGCCGAAGGCGTGGCAGGGTATTCCTGTCTCAAGTTTAAGGTCGGGCGATCTAGGGCACTTATGGGCCCAGAGCCAAAACAGAGACTGTTTCAGCCCAAAGTCACGTCCAATCGTCAGACCCTGAATCAAACCGGGAGATCAAGGCCCGAAGATCAGGACCGGGCATAGACATCTTCGTAGCGCACGATGTCATCTTCACCCAGATAGCTGCCGGTCTGCACTTCGATCAGCACCATGGGCACCTTGCCCGGGTTCTCCATGCGATGCACCGCGCCCAGCGGGATATAGACCGACTGGTTTTCGCTCACCAGTTTGACATCCTCATCCACTGTGACCTTGGCGGTGCCCTGCACAACAATCCAATGTTCCGAACGGTGGTGATGGCTTTGCAAGGAAAGCGCCGCGCCGGGATGCACATGGATGCGTTTCACCTGAAAGCGTTCGCCAATGACCAGGCTTTCAAACCAGCCCCAGGGGCGGTGATCCTTGGGAAAGGACGTCGCCTGGAGCGCGCTTTTCTCTTTCAGCGCCGCCACGGCTTTTTTGACATCCTGGCTGCGCGATTTATCCGCCACCAGCACCGCATCGGGCATGGCCACGGCAATGATATTGTCGAGCCCAATGCCGACCAGCTCCACCCGCTCGCTTTCCGAGCGCAAGAGCGTGTTGTCACAATCAATCGCGGTGGCATTGTCTGTGGTGGCGACACCGCGCGCATCGGGGTCGCTTTCGCGCCAGACCGCATCCCAGCCGCCCAGATCCGACCAACCGGCATGGAAAGGCACCACTGACAGGTTATCGGCCTGTTCCATCACCGCGTAATCGACCGAGATATCCTCGGCACCGCCCCAAGGCTCGGGGGCCAGACGCAGAAAGCCAAGATCGGGCTGGGCAGCCTCATAGGCGTTGCGCACCGGCTCCATCAGCTGGGCCGCGGTCTTTTCATAGGCGGCGATGATATCGCAGGCGCGGAACAGAAAGATCCCGGCATTCCACAGATGTTTGCCATCAGCCAGCATCTCGGCGGCGCGGGCGGCATCGGGTTTCTCGACAAAGCGGCTCAGCGGCACCGGCGCGCCGGATTTTGGCGGCTCGGCCAGCTCCAGATAGCCGTAACCGGTTTCGGGATGGGTGGGGGTGATGCCAAAGGTCACCAACTGGCCGGCATTGGCGGCGGTGCAGCCTGCCTCGACCGCAGCGCGAAACGCCTCGGCATCGGGCACCACATGATCAGACGGTGCCACCAGCATCAGCCCCTCGGGGTCGGATTTCGCCACATGCAGCGCGGCGGCCAGCACGGCGGGGGCGGTGTTGCGCCCTTCGGGTTCGATCAGGATCGCGCCGGGGTCGATCCCCACCGCCTGCAACTGCTCGGTCACGATAAAGCGGAAATCCGACCCGGTGATCACCACCGGACAGCCATAGCCCGCGCCCTGCAAACGCTGCGCCGAGGCCTGAAACAGGGTCTCTTCCCCCAGGATTGGCGCAAATTGCTTGGGATAAGACTTGCGGCTCAGCGGCCAAAGCCGGGTTCCGGAACCGCCGCAAAGCAGAATAGGGGTGATCATATCGGGGTAACCTTTTGCTGCTGAGGGACCAAGGGGCGCGGCGCACAGGCCAGCCTTGCCGCCTGTCTTGTCAGAATATCCGCGCCACTGCCCATCTGCGTGAAAATCTCTTTGTCGTGTCAAAACCCTGTCCGAACCGGTGCCAGGTGGCTGAGGGCCACAGCCAGTCCGGGGCATGCCCCGGCAGGCATATAAGGATTTTGCACTTGCGAACAGTGGTTTTTTTGCCAGTCCGGTCCCATCCTGACCTGCCGCTATGCCCGGCGCGACATGGGTGCTGAGTGCCTGTGCCCTTTGCCTGAAAACTGCGCATAGGGTCAGGATGTATTGATTTGACGCCGCTGGCGCAGGAAGCGCAAAAAAGCAGAGGTTTTGGACGCGCAGGAACTGGCGGGGTCAATTGCAAGCGGTCAAAGCCTAAGTCAGGCAAACCAGTGGCGTCAAATCAATACATCCTGACCCTAAGCATTTGCCTTTTGCCCTGGTTCCGGTGACATGTGAGCCAATGAATTTTCGCAATGAGTCAGGAGAGCGGATATGCCCCCCAAGTTTGGAACCAGCGGATTGCGCGGTCTGGTTGTCGAGCTGACCCAAGAGCTTGTCAGTGATTACACAAGGGCCTTTCTGGCCGCCTGTCCCGTGGGGGGCGCTGTTTATCTGGGCCGCGATCTGCGCGCCTCTTCACCGGATATTGCCGCGGCGGTTGCGGGTGCGGTGCGCGGTGAGGGCATTGACGTGGTTGATTGCGGCGTGCTGCCCACCCCGGCTTTGGCGCTGGCGGCGGGGCAGGCAAAGGCCGGAGCAATCATGGTCACCGGCAGCCATATCCCAGCCGATCGCAACGGGCTGAAATTCTACACCCCCTCGGGTGAAATCAGCAAAGCGGATGAGGGCGCGATCAATGCCAATCTCGGCCGTGCGCCAGCGGGCGGGCAGGGGGCGCTCAGCGATGGTTCCCAGGCTGCGACCTTGGCCTATTCGGGCCGGTATAGAGACGCATTTGGCACTGAGGCCCTGACGGGTCTGCGCATTGGCGTCTATCAACACAGCTCTGTGGCGCGCGACATCATGATGGAGGTGATCGCCGCCCTTGGTGCCACGCCAGTGGCTTTGGGGCGCTCTGACACATTTATCCCCGTCGATACCGAGGCGCTTGACCCCGATACCCAGACCCTGCTGGGCGGCTGGTGCGCGGAACACGGGCTGGATGCGGTGATCTCCACCGATGGCGATGCTGATCGCCCGATGCTGGCCAATGCGCAGGGCCAGGTCATTCCCGGCGATGTGCTGGGGGCGCTGAGTGCGCAGAGCCTCGGCGCGCGACTGATCTGCACCCCGGTCTCCTCCAATTCGATGATTGCGCAGATGTCCGAGTTTGACGAGATCACCCTGACCCGCATCGGCTCTCCCTTTGTGATTGCTGCAATGGAGGCGGTTTTGGGCAAGGATAGAGACGCATCTGTCGTCGGATACGAGGCCAATGGCGGTTTTCTTCTGGGCTTTACCGCCAGTGGCCCCGCCGGGCCGCTGGCCCCGCTGATGACCCGCGATTGCCTGCTGCCGATCCTCGCGCCGCTGGCTATGGCGCGCGCGGCGGGCCAGAGTTTGACCGAGCTGGTCGCCAGCTTGCCGCCACGCTTTACCGCTGCGGATCGCTTGCAGGGCATTGCCACGGAAAATTCCAAGGCATTTCTGGCCGAGTTGCAGCAGGATGCCGGGGCCCGAGCGGCGTTTTTCGCCGAAACAGGCTCTGAATCCGGTGTGGATCTGACCGATGGCTTGCGCGTGACATTTACCGGTGGCGATGTGGTGCATTTGCGCCCCTCCGGCAACGCCCCGGAATTCCGCTGCTATGCCGAAGCCGCCAGTTTTGAGCGCGCCCAAAGCCTGGTGCAGAGCCACCTTGGCAAGATCGCCGATAAGTTGGGGTAGGGTGGGCACATGCGTATGAGTGTCTTTGGTAAAGCCCCCCTGATCGCCGTGCAACTGACCGGGCTGATCCTTTCGGCCCTGCTGGTCATGGTCACCTTCACCAACCCGACCCAGGTCGAAGAACGGCTGCAATCCTTTGCCATCGCCAAGGTCGAAGAGGCGGCTGATGCCGCCTGGGCAGCGGGCGAGGTGCAACTGGCCAAGGGGGATCGCGCCGAACGCCTTGGGGCCCTGGCGCGCCGCTTTGGTCTGGAGGCCGAGGCGCTTGATCTCAAACGCCAACAGATCGTGCCCGCACTTTTGTCTTATGCCCTCTCCGATCGCTGCCAGGAAAATTGCGAGACATGGGCGACCCTGTCGGTGATCGCGGACAGCGCCATGGTACAGCGGGTGGCGCAGCTGCGGATTGGCACGGAAACCGTGCAGGATTTTGTGCTGGCGCGCTATGACAGCTCGGTCCGGGGTTTGCTGCTAGATCTGCGCCGCTTTGGTCTGGTCAATGTGGTGGTGCTGTCGCTCATGCTGGGGCTGGTGCTGTTTCGCGAAGTTCTCAACTGGCGCTTTACGGCGTTTTCCATCGCCCTGACCGGATACAGCGCCTGGGCGGCCTATGGCTATGTGGCCAAGCAGAACTGGGCGCTGACGATCCTGCTGCAGGATTGGGCCGCACCGGGCTATCAGATGGGCATGATCTTTGTCGCCTGCCTGTTCTTTGACTGGCTGTTCCTGCGCGGCAAGATCACCGAAATGGCGCTCAATGCGCTGAGCGGCTTGTTGGGATGAGTTTCGATCCGATAATGCGTGTTATGTTAATTAAGCCGTATTTCCCAGCCGCTATTCCGCCGAAATAGAGCCTGTTTTATCCCAATCCCAAACGTTTCGCGCGCGAACGCTTATCCTTTGGCCGAGGCCAGCACCCGCGCCACCAAGGCCTCGAATTCTCGGGCCTGGTCGCCAAATCCGGTGATCGCGACCGGGTCTGGGGCAGGTGCGGGATGGGCGCTTAGGGCGGCGTCGAGCTGGGGCATCAGGATCTGACTGCCCGCGCCAATCGGGATCAGCTCTTGGGCGTGGGCGGCCCCATGTTCCGTGGTGCCGCCGCTCTCGGTCTGGATCACCCGGATACCCCGAGCCAGCGCTTCGCGGATTGCCAGGCCAAAGGTCTCTTTCCATTGCGACATGAACAAAAGCACATCAATGCCCGCATAGAACTGATCCATCTGCGCTTGCTTGAAACGCGGCACCACCTGCCATTCGCCCGGCAGATCCGAGAGATCAATGCCTCTCCACCAGCTGCCATCCATGCTGCCATCCACCACCTGCACAATGAAATCATCGCGCCCGATCTCGGCCCCCAGCTCCTGAAAGGCTTTGCGGATGATCGGCCAGCCCTTGATCTGTGACGGCCCACCAACAAAGCCAAAGACCAGCCGGGGATCACGGGCGCGCCGCGCCGCCTGGGCTGCGGCAAAATCCGGGCCCGGCAGATGCACGCCATTACCCCAGACCACCCCGCGCCCCGGTGCCAGGCCCGAAGCCTCGCTCAGCTCGCGGGCGAAATGGCTGGGATAGGTGATCATATCGACATCCTTGGCCACGCCGTGCAGGCAAAGCAGCCGTGCCTTGGCCGCCTCCCAATTGCCGACACAGGATTTGCAATTGTCGATATTCACCGGGTTTTGCGCGCAATAGACATTGTCCATGCGGATCATGAATTGCCGCTCGCAGATCCACCAGAAATCATGCACCGACAGGATGGTCGGCAGATTGGCGCGTTTTGCGGCGCGCAGGGCATCGACACCAATTTCCTGAATGCAATGCAGATGCATCAGATCCGGGGCGAGATCGGCGATCAACTCGTCAAAGACCCGGCCCACTTCGGGATTGTCGTAATTGGCCTCATAGCCCCGGCCCGCAGGCATGTTGATCATGTAATTATCAACGCCGGCATTCTGGGCGCGCATCACCGTATAGGGGGCTAATTCGGCGCGCGACATCAAAGAAACCGCGCTGACACGGGCGGCATCGCGGGCCACCAGATCACGCGCCACCTCTTCGGCGACCACCGTCGCCCCGCCATAGGAAAACGGCGAGAAAAACACATTGCCCAGCAGGATATGAGGCTTGCTCATCTCTGAACCCACTCCAGCACGTCCGGGGAAATGATGTGATCCGCCGCTTGCGCGCTCCAGCGGGTTTCCAGATCCTGGCGGGTTGCGGCGCGCATGGCGGCGCGGCGGGTGGAATCAGCGGCCAAAGCCTCAAGCGCAGCCGTCCAATCCCCCGGCGCAGCGGCGACAAAGCCTGTCTCGCCGTCGCGCACCAGATTGGGCAGATCGCCGACGCTGCTGACAATGGCGGGCAAGCCGACCGAGGCCGCATCAATCACCCGCACCCCGCTTTTGCAGCGGTTAAAGATGTCATCCTGCAGCGGCATCAGCGCCACATCCGCCCCCGCCAGCCGGGCGAGATATTGGTCATATTGGCTGAACGGGTGATGTTCGACCTGCGCCGCCAACGCCTCGGGCAGATGATCGAGCTGGAAATGCCCCAGAATGGTCAGGCGGCGCTTTGGGTCCGCGGTGACAAACGCACTGACCTGATCGCGGATCAGATCAAAATCCGCCTCATGCCCCTGTGAACCACTGGCAAAGACCACCCGGAAGAGATCATCATCCTCGCGCGCTGCCATGGCGGTCGCGCCATTCTCCAGCGTGGCCTGATCGGCAAAGTTGCGGCGCAGATAGGTCGGGCGGCGGGTATAGAGGCTGGCATGTTCTACCAGACCCGGCGTGGAGAGCGTGACCAGATCGGCCCCCTCCATCATGGCGGCATATTTGGGGGCCTCGCCCAGGAAATGTGCCTTGAGCCCCGGGTCAAGCATGGCCATGTTCTGATAGGTCTCATAGGCCGAGACCGAGAACAGCGGATCATCAATATCATAAAGGATCGGCAAGCCGAGACGGCGCGCCTCATAGCGATACATCTGCGTGAGCGGGCTGGCCTGCAAGCGGTATTCGCACAGATGCGTGGCCTGCTGCAAAATCCGCGTGGCGCGAGGCACGTCCTGATAATGGGAATAGTCGCAGCGCACGCCCTGCGCCTCCCAGAATTCGGCCAGCTGCTCGATGCGGTATTTGCGACATTGCGCAAGGTTCAGATCGCCAATCAGCGCGATACGCGGCCCATCCGCAAGGCTGCGGGTGACGTGAAACCCATCGCCGCGCGCCATTTCGGCCCAGATCCCGTGCAGGCTGGTTTCCGGACCACCCCCGGTATTGCCCCCGGCCAGGACCGAAGGCGCATGGCCGCGCCATTGCATGCCCAGATAGATCCGCGCCTTGTGCAAAGCCATGCGCAGACCTTCCTCGCGCAGGCTGGCAAAAAACCGGCGGATCAGGGCCGGGCGTAAAAAGCGTCTCATCAGGGCGGCATCTCTCTCTTTGCAACCGCGGGTCGGATAGCCTATTTCCTTCGCAACTACCATGAGGGAATTCTGCTAGAGTCGCTCAAGAGGGTATGAGCAGAGTGACGGGCTTTTCATGACGCAGGTGCAGATTTTGATGGGTGTCTATGAGGGCGCGCCCTATCTGCAGGCACAATTGCAAAGCCTGCAGGATCAGACCCATGGCGATTGGCACCTGCATGTGAGCGATGACAGCCCCACCCCAGAGAGCCGCGATGTGATCCAGCGGTTTTTCGCCCAGACCCCCGATCGGCTCAGCCTGCGCGCCGGGCCACGCGCCGGGTTTGCCGCCAATTTCATGTCGCTGATCCGCCAATTGCCGCCACAGAGCGGCGAAGAGCCGGGCGATATGGTGGCCTTTGCCGATCAGGATGATGTCTGGTTCGCTGACAAACTGGCCCGCGCGGTGGCAGCCCTGCAAGAGGTCCCGGCAGAGATCCCGGCGCTTTATTGCGCGCGCTCGCGCTATTGGGATGGCGGCGACAGCTATCAGGATTCCGCCCCCTTTGCCCGCCCACCGGGGTTTCGCAATGCGCTGATCGAAAACATCGCCCAGGGCAATACGATTGTGCTAAATGCCGCCGCGGCAAAGCTGGCGCGGGCCGCCAGTGCCGAGGTTGTGGCGGTGTTTGCCCATGATTGGTGGCTCTATCAGCTGATCATTGGCGCAGGCGGGCAGGTGATTGCCGATAATGGCGCGCCGGTGCTGGGCTATCGCCAGCATGGCGGCAATGTGCTGGGCTCGGGCCAGGGGCTGCGCGCGCAAATGGCGCGCAAGGCCAAGGTGCTGGCGGGCGGGTTTCGCGACCGGCTGGACCTGAATGATGCGGCGCTGATCGCCTGTCAGCGCTGGCTGACCCCGGAAAATGCCGCTCTGCATCGCGCCTTTATGCAGGCGCGCCGCGCGCCCCTGCCCCGGCGCATGCGTGATCTGAATGCGCTGGGTCTTTACCGTCAGCGCCCGCTTTCTACCTTTGGGTTTTGGGGGGCGTCTCTGATTGGTCGGGCCTGACATGCATAACGCCCCCGATACGCGACCCCATATCCTGCTGGTGGGGGGCGATGGCCACCCCTCGGGCGTGCCGCGCCATATCTGCGATCTGGCCCGCGCCCTGCAAGGGCAGGCCCGGATCACCGTCGCCAGCGAAGCCGATGCCGGCGGCTATCACGAGCTGGCCCAATATGGCGCGCGCCATGTGGCGCTGCACGGGTTGGCCAGCCGGTTGAATCCCGCTGCCGTGCGCGCCGGGAAACGCGCGCTTTTGTCTCTGTTACAGCAGGAAAGCCCCGATATCGTCTGGCTGCATGCCCGCCTGCCGGTGCTGTTGGGGCGACAATTGCTGGCCTCGGGCGATTGGTGCCCCCGGCCCGGCACCCGCATCGCGCTGACCTATCACGGGCTGCCCTTTGGCCCGGGTCATCGCCGTTCAACCGCGCTGGTCTCCAAACGGATCGAGCGCAGCTTGCTCAGCCAATGCCCGCCTCTGGATCTGGTCTTTCTCAGTGCAGAACAGCAGCAGATTATGACGCGGGCTTTGGGTGGATCATTGCAGCCCCATCGCGCCCATGTGCTGGGCAATGCGTCTTGTCTTGGCCCACTGCCCGCGCCGGATCGCCGTGACATTCCGGGGCGTCATCTGGTGATGACCGGGCGCTGCGGCTTTCAAAAGAATTACGAAGCAGCCCTGCGCCTGATGCGCCACCTGCCCGATGACATCACCCTCAGCCTCTGTGGCTTTGGCACCGATCGCCCGGCGTTTCGCGAACAGGTCAGCAAGCTGGCCGGAACGGCGGCCCCACGCATTCGCTGCCTTGGCCCCCTGCCCGATATCCGCCCGCTCATGGCGGCGGCGGATGGCTATATGCTTTTGTCGCGCTATGAGGGCATGCCCATTGGCGCGCTTGAGGCCTGCGAGGCCGGGCTGCCGCTGATCTTGGCGGATTTCAACGGATCGGCGGATCTGCTTGAGGGGCTGCCCATCGGGCTGCGCCTGACCCAGAAAAAGCCCGAGGCCCAGGCCCGGCGCATTGACGGAGTGCTGACCCGCTATCTGAGCGATCGCGACGGGCTCAGCAGCAGCATCCGCGCCCATTGGGCCAAACGCTGGTCTTCAGACGCCTTTGACGCCCAGGCCCGCACCCTGGTGGCGGGGTGGTTGGAGGGACCTTAAGGCATCCCTGCCCCTTTGGATGCATGATGTGCCAAGCCGCGCTATCGCCGTACTGCGGGTTGGCGAAGAAAGCTCTGTTTCTGCCACTTTATCCCAGTCTCGCATTCTCCAACATCCGTGTTCACCAAGACGACGGCAAAATCGCCATCCCGGGGGGCGGGACGGCGATAGCGCGGCGGCCTAAAGGCCTTGATTCCGCGCCAAGGCATAACAAAGCCCCCATCACCGAATACCCTTATTTCGGCCCTCTATTTCGGTCTGGGCTTTTGCATGTTTTCCTCGTGATGCTCCAGCGCCGCGTCGATATCGTCGTAAAACACCACCTTGCCGTTCTCCAGCACCACCGCCATGTCGCACATGCGTTTGACCATGGGGGGGGAATGGGTGACCACGATGGCCCCGGCGCGGGCGCGGCGGTCATCAAACACTGCGACGCTTTTGGCGCGAAACGCCCCGTCGCCCACCGATGTCACCTCATCGACCAGATAGGTGTCAAAGGGGATGCCCATGGAGACCCCAAAGCTCAGCCGCGATTTCATGCCCGAGGAATAGGTGCGCACCGGCATGTAGAAATGCGGCCCCAGCTCGGCGAAATCGCGCACGTAATCCACCAGCTCATCCGTATCCACCCCATAGATCCGCGCCACAAAGCGGGTGTTTTGCGCCCCGGTCAGCTGAGGATGGAACGAGCCGGAAAACCCCACCGGATAGGAAATGGTCCCCGTGGACAGGACCCGCCCCGAACTGGGGCGCAAAGACCCGGAAATCAGGCGTAACAGGGTCGATTTTCCCGCCCCGTTGCGCCCCAAAAGCGCAACGCTTTTGCCGCTGGGAAACACCGCGGTGAGATCCTTGACCACCACCTTATTGGCCCCGCGCATGGCAAAGATCTTGGTCAACCGGTCAAGTTTGATCATCGCCAGATCCTATTTGCGATCCCGCAGGCTGTAATAGACCAGAACCGCAATCGCCCAGCCAAAGATCAAAAACACCTCGATCAGCAAAAAGATCTTGATCCGCTCGGGATATTCCGCCTTTTCCGCCAGGGTCGGGCGCACATGCGGGGCCAGATAGCGGCTTTGTTTGCGCGCCGCCGCCTGGGCCGCGTCAAACCCGGCCAGAGCGGTGGTATAGGCGGCTTCGGCAAATTCGCGATCCACGATCAGCCCCTCATATTCGCCGACCAGGGTGGCGAAAACCTCGCCCTGCTCATCCGAGGTCCCGATGCCAAGATTGCGCCGCTCAGCCTCGATGCGTTTGTTGATCACCTCGACCCGGCGCTGCGCCTGAGCGACGCGCGGATTGTTTTCCTGCGAGGTCTCGCTCATCAGGTCGAGCTCGATCAGAGCCTCGGCCAATTGCTGTTGCAGGGTGACCAGCAGGCCCATCTGGTTCTGGGTGTCGATGGTGGGGTCGACAATCTGGGTGCGGTTGCGGAATTCGGTCAGGGCCTGACGCGCGGTCTTGAGCCGTTCCACCGCGACCTCAAGGTCGGCCCTTGCATACTTGATCGCATCCTCGCGGGCGATATCGGACAATTCATTGATCATCCGCGTACATTCATCCAGCAGCACCGTTGCGATGGCGCGCGCCTCTTCGGGGCTGAAGGCCAGGATGCGCAGGTCAATCAGCCCGGCACCACTGTCATAGACGATGGAGACCTGACGCTCCCAATGTTCCTGCAGATCCTCGATCGTGCCGGTTTCGTCAAAGGCAAAGACCGGATCCCCCTGCATCAGCCCATGCGGCCCCTGCCCGGCCCAGATGCCGCGCAGATCGACCCGTTCATCGACCCGGCGCACCAGTTCCTGACTGGTGAGATAGGCAAAGAGAATATCCGTATCCGAGGAACTGCCGCCCGACAGTTCGGTGATGCCGCCCAGCAATTCGATGGCCGAGCTGTTTTCCTCGGTGCGCACCGAAAACCCCAGATGCGAGGCAAATTGATCATCGGCCCGGGTCCAGAGATACCAGCCCACCAGGGCAAGCGGCACCACCACAACCAGCAGAAAGGACCAGATGACAAAACGATGGCGCGAGCGGATCTTGGCCGGGGCCACGGGGGGGCGCACGGGCGGGTCAATGGCACCGGCAGGGCCCGGTTTGGGGGCTTGCACCGATGGGGCCGGCCGCGCGACGGGCGCGGGCGCTTTGGGGGATACCAGTTTCGGGCCGGGCTTCTGCTCTGACATAATCTTCCGCTATATTCTGCTTCCCTGCCCCTAAAATGGGGGGTATGCGTTATGGGTGTCACAATAAGCCTCTTTGCCGGGGCAAGCCAAGACCTTGAGGTTTTCACAGGATCATGTCCCAGAGCGACAGCCTGAGCGCCCCCGCCCGTCACGAGCCGTCGGAGCTGCGCGAAATCCACACCCGCTTCGCCACCCAGCGGGCGGTCATGGCATTGATCCTGCGCGAGATGTCGACCACCTATGGGCGCTCTCCGGGGGGATATGTCTGGGCTTTGCTCGAACCCATCGCCGGGATTGCCCTGCTGACGGCGATCTTTTCCGCCGGGTTTCGCGACCCGCCTCTGGGCACCAATTTCCCGGTTTTCTATGCCAGCGGATTATTGCCGTTCATGCTCTATTTTGATGTGGCTAACAAATTGGGGCAATCCATCGCCTTTTCCCGCGCCCTGCTGGAATATCCCCGCGTGACCTTTGTCGATGCGCTGCTGGCGCGGTTCCTGTTGAACACAATGACCCAGCTGATGGTGAATTTTGTCGTCATGGCGGGGATCTTTGTGATTTTCGATCCGACCCTGACGCTGGATTTCGGCAAGATCACCCTGGCCTATGCCATGGCCATGGCACTGGCATTCGGAGTTGGCACCCTGAACAGCTTTCTGATCCTGGCCTATCCGGTCTGGCAAACCATCTGGTCGGTGATGAACCGGCCGATCTTTATGATCTCCTGCCTGTTCTTCCTGTTTGAATCCATTCCCCGCCCCTGGTCCGATTACCTGTGGTACAACCCGCTGGTGCATATCAACGGCGTCATGCGGGACGGGTTTTATTCCTTTTATCACCCCTCCTATGTCTCGATCGCCTACCCGTTTGTCATCGGCGCGGTCTTTGCGATTACCGGCCTGTTCCTGCTCAATCGCTATCACCGTGACATTCTTGACAAATAGACCTGACAATCCGGATGTGATTAGGGTCAGCCTGGGCTTATTTACATGGTTCAGTTCGTCAGAGTTCGGCTCAAACAAGGCATATGCACGCAGGAATACCAGTTGTCTTTCAAGGGTATATAACGCAGATTGCGCCGAAATCCGACGAACCCGAAGGGCAAGGAGAAATACATGAGCTCAGCGGCGTGGCTTTCTGGTCAAGGCAACCGGCCTTGCCGGCGAAATCCAAACCACTGATCCCCTGTATTTTTCCATGCTGAGCCATGTAAATAAGCCCAGGCTGACCCTGGCCATAAGCAAGCAACCTAGAACTGATTGATGCCCGTCCTGGGCTGTGAGGATCGTACTATCCATGATTATCTCGACCGGCCTACCCGATCTGAGAACCCTATTGCTCGTTGACGGGCAGGTTTTTGCCAATTTCACCAAACATCCCGATGCGGCAACCCATCTGGTCATCGGCTCGGCCCAGACCACCCTGACCGATTGCCCGGCCTCGGATCTGGATCTTTATGCGACGGTTTATGGCAGCCCGCTGGTGACGCAGAACCTGCAGGCGGATATGCGTTCGATCCCCGGAGAGCAGGCCAATGGCGACCGATATGCGATCTGGGTGAATGATCTGTCGGATTGGACCCTGTCGGGCAGCCAGACCCTGCAGCTGATGATCACCGAATATAACAGCCCCTGCGTGATCGAATGCAACCGCTCTATCCGGGTGGATGCGGATCATGACAATCTGTTCTTCCAGGCCCGGCTGGGCATTCACCGCGCCAATGCGGTGCTCCGGGTCAATATCCTTGATCCCGATACCGGCGGTGTTGAAACCCGCAAAGTGCCTTTTGCCAACGCCAATCTGGGCGGCAAGCATCTCTCGGGCTACCAAGAGGTCATGGTGCCCCTGCCCCGCAAGAAAGGCTTTCTCGAGGTCACATTCGCGGTCGAATATCAGGGCTATGTCGATGATGGCACCGGGATCGAGCCCTTTATCTTCCTAGCCGATATCCGCGTCGACAAACGCCGCGCGCGCAAGCTTTCCGAGGCGCGCCCGCTGTTCATTTATGGCGATTACATCCCCTCGGACGGGGTCTGGATGTCGGCGCCGCTGCCCAACACCCTGGCGCCAGAGCAGACCCTGCATGTGCGCCAGAACCGCAAAAGCGTCAGCCACACCGCCGAGCCCGCGCCCAAGATCACCGTCGAGGATGAATATGGCCACACGCTGGTGATCCAGAGCCAGACGCGCTGCGATATGGTGCTGTATGTGGATGGCAAACCCGACCAGGCCTTTGTTGCCGAGGCCGGGCATACGCCGGTGCGCCTGTCCGAGCGCTATTTTGACGGCAACACCCATCATGTCAGCCTGCGTGATCCCTCCGGCTCGATCTCGTATTGGGCCAGCCAATGTCTGGTTCCCGCCCTGCTGACCCCAACCGACATCCTGCAGCGCGAAACCAATGCGCCCTTCCCCGATGCGATCTTTGCCCAGACCGGGCGGCGCTATGCGGCGCTCAAGGATCTGCTGGCGCGCGCCGATGCACAGACCGATTTTGCCCAGCTCTCCCATGCGCTCACCACGCTTGAGGGCGGCTATGAGCGGGTCAAGCTCAAACCGCTGAGCTTCCCTGAGGTCGACAGCCCCGATGTCTCTATCGTCATCCCCGCCCATAACAAGGTTGAGGTGACCTATCTGGCGCTGTGTTCCCTGCTGCTGGCCAGCAACACAGCCACATTCGAGGTCATCGTGGTCGATGATGCCTCAACCGATGAAACCGCCGAGCTTGAGAACTTTGTCTCGGGCATCACGGTGATCCACAATGCCGAAGCCCAACGTTTCATCCGTGCCTGCAATGCCGGGGCGGACAAGGCGCGGGGCAAATTCGTGCTGCTCTTGAACAATGATGTCGAGGTCACCACCGGCTGGCTGGACGAATTGATCGCCGGGTTTGAGCGCTTTGACAATGTCGGGCTGGTGGGCTCGAAACTGCTCTATCCCAATGGGCAATTGCAGGATGCGGGCGGCATCATCTGGGGCAGCGGCAACCCCTGGAACTATGGCAACCGCCAGAACCCCAATGCGCCGCGTTTCTGCTATGCCCGTCAGGCCGATTACCTGTCCGGCGCGGCGCTGATGACCTCCAAGGCAATCTGGGACGAGGTTGGCGGCCTCTCATCCTATCTCGAACCGATGTATTTCGAGGATACGGATTTCTCCTTCAAGGTGCGCGAGGCCGGCTATAGCACCTGGTTCATCCCCTCTTCGGTGATCTATCACTATGAGGGCATGACCTCGGGCACCGATGTCAAAGGCTCGGGCTTCAAACGCTACCAAGAGGTCAACCGCCCCAAATTCAAACGCCGCTGGGCCGAGGCCTATGCCAATTTCGGCCAGGAGGGGCAAAAGCCCGATCTGGAAAAGGATCGCGGCATTGTCGGGCGGGTGCTGTTCATCGATTACACCACCCCGCGCCCCGATCAGGATGCCGGCTCTTATGCGGCGATCCAGGAAATCAAGCTGGTGCAGGCCCTGGGGTACAAGGTCACCTTCCTGCCCACCAATCTCGCCCATCTCGGCAGCTATACCGAGGATCTGCAAAAGATGGGGGTCGAGGTGATCTATGCCCCCTTCTACATGTCGGTGAATGATTACCTCGCCCAGCATGCGACAGATTTTGATGCCTTCTACATCACCCGTTTCTATGTCGCCAATGACTCGCTGGCGCAGATCCGCGCCCATGTGCCCGAGGCGCGGGTGCTGTTCAACAATGCCGACCTGCACTTCCTGCGCGAAATCCGCGCGGCGCGGGTGTCAAACGATACCGAGCGTATGGAATCGGCGCGCAAGACCCGGGACGAGGAAATGGCCGTCATCCAGCAGGTGGATGTGGTGCTGTCCTATAATGAATTCGAACATTCGGTGATCGAAGCCTATACCGAAGGCAGCGCCAAGATCCTGCGCACGCCCTGGGTGGTGGATGTGCCCGAAACCATTCCGGCCCTGTCCGAACGGTCGGGCCTGTCCTTCCTTGGCGGGTTCCGTCACCATCCCAATGCCGAAGGGCTGCTTTGGTTTGCGCGGGAAATTCTCCCGCAAGTGAGCGCGCGCCATAAAAAGACGCAGAAACCCGGCGAAAAGGATCTGGTTCTTTCGGTCTATGGTTCGCGTATGACCGACGAAATCAAGGCGCTGAAAAGCGATGCGCTGGATCCGGTCGGCTTTGTCCAGGATGCGGCGGATGCCTATGACCAGCACCGTGTCTTTGTGGCGCCACTGCTGTCAGGGGCCGGGATCAAGGGCAAGGTGCTCTCGGCGCTGGCCCATGGCGTGCCCTGCGTGCTGACCCCGGTGGCCGCCGAAGGCATCGGGCTGCGCCATGGCCATGACAGTTTCATCGCGCGCACTCCGGCGGAATGGGTTGATGCCATCATCCGCCTCAACAGCGATGATGCGCTCTGGCAAGAAATGTCAGAGAATGCCCGCGCCTATATGGCTGAAAGCTTCTCCTTTGAGCGCGGCAAACAGGCCATGCGCGACGCGTTCGAAGCCGCCGACCTGTTCCTGCCCGGGGCTGGGCGTTAAACGACGAGGGCTGAAACACCTGCCCCAAAGGCCGTTTCGCCTTTCGGGCAGGTTGATCTCAGGATGCCCTGCGGCCGGATTACGTGTCACCGTGCCAGAAAGATAGCACATCGACACCCGCCGCTGTTGCAGCAATAACGGCGAGGGCAATGATCGTCAGCGCAACCAAACCATAACCGGTGGCGCGGACTCCACGCTTGCTCAGATCAAGGCTGTGTTTTGCTTCGCGGTTTTTGTCATGTTGTTGTTGCACAACTTCATTTGACGGAACCGCCTGTTTGGAACTAGTCATGTCACGCTCCTGTTTTACGACACGAGCCACATTGCGCTGTCCTGGGGGGTGGAAACTTCAGGGCAGCGTTTTTTTCAGCGCGGATCGAACCATTCGATTTCGCCGCGTGGCCTGACAGTATCCATCACCGCCCGGTAAAAATGCAATGACAGGAATGTAACAGTTTTTTAAAGCGCGCCCGGTGCCTCACCCCCACTTCGCCGGTAGCGTGAATCCTTCGGCCTGGATTTCGGCGCGGATGCGTTCGATATCCTTGGCAAAGAGTTCGGGGAAGAAATCAGGCATCGGGTGTGACACGCTTTCGGTAAAGCGACGCTCCAGCAGGCGTTGCGGGTAATCAAAGGCCGGCAGGTCAAGGAACTCTTCGATGCTGCGCAGCGTGCCGCGCTGATCGGCATGCAGGTCTTCGTAAAAGATCACCTTGCGCTCGTCCTCGCGCAGGCCCTTTTTCATCCGCCGCAGCACCGCGCCATATTCGGCATTTTCCCAGATATGCGCCTGATAGGCGAAATTCTTGAAATCCTTGGGGCGCCAGGTTTTCAGATTGTCCAGGCTATTGGTCATCTGCAAATGGAACTTGGTATGACTCCACAGCCGTTTCAGCGGATCACGCATGGTATAAAGCACGCGCAAGCGGTCGCTGGAACTGGAGATGGTTGGCCAGGCTTCGGCCGGAATATGGGCGTGCAGATTGGAGAAGTCACAGGCCCAGATCTGGTGGTCGCGCATGTCAAACAGGTTGCGATACCAGAAATCATCCACCGGGCGCTGCAAATATTGCGCCACCCAATGCAGGTTATGGCGCACGCGATCGATCTGGGCCTTTTGCGGGTCAAACCGGAACAGGTAACGGTCGCGCGCCGAGGCCAGCCGCCGCTCTTCGCTGAGATGGCGATTGTTCACATAGCGGTGGTAGAAATAGTGAATTTCCTTCTCCGGCGTGAAATGCAATGCCGGGTGACGCTCGAGAACCGCGTAAAGCCAGGTTGTCCCGGCCTTCATCGCGCCGATGCTGAGAAACAGGTTGCCAAAGGTTTTATGGCTCATGGTCTGCGGGGCCCCTTTTATAGCGTTTCGATTTTAGCCTGACACATCAAACATCACTTAACGCGTTGAAATCCTTGATTTCAGGCAGCGTGAAGTGATTCAGGTTTAATCGACAACGCTTTAAACTGACAAAGGGCCTATCCCGCCCGCCCCGAGAGGTAAAGAGCAGAGCCACGTCCCTTAATTATTCTGGTGGTTTCCTGCTGATTGAATTTCACCCAATAGACGCCATTGGCGCAGCGCCATTGACTCAGCGCCAATGGCGTACTATATTAATCTCGGATGGTGGGGGCTGACACTATGGTTAAAGGAAGAGAACTATGCAGCTAGTACCAACAGAGAATTTTGAACAAACCGCCAAGGAACTCCTCTCAGCTGGCGAGCTGCTCATGATTCTAGAAACGATTGAAGAGGATCCATGGGGCGGCGTTACCGTTGTCATCGACAGTGAAGAATTTGGCGACCGTATCCGGTTCGCGCAATTCCCACTGAAGGGCATGGATCGCAGCCGAAAAGGGCATTTTGTAAAGGTCCTGTATGCTATCTTCGATGATGGTGAGCGCGTGATCTTGATGAACACTGCGACGGAAACGCAGTGGGACCGCTGGTTACGCAACCAGGCAACGCGAGGAGCCATTCTCGCCGGCCTGAGATTTATCGCCCGCCGCGTTATGACGGGTGTGTGAGACACCGTCCCGGAGAAGCCCTAACATCTCCGGGACGGGCAACCGTGGCGTTTGAATCCGTTGCTACCGGTTTGAAACGCCTTAAACCAGATAGGCCCACCAAACTACGGGCCACTATCGCTATGGAAAGGAACGAAAGATGTTTCAGGCCAATGACGCTTCAGTGCTTAAAGGGCTCCAAGAGGCCAAAGCACTTATCAAAGATGACAATGGCAATCCCCCCTCCGATCGGCCCTTCCCTGATCGGGTCAAAGCATTACGCGCACGTCTCAATTTGACGCAAGATCAGTTCGCAGAGATGTATGGGCTACCAGCAGCGACAATTAAGAATTGGGAACAAGGTCGACGCAAAAGTGTCGGAGCCGCAGCAGAGGTGTTAATCAAAATGATCGAAAACGATCCAGAAGGCATGGCTGAGAAGGTCCTAGCCGTGTAATAAAACCAAAAGAGGAAGGCTTATAGGCCTTCCTCTCTCTCTCCCCTCAAAAGACAAAATCAGTGGCATCGAGATCGGTGATATTCACCCCGGTCAGGCGGATGGAATTGCCGCCGCCTGTGTCGATCACCACATCTGCACCGACCTGGGTGGCCGCACCGCTTGTGGCCGAGCTCAGGTCGAGATCCGCCAGGCTGGTGATGGCAGAAACTGCGCTGAGATCGATCGTTTCAAGACTCGAGGTCGCATCGAAATCGGTGATCGTATCCACGCCATGCCCATCCTCAAAGATAAAGGTATCGGCGTTGAAATTGCCCGAGATCACGTCATTGCCCGCGCCGCTATTGATCGTGTCAAAGCCCGCGCCGCCATAGATCGTATCGACACCGCCCCCCGAGGAAATCACATCATTGCCAATGCCCCCAAAGAAACGGTCATTGCCATCCCCCGATTGCAGCGTGTCATTGCCGGCATTGCCAAACAGCCCGCCCGGTCCATCCGTATCGATCACCAGGTCATTGCCATCGCCACCAAACATCCGGTCCAGCCCCTGGCCGCCATAAAGCGTGTCATTGCCCTCATCGCCATAGAGATTATCCGCCTGGTTGCCGCCATAGAGCAGGTCATTGCCGGTGCCCCCCGACAGCAGGTCATACCCCCCTTCACCAAACAAGGTATCATCGCCGCCTTCGCCCCAGATACCATCAACCGACAGGCCGATATTGGTGCCTGCGCGGATGATATCATTGCCATCACCGCCATAGACGCGGTCAGCCTCGCTGCCAGAGAGCAGGCTGTCATTGTCATCCCCCCCATAGAGGTGGTCCGTGCCCACGCCTCCGATCAGCGTGTCATTGCCTGCGCCGCCATTCAGGGTGTCAGCATTGCCTTCGCCATCAAGACTGTCCGCGCCGGCACCACCATCAATCGAGTCAAAGCCAAAGCCGCCCAGGATCGTGTCATTGCCACCTTCGCCATCGATCACATCATTGCCGCCATAACCATTGACCGAATCCGCGCCGCCGCCCGCATCGATGTCATTGGCCACCTGGTTGCCGATGATCGTGTCATTCCCCGATCCCAGCATCGCGTTTTCAATGATCGTGCCGCGGGCAATGCCGACATTGCCGATCAGACCATTGATATTTGAGAATTGCTCGGCGCGCAGATCGATCAATTGGTTCTGGGTGCTGGAGGAGAAATCAAACAGGTCGGTGCCACCGGCATCATAGACGGTAAAGGCCACCGGTCCGCCGCCATAATTGCCATCACCATTGGTCAGGCTGTCGATATAATTACCCAGGGAACTGCCTTCGCCCCAGGTGGTGTTGCCCGCCGTGGCGCTGCCGGCCCCGGCCGCACCATAGAGCGCTTGAATGGCAACGATATCCGCCAGCATGGCTGAAATCGGTTCGGCATAGCTGGCATTGACGCTCGTATTGTCAGTCTGGCTGAAATAGGACATGACCGAGACCTGATAGCTGTCATTGGAAAAGGTCGCGTCACTGGGATAAGAGGCGCTGCCATTATAGCCGCCCTGATGGCCCAGACCCAGCGCATGGCCAATCTCGTGCACATAGGTCGAGAAGGAATAGCTGTCGATCCCGGTGCCATAGCTTGTCAGCCAGCTGGCGGAAACATTGACATTTGAGGACAGGATATTGCCACTGCCGTCAAAGCTCGAGCTGGCAAAGGCCCCGGATTGGTTGTCATCAAAGGTGATGTCGGCGCTGCCGGTGGTCTCGACAAAATCGATATCCGCCACCATTTCCCAGGCCTCAAAAGCCCAACGCGCCAGTTGCTGCCCCGCTGCGGTCAGCGCGGTGATATTGACGGTGATCTGGTTATTCGACGAGGTGTCAAAGCTGCGCTGCTGCCCGCCCCAATAGCCCGAAGTCAGATAATCCGCCAACTCATCCAACGTGCCGGCGCTGGGGCCTGTCACGGTGGTGGCCTGCACTTCCAGCGTATAGGTGCCACTTTGGCTGCTCGGGCTAAAGGCCTCGGCCACCAGATAATAGGTGCCTGTGGCGGTGGCGGTAAAGGTGATCAGGGAATCGCGCCCGGTGCCGCCATCATCATTCTGTGCAATCACAGTGCCTGCGCTGTTGGTCAGATAAAGATAGCTGTCGCTCAGGGTGCCACCACCGCCCGAAGAGCCGCTCATGGAAAGCGTATAGGACTGCCCCGCCACCAGAGAGACTTCGACCCAGTCATTGTCATTCAGAGACAGGCTGCCTTCGAATGTGTCCCCAACCGCCATCATATAGGGGGTGCCGGTATTGCTGGGGGCGTCTGCCCCTTCGATCACAACCGCAAAAGCCGGTTCGCCATCGGGGTGGCGGGCGGGATCAAAGGTCTGGGTGGCGCTGCAAAGTGTACACATGGAAGATACCTTTTCGTCGAACCGGGTCGTATGGTTAATGCGTTCTTACTTATTTCGTTCCCGACTGACCCTCGTCAAGCTCGGAAAGAAACGCTGGGAAATGCCCCAAAAGGGCGCGGGCGGTTTGGCGAGCCCTATCAACGGAAAGCGGCGATTCCGTGACTTTTAGCGGGATCCAGGCGCCTTTATCTTTCACATTTTCAGGATTGTTTCGCGCAATCCATAGCAGCCGGGCCTGATTGGCCTGCTGTTCCAGGCGCAGCCCCAGATCGCCGGGGCGGGATGGGCTGTCCTGGCCGGGGGGCACGATGCGCGGCACCCGCCCCGGGGCCTTGTGGGCCAATTCCTGGATCATCGCCTGACAGATCGGGTCAGAGGCCTGCGCGCAGCCCAGCAGGATCACCGCACGGTCCGGGCGCGCGCTCACCGGGTCAGCCCCGGCGCTTGCCCAGACAAGGCTCCAGATCCCCAAGGCCAAGAGGCCCGGCAGCCGCTTTTGTATGAATCGCAACATGACACGCCCCACGCCTCCCAGTGGTAAAACAGGTCAACCCTATCCCGCTTTTCGGGTTTTGATCCAGCCCAGGAAGGCTTTGTCGGCATCTTGCAGCCGAATCCGCCCCGAACTGACCCAAAAGGCGCGCCACTCGGCTTCGAGCGCATAGATATCGGCACCGGGCCACAGGGCGCGTCCGGCCTCCAGCGCATCCGCGCTCAGAATCGGCGCATCAGACAGATCGCTTTCCACCACCATATCGCGGCGCGACACGCGCAGAATGTCCCCCTCCAGCTCTTCGAGATGGTAATCGGGCAGATGGTCGGCGGCGATCATCTTGCGAATGGCGGCGCGAAACACCCGCACCGGGGCGCTGGAGCCGCTTTTCTTGTGCAAGAGCGGGATCGAGATTTGCCAGTCACGCTGGCGCCCGCAATGTTTGCGCGCCAGCTCATAGACCCGGCGCTCCAGCGGTTTGCGCAATTTGAAATAATCCCGGCTCAGGGTCAGCACCGATTTGTTCAGCACCGCGCGAAACAGCCATTCGCTGAGCACCACAGTGACCGAGACCATGCGCCCGCCGCGTGTCTTGCGCACGATCTCCCAGCTTTCGATCAGACCAAAGCCGCTGGTGGTCTCGTAATCGCCCACGCTGATATTGGTGGTGATGCGGGTGCCGGCGAGACGTTCAAACGCCTCCTTGAGCCGGTGATAGGCATCGCCCGATGTATCCCGCTGCGTCGCCATCAAGAGATCATGCGCGGTAAGCGTCAGCTTGCGCGTCACATCACGGCCCGCATTCAGCCCCGCCATCAGCTGGCTGATGCAGTAGATCAGGATATCCTTGTCATGGATGGTGGCGCGGCCCTTGACGCTGGGCGTCACTTCGACCTCGACCCCATTATGTTCATAGGCCAGCACCCGGCGATCCTGCCGGGTGGCGAGCGAAAAGATCGGGTGTTCCATACTGCCGAGATCATCCTTGGGGCTGGCCCCAAAGAGATCGCAGACAAAGAAATCGCCGCTTTCCTGCGCGGGAAGATACGCCCCCCCTGCCCCAGCTGCTGTGGGTGTGCCTGTCGCCATAAGTCTGCTCGCTCCGCCCCCGATGATGTTCGGTGTCAGCGCCCTCTGACGGGGCGATTCTGGTTTCGGGGTTTCAGTGACACCCAAGGTAGAGATATCCACATCCCCCGTCCAGAGCAGGACCGCCCCAGATCGGGCCCGGATCGGGGGATCAGAGTCGCTTCTTCGGGGCTTCAGAGTCACTTCAACGTGGGATCAGAGTCACCTTGATCTTTGTCAGGCTCCAAAAGCTCTTTGAAATCAGCGCGCTAAAAAAATCGCCCCAGCCCGTAACAAATAATATAACCTAAAAATAACTGGATCTTTGCTCAGAAATCGCAGATCTCAGCGATATCTCCCAGATTCCCCCCTTTGATTTTGCTTAGAAAAGCTGCGCGTGTTCGCATTTTTCTTTCATGTGCGCGGATTTTGGGTATTCTGTCAAAAAGGGCGAACATGAGCTGATTTGCCCCTCTGACAGGCCCGCAGGATCACACCGGAAAATCCCCCGGACGGCCCTGCAAAAACTCAAGGACCGAGCACGTGAAATCCGACTCTCAATCCCTGCCTCCCTATTTCGGCATCGATCCCGATATTGCCATGACCCAGCTTGAAGCGGCCACCACCACCGCCGATTTTGCCCGCATCGCCGGGGTCTGTTCCGCCGGGCGCGAGGATCTGGCCAGCCGCGGATTGGAAGATGGCGGCACCCGCTCCCTGCGCCGCTTTTCCACCTGGGAAATCACCCGCTATCTGATCCCCGTCGCCACCGGTCATTTCCGCCGCGTGCTGAAACAGAACCCCGACCTGCCCCAGGGTTTTAGCGAGACCGAGGGCGGCGCCAAATGGTTCACCTTGGATGAGGTGCTGCGCCTGCGCGCGCATTTTGCCTCTGAGGGCTCCAAGGCAAAAAACTACCAACCCTACCGCCCCAAGGGGCAACCGGCGAAAATCGTCGCCGTGGCCAATTTCAAGGGCGGCGTGGGCAAGACCTCCACCGCCGCGCATCTCGCCATGTCCGCCGCCTTGGATGGCTATAAGGTGCTGGTGGTCGATCTCGATAGCCAGGGCTCGATGACCTCAATCTTTGGCGGCAAGGTTCAGGATGAATGGCAGACGGTCTTTCCGCTGCTGGCGCGCCATTACGCGCGGCATTTGCAGGCCGACAATCAACGCCGTCTTGATCGTGGGGAACCCGCCCAGCCGCTGGATGACACCTTGGCTGACGCGCTGCCCGTCAAAGCCGGGGAGCTGATCCAGAAAACCCATTGGCCCAATATCGACCTCATCGGTGCCCAGCTCAATCTCTATTGGGCCGAGTTTCAGATACCGGTCTGGCGCATGGCCGGGCGCAGTTGGAAGCTGTGGGATGCGCTGACTGATAGCTTGGATGAGGATGGGGTGCTGGATGACTATGACATCGTCTTTGTCGATACCCCGCCCGCGCTTGGCTACCTGACTATCAACGGGCTGGCCGCCGCCGACATCCTGCTGGTGCCGCTTGGCGCCTCTTTCCTGGAATTCGATTCCACAGGCCGTTTCTTTGACATGCTGCATTCGACATTCGGCAGCATCGAAGAGGCCGAGAATATGGCCGCGCGCGCCTTGGGGCGCGAGGGGCTGGCCTTTGAATGGGATGCGGTGCGCGCGGTGGTGACGCGCTATGACGGCTCACAACAGGCGGAACTGGCGGCCCTGATGCAAAGCTATCTTGGCCCCACCCTGTCCCCCCATCGCCAAGGGTTCACCGCCCTGATCGGGCAGGCGGGGGAACAGGTGCAGGGCATCTATGAGGCCGATTACCGCGACTTCAACCGCGAGACCTATGTGCGCGGGCGCGAGACCTTTGATGCCACCTATGCGGCGTTCAAATCGCTGTTGATCGGGGCCTGGCGGCGCGATGAGCTGGCCGCGCAAGAGGCGGCGGAATGAGACCCTGTTTCGCCCCTGCCCCGCATTCATCCGGGCACATGTTTCGCGCGCGAAACGTTTCGCTCCGTACGCTGAGGTTACGGATCACTAACCCGCTTGCCCTTTCCTGGGCTCTCTTTTCCCCCTTCACCCAAGGAGACGGATCATGGCCAAACGCAAACGTCTGACCCCTGCCAATCCCGCCTTTCTCGAACCCGCCCCCGAGGTGAAATCCGCCCTTGGCGCGCCCATGCGCGCCGCCCCCATCGCCGATGTCGCCCGCGAGGCCAGTGCCAGCGCTGCCGCCGAAGAGCTGGCACAGACCCTGGCAGAGGCGCGGGAAAAGGGCCGCATGGTGATCGAGGTGCCGCTTGAGGCGGTCAAGCTGGATCACCTGGTGCGCGAC
Source organism: Tropicibacter sp. R15_0 (assembly GCA_017744045.1). Classification (GTDB taxonomy): domain Bacteria; phylum Pseudomonadota; class Alphaproteobacteria; order Rhodobacterales; family Rhodobacteraceae; genus Pelagimonas. The sequence continues at coordinate 19,251 of JAGHRD010000022.1, read as the reverse complement.
CGCGTTGCGGTTCAGGATGACGACACTCAGGCGCTCAAGGACAGCCTGCGCGCCCGTGGTCAGAAAACCCCGGTGGAATTGGTGCAGATCGGCGAGGGGCGCTACGGCCTGATTTCCGGCTGGCGCCGCTGCATGGCCCTGCGCGCCTTGCAGGCCGAAACCAATGAGGCGCGCTTTGGCACGGTTCTGGGCCTGCTGCGCCAACCCGAGGACAGCGCTGACGCTTATCAATCCATGGTCGAGGAAAACGAGATCCGGGTTGGGTTGAGCTATTTTGAACGCGCTCGCATCGTTGCCAAATCGGTCGAGGCGGGTGTCTTTGAGACAGATCGCGACGCGCTGCAGGCGCTGTTCCAATCCGCCTCGCGGCCCAAGCGTTCCAAGATCGGCAGTTTCATTGCGCTGGTGCGCGGACTCGAAGGGGCGCTGCGCTTTCCCGAGATGATTGGCGAGCGGCTGGGCCTGTCCTTGTCCCGCGCCCTTGGCGAGGATCCGGAGCTGGCGGTGCAGATCGCCGCGACTTTGGCCGAGGAGGCACCCGAGAGCGCCGAAGCAGAACAAGAGATCCTCAGCCGCTTTCTGGCCCCCGCGCCGGTTGTGCCCAGCCCCAAGCCGCCCGAGGCTGCGGAGCCTGCCGCCAAGGTCGCAAACCCCAAGCCCGACCCGGTAAAGCCGCAAGCCATCGTTGGCGGTCTCTCTCTTAGTCACGAAGAGGGGCGCCTGGTGCTTGAGGGGCGTCTGGTTGATGACAAGCTCAAGGCGCGTCTGATCACCTGGCTGCGCCAGAATTTCTGACGCCCTTTAAAAGGCCCCGATAACCAACCCCTGTTTCGCGCGCGAAACAGGGGTTTTTCTTTGCCCAGTGTTTTCTTTGGCCAGTGGGCGTCCCGCTGGCTCAGCTTGGTTCGGGGCTGAATTCTGGGCAGAGTTATTGCGCAAAGAGAGGGGCAGGGCAGGGGGCAAAATGCACCAATCTGGCTGGCACCTATATATCATGTATCCGCGCCGGTGTTTCACAGAACGTCTCCCGCGGCGCGAATGTCCCGAGAGTGCAGCAGGCAGGGCAGGGCATGCGCGCCTCAGCTTTGAAACCGGGCGCTTCGGGGTGTTTTTTGGCCCTGATTCAGAGGCCCGAGTCGGCTTGAGCGGGATTTTGATGCTGAATCGCGATTCCAACGCCGCTTTTGTGGTGAGTCTGCCCCGAGTCTCCCCTGAATCTCATCCGAGTCTGTGGGTTTTACTGTGGATAAGCCCAGAGTCGCAGGATTTTGCGGGGGTTTTGGCCCAGTCCCCGTTAAAGCAAGAGCAGGGGAGAGAAGTAATATCGTGATTAAGTCATTGAAATTGCTTGTGTTTCAAAAAACTTTCATGTTTTTGGTCAAAAACTGAAAAAAGGGGTTGCGGGAGTTTGGTGTTATCCGTAGAACCCCCTTCACCGGCGGCGCTGAGGCGCTAACGGGACGCCAGACGGGGCGACGGAGCGAGGCTCTGACGCGCAAGACGGTAAGAAATTTGAGGCAGATTGAGCGGGTTGCGCCAGAAAGATTTTGGCGCTTCCGGTTGATTTTGTCTCTGGGGATTTTCCCCACGTTGTTTGACATAGCTAATATCTGAAGAGATATGTGGGCGCCTTGGTTCAAATCGATGGATCAAATGTCTGCATATCAGCATTCTTAGAGCTTCGGCTCGATGATAGAATGTCAGCTTCACTGTTTGAGGCGGCTTTCGGTTTCTGATGAAACCTGAAGCACAATCAAACAGATGACTTCTGATGCGTCTCCGTTCCTAGCCGGGTGGAGATAGGGACCATGCCCCCAAAGCTGGTTCTGAAGTATCAGAGATGTGCAGAGGTTCGAACGTCAAGGATAAGCTGGTAACAGCTTTTCAACTTGAGAGTTTGATCCTGGCTCAGAACGAACGCTGGCGGCAGGCCTAACACATGCAAGTCGAGCGCGACCTTCGGGTTGAGCGGCGGACGGGTTAGTAACGCGTGGGAATATACCCGGTACTAAGGAATAGCCTCTGGAAACGGAGAGTAATACCTTATACGCCCTTCGGGGGAAAGATTTATCGGTATCGGATTAGCCCGCGTTAGATTAGGTAGTTGGTGGGGTAACGGCCTACCAAGCCTACGATCTATAGCTGGTTTTAGAGGATGATCAGCAACACTGGGACTGAGACACGGCCCAGACTCCTACGGGAGGCAGCAGTGGGGAATCTTGGACAATGGGCGCAAGCCTGATCCAGCCATGCCGCGTGAGTGATGAAGGCCTTAGGGTCGTAAAGCTCTTTCGCCAGAGATGATAATGACAGTATCTGGTAAAGAAACCCCGGCTAACTCCGTGCCAGCAGCCGCGGTAATACGGAGGGGGTTAGCGTTGTTCGGAATTACTGGGCGTAAAGCGCGCGTAGGCGGACCAGAAAGTTAGGGGTGAAATCCCGGGGCTCAACCCCGGAACTGCCTCTAAAACTCCTGATCTAGAGTTCGAGAGAGGTGAGTGGAATTCCGAGTGTAGAGGTGAAATTCGTAGATATTCGGAGGAACACCAGTGGCGAAGGCGGCTCACTGGCTCGATACTGACGCTGAGGTGCGAAAGTGTGGGGAGCAAACAGGATTAGATACCCTGGTAGTCCACACCGTAAACGATGAATGCCAGTCGTCGGGTAGTATACTATTCGGTGACACACCTAACGGATTAAGCATTCCGCCTGGGGAGTACGGTCGCAAGATTAAAACTCAAAGGAATTGACGGGGGCCCGCACAAGCGGTGGAGCATGTGGTTTAATTCGAAGCAACGCGCAGAACCTTACCAACCCTTGACATCCTGTGCTACATCCAGAGATGGATGGTTCCCTTCGGGGACGCAGTGACAGGTGCTGCATGGCTGTCGTCAGCTCGTGTCGTGAGATGTTCGGTTAAGTCCGGCAACGAGCGCAACCCACATCCTTAGTTGCCAGCAGTTCGGCTGGGCACTCTAGGGAAACTGCCCGTGATAAGCGGGAGGAAGGTGTGGATGACGTCAAGTCCTCATGGCCCTTACGGGTTGGGCTACACACGTGCTACAATGGCAGTGACAATGGGTTAATCCCCAAAAACTGTCTCAGTTCGGATTGGGGTCTGCAACTCGACCCCATGAAGTCGGAATCGCTAGTAATCGCGTAACAGCATGACGCGGTGAATACGTTCCCGGGCCTTGTACACACCGCCCGTCACACCATGGGAGTTGGTTCTACCTGACGACGCTGCGCTAACCTTCGGGAGGCAGGCGGCCACGGTAGGATCAGCGACTGGGGTGAAGTCGTAACAAGGTAGCCGTAGGGGAACCTGCGGCTGGATCACCTCCTTTCTAAGGATGACTTTAGAATTTGCGGATCACGGCAGCGCTCAAGTAGCGAAGCGGTAGCGCAAATCATAAGTCACTTAGCAACGGTCTCTTACCTTTGGAGACCAAACATTGAACGGACCAGGTCGTCCTCATATCTCTTCAGACACGCGATCCTCATCGGAGGATCAGCAAGGGGCCTTAGCTCAGCTGGGAGAGCGCCTGATTTGCATTCAGGAGGTCAGCGGTTCGATCCCGCTAGGCTCCACCAGAATTGGCCCTTGTAAACCACATTGGGTCACGCTGGCCGCTCTCGACAGACTTTGCACGGCAAAGTCGTCTGCCGCGGCGACGCGGTTTTGCCAAGGCAAAACACGCTGGGTCGGTAGCTCAGGTGGTTAGAGCGCACGCCTGATAAGCGTGAGGTCGGAGGTTCAAGTCCTCCTCGACCCACCATTACCCTTTCGATTTGATCGATAAGCACCAATTTGGTTCTTATCCGTCCAATCGGACACAGTGCAGCTTCGGTTGCACGCCCTCAAGTAGCCGCAAGGCGGTAGGGCATACTAACTGACATCGTTTAGAGATAATCAATCAACATTGCTTGGTTGCCATAAGTAAGTGGCATACCTCGCCGGTTCTTCCTTCGGGGAGCGGTTGATCACTTGGTCTAGCCGGCCAATGATCGATATCACCGGTCGAAACGAGCAATTGTTGTCCAAGTCAAGTACACTAACCCGGTGTCACGCGAGTGGCACCATTGTCCTAACGCAAGTTAGGGCGGGAAAATGTATGCATTTGATCTGTAAGAGAGAGGTTACTCTTTGCCGAGTCCACCTCTCATCGCAAGACTTTAACAAGTCTCGCTCTTACTGGATCAAATCAAGCGCGAGAAGGGCGTTTGGTGAATGCCTTGGCAGTAAGAGGCGATGAAAGACGTGATACTCTGCGATAAGCCATGAGGAGCTGAGAATAAGCTTTGATCCATGGATCTCTGAATGGGGCAACCCACCTGAAAGTTCATTATAATTACTTCGGTACTTTATAATGTTCTTAACCAGGTACTTTTGACCTGAATACATAGGGTCTTAAGAGCAAACCCGGGGAACTGAAACATCTAAGTACCCGGAGGAAAGGAAATCAATTGATACTCCCCTAGTAGCGGCGAGCGAACGGGGACCAGCCGAGCCTTGAACGTGATCAGAATGTGTTGGGAAACACAGCCATAGTGGGTGATAGCCCCGTATGAGAAGCGTGATGGGACGTATTAAGTAGGGCGGGACACGTGAAATCCTGTCTGAAGATCGGAGGACCACCTTCGAAGGCTAAGTACTCCTTACTGACCGATAGTGAACCAGTACCGTGAGGGAAAGGTGAAAAGCACCCCGACGAGGGGAGTGAAACAGTACCTGAAACCGAACGCCTACAATCAGTCGGAGGCTCCTTGAGAGCTGACGGCGTACCTTTTGTATAATGGGTCATCGACTTGGTCTATCTAGCAAGCTTAAGCCGTTAGGTGTAGGCGCAGCGAAAGCGAGTCTTAATAGGGCGTCGAGTTAGATGGATCAGACCCGAAACCGAGTGATCTAGGCATGACCAGGATGAAGGTAAGGTAACACTTACTGGAGGTCCGAACCCACACCTGTTGAAAAAGGTCGGGATGAGTTGTGCCTAGGGGTGAAAGGCCAATCAAACTCGGAGATAGCTGGTTCTCTGCGAAATCTATTTAGGTAGAGCGTCATCCGAATACCCCGGGGGGTAGAGCACTGGATGGGTAATGGGGCCCCACAGGCTTACTGATCCTAACCAAACTCCGAATACCCGGGAGTACTAGATGGCAGACACACTGCGGATGCTAACGTCCGTAGTGGAGAGGGAAACAACCCTGACCTACGACTAAGGCCCCCAATTCATGGCTAAGTGGGAAAGCAAGTGGGACGACCAAAACAACCAGGAGGTTGGCTTAGAAGCAGCCATCCTTTAAAGATAGCGTAACAGCTCACTGGTCTAAATAAGTTGTCCTGCGGCGAAGATGTAACGGGGCTCAAGCCATGAGCCGAAGTCTAGGATGCACATAGTGCATGGTAGCAGAGCGTAGTGTGACATAGCTTCATGCGTCTTTAGCCTTCTTCGGAAGGTGTAGGACGCACGAAGCTTTCGATGAAGCCGGGCTGTAAGGCATCCGGTGGAGAGATCACTAGCGAGAATGATGACATGAGTAGCGACAAAGAGGGTGAGAGACCCTCTCGCCGAAAATCCAAGGGTTCCTGCTTAAAGCTAATCTGAGCAGGGTAAGCCGGCCCCTAAGCCGAGGCCGAAAGGCGTAGGCGATGGGAACCAGGTTAATATTCCTGGGCCAGAAGGAAGTGACGGATCGGAGCGGCGTGTAGTCCTTATCGGATTGGGCTGCATCTTAACCGGTCCCTGGAAATAGCCCTTCATGAGACCGTACCCTAAACCGACACAGGTGGATAGGTAGAGTATACCAAGGCGCTTGAGAGAACGATGTTGAAGGAACTCGGCAAAATACCTCCGTAAGTTCGCGAGAAGGAGGCCCGGTACATGAGTGCCGGGGGCACAAACCAGGGGGTGGCGACTGTTTACTAAAAACACAGGGCTCTGCGAAGTCGCAAGACGACGTATAGGGTCTGACGCCTGCCCGGTGCCTGAAGGTTAAAAGGAGGGGTGAGAGCTCTGAATTGAAGCCCAGGTAAACGGCGGCCGTAACTATAACGGTCCTAAGGTAGCGAAATTCCTTGTCGGGTAAGTTCCGACCTGCACGAATGGCGTAACGACTTCCCCGCTGTCTCCAACATCGACTCAGCGAAATTGAATTGCCTGTCAAGATGCAGGCTTCCCGCGGTTAGACGGAAAGACCCCGTGCACCTTCACTACAGCTTCGCACTGGCATCAGGCACAATATGTGCAGGATAGGTGGTGGGCTTTGAAACCAGGACGCCAGTTCTGGTGGAGCCTCCCTTGAGATACCACCCTTATTCTGCTTGATGTCTAACCGCGGTCCATTATCTGGATCCGGGACCCTGCGTGGTGGGTAGTTTGACTGGGGCGGTCGCCTCCTAAAGCGTAACGGAGGCGCGCGAAGGTTGGCTCAGAGCGGTCGGAAATCGCTCGTTGAGTGCAATGGCAGAAGCCAGCCTGACTGCAAGACTGACAAGTCGAGCAGAGACGAAAGTCGGCCATAGTGATCCGGTGGTCCCAAGTGGGAGGGCCATCGCTCAACGGATAAAAGGTACGCCGGGGATAACAGGCTGATACTGCCCAAGAGTCCATATCGACGGCAGTGTTTGGCACCTCGATGTCGGCTCATCTCATCCTGGGGCTGGAGCAGGTCCCAAGGGTATGGCTGTTCGCCATTTAAAGAGGTACGTGAGCTGGGTTTAGAACGTCGTGAGACAGTTCGGTCCCTATCTGCCGTGGGTGTAGGATACTTGAGAGGAGTTGCCCCTAGTACGAGAGGACCGGGGTGAACGATCCACTGGTGGACCAGTTGTTATGCCAATAGCAGTGCTGGGTAGCTATGATCGGACAGGATAACCGCTGAAGGCATCTAAGCGGGAAGCCCCCCTCAAAACAAGGTATCCCTGAGGACCGTGGAAGACTACCACGTCGATAGGCCGGAGATGTAAGCATGGTAACATGTTCAGTTGACCGGTACTAATGGTCCGATAGGCTTGATTTGATCCAGTAAAAGCAAGACTTTTGCCTTTACGGATAATCAATGCATACACACAACACAGAACTTACTGGACAATACGGCAATAGCCGGTTGATTGATAAACGTTGCGCCCAGACTATCAACGGCGTTGGTTCTCGAGCTGTTTTGCAAGCAAAACACTCTGCCACCAACCAACCGAAAAATAGCAAACGGCGTAGCCGTTTGCTATTTATTCGGTTTGGTGGTCATAGCGAGAGCAAAACACCCGGATCCATCCCGAACCCGGCCGTTAAGTGCCTTTGCGCCGATGGTACTGCATCTTAAGGTGTGGGAGAGTAGGTCACCGCCAAACCTAATAAATAGCAACAAATATCTCCGAATGATAAACCTCCCAAAAACTGCTTAACCCAACGCCTTGACCCAAGGCGCGTCGGGCCATCGCTTTGTCGCTTCTGCGATTAGGTCAGCCTCAAGCGCTGAATTTCCCGTCATTTTGGCCAATCGGATTTTGCCCAGCTGAGAAATGGCTGGCATCTGTAAAGGCCCCTCTAGCACAGTGACCAAACCGTCAAAGGCGGCGCGATCCAAACGTGCGCAAGCGTCAAGATAGGTTCCCAGCAGCGGACGGTACGGACTTGCCAATTGGCGAATACCCTCTGGTGGCGCTTCGCCGCGCATCATGCGGACCAAATGAAACGCGAAGTTGAATTCCTCTAACTGTGTTTCGCTCAGCTTGACGGGAAGGAAACGCTCTCCTGCGACCGGTTTCATCTGCTGGTTCTTTCGGACCCGCCGCCATCGACATAGTCGCAAAGCACCTCGGTATGATTTGGCTTGGTGAGCGTTATGTGACAGCAAGGTCCGCAATAGCGGAACGCCGAGACTTGCGGTGCCTCTAAGCGTAGCCAGAAAATCCGGAGTGTTTATCTGAGCCAAATATGGCGCTGCTTCCATTACGCGTTTTTCAGGTGAAAACTTTAGCCTCGTTCTTCTGCCCGGCAATTTGAGCCAAGTGGTTTCGGCTGCAACGCCGATACGTAACTCCCTATCTCGTAGGAATTTGAGCCACATGTAAACGTCCGAAGCATGTGTTTCCGGGGCAGGGGCCCAGCCTTGTGCCAAGCGCTCATAGGCGTCTCGGCGGTAGCCCGTATTGTTCAATCCGCTGGTTATCACGGCTCCGTTTTGGGCCAGTTTACGGGAAAGGCGCGTGCCGGCATGGGAGAACAGCCAACTGCTGGATCCATCGACCGCACAGGCCAGGGTTGCCTGTTGGCCCCAATCCGCGTCTTTTAGCAATCGGTGCATGGCGGCGATATGCTCGTGTCCCCAAACGTCATCATCACCCAGATGCAGAACAATTTCGCAGTCCGACGCGCGTATAACGGGATCGCGATAGGCTTCGCCAAAACGCTCACCCTTTTCGTGCGACACGAACCGAATACGCTTATCTCTGGCTGAAAACTCCTCCAAGATCTCTAATGTCCTGGGCGGTGAGCCGTCGGCAATGACGACGAGTTCCCAATCCGGATCGGTTTGGGCCAGCACACTTGAAATCGACACGATCAGCGTATCTGCGTGATCAAATGTTGGGCAAATGATAAGGGTACGCGCCAAAACTGTTGCCTTGAAATGGATTGGAAATTGTCCATAGGCTTGCGCAAAATTCCAACGAATTGAAAGCTCTAAATTATGCGTATTGAAAGACCTGGTATGTCTGGTTTGGCAATCCTCTATAACGATGTCTTTGAGGACAATCGCGGATTTTTCACGGAAAGCTATCGTGCTGATTGGATAAAAGAGGCACTTGGCCGACCCTACCGATTTGCGCAAGGCAATCATTCACGATCCAGCGCTGGAACGTTGCGGGGGTTTCGGATGGAACCGTGGGACAAGCTGGTGACCGTTGCTCATGGGACGGCGATGATTGTGGTGGTTGATCCACGCCCGGACAGTCCGACCTTTCGGCAGCATTGGTCAGGGTTGATTGGGGATGAGCCTGGCAAACGGGCCCGGGTTGTCATTTCCAAAGGTCTCGCAAACGCTTTTTATTGTCTCACAGAAGTGGATTACATCAACGAAGTCTCAGAGACCTTTGACAGTCAGGTCCGCAAAGGCTTTGCCTGGAATGATCCCAGCCTTTCCATTGACTGGCCGACGGACACTCCGATTTTGTCCGAGGCCGATAGCAACCTTCAGTCTCTCGACGCGCTTTTGGCAAGTGCGGGTTAGATAGCGATTTAGCCCATGGTGCGGCTTTCACACTGCACGGGGTGCAAATGGAGGCGAGGTATCGCTTGCGACGCTGGACAGGGTGGGAAAACTGGGCCATTCATTGGTGGCAACAAATGAGGTGAGTCATGGCTGACGGAACATTTGCGGTTTTGATGTTGGTTCTCGGGCTGACCGATATGAGCATGAACCATTGCGGTTCCGGAAACGGGTGTCTTGGGCGCAATCCCGATACGCCGCGGCTGGCCTTTTCTGCGGGTCAGGTGGTGGAACGCCGTGCCGAGACCGCCTCAGAAGTTTATTTCCGCTATGACCTTGGTCACAAGCTTGGCCCTTTTGGCAACGCGGTTGGTGCCTCTTTTGGTGAAAATGGTGAGTTCTGGGTTGGATATGGCCAAACCTACACGATCAATTTCGGCGACAGTCCGTTCTATACGGAGTTGCACGCGATGCCGGGGATTTACCTGGACAATGGCGGGTTCGATCTTGGTGGTCCTATCGAATTCCGATCCGGGATTGAATTCGGGTTTGAGAACCGCAAGGGCTGGCGTTTTGCCGCGAGCTACGATCACCGTTCCAATGCCGGTATCTATGACGACAATCCCGGGATCGAAACAGTTCAATTCCGCATTTCTGCGCCGCTCAATTTCTGAAATTATAGCTTAACTGCTAATCTGGTCCAGTAACGCCTTTGCGGCGGCCTGCTCGGCCTGACGTTTGGACCCGGCGCTGGCGGTTGAGGTTTCGCCCGTCGCAAGACGCGCCTCAATGTTGAAAACCGGGGCGTGATCCGGGCCGGAGCGAGACAGTTGCACATATTTCGGTGGCTCAAGCCCGCGCGCCTGCGCCCATTCCTGCAATGAAGTTTTGGCGTCTTTGGCGTCGCTTTCAACGGTTTCAATCCGCTTGCCCCAAAGGCGCAGGATCAAGGCACGCGCCGCATCAAAACCGCCATCAAGATAGACCGCGGCGATCACCGCCTCCATGGCGTCACCCAGCAAGGCCAGCTTGCGCCGCCCACCTGACATTTGCTCGGACCGGCCCAGCTTTAGCGCCGCGCCAAGATCAATCTGACGGGCCACATCCGCGCAGGTCTCTTTGCGCACCAATGCGTTAAAGCGCGGGGCCAAGACACCCTCGGTGGCGGATTTATCTTGCTCCAGCAGGGCCTCGGACATCACCAGGCCCAGCACCCGATCCCCAAGGAATTCCAGACGTTGATTGTCGATCCGGTTCGGTCCGGACATAGAGCTATGCGTTACCGATTGGCGCAACAAATCCGGCTGGGAAAACTGGTATCCCAGCCGCTCTTGCAGGGCGATCAATTCGGCGGAAATCTTCATTGGATGGCTTTGAAATAACGGTCGCTGCGCCAGGTCCAGAAGAACAGCATCGACCGGCCGGCAGAGGAGAACATGACACGATCCGCGCGACCAATCAGGTTTTCATATGGCACAAAGCCAACACCGTTTACGATGCTAGGGACGCGGCTATCCGAAGAGTTGTCGCGGTTGTCACCCATGAAAAAGTAATGCTTTTCCGGTACGACATAGACCGAGGTGTTATCCGACGGTTGATTGCCGATATTCAGGATACTGTGCGATTTGCCACCGGGCAGGGTCTCAACGAATTTGGACTTCTCACAGGCCCCACCGTGACCCACCGGGCCGTTTTCACAACGCGGTGACAGGCGCTGTGGGCCTTGCGGCTCGGCAACCTCGACGAATTTGCCATCCGGCTGCACCTCAACCGGGGTGCCATTGATGATCACAACGCCGTCTTTGACCTGGATCTTGTCACCGGGCAGGCCGATCAACCGCTTAATGAAATCTCCGCCAGTGACAGGGTGACGAAAGACCACGACATCACCGCGCTCGGGCTCAGATCCAAAGAGGCGCGTATTGTCGCCATCGGCCCAGCCGCAGAAATCGGTTGCATCGATATTGATACCAAAACGCGGGATCTTGATCGAAGGGCAGGAAGCATAGGAATAGCCATAAGACATCTTGTTGACGAAGAGAAAATCGCCAATCAGCAACGTGTCCTTCATCGACCCCGACGGAATCCAGAAGGGCTGAAAGAACAAAGAGCGGAAGATACCAGCGATCAGGAGGGCGTAGACGATGGTCTTGATCGTCTCAAGAATCCCGCCGCTTTTCTTTTCGGTGGTGGTGGCCATAGGTCTGTTCCTTGCTCAAAAACCTCAAGGCTTCATGCGGGGGGCGCGGGCCGGAGTCAAGCGGTGGGGCCGCCTGATCTGCAATCCGTTACACCATTGATTACTCAGCTTGCGCCTCGGTCGGGATTGGGCGGGCTTCGTTCATCACAAAGGCCTGGGCCCAGGGGTGATCATCGGTCAGGGTGACGTGAATAATGGCCTCGTGGCCCGGTGGTGTCAGGCTGTTCAGGCGCTCTTTGGCCCAGCCGGTCACATGCATGATCGGCTGGCCGCTGCGCAGGTTTGATACAGACATATCTTTCCAGGCGATGCCCATGCGCAGGCCCGTGCCAAGCGCCTTGGAGCAGGCTTCTTTCGCGGCCCAGCGTTTGGCATAGGTGCCGGCCACGTCATGGCGTCGCTCGGCCTTGCGCTGCTCGGCCTCGGTAAAGACACGATTGCGAAACCGATCGCCAAAACGATCCAAGGTGCCCTGTATCCGCTCAATATTGGCGAGATCTGTACCGATGCCGATGATCATCTTTACTGGGGGCGTCCTATGGCTCAGCGCATTTGAGCATCAATCACCCCGGTTGCCTGATTCAACTGGAACCACAGCGTGCTCCAAACCGGTTGATGCGTGTCAAAATCATAGGTGGCAACGGGAACGGTGAACATCAAGCCCCGAGACGGATCATAGCTGCTGCTGAGCTGGGTAAATTCCATCCCGGCAAAGCCCATGCCGTTGAACCCGATCAGCTTGCATTGGCGCAGGCCAAGCTCGTCATAGGGGGGCGAAAGCACCAGCATATAGGCCCAACCGGCCGCCGGTTCGGTAGTGTCGAGCAAAGCCAGCCTGGTTTTGCCTTTCGAGAAGGTGCGGGTGTTTTCCTCCCAGGGTTCGGCAATATTGGCGGCAGAGCTTTGCCATTCGCAATCCATAACCTGCGGGGAATTGGCAAGAACGGGGCTGGCCAAAAGGCTAAGCGCGGCGAAAAGACGAAACATATCAGGCTCCTGAAAATCATTTTTCCAAAGCCTAACACAGGTTCGCAAAAGCGCTATGGCGGGATGCCTTACCTCTTCGACCTGATCTATGCCAAGGGCACGCGCCGCCCCTTCGGATGCAGCGCTTCAAGGTTTCTTTGGGCCAAAAATATCCCGGGGAGTCCGCCCCAAAGGGCGGATGGGGCAGCGCCCCAACACCAGTGTGGCCAGACACTACGTAGCCTCGAAAGCCTGACTGCGATTTTAGGCGCGCGCCTCATCCATCAGGCGACGCATTTCGGCGATGGCTGGGGTTAATCCGCGAAAGATGGCTTCGCCGATCAGAAAATGTCCAATATTGAGCTCCATCACCTCAGGAAAGGCGGCGATGGGCTGCACCGTGTCATAGGTCAGCCCGTGACCTGCATGAACCTCAAGGCCCAGCGAATGGGCAAAGGCCGACATGTCGCGCAACCGGGCGAGCTCCTCATCGCGCTCTTGCAAGCGCCCCTCGGCATGGAAATCGCAATAGGCACCGGTATGCAGCTCAATCACCTGAGCGCCAATGCGGTGGGCGGCCTCGATCTGTTTCTGGTCGGCGGCGATAAAGATCGATACGCGGCAGCCGACCTCGCGCAGGGGCGCGATGAAATGGGCCAGTTTGTTTTCCTCGCGCGCGACCTCAAGCCCGCCTTCGGTGGTGCGCTCTTCGCGCTTTTCCGGCACGATGCAAACCGCATGGGGTTTGTGGCGCAGGGCGATGGCCTGCATTTCATCCGTGGCCGCCATTTCGAAATTCAGCGGCACGCTAAGCGCCTCCATCAGACCGTCAATATCCGGGTCAGTGATGTGGCGGCGGTCTTCGCGCAGATGGGCGGTGATGCCATCGGCCCCGGCCTCTTCGGCCAGTTTCGCGGCACGGATCGGATCAGGATAGGCGCTGCCGCGGGCATTCCGCACGGTGGCGACATGGTCGATATTCACGCCAAGGCGCAGCTTTCCGGCATAGTTGGTCATGGTCGGCCCCTTTCATGATCGACAAAATCCGCGAGGATTCGGCGGGATCATATGGGGGAATAACGGGCCATCCAAGCGATGGATTGTACCGATATTGTGCTGCTTTTCAGCGCATTTAACGGGGCTTGTTTGCCCGGTTATTCGCCTGGTTACTCGCCGGGCGTGCCGTTCTCGGCCTTTTTCTTGCGCAGGGTGGCCAGCCGCGCCTTGAGCGCGCCTTTGCGGCGGTTCTGATAGGCGGTGATCAGCGGCAGAGAGACGTAGTAGCACACTGTCGCGGTCAAAAGACCGGGCAGGATGCCACCAATCATGTAGGGATAGAACACCTCGTCATAAAAGATGCCCAGATCGGTCCAATCCACCTTTGATCCGTAGAATATCGAGACCAGATTGTCCCATAGATCCTCGCCCGCCTTGACGAATTTATGCACCAGCCCGCCATGTTCCTCGCTACCCTCAAGCCCCAGCAGCCAATAGCCGGTTTTCATCGAGGCGACGCCGATGGGCACATAGGTCAGCGGGTTGCCGAAAAAGGTCGACAGGATGGCCGCCAACAGATTGCCGCGCATGGCCAGCGCGATCAGCGCGGCAGTGAAAAAGTGTAGGCCATAAAACGGGGTAAAGGTGGTAAAGACGCCAGCAAAGATGCCACGGGCGATGCGATGGGGGGGATCGGGCAGGCGACGCAGGCGATGTTGGACATATTGCGCGGCACGCCCCCAGCCGCCGCGCGGCCAGAAGAATTCGAGCACGATCTTCCAGATCGGGCGCCTGTCACGTCTCTTGAAGACCACGGTCTTCCCTTCCAATCACTCCGCCACAGCAAAACCCGCTGCCAAGGTCGGATCGCGGCGGCGCTGCACCGACGCGACATTGCTTTCAGCCTCAAGCGCCGACATCACCGTATGCAAATGTTCGGCATCCCTAAGATCCACATCAACCATAAGCCTGTAAAAATCAGGTTTCCTGTCGATGAATTTCAAGTCCGAGATATTGGCCTTACGCTCACCAATCAATGTGCAAATCCGTCCCAGCACACCGGCATCATTGCCAATCGTCAATTCCAGGCTGACCGAATAAACCGGAGGGTGAGAGCCTTCGGCCCAATGCAAGTCCAACCAGCGCTCCGGTGCGTCCTCAAATGCCTCTAAAGCCCCGCAATCAATGGCATGTACGTCCACGCCGCGCCCGCGATGGGTGATTCCGACGATGCGCTCATGCGGCAGGGGCTGACAACATGCCGCACGGGCGAAACCCTGCCCATGGGCCAACCCGACGACCGCACGCTGGGCCTCAATCTCACCTTCGGAGCGAATCGCCAGATCGGGATACACGGCCTCGACCACTTCGCGCGCGGTCAATTCGGCGCTTCCCAAGCGAGCCAACAAAGTGTCGGCATCCTCAAGGCGCAATGTCTTGGCAGCCAGTTCCAGCACCTTGTCGGTGGCTTTCTTGCCATTATTCTCGAACGCTGCGCGGGCCAGTTCAGCCCCAAGTTTGATGTAGCGCTCTTTATTGGCTTCGCGCAACGAGCGGCGGATATTGGTTTTGGCTTTGCCAGTGGTGGCGATATCCAGCCAGGTCGCCTGCGGGGTCTGACCTTCGGCGGTGATGATCTCGACCGATTGACCGTTTTTCAGACGTGTCCAAAGCGGCACGCGAATGCCATCCACCTTGGCGCCAACACATTTCGATCCGATCCGGGTATGGATCTGATAGGCGTAATCCAGCGGTGTTGCGCCTTTGGGCAGTTTGACCACGTCGCCTTTGGGGGTGAAGCAAAACACCTTGTCCGAATACATCTCGAGCTTGACCGCTTCGAGAAATTCGTCGTGATCATCGTCTTCGTCGAACTGCTCGGTCAGCGAGGCGATCCATTTTGCCGGATCAACGGCAAAGGGGTTTTCGGCGCGCTGACCATCGCGATAAGACCAATGCGCAGCAACGCCGGTCTCGGCGACTTCGTGCATTTGTCGGGTGCGGATCTGAACTTCGACACGTTTGCCATCACGGCCCGACACGGTGGTGTGGATCGAGCGATAGCCGTTGGATTTCGGCTGGCTGATGTAATCCTTGAACCGGCCCGGCACCGCGCGCCAGCGCTGATGGATCGCGCCGAGCGTGGCATAGCATTCCGCCTCGCTCATCGTGATGATGCGAAACCCATAAATGTCGGAGAGGCGGGAAAAGCCGATCTTCTTTTCCTGCATTTTGCGCCAAATCGAATAGGGCTTTTTGGCGCGGCCAAAGACCTCGGCCTCGATCCCGATCTTTTCCAGCTCGTGGCGCATATCGCCGGTGATGCGGTGAATCACATCGCCGGTTTCTTTTTGCAGGGTGATAAAGCGGCGGATGATGCTGCTGCGCCCTTCGGGGTTCAGCACGCGAAAGGCCAGATCCTCCAGCTCTTCGCGCATCCATTGCATCCCCATGCGACCCGCGAGAGGGGCATAAATATCCATGGTCTCCCGCGCCTTTTTCACCTGCTTTTCAGGCTTCATGGCGCGGATGGTGCGCATATTGTGCAGACGGTCGGCCAGCTTGACCAGAATCACCCGCATGTCCTTGGACATGGCCATGAACAGCTTGCGAAAATTCTCGGCCTGCTGGGTTTCGGTGCTGGATAGCTGGAGATTGGTCAGCTTGGTAACCCCATCCACCAAATCGGCAATCTCAGAGCCGAATTTTTCTGCCACTTCGCTATAGGTCGATCGGGTGTCTTCGATCGTGTCATGTAGCAGGGCGGTGATGATGGTGGCATCATCCAGTTGCTGTTCGGTCAGAATGGCTGCGACTGCGACGGGATGGGTAAAATAGGGCTCGCCTGATTTGCGGAACTGCCCCTCATGCATCTCGCGGCCATAATCATAGGCCGCGAGGATCAGCTTTTCGTTGGTCTTTGGATTGTAGTTGCGAACCAGTGCAACAAGGTCGTCTGCCGCGATCATGCGAAATCCTTGCTGGCGGCCCGCCGGGGCCGTTAGCCTTGGCCCTGCGCCTCCATCAGCGCGCGGAGCAGTTTTTCTTCGGACATGTCGTCATCTTGCGGTTTGTCCTGCTCGGCCCCCATCAGAAGCGCCATGGCGTCTTCTTCTGGTTCGTCGACCTCGATCTGAGTCTGGTTCGATTCGATCAGACGTTCGCGCAGTTCTTCGACCGATTGGGTTTCCTCTGCGATTTCACGCAGGGCAACAACCGGGTTTTTATCATTGTCGCGATCCACAGTAATGGCTGCACCAGCAGACACTTCACGGGCACGATGGGCTGCGAGCATCACCAGTTCAAACCGGTTGGGAACCTTGTCGACGCAATCTTCTACGGTCACGCGGGCCATGGGGCACATTACCTCTATTGGGGGTATCCGAAGTTTGGGCTTTTAACGCGGCTTCAGGGGCTTGACAAGCCTATACTGTGTTAATGGGCATGACTTCTGCGCGATCCTCTGCCGGGAGCGCGTCGCATAATTCCCGGACTGTCTGATTCAACACGGGATGGTGCCAGTTCGGAGCAATGTCGCACAGGGGGACGAGAACAAAAGCGCGGTCTTGCAGGCGGGGATGGGGCAGGACCAATTGATCGGGCGCTTCGCGCATCTGGCGGTCTAAGGGCAATTTGCGCCATTGATCGAATATCTCTTGCGATGGCAGGATGTCAGAGCCTGCGGCGATCAGATCAAGATCAAGGCTGCGCCCGGCCCAACGGGTCTCGCGCACACGGCCAAATTCAGCTTCGATCTGGTGGAGGTGACGCAAGAACGCGTCAGGTGAGCCGTCAAATGAAACAGCCGCGCAGGCATTGATGTAATCCGGGCCAGCGCCCTTTGGGAAACAAGGTGTCACAAAAAAGCGACTTACGCGACGTATCTTGCAGCTGCCCGACATCAAATCGTGAAAACAATTCTGGATTGTTTTCAATGACGTATAGTCAGCTGTGCCTAGATTTGACCCTAGGGCAATCAAGTATTCTTGTACCATCGAACAGTTTTGCCTATCCTTTTGAGCAGGTGCACGTGCTTGTATCCAAGCAATTTTCCATTACTCTTGTTGGTCTGATCCGCTGATTTTCACTCACACGTACACTCACACATACGCGGCGGGTTATATTGATAGAAAGGACTTTTTGATGTTCTACAAGGACGAACGGCTGGCGCTGTTCATCGACGGTTCGAACCTTTATGCAGCCGCCAAGGCGCTTGGGTTTGACATCGATTACAAGCTCCTGCGACAGGAATTTGCGCGACGCGGCAAGATGGTGCGCGCCTTCTACTACACAGCTCTGCTGGAAAATGACGAATACTCACCCATTCGCCCGCTGGTCGATTGGCTGAACTATAACGGCTTTACCATGGTGACCAAGCCGGCCAAGGAATACACTGACAGTCAGGGCCGTCGTAAGGTCAAAGGCAACATGGATATCGAGCTGACGGTCGATGCCATGGAATTGGCCCCGCGCGTGGATCACATCGTTCTGTTCTCGGGCGACGGTGATTTCCGCCCGCTGATCGAATCTCTACAGCGTCAGGGTGTGCGCGTCTCGGTTGTGTCGACCATTCGCAGCCAGCCACCGATGATCGCGGATGAGCTGCGCCGTCAGGCCGATAACTTTATCGAGCTGGACGAGCTGCGCGAAGTGATCGGCCGCCCACCACGGGAAAACCCGCTGGAGCGCAGCTTTGAAGTGGCCAACGGCCAGTAAGCTATCGCAGATCAAAAGAATTTGGGCAGGCCGTTATGGGGATGAGGGCCTGATTCAAGACAAAGCAAAGCCGTTCCGATTTCGGGGCGGCTTTTGCTTTTGGGGATTGAAAACTGGACCTGATCCAAAGAAGACCCTAGGTGAAGGCCAAGAAGGAGGCTGCGCCCATGACCGAGACACCAGCACTGACCCTGTATCTGGCCGCCCCGCGCGGGTTCTGCGCCGGGGTGGATCGGGCGATCAAGATCGTTGAGATGGCGATCAGCAAATGGGGTGCGCCGGTCTATGTGCGCCATGAGATCGTGCATAACAAATATGTGGTCGATGATCTGCGCGCCAAGGGGGCCGTCTTTGTCGAAGAGCTGGAAGAGTGCCCCGATGACCGCCCGGTGATCTTTAGCGCCCATGGCGTGCCAAAATCCGTCCCGGCCGAAGCGGCGCGGCGCGAGATGGTCTATGTGGACGCGACTTGCCCGCTGGTGAGCAAAGTGCATATCGAGGCGCAGCGCCATGCGGAGGCGGGGCTGCAGATGATCATGATCGGTCACGAAGGCCATCCGGAAACCGTGGGCACCATGGGGCAATTGCCCGAAGGCGAAGTGCTGCTGGTCGAGACTGAGGCAGATGTGGCCACGGTTGAGGTGCGCGACCCGGAGCGGCTGGCCTTTGTGACGCAAACGACCTTGTCCGTGGATGACACCAAGGGGATCGTCGCGGCGTTGAAAAAACGCTTTCCGGCGATCATTGGGCCGCATAAGGAAGACATTTGTTACGCCACCACCAATCGGCAGGAGGCGGTCAAGGCGATTGCGCCGGATTGCGACGCCTTGCTGGTGGTTGGCGCGCCAAATTCGTCGAATTCCAAACGGCTTGTCGAAGTGGCGCGCAAGAATGGTTGCGATTATGCGCAGCTGGTGCAGCGGGCAAGCGATATTGATTGGCGCGCACTGGGCACGATTGGTTCTGTGGGGATCACAGCAGGGGCTTCGGCCCCGGAAGTGTTGATTGAAGAGGTGATCGACGCCTTTCGGGACCGGTTTGATGTGACCGTCAATCTGGTGGAAACCGCGCAAGAGAATGTCGAGTTCAAAGTGCCACGGGTGTTGCGCCAACCGGCCTGACGGATCGCATCCCCGCGCTCCCTTTGCAGCACAGCCCACCCG
>JAGHRD010000021.1:0-72189 GCA_017744045.1 Tropicibacter sp. R15_0 | reverse complement strand
AGCTGCGCGGGCGGGCGATCTTCGATCTCGGCCTCGCGTTCCAGCGATTTGCGCAGCTCGTCATCAAGACGGATGGAATAGGGAGAGGTGCCCAAATCGTGCTCCTGCGTCGGTCTATATCATACAATGTATGACATGCTACGCCTTCCGTAAAGAGGGACACCTCCGAGAGGTCGCCCGCCTTTTCCTACAGCCCCAGTGGCGCGTGGCGGTTCACGTCTTTATAGAGCAGATAGCGGAACTTGCCCGGCCCCCCGGCATAGCAGGCCTGTGGGCAAAAGGCGCGCAGCCACATGAAATCGCCGGCCTCCACCTCGACCCAATCATTGTTGAGACGATAGGCGGCCTTGCCCTCGAGCACATAAAGCCCGTGTTCCATCACATGGGTTTCCAGAAACGGGATCACCCCGCCGGGTTCAAAGGTCACAACGGTGACATGCATGTCATGGCGCAGATCGTTGGGGTCGACAAAGCGGGTGGTGGCCCATTTGCCGTCGGTGTCGGGCATTGGCGTGGGTGCGATGTCTTGTTCGTTGAGGATCAGAACATCGGGCGCGTCCAGCCCGTCAACCGCCTGATAGGCTTTGCGAATCCAGTGAAAGCGCGCCGGGGCATCGCCCGTATTGCGCAGGGTCCAGCCGGAATTGGGCGGCAGATAGGCATACCCGCCGGGTTCCAGCACATGGGTGTCGCCGTTGACGCTCAGGCTGATCGCGCCTTCGACCACAAACAGCACCGCCTGCGCGCGTGCATCGGTTTCCGGGCGGTCCGAGCCGCCACCGGGCGCGACCTCCATGATATATTGCGAAAAGGTTTCGGCAAAGCCGGTCATCGGGCGGGCAATCACCCAAAGGCGCGTCTCCTCCCAAAAAGGCAGGAAACTGGTGGTGATGTCGCGCATCGTGCCCTTGGGGATCACCGCATAGGCATCGGTGAAAATGGCACGGTCGGTCAGCAATTGATCCTGACCGGGCAGGCCGCCCTTGGGGGCGTAATAGGTGGACATGGGGCGCGCTCCTGCCGCGAATGGGTTTCCTTGTTTATGACCGGGGCCGGGGGGCGGGGCCAGTCATAATGGGGTGACAGGAGCTTTTGTTCTGATTTGAAAATCGCGTGGGTTTGGTCCTGACCCCAGAACCGAACTGCCCTTCGGTCTATCGGCTTGGTTCGACAGAAAAACACAAGGTTCGCGCCCGACCCGAGGGCGGGCTATCTTGCATCCCCTCCTGAGCCTTAAAAAGCAAAGGTTGTATAGGTAACGCGCTGTAGAAATTCGCACCCGCCCTGGGGGCGGGTCGGGTGCGAACCGGATTGCGGGGCAATCCGGGGCCTAGGCACCTATGCCGCCCGTCCGCGCCGGATTTGCCCCGGGGCCTGGCCGAAATGCTCGCGGAACTTCTTGGAAAACGTGCTGGAGGTGCCAAAGCCGATGGCCACTGCGACCTCCATCACGCTCATTTCGGTTTGCAGCAGCAGGTTGCGCGCGCGTTCCAGCCGCAGATGCAGAAAGAAACGTTTGGGCGGCAGGCCCAGATGCTCTTGAAACAACCGCTCTAGCTGGCGCCCGGAAATCCCGGCGAAATCGGCGAAATACTGGGCGGTGGGCACGTCTTCGATACAGCGCTCCATCTCGGCCACCACGCTGCGGATCTTGTCATTGTCGATATGAGACAGCGCCGGATGGGCGTCGCTGGACAGGGTTTGCACCTTATATTGCGCGGTATAATTCAGCTCATCCACACATTTGCGCGCCAGATCGGGCCCGGCATTCTTGTCAATTGCCCACAGCGCCAGATCAACCCCGGCCGTCGCCCCGATGGCCGAGGCGCAGCGTTCGCCAATATTCAACGCCGAGCGGCTGAATTCCAGCTCTGGATAGGTCTCGCGCAGAAAGTCGAGATTGCGCCAATGCACCGAATAGGTCGCCGATTGCGTCAGGCATCCCGATTGCGCCAAAGCCTCGGTCGAGGCCCCCATGATCGCCGCGGATTTACAATGGCGAAAGGCGGATTTGACCGAGGCTTTGGCCGATGCGCTGAGCTGCGCCAGCGAATCCACCGGCGCGCCCATGTTAAAAATCACATTGTCAGAGCCCTTGGGCTGGGTCATCGCCGCCTCAACCGGGATCATCACACCGCAAGAGGCGCGCACTCGTGACCCGTCTTCGGAACACAGTGCGCAATGAAACGCCTCGCGCCCGAGCAAGCGATTGGCCAGATCCAGAGCTTCGAGAAAGCCGCTCATGTTCAGCAGGGAAAAGCCCGGTGTCAGGAACATGACAAAGCGATGGGTTGGGGTCGCGGGGACGCTGCGAAGCGAGACTTTGCGGGCTGAACTGGCAAAAGTTTGATGAAGCATGGGAAACCCTAACTGGCGGCTTTGCGGAATTGTTTCGGTGACAGCCCGTAGGCGGATTTGAACAGGCTCGAAAAATAGGACGCGGTGGGAAAGCCGGTGCTTAGGGCCACGTCCAGGATCGAGATATTGGAATAGCGCAACAGGCCGCGGGCCTGTTCCAGCCGCCGCGCCCGGTAGAATTCGGCGACGGTGCTTTGGGTGAATTCCTGAAACCGCCGGTCCAAGGTGCGCCGCGAAGTGCCGATCTGATCGGCCAGCGCATCCGGTGACAGAGGCGCGGCCAGGGTCTGATCGATCACGGCCAGCGCTTTGTGCATCATGCGCGGCGCGGTGACCGGCAGGCGAAACTGGCCCGCGCTTTGGCGATCACTGCCGCTGCGGGCCTGCCCGATCTGCAACTGGTTTGACACTGCCTGCACCAGCCAGCTTTCCTGATCCCGTTTCAGGATGTCCAGAAACAGATCCAGCATGGCTAACCCGCCGCTTGAGGTGATGACCCGCCCGTCGATTTCAAACAGCCCGTTCAGAATTTCCACATGCGGGAATTCTTCGACAAAGGCACCCAGCCCCTCCCAATGGATCACGCCGCGCTTGTCTTTCAACAGCCCGGCCCGCGCCAGAATGGCCGGTGCCAGTGACACCGCCCCCACCGTGTTGCCCGCCGCGTATCGGCGGTTCAAAAGCGCGTATAGCCGGGTGGCATCGCGGGGATGGGTGTGCATCCCGGCACAAAGAAAAGTGTAATCGACCGACACATCATCGGGCTGGATCGTCTGCGTGGGCAGGCTCAACCCATTTGAGGCTTCGGGTGGGGCCCCGGCCTCTTGGGTGACATGCCAGACATAGCGCTCTTCGCCCAAAATCCGATTGGCCACGCGCAAGGGTTCGATGGCCGTCACAACGGACACCATCGAAAAGGCGTCAATCAGGATGAATTCGAACGTTGTTTGACGGGTCACCGCGTCGGCTCCGGTTGGGTTTCTGTCGATTATGCGCTGGACCGGTGCCATGCGTGGTTCTAATCTGGTCATAGGTTTGACGAAATGGGACGTGCACCAATGCAGACCTTTCGGTTTTTGCTGACTCCGAATTTCGCGATGATGTCGGCCGCCTCGGCGATCGAACCGCTGCGGGCGGCGAATTACATCTCGGGGGAAACCCTGTATGAGCCGGTCTATGTCTCTGGGGCCGGCGGCCCGGTGTCGTCTTCTTGCGGGGCATATTTCGACACCCAGCCGATGGGTGTTCATCAGGAGGATGTCGAAAACCTGTTTGTCATTGCCGGCGGCAATCCCTTTGCTCTTGAGATTGACGAGATCAGCGCGCAATTGCGCCGCTTGGATCGTCACGGCACGCTGATTGGCGGCATTTCCGGCGGAGCGGTGGTGTTGGCGCGGGCGGGATTGCTCAAGAAGCGCCGTTTCACGGTGCATTGGGAACATATGGAGGCGCTGCGCGAAGAGTTCCCCATGCTGACCCCGGAAAAGCGCCTGTTTGTGCTGGATCGCGACCGGGCGACCTGCGCCGGGGGCGTGGCACCTTTGGATATGATGTATGCGCTGATCCAGGCGCGCCATGGTCTGGAACTGGCCACGGAGGTCAGCAATTGGTTCATCCACACCCATGTCAGGCCCGCCGAGGATGAACAGCGCTTGATCGATTCCGACGGCATCATGCTGCATCCCAAGGTGCTGGTGGCCATTCGCTTGATGGAGGATCACATCGCCGAGCCGCTGTCGCTGGAACAGTTGGCGCGGATCTGCGGCATCAGCCCGCGCCAGTTGCAGCGTCATTTTCATTCTGATCTCGACCGCTCGGTGGTGCAGCATTACCTGCGCATCCGCCTCAGCAAGGCCGAAGAGTTGCTGCGCCAGTCGCGGCTGAGTATCACCGAGATTGCCTTTGCCACCGGCTTTGCCAGCCAGTCAAATTTTGCCCGCGCCTTTCGCAACGCCTTTGGGGAATCGCCCAGTCAGCGGCGGGCGGAGGGGTAAAACTACGCATGGGAACATTCACCCCCGGATTGCTTGCAATCCGGTTCACGCTCATGCCAAAGGCATGCTTTCAGCATGACCCCGCCCCCCAGGGCGGGCGTGAAATGAAGGCTCGCTTGCCGTTCGTTGCGACGGTGTTTGGGTTCAATACCCAATCTCCAGGAATGAAGGCGCCCACCCTCGGGGTCGGGCGTGAACCTCTGTCGTCTTGGGATTCAAAATGTGAGCGAGCGGTGCCTTTTGTCCAGATTTCGCAAAAACCTGTCCGTTGACTCCGCGAAACTGGTCACGGCTTGGCTAAGATCATTCCCCGAACAACAGGCGAAACCCACAGATCCATTCCAAACCCCAGCGCCTGATCGCAACGGAGACAAGTTCCATGGTCAAATCGGCTCCCTATCTCATCATCGGTGCAGGCATCCACGGCCTCTCTACCGCGCTGCATCTGGCCAAAAAGCTCAAGGCGACGGGCAAAGGCTCGGGCGCAGATATCCTCGTTATCGACAAGACCGGCATTGCTGCCGGGGCCTCGGGGATCGCCTGTGGCGTGGTGCGCAACAACTATTTCCAGCCCGCCATGCGCGAATTGATGGCCCATTCTGTCCAACACTGGGAGGCCCATGCCGAGGCGTTCCAGTACAACCCCGTCGGCTATATGCAGATATCGGCGGAATCCATGCGCGAGGATGTGGCGCAGATCCATCAGGAACAGGCGGCGATTGGCTATGAATCTGTCTTTATTGACGGGGCCAAAGACTCGGACACCTATATGAAAGGCATCTTTGACGATTGGACCGCGCAGGGCATCACCTCGGTCCTGCATGAAAAGCGCGGCGGTTTCGCCCATAACGCCCCGGCAATGTATGCGCTGGCCACCATGGCCGAGGCTGAAGGCGTGCGCATCCAGACCGGCATCACCGTCACCGGTATGAAATTCGCCAATGGGGCCAATTCTGCTGTGACCGGGGTCGAGACCGACAAGGGGGACATTGACTGTGATTACCTTGTCGTGGCAACCGGCCCCTGGGTGCGCGATTTCTGGCATATGGCTGATCTGCCCTCGAAGATCTCGATCAAGGGATCGGATGGCACCCTGCATGATAACCAATCCATGTGGACCTTTTGGCAGCTCGAAGAGGGCGTGCTGCGCGTCGATCCAGAAAGCTTTAAGACCAATGAGGGCAAACTGCCGCCGGTGATCCATGTGGACACCGATGCGCCGCTGATCTCGGATGTGGATGGCTCTACCATCACCGAAGAGATGTGGGGCATCTATTACAAGCCCGACACCAATTTCGGCGGTATTCAGGGCGGGGCCATGCCTTATCCGGTTCATACGCCGGTGGATGAGGTGGCGATTGACCCGTACGGGCCCTCCTCGCCGGAATTTGTCAGCTCACCGGAATTTGCCCATATGTGGGTGTCGGCGCTGGCCCATTGTAACGCGCGGTTCAAGGGCACCATGCCGAAATATCACAAAGAAGCCTCGGGCGGGATTGGCTGCTTTACCGCTGACAGTTTCCCGGTTTTCGACGCCATGCGCGAAAACCTTTATATCATCGCCGATAGCAACCATGGCTATAAAATGATCGGCGTGGGCGAGCTGGTCGCGGATGAGATCATCGGGCGCAACAGCACCTTGCTGGACCCGTTCCGTTTTTCGCGCTTTGCCGAGGGCAAATTGCACCCGGTTTCCAATAGCCCCTATCCTTGGAGCTGACCCAATCCCACAGCTTTCAAAACCCCGCCAGACCAAGCGTTTGGCGGGGTTTTTGTATTTTGGGCGAGGATTCTGCGCCATGGCCATTTTCAGCAATGATATGGCCGAAAAAGAAAAGTGAACGTCGCCTCCGCGCCTTAGCTGTTTTCAAAACGGCTTTGGAGAACCTGTTATGCGATATTCAGCGGCCCGATTGCTTTGGGAAGGGCTGAAAGGCCACAAAGGCTGGGGGCGGGCCTGGCGCGACCCGCAGCCGAAACCGTCTTATGATGTTGTGATCATCGGCGGTGGTGGTCATGGCTTGGCCACGGCGCATTACCTCTCCAAGGTTTATGGGCTTCGCAATGTCGCGGTGCTTGAAAAAGGCTGGATCGGCGGCGGCAATGTTGGCCGCAACACCACGATCATCCGCTCGAACTACCTGCTGGATGGCAACGAGCCGTTTTACGAATTCTCGATGAAGCTCTGGGAAAACCTCGAGCAGGATCTGAACTATAACGCCATGGTGTCGCAACGCGGGATCATGAACCTGATCCACACCGATGCGCAGCGCGACGCCTTTCGGCGGCGCGGTAATGCCATGCGCTTGCACGGGGCCGGGTCCGAATTGCTGGACGCCGACCAGGTGCGCAAAGAGGCGCCGTTTCTCAACTTTGACAATGCGCGTTTCCCGATCAAAGGCGCGCTGGTGCAACGCCGTGGTGGCACGGTGCGCCATGATGCGGTGGCCTGGGGCTATGCGCGCTCGGCGGATCAACATGGCGTCGACATCATCCAGAATTGCGAAGTCACCGGCTTTCGCATCGAAAACGGCAAGGTTCTGGGGGTCGAGACCACGCGCGGCTATATCGGTGCGGGCAAGGTGGGCGTCGCAGTGGCGGGCAATTCGTCCCGGGTTATGGCCAAGGCCGGGATGCGCCTGCCCATCGAAAGCCATGTCTTGCAGGCCTTTGTCTCAGAGGGGCTGAAACCGGTCATTCCCGGCGTCATCACCTTTGGGGCCGGGCATTTCTATGTCAGCCAATCCGACAAAGGCGGGCTGGTCTTTGGCGGCGATATTGATGGCTACAACACCTATGCGCAGCGCGGAAATATGCCGGTGGTCGAAGACGTGGCCGAGGGCGGCGTCGCCCTGATGCCCATCATCGGGCGCGCCCGGCTTCTGCGCATGTGGGGCGGCATTATGGATATGTCGATGGATGGCTCCCCCTTTATCGACAAGACTCATATTGACGGGCTCTATTTCAACGGTGGCTGGTGTTATGGCGGGTTCAAGGCGACCCCGGCCTCGGGTTATGCCTTTGCCCATCTTCTGGCCACCGACACCCCGCATGACACCGCCACCGCCTACCGGCTCGATCGGTTCCGCAGCGGCGCGATGATCGACGAAAAAGGCATGGGCGCACAGCCCAACCTGCATTGAGGGGGATCAGATGCTGAACAGATTTGCCAAAGAGCTGATTGAAGACTGGCGGCTGGGTCTGGTGGCCTCGACCAATGCGGATGGCACGCCCAACCTGTCGCCCAAGGGCACCTTTGTGGTGCATGATGACACCACCCTTGGCTTTGCCGATCTCCGCTCTCCCGGAACGGTCGAAAACATCGCAGAGCGCCCTGTGGTCGAAGTGAACTTTGTCGATCAATTGACCCGGCGTGGCGTGCGTTTGCGTGGGCAGGCGCGGATCGTCAGCCCAGACATGCCCGAATTTGCCAAGCTCAAGAAACCCTATATCGCGGGTTGGCCGGATCTGGCCGATATGATCAACGCCATCGTCTTGATTGATCTCAGCGAGGTTAAACCCATCTGCACCCCGGCCTATGATGCCGGGGCCGAATGCGACACCCTGCGCCAATCCTGGATGGAACGCATCCGCGACATCAATATCAAACATTCTGTTTCGGAGGCAGGCGAATGCTGATCCCTCACCCTTTGCTTGGGCTGCGTGACGCCCAGGAATTCACCTATCTCGGCGATGCCAGCCTGCTCAACCGTCCTGACGGCATGGCGGAGGGCGCGGCTGAGGCCTTTCATGATTACCTTTATCTGCGTGACAACCCGGCGGGCGAACATCGCGAGCTTTGGTTTCATGAACAGGGCGACCGATCCTGGCTGGTGGTGACACGCAACACGCTGACGCACGAGATTACTCAGGTCGAATTTGCCGCCGATGTGGCGCGCCAAAAAGGGGCAGATCAATGACCCAAACCCACCGCATATCCGGCGGTCTGATTGATCGCAATTTGCCCATCTCCTTTTCCTTTGAGGGTGAGCGCCTGCAAGGGTTCGCCGGGGACACGCTGGCCTCGGCCCTGCTCGCCAATGGCAAACGCCTGATGGGGCGCAGTTTCAAATATCACCGTCCGCGCGGGGTGATTTCCTCGGGCTCCGAAGAGCCCAATGCGCTGATGCATATCGGCGACGGGGCCTATCGCACGCCCAATACCCGCGCCACCGTGGCCGAGCTCTATAATGGCATGGTCGCGCAAAGCCAGAACGCCTGGCCGTCGCTCTCCTTTGACGCCATGGGCATCAATGACCTTTTTTCAAATTTCCTCACCGCCGGGTTCTATTACAAGACTTTTATGTGGCCGCGCGCCTTTTGGGAAAAGCTGTACGAGCCGATAATCCGCAAGGCTGCCGGGCTTGGGTCGCTGTCGATGCAGGATGACCCGGATGTCTATGACAAAGGGTTCTTGCATTGCGACCTTTTGGTGATTGGCGCCGGGCCTGCGGGGCTGATGGCGGCGCTGACCGCCGGGCGGGCAGGGGCGCAGGTCATTCTGGCGGACGAAGATTTCGTGATGGGTGGTCGGCTCAACAGTGAAATGATCGAGATTGGTGGGCAATCCGGTTCTGACTGGGCCAAAGCCAGCTTGGCGGAACTGTCTAGCTTGCCCAATGTGCGGCTGATGGCGCGGACAACGGTGCTGGGGGCCTTTGATCATGGCATCTTTAGCGCGGTGGAGCGGGTCAGTGATCATCTGCCCCTGTCGCAACGCGCGGGCCGCGCGCGCGAAACCCTGTGGCGCATCTATGCCAAACGCTCGCTGCTTTGCGCCGGGGCGACAGAACGCATGATTGCCTTTTCCAACAATGACCGCCCCGGCATTATGCAGGCCGGGGCCATGCGCGCCTATGCCAATCGCTGGGCGGTCAGCGCGGGTCAGAAAGTGGCGGTCTTTGCCAATAATGACGACGCCTATCGCACCGTGCGCGATTTGACCGCCAAAGGGGTCGAGGTCGTCGCGGTGATCGACCCGCGCGAGGCGGTGCCAGACAGCCCGATCCGGGTGATCCGGGGGCAGGTGATTGATAGCAAGGGGCGTCTGGGCCTCAAATCGGTACGGGTGCGCAAGGCAGATGGCGGGGTTGAAACCCTCGCGGTTGACGCTTTGGCCGTGTCGGGCGGTTGGAACCCCAACCTGTCCCTGACCAGCCACCAACGCGGCCGCCCCGATTGGCGCGACGACATTGCCGCCTTTGTGCCGGGGCCAAACCTGCCCGTCGGCATGGCGGTGGCCGGTGCCGCGGCGGGTGATTTTTCCACCCATGCGGCGCTGCAATCCGGGGCGGCGATGGCCTGTGAAAGCCTCGTGGCCTTGGGCCAAACCGTCACCCCGGCGACATTGCCCAAGGCCGAGGATGCGCCCACCCAAATCACCCCGTTTTGGTATGTGGGCGAGGGCAAGGCGCGCAAATGGCTGGATTTCCAGAACGATGTGACCGTCAAAGACGTCAAGCTCGCCCATCAAGAGGGGTTTGAATCCGTCGAGCATCTCAAGCGTTACACCACGCTGGGTATGGCCACGGATCAGGGCAAGAACGCCAATATGGGCGGTCTGGCGGTGATGTCCGAGGTGACCGGGCAAAGCATTCCGCAAACCGGCACCACCATCTTTCGCCCGCCTTATACGCCGGTTTCCATGGGGGCCTTGGCGGGGCGCTCCACCGGCGAGGATTTCAAACCGACCCGCCTGACCCCCAGCCATCATTGGGCCCAGCGTCAGGGCGCGGTCTTTGTCGAGGTGGGGCAATGGCTGCGCGCGCAATGGTTCCCGCAGCCCGGCGAAACCCATTGGCGCCAATCCGTGGATCGCGAGGCGCTGGCCGTGCGCAAATCTGTCGGTGTCTGTGACGTGACCACGCTGGGCAAGGTCGATGTTCAGGGCAAGGATGCGGCGCAATTCCTCAACTTTGTCTATGCCAACGGTTTCGCCAAATTGCCGGTGGGCAAGACCCGCTATGGTCTGATGCTGCGCGAAGATGGCATCGCCATGGATGACGGCACCGCTGCCCGTCTTGCCGAAGACCATTTCGTCGTCACCACCACCACTGCCAATGCAGGCCCAGTCTATCGACACATGGAATTTGTGCGCCAATGCCTGTGCCCCGATCTGGATGTGCAGCTGATTTCGACAACTGACGCTTGGGCACAATACGCCGTGGCCGGGCCCAATTCCCGCAAGCTGCTGCAAAAGATCGTCGACCCGGAGTTCGACATCTCGAACGCGGCCTTTCCCTTTATGGGCTGTGCCGAGATCACCGTCTGTGGTGGCATCCGCGCGCGGCTGTTCCGCATCTCTTTCTCGGGCGAGCTCGCCTATGAAATCGCCGTGCCAACGCGCTATGGCGAAAGCCTGATCGAGGTGCTGATGCAGGCAGGCGCAGAGTTTGACGTCACCCCTTACGGCACCGAAGCCCTGGGTGTTCTCAGAATCGAGAAAGGCCATGCCGCTGGCAATGAGCTGAATGGTCAAACCGCTGCCGCGCATCTGGGCATGGCGCGCATGGTCTCAACCAAAAAGGATTCGATTGGCGCGGTGATGACCCGCCGCTCGGAATTGGCCAAGGATGACGGGCTGCGTCTGGTTGGCTTTGAATCCATGGGGGCTGAGATCCTGCCCGCCGGGTCACATCTCTTTGCCGATGGCGCAGCGCAAGAGCCCGCCAATGATCAGGGCTGGCTGACCTCGGCCTGCTATTCCCCGCATCTGGGCAAACATATCGCCCTTGGCTATCTCGCCCGCGGCTCTGATCGCATCGGAGAGGTGGTGGACGCCGCCAACCCGGTCGAGGGCAAGACCCTCAAGGCGCGCGTCGTCAGTGCGCATTTCATCGACCCAGAAGGAGCGCGGCTTCGTGACTAAATACACTCTCTTCCCCCGCACCGCCTTTGGTCGCGACGATGCCATGATCAACCAGATCGGCAGTGCCACGCTGGCGGAACGCCCCGATTTCGCCATTGCTTCGGTCGCGGCGCGCGCAGGGCAGGGTGATCTCAGCCCTGTCTTGACCGGCGCGGCGGCTGTGGCTGTGTCGGAATGGCAGGATGGCTTGGGCCGCACTGTATTCTGGAGCGGGCCAAACCAGTGGTTTGTTCTGGCCGATCACGGCGGCTCGGAAACGCTGGCTGCTGAGCTGAAATCCGAACTGGGGAATCAGGCCTCGGTCACCGAACAGAATGACGGCTGGGTGGTGTTTGATCTGCAGGGCGCGGACGTGACCCCGATCCTGGAACGCCTCTGCCCCATCAACTTGGCTGAGTTCGGCACAAACCGCGTTCAGCGCACGGTGATTGATCATGTCGGCTGCTTTGTGCTGTGCCTTGAGCCCGGTAGATCCTATCGCCTGCTCTGCGGGCGCAGCTTTGCCAGCTCCTTTGCCCATGGCATCAAGACGATCATGGGGTCTGTGGCGGTCTAGCGGTTCTGACCAGAAGACAATGAAGTCACGTTGTACCAAAGGTTCACGCCCGCCCAGGGGGCAGGGTCATGCTGAAAGTATGCCTTTGGCATGAGCGATAACCGGATTGCGGGCAATCCGGGGGAGATTGGGGTTAAAGGCAGGACGCTTGTCCTGCCCCGTCTCAACCCTCAGCCAGGAAACCCTTCCAAAACCAGCTTTCCCTTGGTCTTGTTGCTTTCCAGCATCCCATGCGCCTTGCGCAGGTTTTCCGCCGTTATCAGCCCCAGCGGCTCGTCTGTCGTTGTGCGGACCTTACCCGCATCCACCAGCGCCGCGACCTCGTTCAGGATGTCCTGTTGCCGGGTGATATCGGCGGTTTGGAACAGTGATCGCGTATACATCAGCTCCCAATGGATCGAGATGCTCTTGCCTTTGAACGGCATGATGTCAAACGCCGCCGGATCGTCGATCAAACCATAGCGCCCTTGCGGCGCGATCAGGCTCGTGACCTCGCTAATGTAACTGTCGGAATGGGTGGTCGAAAACACGAAAGAGGGCGCGCCAATATCCAAGGCAGCCACTTGCTCCGCCAAAGGCTGGGAGTGATCAATCACGTGATGCGCGCCAAGCTCTGTCACCCAGGCCTGGGTTTCCGGGCGCGAGGCGGTGGCAATCACCGTGACATCGCTGAGGGCGCGCAGTAATTGGATCGCGATGGAGCCAACACCGCCGGACCCGCCAATGATCAGCACCGCCTTGGCCCCACCGGCCACCGGCTCTGTGACTTTCAAACGATCAAACAGCATCTCATAGGCGGTGAGCGTGGTCAGGGGCAGGGCGGCTGCGGCGGAAAAACCCAGCGTTTCAGGCATCCGCCCAACAATGCGTTCATCGACCAGATGAAATTCGCTATTGGTGCCCGGGCGCGAAATATCGCCCGCATACCAAACCTTGTCACCCGGCGCATAGCCCGTCACCTCAGGCCCGATGGCGGCCACAATACCGGTTGCGTCCCAACCCAGCACTTCGGGCTGGCCATTGCTGGCGGCGCGTCCCTGACGAATTTTCGTATCAACCGGGTTGACCGAGATCGCCTTGACCTCGACCAGAATGTCACGCCCGGTCGGGCTTGGTTTTGGCAGGTCGAGATCAACCAGAGATTTTGGATCGCTGCTGGGCAGGTTTTCGTAATAACCGACGGCTTTCATGTGGGGTCCTTTCCTCAGTCCAATGGTGCGGCGGCGGGGGCCGCTGACCGCTTGGCTTGAGGCTTACAAACACTGGTGTATACTGCACAAGTACGCAACATTTCGGCCTATAGGTACCAAATGGACACTGTAAAACCCGTCAAACGCTTTGAGAACTCCAATTGCAATGGCGGCTGTCCGGTCGAAAACGCGCTTGAGCAAATCGCGGGCAAGTGGAAAGGGCTGGTGATCTATCACCTTTTGTCAGAAACGCTGCGTTTCAACGAATTGTCACGCCGGGTTGGCTCGGTCACGCAACGCAGCCTGACAAAACAATTGCGCGAGCTTGAAGCAGATGGAATCGTCGCCCGCAAAGTCTATGCCGTAGTGCCACCGCGCGTGGAATACAGCCTGACCAAGAAAGGCACCGCCTTGGGGCCGGTCGTATCAGCGTTACATGCTTGGGGGAGCGCCTATCCGAGGGTGTGACATTCAGCGCATAATCCAGATTATGTTAATTCACAAGCGTGAGTGTTCACCCCGCAGTGTCTAACTGCGGGGGGTTCTGCGTTTTGGCGGCGCTATCCGCAATATTCTCCAAAATCTGAATCGTTGACATGAATAATGATTCATGTTTCATATTTTGCAGGAGAGAGAAGCGAATGGGAGGAGGAACCCAGATGAAAGGACTTCTGAAGACCGGTGTGGCGGCGCTGACATTGGCTCTGGCCACTGCAGCCAGCGCTGAGATCCGCGTGGCGCATGTCTATGGTAAAACCGGCCCGTTCGAGGCCTATGCCAAACAATCCCATGACGGGCTGATGATGGGGCTGGAATATGCCACCGGCGGCACGATGGAGATTGACGGCGAGAAAATCGTCGTGATCGAGAAAGACACCCAGCTGGACCCGGCCACAGGCCGTTCGCTGCTGGCCGAGGCCTATGGCGATGATGACGCGCATATCGCCGTTGGCCCCGTCAGCTCGGGCGTGGCGCTGGCCATGTTGCCGGTTGCCGAGGAATATGAACGCGTGCTGATTGTCGAACCCGCCGTGGCCGACAGCATCACCGGCTCCGCCTGGAACCGCTATATCTTCCGCACCGGGCGCAACTCCTCTCAGGATGCGATTTCCAACGCGGTTGCCCTAGGCGGTGACGGTGTCACCATCGCGACCCTGGCGCAGGATTACGCCTTTGGCCGTGACGGTGTGGCGGCCTTCAAAGAGGCGCTTGAGGCCACCGGGGCCAAGATTGCCCACGAGGAATATGTCCCCACCGACACCACCGATTTCACCGCTGCCGCTGAGCGGATTTTCAATGCGATGGAAGGGGAAAGCGGCGACAAAAAGCTTTTCATCATCTGGGCCGGCGGCGGCAATCCGATGTCCAAGATCAACGCGATGGACCCGTCCCGCTTTGGCGTCGAAATCGCCACAGGTGGCAACATTCTGGCCGCTTTGAAGGCGTACAAAGAGCTGCCCGGCCTCGAAGGCGCGACCTATTACTACTATGAAATCCCGCAGAACCCGGTGAATGAATGGCTTGTGAAAGAGCATTTTGAACGCCACGGCACCCCGCCGGATTTCTTCACCGCAGGTGGCATGGCCGCGGGCATCGCCGTGGTTGAGGCGATCAAAAAGGCCGGCGGAGCCGAGGATACCGACGCGCTGATCGAAGCGATGGAAGGCATGGAATGGCAGACCCCCAAGGGCAAGATGATGTTCCGCGCCGAGGATCATCAGGCCATGCAGCCCATGTATCACTTCCGCACTGAAATTCAGGACGGCAAGGATTATGGCGTTCCGGTTCTGGTGCGCGAGATTGGGCTGGACGAGATGAAGATCCCTCTCAGAAACCAGTGATGCGCAGCCTGAACTGCGCATAACCGCAGGGGGGTCATCCGTGACTTTGATCCCCCTGCACCCCCTCCCCTTCTGACAAACAGGCAGAATGATGACCCAGGTGCTTCTGGAAACGGACGGGCTGACCGTGCGCTTTGGTGGACATGTGGCGGTTGACGCGGTGTCCTGCGCCTTTCACGCGTCGGAGCTGACCGCCATCGTGGGCCCCAATGGCGCGGGCAAGACCACCTATTTCAACCTCATTTCCGGGCAGATTCCGGTATCGGCGGGCTCGGTTTCCTTGATGGGGGATGACATCACCCGGCTTTCGGTCTCCGAGCGTTGCAAGCGTGGGCTGGGCCGGGCCTTTCAGCTCACCAACCTCTTTCCCGGCCTCTCGGTTCTGGAAAATGTCCGCCTCGCCATTCAGGCGCATCGCGGCTCCAAGGCGTCATTGCTGACCCTGGCCGACAGCCACCACGCGGTGACGGTCGAGGCGATGTCAGTGCTGGAACGTGTGCGGCTGGATACGTTGCGCGACCAAGCTGTGTCTGAGCTCTCCCACGGCAACCAGCGCAAGCTTGAGGTCGCGATGCTGATCGCCATCGACCCCAAGGTTTACATGTTCGACGAACCCACCGCCGGGATGAGCGTTGACGAAGCGCCCGTCGTGCTTGACCTGATCGCCGAACTCAAGGCCGAGCGTGACCGCACCATCCTGCTGGTCGAACATAAGATGGACGTGATCCGCACCCTCGCCGACCGCATCATCGTTTTGCACAACGGCGCTTTGGTCGCTGATGGGGACCCGGCCGAAGTCATGGCCTCGGATGTGGTGCAAGACGCCTATATGGGCAAGGAGCTGGCCGATGTCTGACCCTATTCTCAAGCTGCAAAATGTGCATACGGATATTGCCCAATATCACATCCTGCACGGTGTCGACCTTGCGGTTGAACGTGGGGCGGTAACCATGCTTTTGGGGCGCAACGGTGTCGGCAAAACCACCACCCTGCGCACCATTATGGGCCTTTGGGCTGCCCATACCGGCACAATCCATTTCGACACGGATAATATCACCGAGACCCCAACCCCTGCCCGCGCCCGCGCTGGCATCGGCTTTGTCCCCGAAGATATGGGGATTTTCACCGACCTCACGGTCGAAGAAAACATGACCCTTGCCGCCGCTTCCGGGCCATTGTCGCCTCAGCGCCGCGACTGGATCTTTTCCGCCTTCCCCCCGCTCAAAACCTTTTGGACGTCCGAGGCGGGGAACCTGTCAGGCGGGCAGAAACAAATGTTGTCCATCGCCCGCGCCATGGCCGAAGAACGCAAACTCTACCTGATTGACGAGCCGACCAAGGGCCTTGCCCCCGCCATCGTCTCCACCATGGCCGCCGCGCTCAAGGAACTCAAAAACCAAGGGGCAAGCATTCTGATGGTCGAACAGAATTTCGCCGTCGCCAAGGCGATTGGCGATTACGCTGCCGTGATGGATGACGGCAAAATCGTTTGGAGCGGTACCATGCAGGAACTTGCCACAAACGCCGCCCTTCAGGAACAGTTGATGGGCCTGTCCATGGAGGCCGCCACATGACCAGCATTGCCCCCGATCACAAACCCACCTTTGCCTCGGTCCCCATCTCGGAACGTCTGGCGCAATCCCTGCCCGTATTGCTGATCCCGATCCTTGTGGTCCTGGGGTTTCTCGCCATCGGGAATCCGTCAAGCTGGCTGACCCTGACCGTTTCGGGCCTTGCCATGGGCATGATGATCTTTGTCATGGCTTCGGGCCTCACCTTGGTTTTCGGCCTGATGGATGTGATCAATTTCGGCCATGGAGCCTTTATCTCGGTGGGCGCTTTCGTCGGCATCTCCGTCCTCTTCGGCCTGGCGGAATGGGCCGGTGCGCCTTCGCTGACCTTGAACCTCATCGCCATCTTTCTCGCCGTTCTCGCCGCTATGGCTGTCACCGGTCTGCTCGGCTGGGCCTTTGAGCGGGTGATCGTGAAACCGGTCTATGGCGCGCATCTGAAACAGATCCTTGTCACCGTCGGGGGCTTGATCGTCATCGAACAGATGATTCATGTGATCTGGGGGCCCGAAGAAATCTTTCTCACCCGCCCCGAAATGCTCAAAGGCGCGATCACCTTTTGGGGCGCGGCGCTGGAAAAATACCGCCTGCTTGCCGTTGCGATTGGGCTGGTGCTGTTCATCGCCATGCGGCTGGTGTTCCGCCGCACCAAGATCGGCTTGATCGTGCGCGCTGGGGTGGAAAACGGCGAAATGGTCGAGGCCTTGGGCTATCGCCTGCGCATCGTCTTTGTCGGCGTCTTTATCGCCGGTTCCGCACTGGCCGGATTGGGCGGCGTCATGTGGGGCCTCTATGAGGAAGTCATCACCGCAGGCATGGGCGAAGAGATGATGATCCTCGTCTTTATCGTCGTGATCATCGGCGGGCTGGGCAGCGTCGAAGGTGCCTTTATCGGTGCCCTGCTGGTCGGGCTTTTGCAGAACTACATCGCCTTTCTCGAACCGAAACTGGCGCTGATTTCCAATATCGGCCTGATGACCGCGATCCTGATGTGGCGTCCGCAGGGCATGATGCCCGTGGTCAAAGCGAAATAAGGCAAAGTGAGGCTCTAACCATGCTGAAAACGCTTCTGTCCAACGACACGCCCCGCTCCAAGATCCTCACCCTTGTGGTGCTGGTGATCTTCCTTGGCCTTGCCTTGGCCCCCTTCCTGTTCCCCGGTGTCCGCTCTCTGGACACCGCCGCCCGCATCGCCATCTTCATTGTGCTCGCCGCCAGCTATGACCTGCTCTTGGGCTATACTGGCGTGGTCAGTTTTGCCCATACGATGTTTTTCGGCATGGGTGCCTATGGGGTCGGCCTTGCCTCGCTCCATATGGGGCGCGGGTTTCATTCCATCATCATTGGTAGCCTCGCCGGGGCTGCCCTTGCCGCCGCCTTTGCCTTCCTCATCGCCCTCTTTAGCCTCCGCGTCCGCGCCATTTTCTTCGCGATGATCACCCTCGCCGTGGCCTCGGCTGTGGCGGTGCTGGTCTCGCAACTCTCTTGGCTGACCGGGGGAGAAGACGGGTTTACCTTCAAGATCCCGCGCGAGCTTGGCCCCGCCAATCGCATGGGCGAATTCATGGGGGTTAAAATCAACGGCAAGCTGCTGAATTACTACCTGATCTTCACCTGCTCCCTGATGCTCTTTCTGCTGATGCTGCGCGTCGTAAACTCCCCCTTTGGCCGGGTGTTGCAAGCGATCCGCGAAAACGACTTCCGCGCCGAAGCCATCGGCTATCGCGTCGTCTGGTATCGCACCGTCGCCACCTGTCTCTCAGCCGCGACCGCAGCGCTGGCCGGCTCGCTCTTTGCGCTTTGGCTGCGCTATGTCGGGCCGGATACCACGCTGAGTTTCACCATCATGCTCGACCTGCTGCTCATGGTCGTCATTGGCGGCATGGGCACGATCTGGGGCGCGGCTGTGGGGGCAACGCTGTTGGTGCTGGCGCAAACCTATCTTCAGGATCTCATGGGCAGCGCCGCCACTGCGACCGAGTTCCTGCCGCTGCTCTCGCGCCTGCTTGACCCGGATCGCTGGCTGCTCTGGCTTGGCGTCTTGTTCATCCTCAGCGTCTATTTCTTCCCCACCGGCATTGTCGGCCGCCTCCGGGGCAGCAAATGACGCAATTGATTTTCCTGCATGGCTGGACAATGCGCGGATCGATTTTCGACCCTGTTTTGGCCGAACTTGGCGGAATCGCCCCGGATCTGCCCGGCCATGGCGATAACAAAACCCCGGCCAGCCTGCAGGCATGTAGCGACCTCTTGCAAGAGCTGCTCTGGCACAAGGGCCCGGCCATTGTGGTGGGCTGGTCCATGGGGGCCGCCATCGCATGGCACTACATTGCCCAGCACGGCACGCGCGGGATCAAAGGCCTTGTGACCCTGGATATGAGCCCCAAGCCGATCAATGGTGAGGATTGGCAATTTGGCCTGAACGGTCAAACCCCTGACCGTCAAGCCGCCACCCGGCATGAGATCCATACCGATTGGCCTCAAGCCGCGCAAAAGATCGCCACAACCATGTTTGCCCGCAAGACCGGCGCGCCAGATTACAGCCGGGATCAGGCCTTGCAACAAATCCTCTCCAATGATCCTGCCATCATGGCGCAGTACTGGGACGAGATGATGGCGCTGGACCTGCGCGCCACCATTCCGCAAATCGATATTCCCTGGCTCATCGGTCATGGCGGCGCCAGCCGCGTCTACCCCTCCGCCGCCGCCACCTGGATGGCGGCCAATGCCCCACAGGCGCGGCGGCATTGCTTTCCCGGTTCAGGCCACAGTCCACATCTCGAGGAACCGCTGGATTTCGTGACCGTGATACGGGATTTCTGCGCTGGGGTTTAATCAATGCTTGTATTTGTAAAAGCGTTTCTCGGGTTTTCACACGCGCGGAATCAAGGCCCTTGGGCCGCCGCGTGATCGCCGTCCCGCCCCCCGGGATGGCGATTTTGCTATCGTTTGAGCGAACACACACGTTGGAGAGAACTTGCTTAGATAAAGTGGTAGAAAATCATGTTACTTCGCCAACCCGCGTGACGGCGATCACGCGTCTTCCCTACCCCTTCCCCCTCAACGATTGACATGCCGCCTCCCCCGCGCCACCGTCCCCTGCAGAGCAACGAACGGAGCGCGCCATGACCCTGCCCACCCATATGACCGGCATCGCCATGATCGGCCATGGCGGCCCCGAAATGCTGCAGCTGCGTCACGATCTGCCCCTGCCGGAACTGGCCGCAACCGATGTGCTCATCCGTGTCACGGCCGCTGGGGTCAACAATACCGATATCAACACGCGGATCGGCTGGTATTCCAAGGGCGATAACGACGCCGAGGATGCCGGCTGGGGTGGCAATGCCCTGACATTCCCGCGCATCCAGGGGGCCGATATCTGCGGCCATATCGTTGCCACCGGCCCCGATATCACCGATGCCCGCATTGGTGAGCGCGTGATTGTCGAACCTTGCTTGCAAGAGGCCGACGGAGCGCTGCTGCAAAGCCCCTGGTATATCGGCTCTGAATGTGACGGCGGTTTTGCGCAATATGTTCGCGTCGCCGCGCGCCATGCCTATCCGATCACCTCGCCCCTGACAGATACTGAGCTCGCCTCCTTCCCCTGCTCTTATTCAACCGCCGAAAACATGCTGACCCGCGCCAATCTCCGCGCCGGAGACCGCGTGCTGGTGACCGGAGCCTCTGGCGGTGTTGGGTCAGCCACCGTGCAGCTCGCCCGCGCCCGCGGTGCCGAGGTGATCGCCCAAACCAGCGCCGCCAAGATCCAAACCCTCATGGATCTCGGCGCGGTGCAATGTGTCGATCGTCAAGACGACCTCAGAGCGGTTTTGGGCGAGAATAGTGTCGATGTTGTCATTGATCTGGTGGCCGGACCGGGCTGGCCTGCCCTGCTCGACGTGCTGCGCCCCTTTGGTCGCTACGCCGTCGCCGGAGCCATTGCCGGGCCATTGGTCGAACTGGACGTGCGCACGCTCTACCTCAAGGATCTGAGCTTTTACGGCTGCACCATTCTGGAACCGCAAGTGTTTGGCAACCTGATCAAACGCATCGAGGCGGGCGAGATCAAACCGCTCGTCGCCGAAACCTACCCCCTGGCCGATATCGCCAAGGCGCAGGAAAGCTTTCAGGCAAAATCCCATGTCGGCAAGATCGTTTTGATGGTGGATTAGGGCCTGTAGCTGGGCGAAACCGTAGGTTGAGATCCGCAAAGCCTGCCCGCAAAAGGATCGCCCGCCGATACTGTCACAAGATGTGCGTTGTCGCGGCAACCCACGTGTCATTTGGCTGGTTCGTTGACTGTCCCAATGCTGGGGCCGTTTTCGGACACTGCCATTCGTTTCAAACCAGATAAACTAGCGGTCTGCAGGGCAAAGCGCTCTTTCACTGCGGCTGCGCCAATGGTTGCTATGCTACGCCGGGCGACGATTGCCAATTGCGCCTGAATACACCACCTGATAATTTGAAATGGCTACGTAACTGGCGAGAATGAGATGGGCAACCATCGGGAAGCGTAGTCTTTAGCTGGCCGTTCGCCTGGGCATCCACCGTCAAAATTGGGATGCTCTAATGGTCAAATCTGGTTTCACATTATACCTACGTTACTGCGCTGGAAATTGCGTCGCTCTGACTTGCATTTGGATGCAACGGGTCGCTGTGCTGTGGCTCGCGTGGGAGCTATCCGAGTCAACATTTTGGTCGAGCGTTGTGCTCGCTGCGCAGCTTGTTCCAACTGTTATCATTGGCCCGCTCTTCGGCGCAGTTGTCGACCGGGTATGGATCATCCCCGCGATGGTGAAAGTTCAGCTCGTTCTGGCAGCGCTGACAACATCACTTTTCGTCCTTGCGCTCGCTGACCTCGTAACTGTTGGCGTACTCATCGTTTTCGAATGTCTGATCGGAATAACTGTATCAGCTCATCAGCCGCTGCGTATGGCCTTGGTACCTGC
This sequence comes from Tropicibacter sp. R15_0, assembly GCA_017744045.1. Lineage (GTDB taxonomy): Bacteria > Pseudomonadota > Alphaproteobacteria > Rhodobacterales > Rhodobacteraceae > Pelagimonas. The sequence goes on along the minus strand of JAGHRD010000021.1, from coordinate 50,862 downwards.
CCTAGTTCCTAAAACCTTAATGCCCAGAGCCATCGCACTGGACTCGATAGTGTTTAACTTGACCCGTATGATTGGCCCAGCTCTGGCGGGGCTTCTCATTGTGATCGTCGATATCCCACCGGTTCTTCTTTTGGGCGCACTGGGAAATCTGGTGCTGGCAATGGTCATATGGTCTTTGAGGAGCGACGTCGCGAAACGCGCAGCGTCTGGCGGCAATTTTCTCTCACAGCTGCACGATGGCTGGGCTGTAATCTGTGGCAGCCACCCGGTCGCGAATGCTTTTTTGCTTACAGGCGTGTTCGGATTGGGTGGGCGTGCTGCCATCGACCTGTTTCCTCTTTTCGCGGCGACCGCCTTCGGTCGAGAGGCAGATGGCGCAGGACTATTGCTTTCAGCCGCTGGATTTGGAGCGGTATGTGCTGCAGCGTTTATGGCCCTGCGCAAAAATCTTCCCAATTACATTGCAGAGTATCTTGGGATTGCAGGGTTTGCCGCACTTTTACTTATGTCGCAAACCGAGAGTTGGTTGTTGGGATTGGCATGTGCGGGAACCTTGGGCTGCGCAGCGTCTATCGTTGGCGTTGCCAATCAATCTAGGATTCAATTGTCGATTCCTGACGGCTTTCACGGGCGCGTTATGGGGCTTTGGGTCATGGTCGGCCTTGGTTCAACTGCTCTGGGTACAATCGTCTATGGCACGATTTCGAACCTCACCAACCTGCGCGATGCTAGCGCACTGATCTCAGTCATCGGTATTATGAGTGTTGGAGCCATCTTTCTAAGACGCGGGGAGTAGTTCCCAACTGGCAGGCTCCGTTTGCCGACATTGGTGCACCGTGCAGCATCAAGCACTCTGGACTCTCTGCCGACCCTCTCTGCATGTTGCCCTCATGACCGCTCCGGCGCTCGCGTATTACTTCGCTCGCAGTCGTAGACGCCCCTAAGGCCTCACTCTCGCCCCATTCTGCGGCTACCCGTTCCGCGTCATTTTGTCCAAAGTTACGTCGCCATGTCTGAAAGCACTGAAAAACTCGTCCTGCTCGGGCCACCTATCGGCAATCTCGGGCTCCGCACCGTGCAAAGGGTCAACGACATGTTCGACCTTGGCATTCAGACCGATCTTCCGGCGCTCGGGCAGGCGATCACCGATATGGCCGAGACCCTGCGCCGGCCGGGTCTTGGCGATGCGCAGGCGCTGTTGCACGTCGCGCTCAAACAGAGTTGGCAAGTCAAAGCAGAGCTTGACGAACCAAGGCAAATCAGCGCCTGGCGGCGCCTCGGCCATGACGATATTGCCGCGATTTGGCAGGGGTGGTTTGACCTCGCCCGCGAGGTTCAAATCGTGACCCGCAATCCGGGAGGAGAAGACGCCTATCCCGACATCGCCAATCGCGCAGACATCACCGCCAGAATCGACGCGCTCGACGCCCAGCTTGCCCCGCTCTTGCAAGAGCTCGATTTTCGACCCCAGGACATCGACACCCATCTTGCCGCGCTCTTCCATCTCGACCTGTGCCCCGCCGACGCGTTTCGCGGCTATTGGATCAACCGGATTGTGACCTCGCAAGGTTTTGCGCAGTTTGACCCTGTTCATGACGAAACGGGGCGGCCCGTTGATGAACCCATGGGCTGGATGACCGCGAAATATGTCCAGGCCCTGCGCGCCCATGGATACACATACCGGTTTTCCTTTTGGGAGGAGCCCGAGGGTGACTCGCGCGGTGACTTGTGGATTCAAACCGACCAAGGCCCGCTGATCGTGACGGACAAGACCGACTCCGCCTCGCCGCGCAGCCATTTTCCGGTGCAAGTATATACTCTTGAACGCAAAAAACTGTTCAAACTCCGTGCCGCCGATTGCGACGGCACCCCGGCCAAACGCGGCCTGCTTGGGCGCTTTTTCGGCTAGCTATTCGCCCAACCTATCCCTGACCGCCTGCTCAGCATGGGCCGTCAATAGACGCGCAATCTCGGCCACATCAGGCAGACGGGTATTGCATTCTGCCTGCAACGTTGTGTGCACCTCGCTGCGCACCGGGTCCAGCCCAAGGTCGCGGTGAAAGGCGTCCACGGCCTCGGCCCCTGGTTCAACAGGCCCGTCGATCAGGATCAGCGCATGGGCCATGATCCGCACACGCCGTTCCTTTAACGGGCGCAAACGCTGCGCCGTGCCCACCATCTTGCGCCCCTGCGAGGACAGGTTCCATTCCCCGTCACAAAAGCTGTCAGGCGTTGCACCGGGGCGCAGATCCAGCCCCAGGCTCTGCCCCAGTGCAATTATTGGATCGCACAGCAGTTGATAGCCCTGATGTATCCCAAAGCCCTGCGGTACCGTCAGCGCCATCACCAGGTTCAAAACCCCCGGCCCCTGAGGCACCGTGCCACCGCCGCTGGGCCGCAAGGCGACCGGCCAGCCCCGCGCGCCCGACCGCGCAACAGCCTCGTTAAACCCGGCCCGCTTGCGATAGGATTTCGGCGTGACCAGCGCCGGGGCATTGCACTGCCACAGGGCAATACGTTGCGCCGGATCGGCAAACAAATCCGCCTCAAACGCCAAGCCCAGCCCCACATCCGCAACCCGGTTCACTGCCGTTTCCATATCCACAGGCTCTCTCCCCCAAGACCTAGCGATCATCCCCCGCATCGCTGTCTAAATCCAGCCGTTAAAATGGGGTGGATATCGGAAGGGGCGGGACCACAACGCAGGCCCTTTGTTCTTTGCATGGGTAGAAAATGGCGGCTCTGCTGCTTTTTTCCGAGCCTAGAACGATCCGGCCGTAAAAGACTTGTACTTGATCCTCAGGTTGCTACCCTTGTTCGAAAAGTAATTTTGGATCAATCACGTGCCTACCATCAATCCTGTTGCCTTAGTTTTGTTGGGGCCGACTGCTGCGGTTTTCATTTGGGTTTTGGTTGCATTTCCGGCCTATCCCAAAAGTGTGATTGCCAAATTCGCTTGGCTTACGCTGCTATTGCTTGTGTCCACAGGAATGTATTTCCTGTTCGAAATCCAAACTTCGTTTAGAACCGCACCTGGAAAGTCAGAACTTGTCACAGCCTTCCTGGTATATTTGCCTTTTGCTGCATCCTTCTTGTTGTGGCGCTCCCGACGCGTTGGAGGCCCGCCTATCAGTGGGCAAACTTCGACGTGGATCTTAGTTGCGGTGTGCGTCTTGTCAGTCACCGCGATAAGACAATTCAACAAGTCTTGCGTCTATCACGATTTCTGGAACGACAACGGCGAGGCATGGTGCGCAGAGTCCTGGCAATCGAAATGGTAGGGGTGTTCTATTTGTTGAAGCGCGTCGGCACATGTCGCCTGCGGAAAACTCTGTGCAAAGCGTGAAGCGGACTTTTGGGGATTGGCTTACAACGGCCGCAAAGTCCGCACTGCCGACATTCGCTCTCCGTCTCTAAGAGTACTTAACTGCGCCGATTTTCAGTATTAGCAAAGTGAGCTAGGGGCCTGACCCTAGCAACAAGGACGACACCCCAAAAGGCTCAAACAACCCTCAGGCTCTGAACTCCCCCAAAATCCGCCCAATCGCAAAAACCCTCTTCCCAAAACTGAACCAATCGGTTTACAAGGTTTCTGAACTGTTCGGTTTACTTTGTGAGGAGAGAGTATGAAGCGCATTGTCCTAAGCGTGGTGATCTTGTTGGCGGGCCTGTTTGCCGCCTCCGAGATCTGGCCCTCCAAAGCCGCCAAAGTGATCCTGTCCGGCCTGCATCTCTTTACCGGGATGAGCCCGCAACAGGTCGAAACTCCCATTGGTCCGGTTGGTTATTTGCGCGGCGGGTCCGGCGAGACGGTCGTTTTGCTGCATGGCATCTTTGCCCGCAAGGAGCACTGGCTCGACATGTCGCGCCAATTGTCGGGCTATGATCTTGTCATGCTCGATCTGCCCGGTTTTGGCGATAATCCCGTGCTGGACGGGGCCGAATATGCCTATGACCGGCAGGTCGCCAATGTCTTTGCCACTCTGGATGCGCTGGGGATCAAGGAATTTCACCTTGTCGGCAATTCCATGGGCTCGCAGATCGCCACCATGATGGCCGCCGCGCGCCCTGATCAGATCAAGACGATTTCCTATATCGGCAGCCCGGTTGGCGTCACCGCCCCTACCCCGTCAGATATGGAGCGCGCCATTGACGAGGGCAACGCGCCGCTGGTCGTGCGCACGGCGACCCAGTACCAAGACCGCATGGCCTGGCTCTTTCCCAAAGAGCCCTTCCTGCCCCGCCCTCTGGCGCGCGAATGGCGCGAGGCCGAGATCGCCCGCGCCGATAGCAACCAGATGATCTGGGACCGGGTGAACGCCTCTCTGACCACCCCCACCGATCAAATTGCCCCGCAGCTGACCCTGCCCTCGCTGGTGATCTGGTGCAGCGATGATCGCATCTTTCACCCCACTGGCGCCGCAGTTTTGGATGCGGCCCTGCCCGATAACACCCTGATCACACCCTCTGGCTGTGGGCACCTGCCCATGCTCGACCGACCCAAGGAAACCGGCCAGGAGCTGCGCGCCTTCCTCGACAAACACTGAGCTTTGCGACCTCCCTCGTCCCGCCTCCTGAGGTGTCGCAAAGAAAGGCAGGTGGCCCCCGGCCCCTGCCTTTTGTTTTGTGAAGATAGGGTATACGCGCCATTCAATCCTTTGAAAAATCGTGTTTTAATTGAAGTCTAAATTCAGTGAGGGTGCGTGATGGGAAAACAAGACTGGCTTGAAGTCAATCGACCAGATGTCTGGCGTACAATTATCTCAGATAGCCATAAGCCTTTTATCTGCACAGACTATCTGTTCGAAATGGGCGACGTTTATCGGCGGGAATTTGCAGGCGAAAGCCGCGACCAGGACGTGACAATCCCAGTTATACCGAGATCTGTTTGCCACTTTCCTCAAGCTGATGAAATTTGCGAGCTTCGCTCGGGTTTCGACCTTCCATTGCTGATTACTCCCAAGAAGGATTGGAACAGAGACATTGTTGCGTTTGCCTCGCAAGATCCTTTGCGGACTGGTGAAGGATGGCCCAACAGCTTGTCCATGAGCACCCCTTGGGGGTTTTCTGCGCAAAAGATAACCAGCCGGGGGGGCAAGATCCTTTGGCCTGTGGTTGAAAAGCTATGCAATAGCGGGAAGGGGGGTTATTTTACCGATGTGCGCAAGCTCTATGTTCATCCAGGATCGGGGTTCAAAAAGAGCAATGAAACTGAGGAAACGGAAAAGAAAGTTTTCGCGGGAGAGGTTAAATCTCTGGCCCCCAAGCTTTGGGTGACCCTGGGACGCGACGCGTATGATGCGTTGAGCGAAGCCAGACTTCCCGATGTAGATCGTCATCCCCACCCCACCGCGTGGGGCCACTTGAAAGGCCACTATGAAATCCCTGACGAGAGTTTTGCAACCTTGCAAGACGCAATCTTCGATCAGATCAGTGGCCATCCACTTTATTAATGCCCAAAAACAGTCTCAGAAGCATCCGGGAACCCTTGCTGAAACCCAGTGTTGCCGCACAAATCATTGACGCCCCCGCCCCCGCACGCCACTCTATGCGTCGACCTGAATTTGTGAAATGACATGCCCCGCTTCGCCTACAGCGCCTATGACCCCTCCGGTAAAATCATCCACGGAGAGCTGACCTCGGCCAGTGAGCTTGAGGCGCTGGACAGTTTGGCGGCCAAGGGGCTGACCCCGGTGCAGGTTTCGGCGGGCGGATCAGCGCTGCCCTGGTATCAGCGCGAATTTTCCCTGTCGGGCACGTCCGGCGCGCTGAAACCCGCCGCGATAGAGCGCTTTTTCAACGGGTTTTCCGCCCTGCTCTCCTCCAGCTTTCCGCTGGTCAATGCCTTGAAATACAGCGCCGAACAGGCGCAGGACCCGGTCACGCGCCGCGCCCTGTCCCGCCTTGGCGACTCCGTGGAAAACGGCGCTAGCCTGCAGGCCGCCATGGCCGAGATCGACCCGGCCTTCCCCCCGCGCCTGCAAACGCTGGTCGGGGTCGGCGAAAGTTCCAACACCCTGGCCGAGGTCAGCGCCCGCATCGCAACCATGCTGGCCAGTCAGGCCCGCATGCGGCGCGAGCTGCGCAGCGCCCTGATCTATCCGGCCATCCTGCTGGTCATGTCTGCCCTCGTGCTTGGCCTGATCGTCTTTTACCTTGTCCCAACCCTCGAACCGGTCTTTCGCAGCGCCCAAGCCCCCCTGCCCCTGCCCTTGCAACTGATGTCAGGCTTTCGCCAAACGGTTCTAGACGCCTGGCCGCTGCTGCTTGGCCTTTTCGCCGCCCTGCTTGTGCTCGGCTTCGCCCTGCGCGCTCCAATTCAACGCGGATTGGCGGCGCTGGCCACGCGCCTGCCGGTGATCGGCCCCTTTCTGCGCCAACGCGCGACGCTGGACATCTGCCAATCGCTCTCGCTCATGCTGGGCTCGGGCGCGACGCTCAGCCAGGCCCTGACCACTGCCGAGCAATCCAGCCTCAACTCGGCTTATACTGCCCTTCTTGCCCAGGCGAGCGAGCGGATCACCTCCGGCGGCACCCTGTCGCAAACCTTGCTCGGCAGTCCGCTGATCGACCAGATGACTGCAACGCTTTTGCAGGCGGGCGAAGAGGCAGACCGCCTGCCGCAGGTGCTCGACACCGCCACCGCTGATCTGAGCGACCGCACCAGCCGCACCTTGGCGCAGCTGATCCAGATGCTGACTCCGATTCTGACCCTCCTGATCGGCTTAACTGTTGGCGCTGTGATCCTGTCGACCATTGCCGCGATCATGGATCTCAATGATATTGCGCTCTGAGCCCGCGCCGCGCCGCTCCTGCGCCGGCCTCACCCTGTTCGAGGCGCTCTTATCCCTCGCGCTGCTGTCCCTCATCACCGCTGTCGCCATAGCCGGGCTGCGTGGCCCCTCGCCAAGCGTGCGCCTGCACCGTGCCGCCGCCGAGCTGCAAACCCAGATTTCCGAGGCTCGCCTGCGCGCCATTGATCAGAACACCTTGCAGGTCCTCACCCTGGCCGAGGCCGCCTGTGGCGCCGTTGCGCCCAGTGTGACGCTCTACCCCGATGGCACCGCCCAAGGCGGACCGTTTTGCCTGTTTGAGCAGGAACAGAGCCTGATTTTGCATCTCGACCCCGTCACAGGAAAGCTGATCCGGGACGAGGATCACCCATGATCCGCCGCCTCCCGCCCAAATCCCGCCGCGCCGGGTATTCCCTGTTCGAAACCCTGCTGGCCTTCGCGCTTTTGGCGGCGGTTCTAGCGGTGCTCTTGCCGGGGCAATCCCAGCTCTTGAAGCGATTCAGCCGCGGCTCCGAGGCGGTCCTGGCGCAGGATTACACCCATTCCCTTTTGGATCTGATCGGCTTGGACGAGGCCCCACAGCCACGCGCCACCCAATTCGCTTATCGCGATTGGACCATCAGCCAAGACATCACCGCCCATCCCGAGATTTCGGGGTTTCTGCGTGTCACAGTGACTGTTTTTGACGATCGGGGCCGGGTTTTGGCCGGGGGCAGCCGCGATGTGGCGCGGGGTGGGGTGTTGCAATGATCTTCCGCCGCTCTCACCCGCAGTCTACCCCCCTGCCCCGCAGTTCCCGCGCCGGTCTCAGCCTGTTTGAGCTGCTCTTGTCCTTGGCCCTGCTCGCCGCGATTTCTGCGGCGATTGCCTCCAGTCTCGGCCTGTCCCTGCGGGTCTATGATCGCAGTCAAGAGCTAGACAATACCAGCACGCCCATCACCGCCCGCCTGCATCTGCGCAGCTACCTGCACAAGGCCGCCGTGCCCTTTTTGATGTTGCCCTTTGAGACCGGATTTTCCGGACAGCCCGAGGGGTTCCGCTTTACCTCGCTGGCCACCTCCGGCCTTGCGCCTGACGCAGCGGGGCTGCGTGTGGCGGTGCGTCTGGACGGCGAAACCCTGGTGATGCAGGTCGATCAATTCAGCGATCTTGGCGCGGTGATGCGCAGCGAAACCCGCATTTTGGCCGAAACAGTGACTGATTTGCGCTTTGCCTATTACAACACTGCAGCCTCGCCCCCGGCCTGGCAAAACACCTGGCCGACCTCAGACCCCAACCTCCCCCAAGCCATCCGCATCACCGCCGCCCCCGGCAGCACGCCGGACTGGCCGGATTTCGTGGTGCGCCTGCGGTTGGGGGTGCAGCCGTGAGTTTCTATAGTTACTCGGAGCTGAGATCCGCGACATAGATAGGTAGCAACCACAAGGTTCGCGCCCGCCGCTTTGTCGAAGGCAAACCTTTGGTTTGACGGGCGGGGTCATGCTGAAAGCATGCCTTTGGCATGAGCGCGAACCGGATCGCAGGCGATCCGGCGCATCAATGCTTAGAGTCACCCCTCCCGCCCCGGTTCGTTCGGGTCACTGGAATACAGCGCGATCTTGTTGCCTTGCGGGTCGCGCAGATAGGCCACGTAGAAATGCGCGCCGTAATCCGCGCGAAATCCCGGCGCGCCTTCGTCTTTGCCCCCGGCCTTCAGCGCGGCGGCGTGTAAATCGCGCACCTGCTGCTGGCTTTGGGCCTCAAAGGCCACCATGGTGCCGTTCCCGTTTGACGCCCTTTGCCCGTCAAAGGGCGGTTTCACGTAGAAATCCGGCGAAATGGGGCGCTCGCCCTCGGCCACGGGCAAGGCATAGCTCAGCCCCTCGGGTCCTTCGCTGAATCCGTAGCCAAGCGCGGGCAGAAAGGCGTTATAAAACCGTTTGGCGGAACCCAGATCATCCACTCCGACAGTCACATAGCCAATCATTCGCGCTCTCCCAGAATCAGCTCAGATCCGCATCCTCGCCGCTGCCGCCACGCACCCCGTCGCGCCCCAGGCTTTCGACCTTGAAGTTGCCGTTGTCGGTTGGCGGTTCGTACAAATAGGCCCGTCCCCAGGGATCGCTCAGCGCCTCTTCGGCCTCCAGATAGGGGCCGGACCAATCCGGGCTGGCCGCAGGCGCGGTGAACAGCACCGCCAGCCCCTCTTCGCGCGACGGATAGCGGCCCGTATCGATGTAAAACAGCTGCAAGGCATTGCCGATCTGCTCGATCTGCAGCGCGGCGGTTTCCGATTTCGCCTTGCCGAGATACCCCACCAGACGCGGCCCCACCACGGCAGCAATCATCGCAATGATCGCCAGCACCACCAGCACCTCCAGAATGGTCGCCCCACGGCGTTTTTGTTGGTCAACAATCTGGCGAGAAGTCATCATCATAAAATCGGTCCTTTATTCGCGCTGACCAAAGCGCAAACCCGCCCGCCGCGCAAGCCCCGCACCGCATTTACCCCGTCTCTACCCCAGCGCCAGCCAGACCGCCCAGCCCGAGGCGACCAGAAACGGCCCCAGCGCCAAAGCTTGGTTTTCGACCCTATCCCGGCGCAAAACCCCGTTGATCCCCATCAACAGCACCCCGGCCAGCGAGGCGATCAGCACCACATGCACGCTCGCCAACGCGCCACATAACAGGCCAATCGGCAACATCAGCTTCACATCGCCAAAGCCCAGGCCCACCTCGCCGCGCAGCCGTTCAAACAGCGCCGCGATGCCCCAGAACAGCAGCGGCCAGATCACGCCCCCGGCGATATGGTCCCAAATCATCACCGGGCGCGCGAACCAAAGCCAGGCCGCCGCCAGCAGCGCCAACATGGCCGTTGCGCTATCGGGGATCTCAAAGGTCAGCATGTCCCAGACGCTGATCCAGATCATCACGCTCCCAATTCCCAGCGCAAAACCCAGCTCGCGATAGGGGAAAAGCCAAAACAGGCCGGTATAGAGACTGATATGTATCGCAATCAGCAATCCCAGCTTCATCCCGGCCCCCTTTTCCCGCCAAAACACCCTATCGGCTCTTGTGCTATAGGCCAAGTCATCCACAAGCTGTGGAAAACCTCTTGCCAGAATCGCAATTTTGCGCGACTTATTTACGGAGAAAAGTGAATAAAACGCCCAATAGCGTAACTTTGCAGTGGTCAGGCCCGGCCGGATCGCGCAAAACACCAAGATAAAGACCCCGAAAACGGGGCCATAAACAGAGGCAAGGCGGTGGCCAGATGAAGGATACAACCCTTCGCATTGATACCCTTGTGGGGGATCATGCACAAAAACTTTCCGAACGGCTGCAGGCGCATCGCGCCCAGCTCTTCCCCCCCAATGCGCAACGCACCCTGCGCACCTTCACCTCCGGTGAGGTTGCGGCCCTTCTGGGGGTCAAGGATGCCTATCTTCGCAAGCTCCATCTTGAGGGGCGCGGCCCACAGCCGGAAATCCGCGCTGGCGGGCGACGGTACTATTCCCCACAAGACATCCAGGCCCTGCGCACCCTTCTCGAACAAGGCGCAAAATCGCCGGGCACCTATCTGCCGGGGCGTCGCGAGGGGGATAAGCTGCAGGTGATCACTGTGATCAACTTCAAGGGCGGGTCGGGCAAAACCACCACCTCCGCCCATCTGGCGCAGAAAATGGCGCTGGATGGTTATCGCGTTCTGGCGATTGACCTTGACCCGCAGGCCAGTTTCTCGGCCCTGCACGGGTTCCAGCCGGAATTTGACCTGCTGGATGGTGGCACTCTGTATGATGCGATCCGCTATGACGACCCGGTGCCGCTGCGCGACATCATTCACAAGACCTATTTCACCAATCTCGACATTGTCCCTGGCAATCTCGACCTGATGGAATTTGAACACGAAACCCCCCGGGCTCTGGTCGACCGCGAGGGGTCGCTGTTCTTTACCCGCGTCGGCGAAGCCCTGGCCTCCGTCGAAGCCGATTATGACGTGGTGGTCATGGATTGTCCGCCGCAGTTGGGCTTTCTCACCATGTCGGCCCTGTCCGCCGCCACCGCCGTATTAGTCACTGTTCATCCCCAAATGCTCGATGTGATGTCCATGTGTCAGTTCCTGCTGATGACATCCAACCTGCTTGGGGTCGTGGCCGAGGCCGGGGGTGATATGTCTTATGACTGGCTGCGCTATGTGGTGACGCGCTACGAGCCCGGCGATGGCCCGCAAAACCAGATGGTATCGTTCATGCGCTCGATGTTTGGCGAACATGTGCTGAACAACACGGTGCTGAAATCCACCGCCATATCTGACGCGGGGATCACCAAACAGACACTTTATGAGGTCGAAAAAACCGCCTTTACCCGTTCCACCTATGAACGCGCCATTGAATCGATCAATGCGGTGAATGGTGAAATCACCGGCCTCATGCAACAGGCATGGGGGCGCTGATATGGCACGCAAGAACCTGCTTCAGGGATTGATGGATGAGGCAACAGCCCCCAAGGACGAGGCCAAGGCCCCCTCCCCTGCTTCAGACTCCAAAACAGTCTCTAACTCTGCCAAAGACGGCGATCAGATCGACCCGGCCCGCCCGCGTCGCTCCACCGGGGCGATTGGGGCGGTCAGCCAGTCCATTGCTCAACTCAAAAGCCGCTCAGTGCTTGAGATTGATCCGTTTGAGATCACCAATGGCGGCCTGTCGGATCGTCTGGAACATGACGAGGCTGAACATCAGGCGCTGATGGCCTCGATCCAGGAATATGGCCAGCAGGTTCCGGTTCTGGTCCGCCCGCATTCCGATGGCAAACATCCCTATCAGATCGTCTATGGCCGTCGCCGGGTTCTGGCGCTGCGTGATCTTGGCATCCCGGTCAAGGCGCTGGTGCGAGAGTTGGATGATGACGCGCTGGTCATGGCGCAGGGTCAGGAAAACTCCGCGCGGCGCGACCTGACCTTTATCGAAAAGTGTCATTTCGCCCATCAGATGCGCGAGGCGGGGTACAAGCGCAAGGTGATCTGTGATGCTTTGTCCATAGATAAGACATTGATTTCACGTATGTTTTCCATTGTCGATAGGGTTGGTATCCCCCTTGTGCGCACCATTGGCTCGGCCCCTGGTATCGGGCGCGACCGCTGGGCGGTTTTGGCGGATGAGATGGAGGAACGCTTTCTCACCTCCGACCGGCTCGCCAATGAGGTTGAGGTTTTGGCCGGTGGTCAGAGCTCGGCGGAAAAGTTTGAAATGGCGTTGAAAATGTGTGGCGTCGGCGATGGCCCAAAACCGGCCAAGCCCCCTGCCCCGCGTGGTCGCACAACGCATATCACCAGCAGCAACGGCTTTGAAATTGCCAAGGCGCTGCAAAAGGAATCCGAGGTCGTGCTGACCGTGCCCCGCACCGGTGAGGGCAAGTTTGGCGATTGGTTGGTGGAGAACCTCGAAGAGATCTATCGCGACTGGATCAGCCAGAGCGATGATGAGGCGGGTCAATAATGGCCCAAGAGCATAAAAAACAGGAGGCACAGCCCGCGTAAAAAGAAAGAGCCCCCCAGGAAGCAAATCCCAGAAGGCCCGTTCGTTCTCTAGACAATTACGAATCTAGGTCTTTCACTGTCCGGCTGTCAACTGCCGAACGCCCTTGGGCGACCAGATTTTTGCGCTTTGTGAAAATAAATGACCTATCATGCAACGACGCCTTTCGGGCAGCGGCCGGTCACGGCTGGCCTGCTGGAAAATGCCCGCGCCGCCCGCGGCCCTGCCCCGGTTCCGCGGGTGGATAAATGGCAGCTCTTTCGTCAGCTTTGCACCGGGCGGCTGGCCTTTGGTGTAACGGATCGTGAGCTGGGGGTTTTGAACGCTTTGCTCAGTTTTCTGCCGGAACAGTCTCTGGATTCTGGTGAAACGCTGACTGTTTTTCCCTCCAATCGTGCCCTCTCAGAGCGCGCCCATGGCATGGCCGAAAGCACCCTGCGCCGGCACCTCGCTGCCTTGGTGCGTTCCGGTCTCATCACTCGCCAGGACAGCCCCAACGGCAAGCGCTATGCCCGTCGTGATCGCGGTGGCGAGATCACCCAGGCCTTCGGCTTTGACCTGCGCCCCCTGCTCTTGCGCGCGCGTGAGATCGCCGAGGCTGCACAGGCGGCCGAGGACGCCGCCGCGAGGCTGAAATCGCTGCGCGAAACTGTCATGCTGAAAAAGCGCGATGCGTATAAGCTGGCGGAATATGGCGTGGCCGAGGGGCTGCCTGGCAATTGGGACGAGATCCTGGATCAATTGGCTCTGTTACACCGCAACTCGCGCCGAAAACTGGATTTCGCAAGCTGGGAAGAGTTGCATTCCGATGTGGATAGATTGCTGAAAAAGGTGCTTGGGCTTGTGTCTGAAACAAAAGATCTGAGCGGCAATGACGTCAATTCTGAGCGCCAGTTTCAGAATTCAAAACAGGATACTCTTGTATCTGAACATTGCTTGGAAACAAGCGATGGGGCGAGCGAGCGTTCAGGTAATGAAGTTGTAAAGGATGAGAGCGAAGCTCAGCATTCCCCTGCCTCGATCCGCGTTCCTTTGGCTTTGGTTCTCAAGGCGTGCCCGGATGTCATTCCTTATGCCAAAGACCCCATTCGCGATTGGCGGGATCTGTGTGAGACAACGCAAGTTGTGTCAGGCATGATGGGGATCAGCCGATCAGCGCTGGATGAAGCGCGGGCGGCTATGGGCTCGGAATGTGCGGCGTCGGTCGTGGCTGGGATGTTGCAGCGGGTGGATGAGATCCGCAATCCCGGAGGATATTTGCGCAGTCTCACGGCCAAGGCGCAGCTTGGCAAATTCTCACCCGGGCCGATGATCATGTCATTGCTAAATCGTGAGACGTCTTAAAAGTTGACAGCTGTCAACTTTTTGCAGGGATCGTTTTTGAGGGACGGAAAATGGTTGAAACGGTTCAAGCGGTCAGAAAGTTGACAGCTGTCAACTTTTTAACCCTCTCCCCCGTCTCGCGCCGCGCGGTACCATGAGACAATATTAAGACGTTGCTGCATGTCCATTTCAACCGCGCTGGGGGGCGGCATGGCGTGGCTCAGCCCGGCCTGGAGGTAAATCTGATCAGCATGACGCAAAACATCGGCCTCGGTTTCCAGCACCACGCCTTTGGGGGCCCAGTGCATTCCATCCCAAGCGGGTTCGCGGGAATGGCACATGGAGCAGTTGCTGATCACCGCGTCATAGGCATCTTCAAATCCAGGTGCGGCGGCGTAGCTTTGTTCCAATACGCTCAGCGTGCGGGCCTCAGACTCCTCATAGGTGTCGCCGCCGGGATAGGTCGAGAGCCAGGCGATCAGCAGCATGATCACCACGGTCACCGGCCAGGTCCAATTTGGCCCCGCGCCAGTCGCGTGCATGGTGTTGAAATAATGCCGGATGGTCACGCCGGTCAGAAAGACCAGACAGGCAATGATCCAGCTATATTCCGTGGCAAAGGCCAGCGGATAGTGATTGGCCAGCATCAGAAACACGACCGGCAAGGTCAGATAGTTGTTATGGGTCGAGCGCAGCTTGGCGATCTTGCCGTATTTGGCATCAGGCGTGCGCCCCGCGATCAGGTCAGCCACAACCACCCGCTGGTTTGGCATGATCTGAAAGAACACATTGCCGGTCATGATCGTTGCCGTAAACGCGCCAAGATGCAGCAGCGCCGCGCGACCGGTAAAGATCTGGTTATACCCCCAGCTCATGACCACCAGAATGACAAAGAGCAGCAGCATCAACAGCGTCGGCTTTTCCCCCAGCGGAGATTTGCAGAGGAAATCATAAGCCAGCCAACCAAGGGTTAACGAACCGCCCGATATCAAGATCCCTTGCCAAAGGGTCAGATCCGCCTTGCTGGGATCAAGCAAAAACAGCTCACCCCCGACCCAATAGACAACCATCAAAAGGGCAGCGCCGCTGACCCATGTGATATAGCTTTGCCATTTGTGCCAGATCAGATGCTCGGGCATGTTTTCCGGCGCAACCAGATATTTCTGGATGTGATAAAACCCGCCGCCATGAACCTGCCATTCCTCGCCATGCGCGCCTTTGGGCATGTTTGGTGCCTGTTTCAGCCCGAGATCAAGGGCGATGAAAAAGAACGAAGCCCCGATCCAGGCCATGGCGCAAATCACATGCAGCCAACGGATGGAAAAGGCGATCCAATCCCAGAGGATGGCGAAATCATACATGCGGGCTCTCCTATATCGGTCCGGCGGTCGGTTTTGGCGCAGTCTAGTCGTGGCGTTTTTCTTCTGCTATTGCAGTTAAACCCCTAGCAGCATCAAAAAAATCCGAAGAATGTCCTATTTCGATAATATCCGTACCTTTGTCCGTGTCTATGAGCTGGGCAGCATGTCGGCGGCTGGGCGGGATTTGCGGGTGTCGCCTGCTGTGACATCGTCCAGAATTTCACAGCTTGAGGATCATTTGGGCGTTCGGTTGTTCCAGCGCACCACGCGCAGCCTGACCCCGACGGAACAGGGCAAGACATTTTACCAAGGGGCGAGCGAGATCCTTGAGGCGGTGGAGGCGGCCGAGGCGCAGATTGTCAATTTCACCGACAACCCCAAGGGCACGCTTTATGTGGCGGCTCCGCTTGGGGTGGGGCGGCGGTTGATTGCGCCGAAAGTGCCGGAGTTTCTGGAGCGCTATCCGGATATCAGCCTGCGCCTGCGCCTGACCGATCGCAAAGTGGATTTGACCACCGAAGGGCTGGACCTGGCGTTTTTCCTGGGCCAGCCCGAGGATAGCACGCTGCGGATGCGCAAGATTGCCGATGTGGAGCGCGTGCTTTGCGCGGCCCCGGATTATGTGGCGCGGCGTGGGATGCCCAAAACTGGCGAGGACCTGGTAGAGGATGGGCATGACTGCCTGAACCTGCGTTTTCCCGGCGCGACGGAATTCCAATGGCCGCTGATGACGGGGCAGGGGGTGAAACGGTTTCGCGTGGCGGGGCGTTATGAATCTGATGACGGGGATGTGCTGACGGATTGGGCCTTGGCTGGGCAGGGGATTGCGCTGAAGCCGGTCTTTGAGGTGGCGGATCATCTGGCGTCCGGGGCTTTGGTTGCCGTGGCGCAAGAGACGCCGCCAGAACCGATCCAGATGGCCTGTCTTTACACCCATCGCCGCGGCCAAGACCCCAAGGCGCGGTTGTTCATGGATTTCATGGTCGCGCATATCGGGGCGGTGATAGCGAGGTAGGGGAGGGGGCTTAATCCTGACCCTTTAGAAAATCGCTGGGCGGAATGCCAAAGAGTTCGCTAAGCTTGCAAAGGTCGCTCGCCGAGATTTGTTCGGTGCCGCGTTCGAAATTTCGAATCTGTTGCGGGTGCAGACCGGTGGCGATGGCCAGAGCGGTTTGCGACATGCCCGAGGCTTCCCGCAGCTTTTGCAACGTTCGTCCCAGTTTTTCGTCGATATTATCTTGCGCAAGCGCCATTCATGAACCTTTGATACTCACTGATGCCCCGCCGTAATCGATACAGGGAATGACAGGGGGCGCGGGATTTACATTCCCGCAAGAGTTGTCTTTATTCAGGTGGAGACACTTTGAAAATTGTCTATTTTTGGTAAGGTTTTGAGGATAACTTGGCCATCATGTGGATGATTTATCACCCACCAGGGGAGGGCGGCAGTGAGAGTAAAACGGGAAGCGGAGATTGCGACGGTCGACATGCTGCGCGCCTTTGTGTCTTTGTCCGAAAGTCAGAACCTGACCCGCACCTCTGAAGAGCTGGGGGTCACCCGTCAAACCATCCGCCGCCACATCAAGGATCTGGAAACGATCAAGGGTGAGATGCTGTTTGATGTCGGGCCGGGGGGCTATGCCTTGACCCAGTTTGGCACGACCAAGCTGGGCAGTGCGAAAAAGATCCTGCGCGATATCAAGGTCTGGTCGCGGGATCGGGGGGTGGTCCGGCGCAATGTTGGTGGGCTGGACGCGGTGCGGGTGCAAACCGATTGCGGGCGGCTTTATGTGTCGCACCAGCACCCGATCAACAAGATCGCCGCCTCGGGGCTGCCGCTGATGCAGGCGGGGCTGGCCTCATGGGGGCAGGGGCAGACGCATATCGAACATCCGGCCATGGCGACTATTCGCCCCTACCTGCTGCTGTATCGGAGGATTGAAACCGGGTGGATCTGTGTCGAGGTGGGCGAGAAATCGGCCTATGCGCGCTGGTTCGGCTGGGCCTGGTCCAAAAGCGCGATTGGGCGGCTGTCAGAGGATGACAAGGTCGGGGATGAGTTCAACGGGGTCATCGCTGATGCCTATGCGGAAATTCATGCCCATGGTGGCGTGCGGCTGGATCATCTCTATGCGCATTTGCCGCGTGGGTCAGAGGATCAGATCTCGCCGGTCAGTTTTCAGCGGCTGCTGATGGGCTGCGTGTTTCCCGATGGCACGCCGGCTCTGGCGGTACTTGCGGTGATTACGGATCAGGTGGATTTGGGCGCGTTTGAGTTTGAACGGGAGCCCATGCCCAAGGAGATGATTATGGATGGTGAGACCTAAGTTTGACTTAGGTCTGTGCAAAGAAGGGTGCGTTGAGTTGCGTTTGGTTGTTTTCTTGCTGTGGTTGTTAACCCCCTCAAGAAAGGAAAACCAATGTCTGCACGTAACCTGTATTCGATGATCGTCAATGTCGCCAATATCACCAATGAGCTGGGTGAGGTCGGGATGCGCCTGGAGATCGGGGATGATTTCTCGGTCTTTCGTGATCTGCGCAATGGGCAGGCGGATCGTTCGGGGATTTATCCGATGTTTGATGTCGCCTGTTCCTATGTCGACAAAAGCAATGCGTTTTGGGTCTGTGGCTATGATGCCAAGGGCGAGCTTGTGCATACGCAGGCGATCCGGCGGTTGGATCTGGGCACCGAGACGCTGGGCGAGCATCTGTTTGTGCATCGCCACAAATACATCACCCCAAACTCGACCCCCGACATGAACAAAACCCGGTACTCGGCCTTGCCCGCGCTGGATCGCATCCATGGGCAGGTGTGTTATCATGGCGAATTCTGGCTGAAGGGCGGCAAGGATGGCTATCGCAGTCAGGGCATGACGGCGCTGTTGTCGCGGGTGGTGTTTGAAATCGCGCTGAATATCTGGTCGCCGGATTTCGTTTTTGGTCTGGTGGAAACGGTGCTGGCCGAAAAAGGCGCGCCGGTGCGCTATGGCTACACCCATTGTGAGCCCGGTGTTTGGCGCGGCCCGAATGACGAGGTGACAGCCGAGGAAGTTCTGGTCTGGATGAGCCGGGAGGATATGGTGCAATTCCTTGCCACCCCGCCCAAAGCCCTGTCCTGTGAGCGTCGCCTGCCGATGCGCGGAGAGCTTGGCGGCCCTGTGGCTGTCGTCGCCTGAAATCTGAACCGTGGCCAGAACGCTTAACCCGGGTTGGCCACGGAGTTTGCCAGTTGGATTGGAATAAATATGTCAGTGAATTCAGAGTATTACAGGGGGGATATTATGGGCCCCATTGTGGCGGGCGTCACCTTTGCGCTGGAAATTGTGCTGGTGCCCATGGTGTTGATCGCCCTCAGGGAGGATCTGCAGCTGACCGAGGCACAATTGCCCTGGGTCTATAACGCTTATTCGATTGCTGTCGCCCTGGCCGTGTTGGTCGGTGGCTGGTTGGGGGATCGGTTGGGGGTGCGGCAGGTCTTTGCGGCGGGGGTCAGCCTGTTTGCGCTGGGGGGCGTGATTGTCGCCCTGTCCGGGCAGTTTGAAACCTTTCTTTTGGGGCGCGTGTTGCAGGGGATTGGCGGTGGGTTGTTTTCGCCGCTGGTGCCGATCTTGCTGACCTCGGCACGCTCAGAAAAACCCGGTAAGATCCTGATGATCTGGGGCAGCATTGCGGGCTATGTCGTTGCGCTTGTCCCGCTTTTGGGGGCGCAGGTTATCGCCGGGCTGGGCTGGAAACTGGTCTTTGTGGCGCTGGCAGTCATGGCTTTGGTGGCTTTTGCCGTTTCGCTGACTGTGTCAGCGGGGGCAGGGGCCAAAGCGCCGGGAAGCCGACCCGATCTCAGGGCTTTTGCCAGGCTGTTGGCCTCGCGCAGTTTGATACAGGTCTATACCTACATCTTTTGCACCTATGGCTGCATCACCTTCTTTCTGTTTCATCTGCCGCTGGCCCTGGATGATGCGGGGGCGACAGCCGGGTTTGCCGGGGTGGTCTTGTGTGCCCTGTGGCTGAGTTTCGCCATGGCCAGCACGATGCTGAGCAATGCGGTGGATGGAAAGTGGATTGGTCCGATCAGTGTTGCGGCACCGATATGTCTGTTGCTTGGCGTGGCGTTGCTGGTTCACCTGCCGAGTAGCGCCGGGTTCCTTGCGGCGGCGATTGCCATCGGGGTTGGTTTTGCCTGTAGCAATGCGCCCTCGACCCAGCTGGTGCTGAAACATGCGCCCGATGGGCTGCGCAGCCTGGCGAGCAGCCTGGACATCACGCTGGCCCGGCTGGGGGGGGTGGCGCTGGTGGCGGCGTTGGCGGGGCGTGACGGGGCGGTTGTGCTGGGCTCTGTCGCGGTTTTGGTGCTGCTGTCGGTGCTGTGTATCTGGACCCTGACGCGGGGAAGGGGGCAGGCCCCCCTGCGTGAAGGGGCGTGACAGAACAAGGCCCGCGAGACCGGATTGGTCCTGCGGGCCTTGCCTAATCAGAGCTTAAGTCAGGCGAACCAGTGGCGACTAGTCAATTCAACCTGATCTTAATCACTCGGAACTGAAATTCTTGCCATAGAGTTCATACCCCCGGATCGCTTGTGATCCGGTTCGCGCCCGACCCCGCCCCCAGGGCGGGCGCGAATTCGTCTTAACGTTTCAACAAGTTGCAAGGTTATTTGATGCCACAACTCGTTTGCCAAGATTAGACGCGCCCACCCTCGGGGCCGGGCGCGAACCTGTGTGGTGACGAGTGATCTACGTCGTGGATTTCAATTCCAAGTGCCTAGTTTTGCGCGCCGACAAAGTGGGTGTCACCCAACACAACCAGCGTTTCGTCACCGTCCTCAGTGGCATAGCCATCCTGTAGCAAGCGGGTCAGGCCACCTTTGGCCGGGTTGCCCGAGTCGACGACCCACACCAGGGAATAGGAGATCGACGCGTTGTCCGGCAGAACCGGGAAGTTCACGTCAAGCGTGCCCTCATAGTTGGCCGGCACTTCGATCTCGCCGACAAATTCCTGATCATCCGCGGTGACTTCGGCCACATGGGCAAAGTCCAGATCGGCGACGCGCATGGCGATTTCAGAGCCGGCCGGTACATTGCGGGTGCGGGCGACAAAGCGGAATTTGGCCGGAACATCATCGTTGTTGTAGAAGACCAGAGGCTCTTCGCCCGTCATCGAGACATTGACATTATGCCAGCCCGCCGCGCCGTTATAGGTGATCCAATGGGTGGAGCTGCTGTTGTTCCACTGCACGCCGCTGATCGAAGCCGGGTCATTGGTGAAATACTCGGTCTGGGCGCAGACAATCAGGCAGTAATGCCCGGAACCGGTGGGTTCGAACCCAAAGGAGGTATCACAGGCCGAACGTTCGCCGGGGCGGATGACCTTTTGGTTGTTGATATTCACCAGATCAGCGGTCTGCTTTGTGCCGTCATAGGTGAAAAGCTGCGTCCAGGAGCTGGGCGGTTGGTTGAAGCCGTTGGAGGTGTAGTAGATCTTGATCTCACCCTGTTTGATCGGCACCTGAAGGTTCTTGTTCTGGCCGCGCCCATAGGTGTTGTTCTTGAGCCCTGGTGCCGGGCCCCAGGTGGTCTGATCCCATTTGGTGATCATGTCATAGGGGTCAAGCGTGGTGACACCGTTCAGCAGCACATCGGGGCTGGCAGTAAATGAGCCGGTTTTGGGGATCAGCCCGTCATTGGAGGTATTGCAGCGCACCAGCATTCCGTACCACAGGCGATAGGCGGTGTTGGCGGCCTTGAGGCAGTCGGATTGGTTGATGCCGGTGGCCGCGTTCATATAGGTGGCCAGCAGTTCGGCATCCATTTGCAGCTTTTCATCGCTCCAGAAGGTGTCACCATAGAGGTTGCCAACAATGGCGGCCAGAAGGTTGAGATCACCAGGAGGCGGCAGGCGGCGCCAGACGGTTTTCAGCGCGGTTTGGGCGTTGTCGCCTTGGGTAAAGCATTTCAGACCCAGATCCCAATATTGCTGATTGGGGCCTGCGGCGACTTCGGGGACGGCATACATATTCATGAGTTCTCTCCGGAAAAGGGTCCGGTATTGGCCAGTGACCAATACCGGAGGTGAGCCCAAGGGCTCTGGGATAGGGAAGACAGTCATCTGACCCGATAGGGTGGGGGCTGACCGGATCAGATTCGAATTATGTGATCAGCACTTGCCGAAGGATTTCGACACGATGACCTTGCCCGCCACGCTGATGGTGACGCGCACACCGGTGGGGATGCCCCAGGTGGTGCAGATATGCAGGCAGGCTTCGGCTGCGGTGCCGTTTGGAATGATGCTGGGGATCGGGAAGCAGTATTTGCCAAAGCCCAGCGGCAGGTTCAGGCAGACCTTGCCATTTTCCACGGTGACGGAAATACAGCCCGCCGCCATGGCCAAATGGCCGTCTTCGGCCGAGTTGATGGCCGTGGCCTGGATCTTGTCATCATAGTGACCGCGTGCGGCCTCCAAGGCGGCTTCGATATGCTTGTCGTCAAAGCTGTGAAAATCAGCCATTTGGTTTCTCCTTGTCAGTCAGGTTTGCCCGGTGGTTCCGGGCGTTTTGGTGCAGAGCGAAACGCTTGCTGCACCCTCAGTCTTGGCCAAACCGCCCGCCGGGTCCTGAAAGCCGCGCGAAACTGTTCCGAAACTGTTCCGAAGGCGTTTCGGAACGGGGATCGGGCGAATTTCAGAAAGATTTCAGAAAGAATTCAGGACTTCGCTGCCAATCGCCCCCAAGGTCAAATGAGCAAATCCTTTGGCCCTGAAATCAATAGCTTGCCGGATTTGCCAGAGGTTGGTTTCGCGTGTGGCGTTTTCCCTGAGGCAGTGTGGATCGTTGGATAGAATGGAGCCGAGTATCGCTAGAATGACTGATATCCAGGTCTTTCCCTTTTTCAGCTCGGTGTCGCTTGAGGTGTTTCCCTGCGTGACGGCGATGGCGGCGCTTTATACCTCGGGCAATGTTCAGGGCATGGCCTATGAGGCCTTGGAGATCGAGGATGCCCGGCTGACCAGCGAGCTCAGGATTGGTGCGACCTATATTGCGGTTGGTCAGGATGAGGACGGCAAACAGGTGCAGACCCATTGGATGTATTGCACGCAGGTTGCCCCGCATCCGACCTTTGGCATTTCGCGCAATCACCGCATTCCGGGCGTCTATGGCCCGGCACCGTTTCTGTGTTCATCGCTTTTTGTTGAGTTGGAGCATCTGACCAATATCGTTGGTCGGGCCGCTGAACCGGCGGCCAATATTGATGTGGCCGAGTTTCGGCTGGGCGAAGAGGGCATGTTGATTGCCACCGCCTTTGGCACGCCGCATGTCATGGGCATTCAGGTTCAGCTGCCGTTTCTGCCGCCGCATTTCCTGACGGGCGCGCGCAATCTGGTGATCACAGCGCAATCGGTGCGCACGGGGCAGACAGTCGTCTTGCCAAAACTGACCTGCCTGCGCGCCAGTTCACCGGCGGTCTTTTTGCAAGAAGACCCGCTATGACGGCTGGTTTGATGCACCAATCAATGCCGCCCAATGACTTGGGTATGGCGGTTCCGGCGGCCATGCCCGCCCGGTCGCGACGTGGCGTTAACTTTTTTGTTGAACGTTCCCTCCCTTTGTTCAATCCTAGGGATAAGAGCGAGGCCGCAGGTCCGGGGGGAATGTTCTGCGTGGAGGCCGATGAAGAACCAACTGAGCGTATTGCCCTCGGGGAGACGTTTTACGTCCCCGTGCATGATCAGTTGATTGCGCAGGATAACACGCCGGTCTATCTGCGCGCGCAATCCTCCAAGGTGTTGCGGTATCTCACCAAAAGGCTGGGGCGCGTGGTGACGCGCGAGGAATTGGTCAATCATGTCTGGCCCAATCTGGCCGTGACCGATGACAGCCTGACGCAATGCATTTCTGATCTGCGCCGCGCCCTGGGGGATAAGGGGCGCAAGGTGCTCAAGACCATCCCCAAGCGCGGCTTTGTCCTGCATGGCGAGGTGATCGCGCCGCCGGTGACGGCTGCTCCGGTTTTTGCGCCGAGCGAAATGCCTCAAGAGCCGGTGGATGCCTTTGCGTTGCACATGGATGGGCCGATCATCGCGCATGTTCTGGAAGGGCGCGGGCGTCGGCAGATGCGGTTTGGCGATATCGCCGAGGCCGTGTTGGCTGGCAAACCCCTGGCCCAAGGGCAAGGCGCGGCTGTGGTTTTGACCATGGGTCAGTTGGCCGACCCGGATTTGCTGGCCGCCGCGCAGCCCGGTCGCATCCTGGCGGATGTCAGCGTGCGCGAATTGGCCCATCAGCATCCGGGCTTGTTTTTCGAGGATCTGGGCCATGTGGGAGGCCAAGGCAATCCGCGTGCCTATCGCCTGTCAGAATTTGGGGTTGAGGGCGGGCTGGTGCCGGTATCTCTGGATCAGCCCATGCTGCCCAGCGTGGCGATCCTGCCCTTGCAAAACATCCAATCCGACGCGCCGGATGTTTTGGGCACGGTCTTTGCCGATCTGATTTCCGGCACGCTGAGTGCGGCGGAAGAGATCAACGTGATTTCGCGCCTGTCCACGGCGGCCTTTGCCAAAGGTGCGCAGAACCTAACCGATATTCAAAAATACCTGAATGCCGAGTTTGTCCTGTCAGGGTTTTTCATTCGCCGGGGCGAACGGCTGCAGCTGAACCTGGAATTTGCCGATGTGACCAGCCAGCGCTTGCTTTGGTCTTATCGTGTTGAAATCGCCATGGCGGATCTGTTGGGGGATTTTGAGGCCGCGCATGAGATCGTCGCCAAGATCCGTCGCGCCATCATGATCAACGAGATCCGCCGCGCCAGCATCAGGCCGCTGGAGAGCCTGCAGACTTATACGTTGATGCTGGCCGCTGTCGGGTTGATGCATCGCCTGTCGCCGCAGGAATTTTCCAAGGCGCGTGGCTTGTTGGATCACTTGAAGGATCGTGTGCCTCACCATCCGGTGCCGCTGGCTTGGACGGCGCGCTGGCATCTGTTGCGGGTGGTTCAGGGCTGGTCTGACGATCCGGATGGGGATGCGCAGGCGGCCTTGGGCTGTACGGGGCGGGCCTTGGATCTGGACCCGGAAAACGTGCTGGCGCTGGCCTGTGAGGGGCATGTGCTGACCAACCTGCTGCATCGCTTTGACGATGCTGAGGATCGCTATGATCTGGCGCTGCAAACCAACCCGAGCGACGCCAATGCACGGGCCCTGCGCGGCATGTTACTGGCGTTTCAGGATCGCGGCGATGAGGGCGTTCCAGACACGGAACGCGCCCTGCGCCTGGCCCCGCTGGACCCGCATAGGTTCCTTTATCTTGCGATGGCGGCGGGCACATTGTTGACCCGTGGTGATTTTGATCGCGCTGAGCAACATGCCATGGCCTCATTGCGGTTGAACCGAACGCATTTGTCGTCCTTGCGCATGCTTGCGGTGACCCAAGTGGAATCCGGAAAACACGACGCTGCCAGAGAGACAGTGGCGGACATCATGCGGTTGCATCCCGACTTCCGCGTTAATTCCTGGCTCAAATCGTCGCCAAGTGCCGATTTCAATGTCGGTCGTCGGTTTGCCCAAGCCTTGCGAGATGCAGGGGTCCCTGACTAAGAAAATATGGAGGTTCACATGACCGCGGAGTTTTATGGAAACCCCCAAGGCGCATTTGGTGCGTTTGGGGCATTCGGAGCCTTTGGCTCGAACGGAGCATTTGGAGCCTTTGGAACCAGCGGGGCCTTTGGCGCTTTTGGAGCCTTTGGCATTCCTGAATCCCCTGTTTCGGCCGAGGCTTTTGTCACCAATCGTGACGGGATTGTCGGCGCGCCGCTTGAGCATATCCCATCGGCCCGGCCCGGCGTTCCTGATGATGTGCAAAACCTCAAGCGTCTCTCGCGCGAGGTGCGGGCGGCGATCTTTTCCTTTGCGCTGAATTCCAAGGTCGAGATGACCGTGTCGGTTGAGGAAACCGCCACCGCCACCCTGTGGCGGCGCGACGGGTTTGACGCAGTGCAGGCGGGGGAGCGGCCCAA
This sequence comes from Tropicibacter sp. R15_0, assembly GCA_017744045.1. Lineage (GTDB taxonomy): Bacteria > Pseudomonadota > Alphaproteobacteria > Rhodobacterales > Rhodobacteraceae > Pelagimonas. The sequence continues at coordinate 25,870 of JAGHRD010000021.1, read as the reverse complement.
GTTCAAATACCGCGAATTGGTTGAAATGACCTGCCCGCGTCAGGAATTGTTTGAAAAGCAGCTCGGGTTTTTGACCGGCTATGCGGATATTCGTCAGGACCGGGGGGCCGAGATCCTGTCGCAGATCGGCGCACCGGTGCCGTTTTACCAGACGATTTCCTTCATCGATCCGGCCCGCACGCCCTATACGCTGGAACTGCTGGCCACGGCGCTGCGCTTTACCAATTATTGCGAACAACAGATGAAATACGCGCTGGCGGTGAAACGCCCGATCGAGCTGTCGCCGCAGGTGCAGCCGATGATCCAGACGCCGACCCATGGTTCACTGCCCAGCGGTCACGCGACCGAGGCGTTCATGATGGCGCGGCTGATCTGGAAGCTGATGCTGCATTCCGGCGCTCCGCAATACGAAGCTGGCGGGCATTGGGGCGAGATGCTGATGCGTCTGGCCGCACGCATCGCCACCAACCGGACCGTGGCCGGGGTGCATTACCCGGTCGACAGCTCAGCCGGGGCAGTTTTGGGCCTGACTTTGGCGGAGTTTGTCTATGGGCAATGCACGGCGGGCAGCTGGTCGTCGTCCAAATTCAACGGGCTGAATTACAGTGCGTCAAGCGATCTGGACTGGCACGCGCTGTACGTGGCGGCGGATGATCAGCAAAAGCAGGTCAGCGAAGGGCCGGATGGCGTTTGGGCCAAATCCAAGATGCACGAGGATGATCGGGGCGGGTCGGACGTGCTGGCCTGGCTTTGGGACAAGGCGCAAGAGGAATGGGCCGATTTTGATCCCTGCATTCGATAGGAGCGCCCAAAGATGTCCTATAATTGGAAACCCGCGCCGATTGATGGCCCCGCCCCGATTGACGCGCTGACCTATACGCGGCTGAGCTCGGCAACTTTTCCGGTGACGGATGAGGCCTGGTGGTCGGCGATGATCGAGCTGGAGGAAACCAGCATCGCCGCCTTTGAACAGTTGGTTGCCCAGGCCTTCCCGCAGGAATTGCTGGTTCCGGCGGCCTATGATCTGGGCGACAGAGCGGCGCTGAAACATCGGCAATTCGTGGCAATCTTTGCCCGCAAGCCGTTGCTTTCGGTGTTGAACCGCAAGGATAACGGCTTTGGCGTTGTCAATGTGCATCTGGGTATGGTGACGCCGGAGGCATGGTTGAACTTTGCCGCGATGCCGGGGGAGGATACCGTTGAAGAGGTCGGCCCGGGCACCGTTTTGACCGGCTTGATTGATGACGGGTTGGGCATTGCGCATGAGCTGTTCCGCACCGGGCCGGAAACGACGCGGGTCGCCTATTGCGCGGTGCTGCCTTCGCCGCCGCAAGAGGGCGACACAGAGACCACGCAGGGCCGGGTGCTGAACGCCAAGCAGATCGATTCCTATCTCAAGGAATTCACCTGGTCGGATCTTTTGGATGAGGATCTGTTCTATAGCCAGACCGGGCAGGTTGAGATGGCAGAGGGTAAGTTTTCACCCGTCTCTCTGCGGCGATCCCATGGCACCCATGTGATGGGGCTGAGCGCGGGATATGCGCAAGGGGCCGATGTGACATCGCGCCCGATCATCTGCGCGGTGCTGCCGCCGCGCGTGGTTGAGGATACGTCGGGTATCAGCCTGCTGCCCTCGCTGTGTCTGGCGCTGCAAATGCTGAGCAAACGCGCCTCGCGCTACCGCGTTGGCGGCAAAGCGGTGCCCTTTGTGCTGAACTTTTCCTATGGTAATTTCTCGGGCCCGCATGATGGCACCGATGAGGTGTCGCGGCTGTTTGAGCAATTTCTGAGCGCCGATCCCCAGCAGAAACGCTGGATGACCCTGCCCGCCGGGAATGGCAATCTGGCGCGGGCACATGGGGTGCTGCGCTTTGGTGAGGATCTGCCAGAAGAGGCGGAGCTGTTCCTGCGCGTGCTGCCGGATGATAACACCGCCAGCCATGTGGAATTCTGGATGCCCTATTCCAAGGCGGTGACGCCGCCGGATTATGTGTCATTGACCGTGACGCCGCCCTTTGGCGCGGAAAGCCTGACGGTGGATGCGCGCGAGGGGCAAAAGCAGGTGCTGTGTGACAGTCAGGGGCGGGTTGTCGCGACCTTGATGTATACGTTTGAACCGGCACCAACCGCGCGCGGGGTGATCACCCTGGCGATTGAACCCACCGCCTCGCTGAAACAGGGGCAGGCCCTTGCCCCATCAGGGCGGTGGAAGATCCGCGCCAAGCCCAAAGAGATCTATCCCGATCAACAGGTCGAGGTCTGGATCCGGCGGGATCAGACTTTGCCCGGGTATCGTCCGGGTGGTCGGCAATCGTTTTTTGATAACGGGGATTATCAGCGCTTTGGCCCGTTTGGCAGGCCGCTGCCGGTTGATCCGGTGGATGATATCAGCCCGGTGCGCCGCTCTGGCACGCTGAGCGGCTTTGCCGATGGGTCTTCACCAATGGTGATCGCGGCGTTCACCCGGCAGTCGCATGAAGTGTCGGATTATTCCGCCGCGGGGCCGTTGACGGTGACGCCCATGTCGCCCTCGCCGTTTCGCAGCGGGCCGGATGCGGTGGCCGAGGCGGACCAGTCGCCGGTTGTCTGGGGTGTGCTGAGCGCCGGGTCGCGCTGCGGGTCCTATGTGCGGCTGAATGGCACCAGCGTGGCGGCGCCACGGGTGGCCCGGCTGGCCAGCGACCACATCGCGGATTGCGATGACCCGGCGCGGGGCTGGCTGATGCAGGCGGTGAATACCGCGCGGTTTGAGCTTTATCCCGGCACGGACAAGGACCGGATTGGACAGGGGGGCATCGACATTCCTGTGGATTGGAATGTCGGGCCCTAGGTTCCGCAGATTTTAGCAGTCCCTCGGGTCGCTTGCGATCCGTTTCACGCCCGACCCTCCCACCAGGGCGGGCGTGAGTTTTGATGCCACGGCTTAGTTACATGGAGCCGCAACCCGCCGCATTGAAAAAGAAACCACACAGGTTCGCGCCCGCCGTTTTGCCGAAGGCAAACCTTTGGTTTGACGGGGGCGGGGTCGGGCGCGAACCGGATCGCAGAGCGATCCGGGGATATTGGCTCCAAGACAGGAATTTCAGTTCCTGCTAACCAGGATCATTTGCCGCTGAGGATGCGGAGGAGTTCCTTGGCCAGCACGCGGATGGCTTCGTCGGGGATGGTTTGTTCCACTTGGCGAAAGTTCTTCCAGATCTTTTGCAACGCATCAACATCCCCATCGACAAGCTTTTGCCCCTTGGGCATGACGCCGACAAAATGGGTGATGTCACGGTCGAATTTCAGGCCGCCCTCCAGAATTTCCACCCCGTCGACAAACAAATCCGCCTCGGCCAAGCGTTCGACATCGCGAGAGATTTGCCCCTCGCGTGCTGTCAAAAGCCTGACGACTCCGTCAAAATCCTCCTCTACTGCGGCAAGCCGTTCGGCGGTGTCCACCGGCCCTTTACGCAGGTGGCGGCGGTTGCTGGGGGATTTCATTTCGAACACGGTGAGCACATAAAGGATACCGTCATGTTCAAAGCCTAAAATGCCATCGCCCAGGGCCTCGTTTGACACTTTGCCCGCGCCATCCACGGTTCGGGCAATCACATCGTCATAGCGCCGCAGATCAATCGCGCCCTCGGGAATGCCCAATTTGCGTGCCAGATCCTGAGCCCGGGTGAGGGCGGTGGCAACCTCGTCGCGATAGGTCTTGGTGGCAAAGAAAAGCAGTTCGTTGATGAACCCCTTGAGCGCATTGATCGCACCGCGTCGCGACAGCCCGGTGCGCGGCCATATATAGGTCTGCACATAGCGCATGGAGAGCAGGATGATTTCGCGCCATTGCGCCTGGGTCAGGTCCGAAAACAGTTTGACCGCCTCTTTGCCCATGCGGGTTTCCAGGGCTTGATAAAACCGTTTCAGGATATAGCGGGTTTGATCGGTGGCCTCGATCACCTCTTTGAGCAGCGCGTCACCCTGTTTGATCAGTGCGCGACCGCCATCTTTGGCGAAATCATCAATCGCCTTGGCCCAGAGCACAAGCAGGCCCGCCAGATCATCGGGCAGCGGGCTGCCCTTGGGGCGGTTTTTGAGCACATCGGCAAGGCGTTTCCTGGGCATCAGGCCAGCACCTGGCGAAAGAATTTCATGCTGGCCAGACGGCGGGCGTTTTTCAGCAGGGACGACGCCTTGAGCGGCGGCAAGAAGAATTCGATCACCATATAGACGATGTAGCCAAAGTAATATCCCGACTGCGCCGAGTTGCTGATCACCTTGTCAAAGGCCCATTCGGCGCGGGTCCAGGCGGCGTTCCACAGGATGGGCCAGGCCCGTTGAACCCAATCCCACAGCGCGTCGAAATCGATCTTTTCCAGCGCGGCATAGGTGGTTTCGAGGAATTCCAGCACGGTCTGAAACACAGTGCTGAAATCCTTGTTCAGCCGCAGATCCGCCGCGACCAGTTTGAAACCCAGCGACAGCATTTCAAGAAAGCCGATCACGGCATCCATGATCCCATCCCACAGGCCCGAGACAAAGCCCAGAACCGCCGCGCCGGTTTCCTCAAGATCGGGTTTCATGTCGCGCAACAGGTCGATACAGCCCCGGATCGTGCCAAAAAGCCAGTTCCACATCTTGCTCAATCGCCCCAGCATCGCTTGCAGGCGGGTGGGGAGAAAGCGACCCATTCCGGCAAAGCGTTTTAGGAACCCGGTTTGAAGCGCAACGACTTCTTGTTCGACGCTGTCCAGGACCGGAGTCTGTTCGGCTTTCAATCCGTCCAGAAAATCCGCCCAATCCTTGGGCTGGTGGCGTGGGTCCCAGAGGCCGCGGGGCATTCGGGAATTGGTTTCCAGAAACGTTGCAAAGTCTTTTGCGGTTTCATCCGCCAGATCAAAGGCCTCTGCCAGACCTTCGTGGATGGCATCGAGACCTTGGCCAAGGATGGACGGGTATTCGTCAGCCAGCGCGTCCTCGACCCGGTCATAGAACTCGGGTTTCGACATATGCAACGCGCCGGGCAAGCCGGGCAGGTAGAGCGGCATATTGCGGATGATTTCCATCGCGCGTGCCTCGGTCAGGATGGGGCGAAAAACCACCGTCAAAGCACGATTGGCCAAGATGCCGCTGCACGTATCGGTTTCGACATAAATCCAGATGACCCCGGAAAACAGATCATCCAATGTGTCTGCCTCTAGCGCCTTTCGCCGATCCGAGGCTTGTTTTAACAGGTCCAGCCCAGAGGGGCCGAAAAACACGCTGAGAGAGACCAGATCGAGATCCTCGCGAATGTCGCCGTCGGGGATGCGGGCTTCGATATGGCCGATGGTTTCGCTTCCCTCGCTGCCTTCGAAAACCTCGGCATAGGGGTTGCCATCGGTCGGCAGGACCGCCGCGAGAACGCTTTCCACAGTTGGGGACGCGCTGGCCATCGCTCAGCCCGTCGGGGTGTCAGTTGCGGGTAGGACGGGGGCAAGGCGGCTGGCCCCGCGTCCGATCCGATGCTCGTCGATCCGGCAGGGGAGGCCGTCTTCGATCAGGGCAGAGCTGGCCGATTGCAGGATGGTCAGGTTGGTGGGCAGGCGGGTTTCCCATTCGGCCTCGATCACCTCTTCGCGGGTTTTATTGGCTGACAGTTCGTCGGCGATAGAGACAAAGTGATTGTCCCCGGCCTCAAGCGCAAAGCCGCCGCCAAACCAGACCTCACCCGTGGCAAAGAAATAGTTCACCGCATCCTGCATCCCCTCGCGCACCGGCAACATCACCCGCGCCATGCCGCTGGACAGGAAGGCCGCGAAGAGCTGGTTGCGGGTCGCTTCGAGAGAAAGCTTGGCCGACCAGTCCTTTTTCGGACCGTAGAAATACGGGTAGAAAATATAGGACATGATCCCCCAATCAAAGGCGGTCTCAAAAAAGCGCACCACTTCGGCATGGCGATCCAGTTTCGGCTTTTGCTTGAGCTTGGGGAAACTGTCTGCGTCCTGCTGTTTGTAGTGATTGGCGCTGATCTTGAGCTCGGGGAAGGGTTTGGTCATCATTTCGATGCAGATCCGCTTGATCTCGCGCTCCATATGGCGGCGTTTGAAACGCGGGTTGAGATCGGCGCGGGCGGCGTCTTCTTCCTGTTCTTCGACCTCTTCGTCATAGGCGGCTTTGAGGGCGCGATAGGCCTCCATCAGGGCGGTATAGGCCTGCACCTGCCAGTCACGGTAGGTTTTGCGCCGCCGTTTGCACACGACCTCGACGGTCAGGGCATAGGCGGAAACGCCCGACATGGAAATGGCCACGGGAACGGTGCCCTGAATGCTGGGGAGGGGGCCGGAAAAGGTCAGCGGGCCATAACTGAAAGCCTCGGGATCGGTGTCGAATTCAACCCCGTTTTCATCCAGAAACGGCGCGTTGATGCCGCGAAGGGTGACGCCAATCCAGGGCCAGAACGGCTGTTCTCCGTTTCTGGGCCAGCCTTTGAACTCCATCAGGGCACGGGCGCGTTTGGCAACATAGCCATCGGGCACGACGATCTCGTTATAGCTTTTGCCATATCCGGGTTGCGGGCGGGCACCGGGAGGCGCGTCGGGATCTGGTGGTTCCTGAATAACCGTCACGGATTCGGCAAAGCTGCGGCTGAGCACGATTTTACGCGGCGGGGGCGGAGGCAGTTCGATCTCGTATTTTGAGGCAAAATCGCGCCATGTCGCGCCTGTGACGCTAGAGGCGTCGTGCAGCCCGATGGATTTCGGGCGCGGGGGTTTGCGGGATTTGACCTTGTCATCCTCTTCGACCTCGGCATTCAGGGCAAAGATAAAGGCGCGGGCCGGTTCGGGAATGTTGAGCTCGATCACCTCTTTCTGGCCCAGATTGACCAACCGATGGCTATAGATCATGTCGAGACGGCGATAAACGCCGACCACATGTTCGGGGTTGTTGCGATTGTCAAAACCGTTCTTAGTGATGTCCTCGAACTCGCGCCGCGACAGGGAGCGGCGGCGGCTGGTGGCCTTTTGCATCAGCTTGCTCTGGACGCTGCGCGTGACGGATTTGGCGATCTCGATGGCTTCGCTGGTGCTTTGTTCGCCCGCGCTGACCGTGTTAAAGGAAAACCCGGTATCGGCGGAGAATGTGTTGGATTTGCCAAAGCCGGTTGTGACCGAGGCCCCGACCTCGAACTGGGTTTCCATTTCGTTGCGCAAGATCTCGCTGGCTTCGGTCTGCATTTGCAGGGTCTCGCTGGTTTCGGTCTCGCTCTGATATTCCGAGGCACGTTCCTGGGTGACCTCCTGTTCGCTTTCGATCATCGACAGGCTGCGCGACACCCGTTCCTTGAAAGCCGAGGCAAGGATGTTTTCCACATGCGAGATTTCGCCGGTGACATAGCAGCTCAGCTCTTGTTCAACGCGGCGGTAATCGATCAGGCCCAGACGGGTGACGCCATGAATGGGCGGTTCGGGATCGTCATCGGTGTCGACGATTTCGGACAGGGTTTCGATTGCACTAAAGGGTTGGTCCGGGAACAGGCGGAACCGGTCGAGCGAGTGGGGCGTGGCGCCAAGGGCGGCGGATTGCAGGGTCAGGTCGATATCGACAAAGGGTTCGGTGATCGGCGTGGTGCTGAGGCGGAAGGTTTCAAAACCTTGTGTGGCATCCGACAGGGGTTCCTCGATGATAGTCTGCCGGTCCTGCCGGGCGGAAAGCGTGCCGGCGATGACATCCAGCGGGGCCAGCGTGGAATCGCGAAACCGGGTCAGATAAACATGATGCCCGCCACCACTGGCCGGGCGCAGGGCGATGAGGATGGCTCCGGCGGGCAGGCGTTCCTCAATCGTGAATTGCGCACCAAAAGCGGCAAAGGCGCTATGAGAGACATAAAGGATGCGGGGCGGGGCGGTGTCGGTGAGGGTCGCAATCTCATCCTCGATCTTGTCCAGCGTGTCCTCGGGTTCGTCGGTGCCGGTTCGGAACTGGTCAAAGACCTCACGGGCGGGGGTGTCGCTGAGCCGGTCGTGAATATCGGTGATCAACAATTTGCGCCGCTCGATCAGGCTCAGTGTTTTGCGGCGGCGCGGGGTGGTCAGGGCCGGGTCATCATCGCTGCGAAAGGGCAGGTCGGGCCGTCTTGGTTCGCGTGACTCCGGCGGTGGTGTTTGGGCCAGGTTTTCCTCGGCCAGCGACAGCGCATCCTCGATCTGCGAGCGGGCGTTTTCCAGGCGGTCAATGCGGGTATTGGTGACGATGCTGGTCTGGGCATTGTCGAGCAGGCGGAATTGACCGGGGCTGAGGTTGTCCCGCTCCGGATCCTCAACCGCGCGACGCTGGTTGAGGGGCAGGACAACGCGGGCCTGCAGGATGCGGCGCAGGTCGCTTTCCTGATCAGGGGAAAGCGTGCCATCACCGGCGGTTGCCACACGCCAAAAATTCAACGCTTTGTCGGCGACCATGATCGCCAGAATGGTATCAACTGCCTCGCGCCAATGGGTGGCCCATAGATGCATCGCCAGCCCATCCCACAGCGCCGCGCGTTCCGATTGCGACAGGGGCGAGACGGCGTTGGCGTCAAGCCAGTCAGCAAGCGCCAGAAAAGAGGCGCGGTTTTGTTCGCCGTGGAGCTGGCGGTAGAATTCCAGCAGCTCAGCATGGGTGTTTTTCAGCGCGGCAAGACCCGGTGGGGTCAGGTTGCCCGAGCGCACAGCGCTGCGGGCGGCCAGCGAGATGGAGTCGAAATCCGCATGGGCCCCCGACCAGATCCGGGTTTGCGCGCGATCATCCTCGCTTAGCTGGATGTGGAACTGGTTCAGTGTGGCAGGGGCGATGGCGGAAGGGTTTCGCGTCGTGGAAAACCCGAACAGGAATTGTGGCACCGCGAGACTCCTTTGAAAATGGCATTGGGGATGGTCAGACAGGCTGACCGCGAGAAATATCGTTTGGGTAATGCCGAAAGCTTAGGCGGGGGTTTTGGGTCTAGCAACTATAGCTTGTGCCCGGTTGACGCAGAGATTCGCCAAGCGCGCAGAAATCTGCTTAGTGCTGGTCCAGCCCTGCCGCTTGCATCTGCGTGGCGCGCAGCTTGGTGTCGCGGGGGGCTTCGTTGAACTGCTGGCGATAGGCGATGGAAAACCGCCCGAAATGGGAAAATCCGGCGCGGTCGGCGATGTCGCCAAGCGCTTCGCTGCCCTGGGTTTCAAGGATCAGCCGCCGCGCCAGGGCCAAACGCTCCTGACGCAGATAGCGCATCGGGGTCAGGCCAAATTCGGTCTGGAATTGCAGTTGCAGATTGCGCGGCGTGGTATTGGCGGCGCTGGCGATATCGGCGACCGATAAAGGCAGGGACAGATTGGCATGAATGAACTGAACCGCGCGGCGCAGATAGATATTGGCCTGCGCGCCCGGAGCGCTGGCGATCAGGTTTGAGATATTGCTGGGCTGGCTGGCCAGAAAATCACCGATCAGCTCGCGTTCAACCCGCATTTGCGTGCCCGGATTGCTGTCGCCAAAAACCACATTCTGTTCCGCCAAGCCGAAACAAGTCTTGAGCTTGCGCACCCAATTGGCGGTCGCGGTGCGGGTTTCGTCCACGGCGGTTTCAAAGGTCACGGGGGCGTTTAGCGACGTGCCCAGCAGGGTTTCAGCCTCGTTTTGCAGGGTCTTGGCGTCGATCTGCAACAAAAGCTGGGTACAACCCTCGCGCCAACGCATCCGGGTTTCGCGATGCGGGTTCAACACGCTGCCACGGCCCCGATGGGTCAGAACATCACCGCCGTGATTGTCGATCTCCGCCGCCCCGGCCAGCGGGATCTGGACCAGATAGAAAGAGTGCAATTCACCCGGCGCAATCCGCACATCCGCGCCATAGCGGATATAGTTGAGCGAGGTGGCGCGCCCTTCGGCCCGGTGATGACAGGCATCAAACCGGTCGGCTTGCGTGGCGATGTCGAGCCGATGATCACAGAACTTGTCCGCCACAATGGCGCGCGCCTCGTCCAGCTCGGTGGTCTGAAAAAGGCGGCGCTGGGACAGGGGTTCTTTGGGCTCGCGCGCGGTCATCGAAGTGAGCCTAGCACAGAATCACAGGAATCCAGAACCTGGGCAAAAACAGGGGAAAATGATTTCGTTTTTTGGATAAAGGCTTCGACGATGCATGTTTTAGGCTTGAAACAATAACAACAAGGAGGTCTGAAAATGAAAGATGGAGCCGGAGTAACCGGAGCGAGCGATGGGCTCGACGGGATTGCCTGGAATGTTGTGGGGCATACCTACACGCCGAAACTTTTGTCAAACAACGCCTTTATCTGGCATGCGGTGATCCCGGCAGAGACGTTTGTGCCGCCCCATATTCACCCGACACAGGATGAATGGATCACCGTTTTGACCGGCGAATTGGAGGTCGAATTTGGCCATACCAAGGGCGCGCCTTCGGTGCATAAGGCCGGGCCTGGCGATGTGGTCCGCATGCCGATGGGCGAAGAACACGGGATTTTTAACCGATCCGGGGCCGAGGCGACCTGCGTCTTTGGTGTTGCCCCCTCGCGCAAATTGTTTGACCTGTTTGGCGCATTGGACGGGGTGACGGACCCTGAGGAATTGGTGCGCCTTTCCGCCATGCATGAGGTGGATTTCCTGCCGCCCCCTCCTGACGCGCAGTAAGGGGACACATCCATGGTTAAACGCAAAACTGTCGCCGTGATCGGCGGCGGGGTCTCGGGGCTTGCCGCCGCCAAGGCCTTTGATGAACGTGGGCATCGGGTGCTGGGCTTTGAGCGCAGTCACGATTTTGGTGGGGTTTGGGAGTTGTCGCGCAGCTATCCCGATGTACAGACGCAATCCCCCAAGGATCTGTACTGTTTCACCGATCACCCCATGCCCGAGGAGTACCCTGAATGGCCCAAAGGCCCGCAGGTGCATGCCTATCTGCACAGCTATGCCGCCAAGCATAATCTGGCGCGGCTTTTCAAGCTGAACACCACGATCAAGGGCATGGACCGCCGCGCTGAAGGTGGCTGGACCCTGACGATTGATGAGGCGGGGCAGGAATACACGCAGGACGTGGATTTTGTCGCTGTCTGCACCGGTCAGTTCTCGGACAAGAACATCATCTCACATCCCGGCCAAGAGGGCTTTGTCCAGGCGGGGGGCGAGGTGATGCATTCCTCGGAATATACCGATCCGTCGATGATCAAGGGCAAACGGGTTGTCGTGCTGGGCGGGTCGAAATCGGCGACCGACATTGCGGTGAACGCGGCCAATAATGGCGCGCGCTCGGTGCATTGGGTCTATCTGGAGCCGGTCTGGCGCATCCCGTATTTTGTGGGCGGCATCAACTTTAAACGGCTGCTTTACATGCGCGCGCAGGAACAGCAGTTCAACGCCTGGGGCAAATCGCCCTTGCAGCGCGTGGTGGCGGCGGTGCTGAAACCGCTGGTTTGGGCCAATTTCCGTGGGCTTGAGGCGCTGCTGAAGACACAGCTGGGTCTCAAGAAATACGGGATGGTGCCCAAGATCCCGATTGAAAGGGATGTGTCCTGTTCGGTGCCCATCGTGACGCCGGGCCTGTTTGAGGCGCTGAAGGCGGGCAAGATCAAGAATATTCAGGGCACGTTTGAACGCTATGACGGCAAGACCATCATCATGACCGGTGGCGAACGGGTCGAGGCGGATACCTCGATTTTGGCCGTCGGGTGGAAGCTGGGCGTGCCTTATCTGCCGGATGAATATCAGCAAAAACTGGTCGAGCCGGACGGGCAATATCGGGTCTATCGCATCGCGGTGAACCCGGATCTGCCGGATATGGGCTTTGTCGGGTTCAACTCGTCCTTTTGCACCGTGCTGAGCGCCGAGATGATCGCCAATTGGCTGGTGCGCTATATGGATGGGCAGTTGGAGCGTCAGCCCTCTGAGGCCGAGATGACCGACAATATCGAAATGATGTTGAACTGGAAACGCAAGGAGCGCCCGGCGGCGCAGATCTATGGCGGGCTATGCTCGGCCCCGTTCCATTTCAAACATTTCGACGAGCTGCTGGCCGATATGGGCGCAAGCAAACGCAAAAGGGGCAACCCGCTGGCAGAACAGTTCAGCTATCCCAATCACAAGGCCTATGGCGAGTTTCTGGCCTCTTGCCCGCAATATCAGGCCGGGGCGTGACTTTCCGGGCCCTTGCATGCAGGGGCCCGGTTCTAAGCCTGTTCTGAACCGGTTTTGACGCTGGTGACCAATGCGCCACGTTTCCGGATTTGCTGAAAATTTCAGTCACTTGCTGAAGTTTTAAGCAATGGCAACGGGTGGCATACCTGCCTGTTCGGGTTGGGAACGATTATCCACCTCAGAAATTCCTTTCGGAATTATTTGAAAATGGGGGAGGGTCTTTCGGTATACTGCCGAAAAAGACCAGAAGGATAAGCGCTTGTCCAATTACCCTAGAAATATGACGGGCTATGGGGCCACGCCCCCCCATGCCAATTGGCCCAACGGGGCCAAGATCGCCGTTCAGATTGTGCTGAATTACGAAGAAGGTGGTGAGAACAACATCCTTCATGGGGATGCGGCCTCGGAGGCGTTTTTGTCCGAGATCACCGGTGCGCAGCCCTGGCCGGGGCAGCGGCATTGGAACATGGAAACGATCTATGAATACGGGTCGCGGGCCGGGTTCTGGCGCTTGCATCGGTTGATGAGCGACCTGCCGGTTACGGTCTACGGGGTGACCACGGCCCTTGCGCGGGCGCCCCAGCAGGTGGCGGCGATGAAGGCGGCGGGCTGGGAGATTGCCAGCCACGGGCTGAAATGGATCGAGCACAAGGATATGTCGCCCGAAGAAGAACGCGCCCAGATAAGGGAGGCGATCCGCCTGCATAGCGAAGTGACCGGCAGCGCGCCGCGCGGCTGGTACACAGGGCGCTGTTCGATGAACACCGTCGATCTGGCCGCAGAAGAGGGCGATTTCGCTTATATCGCTGACAGTTACGGCGATGATCTGCCCTATTGGGTCAAGGCGGGGGGCAAGGATCAGTTGATCGTGCCTTATACCATGGATTGCAACGATATGCGCTTTGCCATCCAGGCCGGGTTTACCACCGGTGACCAGTTCGAAAGCTATCTGAAGGACAGTTTTGACTGTCTTTATACCGAAGGGGCCGAGGGCGCACCCAAGATGCTGTCGATTGGCCTGCATTGCCGCCTGATGGGGCGGCCCGGTCGGGCGCAGGCGCTGAAACGGGTGCTCGACTATATGCGCGGGCATGAGGGCGTTTGGTTTGCCACCCGCGAACAGATTGCCGATCACTGGGCGGCACAACATCCGCCCGTGGCGGGATTGATACCGTCTGAGATGAGTTCGGCTGAGTTTGTCGCTGAATTCGGCGGGATCTTTGAACATAGTGCCTGGGTGGCCGAAGGGGCCTGCGCCCTGGAAAAGGGGCCGACCCATGATTGCGCCGCCGGGGTGCATAACCTGATGTGCCGTGTGTTCCGATCTGCGGATGAGGCGCAGCGGCTGGCCGTGTTAAACGCCCACCCGGATTTGGCGGGCAAGCTGGCGCAGGCCAAGCGGTTGACCGATGAAAGCACGGCTGAACAGGCCTCGGCGGGGCTCGACGCGCTGACCGATGCGGAACGGGCGCGCTTTACCCAGCTTAACGATGATTACACCGCTAAATTCGGTTTTCCATTCATAATTGCGGTGCGCGACCATGACAAGGCGTCGATCCTTGCCGCCTTTGAGCGCCGGATTGACCAGAGCCGCGAGACAGAGTTTGCCGAGGCCTGCCGCCAGGTGGAACGCATCGCCGAACTGCGCCTGCAAGAGAAGCTGGGCGCATGAGCGAGGTCGTGATCAAACCCCTCACCGCGCGCGATTTCGCCCCGTTTGGCGATGTGCTTGAGGCCAAGGGCGCGGCGGATAAGATTATCAATCAAGGGTTGTGCGGGCGGTTTCACGATCTGGCGCAGTTGGATTTTGCCGATGGTCATGCCGGGATCAGCCTGTTTCAGGCCGAACCTCGCGCGCTGCCTTTGCAACTGGATATGATGGAGCGTCACCCCGAGGGCTCGCAAGCCTTTCTGCCCATGAGCCTGGATCCGTTTCTGGTCATCGTGGCGGAGGATGCGGGCGGTGTGCCGGGGCAACCGCAGGCCTTTCTGACCGCGCCGGGGCAGGGGGTGAATTACCACCGAAACACCTGGCACGGGGTGCTGACCCCGCTGCACGCGCCCGGCCTGTTCGCCGTGGTTGACCGCATTGGCGCGGGGCCGAACCTGCAAGAACACTGGTTCGACGCGCCTTACACGATCTCACCAAGTGACGAGGTGCCGGAACGTTAGCTGGCAAATAATAAACAACAGGGAAGGGACAAAAATGTCTGATACATCCATCGGGACGCCAGAACAGCTGCGCGACCCCAATTACACCCCACCCATCGCCAAGGCGGTGCCGCTTGGCATTCAGCATATTCTGGCGATGTTCGTGTCAAACGTGACCCCGGCGATCATCGTCTGTGGCGCGGCGGGCTTTGGGTTCGGCTCGAACAGCCCGGACTTCCCTCAGATGATCTATATGATCCAGATGTCGATGTTCTTTGCCGGTATCGCGACCCTGTTCCAGACCATCGGTGTGGGGCCGGTTGGGGCGCGCTTGCCGATTGTGCAGGGCACGTCTTTTGCCTTTTTGCCGGTGATGATCCCGCTTGTCGCCGGGAAAGGTGTTGATGCGGTGGCGGTGCTGATGGGCGGCATTCTGGTGGGCGGGATTTTCCACGCCATTCTGGGCCTGTTCATCGGCAAGATCCGCTTTGCCCTGCCGCCGCTGGTGACGGGCCTTGTGGTGACGATGATTGGTCTGGCGCTGGTCAAGGTCGGCATCCAATATGCCGCTGGCGGCGTGCCCGCGATTGGCAAGCCTGAATATGGCTCGCTGATCAACTGGGCGATGGCCGCGGTGGTGATCCTGGTGACGCTTGGCCTGAAATTCTATGCCAAGGGCATGTTGTCGGTCTCTGCCGTGTTGATCGGTTTGATCGCCGGCTATGCCTTTGCCTTTGTGTTGGGCGAGGTCAATCTGGGCAATGTCGGCCGCGCGGCGAGCTTTGCCCTGCCAAACCCGCTGCATTTCGGTCTGGAATTCTCGGTTGCGGCGATCATTGGTTTTTGCCTGATGTCCTTTGTGTCTGCGGTTGAGACCGTGGGCGACGTGTCGGGCATCACCAAAGGGGGCGCCGGGCGCGAGGCCACGGATAAAGAGATTCAGGGCGCGACCTTTGCCGACGGGATCGGCACGGCGGTGTCCGGTCTGTTTGGTGCGCTGCCCAACACCTCGTTCAGCCAGAATGTCGGCCTGATCGCCATGACCGGCGTGATGAGCCGCCATGTGGTGACCATTGGTGCGGTGTTCCTGATCATCTGCGGGCTGATCCCCAAGGTTGGCGCGGTGATCTCCTCGATCCCGATCGAAGTGCTGGGCGGCGGTGTGATCGTCATGTTCGGCATGGTGGTTGCCGCCGGTATCTCGATGCTGAGCGACGTGGATTGGAACCGCCGCAACATGGTGATCTTTGCGATTTCGCTGTCACTGGGGCTGGGCCTGCAGCTTGAGCCGGGCGCGTTGCAGCACCTGCCAGGCACGATCAAGGTGCTGGCGACCTCGGGCATCCTGCCCGCTGCCTTTATCGCCATCGTGCTGAACCTGATCCTGCCCGAAGAGCTGGCTGGTGAGGCGACCGAAGAAGTGTCAGGTGGCATGGCCGGGCATGGCCATGGTTCTTTGCCTGAGGCGGATTAATGCTGATAGGCCCCCCCGGCTTTGGCTGGGGGGCTTTTTGTTAATGTATAAATAGTGATTTAACCTGGGGTTGTAATGTGAAGAGGAACGCACGTTTGATCGGTGCACAATGGGCAGACATCTTTCAGAAGTATTGGTTCCTAAAAAACAAAGTCGTTCGCGTTTAGGTCTGCGATTGAAGCGTCATAGATGTACACAAGGTTTCCTCCACCAAAGTCAATTTTGACGTGACCGTTGGATGTATTTGAGGCGGCTGCAAGCACATCTGAGAAATTGTTCAAGCTCGAAACATCACTCAAGTCGATTCTGTCTATGCCTGTTTCAAAGTCCAGTATCCTATCTCTCCCAGTTGTATTAGAGAAAAGGAAAGTGTCTGCTCCAGCACCCCCGATGAGGTAATCGATATCTAAGTCATTTCCTCCGAACATAACATCGTCCCCGTCATCTCCGTATAGGCGGTCGGAGCCAGTCCCACCGTGAAGAGTATCATTCTCGTCTCCGCCCCTGAGGGTATCCAGGCCAGAGCCGCCATCTAAGCTGTCGTATCCGGCATCTCCGCGAAGTAGATCATTTCCGACGCCTCCAAAGATGGTGTCGTCGCCGTTTTCCCCATAAAGGGTATCGTCATCGCCTAAAACTGAATCGACTTCATTTCCCCCAACAATACTGTCATCGCCATCTCCTCCGTAGATAACGTCCTTGCCTCTTCCTCCAAAAAGGTAATCATTTCCGCCATGACCATCTAAAATGTTGTCATTTAGATCTGCGGCAATCCAATCTGAGTTTTGTGTCCCGTCGACGTCAACTACACCGATCATTCGGACGGAGGAAGCGCCAGCGTCAACGGCTTGTTCCATAAAAAGCCTATTTGTGTGGCCGAGCACCGTGACGTGCGTTTCGGTGAAAGTTGTCATAACTGCGTTCACGGAACTATGGCCAAGATTAACGATGACACCCACTCCATTGGAAGCTTCAGTTGCCAACTCAAAGTCAATCTTGCCATTCGTTGTAAAGAACTCGTCATTTCCGGAAATGTGGAAAAAGGTATCTCCACCAAGCCATCCTTCTACTTTATCATTGTAGCTGCTGCCTATTACAGCCTCAATTTCTTGTAGATAATCGCCTTCTGCCGTTCCGCCGCTGCCGGTGGCCCACCCGTGGGGCGAGAATTGAATTGTTATACCTGAAGTGCTGTCGCGGTAGTCCGCGCGATCAAAACCGTCACCGCCAATCAACCAATCGGCACCGATTCCACCCCGTAAGTTGTCGTTCCCGTCGCCACCATTTATTGTGTCGTTACCTTCGTAGCCCAAGATGAAATCAGACGTGTCTTCACCAAGAATGACGTCATTATCATTAGTTCCAGGAATAATCATTGGATCCTCTTTAAGGTTTCTGGTGAATAGGGGTTTTACGAATAGAAATTTTCTATAAACTACTTAAACAAGAATTGATGGCAATCAAAGTAGATTTTTTGTGTCAAGAAAATAGCGCAGTATCCGAAGTAAACCTACCCCCGAAACTGCATTCGTTTGCGCGTTGAGGCGCGGGCCTCGGCCACCAGCCAGTCGCGGAATTGCGCGGCGAGCGGGTTGGCCACGCCGCGTGGGGTGACGACGTAATACCGATCATCCTCGCAGGCGGGGCGGCCCAGAATGACCAGCGTGCCCTGGGCCAGTTCTGCCTCGATCAGATAACTGGGCACAATGGCCGCGCCCAGCCCGTGGATCGCGGCGGAAATCATCGCTGAAAACTGATCAAACAAGGTGCCCTGGCGCACGCTGTCCAAGGGCAGGCCAAGCGCGTCGAAATAGACCCGCCAGGCATTGGGCCGGGTTGAGAGATGCAAGAGTGGCAGACGGGCAAGGCCCGTAGGCTGCGTGACCTCGTGGCGATCCGCCATAAGGGGTGAGGCGACGGCGACCAGGTCTTCGGGGCAGAGCTCGGTCAGGGTGCCGTCAACCCATTCCTTGCGGCCAAAATGGATGGCGATATCGACCGCTTCGCCAATCAGATCAAAGGGGGCCGGGTGGCTGTGCAGGGCAAATTCCACCTGCGGATGGCTGGCGCGAAACCGTGCCAGGCGAGGGGCCAGCCAGCGCGAGCCAAAGGTCGGCAGCGTCCCGATTGACAGCAACCGCCGCGTATCGCCCGCTGCGCTGGCATTGCGGATCGTGCCGCGCAGCCGCTCCAGGTCGCCATGCAGCTGATCCGCCAGTGCGCGCCCCGCATCGGTCAGCGCCACTCCGCGCCCGGCAGGGCGAAACAGGGTGACGCCGATGGTGGCTTCAAGCTCGCGCACCATGCGGCTGATCGCGCTTTGCGTCATGTGCAGCTCTTCCGCGGCAAGCGTAAAGCTTTGATGTTTGGCTGCCGCTTCGAAACTGCGCAGGGATGACAGCGAGGGGAGATGTTCCATTCATGACCTCAAGGCACAAGTTAATACCTAAATTGCCCGTTTTTTAGCATGAGTCAAATCGCTACGCTTTTGCCAAGGCAACACGACCAAAAAGGGAGAGGTCATGCAATCTGTAGCGGTTCTGGGTCTGGGCAAAGTTGGCGCATTGGCGGCGGAGTTGCTGAGCGAGGCAGGGTTCACCGTCACTGGCTATGACATGAATCCCAAGCTTGAGGGGGTTGGTTTTGCCACGGCGGCGCTGGATGTCTCGGACGAGGCCGCGCTAAAAGGCGCGCTTGGCAAGGCGGATGCGGTTTTGTCCTGCCTGCCCTATTTCCTCAACTCCGCCGTGGCGCGCACTGCCCATGGGCTGGGCATTCATTACTTCGATTTGACCGAAGACGTTCCTACCACCAAGGAGATCCTTGAACTGGCCAAAACCTCCAAGGGGCTAATGGCCCCGCAATGTGGCCTGGCCCCCGGTTTTGTCGGCATCGTGGCTGCGGATCTGATCGCACAATTTGACGAGTGCCGATCCTGCAAATTGCGCGTTGGTGCCCTGCCGCAGCATCCGACCGGGCTGATGGGCTATTCCTTCAACTGGTCGCCCGAAGGGGTGGTGAACGAATATCTCAACGATTGCGAAGTGCTGGAGAATGGCGAACACAAATGGGTGTCGCCGATGGAATGGATCGAAAAGATCGTGATCGGCGGGATCGAGCTGGAGGCGTTTACCACCTCGGGCGGGCTGGGCACCATGTGCGAGACCTATCTGGGGCAAGTGCCCAATATCGATTACAAAACCATGCGCTATCCCGGCCATGTCGACCTGATGAACTTTTTCTTTCACGAGCTGCTGATGCGCGAGCGCAAGAAAGAGGCGGGCGAGATTTTGGTCAATGCCAAGCCGCCGGTTCAGGATGATGTGGTCTATATTCATGTGGCGGCTGAGGGCACCAAGGATGGCGCTCTGGGGCGGCGTGAATTTGTGCGCGCGCTGATGCCGCTAGAGATTGCGGGCAAGCATCGCACGGCGATTGCCTGGACAACGGCGTCCAGTGTGGTGGCGGTGATCGAAATGGTGCGCGCGGGCACTTTGCCGGGGCAGGGCTTCCTCAAACAAGAGGACATCCCGCTGGCGGCTTTCTTTGAAACCAAGAACGGCGCGCGCTATGCCGGATGACGCTTTGGCCATGGACCCAAGCGCGTTTCGGGCGGCGGATCGGCTGGGCGGCATCGAGCTGTCCGAGATCGTGCGCATTTCGGAACGCGCCAAGGTTCTGCGCGATCAGGGGCGCAATGTGGTGGCTCTGTCGACCGGAGAGCCGGATTTCCCGACACCTGATTTTGTCGTTGAGGCGGCGCATCAGGCCGCCCTGGCCGGAGAGACCCGCTATACCGCAACCGTTGGCACCCCCGCCCTGCGCGAGGCGATAGCCCAGGAACATGGTCGCCAGATGGCCGAGGTCATCGTGTCGACCGGGGCCAAGCAAGTGTTGGCCAATGCGCTCATGGCGACACTGAACCCCGGCGACGAGGTGATTTTGCCCACGCCATTCTGGACCAGCTACGCCGATATGGTCGTGGTGGCCGGGGGCAGGCCGGTGACGGTGCCTTGCCCGATGGAGGCCGGGTTTAAACTGTCGCCCGAGGCGCTTGAGGCGGCGATCACGCCGAAAACCCGTTGGTTGATGCTCAACTCGCCCTCAAACCCAAGCGGCGCGATTTACAGCGCCCGAGAAATTGCCGCCCTGGCCGAGGTGCTGGACCGGCACCCGCAGGTTTGGGTGATCTCGGACGAAATTTACGCGCATCTCAGCTTTTCCCCCTTTGTTAGTTTCACCGCCGCCGCGCCCGCTCTGGCCCCGCGCACATTGATCGTGTCGGGCGTGTCCAAGGCCTGGGCGATGACCGGCTGGCGCATTGGCTGGGGCATTGGCCCGGCCCCGCTGATCAAGGCGATGGTATCCTTGCAGGGGCAATCGACCTCGGGTGCCTGTTCGGTGGCGCAGGCGGCGGCCCTGGCGGCGTTGAATGGTCCCCGCGATCTGTTGCGCGACCGCTGCGCCATTTTCCAGACACGGCGTGACAAGGTGGTGGCGGGGTTGAACGCGCTGCCGGGGATCACCTGCCCTGTGCCGGATGGGGCGTTTTACGTCTTTCCCTCGTGCAAAGACGCGCTACGCCAAGGCGAGAGCGACGGGGGTTTCTGCGCCCGGTTGCTGGATGAAACCGATGTGGCGGTGGTTCCGGGGCGCGCCTTTGGCCTGTCCGGCCATTTCCGACTGAGCTTTGCCTATTCCGACGACGCCCTGGACGCAGGGCTGGCGCGGCTGGGTGATTATTTGAACAAAGAGGCGTAAACCATGGATCGCGCTGTTATCGTCGAAGAGAATTTTCGCGAAAAAGTCACAACTGGCAACCTGCCCAGGGGCAAACCCCCCGCTGGCCCGCTGAGCAAGGAACAGGCCGTGGGCCTGTTTCGTGCGCAATGTCTAAGCCGGGCTTTGGATCTGACCAGCCGGGTGATGCAGAAAGAGGGCAAAGGGTTTTACACCATCGGCTCATCAGGTCACGAGGGCATGGCAGCCGTGGCCGAGGCCTTGCGCCCCACCGATCCGGCCTTTTTGCATTATCGCGATGCCGGGTTTCAGATCGCGCGGGGCGCGCAGGTGCCGGGCCAGAACATGGCCTGGGATATGCTGCTGTCTTTTGCCTGTTCCTCCGAGGATCCGACCTCGGGCGGGCGGCATAAGGTGCTGGGCTCCAAAGCGCTGAACATCCCGCCGCAAACCTCGACCATTGCCTCGCACCTGCCAAAGGCGGTGGGGGCGGCCTATGCCATTGGCGCGGCGCGCCGCCATGCGCCGGAACATAGGGAATATCCCGAGGACGCGATTGTCATGTGTTCCTTTGGTGACGCCTCGGCCAATCATTCCACCGCGCAAGGGGCGTTTAACACCGCGGGTTGGACCAGCTATCAATCGGTGCCTTTGCCGCTGCTCTTTGTTTGCGAAGACAATGGGATCGGGATTTCGACCAAGACGCCCAAGGGCTGGATCGCCGACGGGTTCCGCGCCCGTCCGGGGATCAAGTATTTCCACGCGGATGGCCTGGACTTGTTTGACACCTATCGCGTGGCGCAAGAGGCGGCGGATTATGTGCGCAACCGGCGCAAACCGGCGTTTTTGCACCTACGCACCGTGCGGCTTTATGGTCATGCCGGGGCGGATGTGGCCACGTCTTATCTGTCGCGGGCCGAGGTTGAACAGGATGAGGCCAATGATCCGCTGCTGCACAGCGCCCGCCTGCTGCAAGAGGCTGGCGCGCTGAGCGGCGATGAGGCGCTGGCCATCTATGAAGAGACCCGCGCCCGCGTGACCCGCGTTGCCGCCGAGGCCGCGACCCGCCCGCATCTGAAAACCGCGCGTGACGTGATGGCCAGCATCATCCCCCCCAAACGCGACTGCGCGCCCACCAATGGCCCAAGTGACGAGGATCGCACCAAGGCCTTTGGCGCTGACCTTAAGGCCCATGCCACCCCGCAACCCATGAGCCGCATCCTGAACTGGGCGCTAACCGATCTGATGCTGGATCACGGTGAAATCGTCATGATGGGCGAGGATGTCGGGCGCAAGGGCGGCGTCTATGGCGTGACGCAAAAGCTGATCAACCGCTTTGGGTCTGATCGGATGATCGACACGCTGCTGGATGAACAATCCATCCTTGGGCTGGCGATTGGCATGGCGCAGAACGGGTTTATCCCGATGCCGGAAATTCAGTTCCTGGCCTATCTGCACAATGCCGAAGACCAGCTGCGCGGCGAAGCGGCAACCCTGCCGTTTTTCTCGCGCGGGCAATTCACCAATCCGATGGTCGTGCGCATTGCCGGGCTTGGCTATCAAAAGGGGTTTGGCGGGCATTTCCACAATGACAACTCGGTTGCGGTGCTGCGCGATATTCCGGGGCTCATTCTGGCTTGCCCGTCAAACGGCGCGGATGGCGCGCGGATGCTGCGCGAAAGCGTGCGGTTGGCGCGCGAAGAGCAACGGCTGGTGGTGTTCCTGGAACCCATCGCGCTTTACCCGATGCGCGACCTGCACGCGGCTGGCGATGGCGGTTGGATGACCACCTATCCGGCGCGGGATGAACGCATTGGCTTTGGCGAGGTTGGCGTGGCCGGGGAGGGCGATGATCTGGCCATCGTGAGTTTTGCCAATGGCTATTACCTGTCGTTGCAAGCCCAGGCGCGGCTTGAGGCCGATGGGGTCAAGGCGCGGGTGATCGACACCCGCTGGCTGTCGCCCTTGCCCGAGGACGCTTTGGTTAACGCGGTTGCCGGGGCGAAACGCATTCTGGTGGTTGACGAAACCCGCCGAACCGGCGGGGTGTCCGAGGCACTGATGACCCTCTTTACCGAACGTTGCAATGTGCCGGTGTCGCGCCTTGCGGCCGAGGATAGCTTTATCGCCACCGGCCCCGCCTATGGCGCAACCATGCCTTCGGCGGACAGCATCTATGAGGCGGCGAAATCGGCGTTGGAGGGCAAGGCATGACCACCGCTGTTCTGATCTGCCCCGGTCGCGGCACCTATAACAAGGCTGAGCTGGGCACGCTGGCGCGGCATTTCCCTGATGCGGGATTGCTGCGGCACTTCGATGAAAAACGCCGCGCATTGGGGCAGGATAGCCTGAGCGATCTGGACAGCGCGCAACGCTTTTCCAATGCGCGGCATACGCGGGGTGACAATGCCTCGGCGCTGATTTACGCGGCGAGCTATGGCGATGCCTGTTCGATCCGCGATGATATCGAGATTGTTGCGGTCACCGGCAATTCCATGGGCTGGTATTCAACGCTGGCCTGCGGCGGCGCGCTGACGCCCGAGGCTGGGTTTGATGTGGTCAACACCATGGGCACCCTGATGCAAGAGGCGCTGATTGGCGGGCAGCTGGTCTATCCTCATTGTGGCGATGACTGGCAGCCCGATCTGGCGCGCAAGGCCGAGTTGCTGGCGCAGGTGGCGGTCATCAATACCCGCCCCGACCACGTGCTGACCCTGTCGATTGATCTGGGTGGAATGCTAGTATTGGCAGGCAATGAGGCCGGGCTGGCCGCGTTCGAAACCGCCGTTCCAAAGCAAGAGCAATTTCCACTGCGCCTGCCCAATCACGCCGCCTTTCATTCGGCAATGATGCAGCCGATCAGTGATCAGGGGCGCGCGCGCCTGTCGCCGGACCTGTTCGACCAGCCCAAATTGCCGTTGATTGACGGGCGCGGGGCGATCTGGTGGCCGGGGGCCTGTGATCGTCAGGCGCTTTGGGATTACACGCTGGGGCATCAGGTGGTCGAAACCTATGATTTCACCCGCGCCATTCAGGTGGCCGCACGTGAATTTGCCCCCGACCTGTTCATCATCACCGGCCCCGGCACCACGCTAGGTGGTGCGGTGGCGCAATCGCTGATCACCGCGCAATGGCGCGGCATGACCAGCAAAACCGAGTTTCAATCCCTGCAGGCTGAAAGCCCGCTTTTGATTTCCATGGGTCGCGCCAATCAGCGCGGCCTTGTGACCTGACTTCGCAAAGGAGACAACCGATGAGCCATTCTGACGTATTGAAAGCCGCTGGCTTTGCCGATGCTGAATTGACCGGCGGCACGCTGCCCGTGCGTTCGCCCATTGACGGGGCCATCGTTGCCCATGTGGCCGAAACCCAGGCCAGCGACATGCCCGGCGTTATCGCCAAGGCGCAAGAGGCGTTCAAAGCCTGGCGCAGCGTTCCCGCCCCGCGCCGCGGCGAATTGGTCCGCCTGCTCGGAGAAGAGTTGCGCGCCGCCAAGGATGAGCTGGGCGCGGTTGTGACGCTTGAGGCCGGCAAGATCCTGTCCGAAGGTCTGGGCGAAGTGCAGGAGATGATCGATATCTGCGATTTCGCCGTGGGTCAGTCGCGCCAGCTCTATGGTCTGACCATCGCCTCAGAACGTCCGGGCCATCGCATGATGGAAACCTGGCACCCGATGGGGCCATGTGGTGTGATCACCGCGTTTAATTTCCCTGTCGCGGTCTGGTCCTGGAACAGTGCGCTGGCGTTGATCTGCGGCGATCCGGTGATCTGGAAACCGTCCGAGAAAACCCCGCTGACCGCCATGACCTGCATGAAGATCATGGCCCGCGCGTTGGAACGCTTTGGCGATGCGCCCGAGGGGCTGGTGCAGTTGGTCATTGGCGGGCCGGAGATTGGCGAAGCGCTGGTCAATTCCAGCGATGTGCCGATTGTTTCTGCCACCGGTTCGACCCGGATGGGCGGTATTGTTGGCCCGAAAGTCTCGGCGCGCTGGGGGCGTCCGATTTTGGAACTGGGCGGCAACAACGCCATGATCGTCGCGCCGTCGGCGGATCTGGACATGGCCATTCGCGCCATCGTCTTCTCGGCTGTGGGCACGGCGGGTCAGCGCTGTACCAGCCTGCGGCGCTTGATTGTGCATCATTCGATCAAGGATGATCTGGTCGCCAAACTGGCTGCCGCCTATGCCAGCCTGCCCATCGGGGATCCGCGCGAAAGCGGCACCTTGATCGGGCCGCTGATCGACCAGGCCAGCGCCGACCGTATGGCGGCAATGCTGGAGCAAGCCAAGGGCGAGGGCGGCACCGTGCATGGGGGTGGCGCAGCTTCGGGCGTGGGCGAGGGGGCCTATGTCCACCCGGCCATCGTCGAAATGCCCGGCCAGACCGAGACGGTAAAGACCGAGACCTTTGCCCCGATCCTCTATGTCATGGGTTATGACACGCTGGACGAGGCGATTGCACTGCAAAATGGCGTGCCGCAGGGGCTGTCTTCGTGCATCTTCACCCTGAACATGCGCGAGGCTGAAACGTTCCTGTCGGCGGGCGGTTCGGATTGCGGCATTGCCAATGTCAATATCGGCCCATCCGGTGCCGAGATTGGCGGGGCCTTTGGCGGCGAGAAAGAGACCGGCGGTGGGCGCGAAAGCGGCTCGGATGCGTGGAAAGGTTACATGCGTCGTCAGACCAACACGATCAACTACTCGGCCGAGCTGCCTTTGGCGCAAGGGGTGAAGTTCGATATTTGATCAGGTGCTGGCGCGACCCAGTCTTTTTTGGTTGGGTCGCATGTCAAAACCCGCCGCCCTGGCGGTCGTCCCACAGGCGCAGCACTTCGATTTGGGACTGGGTGACGCGATAGATCAGGGTAAAGGGCGTGCGCGGGATCGACAGCTCGCGCAGGTCCGGGCGGATCTCAGAGGGATGGCCAGCATAAGGATTGGCAGCCAGCGTCTGTTGTATCGCCTTCAGATGGGCGCGGGCCTTGGCGCTGCCTTCGGGAAAGACCGAACGGTAATAATAGCGAAACCACGCGATATCCTGCGCGGCCTCTTCGAGATAGACAAGTTTCATGAGCGGCTAGGGGTGATATCCGCGGCGGGCATGGGCAATTCATCCTCGCTGTCCCAGCTGTCGATCCAGTCAGTCATCGCCTCGGATGAAATGAACCGCCCCTCATCCGCCTGCTGCAAGGCGGCTTCGATGGCCTCGCGCTTGGCGGCCTTGGCCTCGAGCATGGAGCGGATGGCGCGCACTGCCAGCTGCGCGGGCGGGCGATCTTCGATCTCGGCCTCGCGTTCCAGCGATTTGCGCAGCTCGTCATCAAGACGGATGGAATAGGGAGAGGTGCCCAAATCGTGCTCCTGCGTCGGTCTATATCATACAA
>JAGHRD010000020.1:0-76811 GCA_017744045.1 Tropicibacter sp. R15_0 | reverse complement strand
CGCGTGGTCAGGGCGCTGTGGTCGGTTTCGGGCAGGGCTGGGCGGGCCAGGGCGATGGGTTCTACAGCCGTTGTGGTTTCGGTGATCGGCGGCGCGGTATCGGGCAGGGCAGGGGGCTGCGCCAGCCGCGTTTGCGCCTGCATCCCCAGCCATGCGGTCAGGCCAAGCAGTGAGAGCGTGCCAAGCAGGGGCAGGAGGCGCGGGGTCATGGCTTGGCCTCATTCGTGAGGGCAACAGGGGCCGAGATCTGGATCTGGGCAAAGAGCATGGGCAGGGCCGGCGCGGTGCCGTCCGGGGCAGGGCGGTCAAACAGGCGCAGGGTGGCATTATCGATCAGCAGGGCCGGGTTTTGCCCATCTAGATCGGCAAAGAAGGCGTGGAAGGCATCCAAAGGCCCGTCGGCTTCGATCAGAAAGCTGACCATCTGCGCCAGGGCCAGGGTCTGCCCATCGGTGGGCGAAATGGAGCGGATGGCGAGGCCGGACCGCTCGGCGCTGGCGCTGATGGCGGATTGGATGCGGGCGGTGGATTGGCCTTGCGGGGCTGGGGGCCAGAGGCCGCTATCGTCACCCTTTTGGTCAAGCTGTTGTTGTTCGCTTTCCAGCCGGGACAGGGTGGCGCGCAGGGCGGTGACCTTGGTGGTCAGGGCCTCGCGTTCGCGCAGTTGCGCGGCCTGCCAGTCGGCGGCGGGGGCCAGCAGGGCCGCCCAGATCAGCCCGGCAAAACCGGCCAGGGCCAGGAGGGCCAGCAGTTTCGATCCGGTTGCGCCAAGCCTCATTGCGAAACCTCGCGCGGGGCGATGTCCAGCGTGATTTCAAACCGCTCCGCCCCCGATGCCATGCGCGAGACCGGGCCGGTCAGGCGTGGATTGGCAAAGCCGGGCAGGGCGCTGAGTGTCTCGACCAGATCAGCGGTGGAAATCCGGGTTTCGCCGCTCATGACCAGGTGCGCCGATTGCAGGCTGAGCATGTCGATCCAGACCGTATCGGGCAGGGCCTTGGTCAGGTCGGTCATGGCGGTGGAGAGCAGGGGGCGGTCAAGCATATGTGCGGACAGCGCGGCGCGGTCGGCTTGGTATTGGCGCAGAGTTTCGACCTTTTGGCGCAGGGCAATGGCTTGGGTTTGAAGCGCGGACTGGTCGCGGGTCAGGACCTGCACCTGCTGGCTGGCCACCCAACCGGGATATAGCCACCAGATCGCCGCCAGCCCAAGACAGGCCACAAGCAGCAGCGCATTCACGACTTGCCAAAGCTTGCTGGTTTGGGAGAGCTCGGCGCTGAAATCGGCGAGAGTCCCGGCTTCGGGCGCAGAAAGGCGGCGCAGGCGCAGGCCCTTGGCGCGCATTCGGGTGCGCAGAACCTCGATATCGGCGCGCCGCACCACCCATTGCTCGGCCTGAACCTGATCCCCCTCAACCCGCGCCGGTCCAAGCGCCCAGAACACATCCTGTTCCTGAAACGGCGTCTTGCGTTGCAGGTCCAGCCTTGCGACGGCGGGCAGGGTGGCGCGGGCCGAGAGCGGGGCCGAGATCTGGCGGCGCAGCACATGGTCGGGCGGCAGGGTGATGTCGACATTAATGGGTTTTGCCAGCGGTGGGCCATCCATATCGCTGTCGAGCAAAGACAGCGGGGCCAGCACAGCGCGCCCCGATAGGGTGATTTCCTCAGCCTTGGGATCAAAGCGCAAAATCCGCGCCAGGGGCGTGCCAAGATACACCGCCTTGACCCAGCCGGGCACAAGATCAGACAGCACAGACATATCCAAGAAGCCGAAACGCATCGGGTGCTGCCTGTCCTTTGCCTGTAATGCCTAATCGCTGCCCCAATCCGGGACACCGCGCCAGCCTATCGCAGCAGATGCGCGATGGGTAGGCGGTTTTTCATGGGCTAATCAATAGGACCTCCCCCAAATTTCGCAGGCTTTGCAAAAGCAACCTTGACGGGAGCAGCCCTGGCTGCTTTGTCTTGTTTAAGGTTCGGTTTTCACGCAAGTTTTCCAGGTTCGCCAAAATATCCAACCCCTGAGGAGGGGCGCAATGCCATTATTTGAATTTGACGACGGGAGCACGTCGACCACCGTTACCGGGGCAACGTCCGTAAATTATACGTTTACGGATGAAGGCATCACCTTTTCGGTGAGCACGGCCGGTGTTCCCAACCCGGCTGTTGCGCATTTCCCGCCATTTGGGGATGGGCATTTCAGCCTGCGCAACTCGTCGGCAACGGCGACGGCCACTTGGGTGTTTGATGTCTCGGGTGGGACGCAAACCGATTTCTCGGCGGCGGGGCTGTCTTTGCAGATTGGCAGCACCCTAAGCGGAACATGGAACGTGGTGTTTGTTGGCAATGCCTCGAACGTGACGGTCCCGGTCACAGCGGCCAGTCAGATTATAACGCCGGTTGCGGGTTCAAACACGCATTACACCGAAATTCGCTTTGTCTCTAATGTGACGGGGGGGAGCGATTATCTGGCGGTTACGAGCCTCAACGCCACGCTGATGTGTTACTGTGCCGGAACCGAGATTGCGACGCCTTATGGTTCGGTCGCGGTTGAGGAGCTGCGTGCCGGGGATCTGGTGCTGACGGCGGATGGCCGCGCGACCGAGGTAACCTGGCTGGGGGTGCAGCCGGTGGAGACAGAGTTGACCCATCCGGCGCTGGTGAACCCGATCTGCATTGCGGCGGGGGCCTTGGCGGAGAATGTGCCAAGCCGCGATCTGCTTGTGTCGCCGGATCATGCGATTGAGATCGAGGGTGTGCTTTATCAGGCAAGCGCCCTGGTCAACGGATCGAGCATCACCATGGTCAGGGATATGCCGCGTGACGGGTTTACCTATTACCACGTGGAAACCGCCAAGCATGAACTGCTGCTGGCCGAGAATTGCTCGGCAGAGAGCTTTGTCGAGATGGGTGATCTGGCCGAAGGCTTTGCCAATATCGGCGAGCGGTCAGAGCGTGTGGTTACAGAAATGGACCTGCCACGTGTCGCTGATCGGCGCCTGGTGCCGACGGCGTTGCGGGCCAAATTGGCCAAGCGGGCGGAGGCGATGCTTGACCCGGCCAAGGCGGCATAGCACCTTGCCCCGGAACGGAATACGTGACGGGGCGCAATGAACAATCAGACGGCAACGGGGGCGCAGGGCCTGAACGTGGCTTTGGATGAGGCCGGGTTTCTGCAGCGGTTGATCGCGGCGGGCCTTTTGAGCGAGGCCGGGGCCAAGCGCGCCCGCATGGCCAGCGCACAGGCCGGAACCGCGATTGAGCGCAGCCTGATGGAGCTGGGGCTGGTTGGCGAAGAGGAACTGTTTCGCCAATTGGCGGCGCAATTGCAGCGGCCTTTCCTTGGCGGTGAGGATATTGACCAAAGCCTGATCCGTCAGTTGGGCGTGCCCCTGGATTTCCTGCAACGGCTTGAGCTGATTCCGGCGCAGCAGAGTGATGACGGGGTTGTCGTGGCCTCGGCTGATCCGCGGGCCGGGGATGCCTTGGCGGCGCTGTCCTATCATCTGCGCAGCCCGGTGATCGCGGCGATTGCGGCCCCCTCGGTGATCAAGCAAGCCCTGCATGAACAAGCCACCCCAAGCGATGAAACCGGCAAGGATGCGGCCAGTCGTGATGTCGAACGGTTGGCGGCGCTGGCCAATAACGGGCCGGTGATCAGGCTGGTCAATGACCTGATTTCCGAGGCTGCTGATCTGGGCGCGTCGGATATTCATCTGGAGGCGGGTGAGCAGGATTTGCGGGTGCGGTTCCGCATTGATGGGCATCTGCAGACCCGGCAGCGCATTGCCGATGCGCAGCGCGCGGCGGTGGTGTCGCGGCTCAAGGTGATGGCCGATCTCAACATCTCGGAAAAGCGCCGCCCCCAGGATGGGCGCGCGCAACTGTCGGTGCGCGGGCGCAATGTGGACATTCGCCTGTCGACCCTGCCAACCCAATATGGCGAAAGCATCGTGCTGCGCTTGCTGGATCGCTCAAAGGTCGTGCTGGATTGGCAGGGGCTGGGATACCCCAAGGCTCGGGTGGCCGAGATTGAACAGGTGATCACCCAGCCCAATGGCATCTTTCTGGTGGCTGGGCCGACCGGCAGCGGCAAGACCACCACGCTTTATACCGCGCTGAGCGCGATCAACTCCAGCGACCGCAAGATCATCACCGTTGAGGACCCGATCGAATATGCGCTGAGCGGGATCAATCAGGTGCAGGTGGATATGGGCATCGATATGAGCTTTGCCCGCGCGCTGCGCGCCATTCTGCGCCAGGATCCGGATGTGATCATGGTTGGTGAGATCCGCGATCAGGAGACAGCGGAAATCGCGGTGCGTGCCGCGCTGGTCGGGCGGTTGGTTCTGTCGACGATCCACACCAATGACGCGGTGTCAGCGGTGACGCGCCTGTTGGATCTGGGCATTGCGCCCTATCTGCTATCGGCGACCCTGCGCGGGGTGCTGTCGCAACGGCTGGTGCGGCGGATCTGCCCCAGTTGCGGCGGCGCGGGCTGTGCCGAGTGTTCCGATACCGGGCGCAAGGGGCGGGTTGTCTTGTCCGAGTTCCTGAACATGACCCCGCCTTTGCAAGAGGCGATCACCGAAGGGCAGCCGCAAACCGAGCTGAACCGAATAGCCAGGCAAGGCGGCTTTGCCCCCATGGCACAAGGGGCGCAGGACCTGCTGCGCGACGGGATCATTGATCAGGACAGTTTCCGCCGGGCGCTGGGGGAAATCGGGTAAATATCTGAGCCCAGCTGAATAAGATGCATTCAACAAGAATGATAGATTGACATACTACCCTAGCGTTAACTACGCTTTTATTAGGTGGGGGCTAAACGCATGATTTCTCGGTGGGGAGGGGTCGTGCCATTACTCTTCCTCTGTTCAAGCCGCTCGCGGGGTCAAAGCCGTGATTAGGGAACCCGGCCATTATTTTTCGGGCGGTGGAGTTTGTCAGTGACAGATTGTTCCAGACCTGTCTTCGGGGTCATGCAGAAGGCGTGACAAGGCCGGGACAGGAGAAAATGACACGTTTAAAAGGATAAAAAATGGCTGATCCATTCCTTGCACAAATCATGATGTTTGGCGGAAACTTTGCACCACGCGGCTGGGCGTTTTGCGATGGGCAACTTTTGGCGATTTCGCAATACTCGGCGCTGTTCTCGCTGTTGGGCACCACCTATGGCGGCGATGGTCGCACCACCTTTGGCCTGCCAGACCTGCGCGGTCGTGTGGCGATTCATCCGGGCAGGGGGGCCGGTCTGTCGACATATGTTTGGGGCGAACGTGGCGGCGTTCAGGACACGTATCTGACCGTGCAAAACCTGCCGGCGCACAACCACGTTGCGGCATTGCGTGCAGAAACCCGCCCAGGTAATTTGGACGATCCGACTGGAAACATGTTTGGTAAGAATGCCGGGCAATATCGGGCTCCGTCGCCGCGCGATGATGTCAATATGAGCTCGGATGCCATTGCGGTGGGCAATACTGGCGGTAACATTCCGTTCTCCAATGTGCAGCCCTTCCTTGGCGTGTACCACATTATCGCCTTGCAGGGGATTTTCCCGTCCCGCAGCTGATCCGAGCCCCAATTGAAAGGAAGATATGATGGGTAATCCCAGCAAAATCTCTCGTCGAACGGCGTTGGCAGGCAAGGCGGCCCTGGCTGCGACCGCTGCCATGCCCGGTGCGGCGTTGGCCAAGGTTGCGGCGGAACCAGAGGCTGCGGCCCTGAGCCAAGCCCCGGTCATGCCAGCCCGTTGGGCCACCACCACGGCCACAGAACTGGCTGCGCATGTGGGGGAGCGGTTCCGGTTTCATACGCAGGAACATGGCACGGTTGTCATGCGTCTGGTTGATGTGGTGCCTGGCAATTCCGGGGCCGACCGCCCCGGTGACCTGCCCCGCGCCGAAGCGGTGACAGCCCTGTTTGAAAGCCCCGACATGGAGCCATTGGTTGCCATGCAAGACGGGTTTCACAAGGTGTCGCACCCGGTTGTGGGCAAGGCCGAGCTTTATGCCTCGGCCATGCCCCGTGAAAAGGGCGGCCACCTTGTCCAGATCGTGTTGAACTGATCTGGACCTCGCACATTCAGCCGCCGCCGGATGATGATCTGGCGGCGGTTTTGTTATGAAAGGGCGTGTATGGCTGTTGAGCAGAATGAGCTGAGCCTGGAACCGGTGACCACAGCGGATGAGGCATTTCTTCTGGCGCTTTATGCGGATGTTCGCGCGCAAGAGATGGCGTTTCTGCCCCTGCCCGAGGCGCAAAAGGGTCCGTTCCTGCAAAGCCAGTTTCACGCGCAAGAGGCGCAGTATCGCGGCGCTTATCCGCAGGCGGATTTCTTGATCATCTGTTGGGGCGGCGCGCAGATCGGACGTTTTAGTGTGATGCGTGAACAGACGCGCATCCATGCGATTGATCTTGCGGTGCTGTCTGACTGGCGCGGGCAAGGGATTGGCACGGCGGTGTTTCAACAGCTATTGGATGAGGCCAAGGAAAAGGGTGTGCCAGTGACATTGAGTGTGGCGATGGGCAACCCGGCGATCCGGTTATACGAGCGGCTGGGGTTCACCCTGGAGGAGGAACAGCCACCCTATCAGACGATGAAATGGCGGCCTTGACCGCGGATTAGTGGGTTCTGACCCTAGTTAAAGATGATCTCGTAAGACACGCCCTCGTCATCCTGAAAAAAGGGCGACAGGAACAAAGGCAGATTGTCGAAACTGTCATGAGACAAGGCATAGGTGCTTTGCGGTAGCAGAGGGTCATTCGGGCCGCGCAAGGTCAGAGAAAAGCCTTGGCGCATGGCCGGATCTTGTTGCGGGTGGGTTTTGACCGATTCCAAAACCAGAGTAACAGGCCCCAAAGTCGTGTCACAGGTGATTTCCTGCCCTTGCAGCGGCAAAAAGAACTCGGCGGTTATGGCAGAAATATCAGTCATGTCTCTCTGTTCGGGTTTAGTTTTGTGAGGAAACCGCAACTTTTTAACGAATTAGTAAACTATTTCTGTCTCTCACAGCCAGAGGCAAGGAACAAGCCTTGCGTCAAATGCTGTTTTGTCCCTACAACAATAGGGAATTTGTGTTTGAGGCAGGCAAAGCTTTTGCGGCCTAGTTTTTGTGTCGCAAAACAATAGCAATACCGGGGGTAGGATATGCCTTTATTTGAATTTGATGACAGTGGTGCCAATAACGGCCCCACCAGTGGTGCAAACATTTCTGTCACCGAAGTGGATGAGGGCGTGACCTTTTCCATGTCGACAGCCGGGAACCCGGGTGCGAACCAGCTGACGCATTCCTTTTCGATTGGTCCCGGTGCGGATGGTCAGTTTTCGATGTCGGACTTTGGCGGCGGCGGGATCTGGACGCTTGATGTTGTTGGCGGCACCGTGAACACTGATTTTTCGGCGGCGGGCCTGTCTTTGCAACTTGGGTCGTCTATTTCGGGCACATGGTCGGTTCGGTTTATTGGCGATAACAGCAACGTGACCGTGGCGGTGACCGGTTCCACACAAGTGATCACGCCTGTTGCAGGCTCCAACACACATTACACTGAGATTCAGTTCGTCAGTGCAGGCGCATCTGGCTTTATGACGGTCGACTACCTGAACGCCACGCTGATGTGCTACTGCGCGGGCACACAGATCGCGACGCCAGAGGGTACGGTTGCGGTCGAAGAGCTCAAGGCAGGCGACATGGTGCTGACCGCCGATGGTCGCGCGACCGAGGTCACTTGGCTCGGCCTGCAGCCGGTCGAAACCCGCCTGACCCATCCGGCCAAGGTCAACCCGATCTGCATCAGCGCCGGGGCTCTGGCAGAGAATGTGCCAAGCCGCGACCTGTTCGTTTCGCCCGACCACGCCATCGAAGTCGACGGTGTGCTCTATCAGGCCAGCGCCCTGGTCAACGGGACCTCGATCACCATGGTCGAAAAGATGCCGCGCGACGGGTTCACCTATTACCACGTGGAAACCGCTGCGCATGAGCTGCTGCTGGCGGAAAACACCCCGGCGGAAAGCTTTATCGAGATGGGCGACCTGGCCGAAGGCTTTGTCAATATCGCCGAACGTGGCGCGCGTGTGGTCACCGAAATGGACCTGCCTCGCGTTTCGGATCGCCGCCTGGTGCCCGCAGCTCTGCGCGCCAAATTGGCGGAGCGGGCTGAAACCCTGAAAGGGATCTCCAAGGCCGCTTGATCCGCTAATGGTGATTGTATGATTGTCAGCCCCGTTCCTTTGGCACGGGGCTGTTTTTTACCCAAACATACAACCTGACCCGATGCTGGGCTGCGCTTTGGAGGACCGATGCCGCTATTTGAATTTGATGATGGGCTAAACTTTTCTACTTTCCGGTCCACGATAAGTGAGACATTCACCGATGATGGCGTGACATTTGTCCTGAGCGTTACTGGGGTTGAGGGGTCAAACTTTTCCTTTTTGCCTGCTCAGGACGGCGGGATTGTTGGGTTTGACAACTTTTTTGGAAATACCGCGACCTGGGTATTCGATGTGACTGGCCCGAGCTCGATCAGCAACTTTGCAGCGGCGGGTTTTTCGATGGAAATCGCTACGAGAATCACCGGATCAATTCAGGCGGTGTTTGTGGGTGATGTCAGCAATGTCACCGTGCCGTTGACCACCGCCGGGCAGGTGGTTTCGGGGATTGCGGGCAGCAACACCGAGTTTACCGAAATTCGTTTTCTGACCTCTGGATTCTCGCAATTGCGGATCGAAAGCATGAACGCCACGCTGATGTGCTATTGCGCCGGGACGCAGATCGCGACGCCAGAGGGGGCGGTCGCGGTTGAGGATCTGCGCGCAGGTGACATGGTGTTGACGGCGGATGGTCGCGCGACCGAGGTCACGTGGCTGGGCCGTCAGCCGGTGGATACGCGTCTGACGCACCCCGCCGCGGTGAATCCGATCTGCATATCGGCGGGGGCTTTGGCGGAGAATGTCCCAAGCCGCGACCTGTTTGTGTCGCCGGACCATGCGATTGAGATTGACGGTGTGCTCTATCAGGCGAGCGCCTTGGTCAACGGCACCTCGATCACCATGGTCGAAAAGATGCCGCGTGACGGGTTCACCTATTACCACGTCGAAACCGCCGCGCATGAGCTGCTGCTGGCGGAAAACACCCCGGCAGAGAGCTTTGTCGAGATGGGTGATTTGGCACAGGGCTTTGAGAATCTGGACGAGCGGCGCAATGCCCGGCGCGTTTCTGAGATGGCTCTGCCGAGGGTTGCGGATCGCCGCCTGGTTCCCGCCGCTTTGCGTGAAAAACTGCGTTTGAGGGCGGCAAAACTGGCCGCAGCCATTGCCAAAGTTGCGTAAAATAGAGTCTAAAGTCATCCAGGGCCGGGGCAAAACTGCCCCGGTTTTTTGGTCACTCAAAAGAATTTAAAGGGCTGCCACCCATGAACACAGAGCAGGTTGATCACGAGAAAGCCGAATTGGATCGCGTGAATGGCGAAATCCGCCGGATCATTCAGCACCAGGAGGCCGGGCGTTATGATCAGGCCGGGGCGCTGATTGAGGAATTGCGCTTTCAATATCCGGATGAAACGCGGTTGATCCATCTGGCGGGGCTGAACAATCTCGGGCGTGGCAATACCGATGAGGGGGTCGAGCAGCTGGAAATGGTGATGGCGCTGAACAAGGACGATGTTCAGGCCAAGGTCGATTACGGCAGCCATCTGGCGCAGAATGGCAATCTCGACAAGGCCATTGAGCTGTTCCGCGAGGCGGTGGAAAAGGCACCGAATTTTGGGGTGGCCCATGCCAATCTTGGTGCGGCTCTGGTGATCCAGGAAAAATATGGCGCTGCGATTGACCATCTGAAAAAGGCGATTGAACTGGATGGGTCTATTCTGGATCTGCACCTGAATCTGGCGCAGGCCTATATGCGCACCAATCAATTCGATGCTTCAAGCGAGGCGCTTTACAAAGCCTTGTCGGTGGATCCGCAATCGGCGGCGGCGCATTCCAATCTGGCGCATATGCTGTTTCGCCGCGAACGCCATGACGCAGCCGAACATCACGCCCGCCGCGCGATTGAGCTGAACCCGGAGGTGCCGGAACCCTATCTGCATCTGGGTAATATCCTGACCTCGGCCGGGCGCATGGATGAGGCGGCTGAGACCTATCTCAAGATCGCACATCAGCCGCCGATTGGCGTGATGGCCACCGCTCGTCTGATCAATATGCGTAAGGTGACACAGGACAGCCCCGAGCTGAAAATCCTGCTGGCCTATCTGGCGCAGATTGACTCGATGGGTGAGATGCAAAAGAACCAGGTGCATTTCGCCATGGCCAAGGCCAGCGATGATCTGGGCGATTATGCTAAGGCGATGGAACATTTCCACAAGGGCAATGCCATCACCAAAGAGATGCATCCGTTCAATGCCGAGCTGTTGCAGCAGCGCGCGGCGCGGATGCAAGAGATCCTGACGCCAGAACTGGTGCAGCGCTGTTCCAGCTCTGCGATTGACGATGTGGCCCCGATCTTTGTCTGCGGCTTGCCGCGGTCGGGCACGACTCTGATGGATCAGATGTTTTCCCGCCACCCCAAGGCCATGGCCGGGGGGGAATTGATGGCGGCGATGCGTTCGGTCGGGCAGAATGACCGGCTGCGCAAAGCCCTGGAAAGCGAAATTGACCTGGGTGAGCTGACCCCGGATGACTTTGCCCGCCTGGGCGAGGATTATGTGGCGCATATCCACCGCGAAGGGCTGCGGGCTGAATATGTCTCGGACAAGATGCCGGGGAATTACATGTTCGCCGGGCTGATGGCCATGGCGCTGCCGCGCGCCAGGGTCTTGATCATGCGCCGCCACCCGCTGGATTGTCTGCTGTCCAACTACATGCAGAATTTTGGTCAGAACCAGCCGTTCTCGACCAATTTCTCGGATATGGCCAAGGTCTATAAGGTCTTTGACGGCATGGCGAATTTCCTGACCGAGCTGCTGCCGGATCAGGTGCGTCAGGTCGCCTATGAGGATATTGTCGCCGATACCGAGGGGCAGATGCGCGGCATTCTGGACTTTATCGGCTTGGAGTGGGACGAGACCATTCTTGATCACACGGCGTCTTCGCGGCAGGTCAACACAGCCTCGGTCGCGCAGGTGCGCCAGCCGGTTTATTCCACCGCCGTGGCGCGGTGGCGGCGTTATGGTCCGCTGTTGCAGGATCTTGCCAGCGAGCTGAGTGATCACCTGAGCGCCGAAGATCTGGAGGCCTGTGGCGTCAAGCTTGCATCCTGATGCTGCGCAGGTGATGCACGTTAAGGTGTCTTTGTGACTTGAATTTACGCACATACTGTAAAGAATGACAGTATGGACGGATCAGAACGTAACAATCTGGAATGGCAGGCTTTTGCTGAGGCAAGCCAGGCGGCGATCGAGCGCCGCAACTGGGCTGAGGCGCGGCAGAACCTGGAAAAGGCCCGGGCGGCCACCAGCTCGGACTGGGTGAAGCTGCACCTTTTGGAGGCGGATTTACTGGTTTCGAGCGGGGTCGAGGATGAGGCCGAAGAGGCGCTGTGCCGTGCGCAACGCCTCTTCCCCGACAGCCCCTGGCCGCTGTTCAAACTGGCGCAGCTCAAACAGGCGGCGCACCGTCCTCAGGCGGCACGCATGTTTGCCACGCAATCGCGGGCCTTGGACCCCAATGGCGAAAATCCCCATGTGCGGGTCTTGCTGGCCGATCTCTGCCTGAATGCGCGAGAGATGACAGGCGCGGCGGAACTGGTGCTGGAATTGCAGGCGCAGGCCCCGGGTCATGCGGAGCTGCAGCCCTTGCTGACTCGGTTGCTGCCGCTGATCCCTGACGGGTTTGGCCAAGGCGGGGTTGAGGATTTCACCCTGCTGAGCCGATTGGAAACGGCCTTTGGCCCGCATCCAAAGCTGAGCCTGCCGCTGCTTCAGGCGTTGATCAAGCGCGGGGATGAGGGCGCGGTTGAGCAGATGCTGCTGCGCCTGATCAAGGCCGGGCTGGTTACGCCTTCGCTGCTTTGGATCCTGTTCAATCGCGAACGCCATCGCACCACGCCGGACACCCTGTTGCGCTTTGCCGACGCCATCAGCGCGGCTGAGCCGAACCTGTCGCGCGAGTTCCGTGTTGAGGCGCTGACCGTGGCGGGGCGGTATGGTGAGGCGATCAAAGAGGCGCGGATCGCCATTCGCACCCAAACCCATCCCGGCCATGCCCGTCAATTGGCCGCCGCATTGTTTGGCGCTGGCGAGAACGCCAAGGCACTGCGCTATCTGCGGCTGAGCCTGCGGCGCTGGCCGGTTGAGCGGGACCTGATCTCGCTTGGGTTTCACAAAGGGCTTTCTCTGGGTGATCTGGATCTGGCTCGTTCTATGCTGGATCGTGCGCAGCATGTCTTTTCCCAGCAGGAGCAAGATGATTTCGCCCTGATGCTCGCCAGCCAGTCGGGTAATCTGCCTGAAGGCATGGCGCGGTTCCGCGCGCTCAAGGCCCGCGGTCTGACCCTGACCCAGCGCGCGCTGATGGCGATGTTGCTGTTCAACAAGGTGGATTTGCGCAAATTGGACGAGATGCTGGGCCAGATTGGCAGTCCGATTTCCGAAGAGGACGGCCCCCTGCATCGTGCCGGGCGCGCGGGGATGCATATTCTGGAGCTGAAGCTGGAACAGCGTGATGCCTCGGACCTGATGGATGATCCGCTGGAATGGTGCCGCGCCAATCCCGATTCCACCGCCGCCGCGATCCGTCTGCTCGACGCCCGTGCCGAGGATTTGCGCTATGCGTTTGATCCCGAGGCGGGAGGCACCCGAAAGATCTTTCAATATTGGCCTGACGACACTGTGCCCGAGGATATCGCCGCGCGGATGCAAAGCTGGCAAGGGCATGAGGGCTTTGACTATGAGCGGTTGGATCACAGCGCCGCCCGCGCCCTGATCCGTGAGAGTTTTGGCAAGCAATGGCTGCAGGCCTTTGACATGTGCCGCGAAGAGGTGGAGCGCGTCGATTTCATTCGCTGCTGCGTGTTGCTGATCCATGGCGGAATCTGGGCCGATGCGACCAGCGTGCTTTATGGCGATCCGCGCCATTTGCTGGGGCAAGAGGGGCAGCTGGTGCTGGGCCGTGAATTGCTGGGCGGGACGGTGGATACACGCGTCATGGCCGCGTCTCCGAAACATCCGGTGCTTGTGCTGACGGCCAAGCGGATGCGGCAGGCGCTGATGCAGCGCTCGGCCGATATTGATTGGAACAAGACCGGGGCAGGGCAATTGCTGCGCGCCTGCGGGCAATATCTGGCGCAAAAGCCCGAGGCCGAGACCAGTCAGGGGCTGCGTTTGATCCCATCAGAAGAGGTGGCGCGGATCGTTGATTTGCATTCAGACCGGCCCAATCCCCCAAGCACGGATGCCGCTGGCCCCGAGTTTTGGGAGGCGGTGATTGAAGGTCTGACCTCGGATAGCTGAACGGGTTGAAAACAAATGTCGTTTTCAGCCAGTGCTTTTGCGATTTTGATGCAGACTCGGCCAGGTGTTTGTGACCAAGTGCGCCCATGACCGCGACTCTGACATTGGCCCCGCAAAACCTTAGAACCGGTATTCTTTTGGCCGTCGCGACCGCCTTTGCCATCGCGTCGCAGGATGTGGTGTTCAAGCTGTTCAATGGCACGCTGTCGCTGTGGCAGATCTTTGCTCTGCGCGGGCTGATTGCGGTGCCAATGATTGTGCTGGTCGGGCTGTGGCGTGGGCAACCGCGTGTGGTGATTGCCGAGGCGCTGAGCCTGTGGCCGATCGTACGGGGATTGTGCCTGACCACGACGTTTTTGCTGTTCTACGCCGCGCTGCCCTTTCTCAGCCTGTCGACCGCCGGGGCGGGGATCTATACCGCGCCGATTTTCGTCGCCTTGCTATCGGCCTTTGTGATTGGCGAACAGGTCGGGCGGCTGGGTTGGATCGGCGTGGTTCTGGGATTTGTCGGCGTGGTCGTCCTGTTGCAGCCCGGCTCGGATGTGTTTTCACCTTTGGCCGTCCTGCCGGTTATCGGCGCGGGGTTTTACGCCATGGGCCATATCGTGACGCGCACCAAATGTCAGGGCGTTTCGCCCGAGGCGCTGGCGCTGGCGTTGAATACGGTCATGTGTGTGGCGGCGTTTACGATCAGCGGGGCGACGCTGATCTGGCCTATGCCGGAGGAGCTGGCCGCGTCTTACCCCTAT
Source organism: Tropicibacter sp. R15_0 (assembly GCA_017744045.1). Taxonomy (GTDB): domain Bacteria; phylum Pseudomonadota; class Alphaproteobacteria; order Rhodobacterales; family Rhodobacteraceae; genus Pelagimonas. Next base: position 62,620 of record JAGHRD010000020.1, on the reverse strand, counting down.
ATCTTTGGCGGTTGGTCCGAGACGAACCTGCGCGATTGGGCCTTTCTGGCATTCCTCGCGGTGTTCGCGGTGATTGTCGGCATGATGCTGGCGCGGGCCTATCAAATCGCGCCCCCGGCCACGGTGGCGACCTTTGAATACAGCTATCTGCTGTTTGTTGCGGGCTGGGATATTGCGGTCTTTGGACTGGTGCCCTCGCCCCTATCCGTGGTGGGCATGGCGATGATCATCGGTGCCGGGATGTTGGTGATGCGGGGGCGGGGGTAAAGCACTTGCGTGGCTTGTTGCATGCCCATTGACCTGTTCAGTTCAGCCACAAAATCCGGCGATGATTGGGGTCTTGGGTCAGTTGGACGCCGCCCAGAACCCGCTCGCCCTCGGGGCCGCGCAACCAGACGCGATAGGTGCTGTTGGTGGGGTCGCTGACATAGAAATCAGGCACGTGATTGCGCAGGGGGCCGCGCATCAATCCGGGCTGGTCCCCGCCCAGCCCTGTGACCAGTTTCAAGACCGGATCAGGCGCAAAATCGGGGGCGATACCGCGGCGAAAGGAATGCACCGTGGCGCGGCTATATAGCTTGGGCAGATCAGTGGCCGGGGCACCGACCACGCGCAGGAAATCTTCGAGTCGTTGAAAGCGTAGGGCCTGGCGGCGCCAGTTGCGGTATTGCTCCATGGCGATGGGCGGCAGGCCAAGGTCCTGGATCAGGCGAGCGATCAGACGCGGGTCAGCAGTGTTGAGATCAATCAAGCCGCCCACATCCACTAGCCGAAATTGCGCGGTTTTAACCGCTTTGTCGGGACCAAGCGCCAAGACCAGATCCATGCGCTCGGCGGTTTCATAGGGGCGCTGTGCGAGAATGCGGGTGGCGCGATCATTCAGGCCTTGGGTGATCAGCGCCTGCGAGGACAGCGTAAACAATGAGGTCAGCACAGCCAAACCACCCAGCACCACGATCAGGGCAAACCCTGCGCGGCGACGGGTTGGGTTTCGTCGCTGTATGGCGTTTGATAAACGCATCATGCTCGTGTTTCACGCCCGGCGCGCGATTTAACATAACGTTGATTACAAGACTCTTCGCGCGGTCCGGGGCAGCCCCCTGTTTCCAATTAACTTTTTATTAATAATTGACATTTCGGGCAATGAATTCCTGTTAATACTGGTAAAAATGCCCGGTTAAAATTGTTGTATTTCAATTGGATACAACCCATCCGGGTTCGGCTCTGGTCTAATCTGAGTGGCGCTCCACTATGACGTGTGCGCCAATGCGCAACACGTAGGGCCAAGCCGATTTCCGCCACTTGCCCGATTCCAAACGCCCATGCGCTATTCCTGCGTTTTCCGGAGGCAGAAACCGGTCTAGTCTGGAATCAATTGACAGTTTCGGAGCCCGGTTCCCATGCGATTGCTTGCCCTTATTCTTTGTCTTGCCCTGCTGCCCGGTCTGACCGCTGCGCAGGACCGCGCCGCGATTGAGCGGCAGTTTCAGACCTGGCTGCAAAAAACCGTCTGGCCCGAGGCGCGCAAAAAGGGCGTGTCGCGCAAGGTGTTTGACGCCGCGACCTCGGGGTTGCGTCTGAACTGGAAACTGCCCGGCCTGGTGCCGCCCGGCTCGGCCCCGGTGCCGCGCCAGATCTCGCAGGCAGAATTTGGCGCGCCGTCGCGCTATTTCCGCCGCCAATCGGTGGATGGCGCGGCGCGAGGGGGCCGCCAGATGGCCAAAGCCCATGCCAAGGCGCTGGCCGCGGCCGAGCGCAAGACAGGGGTGCCCGGCCGGATCATCCTGGGCATTTGGGGGCGCGAAAGCGGCTATGGCAAGGTGCCCGTGCGCCATAACCCGTTCGAAGTGCTGGCGACCAAAGGCTTTATGAGCACCCGCAAACCCTATTTCACCGGTGAGCTGATCGCGGCGATGCAGATTGTTCAAAAGGGCCATATCCGCGCCCAAGATATGAAAAGCAGCTGGGCCGGCGCGCTGGGACAGCCGCAATTCATGCCTTCAAGCTTTCTGAAATACGCCGCTGATGGCAATGGCGATGGGCGCGCGGATATCTGGCGGTCCGAGGCGGATACCATCCGCTCTATCGCCAATTACCTCAAGAAACATGGCTGGCAAAAGGGCCGCGATTGGGGGTTTGAGGTCACCGTTCCGCCTTCGGTCTCTTGCACGTTGGAAGGCCCCGATCAGGGTCGCAAAATCCGCGATTGGGCCAAGCTGGGCGTGACCCGTGTCTCTGGCAAAGCCTTTCCCAAAGAGGAGCTGCGTCGCGAAGGCTTCCTGTTGATGCCCGCCGGGCGCCATGGCCCCGCCTTTATCGTCACGCCGAATTTCTATGTGCTCAAGGATTACAACACCAGCGACCTCTACGCGCTGTTTGTCGGCAATATTGGTGACCGCATCCAATATGGTATGGGCGATTTTACCGGCTCCTGGGGCAAGATCGACAAGATGCTGCGCTCGGACATTGCCGCCATGCAGCGCGGGCTTGAGGCGCAGGGCCATGATGTGGGCGGTGCCGACGGGCTGCCCGGCTTCAAAACCCGCCGCTCGATCGGGCGCTGGCAAGAGGCCAATGGCCAAGCCGCCACTTGCTTTCCCCGCGCGTCCATGACAGCAAAGCTGGCACGGTAACCGCTGGACCCTGATGTCGAAAAAGACCCTGAATGCGCAAAACCTGACCCGGCTGGGGGCCGATCATCTGGCCGAACTGCTGATGGAGCTGTCCACCGGCAATGCAGATATGCAGCGCCGCTTGCGTCTGGAGCTGAGCCACGATCTGGGCCCGCAGGAATTGGCGCGGGATCTGCGCAAACGCCTTGCCTCGCTGCGCCGCGCCAAAAGCAATATCAGCTGGCGCAAACGCAAGGCCTTTCTGAAAGAGCTGGGCGGGATGCAGGAGATGATCAAGGACCGCATCGCGCCCGATGACCCCGCGCTTGGCTTTGATCTGATGTGGGACTTCATTGATCTCGCCCCTTCGGTCTTTATGCGCACCAGCGACAGCAGCGGCGAGATTGGCGACCTGTTCCAATCATCCCTACCCCTGCTTGGCCCGATTGGCGAACGCGCCCTGCTCGAGCCTGAGGGTTTGGCGGATCGCGTCTGGCAAGCGGTGAGCAATGACGGGTTTGGGCTGTATCAGGGGTTGATCACCATCCTTGCCCCCGCTTTGGGTGCGCCGGGATTGACTGCGCTTAAGGCCCGGATCGACCGCTATGAGGCCAAGCCGGTACAAGACCCGAAAATGGATCACGAGGCGCTGGCCTTTCTGCGCGCCCTGCGTTCGGAAACCGGCAATTACCGGGCCGATCAAAAGGCGCGGCTGATCCGCCAGTTGCGTCAGGAAATCGCCGAGGCAGAGGGCGATGTCGATGCTTTGCTGGCCTCGCTATCCCCCGGTGCCTTGCGCCATCCGGGAACCGGCGCGGATCTGGCGCAGAAATTGCTGGCTGCGGGACGGGTTGAGGAAGCAATGGCGCGGCTCTCGGCCTCCCGTCCCGATCCCGAGGAAGAGGCCAGAGATTGGAACGCCGCCTATATCGCCTGTCTTGCGGCGCAGGGGCACGGCGATGAGGTGCAGGCCTTTCGCTGGCAGTGTTTCGAGGCGCGTCTGGACAGCGAACAGCTGCGCGCCCATCTCGCCGCCCTGCCAGATTTCGACGATGTCGAGGCTGAGGATAGCGCGATGTCTCATGCGCAGAGCTATGGGAATGTCACCGCCGCCCTGCGCTTCCTGCTCGAATGGCCTGCCCTGCCCGCCTTGTCCCAGATGATCACGGCGCGGGTCTCGGAATTGCCCGCCATTCCGCCAGACCTCTCCCAACAAGCGGCGGAAAAGCTGCGCACCCGCTACCCTTTGGCCGCCTGCCTGCTGCTGCGCGGTGCGCTCATGTCAGGTCGGCTTTCAACCGAGCAGATCCAGGAGGTGCTGGCTGATTGCGCGACTCTTGACAGCGAGATCACCGATTACGAGGGCCAGCCCGATCACGCCGGGTTTCTGGCGGATCTGAAAGCGCGGTTAAGCCGATGATCCCCGACCTAAGCGCCCTCAGCCAAGGTTTTCTCAGCCCACCGATCCTGCGCCAAATCGGCGATGGTATCCACGCCGAGGCCCGCTTTGAGCGATCCAAATTCCACCCCGATCTCTTTGAGATACTGGCGATCCCGCGCCCCGAAACCCTGGCCCGCGCCGTGGACAAACGCCTTGCCGATTACCTCGCCGGGCGCGCCCTGGCCCGGATCGCGCAAACTGCGCTTGGCCTCTCCACCGCGCCGATCCCCAGCGCTACCAGCCGCGCCCCGATCTGGCCCGCAGATCAGGCCGGATCAATCAGCCATACCAAGGGCATTTGCGCCTGCTACCTTGTACCGAAAGAGGCCGGTTTCCCAGGCATCGACGTGGAACTCCCCTCCACAGGTCACGCGCTGGAGTCGATCCAAAAAATGGTCCTGCGCGACCCGGATGCCGCGTATATCGCCAACACACCCCTGCCCGCAGAGATCGCCGCCACTCTGGTCTTTTCCGCCAAGGAAACCCTGTTCAAGGCGCTGTTTCCCGTGGTCCAAAGCCATTTCGGCTTTGCCAGCGCCACAGTCAGCGCCCCGATTATGCCAAATCACTTGACCCTGGAACTGACCAAAGACCTGCACCCAACCCTGCCCAAGGGCCGCAGCTTCTCAATCTCCTACGAAACCAAACCGACCCATGTAACAACCTATTTTTTGCACGATTCTTAGGGCTTCTTTGGGCCAAAAATATCCCAGGGGTGAATTGGCCAAGGGCCAAGAGGGGGCAGCGCCCCCTCCCCCGCTCGCCGCAGGCGCATCACGCCAGGGATGGCAACCAAAGCACGATCCATGGGAAGGCAATCAGCAAGCCAATCGTCGCCGCATCCGCGATAAAGAACGGCGTCACCCCGCGAAACACATCCTGCACGCTCAGATCATCGCGCACCCCGGCCACTACAAAGCAGTTCAAGCCGATCGGCGGTGTGATCAGACAGAACTCAGCCATCTTCACCACCAGAATACCAAACCAGATCGCACACATCGGCCCGCTCATCCCAAATGCACTATCTGCCGCCGCCACGGCTTCGCCGCCATTCAGCGCCATGACCGCCGGATAGACCACCGGCAGGGTCAGCAACAGCATGCCAATCGCATCCATGAACATGCCCAGCACCGCATAGGCGAGCAGAATGCAGATCAGGATCAGCATCGGGCTGTATTCCAGCCCGGTGATCCAATCGGAAAACGCCGCCGGCAACTGGGCAAAGCCCAGGAAACGCACATAGATCAGCACGCCCCAGATGATGGTAAAGATCATCACGCTCAGCTTGGCGGTTTCCAGCAGCGCATCCTTGAACTCGGACCAGCGCATGCCGCGATAAAGCGCCATCAAAAAGACCACAAAGGCCCCGATCGCCCCGCCTTCGGTCGGCGTGCCCCAGGCGTCACCGCCAAAAGGGTTATAGACGAAAAAGATAATGGTGATCACCACAAAGACAATCGGTAGCGCGGGCGGCAAGGACACAAAGCGCTCTTTCCAGGTGAACCCGGTCACGCTGGGCCCAAAGCCGGGAATGACCAGCGCCATGCCAATGATCAGCCCGCCATAGACCACGGCGCTAAAGGCACCGGGGACAAAGCCAGCCAGCAACAGTTTGCCCACATCCTGCTCAACGATGATCGCGTAAATCACCAGGATCGCGCTTGGCGGGATGAGCGAGGCCAAGGTCCCCCCGGCCGCCACAACCCCGGCGGCAAAGCGTTTGTCATAGCCGATTTTCAGCATCTCGGGGATGGCAATACGGGCAAACACCGCCGAGGTCGCCACTGAGGCCCCCGACACGGCAGCAAACCCCGCCGTGGCAAAGACTGTCGACACGGCCAACCCGCCCGGCACCCAGGCAAACCAGCGTTTTGCGGCTTCGAACAGGGCTTTGGTCAGCCCGGCATAATAGGCAAGATAGCCAATCAGAATAAAGGTCGGGATCAGGCTCAGCGCCTGAGACGAAATCTTGGAATGTGGCACCTGCCCGGCGGTCTTGGCGGCGATGGTCACCGCCTTGCCAAAGCGCGCCGGATCGTAGCCAAACTTGGCCCAGAAAATCCAGACCAGCCCAACAATCCCCGCCGCCGCCGCAGCAAAAGCCACGCGCATGCCCAGCACCACAAGCAACAGCATCCCGCCTGACACGATCAGGCCAATATCAACCGGTTCCATTGTCAGAGATCCTTACTTGTCGTGTCCCGAGACATGCTCGGCTTCCATGGCGGCTTGGGTGGCCGCATCCGCGATCAAGGGCACGGCGACCGGTCGGCTCGCCCCGCTGATAATCGCGCGCCCATAGGCCCAAAGTTGCAGCAACAGCCGCAGAACCAACACGCTGAATGCCACCGGTGCCAGCAATTTCGCAGGCCAAAGCGGCAGGGAAATATCCATCGAGCTGTCGCGGCTCCAGAGCGGGGCGGCAAAGTCAAAGCTGCGCTCAAAATGCGCCCAGCTGCCCCAGACCATCAGTAGCATCACCGCCAGAATGATCAGCACCGAAAGGAATTCGACGATATAGAGCATCCGCCCCTTGAGCGCGCCCACCAGCATATCCATGCGAATATGGCCGCCATCGCGTTGGGTAAAACTGATGCCCATAAAGGCAATCAGCGGCATGGCCTGTTCGATCCAATCCACGTAACCGGGCAAAGGTTGGTTAAACCCATTGCGCCCGGTCACAGACACAACCGCAAGGATCATTAGTCCGAACACGGCCAGCCCGCTCAGCAAGGCAAAGATGCGTTCGAGTTTCAAAAAACGTTGATCCAGTTTGCTGAGCAAACTGTCATCCGTCATGACAAGGGATGATGTCGCCATGTCACACCTGCTTTCCAGACATAAAAGGACCGCCCCCTGACCTGGTCAAAGAGCGGTCCGTTTTTCAGATCACATGTTTTTGGCGATCATGCCGGTCACAAGATCATAGAGTTCTTGTGCAGGCAGGCCACGGGCGGCATTGTCGGCAATCCAGGCCTCGGCCACGGGGGCTGCTGCTGCTGCGCGGAAGGCGGCGAGATCTTCGTCAGAATACGAGACTTTCTCGACGCCGAGCTCATCCAGCTTGGCCCACCAGGCATCCATGGTTTTGGCGTTATAGTTGGCGACATAATGGTCCAGCGCCTCATCAACCGAGCTCAGCAGCGCGTCACGTTCCGCATCACTCAGCGCATCCAACGCATCGGTGTTGACCACAACCGGGCAGTTTACGGTGCCGGGGTTCAGGTTGGTCGACCACCATTTGGCGTTTTCAATCGTGCCAAAGCTCAGATGCGCATGCGGGGCAAAGGCCACCGCCTTGACGACGCCGGAATCCAGCGCCTGACGGGCCTCGGACGAGGTCACAGAGGTGGGCACGGCGCCCAGTTTTTCAACCGCCTGACCGACGCCGCCAACGGCGCGAATGGTCAAGCCGTCAAAATCAGCCAGCGATTTGGGGGCATCGCCAACACCGGCCACGTTGTATTGTGGCAGCGGCGACGGCATCAGCAAGGTCGCGTTCCAGCGCGCCAGGTCCGCCACGGTGGCCGGGTGTGCATAGACGGCTTTGGACAGTTCGATTTCCTGCTCAAGCGTGGCAACGCCGAGGAAAGGCAGCTCAAGCACGGTGATCGACGGGTTTTTGTCGCGGTGATAGCCGGCGCAGAACTGGGCCATTTCGAAGGCACCGATAGAAATGCCATCCAGGTTTTCGCGGTTCTTGGACAGGCCACCGTAAGAAATGTTCAGAGTGAATTCGCCGCCGGTTTTCTCGCTGACCAGCTCGGCCAGTTTTTCAACATGCTCGGTAAAGGCGCGGCGCTTGCCCCAAAGGGACACGTTCCATTCGGTCGCCAAAGCTTCGGTTGCAAATGTCAGGGATAGGGCGGCAAGGGCCGTCCGGGTGAAAAGGCTGCGCATGGTGTCTCCTCCCGAGTCATGCTGGTTATGATGCGCTTAGCATCTCTGATGTCAGCTTGTCTGGCTATGAAGGAAAACGCGAGGATGAATCGCCCTGCCCTGCGGATTTCCGCAGGGCAGGAATGGGGGGTGTCTAGCCTGCCATGGCCTGTGGCGGCGCGCTGTCTTGACCCTGGCCGCGTTCGGATTGGGTCAGGGTGAATTGATCAATCAGCTGATCCATCTGCATCGCATCCTGCGTCAGGGAATCGGCGACATTCTTGGCTTGGTGGACCATGGCGGCGTTTTGTTGGGTGACCTGATCCAGCTGACCCATCCCGGTATTGATCTCTTGCACACCCGAAGATTGCTCGGACGCGCCGCGGGAAATTTCGGAGACATGTTGTGACACCTGCGCGATGCGGTCGCTGATTTCACCCAAGGCCTCGCCCGCTTGATTGACCAGTTCCACCCCCTCGCCGATATGGCTTGAGGTCTGGTCAATCAGTTTGCGAATCTCGGTGGCGGATTCCGCAGAATGCTGGGCCAGCCCGCGCACCTCATTGGCGACCACGGCAAAGCCTTTGCCAGCCTCACCAGCGCGCGCGGCCTCAACCCCGGCATTCAGAGATAACAGATTGGTCTGAAAGGCGATGTCATCGATCACCTTGATGATCTGCACAATATCGGTCGAAGATTTCTTGATCTCGTCCATGGCGTTGACCGCATTGACCACAACGGCGCTGTTGTCATCCGCCATTTGCCGGGTTTCGTTGGTCAGGGTTTCCACATCCTTGACGCTGGAGGCGGCCGAGGTCACCGAATTGGCCATTTCATCCATGGCTGCGGCGGTTTGTTCCAGTGTCGCGGCCTGGCTTTCGGTGCGGGCTGACAATTCGCGGGTGGAGCGATTGATCTCACCAGCGCCGTGCCGGATATTGGCAGAGGAGGCCGCGACCTGGCCTATTGCGTCATCCAGACGCTCAACCGCCATGTTGAAATCGCCGCGCAACTTTTCGTATTCGGTTGGAAAGCGGCGGGTGATCTGCACGGACAGATCCCCTTGCGACAAGCGCGCCAGGGCGTCGCTCAGATCCTGAACAACCGCGTCCTGTTCCTGCGCCTGTTCGGCTGCTTTTTCGCGTTCCTCTTGTTTGACACGCGCCAGCGAGCTGCGGAAGATATCCAGCGCGCGGGCCATATCGCCCACCTCATCCCCGCGATCCTTACCCTTGATTTCAATGTCATTGTCACCTTCTGCCAGGCGTGACATGGCGGCGCTGATGTTTTTGACACCGCGTGCCAACCCGCTACCAATCAACAGCGCAACCGCCCCCCCGATCAGCAGTGAGACCAGCGTGACCACGATCACGGTCATGCGGGTGAAATCGGAAATTTGGTGGTTTTCGTCCTGGCGCTGCTCCATCAAGCTGCGCTCGATCCCCGCGAATTCAGCCAGTAAGGCCCGGAATTTGTCGAAATAGGTTTTGCCCTGCCCGGCGGCGACCAGTTTGACAACATCCTCCATCGTGGCGGATGTGCCGACATTGCCGCGCAGGGTGATGGCTCCCTGTGCCACATTGGCCTGCCAATCGCGCAAGACCTGCTCAGCCTCTTGCAGGCGGGCGACCTGAGGTGGGTTGTCGCTGACCGTTTTTCGCAGCGTCTCCAAAGCGTCATAAACCCGCGCCTCGCCCGCATTATAGGGTTCCAAGAACTGATCTTGCCCGGCCAGCAAATAGCCCCTAAGCCCGGTTTCCATATCCACCGCCGCAGACACGATGCCCTCAGCTTCGGTCAGGACCTTTTGGGTATGTTCCACCCAGCCGGTGCTTTCTGTCATGCGATCAAGGTTAAAGATAGTCGCCGACCCGACACCGATGGTCAAAACCAAGGGGATCGCGGCAATCAGCAACGCCTTGGTTCGGGTTTTGAGCTTGAGCACGAGCTTAGTGAACATTGGGCAGATCTTTTCACATCATTTCAGACGGTTTCAGCTTGTGCGCGCTGAGATTTAAGATCTGGTATGTTTTTTTTATCGCGCTTTTATAAAGCGGGGAATTGGCCTGTTTTCACAGTGTTATTTCGTCAAATTTGACGCAAATCGCGATCCGCGATGTGGCCGGTCAAATCAGGGCCTCTTTATCCAGGCCCAGTTTGACGATCTTTTCATTCAAAGTGCGCCGCCCGATGCCAAGCGCGGCCGCTGCGGCATCCATGCGCCCCTCATGGGCGGTAATCGCCTTGCCGATCAGCTCGCGTTCAAAGGCGGCCACTGCCTCGCGTAAGGTGTCGGGAACATCGTCAAGCCCGGGCGCGTTTTGAATGGCCGAGGCCATGGACCCGGTGCCGCGCCGCGCGCTCAGCACCCGGCGTTCGCAGGTATTGCGCAATTCGCGCACATTGCCGGGCCAGTCATGGGCCAGCAGGGCGGCCAGATCATCCTGAGACAATTCAGGCTGGTCGACCTCGTAAATACGGGCAAATTCGGTGAGAAAATGCATCGCCAAAAGGCTGATATCATTGCGCCGAGCCCTGAGCGGCGGCAGAGTCAGGGTCAAGGTGTTCAGGCGAAACAGCAGGTCTTGACGCAAGCGCCCCTCGGCCACCGCCTGATCGACATCCTCATTGGTGGCCGACAGGATGCGCAAGGTCACCGGCACCGGCTGGCTGGCCCCGATGGGCAGCACCTGCTTATCCTCCAGAACCCGTAGTAATTTTGCCTGTACCTCCAGCGGACAGGTACAGATCTCATCCAGAAACAAGGTCCCGCCCGAGGCGGCGATCAAGCGACCTTCGGCCTCGCCCGCCACGCCAAACATCTCAGCCTCAAAGCTGGTCGGGGTCAGTGCCGCGCAGTTCAGCGCCAGAAACGGCGCATCCGGCGCGCGGCCCAGATCGTGAAGCGCGCGCACGGCCAATTCCTTGCCCGTGCCGGTTTCGCCCATCACCATCACCGGGGCAGGAATATCGGCCATGTCCAGAATATCACGGCGCAGGGCCACAACCGGGTCGCTTTGCCCGACCATCAGGCGATCAAGGCCGGACAGCTGAAACAACCGTTCGCGCAACCGCGCGTTAGAGGACCGCATCCGCGCCTGCTCGGCGGCATGGGTCAAAACCGATAGCAGGCGGCGCGGCTCATAGGGTTTTTCCAGAAAGCTATAAGCGCCCTTTTGCATCGCCTGCACCGCCATCGGGATGTCACCATGGGCGGAAATCAGCACCAAAGGCGGGGCTTGGTCGGTGTCGATGCTTTCGAGCAGATCCATGCCCGACATGCCCGGCATACGGATATCAGACAGGATGACATCGGCGGGAAAGCGGGTCAGGTGATCAATGGCCTGATTGGCGCGGGGCAAGGCATCTACCTGCATCCCCGCCGCATCCAACAGCTCGACCAGCGATTGGCGCATGGATTTGTCATCATCGATGACCAGAACCTTGATGGGCTGTTCCGGGTTATTGAGTGCCGTCATGCCTATGCTTCCTCCACCGCAAATCTGACATGGAACACCGCGCCGCCCTCGGGCAGGTTGCTGGCGCGCATCACGCCGCCATGATCGCGCAGGATACTGGCAGAAATCGCAAGGCCAAGCCCCATTCCGCGCCCGCTTTCGCGCGTGGTGACAAAGGGTTCCTGAAGCTCGTCCAGGGTCGCCTGCCCCAGCCCGTGCCCGTTGTCGCACAGCTCGACCCAGCTTTTGCTGGCATCCTGCCCGACTTGAACATGCACCCAAGGGTCATCGCAGTCTTCGACCGCATCCAGCGCGTTGCGCAACAGGTTGGTCAGCACCTGTTCCAGCCGCAACTGGCTGCCGCGGATCAGTACCGGGTCATCAGGGAAATCGGTTTCGATCTGCGCGCCAATCTCGGCCCGGTTGGGTTCCACCAGGGTCAGAGCGGCCTTTACGACGGCGACGAGGTTCACATCGCCAAACTCTTCGGGGGCGGAGCGGGCAAAGAATTTCAGCTGCTTGGTGATGCCCTCCATCCGGTCCACCATGCCGGTGATCCGGGTCAGCAAGCCAGCAGGGGCCTGCCCGGCCATTTCGGCCGCCACCAGATGGTTGCGCATGGCGGCAATCGGCTGGCCCAGCTCGTGGGTGACCGAGGCCGAAAGCTGCCCCAAAGCCGCCAACCGGCTGGCGCGCTCCAGTTCGCCCTGTGTACGTTTCAGGCGTCGCTCAGCGCTGCGGCGTTCCTCGATCTCGACCGCAAGCCGTTCGTTGGATTGTCGCAATTGCGCCTCTTCGCGTTCCGAGCGGCGCAGGGCGCGGCCCACCCGGCGGGCGCGTTGGATCTGATAGACAATCAGCGCCAGCCCGGCGGCAAAGACCACCAGCCCAGTCACGAGCCAAGTGCGCGCCACCGCCCGGTCATCGCTGACAAAGTAATGCAGCTGCCAGCCATGGGGCAGATCCTGCAGGCTGAGGTGAATACGATGATCCCCGCCAATCTGAGCGCGATTATCCGGCAAAAGCTGCCAATCCAGCGGCGCGAGCGCTTCGCCGGGGAATTGCCGTGTGGCCTTGATCCGCTGTTGCTGCGCCGCATTCAAAGGCTGCAACACGCGGTAGCGCCAATCAGGATCCGAGGCCAGTAAAACCACCCCGTCCTCATTGGCCAGAAACACCTGTTCACCGGATTTGCGCCAACTGTCTTCGAGATCCGAGAAGTCGATCTTGATCGCCACCACACCCACCGGGTTGCCGGCCGGATTGCGCACCGCCTCGGCAATGAAATAGCCCGGCTGGCCGGTGGTGGTGCCAATGGCGTAAAACCGGCCCTGCTCCCCCTTGGCGGCGGAGCGGAAATAGGGCCGGAACACATAGCTTTGCCCGACAAAGCTTGACGGCAGGCGGTAATTGGACGCCGCAATGGCCAGCCCGTCCAGGCTCATCAAATAAATCGCGCCCAGCCCGGCCTGACTGGCGAAATCCTCAAACCTTTGGTTCAACTGCCCGGTATCCGCACCCAGGGCCGTCGCCTGTACAAAGCTGTCTTGCGAGAGCACATAGGGCAGGTGTGAAAACCGGTTCAATTCGGCACTGACCGAGCTTTGATAGAGCGACAAGCGCCCCAGCGCCTTTGAGGTTTCCTCGGACTGGAAATAGCCAAAGGCGGTGCGAAACACCACAAGGGCAATCGCCAGCGTGGCCAGAATTGGCAAGATATAGGTCAGCACCCGCATCTCTTTCGCTTGGAACGGATGGGACAGGAAAGCAAGCTTTTCCGAGCCCGCGAAAGATCGTGCTGCGCAGAAAACCGCCTCGTAAAACTTTGTTAACCAATTCTCAATTGAGTTTGGTGCAATATTGAGAAAGGACAGGACGCAACGACAAGGTGGCACAGATCATCTTTGTAAACAGGGACATGGTATAGGGCTGACAACGTGATCATTGCGCCGCTGACAGTAAACGAAGCTGACCGTCTGACTTATCTGGATCGTCTCGATCTGATCCGTTCGGAACGCAGCACAGATTTTGACGCCATCGTCGATCTGGCCGCTGATATATTTGAGTGTCCGATCGCCTTGGTTTCGATCGTGGGCGAAGATGAACAATGGTTCAAAGCCAAACATGGGCTGGGGGCCGATTGCACCTCGCGCGATGCCTCCTTTTGCGCCCATGCGATTTTGCAGGATGAGGTTTTTGTTGTCCCGGACGCGCTCAAGGATGAACGGTTTCACGACAATCCACTGGTCACAGGTGACCCGCATATCCGCTTTTACGCCGGCTGTCCGATCTCGGCTGACGGGGTGCATATCCTCGGCTCGCTCTGTGTGATTGACCGGGTGCCGCGCCAGTTTGACGACCGACAGGCGCAGCAGTTGCAAAAACTGGCGCTTGCCGTCAACGGCTTGCTACGCAGTTTTGATATGGCGCAGGCGGCGAAACGCGCCGAACTGACCCAGCGCGCGCAAAACCAGGTCACCCAGCGCAACGCCACCTTGCTGGATCGCATCACCCGCGTGTCCGGCGTTGGTGGCTGGGAATTGTCGCTGACCCGGAACGAACTGTTCTGGACTGATCAGACCAAGCGCATTCACGATGTCGACATGGATTTTGTCCCGGATCTGGACTCGGCCCTGTCCTTTTACGAACCGGACTCCCGCGATCTGATTTCCGCCGTGGTGGACGAAGCCATCGAAACCCGCTCTGGCTGGTCGACCGAGGCTGAGCTGCGCACCGCCAAAGGCAAGAAATTATGGGTGCACACCATGGGCACCCCGGTCGTCGAGGATGGAGAGGTTGTTGGCCTGATCGGCACCATCCGCGACATCACCCAAACCAAACAGGACGAATTGGCGCTTAAGGAGTCCGAGGCACTGGCGCAGAAAACCCTGCTGGAATTGCGCACCATTCTGGATCGCATGAACCAGGGCGTGTCCGTCTTTAACAGCGATGCCCGCCTGACCACCTGGAACCAGAATTACATCGAGATTTTTGGCAAACCCGAGGGCGAAGTGCAGGAGGGGATCACCCTGCAAGAGCTGCTTGAGGCCGAGGCAAAGCGCGGCGATTTTGATCTGGATGTCGACCAGCATCTCGAAGATCTCTACGTCCAGCTTGCTCTTGGTGAACCGGTGCATTCCGAATTCACCCTTGGGTCAGGGCGGATCATCTCAACAGTGCATTCCCCCATGCCCGATGGCGGCTGGGTTGGCACCCATACCGACATCACCCGTCGCGCCCAGGCCGAGGCTGAGATTCGCCACGCCTCCTTGCATGATGCGCTGACCGGCCTGCCCAACCGCCTGAAACTCGAAGAGGATTTTCAGGACTGGGTGTTGCAAAGCCAGCAGGACGGGCAGGAGATTGCCATGGTCATGCTGGATTTGAACAAGTTCAAAGAGGTCAATGACACCCATGGCCACCATATTGGTGACAAGCTATTGAAACAGGTGGCAGACCGGTTGCGCGCCTCGGTACGCAGCGGTGATCTGGTGGCGCGGATCGGTGGTGATGAATTTGTCATCCTGCTGAAATGCCCGACCGAGGCCGCGCCAACCGTGCTTGACCGGCTGGCAACCGTGGTCGTCGACACCCTTGCCCGCCCCTTTGACGTGGACGGGCTGGTGCTGCAAATCGGCTGCAGCGTCGGCATCTCACTCTCAGGCGACGAGGCAAAGGATTACGAGGCTCAAATGCGCGCCTCGGACGCGGCCATGTATTCCGTCAAACGCACCGGCGAAAGCGGGTATGGATTTTTCCCAACGCAATAGGGTCAGACTACGCCGCGTCTGGCGTCACGGTGCTGTCAGCTGTGAACGCATGGTGAATGATCTTGTCTGGCGTGACCTCAATCGCCGTGCCGGCCTTGATCTCCACCCATTTTTCCGGCCCATCATCCAAGGGTTCGGACGAAATGATATGCCCCGTGGCGCAGGTGCAGACATACAGGCTGGGGGCAAAGCGATCCGAAGCCATGCGCGCCGCAAAAAGCCGTTTGCCATCCGACCAACAGGCGGCAAAGCGCATGAACGGAATCTGACCATGGGCCTCAGCCAGCGCTTCAACCTCGGCCACGGCGCGCGCCATGGCTCCGATAGGATCGGTTTGCAGACCATGGCCCAAGGCGATGAGGAAAATCGCCTCGCTCTCGGTTGCGCCAAAGCGTGATCCATAAAGTTCGGTTGGGATCAGCATCTCCAGCTTTTGCCGAAACAGCTCATGCCCGCCCGCCTGACCATTATGCATGAAACACCAGTTATCAAAGGCGAAGGGGTGGCAGTTGTTACGCGAGGTGGCCATGCCGGTCGAGGCGCGCACATGGGCGAGAAACAGGCGGGATTTGATATGCTGTGCCAGTTGTTTGAGGTTCGGATCAGACCAGGCCGGATGGGTATCCTTGTAAAGGCAGGGCGTGCTGCGATCCCCATGGTCCCCATACCAGGCCAAGCCAAAGCCATCGGCATTGATCGGCGTCTTGCCGATCAGCGCATTGCGGCTTTGTTCGACAAGCGACTGTTTTTGATCCAGCACCAGCTCATCCAGAAACCGTGGGGCCCCGGTCCAGGCAAGAAATCTGCACATTACGCCGCCTCCGGGGAAAACCGCGCGGTGCGGGTGTCGACGCGGTAATGCACCCGTTGCGCACAGGCGCTTTGGGCGACATCGCGAACCGCCTCGATGATCAGATCCGCCTTGGCATCCGTCATCAGCGGCGAAAAGCCAAGCCGCGTCCAACCGGGTTTCTCAATCTCGTTCCCGGACAGAATGTCCGAGCGCAGCGCCTCGGATTGCTCTTGCGCGATTCCCAACAGGCGATGCGCATATGGACCGGCACAAGCACATCCGCCGCGCGCCTGAACCCCGTGCAGGTCCGACAGCATCCGGGTCACCAATTGCTGATGCACAAACCGCCCGTCTCCGTCACGCAGCTGAAAGGAAAAGATCGGCAGGGCCTGAGCCTGAGCGTTGCCCATAATCCGCAGCCCCGGCAAATCACGCCATGCCTCAAGTGCCCGCGCGCGCAGCTCGGCCAGCCGCTTGGTGATATAGCTTTGCCCGATCGCCTCCTTGACGAGAAAGGCCAGAGCGGCGCGGATATCGCCGATCACATTCGGCGTGCCCGCCTCTTCGCGCGTGGCCAGGTTCTGGGAATAATCATGTGCCCAGGGTGAAACAAAAGACACGGTTCCGCCCCCCGGCAGGCTGGGTTTTTGCGTTTGCACCGCGTCTTTGCGCAGGATCATCACGCCCGACGCCCCCGGTCCGCCGATGAATTTATGTGGCGAGGTGACGATGGCGTCGATCTCTCCCATATCGATCTGCATATACGGCCCGCCCCCGGCATAATCCCAAACCGCCAGCGCGCCATTCTGTTTCAACAGCCGGGTGATGCCCGCCACATCGCTGGTGATCCCGGTGACGTTTGACGCCGCCGAAAAACTACCAATGATGTGCCGCCCCTGATGCCGCGTCAGCTCGGCCTGCAAAGCGTCCAGATCCGGCCCGCCGGTTTCGGCCTCGGGGATTTCCACCACCTCGGCCCCGCTTTCGCGCCAGGGCAGGATGTTTGAGTGATGCTCATAAGGGCCAATAAGCACAACGCCCCCCGGCCCGGCGCCAAGCAAGGTCACCAACCGGTTCAGCCCCGCCGTCGCGCCCGACCCGGTGAACACCACCGCATGTTGCTCATCCGCGCCGCAAAGTGTGCCAATCACACCCCGCGCCTCTTCGCGCATCCGGGTCATCGCCTGCCCGACAAAGGACGCCTCGGTATGGGAATTGGCATAATAGGGCAGCACGTTGCGGGCGATGAATTCTTCGATCTGAACCAGTGCCCGGCCCGAGGCGACATAATCCGCATAAATCAGCGGCTTGGCTCCAAAGGGGCCGGGAATTTCGATCCCCTCACCAATCAACCCGGCGCGCAGCCTGTCATGGATGTCGCCTGTTGCCAGCTCTGCAGCAAAGCTTTGAAGGGCGGTTTTGGTGGGGGTGAAATGGGTCATCTCGGGGTCTCCTGTCTTGCGCAAGAGTGACAATGCCCCTAACGTTCTGGGGAAACTTCACCAAATATCATCAAATAGTCGGCCAAAACCTATCAAATGAACGATGAAACCCTCGATCACTTGGATAAATCCATCTTGCGTGCGCTACAGCGTGATGCCTCGCTCTCGCAACGTGAATTGGCGGATTTGGTTGGGCTGTCGCAAAACTCCTGCTGGCGGCGTCTGACCCGCTTGCGCCAGATCGGTGTGATCACCGGGCAGACTCTGCGGCTTGATCCGCAACGTGTCGGGCTGGGGCTGACCGTGTTTGTGATGCTGCGCACCCGGCATCATTCTGCGGACTGGCTTGATGGGTTTCGCCGCTCGGTTCTGGCGATTGAGAATGTGATCGATTTCTACCGCATCGCCGGAGATTACGATTACATGCTCAAGATCGTGGCGCGGGATATGAATGATTTCGACCGGATTTATCAGCGCCTGATCCGCGATTTCGAGCTGGATACGGTGACATCTTATATCACTATGGAACCCATCGCCGATGGGCGCGACCTGCCGACGTAACTGCGTTAGCTGCTGTAGACCAGCTCAACCTCTTCAAACTGCGCCACAATCGGTGCCGGATCAGCGGCCAGGCACAGGGCGGTGGAAAGCCCATCGGCCAAAGCGGCACTAGGAGTCGCGACTGAGACGAGCCCGCGCGCCTTTGCCCGACCGGCCGGATCAAGGATGTGCGACCCGCCTGCCAGTATCGTGCCTGTGGCGGCTGAGGTTGCCAGCGCGCGATCGCTCAAGCTGACACGATGCACCACCTGCCCCTCGGGCGTTATGACACCCAAGCGCCAAGGCCCGCCATCGGCCCGCTTTCCCAGCGCCTTTAACTCGCCCATATCAACCATCACATCCCGCAACCCCTGCCCGCGCAACAGCGCCGCGATCTTGTCTGTAATAAACCCCTGCGCAATCCCGTTCAGGGTCAGCGCCTGACCTTTGTCCAAGCTGATCCGCGCGGATGAAACCGACACACGATCCCAGCCCACAGCCGCCTTTGCCGTAGCTTCATCCTGCCCCAAAGCGCGCGCTTGCCAGCGCGCTTGAATGCTTGGGTCAAAAAGGCCATGGGTGGCGTGATGCAAACGGTCCGACAGGCTCAACACCTCAAGCAGATCCAGCGAAGGCGCGTCCAAAACACTCGCAGCGTTCAATCGCGCCAGCTCACTATCCGGGTGATAAAGGCTGAAAATCCGTTCCAATCGCGCGACCTCGGCCTCAACAGCGGCAAAGATCGCTTGCGCCCGCGCGTCTTCAACCCCCACCAATTGCATCGAGGCCCCGGCCCCCAGCGCCCGACCTGACCAGCGGGTCACGGTCTGGCCCGCGCTTAACGGGTTGGCCACCATCGACGCGGCGGCAATGCTCAGAAAACGACGGCGAGAAAAAGCGCTCATTTCGGGGTCTCCAGAACCTGGGCAAAATCGACCGCACCCAGCGCGGCCTCATCGGGGATTTGCGACATGGGCAGCACCTGCCCGCCGTATCGCGACACGAAATCCGCCGCCCCATCTGCCGTGCCAAAGGGCACAATCTCGGGCGCACCCATGCCGCCTTTGACCGGGGCACCGACCACAAATTGCGCGCCATCGGCGGCGATCCAGTTTGCAGTGCCGGGTTGTTCCCAACTCGGCGCAACGCCCATATCGCTGACATAGGCCGCCAGAATGCGGGCATCGCGTTCCGGCGCCTTGAGATAGGCCACCATATCGCGCACTTGCGCGAAAAAGATCGGCGTGGGGTAGCCCTCAAGATGGATCTGCGCCTTGGGCCCGCCGTGTTCGGCAATGTTCATCTGACAGAAAAAGCTCAGCGCATCGGCGGTCATATCCACCGGCGGCGGCGGGGCGGCGGCCTCATCCTCTTGGCAAGCGGCAAGGGTAAGTGCGGCAAGCAGGGCAAGAAGGATTCTCATGGTTCAATCCTCCGGAATGCCAACCGTGCCAGGCCAAAACCAAGCAGCGGCCAGAGGAGCAAGGATGTCGGCGCGGCCCAGACCGGCAGCGCCTGCGCGGCCCCGGTCATGCCCGAGCTTAGCGCGATGCCCTCGGACCCGGCGATGTTCCAGACCCGGAATGCATCCGCCGGGTTGGCCACCATCAGCCAGGGGAAAATGCTTTGGGTAAAGGCCCCGCCTTCATCCATCACCACCGCACCCAGCAGCCCAAGATCGTAAAGCACCACAAAGATCAGCCACAACCCGGCGCTGAGCCCCGCCGCAGCGGTCGAGGAACTGGCAAGCGCCGAGACCAGATAGCCGAGGCTGACAAACACCGCGCCCAGAATGATCGAGGTGGCGATCAGGCGCGCCAAGGCCATCAGGCTCTCTGCCCCCGCGCCGCCAAACCAGGCCGCCACCGCCCCGGCGGTGCCAAAGCCGATCACCATGGCAATCGCCAAGGCTCCGAGATGGGCGATGAATTTGCCCAGCAACACCTCGCCCCGCCCCGCCGGGTAGGACAAGAGCAGCGCCAGTGATCCGCGATCCGCGTCCCCGGTGATGGCGTCAAAGGAGATCATCAGCGCCAGAAGCGGCGCAAGATAGACCGACAAGGTGGTCATCGAGGCCACCGAGATGGTCAACATGTCCACGCCCAATGTCCCGGTCGGGGCTGAGCCGGCAAAGGTCAGCGCCAGCGCGAAGAGCACCATGATCAGGGTCGCCACAACCAGCCAGCGGTTGCGGCGCAGGATTTTCATCTCGCACGAGGCAAGGGCCAAAACGCGGGTCATGATGCATCCTCCGCAACGGTTTCCTGGGCATAATGGCGATAGAGATCTTCGAGCTTGGGCGGGGTGATCTCAAGATCCGCCACCGCGCCGCCGAGATCGGCAATCCGCTTGATCTGCGCCATTTTCTCATCCGCTGCACATTTGATTTCGACCGAGGTGCCATTGATCCTCTGCCCACCAATGCGCGCAGCAATCGCATCGGCATCCTCTGCCGCGCGCACCCGCAGCCTGATTGGCAAGCCAGCCTTGGCCGACAGTGCGCTAAGCGTGTCATCGGCCACCAACACGCCCTTGCGCATAATGGCGATGCGGTCGGTGCGTGCCTCAACCTCGGTCAAGGCATGCGAGGCGATCAGCACCGCCGTGCCCTGCCCGGCCAGCTCATCAATAATCGCGTATAGATCCTGCCGGGAAATCGGGTCCAGCCCACTGGTCGGTTCATCCAGCAAGGCCACCGCCGGATTGCCCAACAGCACCTGAGCAAGCCCCAACCGCTGCCGCATCCCCTTGGAATAGGTGCCGATGCGGCGATCCATGGCGTCACCCAGCCCAACCCGCTGCAACAGCCCGGCCACATCCGCCCGCGCGCCATCGAGCCGGGCAAACAGGGTCAGCTGTTCACGTCCCGTCAGCGCGGGGTGAAAGGACACCGCTTCGGGCAGATAGGCGGTGGCACGGCGCGCCTGGCTTGATCCCGGCACCGCACCGGCGACGGAAATCGCGCCGCCATGAATGGGGGTCAGCC
This sequence comes from Tropicibacter sp. R15_0, assembly GCA_017744045.1. Classification (GTDB taxonomy): domain Bacteria; phylum Pseudomonadota; class Alphaproteobacteria; order Rhodobacterales; family Rhodobacteraceae; genus Pelagimonas. The sequence goes on along the minus strand of JAGHRD010000020.1, from coordinate 41,699 downwards.
CAAGAATGGCCTTGATCAGGGTCGATTTGCCCGCGCCGTTATGGCCCAACAGCGCCACGCGCTCGCCCCCCCGTACGGACAGGGACACGTCTGACAAGACGCGGACCTTTCCGCGATCCTTATCGACATTGGAAATCCTCAAAACGTCATCCATGATCAGGCACCTTTTTGGCAACGTCTGGTTTGACGGGTTTCATGATTGGAAAGCTGTCGACAACGCCACCGGGCAGCAGCGCCGGAAAGGCGCTTTGCGACCAGCGCACCAGTTGCACCGCCGGTGATCCCAACAGCAGCTTGGCCCCCGGCTGGGTCCACAGCACGTGATCCATTGAATCATTGGGCCGGTAGGGTTGATCGCCAATCCCGTCCCCATCGACATCAAAGCTGGCATTGTCGGACCAGTAATTCCCCCGCCCGTCCTGGCTCCATTCATGCCAATCGGTCGAGACCAGTTTCACCTGCGTGCGATTGCCGACAAAGGCATTGTTCACAATACGGTTATTCTGGCTTCCGGCGGTGAAGTGAATGCCAATCGCGCAGCCCTGAAACCAGTTATCGGCAAAGGAATTGCGGTTGGAATTATAGAGGAAAGAACACTTCTCTTTCGCCCCTTTCACATAATTCCCCCGGATCTCGGATTTGTTGGCATAGTTCAGCATGACCCCATGTTCGCGGTCATTGATCGACACATTGTTGAGCACTTTGACATGGGTGGTGAACATCACCGCATAGCCCAGATCATTGCCGATGCTGACATTATCCGCGACCACCGAGCGATCCGCATACATATAATGTACGGCAAAGCGCAGGTCGCGGAACAGGTTGTTGGTAAAACTGTTCTTTTTGGACGAGTTCACAAAGATCCCGTCACGCCCCCAGCGCACATCATTATCGTCAACCACAGCCCCCGGCGCGTTCCAGACGTAGATCCCGTTGCCACGATCATTCATACGGCGGTCCAGACGGCCTTCGATGCGGTTGCCCTGCACCAGCGCATCCTTGGCCCCGTGGATGTCGATTCCGTAGAGATTGCCAAGCGAGACATTGTTCAAAATCTGCGGCGCATAGGCGGTCTTTTTCAGCTGAATGCCGCTATCAATGGTCTCGTGACTGTCACCAGAGCCGATCACCGTCACCCCGCGCACGGTCACGCCGTCGCCGGTTACCGTGATCACCGAGCCGACACCGCCGGCATCAATCACCGCATGGCCCATGCCATCCAGCACCATGGGGCGATCCAACAGCACGGTTTCACGATAGGTTCCGGCACCAAGGCGAAGGGTATCTCCATCCGCCGCCTTGGCCAGTGTTGCTGCAATGGCCCCATCCCTGACTGGGACATCCCATATCTCTGCCGCCGCCGGGGGGACGACCGCCAGACACAGAACAGATATCAAAGAACAGAGCCATTGCATCTCATACGCCTTTCTTAGGCAGCGCGTGGTTTCACGAACATGCGGCCGCGCATTTCCATGTGCAGCGCGTGGCAGAACCACTGGCAATAGAACCAATGCACGCCCGGACGTTCCGCAACAAAGGTGACCGAGGCGGTGGCCATCGGGCCAACCTCCATCGCGACACCGAAATTCGCCAGACAGAAGCCGTGGGTCACGTCGTCAACATCATCCAGGTTGGTGACATAGACGGTGACCTCGTCGCCTTGATTGACCTCGAATTTCTCCCAAGAGAACACCGGCGCGGTGGAGGTCATATAGACGCGCACCTTGGTCGGATCGTCCTTGTCACGGATGATCTCTTCGGCACCCTCTTCCAGATCAACACCATCTGCCGCCGCTTGCGCTGCCGCATCCGCCCACATCGGATCATTACGCTCCCAAACATCTTTGGGGGTCACCTTGGAACGATGCACGATGATGCTGTCATGCGGTTCGGCAAAGGTCGGGCCGTCATGAACAACCTTCATCTTGTCGCCGGAAATGTCGATCAACTGCTCGTTCTCAGGCTTGAGCGGCCCCACATTCAGGAACCGGTCCTTGGAGAACTTGTTCATCGAGACCAGCCATTTGCCATCAGCCTCGGCGGTTTCCCCCATCGAGGTCGAGTTGTGGCCGGGCTGATACTGCACGTCGACCTTGTCGAGGATCGGATCAACATCGGCACCCGCATAGGCTTCGATCGCTTTGGCGATGTCCCATTTCACCACCTGGCTGTCCAGGAACAGGGTGGTATAGGCATTGCCACGCCCGTCAAAGGCAGTGTGAAGCGGGCCAAGACCCAGCTGCGGTTCCGCCACAACGGCGCTGCGCGGATCGGCATCACTGTCAAACAGCGCATCGACCTTGGTCACATCGATCACGGACACGGTTGGGCTAAGCTTGCCGTTGATCATGATGTGTTTCTTGTCAGGCGCGGCGTTCACACCATGGGGCGAGTTCGGGATCGGGATGTAACGGGTCAGCTTGCCCGGAGCACCTTTGCGCCCGTCAACCACTTTGGCCCCGTTCAGTTCCTGGTAATTTCCCGCGGCAATCGCCTCTTCAATCGCCTTGATATTAAAGACAACAACGTGATCCAGCTCGTTCTCGGTCATCTCGGACAGGTTGGTGCCCATTTCCGAATTATACGAGGTCGAGAAGGCGTATTTGCCCTGATAGTCGCAATCGGTGTTGTCCAGGTTGCCGGACACGATCACCTGCCAGGCAACCTGCATCTCGTCCCCGTCAATCGCGGTGAAGATGTTCACATATTGCTCTGGATCATCCAGCACCTTGCCGTCATTGACCAGCGGTGCCTCATGTTCACCATTGGCAAAGACATAGCCGGTGCGTGGGAATTTCTGTGGGCGCAGCCCGTGGATGTCCAATGCGTTCGGGATCTCGATGATCTTGTCGCATTTCATCACGTCACAGCGCACCCGCGCCACGCGGGTATTGGCCTTGTCGTTCATGAACAGGAAACGACCATCATAGGTGCCATCGGTGAAGGACATATGCGGGTGGTGCAAATCGCCATTGTCATAGGTGACTTTGCCATTGGCGTGCAGGAATTCCTTGGTCTCGGGCAGCAGGCCCTCGGTCAGGATTTTCAGCGATTCATTGGTCTGGCCCCAGCCGGTGGCCGAGCAGCGGTTAAAGACCGGAACGCGCATCAGCTCGCGCATCGACGGCACGCCCAGAATGCGCAGCTCGCCGGTCTGACCCGAGGACCAGAAGCCATAATATTCGTCCAGATCACCGGGGGCGAGATGCCAGCTTGCGCCGGTGGCGGCCGATGCTTCGCTCGCGCCCAGCAAGGCAGAGCCGACTCCAGTGGCGGCCACTGCGGCCCCGGTGGCGGTGGCCCCCAGCAATCCGCGACGGGTCACCGACAGGTTGGTTTTGGTTTCTTCGGTCATAGGATGTCCTCCTTTACGACGATGTGGTGGGTTTGGCATTGGGGTGGTTTGCCGGGGCGTTTCCGGTTGGAACCTTCAACTCCCCCGCCCCGACCTTGGCCCGCCGCTTGAGCTGGCGGATCACGACCGGACATTTCGTGTTGGATTGATAGAGCACCTGACAATGCAGGCAGTTCACGCATTCATTCGGGTTGATCTCACCCGTGGGGTGGATCGCCTGCACCGGGCATTCATTGGCGCAGGTCTGGCAGGGCGTGCCGCATTCCTTGTAGCGTTTCAGCCAGTCAAACATGCGGATGCGTGCCGGAATCGCGAGGGCCGCGCCCAACGGGCAGAGATAGCGGCAATAGAACCGTTCGATGAACAGCCCCGCCCCCAACAGCGCCAGGGCAAAGACCACAAAGGGCCAGTCGCGCACGAATTTCAGGATGATCGCAGTTTTGAAGGGTTCAACCTCGGCATAGGTTTCCGCCAGTGGGATCGACACCATGGACAGTCCGAACAATCCGAGAAAGATCATGTATTTCACCGCCCAAAGCCGTTCGTGCAGCCCCCAGGGCAGAGTGACCTGCGGCACGTTCAGCGCCCGCGCGATCTTGTTGGTCAGCTCTTGCAGCGCGCCAAACGGACACAGCCAGCCACAATAGGCCCCGCGCCCCCAGAACAGCAGTGCCGCTGCAATGGCAAACCATTGGATGAACACCAGCGGATCCATTAGGAACGCATCCCAGGTAAAGCCACTTTTCAGGCTCCCGGCCAGCGCCATCAGGTTGACCACGCTCAACTGCGTATTGGCGTACCAACCGATGAAAAACAGCGCCATTGTCAGGTAACCGATGCGGAACCAGTAAAACACGCGCGCCTTCATCGTCGCCTGGAACTGGAAAAAGAAGGTGGCGGTCAGCACCAGCAGCATCACGCCCAGCACGCCGATCTCGACAGTGCGATCTTTCCAGATGCGCTGCCATAGCGCCGCCTTGGCCGCAGCCTCGGCGCTGGCATCATCGACAACTTTGGGGGCCTGCACCGGCAGCAAGAACCGTTCGGGCAGTTTGTAACCCAGATCAAAGGTCAAAAAGATCCGCTCCAAGGCCCCGACCGAACGCTGCGCAAGCAGTTGCATGCGAAACGGCTCGGCCGGGTCAAATTCGGCCTCGGCGGGGATCTTAAAGATATCCAATTCGGTGAAACTTGGGCTGTCATCGGTGGCCAACTCGCCCAACCGGCGTTGCTGGCGGTCAAAGAACCGCACCGAATTATCGCCCTGGATCAATTGAATGCGGTCAAAAATCCCGCCGCGCACATAGCCCGAGCCCTTAAAGCTATAGGCCCCGCGCCCGAGCACCAGAACTGCCTCTTCGCCCGGTTCCAGCCAGTCGATCAGGTTCTTATACTCGGCCTCGCCCAACAGGGTTTTCCCGATACTGGGCACCGAAACCAGCGCCATATGCATGTCGATATAGGTATCGCCCGGCTCGCCCGCTTCCGGGCGCTTGGCGGCTTTGGGGTGGTCATGACCCTGAAAGGCCGTGTTGACCTGACCAATATCCAGCGTCAGCCGCCGCACCGAGCCGTCACCTGACAGGGTGGTCCAATCGCTGACCTCGACCTTGTCCATATCCACGGCGCGTTTCGGTCCGGTTTCGACCTGGCTCAACCCGCCCAGCCCCAGCGCCCGCGCCACCTTGATCCCGCCGCGCACCAGACTGTCATCAATCACCATGATCGTCACAGTCGCGCCCGAGATAATGTCGAGATCATGGGCATCCCCGCCCGAGGCCGCCTCGGCCTTGAGATCCAGCCCGGCATAGCCTTCGGTCAGCTTGACCATCTTGGAATTGGGAATGCCGATCAACACGATCGGCTCGCTATGTTTGACCAGCTTGACCCCGGTCAGCACCGCCTCGGCGTTAATCGCTGCAACCACATGGATCGGCTTGCCGCTATAGCCGGTGGTGCCAACAAAATCCGAGGTCAGAAACGCCCAGGCGACGGTTTCACCACCCTTGAGCACCGGCGCGACCTTAACATCATCGCGCACCGGGCCAAACGCCTCCGCACCGGGGACCAACTCACCGGGCACCAGCTCTGGCAAAAAGGACTCAAGACTGTCTGCATGTGCTGGCGCGACAACCGCCATCAGCCAGATCAGGCTGCCAATGAGGCACGAGAAGACTGCGCTTTTCACACTCACAGCGCCCCCTCCATCTTAAGGTTCAACGCTGAGATCGCGCGGAATGCGCGGTCCGAATTGGTATCGGGAATGCCCACCAAGCCCGCTGCCGGGGGGCCTCGGGTACTGGGCCACAGATTGCGCGTCTTACGCGTCACATGGGACGGAGGCAGCGCGTCTATCTGCGCGACCAGAAAACCCGCGTCAGTCTTTCCGCAGACCGGGGCCAGCCCCAAATCAACGCCAGCGGCGCAAAAGCGGCAGCTGTCACAATCGGGGCAGGGTTGATCCTCAACAGGTGTGCCCGTTGCCAGATCAATCTGAACCCGCTGCTCGCCCCCATCGGCGCAAATCACCATCCAATCGCCGGCCTGGGCGCTGCCCAAACCCGGAGTCAGGATTTGCAGACACAGCGCCAAAATCCCCAGCACCGCAACCCAGCGGCTGCGGCCCGAATCTCGCCTTGGGCGGAGTATGGAGGCGGCGTTTGACATCTTGGCCAATCGCTACCAGCCCACCCCGCCGACCTAATTGACAATCGTCAAGCAGGTGCCTGATTCTTTTTCTTAGGCAAAGCAGCGGGTTTTGCCCATTTTTCGGGCCAAGCTTTGGTCATGTTTCGGCTTTGTTCATCCCGAATTAATTCAACGGTAAAATCAAATTCCCAAGGATTTACATTACATTCCGTTTATCGCACGCTTCATAAACCAGTACGGGATCGGTGTCTGCTTGTTGCCAAATATCGGTCTCGATAAAAAGAAGAGTACCCGCGATATAGGCAGGCCTTGCAGTCGATGACCGAGAACCCGCGCCCAACGCTTAAGACGATTGCCCAGATGACCGGCCTGGCTGTGCCGACCGTGTCCCGCGCCCTGTCAGGCGCCAAAGATATCGGCGAACACACCCGCGACCGTGTGCAAAAGATTGCCCAAGAGATTGGCTATGTGCCCAACCGTGCCGGGCTACGGCTGCGCACCGGTCGCAATTATGTGATCTCGCTGCTGCTCTCGCCCGAGGTCGAGGTGATGAACTTTACCGCGCGCCTGATCAACGGCGCGGCCTCGGCGCTGCGCAACACGCAATATCACCTGACAATCACGCCAAGCTTTGCAGACGAAGACCCCATGCGCGCCCTGCGCCATGTGGTGGAAACCAATGCCGCCGATGCGGTGATTTTCAACCAGACATTGCCGCAGGATCCCCGTGTGCAATATCTGATGGAGCGCAACTTTCCCTTTGCCACCCATGGCCGCACCGAATGGAGCGATCAACACGCCTATTACGACTATGATAATGCCGTCTTTGCCCGTCTCGCCCTGCGCCATCTGGCCGCCAAGGGGCGGCGTTCAATCGGGATCGTCGCGCCCCCTCCCTGCATCTTTTACGGTCGGGAAATGATCACCGCCGCCACCGACGAGGCCAAGGCCCAAGGCGTTGAGCTTCATGTGTTTCAAACCGTGACCTCCGAAGATCCGGTGCAAAAGGTCGAGGCCAGCATGGCCACCAAGATGCAGCAGGGGCGGCGCTTTGACGGTATGATCTTTGGCTCTGCCAATTCCTGCATGGCTGGCGTCTCTGGGCTGGAACAGGCCGGTCTGCGCATCGGCGAGGATGTCGATGTGTTTTCCAAGGAATCGGCCAATTTCCTGCAACGTTTCCGCCCCCCGATCCACAGCGTCCAAGAGGACGCCCTGACCGCCGGCGCCTTCCTCGCCCGCGCCGCAATCGCCCAGATCGAACAACCAGAAAAACCCCTGATGCAACAGGTCGAGATTCCGCAGGAACGCTAGGGCGTGACATCAACTACCAAACACCTGACGCAAATTCGCGTCAATACCACCTTTCTGCCGCATTAATGCCATCAGGCAGGGCTCAACCTCTCTTCGATTTCAAGAGGTATCCCTGATGCATTACACCGCCCACCATGCCACTTTGCCAAACGGCACCGACATCCTGCTCGACAGCGCACCACATTTCCAAACCGTCGCCATTTCTGTCTCTTTCCGCGTGGGATCCATCCACGAAACCCCGGACCAAGCCGGAATTTCTCACCTGCTGGAACATCTGATGTTTCGCGGCTCTGCCTCGCGCACAGGTGATGAAATCCACCAGATGATCGAAATGCTGGGCGGCGAGATCAACGCCTGCACCGATGAGGACAGCACAACCTACACCGCACAAGTGGTCAAAGAGGACCTGCCACAGGCCTTGGAGATCATGGCAGACATGCTCTTGTCACCAAACCTAGCGGAAGAGGACATCGCGCTGGAAAAGCAGATCATCGAGCGCGAAAATTGTCGCGGCTGTTATCAATGCTCCATGCGCGAAACGTTTTACGAGATCTCTTATTCCGATCCCGGCTTGCATAATCCGATCATCGGTCATCCCGAAACGCTCGAGTCGATCACCCGCGAAAATCTTCTGACGCATCACAACCGTTTCTATGTCGGTGAAAACCTGGTGATTTCCATCGCTGGTGACCTCTCGCTAGACGAGGTGGTCAGCGCAGTTGAACAAAACTTCCACGCCCTGCCGCGCGGCGAAAAGGCCCGCCATCCCCGTTTCGACTTCACCCCCGATCAGATGCATTTCAGCCATACCGGCGACACGGCGACCGTGCGCCTCTCTTATGATTTCTCGCATTTCGACGAAGATCAGCACCGCGCCGCCCGCGCTTTTATCGATATTCTCGGGGGGCATGGCCAATCGCTTTTGATGCAGGAATTGCGCGAAAAGCGCGGCCTGGTCTATGGCGTCTGGGCCGGAGATTACGGCGTGGCCGATAACAGCTTTTTCAATGTCGATGTGAATGGCGAGCTGAAAAAGATCCGCGAAGTGGCTCAGGTCATGGCGGAAACCATGCTCAGCGCGACCCAATCCCTGCCCGATGGCCTGTTTGACCGGCACAAACGCCGTATTCTCAACGGTGCCCGGGCTGGATTGGACGATCTCACCGCCCGCGCCGGTTGGCTGCAGGAACAATGGGTCTATCACAACCGGCTTTTCGACTGGGACGCGGCCCAAGCCCGTTATCAGGCCCTGACCGAAGATCAGGTCAAAACCGCCGGGGCCGCTCTCTTGGCGCTTGAGCCGACCATCCTCACCGGCGGTTCCAACCGTCACGCGCCGAAATTCGACCAGTTGCGCGCTTGGCTCCGCGGTCAGGACGCAAACCCCAAACCCCGCCTGATTGCGGCGCAATAACAGACCAAAACTCGGTTCCGGCCCCGCGCCCCAAGCGTGGACTTTATGCCGGAACCGGTCTCCCTTCAAAAGAAGAATCACCTAACCCACTGTTTTAAAACAATTCAAAATCCTTCCCCTCAAGTACACTTGAAGGCCTAAACATATCTGCGTCAACAACGGAGTCCCCCATGGCGCAGAGCATCACACACCCCGCCCCAAACACATCTTGGCCCGCTTTCCTGCGCTCGGCGCATCGCTCATCACTGGCCTTGGTCTGCCTTGCGGTCTGGCTGCACGCCGCCGACAGCCTGATCATCGCCACCATGATGCCCGCCATTTTGGCCGACCTTGGTGGCGCGCATCTGGTGGCCTGGTCCTTTACCCTCTATCTCGTGGCCTCCATCACCTCCGGAGCCGCCAGTGCCCTTTTGACCCTGCGCTACGGGTTGCGCCTGCCGATGAGCCTGGCCGCCGCCCTGTTTTCGCTGGGATGTCTGCTCAGCGCCCTGGCCCCTTCCATGCCCGTCATGCTTCTAGGTCGCTTGTTGCAGGGGTTTGGCGGCGGCGCGCTGGTCTCCTTTGGCTTCATCGCCGCGCGCCAGCTCTTTCCCGCCCATTTCATCCCCAAGGCCATGGCCTCTGTCTCTACCGCCTGGGGGGCCTCGGCCTTTATCGGTCCGCTCTTGGGGGGTGGTTTTGTGGAATACGCCACCTGGCGCTGGGGCTTTGTCGCCTTCGCAGCTCAGGCGCTGGCGCTCTCGCTCTGGATCGCGCTGCAAAAAACCGACGGCACGCCAACCGAACACCCCGCCGAGGCCCCTATCTTCCCCTGGCAGCGCCTGCTCCTGCTCTCCCTCTCTGTGCTGCTCGTCGCCGCCTCGGGCCTCACCAGCTCGCCTCTAACCCTGACCCTCTGCCTGCTCCTCGGCAGCCTCAGCTTTCTGATGTTCCTGCACCGCGACGCCAACAGCACCCGCTCGCGCATGTTCCCGCGCCAGGCCTTTTCGCTCCGCACCCGCAACGGCGCGATCATGCTCTTGCTGCTCTGCTTCACCATGGCCACCGTCGCCAACGAGATCTATGGCGCGCTGCTCATGGTCAAACTCCACGCGCTTTCGCCCCTTCAGGCCGGATATATCATCGCCTGCGGTGCCATCGGCTGGAGCCTCTCTGCCTTTGCAACCTCCAACAGCCCCGCCAGCCGCGACGGTCAGATGATCGCGCTTGGCTTTGCCATGATCACCGTCTCGATCCTCGGCTTTGCGCTGGCCTTCCCCACCGGTCCGGTCTGGCTGCTGACCGCCATTGCCCTGCTCGAAGGGGCGGGGTTCGGCATCGCAATCAGCTTTATCCTGCGCTACGCCACCGCCTCCGCCGAGCCCGAGGAGATCCCCCGCATCACCTCGGGCATCTCCACCGCGCAACGCATCGGATACGCCTTTGGCGGGGCCTATATCGGGCTGATCGGCAACCTTCTGGGCTTTGACACCGACATGAGCCTGCCCGAAGCCGCCAGCTTCTCGAGCCTGCTCTTCCTCAGCTGCCTCCCCCTCGCCGCCATCGGCCTCATCGCCCTGCACCGCACCCTGCGACCCTAGGCGATCCCCATGGTTTCTTTGGGCCAAAAATATCCCGGGGAGTCCCAAGCTTGCTTGGGGCGGGGCAGCGCCCCCTCCACAGTCACGGCACAGGAACCCCCTCACGAATGGCCGCCTCAAACCCATCGCCCAACCCATGGGCCCGCGCCCGGTCCCCAACGCGGCCCAACTCACGCAGCTCTTCCAAAGGCACCGAGCTATTCACCGCCCCAATCTCATAGGCAAATTCCGGCAGATAACCATTGGCCATCACCCGCCAATCCCAGGCCTGCCCGGCCCCGACCTCGTTCACGATGCGGATCACCACCGTGGTGCAATTGGTCAGGATCGAGTGATACCATTTCGGCTGCTCCGCCAGCTCACTCGCATCACGGACAAAGCGCTCCAAAATCCGCCGCGCCGCCTCTTTGCGCACTTTCAACCGGTATAGCTGCACATCCTCGCCCCGCACATTGGTGCGCAAGCCCACCACATCCCGCTCGCTCGCCGCCAGAATGGCAAGTGTGTTGGCCTTGAACATATCCGCCAGCGGAGAAAATCCTCCGCCGACTTGCCGTCGCACCTCGACCGACCAGGCCAGATGCTCACCATCGGCAAAGCCAAAGCTCACGATCAGATGCGCCATGTAATCATGGCCCCAGTAAGACAGGAACACATCCGTGGTCTCAAGCTGCGCCAAATCATACGTGCGGCTTACCCAATTGGCGTCAAAATCCTCTTTGCTGCGCCAGGTGAAATCGCGCATGTCATGCATGACCAGCCGGTCACCACTGATCTCTCCATAAGATTGCCGCGCCACTTCGGGGGAATAATCGCGGGTCTCGGGCGGGGTCAGGGTCTGCCACCAGATCACCACGCCAAGAAACGCGACCACAAAGGACCCCAACGAGCGCCGTCGCAGCATCGCTGCCAAAGCCAGAACCACAAACCCGGCCACCACCGCGCCGCGCACCATGTCGGATCCCGGCAATCGGAACCACAGCGCCAACCCGGCCCACACCGTGGCCAAAGCAATCACCAGCGCCAAAACCACGCGACCCACAATTCTCCAGATCGACACCGCTCACCTCACCTGTTCCCTGTCTTTGCGCCGGAAACCTAAACGTGATCGCCTCGGGCTGCAATTTCACGCCGACCTGTCATTTCTGGATGGAACCTGACTCCGGCCTCGCCTAGGGTAGAGGGTAAAACAAGTGGGGCGAAAATGGCTCTCGGCGGTGTGATCAAATCCAATCTGGCAAGGGGGGCGGCCCTTGCCCTTACCTTGCTATGCCCGCTGCCCGCCTTTGCGCTGGACAGCGCCAGCGTCAAGCTGATCGACAGCGATAACAAACCGCTGAAAGACTCGCTCACCGCCGCCTCGGTCACGCGCGCCTTGCTTGACCAAACTGACATCACCGTGCGCGATGTGGTGGCCGCCGCGCAGGGCGATTACGCCACCATGGTCGAAACGCTTTATGCCCAGGGCTACTATTCCGCCGTGGTGCATATCACGCTTGACGGGGTTGAGGCGGCGCGCATTGACCCGTTTAACCTGCCCGCCAAGGTCGACAAGGTCCGCATCCGCGTCAATCCCGGCCCGCGTTTCAAATTCGGCGCAACACAACTGGCCCCTCTGGCCCCCAACAGCACGCCTTCGCCCGGTTTCGCCCCGGACGAACCCGCCCTTGCCACCACCGTGCGCGAGGCGGTGCAGGGGGCCGTCACCGATTGGCGCGCGGCAGGCTATGCCAAGGCCAATGTAGCCGGACAAGAGATCACCGCCGATCACAACACCGCCCGCCTGAATGTCGGCGTGCAGCTTGATCCCGGCCCGCGCCTGCGCTTTGGCGATGTGAATGTCAGCGGTGAAACCACGGTGAAACCCGCCCGCGTGCGCCAGATCGCCGGCATTCCGCGCGGCGACCGTTTTCATCCCGATGACGTGGACAAGGCCGCCAGCCGGTTGCGCCGCACCGGCACCTTTCAGTCGGTCCAGATCAAAGAGGCCGAGACCCCAAACCCCGATGGCAGCCTTGATCTGGATGTCACCGTCATCGACCGCAAACCGCGCCGCATTGGTGGCGGGGTCGAATTTTCCACGCTGGATGGTGTGACCCTGTCGGGCTTTTGGCTGCATCGTAACATTCTGGGCGGGGCCGAACGGTTACGCATTGACGGCATTGTCAAACAGCTGGGCGCGCCCGATCTTGGCACCGATGCGCAGCTGGTCTTTCGCTTTGAAAAACCCGCCGTCTATGGCCCTGACACCCTGTTCTTTGCCGAGGCCGAGCTCGCCTATGAGGACGAGCCTGATTATCTGGAACGCCGCGCCAGCCTGACCTTTGGCGCCTCGCGCGAATTCAACGAACACCTGACCGGAGAGCTGGGCATCGGTCTCAGCTTTTCCCGCGTCACTGACCGCTTCGCCGCCGGAGATCCGGAACGCGACCTGCGGCTCTTCACCCTCCCGGCCAAGCTGACTTATGACCGGCGCGATGATCCGCTGGATGCGCGCTCGGGCTATTATCTCAGCGCCACGCTGACCCCGTTTCACGATGCCGAGGCCTCGCAAAACGGCGCGCGTTTTACCTTTGACGGGCGCGGCTATCAGCCTGTGGGCGACAGCACCGTGCTGGCCGCGCGTTTGCAACTGGGCAGCCTGACCGGCCCCGACGCGCCAGATGCGCCGCCCGGTTTTCTGTTCTATTCCGGCGGCAGTGGTACCGTGCGCGGCCAGCCTTACCAGTCGCTTGGCGCAACCCATTCCGGCGAGGATCTGGGCGGCAAGGCTTTGGCCGCCGCCTCGGCCGAGATCCGCTATTCCATCACCGACACCATCGGGCTTGTCGGCTTTGCTGATGCGGGATTTGTCGGCGCAGATGGGTTTAATGACGGCGATTTCCATGCTGGGGCCGGGCTGGGCCTGCGCTACAAAACCCCGGTGGGTCCGATCCGCCTGGACGTGGCCGGGCCGATTGCCGGGGATACCGGCAAGGGCGTGCAGCTTTATATCGGGATTGGGCAGGCTTTCTGATGTTGCGCTATCTGCTCCTTTGCCTGACCCTCCTGCTGCCCCTCCCGCTCTCAGCGCAAAGCGATGATCGCGGCTATATCCAGGGCCTCTTGGAAGACGCGCTTTCCGCTCCCGGGCGCGAGGTGCGCCTGACCGGGTTCGAAGGCGCGCTATCAAGCCGCGCCACGATCAAGACAATCACCGTCAGCGACGCCAATGGCATCTGGATCACCGCTTCGGATATCGCCCTGGTCTGGAGCCGCACGGCCCTTCTGTCCGGCGCGATTGAGATTGACGAGATCACCATCGGCACAATCGATCTGCCCCGCGCGCCCCTACCCGCTGAAACCGCGCTGACCCCCGCCGCCTCGGCCCCGTTTTCCCTGCCCGATCTTCCCGTCTCTCTTTCCATCGCCAAGATGCAGATAGGCGAAGCGATCCTGGGTGAGGCCCTGTTTGGCCAAGCCGCGCGTGTCGGCTTTGACGGCAAGGCCAACCTTGTCAGCGGCGCGGGCAATGTCGATCTGTCTCTCACCCGCCTGGATCAGCCCGGCGCGTTCGACATTTCCGGCGGGTTTGACAATGCCACCCGCGTGCTTGATCTGTCTCTAACCTTGCAGGAACCGGCAAATGGCATCGCGGCCAAACTGCTCGGCCTGCCCGGTCGCCCCTCCCTCTCGCTCACCGCGCAGGGGCGCGATCCGATCAGTGACTATCGCGCCGAGATTTCGCTCGCGACCGATGGGCAGCAACGTCTGGGCGGTGCCGTCACGCTGCTGACAGCCGAGGATGGCACATCCCGCTTTGCCGCTGATCTTTCCGGCGATGTCGCCCCGGTCTTTATCCCCGATTTTGCCGAATTCATTGGCGATGAGGTCGCCCTGACCGCCCAAGGCAGCCGCAGCCCCGATGGCGCGCTGCTGCTGTCACAGCTTAATCTGCGCGCCGCGGCTCTGACTTTGCGCGGCACCGGAGAGCTTGACCCCACTGGCTGGCCGCGTCGCCTGTCGCTGGACGGGGCGATCACGCCCCCCGCCGGGGAACGCGTTACCCTGCCCCTCTCTGGCCCGCTGACCTCGGTGCGCGCCGCGATCCTGTCTGGCGATTTCGACGCCGCCAAAGGCTCCGAATGGCAGCTATCGGGCCGCGTCATGGGCGTTCAGCAAGAGGGTCTGACTCTTGGAAGCATCGGCTTTGACGCTCACGGCGAGATCGACCAGACCGCATCCCGTGTCACCGGAGACCTTACCCTTTCGGCACAGTCCATCCTGCCCGACAACGCCCCGCTGGCCCGCGCCATCGGCACGGACCTCACCGGAGCCTTGCGCTTTGATTGGGCCCCGTCCCAGCCGCTGCGCCTCAGCCAACTGGACCTCTCAGGCGCGGATTACGGGCTGGCCGGGTCCCTGACCCTGTCTGATCCAACCCAGCTTGACCAGCTCATCCTGACCCCCGACATCACCCTGATCGCCCAGGACCTCAGCCGTTTTGCCGAGCTTGCCGGTCTCGACCTCTCTGGCGCGGCCTCTTTGGCGATTTCCGGTGATATAGAGCCGCTCACCGGTGCGCTCACCTTGCGTTTCACCGGCGACACCCAGGACCTGCAAACCGGCATTTCCCAGGCTGACCCGCTGACCCGTGGCAAGGGTGAGCTCTCGCTCAATCTGATCCGTGACACGACAGGCCTGCGCGTCGCTCCAGCGCTGATCGACACCGAACAGGCCAGCCTGTCCCTGACCGGCACTCTGAACGACAGCGCATCAACCGCCCAGCTCAATGCCCGCCTGCGCGATGTTGGCCTGTCGCTGCCCGGTCTCTCCGGCCCCGCGACGCTGAACGCCACCGCCCAGCAAGACGGGCGCGACTGGCTGCTTGAGCTCAGTTCAACCCTGCCAGGTGCCACCAATGCCCGGTTCAAAGGGCGCCTGAACCAGATCGCCGCCTCAGAATGGTCCGCGTCCGGCGATTTTACCGCCAATATCGCCCGCCTCGCCGCCTATGCCCGTCTGGCCGGGCAACCCCTGGCGGGCGGGGCCGAGATCACCGCCACCGGCAGCGCCAATCTGCAAGACCTCTCCTTTGACCTCATCGCCAATGGCACCTTGTCCAACCCACAATTCGGCGCGCCCAGTGTGGAGCCCCTGCTGCGCGGCGTGTCGCGCTACACGGTCTCGCTCACCCGCACCGGCGACCGTGTCGAGATCCGCCAGCTTGACCTCACCGCCTCTGGCCTCTCTGCCGATCTTTCGGGCGCTTTTGGCCCTGACTCCGGCAATGTCTCCTATCGCCTGAATATCCCCGATCTCGCCAGAATAGTGCCTGATTTCCCCGGCCCCACGGCCCTATCGGGCACCGCGACCAAGCAAGGGGCCAATTGGCAAATCCAGGCCTCGGGCACCGGGCCGGGCGGCATCACCCTGTCCAGCGCCGGGCGCGTGGCCGCCGATGCCTCACGCCTCGACCTCACCCTGAACGGCACTGCCCCGCTGGCGCTGGCCAATCGCCATCTCTCGGGGCAAGCGGTTTCCGGCACGGCCCGCTTTGATCTTGCCGTCAATGGCCCCCCTGCCCTTTCCTCTCTGACTGGGCAAATTGCGCTGGACCAGGCACGATTCACCACGCCCGCGCTGGGGATTGCCGTGGAACAGATCACCGGCCCGATCACCCTCTCGAACAGCCGCGCCAATCTCGATCTCAGCGCGCGCATCGCGTCGGGGGGTAAGGTCGCCTTCACTGGCCCCATCACCCTTGATGCGCCCTATACCGCTGACCTCACCGCCAGCCTGCGCAATGTCACCCTGCGTGACGCGTCGCTCTATGAGACCAATCTGGACGGCAGCCTGCGCATCACCGGCCCACTCACGGGCGGCGCAGGCATTGGCGGCGAAATCACCCTGAACACCGCCGAGCTGCGCATCCCGCAATTCGGCGCGTCTTATTCTGCGCTGGACGGGCTGCGCCATCTCAACCCCTCTGCCGAAGTACGCCAAACTCTGTCTTTCGCCGGGTTAGAGACAGATCCCGCCGCCCAAAACACCGCAACCGCCGCCTATCCGCTGGATCTACAAATCAACGCCCCGAACCAGGTCTTTATCCGGGGTCGTGGCCTTGATGCGGAAATGGGCGGTTCGCTACGACTAACTGGCACCACGGCCGAGATCGTTCCCGTTGGCGGCTTTGACCTGATCCGCGGCCGTCTTGACCTGCTCGGCCGTCGCCTTGCCCTGACCGAAGGTTCCGCCCGCCTGCGTGGCAGTTTCGACCCGGTCATTGATTTCGCCGCCACCTCCGAGGTCGAAGACGTCGCCGTCTCCCTCCGCATCTCTGGCCTCGCCTCTTCCCCAGAACTCACCGTCACCTCGACGCCCGAACTGCCCCAGGATGAGGCGCTGAGTTACTTCCTGTTCGGCAAAGACGTCACCTCGATCTCGACCCTCCAGGCCGTCCAGCTCGCCGCCGCCATCCGCACCCTGTCCGGGCGCGGCGGCCTTGGCATCACCGAAAGCATCCGTCAGGGGCTGAATGTGGATGAGCTGGATATCGGCACCGATGACGAGGGCCAGGTTCAGGCCCGCATCGGCAAATATGTCTCGGACAATGTCTATACCGATGTAACGGTCAAAAGCGGCGGCGAAAGCCAGATCAACCTGAACCTGGACCTGTCCAAAAACGTCACCGTACGCGGGCGCTTGGGCAGTGACGGCGATACCGGTATCGGGATCTTTTTCGAAAAAGACTACTGAGGCTGGTCCCCCAAGCGCGGCGCTTACGCCCCACCCGTCAAATCCTGCGCCAACATCAGCGCATTGCCATCCGGGTCGTAAAAGGTCGCAGTTTTGACCATGCCTTCGACAACATCCGTCGGCCCGTCAAATTTGACCCCGGCTTCCTCCAGCTTGGCCCGCCCGGCATCCAGATCAGCGATGCCAAAGACCGGCACGCAATTGCCGGGGGCCGGTTTCGTATGCTCACCAAAGCCCAGCGTCACTCCCGGAGTCTTGGTCTGCATCTCGGACCATCCCGCCTCATCCGCGTGATAGAGCAGCTCAAAACCCAGCATGGCACCATACCAGTCAGCGCTGGCATGGCGATCTGTGACGGACATCGCGATGGTGATGGTTTTTTCAACGGAAATAAGGGACATGGGCTTTCCTTGGGAATCAAAATAAAGTAACTATACTTTATGGACATTGATTTGCTTGTCAACATCACGTCACGCGCCTGGGCCCTGCCCATTCTCGCCGCCATGCATGAGGGCGTCGCAGGCCGGCAGGCCCCGCTTTTGACCGCAACCGGCGCGGGCCGAACCGCCTTTGCGCACAGCATGGATCACCTGATCTCCATCGGCTTGATCGAGCGTAATCCCGGCCATGGCCACCCGTTGCGCCCCGAATTTCGCCTGACCGCTAGCGGCATCACCGCCGCCGCCATCGCCAGCAAAGTCCGCCACCTGTCCACCGACCAAGATCACGACCTCTTGCGCCGTTCCTGGACGGTTCCGGTGCTGACCTCGCTGCACAGGCCCCGCCATTTCGGCGAAATCAAACGCAGCCTGCCCCGGATCACCGACCGCGCCCTGTCGCAATCCCTGAAGATGATGGAGGCCAGACACTGGGTCAATCGCAGCGTCGACACCACCGCCCGCCCGCCCCGCGCCCTCTATCAGGCCATCAATACCGGCGGTCGCATCGGCAAACTCACAGCCTCAGAAATCAGTGCATCCTAAGCCTTTACCAGGGGCCACACCTGCCGGATCAAAGACAGATCACAACATGAGAATTTCATGACGACCTCATACGACTGGATAGACACGGCAGGTGGTCCCTTTCTGCTGATAGAAGAGGACCTGCTGCCCTCT
The DNA here is from genome assembly GCA_017744045.1 of Tropicibacter sp. R15_0. Classification (GTDB taxonomy): domain Bacteria; phylum Pseudomonadota; class Alphaproteobacteria; order Rhodobacterales; family Rhodobacteraceae; genus Pelagimonas. The sequence goes on along the minus strand of JAGHRD010000020.1, from coordinate 23,534 downwards.
TGGCGCGGCACCGAAGGCTGGACCTTTGAGACCCATGGCGACGACGACAGCGATTATAGCCGCGCCTGCGAGGTGCAAGATTGGGTCGCGCCGATCACATGCGGCACAGGCCTGGCATATGTGCTTGGCGGCGATGTTGGGGCCCTTACCTGGATCGAAACCCAGGGGTTTGACGGCGGGTTTCTGGTGCAATGGCTTGGCATAGATGACGAGGCAGAGATCCTGCCCGCCCTCCGATCCCCCCAAATGACCGAACTGCTGGCAAGCGACAAAGCCGAAAAATGCACGATCACGGTTAAGGAACCCGGGGCGCTTCGGCTCCTGCAAGCGGCGGAAATCGGAGATAACATCGTAGCGCCAACCCTGTCGCTCCGCCTTCAGGCTGGCACTTATCGGGTTAGCTCTGCCTGCTCCGAAACCGAAACACTCATAATCATCGTCCGCAGGCTCATGCGTCAGGAGCTATCAATGCATCCTGACCCTTAGCGCCTTTCCCCCTCAGGAGATCCGCCATGACCACCCCCAACGCACCGCAAAGTTTTGTCATCAAAACCAACGGCGCCGTCTTTGACTGGCCCGGCGGGCATGGCGTCGATATCGGCGGAGTGTGGGTGGTCCTGAACGACCTTGCCTTGTATTTCAACGCCCCTTTGTTTTTAGACGGCAATACCTTGGCGTAAGTCACCTGGACCAGAAATCCAAAACCTATTCATTTAACAACCACATTGGTTCGCGCCCGGAACCGAGGGTGGGCGCGTCTAATCTTGGCAACTGGATGGTGGCATCCGATAACAATGCATCTGATTGAAACGTTGAGACGAATTCGCGCCCGCCCTGGGGGCGGGGTCGGGCGCGAACCGGATCGCAGGCGATCCGGGGACATTAACTCTACGACGAACACCCAGATGGCCCGCCTGTGGTCACCCCTTTCCGCGGCCCGTCCGGCAGCGCCGCACATGCCTCATTCCCAAACTTTCTAAACTGGTGCCCTCCGTAGTTCAAAGCCCCCTAGCGCCAGTGCTTTTCATCCTGTTAGCAGACCCTATTTCTTGCGATATGCGCTGGATTCATACGGTCCCCAGGGCCCCGTTTTTTCAACAGGCGACAATTTTTCCGGCCCCTCAAACCTCAGCGCATGTGCGCAGCGGTCAAGGTATTCGTCTGCATCTGCCTTGGTCTGGAAAAGTTCAGCGTTGAATCTGGTCAAAACGGCCCATTTTCTCGCGGAATAAATCGACGTCACGCGCAGATTTTCAATGACCCCAATCTCGATCACACAATTCACAAATTCTCGATAGATACGCCGCAGCCCAACAACATGAATGCTTTCTCCCGCCATACCCTCAAACCAGAACACCCTCGGGCCAGAGGATCATTGCCATTGACCCTAACCAATAAAGAGAATTTATTTCCGGTAATTTCAACCGACAATTACAGATCATGAAACCAAAATTGCACGCCCCCTCTGACGTATTGACCGATTTTGACCATTGGCAATGTCCAAAACGCGGCACATCGAACCCCGAGGTTCAAACCAACCCGGTTTGGACGTGGCTTATGCGCACCAGGGCCTACCCACATGCTGCACATGCGGCTGCGGGCTCTGGCGAGAAACGCGCGCCCGGCTGGTGTTTTGACCGCTTCGGACAAACGCAAACCGAGCTTCCAGATGGTACGATCATCTTTATTGGCGGAGAGCATGAAGATTGTTACGACCCGGATTTTACATTTACAACGACGTCGTGGTCCAGCGGCCGGACGGCTCAGTAGAGTTTTACGGCTATCCCGAGGGTGTTTTTCCGCCAACTGATTTTCACAGCGCCACACTCTGTGGCGATGAAATTCTGATCGTCGGCGGATTGCACTATCCCAAAGATCGCCTTCAAAACACGACGCTGGTCTACCGGTTGCAGCTGTCCGATTTCTCAATTCAACGTGTTGAGACACAGGGCACCACCCCAAACTGGCTGCATGACCACAATGCCGAATTGGATATGTCGCGCCAAAGCCTGGTGTGCTCAAGCGGGAAAGTGACACATACGCCCACAGGACGGGTCATCGAAAACCTGACGACATGGGGTTTTGATCTATCGACAAACCGCTGGTCCGCCACGAGTTCGCAGTCGTTTCACCGCTGGCTCCTGGTGCGTGAAGATGAGAGCTTTAATGAATTATGGGGCATCGGACAGGTTTTTGACGCAGAGCGCTCAACCGAAACAAATGACATTGCAGAGCAATACAAGAGGAAGTTCGCGGCCCGCGGTCACGTTGTCGACCCCAAATTACACGCCGCCCGTTTTACGCCACCAATCCCGCACACCCCCGTTTTGGCAACTGATCCTTTTGGCAAGGATTTTCGCGTTCACCGCCTTGAAATCCAGGGGGTTACGATCCGGATTCGTGAAGATATGCACGAGATTGCGGTGACGGTCGAAGGCGATTTGCCTGCCGACATATTGGCAGATCTCCAGCAATTCGGGGTAAAAACCTATAGCGCGATTGAAGGTGTGCCGTATAAATCCATCCCGTTATGACCCACCGATCATTGTCTTTTGCAGGAAAACCGGCCCCCTCAAGTGCACAATCGCAGCTCAAAGGCCCGTGCGAATGAGAGAGTGTGATCGCAAAGAAGCCGCCTTTCTCAGAACACTTTCATCTGAGGAGGCTGCCGCTTTTCTCTTGGAAAATTATAGCGACACTTGGCCCGCAACGATTACTCGCAGAAGCTGGAAAAAGAGCGTCCAGATCCGGCTGGCGCGCGAATTCATCCGGGGACAGGCCCACGCGGCAGGCCATAGATACAGGGATTTCCTGACCTTTATGTCGATTGAGGCTTTCCTCACAATTGTCGAAGACGGGCTTGCCGAGGTTCCGCCAGACAGGCTTGACCTTCTGGCCTACCACCTTCTTCCCAGCTTGCGCGCTGTCGCCAGGACAGAGGCGCAAAGAGCCTGCGTTCAACGCTTCGCGCGCAGGCTTTCAGACCTTCAGAAACAATAACGCGCCAAGATCACCCGTTGCGCGTGGCCGCCAATCCGACGCCGCTCGCGACGAACAGGCCACCGGTCGTTTTATATATTCTGGCCATCAACACGCGTGACAGGTCCAACCCGCGCACATAGGCCCCAAGGCAGCCATAAAACGCCGCAACGGCAAAGGCGCTCAGGCAGACGGTCAGGACCATGCCGGCAAGTTGGCCCAGTCCATTGCCAGCTGTTGACAAAAATTGCGGGAACAATGCCGTGAAAAAGGCGATGGCCTTGGGATTGCTCAGGGCAACGGTAAACCCGCCGGAAAACAACCGGAACACCGGCTCACGACCTGTGCCCCCCGCCTCTCCCAGCGACACACGCTGCGCCGCGGATCGCCAAAGTTGGATGCCAACATAGATGAGGTAGAGCGCCCCGGCATATTTGATCATCGCAAAGAGCAGCGCGGAACTGGTGATCACCAAACCAAGGCCAGCAGAGGCCGCAATCGCCTGCAATGTCGACGCCGCCGCGTTGCCACACGCCGTGGCCAGGCTTCGCCACCAGCCATAGCTGGCCCCATGTGCAAAGGCGATAAAGGTGCTCGGACCGGGAATAAGCGAAACGCCAATCACCGTTCCTGCAAAAATCAGCCAATATGTGATGTCCATGCCAACCCCTCGAACCAATGCAAGCGGTGCAGCTTGCACCGCCACACCCCTATTGGCAAGTCACCCTTTCACCCCCAAGTTCTGCTCAATCCCTGTCTGGCCATCTGCGTTGACAGGCTGGCGGGCCCGGTGCTTCACTTGTGGTCAGGAAAAACACAGCACAGCGCCAGCGGAGACCAGCCATGCAATCCAATAACTCAGCCAACAGCGTGGTTTTAACGGGCCAGCCGTCGCGTGTGGATTTTGCGTCTGGCACCGTTGGCCCTCATATCGTGACGATCACCGCCCGCGATAACTCGGGGCAAATTGTTACTGACCTCCCTTTGGTTTATAACATCCTCGATATAGGCCGCGCACCGCCACCGACCGGCGTTTTCAAAACACCCGACACCGGCTCGGGCAAGTCCAGCTCGACGAATGGCACGTTCGACATCAAGATCGAGCTGACCGCAGCCCCGGTCAAGAATGTCAGCTACATGTTGGAAGTGACGGACGGAGCTGCCAATCTATTGCGCATCCCGATTTCGCTGCACTTGTGATGGCCCGCGCCGCCTTGACTTTTGAGGAGTCCGAGCTTTGACAAATGTCGCAAGTGCCCGACATCTCAGCTCAGTATTCTGTGTCAGTTGATCCCAGCGTCAGGGCACAATTTGAAAGACGCGCCAGGGGAACAACGCCACCGGATCGGCAAACAAATAGCTTTTGGGAGTGATCATATCGGCACTTAGGACCAGGTGATCGTAATCATCATTGCTGCAATCCTGCGGCACACCACCCGAGTCATCACATGCCAAGACAACAGGTTTCCCAGCCCGCATCGCCTGACTTACATAGCCACGCAATGCCTCGAACGGACAATGATCCTCAGAATAAGCCTCATCGGCGACAACCTTCGGGCCTGCCTCTGTCCAATCAACATGCTGCGCCAGCAGACAGGAACATCCTAGATCGCCCGCTTGCCCCTGACTTCCAAGGTAATAACGGTAAGGGAAACTGGCCAAAGCAGGAGGCGACCATTTCGCTTCCTCCAGGCCCAAAGCACCGACTGGCATAGTACGACCTGAAATCGGCGCATGACACCCTAGATACACACTCAAACACATAGTTTTTCACCTCTGATGTGCGACCCGCCGCCGCCTCAAAACCCACCCATTAGCACGTCGACCGCTCGGATGATCTCATCCCCCTGCCCTTCAACCGAACCGCCATAGCTCAGCGCCGAGCGGCGGACCGATGTGATCAGCCGGGTGGCGAGGATCAGCGCGGTGTCGTCGACTTGGATTGACGGGTTCAAAAGCCGCACAGCAGGGTAGTTTTCCAGCAAGGGAATGACCACCACCGCTGGATCAGGCGGCAGGTATTGGCTTTCGACAACCACCATTTTCACGCCATTGAACTCGGCCACATCAAAGCGCTTCAGCTCTTCCACGTATCCGCCCCCGGCGTGGCCATGATCTCGGCCAGCGGGTGGCCATTCTTTGCGTGCCATTCGGATTGCGCCGCGAATGCCTCGGCATTTTCAGCCAGCCAGGCCTTGCGCTCCGCCTCGGCCACCGCCTTGATCAAAGCCGCCTCCGCGACGGCAGAGACATTCACCCCCAGCGCCTTGGCCCCGTCCAAAGCCTTGGAATCCAGGCTGAGGGAGGTTTTGCGTTTCAGATTGCCGCTCATCGGTATCTCCGGACTATACCGTCAGATCATACCGCAAAAACGGAGGCAAAAACAGGCCTAGGCGTAGTTCTTATTGCGTGACATTTTCCCGATACCGGGATTCATGCTGTTGGTCGGGTCCATCTGACGATAAAAGGCCGCCAGATCGGGCTTGGCCGCGTAGAGATGCCCGACATTGTGCTCTGCCGGGTATTCCGCCCCGCGCTGATCAAGGATCTCCAGCATCGCCGCCTTCAACGCCTTGGGGTCGCAGCCCTTTTTGACGATGTAATCCTGATGCAGCACGTGGCACATGAAATGCCCGTAATAAAGCTTGCTCACCAGCTGATCGGCAATCTCGGCAGGCAACTCTTCGAACCAATCTTCGTCATTGCGGCGCAGGGCGATGTCCAGCGCGATGATTTCCTCAACCTCGGACCCATGCACCTTCATGTAACGCACCGCCGCCCCGGCCGCCGCAAAGCGCAACAGCCCGGCCATCTTGGCCTCGCGCGCGTCACATTCAAAGAAATCCAGCTCCCCCGCACCCGCCATATCCGACAGCAGTGCGCGCGCCTCATCAATGCCGCCATCGCGCATTTTCAGGATCAGATGGTGTGGGTATTCCTGGCGAAAGGCCCGCATCCGCGCTGGCACCACATCGGGCCACAGGCGCGCGGCAAATTGCATGAACTGATCGGTAAAATTGCCCAGTCCCGGCACCCGCGCCAGCCGCGCATCCACCGACCCCTTGAGCGCAAAGAACATCGGCAGCCGGTCCGTGCCCAGCTTGTCGATCATCACCATCGTGTCCTTGCCATAGCGATCCGAAAGGTCGAACACATCCTCATGCAGGTATTCCGCGCTGACCGGCAGCGTGTCGAACCCGGCGAGTATACGCCGCCGCAGCGTGCCAAGCGCCTCTGTGCTGGCCGACCCGATATAGAACGTGCCTTCGCGCTTGTTCTTGGCATAGGTGTCCAGCCGCACCGCAAACACCGCCAGCTTGCCCGCGCAGCCCGCGCTTTCATAGAGCCGCGATTTATCCGCGTTGAACCGGGCGGGCGTGTCCGCATCCACCTGCCGCACCCGGCGGGCATAATCCGTGTCTGACGCGCGGCGATTGCTGTCGACAAAATCCGCCGCCCCGTAATCGCCCGCCTGCAACCGGGTCAAGATCTCCTCCGGCGTCTCGCCCAGATCCAGCCCCAGATGGTTGACCAGCTCCAGCGCGCCGCCCTCGGTGATCCGCGCATATAGCGACAGCTCGGTATAGCTTGGCCCGCGTTCCACCAGCGCCCCGCCGCTATTGTTGCACACGCCCCCGACGATCGAGGCCCCGATACAAGAGGACCCAATCACCGAATGCGGCTGCCGCCCCAGCGGCTCCAGCAGCTTTTCAAGGCGAAACAGGGTCGATCCGGGGAAGGAAATCACCTGTTTGCCGCCCTCCAGCACCTGGATGTCATCCATGCGCCGCGTGTTGATCAGCACCACATCGCGGTCATAGGTGCCTTTGGGGGTCGAGCCTTCGGTCAGCCCGGTATTGGCCGCCTGCATGATCACGATCTTGTCGGCGGCCACGCAGGCCTGCAAGACCTGCCACTGCTCCAACAGGGTCGCCGGTTGCACCACCGCCAGCGCCTCGCCCTCGCCGGATCGAAACCCTTTGCGAAACCGGGCCGTGGCGCGGGCGCTGGTCATGACGTGCTTCTTGCCACAAACCGCGCGCAACCTGCTGATAAGAGCCTGATCATCCATGCGACCACCCTCCCCTAGTAGGCCACCGAAGGCAACCATGTCGCCAGCGCGGGCCAAAGGAACACAAAGGCCAGACCGGTCAGCTGCAGGATCACAAAGGGGATGATGCCCTTGTAAATGTCCGTCAGCTTGATCGAGGGCGGACAGACCCCTTTGAGATAGAACAGCGCAAACCCCACCGGCGGCGTCAGGAACGAAGTTTGCAAGGTCACCGCCACAAGGATCACGAACCAGACCAGCGCAGGCTCATCAATCGCGCCAAAGCCAGGGATCTCCAGACCCAGCGCATTGATGATCGGGCGCATCAGCGGCAGCACGATAAGGGTGATCTCGATCCAGTCCAGCACAAAGCCCAGCAGGAACACGATGAACAAGATGAACAACACGGTGCCATTCGGCCCCAGCCCGGTGCCCAGGATCATTTCCTCGATCAGCTCATCACCCCCCAGCTCGCGCAGCACATAGCTGAACACGGTCGCGCCAAGGAAGATGGCAAAGATATAGGCGGTGGTGTTGAAGGTGGATTTCAGCACGTTGATCAGCTTGGTCAAGCTCAGCTTGCGGTATCCCAGCGCCAGCAGGGTCGCGCCCAATGCGCCCACGCCCGAAGCTTCGGTCGGCGTGGCCAATCCGCCGAAAATCGACCCTAACACTGCCAAAATCAGGCCCAATGTCGGCAGAACCGCGATCAAAACATCTTTGATGGCAGCCCAATCCGGGGCCTTGGCGCCCTCGGGCACCGGGGCCACGTCGCGTTTGATCAGAGCGATGATGAAAATGTAGCTCAGATAGAGCACGCCAATGATCACACCGGGGAACACGGCGGCCATAAACAGATCACCCACGCTCAGCGCCATCTGGTCGGCCATGATCACCAACATGATCGAAGGCGGGATCAAAATGCCCAGCGTCCCGCTGGCGCTGACAACACCCGCCGCCAGAGACGGCGAATATTTCTGCTCCATCATCGAAGGCAGGCTCAGCACGCCCAGCAACACCACTGAAGCACCAATAATCCCGGTCGAGGCCGCCAGAATGATCCCGATCAGCGTGACCGTGATCGCCAAGCCCCCGCGCACCGTGCCAAACAGGCGCTGCATGGCGCTCATCAGCCGCTCGGCCACACCGGATTCATCCAGCATCAGCCCCATGAAAATAAACATCGGCAGCGCCACCAGAACCGCATTGCTCATGGTGGAATAAACCCTGTTCACCACCGCGCCCAGCGTCAGGTAATCAAGGCCCGTCAGGGTCTCCTCCAAACCCGTCCAGTTCATCATGCCGTTGTCAAACAGATAGGCCAGCCCGCAATAGGCCACGCCGACCCCCGCCAGCGTCCAGGCCACCGGGAACCCGGTGAACAAGAGCGCAATAAAGGTCAGGAACATCGCGATAACCAGCTTTTCCTCGGTCGTATGCACAAGGAAAGTCAGCGCCACAGCCACCACACCGAACCCGATCATCGCCCAAAGGATCAGCCGCAGCCCCTTGCCCTGGCGCTCGTCTTCGTAATTGGTCACCAGGGCGTGCAGATCATGGATCAACCGCGCCAGCGCCGCCATGCCCAGCAGAACAAAGCTCGCCGGAATCACCGCCTTGAGCGCCCATCGCGCGGGCAAGCCGGTGGGGCTGTCGCTGCGCTCATTCACGCGCCAGCTTTCATAGAAATAATCCCAGCCCTGATCGATCATCAGGTAAAGGAACGGCACGACCAGCGCCAAAATACCAAGGATTTCAATGATCCGCTGCGCGCGGCGGCTCAGCTGCATATGCAGGATATCAACGCGCACATGGCTGTCGGTGACCATGGCATAGCTGATGCCGATCATCGTCACGAGCCCGTAGAAATGCCACTGGATCTCGTCCAGCTTGGGATAGTTCTGGTTCAACGCATAACGCAGCGCCACCTGCGCCACGATTGCCGCCACCAGCAGGATATTGGCCCACATGACCACATTGCCGATGCCCTTGACCGTCTTGTCCAGCGCCACGGCCACAGCTTGGGTGTCGCGCTCTTCATGTTCGAGGATATGCTCATAGACATCGACCGGATCGTCGATAGGCGTCAGGGTCTCTTGGGCCATGGTTTCCTCCTCAGAAACGGGCATCTTGGGGGCGGATCAAAACTGGGGATCGAAAAAGGGGGGCAGCCGGGCCAGAACGTGGACCTCACCGGGCTGCCCAAGGATGGGGCGGCAGAACTCCGCCCCAATCAGCTTTGCAAAGCGCGGCTTACTTGCGCGGCAGGAACGCGTTCTCTTTCCAAACAGAGTAACCGTCGCGGAAACTGCTCAGATCCTCATAGACCTTGGCAAAGAACGCATCATTTGCCGCTTCTTCCTTGGCCACCTCTTCCCAGGTCGCGCGGAAGGTGCTCAGCATCTCGTCGTTCCACTGCTTGATCTGCACACCGTTGTTTTCGATATTGTCGATCAGCGCCGCGTGCTGGATCGCCTCGCCTTCGGCAAAACTGTCGGTCATCGAGGCCTTACAGGCGTTTTCGATGATCGCCTTGTGCTGGTCGCTGGCTTCGTTCCAAACGTCTTTGTTGATCATCAGCTCAAACACGGTCGCCTGCTGGTGCCAGCCGGGGAAGTAGTTGAACTTGACCAACTTGTGAAAGCCAAGACGCGCATCAATCGCCGGCATCGAAAATTCGGTCGCATCAATCGCGCCTTTTTCCAGTGCGGGGAAGATTTCGCCACCGGGCAGCAGCGATGTGGCCACACCCAATTTCTGCATGACTTTGCCACCCAGACCAAAGAAGCGCATTTTCAGCCCTTCGAGGTCAGACGGCGAAATGATCTCTTTCGCGAACCAGCCCGAAGTTTCCGGCGCGATGATGGCGCAAGGCAAAACATGCACGTTGTAACCGGCCTGATCATACATTTCCTGATAGAGGCTCATGCCGTTGCCGTAATAGAGCCAGGCCATGTATTCACCCGCCTCGGGGCCGAATGGCACAGCGCTGAACAGCGGCGCAGCCGGGATTTTACCCGCCCAGTAACCGGCGGTGGTGTAACCGGAATTGATCTTGCCCGACGACACGGCGTCAAGAATTTCAAACGGTTTTACCAGCTTGCCGGGCTCGTAAACTTTCATCTTCAGCGTGCCGCCAGACATCAGGTCCAGCTGCTCAGCCACCCGCGGGATCGGAGAGCCCAGCCCCGGCAGCGAGGTCGAAAACGCAATCGGGGTTTTCAGCAGGATCTTGTCAGCGGCCATGGCGGCCGGTGCGGTCAACAGGGACGCGGCCACAGCCAGCGAGGTCAGGGTCTTTTTCATGGTGTCTCCTCCAGACAGTCAAAGGCCCCTGCCCGGTTGGTCCTCTTGGCCGGGGCTTGCAGTGGTTCATATTGTTTACCAGATAAATCAGTCAACAAGTTTATTTACCAACTACGGCGACCAAACAGCTCATCCTGACCACGGTGCGGAGAGTGGTATTTCGCCCTAAAACTCACACCCCAAAACCTCATATTGTTTAAATTCAATCACCTATGGCGCTAACACAATCTCCGTATTTTTGGGTAGACGGGCCTTGCCAAATGGCCCCCCAGTGGTAAAGAATACTGACAACCATTTTCTTTGTGATCCCGGCCAGATTGACGGAATCCAGGCCCTCAACCGCAGGACATCCATGTCTGACACCAGCCCTTTTGACCCGGTCGGCCACGAATCACTTGCGGATGCGGTGGTGGAACAAATCGAAACCATGATCGTCGATGGCATCCTGAAAGAGGGGCACAAACTGCCCTCCGAACGGGATCTGGCCGAGGCGATGGGGGTTTCCCGCCCCAAGCTGCGCGAGGCGTTGCAGATCCTGGAATCCCGCGACCTTGTCACCGTGCGCCATGGCGAGGGCAGCTTTATCGCGCCACTTAGCGGGCGGGCCATGTCCCCTGCCCTGCTGGCGCTCTATGCCCGTCATGGCCGCGCCTTTTATGACTATCTCGAATATCGCCGCGAACAGGAATGTTTCGCCGCCCGCACCGCCGCCCTGCGCGCCACCCAATCCGACAAGGACAGGCTGCGCGACATCATCGACGAGATGCAAAAAGCCTGGGAAGAGGATGATGCCGAGGCCAGCCAAGAGGCCGATTTGCGCCTGCATGTCGCCGTGGTCGATGCCTCGCAGAACACCACCCTGATCCACATGATGGCCTCGGTCTACGACCTGACCCGCCAAGGCGTGTTCTACAACCGCCGTTTTCTGCGCACGATGGATGGGACTGGGGAAAAGCTGTTGCAGCAGCACAAGGATATTGTCGCCACCATTCTGGCCGGTGACCCCGACGCCGCCGAGCAAGCGGCGCGCGCTCACCTTGATTTCGTAGAAGAAAGCTTCCGTCTGGGCGAAGAGCAAAAAGCCCGAGAAACCCGCGCCGCCAAGCGTCGGAAACTGTCAGGCCAGGCATCTCGGTAGGTTCGCGCCCGGCCCGAGGGCGGCCCTCAGTTTGTCGATAGCTCAGATTGATCGCAGCGTAGTAGCATGTTGATTGGTTGCAAATTCGCACCCGCCCTGGGGGCGGGTCGGGTGCGAACCGGATTGCAAGCAATCCGGGGATTTTCGTGACTAAGCTTGCGCCCTACCGCCGATGATGCGCCATGGTGAATACCCGGCGATGTCCGGAAAACGCTTGTTTGTCTTTGGGGCATTCCGCATCCCCTTCGGCCCGTCGCATGACCCGTTCCGCCAGCCCCAGCGACACCAGCGCCACAATCACACCGCCCGCCATTTGCCCGATCAGCACACCTTCGGCCCCCCACCACAGTGCGCCCAGGTAAACAAATGGAAACACACCCAGCGTATTCCTGCCCCAATTGACCCAGGTCGAATAGAACGGGTGACCCAGGTTGTTATAGGACGCATTGGCGACAAAGATGATGCCGTTGAAAATCCAGGCCAGTGACAGCGGCCCACAAAAGAGAAAGATCAGATCCCGCGCCACCCCTTCGGCGTTGAACAGATCAGCGATCATGCCCCGGCACAGATACAGCACCGCCACCACCGGGATGACATAGATCACGATCAAGATCATCGAGCGGTTAAAGGCTTCGCGCACACGGGCATGCTGTTTCGCGCCGAAATTCTGCCCGATTATCGGACCAATCGCGCCGGACATGGCAAAGAGCATGGCAAAGGCCACCGGAGTGATCCGCCCGATAATCGCCATCCCGGCCACCGCCGCCTCGCCATACTCCGCCGCCGCGCGGGTCACATAGGCCCCGCCTATCGGCGTCGCGACATTGGCCAGCATGGCGGGCAGCGCAATGGCGGCAATGGGCCTCAGATCCGCCCAGATCGCCCCCGGCCCCAGCTTGGCAAAGCCGCCATAGCGTTTGACCAGATAGTAGATCGACACGCCCGCCACGGTGATGCGCGACGCGACCGAGGCATAGGCCGCCCCGTCCAGACCCAGCCCCAGTCCAAAGATCAGGATCGGGTCCAGAACCGCGTTGACCAGCCCGGCCGACAAGGTCGCCATCATCGACAGTTTCGCCGCGCCATGGCTGCGCAAAGCGGCTGAGCCGACGATGCCAAGCAGAAGGATCGGCATGGTCGGGACCAGGATTTGCAGATAGTCGATGGCCAGCTCTTGCGTCTGGCCCGTGGCCCCGATCAGCGCGGTCAGCTCGTGCAGCGAGCCATAGATCAGCACTGCGACCACCACGGCAAACCCGATGCCGACGACCAGCACATGGGTCAGCAGCTCGCGCGCGCGATCCGCCTTGCCCTCGCCCAGGGCCTTGGCCACCAGGGCCCCGCCGGCAATGCCCAACCCAATTGACAAAGAGGTCGTGACAAAGAGGATCGTACCGGCAAAGCCCACCGCCGCCGCCAGCTCTTCGATCCCCAGCATCGAGATAAAGAGCATGTCCACAAGGTCGACAATGAACAGCGCAACAAAGCCAACGGCGGCGGTCAACGACATGGTCACGATATGCTTGGTCAGATCGCCGCTTAGGAACTTGGCCTGTTCGTCACTCATTGGTGCCCCCTGCGGCCCCCTGCCCGTCTGGCTTGGCCTCCGGGTCCTCGCGCGGGCCGCTCATGATCGCCTGCATCATCGCGCCCAGCTCATCCTCCCAATCGTCACGTTGGTCTTTGATCGAGTTGATATAGGCCTCGTTCTCAAGCGCCGGGATCGCCGGATCGTAATGCTCGGCGGCCATCAGCATGGATTTGCGATCCATGTCGTTGAACGTATCGACCATGCTCTGCGCCTGATAGCGGCTCAGCCCCAGGGCCTCAAACGCACTGCGCGACATGCGCATCGAGCTGTCATAGCTCTCGCGGATGATGTCACGACAGCCCGCGTGCCAGAGATCATAGACATGGTTGCGATCCACCGCGCGGGCGACCACATGCAGATCCGGGTGATGCTTGTGCAGGTATTTCGCCAGCTCGGTGATGCGTTCCTTGTCGTCAATGGCGATGACAAACAGCTCGGCCTCGCCCACCCCGGCGGCGTGCAGCAGATCGGGGCGTGTTGCGTCGCCGTAATAGGCCTTGAGGTCAAAGGCCTTGAGCGTCTCAAGCGTCTTGGAGGAGAAATCAATCACCGTCGGGTTCAGCCCGGCCCCGCGCAGCGCCCGCGCCACCAGGCCGCCGACACGGCCATGACCGGCGATGATGATCTTGGATTCCTGGTCGATCTCATCAGCTTCGCGCTCCTCCTCCTCAGAGAATTTCGGCGCGATCACGCGGTCATAGAGGATGAACAGCGCCGGGGTCAGCAGCATCGACAAGGCCACGATCAGCAAAAGGCGATCCGCCAGATCGCCGGGGATCACCGCATTGCTGACGGTAAAGGCCAGCAGGACAAAGCCGAATTCACCGGCCTGCGCCAGCCCCAGAGTGAACAGCCAGCGATCCGAGCCTTCAAGCTTGAACACCCGCGCCAGCACATAAAGCACCGCCGATTTCAGTAGCATCAATCCCAAGGTCAGCCCGACGATCTGCAGCAGATTGTCAAAGAGCAGCGCAAAGTTGATGCCCGCCCCGACGGTCATAAAGAACAGGCCCAAAAGCAGGCCCCGGAACGGGTCGATATCGCTTTCGAGCTCGTGGCGATATTCGCTATTGGCCAGAACGACCCCGGCGATAAAGGTGCCAAGCGCAGGCGACAGACCGACCAGGGTCATCAACAGCGCAATGGCGATCACGATCAGCAGGGCGGCGGCAATGAACAGCTCGCGCAGCTCAGCCGCGGCGATAAAGCGGAAAATCGGGCCGGTGAGGACCGAGCCGATCAGCACCACAGCGGCAATCGCGGCCAGGGTCACAAGCGCTACGCCCCAGCCCGGCAGCCCGTCCACCAGGCTCATGGAATGCCCGTGACCGTCATCACCATGGGCAGCGTGTGACAGGTGCTCTGCCAATTCCGGCATCGCCAAGAGCGGCATCAGCGCCAGCATCGGGATGACGGCGATGTCCTGGAACAGCAGCACAGAGAAGCTCGACTGCCCGCCGTCGCTGCGCATCAGGCCCTTTTCGCCCAGGGTTTGAAGCACGATCGCGGTAGAGGACAGGGACAGCACAAGGCCAATGGCCACCGCCACGGTCCATTCCAGCCCAAAGGCAAGACAGATGCCAGTCACGGCCAGCGCGGTCAGGCCAACCTGACCGCCGCCCAGCCCAATCAACCTGGCCCGCATCGCCCAGAGCATCTTTGGTTCCAGTTCGAGCCCGACCAAAAACAGCATCATCACCACGCCAAATTCGGCGAAATGCTGAATCGAGACCACGTCCACATGCAGGATACTGAGGATCGGACTGATGGCGATGCCCGCGATCAGAAAGCCGAGGACAGAGCCAAGGCCAAGCCGCGAGGCAATGGGCACGGCGACGACTCCGGCCAGAAGAAAAATAAACGCGTTAAGGAGGAAGTCGGTCATGATGGTCTGTCCCGTTGGCCCCTGAGTCTGGGTCGGGTTTCAGACAATCATGTATTAACGGTATTGGAAAGCCCCGCCCCTGTTTCGCAGGTTTCGCCGCGAAACCCCTTGGGGGTGGGGCAGGGGGTGCTGTTAGGGTTTTTCCAGCAAGCGCTGCAATTCCAGCATCAGCACGTCGATCATTTCGTGATCCACCTTGCGCCCGCCAATGCGGATCAGATAGCCGCGGGTGTCTTCCTCGCGATGGATTGTAAAGCCGGATGAGGTGCGGATGGTATTGGCCGGATCAGCGCGGCGCTTGGCGGGCGATTTCGCCGGGCGCCCCCCCTTGCGGGCGTCGCGGGCATTGTCTTCGAACCGGGCGATTTCCGGTTCCAGCACCTGCCATTCCTGCGCGGCATCCTCGGGCACCACGGCCCCCAGCGCCTCACGCAGGGCGGTTTCGGCCCCGCCGCGCAAAGCGGCAGAGAGGCGCAAACCCTGCTTTTCCGACAGGGTTTCGGGGAAGGCCAGCAAATCGCCCAGCTCTTCAAAGATCAGGGCAAAGCTGCGGATCTTGGAGCGTTTGGCCTTGGAGGCGGAGGCGAACATGGCGTTCACCGCTTCCTCGGTGCTGGCAAAAACGCCCATCTGCACGGCGATGGAGCTGATGCGACCGCGCTCAAACGGGCTGAGGCCCGCGCGCACCTCGTTTTCCTCGACCATGGCGGCAAAGGCTTCGGGGACGGAACCGGGCTGGCGGATCAGGGCCTTGATCGTCTGATATTCCGGCTTGGCGGTCATACCAAACAGGGCCGATACCGCCTTGAACCGGCGATAGCCCGAGAGGATGCCATATTTAAGCTCACCCTCAGGCTCGGACATTTCATAAAGCTCGATGGGCAGGCGCAAGCCGTTGATGCCGATGGAACGACGCAGCTCGTTCATTTCCTCTTCGTCGAGCGCGGCGCGGTCGCGGACCATATCCTCGGGGTCGATTTGCGAGAGCGGGATCTCGTGGATCAGCAGGCCTGCCGCGATACTGTCGGACAGGGTCTTGGCGGCGGCAGCATTGCGCGCCTGTTCAGCGCGGGTATCCGCATCAGTGACCGGCGCGGCCTGCGCGCTCTCGGCGGCCACCTGCGCGATGGGCGCGGTGGGGGCCGCAGATGGGGCAAAGGCGGCAGCGGCAGAGGTTTCGCGGCGAAACTCTTCTTCCATGCGATTGAGATCCTCGGGCGACGGGGCTGATAGCTTTCTTCTCTTCGCCATAGGTTAATCCTCCGTCTCTGCGCCGTTCGGCATGTTAACGTCTCGCCACCAGGCGCCCAGGATCAGCTCTTTGACCTCGGCCCAGGTGCGATCAAAGGCCTCGCGCCCGCGCACATAGGTGTCGCGGTTGAATTCGCGATAATCCGCCTCGTAAATCCCGCTGACCTGTTCACCGGCCTGGCCGACCATGGCGGTAAAATCCTGGCGGTAGGTGGTCATGAAGTCGCCGAAATAGGCCTGAATGACATTGGCCAGATCGGTCTGCTGCGCGGCGTCAAAACGGGTGACAAGGGCGCGCACGGCGTCCCATTCGAACTGAATTTCTTCCAGCCCCTCGCGGCGGCGCAGGGCATTTTCGCCCTCTTCGATACTGGCGAAGGTGGAATAGAGCATGTCAAAGAAACGCCCGGTGCTGTCGAATTCCAGGAAAGAGGCACCGAGCGGCACCAGCAAGATGTCAGCGGCGGAGAGCGCGTTGATGGTCAGGTAGCCAAGCGCCGGGGGGGTGTCGAGGAATATGATGTCATATTCGTCCAGCAGCCCCTCGGTTTCGAGGAACCCGTTCAGCGCATCCCAAAGCGGCCAACCGCGCGATTGCATGCGCCAGACCGGGACCTGGAATTCGGCCCAATAGAGGTTCAGCTGCGCGCCGATCAGATCGATATTGGGCCAATGGGTCGGTTGGATGACTTGCTTGGCATCGAAATTCAGTGCTTCGGTCAGGGTCTCGTCAAAGGGCAGGGGGGGCTGACCGGCCGCCTCGCGCACCTGGTTGTCGGCGGCGAGATGGGTGGCGAAATGTTTGGCAAGCAGCGGGAAGGCGGTTTGCCATTCATCAGAGACTGTTCCGCCCAAAATCGAGGTCATGGACCCCTGGGAGTCGAGGTCGATCACCAGCACTTTGTAGCCGTCGAGCGCGGCGGACATGGCGAGATGGGCGCAGGTCGAGGTCTTGCCCACACCGCCCTTGAAATTGGCGACGGCGACGGTTTTCGCTTGGGCTTCTTTCGGACGATAGGGCCGGTAATCGCGATTGGCGGCCCCGCCTTTGGCGAAGTGGTCGCGCAGTTTGAGGATTTCCTCAAGCGTGAACCATTTCGAGCCGCCTTCGCCGATGCCCTGCGGCAGGTCCGGGTTGGATTTCAGCACGCGGCGGAAATGGGCCGGGGCGACGGGGATCAGATAGCGGCAGACCTCCCAGGTGGAAAAGCGGCGCAGGCGTTTCTGCCCGTCAGGCATATAGCCCCGCTTGGCCAGGTCATCGCGCCCCTTGGCGGCAAAGGCGGCGGCTTTGGCGAATCGTGTTGTGGTGATAGGATCAGAGAGCTTGCTCGCCGCGGCCTCGGGATCGATGTTGAGATAGGGTGGAGGTGGGGTTTTGCCTGCGGAATTCATGTTTTCCTCATGATGTTCGCAATTCTGCGTTATATGCGAAGAACTATCGCACATGGGCAGGCAAAAGGGAATCAGCTTGTGGAAAAATCCGCAGGTTTCGCGCCGAAACCCATAAATCTGAAAAGAAAGAGCAGCACATAGGTTGAGAATCTTTGAAGACTTTAGAGTCTTTACGGCGGAGAGGTGGCGTATTTTCAATTGGTTAGGTGCGCTTGGGGACCTGAATACGGGATGATTGGGCCCCGGATACAGGAGCAAAGGCACCCGGATTCGGGGGGAATGGCCCCGATTCGCAGGGAAAGGGGCACCCGGACACGGTAGAGACTGTTTCAGCGCGATTTTGACTCGGGAAGGGGGCGCATCGGGGTGATGCGCGGTGGATAAGTGCCAAAGGTGATCCTGTAGATGGGTCCCTAAGGAACCAAAGGGACCCATCTACAGGAGCAAATCCCCCAGCACAAAGGCACCCAGAGAATTCTTGTCGCAGGGTTCCTAAACTGTCATACTGGCAAAAAACAAAGACAGAGCAGACAGATGGACCCGATTCCCAAGGAGAGCCTCACCGGGGCCTTGCGCCGAGACAGTGTGAAAAAGAACGTGGCGGCGATCCATGTGTCGGGAAAACTGTCTCTATTACAGCGTAAATTGAGCAATGTGCTGCTGCTGAATGCCTATGACACGCTGGTCACGCAGGGCAGTCACCGCATTGATGCGCGCACGCTGTGCCTGATGATCGGCTATAATTCCAACGATACCGAAACGCTCAAGACCGCGTTGCGTGGGCTGGCGGAGACGGTGGCGGAATGGGATATGCTGGATGAAAAGGGGCGGCAGGAATGGGGGGTTTCGGCGCTGCTGAGCTATGCCAAGCTGAAGGACGGGATTTGCGAATATGCCTATTCGCCCGCCCTGGCGGAAAAGCTGCACGACCCCAAGGTCTTTGCCCTGATCAACCTCAATATTCAGCGCCAATTCACCGGCGGTCACGCGCTGGCGCTGTATGAGAACTGCTTTCGCTTTGTGAATACCGGCTCGACCGGCTGGTGGGAACTGGAGGTGTTTCGTCGGCTCATGGGGGTTGATGGCTCGGACTATTACAAGAGCTACAAGCAGCTGAATGCCAAGGTGATCAAACCTGCCGTGGCTGAGGTCAACAAGGTCAGTGACATCCTGGTTGAGCCTGAAGTGCGCAAGATGGGGCGCTCGGTCAGTCACATCCGGTTCAAGATCAAGCGCAACCCGCAACTGGCGATGATGAATATCGATGATGGCGAGGGGGTGCGCAGTGGGGTGGTCTATACGCGGCTGCGCGAGCTGGGGGTGAGCGACCGGCTCGCGCGGCAATGGATCGGCCAGCATGGTGAGGATCACGTGGCGCAAAAGATCGCCTTTGTCGATGCGCAGCCGGGGGTGAAGAGCCCGGCGCGGTATTTGTCGGCGGCGCTGAAAGAGGGGTTTGGCGCAGAGTCAGAGACTATTTCGCCTGTTTTGGGCGACCGGGCGGCCAAGCTGAAAAAGGTGCAGGAATTGGTCGCGGCGCGCTCGCCCACGCAGAGGGATGCAGATCGGCGGTTGTTCCTGAACGGGCTGAGCGAGGCCGGGCTGAGGGCGGATTTTGAGGCGCATGGCTGGATGTCGGCGCTGAATGCCGAGGCGATCTTTGGCTTTTGGGAGGAGTTGGAGCCGGGGGCGTTTGAGGGGTAGCGGGAAGGCGCGTGATCGCCGTCCCGGGGGGCGGGTCATGCCGGAGGCATGCCTTTGGCATGACGATCACGCGGCGGCCTAAGGGCCTTGATTCCGCGTGGATGGGGTTCTTTCGACGTTGGGTGCGAACCGGATTGCAGGGCAATCCGGTAAATGACTTCCCTCTTGCCAGATGAAATATGAATCACTATTCATGTTTGTATGGCAAGCATCGCACCCAAGTCACAGCCCAAAACGAAACGCGGTATCGCGCGTCGGGAGATGATCCTGCGCGCGGCGGAAAAGGTCTTTGGCGAACGCGGCTTTGCCGCTTCGACCATTGCGGATCTGGCGCGCGAGGCGAATACGGCGCTGGGGACCTATTACATCTATTTTGACAGCAAGAACGCGGTGTTCCGCGAATTGGTGCTGGAAATGGGCGTGCTGACGCGGCGGGTGATGGCGGATGCGGTTGAGGGCGCGCCGAACCGGCTGGAGGCGGAGCGGCTGGGCCTGCGGGCCTTTCTTGGCTTTGTGGCCGAACGCCCGGCGCTGTATCGGATTGTGGAAGAGGCGCGCTTTGTCGATCCGGAGGCGTATCGAGACTATTTCACCCAATTCGGCGCGGCTTACCGCGATCAATTGGAGCGCGCCGAGGCGGCGGGGGAGATCCGCAAAGGCGACGCCGAGGTGCGGGCCTGGGCGCTGATGGGCGTGGCCAAGAATCTGGGCGACCGGTTTGCTCTGAATGGTGGCGAGGATCTGGACCGCATCGCCGATGAAGGCTTTGACCTGATCAAAAACGGGTTGGCCCCATGAGTGATGTGATGGACCTGGTCGCGCTGCGCGACAGGGCAGGGGGGCTGGAGCTGCAGCTGACCGCCCCGCGCGCCAATGCGCTGGAGCCCGGCTTTTTGGATGCGATCCGCGCCGGTCTGGACAAAGTAGAGACTGTTTCACCGCAAAACCTGCTTTTGACCGGGGGGCGGAATTTCTGTTCCGGCGGAGACGTGGCGCGGTTTGCGCAGGCGGTGGCCGAGGGGCAGGGGCGTGATTACGCGCTGCAGGTGGTGCCAAAGCTGCAAGAGATCGTGCTGCGGTTGCTGTCTTTGCCCAGCATTGTCACCGTGGCGGCGCGGGGCGCTGTGACCGGGGGCGGGGCTGGGTTGCTGTTTGCGGCTGATCGGGCGGTGCTGCATCCAAGCTGTTTCGTGCAACCCTACTACAGCCAGGTCGGCTTTGCCCCGGATGGGGGATGGGCGGCGTTGCTGCCGGAAAAGATTGGCGCGGGGCGGGCGTTAAGCTGGCTGGCGCAGGATCAACGCATCACGGCCAAGGGGCTGGTGAGCTTGGGTTTGGCCGAGGCGATAAGCGAGACACCGGAAGAGATCGCACTAAGTGATGGTGAGCGGGGCAGCTTGCAAGCCGCCAAAAACTTGGTTTGGGACGCGGCCCGGCTGGCGCAGATTAAGGCACGGTTGCAAGCAGAAACGGATGCGTTTCTGCACCAGATTGAGCAACCAGAGACGTTGGAAGGCATGAATAGATTTCTACATCCATAGGGGGAGCATGGGATGTTGGATTTTGTACCGGATATGGCGGCCAAAAGGGCCGAGTTGAGCCCGAATAGGGTCGCTTTTCATGATGTGGCGCGGGGCGAGGATTGGAGCTTTGGCCGGATCAATCGCGCCGCCAATGGCCTGGCCGAGGGGCTGAGGGGCAAGGGTGTTGGCCCGGGGGATCGCGTGGCGATCCTGTGCAGCAATCGGGTTGAGTTTTTCGTGGCACTGTTTGCGGCGCAAAAGGGCGGGTTCATCCTGTGCCCGCTGAACTGGCGCCAGCCCGCGCCAGAGCTGATCGAAACGCTGCAGCCCTTTCCGCCCAAGGTGATTTTGCATGATCTGGGCTTTGCCGGACCTGCCAAACTGGTGTCTGATGCGTTCGGGGCCGAGGCGGTGGTGCTGGAGCAAGAGGCAAGCCTGTGGATGGAGGCCGGGCGCGCGGGCAGCGCCGGGATGATCAACGCGGATCAGGTATGGTATCTGCTCTTTACCTCGGGCACGACCGGGCGGCCCAAGGCGGTGATCCAGACCGCACGCATGGCCTGGGCCAATGCGGTGAATATCGGGCAGGCGGTTGGGCTGACCAGCGCGGATGCCTCGGTGAACTTCCTGCCACTGTTTCACACCGCCGGGATCAACCTTTATACGCTACCGGTTTTCCTGAATGGCGGCAGTTCAGCCGTGTTGGCCAAGTTCGAAGAGGCGGACATCTTGCGCCTGCTCAAGGCCGGAGAGATCACGCAATTCTTTGGCGTTCCGGCGATTTATCAGGCGCTGAGCCTGTCGCCGGAGGTGGACCAGATCGATTGGGGCCGCGTGCGTTGCGGCTGCGGTGGTGCGCCCTTGTCCGAGCCCTTGATCCGCTTTTTTGCTCAGCGAGGGGCCAAGGTGTTGAACGGGTTTGGCATGACCGAAACCGGCCCGACCGTGTTCCTGATGGATGAGGCCCATGCCGAGGCCAAGATCGGCTCTGTCGGACGGGCGCAGATGCTGACCGAATGCCGCCTTGCCGGGGTGGCGGATGGGGCCGAGGGCAGCGGCGAGATTGAGCTGCGCGGACCGGGGATCACACCGGGTTATTATCAGAACGAGGCCGCGACCAAGGCGGCATTCACCGCCGATGGCTGGTTGAAGACCGGCGATGTCGGGTTGCGCGACAAGGATGGGTTCCTGTTCATTGTCGATCGGATCAAGGACATGTTCATTTCGGGCGGCGAAAACGTCTATCCGGCCGAGGTGGAACGGGTACTGGTGCAACATGACGCGGTGCTTGAAGTGGCAGTGATCGGGGTGCCGGATCAACGCTGGGGCGAGGTGGGCGCGGCCTTTGTGCTGCAACGCCCGGGCAAGACCCCGTTGCAAAGTGCTGAGCTGCGCAGTTGGTGCCGCGAAAGGCTGGCCGCCTATAAGGTGCCGGCCCATGTCATCACTGTGGATGATTTCCCCCGTACCGCTGCCGGCAAAATTCGCAAACCGGATTTGAGAGAAGGATTTGCCCCATGACAGATTTGGCTGACCCCGCCCAAAGCGAGATGAAACCTGCGCAATTGCGCAAGGTCTGGTGCCCAAGCCAGGAGGACTTTGACCTGTTTGCGCGGGTCTCGGGGGATGACAACCCGATCCATGTTGATCCTGAATTTTCCCGCCAGAGCGCCTTTGGCCGCACGGTGAGCCATGGGATGCTGATCTATTCCAAGCTTTGGGGCATGATCTGTGCCGCCCATCCCGGCGCGCAGGGCAAGACCCAAAAGATGATGTTCCCAAATCCCTGTTTCACCGGTGCAGATGTGCAGCTGGAAGTCGACGGGCAATTGCCCGGTACGGTGACAATGCGCGCGGTGCGGGTGATGGATGGGGCCGAGCTGTTTCTTGGCGAAGCGGAGGTGTTGTGATGCAAATTGGCGATCAGGCCGCGCTGACGCGGGTCTTTACCGATCAGGATCTGGCTGGCTACGAAGCGCTGGCGCAGGGGGGAGATGTGGCCCATGGTTTGGATCATGTGCCCGAACCGCTGATTGCGGCGCTTTTTTCTTACCTTTTGGGGGTCAAGCTACCGGGGCCGGGGACGAATTACCTGAAACAGGAAATCGGGTTTCTGGCGCGCGCGGATCTGGGACAGGAGATCACCGCCAGTGTCGAGGTGACCCGCCTGCGCCCGGAAAAGCAGATTGTCGATCTTTGGGCCAAGGCGGAATTGGCGGATGGCACGGTCATCGCCGAGGGGCGCAGCCTAGTGAAATATGCCGATACCGGGCATGGCGGCGGCTAGGGTTTTCGCCTGTGCCGGGCTTGACGTTTGGGGGAGAAACCCAACAGCGGGTCTTGCCTTGTCAAGCTGCGGGGGGCTCAACAATCAGCGGAACAGTTCGACCCGCAGGTTCTGGCCTCCATTGCTGAGCAGCACCCAGTCAGACCCCATGGCCGAGATCGTCCAGCCATTGATGCTGTCGCCGAGGGTGAACCATTCGGCGGGGTCTTCGTCGATTGAGAGCAGGGCGCGTTTGGCACCGTCGCTGCCGACGATGCCGGTGAGGGTCACGTCGGGGGCGGAGGGCGGTGGCGGAGCGACTTCTTTGGGCGCTTCGGCGATCGGCTCTGGTTCCGGGATGACCGGGCGGCGGGTCGGGGCGAAGAGCGGGCGCGTGGTCAGGGCGCTGTGGTCGGTTTCGGGCAGGGCTGGGCGGGCCAGGGCG
>JAGHRD010000001.1:0-839131 GCA_017744045.1 Tropicibacter sp. R15_0 | reverse complement strand
GCCCCGCCCCCCCGATCCGCGCCGAATGGAAAGAGCTCAACGCCGAAGCCCGCCACACCTTCACCCATTTCCACCTGCGCCTGAAGGTCATGACCGCCCTCGTCCCCATGGATCGCAAACCCGAACAGGGCATGTTTGTCGAGCCCGGCGAATTCGACCGCAACGACCTGCCGACCGTGATGCGCAAAGCCTTTGACCTCGCCAGCAAGGGATAGGCCTTAGGGTCAAAACAATACACCCTGACCCCAGGTTTCTTTGGGCCAAAAATATCCCGGGGTGAATTGTCGCCTGCGACAAGAGGGGCAGCGCCCCTCCCCCGCCCAGCCTTGCCAAACCAAGCGACCTAACCCTAGGATGCCCCTGACAAAATCAGGAGTCCCGCAATGGTTCCCGCTTCGCAAGTTGCCAAGTTCAGCTCGGCCCTGCCCTTCTTTCTGTCCTTCATCCTGATCCCCCTGGTCTGGTTCGGCGCATTCATGGGCGGTTGGTGGGTGGTGATCACCCCTCTGGTCACCTGGTATTTGTTCTCGGCCATCGACCTGCTGGTCGGCCTCAACACCGAAGACGCCGATCTCGATACCAGCGATGACCAACTCTTCTGGTACAAACTCCTGACCCAAATCTGGGTGCCTTTGCAGTTCCTGACCATCATGGGTCTGGTCGCCTATGTGGCGCGCGCCGATCATTTGGGCGGTTGGGAGGTCTTTGGCGTCATGTTCGGCACTGGGGTGATGAGTGGCACCGTGGGGATCGTCTATGCCCATGAGCTCATGCATCAGCGCAACCGGTTCGAGCGCTGGCTAGGAGATATTCTCATGGCCATGGTGCTCTATTCGCATTTCCGTTCGGAACACCTGCTGGTCCATCACCGCTATGTCGGCACGCCGCGCGACCCGGTCACCGCGCGCTATAACGAAGGCTTTCACCGCTTTTACCCCCGCGTTCTGCGCCAAAGCCTGCACTCTTCCTTCAAGGCCGAACGCGAGCTTCTGGCGCGCAAGAACCTGCCCTGGCACAGCGCCAAGAACCCGTTCTGGCGCTATTGGGGCTTGCAAGGCGCGATGCTGCTTTGCGCCTATTTGGTCGGCGGCTGGTATGGGCTCTTCTTGTTTGCGATCCAGGCCGGGATTGCGATCTGGCAGCTTGAGGTGGTGAACTACACCGAACATTACGGGCTGACCCGCAAACATCTTGGCGATGGAAAATATGAACATGTCATGCCACGCCACAGCTGGAACGCCGCGCATAAGGCCACCAACTGGCTGCTGATCAACCTGCAACGCCATTCCGACCACCATTACAAACCCGATCGCCGCTTTCCGCTGTTGCAAAACCACGACGAAGCCGAGGCCCCGCAACTGCCCTATGGCTATCCATTCATGGCGGTCTACGCGATGATCCCGCCGCTGTGGAAACGGGTGATGAACCCCAAGGTGCGGCGCTGGCGGCAGATCTATTACCCCGAAATCACCGATTGGTCCGCCTATAACAAGCACAAGACCCCAATGCCGCGCTGACCCCAAATTCCGTGCACGGAATTTGCAAATTTCATCGATGAAATTTGGGGCGCTGGCCGCAATGGTCGCAGTTCCGCTCTGGCGGGGTGACAAGGCTTGTTTGCAGCGCTAGAAGGCGCGCAAACCGGACCTTTGTTAAGGAATGCATCATGACGACCCTGGTATTTGGCCACAAATCCCCCGACACCGATTCCACCGGCTCTCCGATCCTGTGGAGCTGGTATATGAACACCGTCCAGGGCGGCGACGCCGAGGCGGTTCTGCTGGGTGAACCCAACACCGAAGCCGCCTGGATGCTGCAGCGCTGGGACCTGCCCAAGCCGCGCATCATCTCCGACGTGGACGATGGCCAGGCCTGCGTTGTGGTTGACACCAACAACCCCGCCGAACTGCCCGCCAATATCAATAGCGCCGACGTTCAGGCCATCATCGACCACCACAAACTGGTTGGCGGCCTGGAAACCAAAGGCCCAATCGACATCACCATCCGTCCGCTCGCCTGCACCGCGACCATCATGTATGACCTGATGGGGGACGATGTCGCCAAGATGCCCGAAGCCATCAAAGGCGCGGCCCTGACCTGCATCCTCTCTGACACGCTGGAATTCCGCTCCCCCACCACCACCGACCGTGACCGCGAAGTTGTGGCCGCTTTGGCGGCGGATCTGGGTGTAAACGTCACCGACTATGCGGGCGAGATGTTTGCGGCGAAATCCGACGTCTCTGCCTTCTCGGACGCAGAGCTGATCCGCATGGACAGCAAGGAATACGAAGTCGACGGCGTGAAATTCCGTGTGTCGGTTCTGGAAACCACAGCGCCTGAGATCCCGCTGGATCGCAAAGCGTCGATCATGGAAACCTATGCCACTGTTCAGGAAGAAGACGGTGTCGATCAGGTTCTGCTCTTTGTGGTCGACATCCTGAAAGAAGAAGCCACTCTGCTGGTGCCAAATGACGTGGTCAAAGGCGTGGCAGAAAAGAGCTTTGGCGCGGTTGTTGAAGGTGACAGCGTTGTGCTGCCCGGCATCATGAGCCGCAAAAAGCAGATCATTCCGAACCTGAAGGTCTGAGCCCTTTTTTCGGTGAGCGGGGGGCCAGCCCCCCGCGCCCCCCGGGATATTTTCAGCCCGAAGAAGACAGGGGCGAAGTGGAAAAGGGCAGGCTTCGCCCAAGTTTCACTGATTGCGGGGAAATGGCGCAGTCAAAGCACAGCACTTCGACACCCGATGCCGTGGCCTGCTCAAAGGCGGCGGCATATTTTTTGTCGATGTCGGCGGCCAAAGTCATCGAGCTGCAATCGGTGCGCTGGATCAGGTAGAGCATGATCGCGCGCTGGCCCGTTTGGGCCATATTGGCCAACTCGCCCAGATGTTTGGTGCCACGTGCCGTAACGCTGTCGGGAAATTCGGCCAGGCCGGGTTGGCGCGACAGGGTCACTGATTTCACTTCGACATAGCAATCACGCTGCCCCGCCCCGGTCAGCAGAAAGTCGATGCGGCTGTTTTCGCCGTATTTCACCTCGGGGCGCACCAGATCATAGCCCGTCAGCCCCGCAACCTCACCCGCCATCAGCGCCGCTTTGAGCATCTTATTGGGCACCCCGGTATCGACTCCGGTGAAATGCCCGCCCTCATGCTCCACCAACCGCCAAGCGAATTTCAGCTTGCGTTTGGGGTCATCATTGGGTTCCAGCCAGACGCGCAATCCTTCATCCTTGAGCCCCAGCATCGAGCCGGGATTGGCCACATGGGCGGTAATTTCGCGCCCATCCTCCAACAGGCAATCAGCCAGAAAACGTTTATAGCGGCGGATCAGCGTGGCGGGGATCAGGGGGGCGGCAAACTTCATAAGCACAGGCTTAGCGCGCCATTACAAAAGAGGGAAGCAGCGCTTGCAGCCAGCGCGCGCGGCTCTATCCTTGGGCGCAAGATAAAGGAGTGCAGATATGTCCAATCCCAGCGCTGCCATGCTTGTCATCGGGGATGAAATCCTGTCCGGGCGCACCCGTGACGCCAATATGCATTTCCTCGCGCAGGAATTCACCAAACATGGCATCGATCTGAAAGAGGTGCGCGTTGTGAGCGATGACAAAGCTGCCATTATCGCCGCCGTGAACGGGTTGCGCGCTGCTTATGATGTGGTGGTGACCTCGGGCGGGATTGGGCCGACCCATGATGACATCACCGCCGATTGCATTGCCGAGGCTTTTGGCACCGGCATTGATGTTCAGGACGAGGCGCGGGCGCGTTTGCAGGCGCATTATGACCGTCAGGGCACCGAGTTGAACGCGGCGCGCCTGCGCATGGCGCGCATTCCTCATGGGGCGACACTGATCGACAATCCGGTTTCCATCGCGCCGGGGTTCAGCATCGAAAATGTGCATGTCATGGCCGGGGTTCCGGCGGTGTTTCAGGCCATGGTGGCCAGCCTTTTGCCAAATCTGACCGGCGGCTCCCCCTTGCTAAGCCAATCGCTGCGCATCTATCGCGGCGAAGGCGATATAGCCGGGCCGCTCGCCGATCTGGCCGCGCAATATGCCGATCTGTCCTTTGGGTCTTACCCGTTCCAAAAGGACGGGGTTTATGGGGCCAATGTGGTGATCCGGGGCGCGGATGGGGCGCAGGTTGATCACGCCATGGCCGCGCTCGCCACCTTGTTTCCCGACACGTGACGGCGCGCATCATCGCGCATGGACAGCATCGCCAAGCCGCGCCATAAACAAGGCGTGACACAGATGCTCAAAGACAGTCCGGGCAAAGACACGCTCTTTGCCGCGATAGACAAAACCTGGCCCGCCGCCGCGCTGGTCGAGGCGGGACCATGGCTTTTGCGCGAGGGGCGCGGGGGCGGAAAACGCGTTTCTGCCACCACGGCCAAAAGCCCCTGGCAACCCGAAGACTTGCCCGCCGCCGAATCCGCCATGCGCCTGATGGGGCAATCGCCGCTATTCATGATCCGGCAGGGCGAAACCGCGCTGGACGAGGCTTTGGCCGCGCGCGGTTATGACAAGGTTGACCCGACCGTGATCCGGCTGGCCCCAATCGAAACCCTGACCGACCGCCCCCTGCCCCGCGTGACCGCTTTTGCGATCTGGGAACCCTTGGCGGTGATGTTTGAAATCTGGGAGGAAGGCGGGTTGGACCCGGCCCGTATCCAGGTGATGGAGCGCTGCTCTGCCCCCAAAACCGGGTTGTTTGGCCGCGTCAGTGACCGACCGGCAGGCACGGGGTTTTGCGCCATTCATGACGGTGTTGCCCTGGTCCACGCCCTGGAAATTCGCGAGGACCATCGCGGCAAGGGGCTTGGGGCCTGGATGATGCGCTGCGCCGCGCTTTGGGCCCAACGCAAGGGTGCGCGCTGGATCGGGGCCCTGGTCACCGAAGCCAACGAACATGCCAATGGGCTGTACCAGTCCTTGCAGCTCGAAATTACCAGCCGCTACCATTACCGCATCCTCAGCGATGCAGAAAGCGATGAGACATGAGCCAAGATCTCCCCACCGCGCTCAACCTG
Source organism: Tropicibacter sp. R15_0 (assembly GCA_017744045.1). Lineage (GTDB taxonomy): Bacteria > Pseudomonadota > Alphaproteobacteria > Rhodobacterales > Rhodobacteraceae > Pelagimonas. The sequence continues at coordinate 834,101 of JAGHRD010000001.1, read as the reverse complement.
CCCATGGTTGATCCGCTGCCCGAACAGACCCAGAAATATTTCGACATCTGTCAGGACAAGCTGGGCATGGTGCCCAATGTGCTGCGCGCCCATGCTTTTGACATCGACAAGCTGAACGCGTTCACCGCGCTTTATAACGATCTGATGCTGGCCGATAGCGGGCTGTCCAAGCTGGAGCGCGAGATGATTGCCGTTGTCGTCTCGGCCATCAATCGCTGTTTCTACTGCCTGACGGCCCATGGCGCGGCGGTGCGCGAGCTGTCGGGCGATCCGAAACTGGGCGAAATGCTGGTGATGAACTGGCGCGTGGCGGATCTCTCGCAGCGCCAGCGCGCCATGCTGAATTTTGCCGAGAAAGTCACCAAGGCCAGCGCCGAGATTGCCGAATATGACCGCGAAGCGCTGCGCGATGCCGGGTTCAGCGACCGTGACATCTGGGACATCGCCAATGTCACCGGGTTCTTTAACATGTCCAACCGCGTTGCCAGTGCCACAGATATGCGTCCCAATGACGACTACCATTCGCAACATCGCTAAGGCGGCATTGCTCGCGTTTTGGGCCGCCGCCATGGCTGGCCCTGTGGCCGCTCAGGATCTCGCCCTGCCCAGCGGGGCCGAATTGACGCGCGAAGTGGTGCAGCAAAAGGGGGCTTTTGCCCTGCCGATTGCACCTTGGAGCGCGGATGCAGGTCTGCCAACCCAACGTTTCGAAGGGGTGGTGCGCGTGCAATCCTGGCGGATCAAGGCCAGCGGGCTGACGCCTTTGCAAATGATCCAGCCACTGCGCGATCAATTGCGCGAGGCGGGGTTTGATGTGGCGCTGGATTGCGCCTCGGCGCGCTGCGGCGGGTTTGATTTTCGCTTTCAAACCTTTGTCCTGCCTGCGCCGGACATGTTTGTCGATCTGACCGATTACCATTTCCTGTCGGCCACCGGCCCCAAGGGGCAGGCGGTGGCGCTATTGGCCTCGCAGGACAAAAGCAACGGTTACGTCCAGATCGTCCGCGCCGGGGATGGCGGCGGGCGCGTGCGCGCCACGGGCGCGGCCCTGCCCACCGCTGCTGTGACCGACAGCGCCATCGCCGATCAGCTGGAAACGCAAGGCCATGCCATCCTGAGCGATCTGGTGTTTCAAACCGGCTCGGCCTCGCTGGGTGAGGGCAGTGTCGCCTCACTGGATGCGATTGCCGATTATCTGACGGCCAATCCCACGCGTCAGGTGCTGTTTGTCGGCCATACCGACGCGGTCGGCTCTTTGGAGGGCAACCAGGCCCTGTCGCGCAAACGCGCCTCGGCCGCCGTGACCTATCTGCGCGACCGCCACGGCATTCCCGCCGGGCAAATCGGCGCGGATGGCGTCGGCTACCTCTCCCCCATCGCCTCCAACCTCACCCCCGAAGGCCGCAAAGCCAACCGCCGGATTGAGGCCGTGCTGATTTCGACGGAGTGACGGGACCAAACCAAAAGAAAAACCCGGACCAATCGGCCCGGGTGGATAGGAGGCCTGCATTTGCAGGCTACAGGGAAGAACTGTGGAAGGTAGAGTTACCAGCGTTCCGGGCCTTTCTCGGCAAAGGCATGCACCAGATAGTCGATAAAGGCGCGCACTTTGGGCTGGGTAAAGCGGCCCGGCGGGTAGACGGCATAGATGCCTTGGGTTTCCTGCGGCAGATCGGGGATCGCATCCTCGACCAGACCGGCCTCCATCGCTTCGTGATAGAGGTAAGAGGGCAGGTAAGCGATGCCAAGGCCCGCCACACAGGCATTCAGCAGCGATTGGCCATCATTCACAGTCAGCCACCCGGCGGTGCGAACCTGACGCTTTTCACCCGACGGCGCGGTCAGCTTCCAGACATTGCCACTGGACTGGTTGGAATAATGCAAAAGCTTGTGTTCGTTCAGATCATCAATGCGCTGCGGACGGCCATATTGCTCAAAATATTTGGGCGAGGCGATCATGCGTTTGCTGGTCTCGGTCAGTTTGCGGGCGCGCAGGGTGCTGTCTTCGAGCTCCCCAATGCGGATCGCCATGTCAAACCCTTCGGAAATCAGTTCAACATAGCGGTTGTTGAGCACCATATTGACGGTGATATCAGGGAATTCAGCCAGGAAATCACCCAGTTGCGGGCTAAGGTGATTGACTCCGAAATCGGTCGCAACGCTGATGCGCAATAGGCCAGAGGGCGCGCTTTGCATCGAGGTGACCAGGGCATCCGCTTCGCCTGCATCGTTCAGTACACGACGGGCGCGGTCATAATAGGCCAGGCCAATTTCGGTTGGGGACACACGGCGTGTGGTGCGGTTCAAAAGGCGTGCGCCCAGCCGGGCCTCAAGCGAGGAGACGTGTTTGGAGACGGCGGATTTCGAAATCCCCATCTTCTTGGCGGCATCTGTAAATCCGCCCTGATCCACCACGGTGGCAAAGGCTTCCATTTCGGTCAGGCGATCCATGCTCGGGTCCCTCTTCAATAATTTGTTGAAGACAGGTTTGCCGTGACAATGGGGCGGGATTTGGACAGGCCCGCGACAATATCGGGGTTTTATTGGTCTCTGTTCGCGGCGAGGAAACAGGGAGGGAGGTGAGTTTCCGACTGATACCCGAGTTGCGCGAAATAAGATGCGCGCCATTGACACGTCACCCGCCCGGCCTCGGGCCGGGCAGCCCCCGACCGCCCCCACGGGCGGGGGCTTCACCCCCACCCGCGGTCGGGGTCAGCCCTTCGGGAACAAATTGACGAGAAACACTTGGGGATAGTGAAGCTTCACTCTCACCCAGCCCAAATCATCACAGCCGCCATCCACACCGGCAAACTCAGCGCCGCCAACAATGTGCTTTGGGCAATCAAAGTCGCCACCAATCGCCGATCCGCACCAAAGCCTGCCGCCAGCACATGCGCGGCCGAGGCGGTGGGCAGGGCGGCAAAGACCACCAGCACGGTCATCAGGCTCGTCTGGACCGAAACCAGCGCGCAGACCAGAAAGGTCAGGGCAGGCAGCGCCATCAGTTTGACGCCGCACAGGATGGCGCTGAACCGGTCCAGCCGCGCCAGGGCCCGCCAATCCATCGTCGCTCCGATCGAGATCAAGGCTACGGGAATCGCCGCAGCGGCCAGCATCTCAACCGGGGCCAAAACCGGGCCGGGGATCTTCAACCCGGACAGGCCCACCGCCACCCCAGACAAAGACGCCAACAAAAACGGGTTCAGGGCGATCTTTTGCAAGGTCGCCCCCAGCCCCAGACTGCCACCGCGTGACAAGGCTGTGACCGCCATCAGGTTTGCCATGGGAATGGCCATGCCCACAGCCACCGCCAATTTGCCCAGATCCGCGCCCGGCAAAGCCCCCACAGCGATAAAGCCCAGCGCCGTGTTGAACCGCCAAGCGGTCTGCCAGCCCCCCGCGAAATCCAGAAACCGCTGCGGCCCATAGCGCCGCGCGCCATAACCCAGCACCAGGCCCACCCCCAGGATCACCCAGACCGCCGGGGCGATCCGCAACATATCGGCCACCGCAATCGGGCGGCTGGCCGCTGCGGTGAAAATCAGCGCCGGAAACAGGATCTCAAAGTTGAGCTTATCCAGCCCCGCCCAGGCATTCTCGCTCAGCCGATTGCGCAGCAATCCACCCAGAATGACCATCAGGAAAGACGGCAACAGCCCGTTGAGAATGGTGAGAAAGATCATAAGCGCTGGCCCTGTCCGCAAGGTCTGACTGATCTTGCAAACACCAATCCGCCGACCAGCGCAAGCCCGCCTGCAAGCGCTTTGGCGGGAATCAAAGAGTCATGCTAGCCTCACCTTATTCCAATACACTTTGATACGGAGCTTTCCATGATCCTGCGCACTGCCCTGCTTGTCTCGTCCCTATCTTTTGCCTCTCCGCTGCTGGCCCAGGGGGGCGAAACCCCGGCGCCGGATGGGGCCAAGGTCTATTTTGCCAATATTGCCGATGGCGATACGGTCTCCAGCCCGGTGACCATCCTCTTTGGCCTCTCTGGCATGGGCGTCGCCCCGGCCGGGACCGAAAAGGACAATACCGGCCATCACCACCTGCTGATCGACCGCCCGCCTTTTGGTGAGGGCGAAGACGGGGCCGAGGAACTGACCTATGGCGTTCCGGCAGATGACAATCACAAGCATTTCGGCGGTGGCCAGACCGAGGTTACGATTGACCTCGCGCCGGGAACCCACACGCTGCAACTGGTGCTAGGCGATGCCAGCCATGTGCCTCATGCCACGCCCGTCATGTCCGAGGTGATCACCATCACGGTTGAATAACCCTGTCAGGAGGCCCCGGCGGGCGGGCGATGCTGCCCAAGAACCACCGGGGTCACCTCCTCCTGGCTTTCCTTGGAAAACACGTGTTTCTGGATCTTCTGGAAGGCCTCAAGATATTGCGCATAGCTGGTCAGGTTGACGCTTTCGGGCGCGGGCAGAAGATCGCCCAAAGGCCCGGCAAAGCCGCGCACGCTGATCTCCATCTGAGCGCGGCTCATGCCCAACTGCGCTTCGGCGGCGATATTGGGGATCGACACATGGGTGTCCGAGGAAAACTCCGACGCCTCAACCTGCAAGCGCACCGCGACGCCCACTTCGGTCTCAACTCCATTGACCTCGCGCACGGTAAAGGCCTTGGCCTCTTGCACCACGCCCACCTGTTTCAGCTTGGCCTCTTGTTTGAACAGCGCCGAGAAAAAGCTCGCCTCGCCCTTGGCATCGCGGGTAAAGGCCGTGCAACTGATCAAATGCTGATTGAGCTTTGGCGCGGTTATGGCCTGCGCAGGCTCATCCTCGGCCCAATCCGGCAGATCTTCGACATCCGCCTCCTGGATCGAAAACATCGGTTTGGCCGCGACCGCCTCCTGACTCAATTGCAAATCAAGGCTGCGAAGGCGCGGGTCCCCATCCAACAAAGGTTCATATTTCGATGGGACAGAAAGCTGTTTTTCGGTCTTGGAATTGGCCATTTTGACATCCTCAAAAGACACCGCGCGCTCCGCCTATAGTATAGCACGAGCGCGCGGAAACTCCTATGGGTTAGAAGGGTTCAGATGAGTTATGAGGGGTCAGAGCCCGGATTTCCCCGCATGGCAGCCGGCGCAGCGGGGGGTGTTGGTGCTGCCGGGCGCGGGGCTGCGCCGAACATGCGCTGGAGCATGCCCGGGCGCGGCTCCTTCTCGGGGCCAAACCAATCCTCGTTCCGTGTCGCCCACATGGTCAGGGCAATCGCAGCAAAGGCCAGGGTCGACCCCGCCATCAGCGCGTAATCTGCCGAGTTCAGGATCAGATAGAGCACCGCATAGACCACAATCAGCATCGCCCCCAAAACCAGCGCCCGCGCCCCCAGTTTCAGCGCGATAAAGCCGAACAAGGTCAGCAAAGCAATCACCGCCCCCGCCGACAGCGCATAGGCCGCGGCAAAGCCGATCTGTTCCGCATAGGCGACCATCAACAGCACAAAGACCGATTGCGTGAGACCCACAAGGATATACTGCACCGCATGCACCGGCTTGCCGCTGCCGCGTTCGATCAACAGGATCGTCAGGAATGTCAGCGCGATGAACAGAATGCCGTAATTCGCGGCGCGATAGGCCTTTTGGTAGAAATCATTCGGTTCGATAAAGTTCACCCCAAAGCCGCTGCTGCGCCGCGCGGCGCTGATCGGATCTTCGCGCCCGATCTGCGGCAGCGGACGGGCCAGATGTGGAATGCTCCATTCCGCGCTGAACCCTTCCTCGCTGATCTCGCGCGCGTCAGGCAGAAATGCCCCGCCAAAGCTCGGATGTGGCCAGTCGCTGGTCATGGTGACCTTGCTGTCACGCCCCACCGGAGCAATGAACAGTTTTTGCGCACCGTTAAAGCCCAGTTTCAGCTCGTATCCCTGCCAGTCACGCGGATCGCCCAGCAGGGCCTTAAACCCGCTCGCCCCCGAGAGCGGGGCCAGTTCCAAAACCTCGCCGCCCCGCGTCATCTCAGCCGCACCGCGCAGCGCGCGGTTGTTTGAGACTTCCATCACGATCTCAGCCTGATCCCAAAGCAGCGTTTCCTTGGGCCCAATCACCGTCTCCGCGCCGCTGACATCAAAGTCAAACACCATGCCCGCCTCGGCCTGATAGACCGGCACCTGAAAAATCCCGCGCGCGCGCATCTGGCTTTTGGTGCTCAGATCAACCTCAAAGTCACCGGGCAGCAGATAGACCGCTTCACTGCGCCGGATTACCACCTCTTCATAGCGTTCCATCAGCTCCTTGCCGGTCTCCGCATCGCTCATCACCACGCCCGTCACCGGGTCCAGCTTGGGCCGGGTGCTGATCTGCACGATCTCCTTTTCCACCGGAATCACCATGACCGGGCCGACCAAAACCTGCTGGCCACCCCATTCCATCCCGACATCGCGGATCGTGCCTTGCGAATAATTCTTACGCGATTGAATGACTTCGCCCGCAAACATCAGCGGGATGAACATCAACAAAACCAAAATACCCACGACGATAAACCGCCGCCCTGCGGATCTGAGCATCTCACTCTCCTACACAAATAAATCCGCCTTGGTTGTGACACCCCGGCGCACCAGACCTTGCGGAGAGAATGTGCAGATCTCGTGCAGGCGCGAGGCCTCAAAACTGACAGCCTCACAGACCAGATGTGCAAGGGCTAATCCGCCAGCATCTTCATCACGCCAGTCAAAATCTCCGGCTCAGACCAATAAGACGGGTAGGACACAGCGCCAGACCGTGGGGAATCTTTGACCGAAGGAAGATTTTCCAAGTCATTCATGCTCAGGACATCCTGATAACCTGACATGACATACTCATACAGCTCTTCATCATCGACAGCGGCGTGATCGACATAGAAAATACCATCCGCCTTCATCTTGTGATCGCGCAGAATCTTTATGCCGCGCTCTGAGGTGGAATCCGACCCGTCGGACACAGAGAACAGGAACAAAACGGAATCCGTAACTTTGGCAACAGCCACCTGTTCCGCTTCCTGCCAGGACACGGTGTTGCAAACCGCCGCCAATACAGGCTGAGCCTTGGTGCCGATTTTGTACGTGTCACACTTGGGCGGCTGAAATGCGCCGCCCAAAGGCAGATCCGCAAAGGGGTTTTTCATGTCGACATCTTGCAGCTCTGGGCTGAGCTTGACCAAAGACCCGATAACATTCTCAGGGTAACTTCCAGCCGTGTAGATGATCAATACCGCCTTGGGATCAACGCTGTCCGCACTAACCTCGCTTGCGCCCAAAAGGCTTGAGAAAACGGATGCGACCAGAGCCGCGGCAAAAGGGGGTTTGAACATGGGCGGGCCTATTCCTCAAAATCATACATATTCCACATATGATACAACTTTGAGCCGACCCGCAACCGCCACGCCTTGCAGCCAAAGGCTTTGGGGCTATGACGCCCCAAAGCTCACCGCCAACCGCACGCCCTGATCAATGGCGCGCTTGGCGTCCAGTTCGGCGGCCAGGTCCGCGCCGCCGATCACATGCGGGGTGATACCCGCCGCCTCCAGCTTGTCGGCCAGGCTGCGCTCTGACAGCTGACCGGCGCAGAGGATGACATTGTCACAGGCGATGACCTCAGGATTCTCCCGCGCCTCTCCGTAGGAGATGTGCAGCCCCTCATCATCGATGCGCTCGTAATTCACGCCCGCCTTCATCTGCACATTCTTCATCTGCAATGAGGCGCGGTGAATCCAACCCGTGGTCTTGCCCAAACGCTTGCCCGGCTTTTCCTTCTTGCGCTGCAAGACGGTGACCTCACGAATGGCCGGCTCGGGCTGTGGCCCTTCCGGGGCCAATCCGCCGCGCGCCTCTTCGGGGTCGGTCACGCCCCATTCACGCATCCAGTCCGGCAGGTTTTCCGTCGGGCTGTCATCGGTCACAAGATATTCGGCAATGTCATAGCCAATGCCCCCGGCCCCGATCACCGCCACCTTTTTGCCGACCTCGGCCTTGTGGCGCAGCACGTCGATATAGCCCAGCACCTTGGGGTGATCCTGCCCGGGAATGCCGGGATCGCGCGGGGTGACACCCGTCGCGATAACCACCTCATCGGCCCCTTGCAGGTCCGCCTCGGTCGCCTCATGGCCCAGCTTCACGGTGACGCCGGTTTCGGCGATCATGGTCTTGAACCAATCTACCAGGCCCCAGAACTCCTCTTTGCCAGGCACTTGCTTGGCCATGTTGAGCTGACCGCCCAGCTCGTCCGAGCGATCATAAAGCGTGACCTCATGCCCAACCTGTGCCGCCGTGATCGCCGTTGCCAGACCCGCAGGCCCAGCGCCGACAACGGCGACTTTCTTGGGCGCCGCAACGGGCGTCAGGTCAATCTGTGTTTCAAAAGCCGCGCGCGGGTTCACCAGACAGCTGCTGACCTTACCTTGGAATGTGTGGTCGAGACAGGCCTGGTTGCAGGCGATACAGGGCGCGATGGTTTCGGCCTTGCCCGCCGCCGCTTTGGCAACAAACTGCGAATCCGCCAGGAAAGGCCGCGCGAGGCTCACCATATCGGCGCAGCCCTCGGCCAGCACTTGCTCGGCCACGTCTGGTGTGTTGATGCGGTTCGAGGTGATCACCGGAATGCCCACCTTGCCCATCAGCTTTTTGGTGACCCAGGCAAAGGCCCGCCGCGGCACAGAGGTCGCGATGGTCGGCACGCGCGCCTCATGCCAGCCAATGCCGGTATTGAGAATGGTCGCGCCGGCCTTTTCGATCTCTTGCGCCAGCTGCACCACCTCTTCATGGGTGGAGCCATTGGGCACCAGATCAATCATCGACAACCGGTAAATCACGATGAAATCCGGCCCGACAGCCTCGCGCACCCGTTTCACCACCTCAATCGGCAGGCGCATACGGTTCTCATAAGACCCGCCCCAACGATCCGTGCGCTTATTGGTATGGGTGACAAGGAACTGGTTGAGGAAATACCCCTCTGAGCCCATCACCTCGACCCCATCATAACCCGCGCGCTGCGCCTGCGCGGCAGAATGGGCAATGTCGGCGATCTGCTTTTCGATCCCCTCTTCGTCGAGCTCCTTGGGCGGAAACGGCGAGATCGGCGATTTCACCGGGCTGGCCGAGACACATTCCGGCCCATAGGCATAGCGCCCCGCATGCAGGATCTGCATGGCAATCTTGCCGCCATTCTCATGCACCCGGTCGGTGATGACCTTATGATTGACGATGTCCTGATCGCTAAACAACCCCGCCGCGCCGGGGAAAACGCCCCCCTCACGGTTCGGAGCCATACCGCCCGTCACGATCAACCCCACATCGCCCCGCGCCCGCTCGGCATAGAATTCCGCCACCGCGTTCCAATCGCCGCGTTCCTCAAGATTGGTATGCATCGAGCCCATCAACACGCGGTTTTTCAGCGTGGTAAAGCCCAGATCCAACGGCTGTAACATATGCGGGTAGTGGCTCATCCTGGCTCCTCCGTAAATCAGGTGCAACGCCGAGGCCTCCCCGCGCGCCGCCTTGCCACCAGATCACATGATCGGCTTTACGTTGTCACCGTCTACGTCACGTCAGCGACGTGGGGTAAATTGATCCAACCGCATCGCGACACAGCTCTCCCCCCGATCCTTGTCCCAAAGCTCATGCAAAGCCACCCCATTGAGGCGCAGCGCGACCAAATTCCGTCGACGGAATTTGCAAAAGTTTTAGTTTAAACTTTTGTGCCCAGCCGGACGCGCGCCGCATCTCTCTACCGCTTACGCGCCACGATAAAGCGGCTGATCGACTGTTTCTGGAAATACATCATTTCCTCCACCTCAAAACCCGCCGCTTCGATCATCGCCTTTAACCGACCGGGGCGGAAGCTATGCACCGGGCGCGGCGCTTTGCCGATCCATTGCATCACCTTGATCATTGGGATGAACCAGGGCCGCGTGCCCAAACACGGGGTTTTCGAAATAAACAACCCGCCCTCGCGCAATTGCCCATGCACCTGGGCCAAGGCCGCCTCCGGGTCCTGCACCAGATGGAACAGATTGAACCCAAGCACCGCATCATAGCTGCCCTGCCCGGCATCCCCCGCCGCCGCGGTCTCAAAGCGCAGGTTCTGCGCACCACTGCCCGCCAGCTTTTCATTGGCGATCTTGATCATCTCGCTGGCAATATCCGTCCCGGTATACTGCCCTGCCGCATCCGCCAGCTTCAGCGCGGTCGTACCCGTACCGCAGCCCAGCTCCAACACCTCCATATTCGGGGTGATCAAGTCACGCACCCGCGCCAAAGTGGCCTCATAAGCGGGCATATTGCTGATCGGATCCTGCGCATATTTGCGGGCGATCTTGTTCCAAAACTGATCATGTTGCATCGGGCTGTCCTACGGCGTCTACTCAGTGATGCGCCTTAGATAGGAACACCACGACCCCTTGGGAATTGCCAAGCACAGCAGAGACATCATGCATTTCTGCATGAATACAGCCCGCGCAAACAAAAAATACCTTGCCATAACCGCCCTCCAAAGGCTCACTGCTCCAAAGCTTTTTCAACTGCGGATTGCGAATATGCTCCCCGAGGACCTTTGGCCTTATCTGATCACCCATTTCAAAACCGGCGCGGCTGTTTCATCCTTTTTCATCGGAGCAACGGCTTTGGGCTTCAGCCTGCTGCATCCAGATCGGAAATCCTCCATCGCACTCTGGCTCTTGGGCGCACGCGGTAGCGAGGAAAACTGGGCGCGCAGTTTTTGCTCCATCTTTGATGGCATCTTTGGTGAAAGACATGTCAGCCTACGCTGCTTTCTGGCCTCAGCGCTGTTTTCACTGGCCACGGTCTTTGGTCTCTGGCTGCTTTTCGGCACCAACGAAACCATCCGTACACGCATGGATTCCGTTCAGGATCTCGGCCGTGCGCTGGCCATTGCCGCCATTCTCAATGTCCTCACCGACTACATTTCCCTGTTCCAAACCCGCTGGCTGCTGGATTTGGTCACCCGAACCCGCAGCAGCCTTGTCCATCTCTTTGCCCTGCTCCTGGATCTGATCCTGACCACGGCCATTATCCTACTGGCCCTTTGGCTGTTCCAACTCAGCCCGCTTTACAACCTGCTAACCGAAATCCCACTGGAGACTTCGGATGGCGAGGTCACGCTGTCGCAAATCCGCGATGGTGAGACCTTGGGCGAAGTCATCCTGCTCTACACTCCGTTTTCCGTGTTCTTCTACTCCACCTTCCTGACCAGCGTCTGGCTCTGGATCTACACAGCCGCTACCCATTTGATGCGCCTGCTGGCCTTCCTGCGCTTGGGGCGAGTTTTTGACGTCGAAGGCGCGCCCGTGAAACTGCTGCTCACCGCCATGTCCTTTTCCATTATCCTTGTGGTCTCTGGCGGATCGACCTTGGCATCGGCCCTTCTCGCTCCGACCAGTTCTGGGCTCAGCGTCGCAGAAAACATGATCTGCAAGGTCACACTGGATCAAAGCTGTTTCCGGGTCGCCCTGTTGGATAAGAACGACATCACTGGCTTCAAGCGCATACTCGCCCATTGCGATACCGAGGCACAGCAATGCGCAGGCTCCCTTGATGGCTATATCCAACATTTCTCGGAAATCGCTGTTGAAGTGGGTGCAGAGCAATGCGACGAAAACAGCCCAACCGGGTGTTTCGCCTATGGCTACGCCTTCGAATTTGGACTTGGCGGTGCACCGAACATGTCAGACGCAGTCGACGGCTATTCCAGCGCCTGTCTTGCCGGTTCGCCCATGGGCTGCGGTATCACAGTATCCGCCGGTCTTAGCATCGGCCTCAAGGCAGCATCCCCAGACATCACCGCAGACATCGCCAATGACTGCGAAGACGTCGCCACCTATGCAGGCAATTGCCTCAGCGCCAAGATCCTCGCGGGTCAAAGCGATGGCTTAGCAATCTCTCAATCCGAAGCTGACAGCCTGTTTGCCACAGGTTGTCAGCCCACTTCTTCGGGCAGTGGCTGTGCCTTTCTGGAAAAACTCTCCAACGAAGAGTTGAATCAGCACATCGTCATGGACACGGCCAACAGTCTTTACAATCGCTCCTGCGAAATGGGTGTATTTGACTGTTAAGCCTCACCCCCGCTTAGGCAGCACCCAATTGGCGCGCGGGAAATGGCAGGTATACCCATTGGGAAACCGCTCCAGGTAATCCTGATGCTCGGGCTCAGCCTCCCAGAAGTCACCCACCGGCTCGACCTCGGTCACCACCTTGCCGGGCCAAATCCCGCTGGCCTCCACATCGGCGATGGTGTCCAGCGCCTCCTGACGTTGCGCATCATTGGTGAAATAGATCGCCGAGCGATAGCTCATCCCCACATCATTGCCCTGCCGATTGACCGTGGTCGGGTCATGGATCTGGAAAAAGAACTCCAGCAATTGGCGATAGCTGATCTGGGCAGGATCGAACATGATCTCGATCCCTTCCGCATGGGTGCCATGATTGCGATAGGTGGCATTGGGCACATCACCGCCCGTATAGCCAACCCGCGTGTCCCCGACACCGGGCAGCTTGCGGATCAGATCCTGCATGCCCCAGAAACAGCCCCCCGCCAAAACCGCGCGTTCGCTCATACCAGATCCTCCACCTGATCGACATATTGGCCATAGCCTTCGTCTTCCATGTCTTCCTTGGCGATAAAGCGCAGCGCCGCCGAGTTGATGCAGTAACGCAGCCCGCCGCGATCCATTGGCCCATCAGGAAAGACATGGCCCAGATGGCTGTCCCCATGGCGCGACCGCACCTCGGTGCGGATCATGCCATGGCTGGTATCACGCAGCTCGACCACATTGTCCGGCTCAATCGGTTTGACAAAGCTCGGCCAGCCGCAGCCGGATTCATATTTCGACGCCGACGCAAACAGCGGCTCGCCCGAGACGATGTCCACATAGATCCCGGCCTGCTTGTTCTCAAGATATTCCCCGGTGCCCGGCCGCTCTGTGCCGTTTTCCTGTGTCACCCGATATTGTTCGGCCGTCAGGTTAGCCACCACTTCGGGACGTTTTTCATAATTGGTCATGCGCGTTCTCCTTACCCCCCAATAAAGGCGAGATTGTCGAAAATTCAAACTGCCCAAACGGCACTTTCACATAAGCTTGAGAAAGACTCGCAAGAATCAAGGCGTTCACATATGTAAACGGCGGGTGACAGCCCTATTTCTCCCAAGAACTAGGCTATTGCTCGGGGCGTCGGGATGGCAGCCTGGCGCCCCTCACCAGTCCAAGGTCAGGCGCCAAAGTCAGCCCCCTATGGGCCAAGCCTCTCCAAAGCCCAGCGCGCCGCATCCGCCACCGCCGCGTCAGGATCATGACAGAGCGGAGCAACCAGCTCCGCCAAAGCCACCTCACCGGAATTGCCAATCGCGTAAAGCACATTGCGCACAAAGCGATCCCGCCCGGCGCGCTTGATCGGGCTGCCGCTGAACAGGGCGCGAAACCCGGCATCATCCAACACAACCAACTCGGCCAGCTTGGGGGCTTTCAACTCGTCTCGGGCGTGATACTTGGCCTCATGCGCCTCTTGCGCAAACTTGTTCCACGGGCAGGCCGCCAGACAATCATCACATCCATAGATGTGATTGCCCAGCCCCTCGCGCAGCGCCTCATCCACCGGCCCCGTATGCTCAATGGTGAGATAAGAAATGCAACGCCGCGCATCCAGCTGATAGGGCGCGGGAAAGGCATCAGTCGGGCAAACATCCAGACAGGCCCGGCACTGCCCGCAGCGATCCACCCCAGCCTCATCCGGCTCCAGCTCCAGCGTGGTAAAGATCGCGCCCAGAAAGAACCACGACCCCAACTTGCGACTGACCAGATTGGTATGTTTGCCCTGCCAGCCCAGCCCTGCCGCCATGCCCAGCGGCTTTTCCATCACCGGGGCCGTGTCGACAAAGACCTTGATCTCCGCCTCCTGCCCCTGCTTCCGCGCCGCCTCGATCAACCAGCGCCCCAGCCGCTTCAGGCGTTTCTTGGCGACGTCATGGTAATCCTTGTTCTGCGCATAGACACTGATCGCCCCGCGATCCTTCTGCTCCAGAACCGCACGCGGATCAAAATCCGGCCCGTAATTCTCCGCCAGCATGATGACCGACTTTGCCTCGGGCCACAGCGCATCCGGCGCCCCGCGCCAATGCACCCGCTCGCCCATCCAGCCCATCTGCCCATGCCGCCCCGCCTCCAGAAACGCCTGCAAACGCGCCATCACCTGGGGTACCGCATCAGGCCGACAGATCCGACAATCGGCAAAGCCAACCGCCTCAGCCTCCGCCATCAACGCTGTTTTCAGATCATCGCTCATAGGGTCTTTGGGTTTCTTTGGGCCAAAAATATCCCGGGGGTGAGGCCGCAGGCCGAGGGGGCAGCGCCCCCTCCCCCAGCACTATCAAAAATCCAGGTCAGCATAATGCGCAGGCGGCGGAAAACCCGGCACCTGATCCTGCAAGATCGCCCGAAAGGCCGGGCGCGATTTGATCTTGGCATACCAATCCTTGACCACCTCAGAGCGGTTCCAATCCACGTCCGAGATGTAATCCAAGGCGCTCAGATGCGCGGCGGCGGCGAAATCCGCCAGGGTCATGTTGTCTCCGGCCAGCCAGCGGCGATGATCCAGCAGCCAGGCCATGTAATCCAGATGATACTTGATCGCCTTGGCCCCGGCCTTGACATTGGTGCTGTCCGGGAAGCCCGCCTTCATGATCTTCTTGTTCACCCGCTCATAAAGCAGCTTCGAGGTCACTTCCTGATGAAACTTGTCATCAAACCAGGCCACGATCCGGCGCACCTCGTAGCGCGCATCGGCTGAACGTGGCATCAGCGCCGGTTCGGGATATTTCTCCTCGATCCACTCACATATCGCGCTGCTCTCGGCCATGGTCTTGCCGTCAATCTTCAGCACTGGCACCTTGGCCGCCGGATTGCGGCGCAGAAAATCCGGATCCTGCTCCCAATAGCGCTCTTCCACCAGCTCGCATTCAATCTTCTTTTCCGCCAAAGACAGGCGCACCTTGCGGCAAAAGGGCGAAAGAGGAACGTGGTAGAGCTTGGCCATCTGCGACATTAATCCTGAAACGGGAAACACCAGCCCTAATATCCGCGAAACCACGCGGGGTGCAACTCCCCTCTCACCAATTGGCAAAGCCTTGCATTCCCTCTTGACCTAAACCAGCCTTCAAGTTCTATCACCCCAAACGTCCCCCATGACGTAAGGAACACATCATGCAAGAATCCTTTTGGCAGGCGCGCTGGTCCGAAGGGCGGATCGGCTTTCACGAACCCGCCGCCAATCCCCTGCTCACCCGCTTTCTGCCCCAGCTCACTCTCACCCCGGCGGATCACGTCTTCGTCCCGCTCTGCGGCAAAAGCTTTGATCTCGACTGGCTCCTGTCCCAGGGCCTGCGTGTCACCGGCATCGAGTTTAACCAAGCAGCGGTGGAAGAGGTATTTGACCGCCTCTCACTTCCCCCCCAAATCACCGAAACCGGCGCTTTGACCCGCTACCAGGCGGGCGATCTGACCCTTTATTGCGGTGATGTCTTTGCCCTGACAGCCAACGATTTAGGCCCCGTCACTGCCATCTATGACCGCGCAGCACTCGTGGCCCTGCCACCTGAAACCCGGCCCCTCTATGCCGCGCATTTGATCAAGATCACCCAATCCGCTCCGCAACTCCTGATCGGGTTCGACTATGACCAGACCCTGACCGACGGCCCGCCCTTCTCCACCCCTCAGGATGAAATCTCGCAGCACTACGCGGACAGGTATGCGATCACCGAGCTTTTGTCCCAACCCATCACCGGCCCGCTCGGTGCCCGCACCCAAGGCATGGAACAAGCCTGGCTCTTGACCCCGACCTAACCCCAAGCGCCCCCAAATTCCGTCAACGGAATTTGCAAAATCCATCAATGGATTTTGTCACCGCGCGCGGCCCACGACCGCCCCCTCAAACAAGGTCAGGCTTGCCTCCAAACAAGCCCCCTGCATCCTCTTCCCCCGCAATGGCCGCCAACCAGATCTCGTCCGTGATCGCGTCTTGCCGGACCCGACGCGCCTCTTCCAGCGGCAAAACATCAACCGCTTTGCTGCCAGCCGCCGCCAAATCCGCCAATACTTGAAACCTGCGAAACTCAGACCACACGGACGAACCCCTTATTCAAAACACTTGGCGCGCCCATCCCGCTTGATCGTCGCCGCGCCATCCTGAATGACCCGCGCCCGCTTGCTGACAAAACTGGACGGGCGCGAGGCGCTGCGTTTCTTCGGGCTTGGCAAAACCGCGGCCAACAGCGCCGCCTGCCGCGCGCTCAGCTTATCCGGGGCCACGCCAAAATAATGCTGCGCCGCCGCCTCGATGCCAAACACGCCCGTGTCGAATTCGGCCACGTTCAAATAGACCTCAAGGATGCGCCGCTTGGTCCAGACCGCCTCAACGATCGGAGTCATAACCCCCTCCATCGCCTTGCGGATATAGCTGCGCTCTTGCCAGAAATAGACGTTCTTGACGACCTGCTGTGAAATCGTGCTGCCACCGCGCGCACCGCCATCAGCAATCGCCGCCCGGATCGCCCGCATGTCAAAGCCCCAATGGGTGCAGAAATTCGCATCCTCCGCCGCCACAACGCTGCGCAGCATCACCGGCGCAACCTCGTCAATATCCACCCAATGCTGATCCACCGCGCCCAAGCGGCGCTCTTCTGACCACATCGTATGGGTCGTGGGCGGGTTCAGCCCGGCATAAATCACCACCGCCAATACCATAAGCCCCATAGCAATCGCTCCTGCCCAAAACAGCTTGCGCAGCAGCCAGCGCAACGGGCGAAACCCCGGCTTGCTGTCTTTCTTCTTGCTGCGCGTCTTTTTCTTGCGTGTCGTCTTGGCGGCCATGATCCTGTCCTATACTGCCGCCCCGTCTTGTTCAAACTTGGCTTGTTCAAACCTGGCTTGTTCAAATCCCACCAGTACAGGACACCCCACAGACACGGGGCGTCCTCTCCCGAACAAATCAATCAGGGGCGTTCGGGCACGTGCACTGGGACACACCAAAATCACTCTCAAATCCCATTTCAGGAATACGTTAACCATGCCAAAGAACTATGCCGGTGCCACGAAAACAATATGTCAAAACTGAGGTAATTTCCCTGGGGACGTCAGGCCTATTTCTAATAACCCCAAAAAGGTACGACGCTTAGTAAGACCTCATCACCTTGGATGAAGCCAGCAAGCCTTTTATTAATGAGCATTTACCGCCGCCGAGCAACGCCCCGGCAGAGCCGCAACCACGCTGAACTGATAGAATAGAACTGGATCAGTTTCCTTCGTTGGGACGGGCAACAATTGGCGCGCAGAATTGGCTACAGCTGGCTTGAGAGCACGACGCAATGTTTCAAGCTATTACACCGAGCAACCACATGACCCGGCTTCGAAGGATCTGTTAGATCAACACTACCGGAAACCACCATCGCATTCTCGAACCACTTGTCTGAGGCGGAACTGGCTTCCTCCCACTCAACCCAATCAGTCCACCTGTCTTGAAACTCAATTGCTAACTTTGGCTCCCGCCCCCAAAATATGCAGGCTGTTATTCCTCGGTTCGGAGGGATGAACATCGCCAAAAGAGACCCTTTTGGTGTCTCTATTTGTAGTCTCGAACCACGCTCATCCTCGTCGAGTAATAACCCAATTTCTCGAAGAGCAGCATCTGCCCCGCTCAACACACTTGTTTCACAAGCAGAATAAGCATCCAGAAGTGTCGTTTGAGCATTCGTCGCCGTAGCAAACAGCAAAGGTAGCAATAAAGCTTTGGGTTTTATCAAAGAGATAGCTTTCATCGCAGGAGACAACCGTTTCATAGCCTTGTACTCACAAAATCCCTTTCTTCATGCTAAGGCCAAACACTACGAAAAGACCTTCGCGAAAAGCACTGCATACGTCACGTTTACTCTCCCAGAAATTGTCTCCTCTTAGCCCAAAATAGACGACCAACCAAAACCAAAAAGCCCCACCAAACCGGCGGGGCTTCTCGTTCTGCGCTTATGGGACGGTGGGCGGGGCGCCTTTCAGCTTGCTGAAACAGCGCCGCACCCGGCCCGAATATCACTCCGCCGGCACGGCCAGCTGATCCTCGATCCCCAGCGGATGCTTGATCTTGTCCAGCATCTCTTTCGGGCAGACCTGTACGAAATTCGCCTTTTCCAGATCCCAGTTCTGCAAGATATCTTCGCCTTTGCGCGACCGGGTCTCGGCCACATGGCGTTCGATCAAGCCTTTCAGCTGCGCTTCCCATTCCGGGGTGCTCACCGGGCAGGTCACCAGGCTCTCCATGTTCATCAGATCAGCCACCTGACCCTCCGGATCATAGAGATAGGCCATGCCACCGGTCATACCCGCGCCAAAGTTCGCGCCGATGCTCCCGAGGATCACCGCAACCCCACCGGTCATGTATTCACACCCGTTAGAGCCACAGCCCTCAACCACCACAGAGGCACCCGAGTTGCGCACAGCAAAACGTTCACCAGCACGGCCCGCTGCGAAGAGATAACCATCGGTCGCACCGTACAGAACAGTATTGCCGATAATAGTGTTCTCAGCCGCAACCAGCGGCGAAACCAGAGGTGGGCGCACCACAACGGTGCCCCCCGACAGGCCCTTGCCAACATAATCGTTGGCATCACCCGACACTTCGATCTTTAGCCCCGGCGCCGCAAAGGCCCCCAGCGACTGACCCGCCGAACCGGTCAGCTTCACATGCAGGTGATCCGGCTGCAGCGCGTTGCGCATGCCAAACTTCTGCACAATGTGGCTCGAGGTGCGGGTGCCCACGGTGCGGTGCGTGTTCATCACCGCATAAGACAGCTGCATCTTCTCACCATCCTCAAGGAAGCGCGCCGCATCCCGCACGATCTCTGCATCCAGCGTATCCGGCACCTCGTTGCGACCGCGATCACGGTCATAAACGATGTCATCCGAGCCATCGACGCGGATCAACAGCGGGTTCAGGTCAAGATCATCCAGATGCTCGGACCCGCGCGAAACCTGCGACAGCAAATCAGCACGGCCAATCACCTCATCCAGAGTCTTGGCACCAATCTCGGCCAGGATCTCGCGCACTTCCTGTGCGTAGAAGGTGATCAGGTTCACAACCTTATCGGCATTGCCGGTGAACTTGTCGCGCAGGGCCTCGTCCTGCGTACAAACCCCAACCGGGCAAGTGTTGCTCTGACACTGGCGTACCATGATACAGCCCATCGCGATCAGCGCGGCGGTGCCGATACCATATTCCTCGGCCCCCAGCATCGCCGCCATGACAATGTCACGACCGGTGCGCAAACCACCATCGGTGCGCAGGGTCACACGATCACGCAGGTTGTTCATCGCCAGAACCTGATGCGCCTCGGTCAGGCCCATCTCCCAGGGCAGACCCGCATGTTTGATCGAAGTCGCCGGGCTCGCGCCGGTACCCCCATTGTGACCCGAAATCAGGATCACATCAGCTTCGGCCTTGGCCACACCGGCGGCAATCGTGCCAACACCAGACGAGGCCACAAGCTTCACAGTCACCTTACAACGCGGGTTGATCTGCTTGAGGTCATAGATCAGCTGCGCCAGATCCTCGATCGAATAGATATCGTGGTGCGGCGGCGGCGAAATCAGGGTCACACCCTTGGTCGAATGGCGCAGACGCGCAATCAGGTCTGTGACCTTCATGCCCGGCAGCTGGCCACCCTCACCAGGCTTCGCGCCCTGAGCAACCTTGATCTCCAGCTCTTCGCAATGGTTCAGGTATTCGGCGGTCACACCAAACCGACCCGAGGCCACCTGCTTGATCTTGGCGCTTGGATTGTCGCCATTCGGCTCCGGCACGAAATGTGCGGGATCTTCACCACCCTCGCCACTGTCAGACTTGGCCCCGATCCGGTTCATCGCCACGTTCAGGGTTTTATGTGCCTCAGGGCTCAGCGCCCCCAGCGACATGCCCGGCGTTACGAAACGCTTGCGGATCGACGTGATCGATTCAACCTCTTCAATCGGGATCGCCTTGCCCAGCGGCTTGATCGCCAGCAGGTCACGCAGATGGATCGGCGGGTTGGCCTGCATGGCTTTGGAATAGGTCTTCCACAGCTCATAGCTGGCACGATCACAGGCCGATTGCATCAGATGCATGGTCTGCGCACCCCAGGCATGAGTCTCGCCGCTCTTACGGGCTTTGTAGAAGCCACCAATCGGCAACACATCCTGACCATTGGCAAAGCCCAGCGCATGGATCTCTTCGGCCTTTTTCTGCAAACCGTTGAGACCGATGCCGGAAATACGGCTGATCATGCCGGGGAAGAACTCTGCGCACATGGCACGGCTGAGGCCCACGGCCTCAAAGTTCAACCCGCCACGATAAGACGAGATCACCGAGATCCCCATCTTGGACATGATTTTCAGCAAGCCCTGATCGATGGCTTCACGATACTTGCCCACCGCCTCAGTCAGCGACATATCCAGCAGCCCGCGATTGATGCGGTCGGCCAGACTGTCCTCGGCCAGATAGGCGTTGACCACGGTTGCACCCGAGCCGATCAGCACGGCAAAGTAATGCGGATCAATACATTCCGCTGCGCGCACATTGAGCGAGCAGAAGGTCCGCAACCCTTTGCGGGTCAGATGGCTGTGCACCGCGCTGGTCGCCAGGATCATTGGCATCGCAACCATGTCACCGCTGACATTCTCGTCTGTCAGGATGATATGGCCCGCCCCAGAGCGCACAGCGTCCTCGGCCTCAGACCGGATCCGGTCCAGCCCCTCACGCAGCGCGCCCTCGCCCGCGGCAAAAGTACAATCAATGGTCACGCAGGGCGAGTTAAAGTGCTTTTTCAGCTCTTCAAACTGGGCATTGCCGACAAAAGGCGTATCCAGCACCAGGATCTCAGTCTGCGCGCTGCTTTCATCCAGCACGTTTTTCAGGTTCCCGAACCGGGTCTTCAGGCTCATCACGCGATATTCGCGCAAGCTGTCGATCGGCGGGTTGGTCACCTGGCTAAAGTTCTGACGGAAGTAATGGCTCAGCGGGCGATACTTTTTCGACAGGACCGCGCTCGGGGTATCATCGCCCATCGAGGCTAGCGTCTCTTTGCCATCCTCGGCCATGGGCGCGAGGATCTGTTCCAGCTCTTCCACGCTGTAACCAGCGGCAATCTGACGGGTGCGCAGCTCCGCCCCCTCAAACAGCGCCTTCTCCGTCACCGCAGCCAAAGGCCCATCCAGCTCGGTGATCTTGGACACCCAGTCACCAAAGGGCTGGCTCGCCGCCAGTTTGTCTTTGATTTCAACGTCGTGATACAGCTTGCCCTCCGCCATATCCACGGCAATCATCTGCCCCGGGCCAAGCGCGCCCTTTTCCCGCACGGTCGCCTCATCAGACGGAACCATCCCGGTTTCCGACCCCGCGATCAGCATCCCATCGCCGGTCACAACATAGCGCATCGGGCGCAAACCATTACGGTCCAGACCGCCGCATACCCAACGACCATCGGTCATCGCCAGCGCCGCCGGGCCATCCCAGGGCTCCATCACGCCGTTACAATAGGAATACATGTCGCGCCAGGCCTGCGGCAATTCCACCGCCTGCTTGGACCAGCTTTCCGGCACCAGCATGGTTTTCGCCATCGGCGCGCTACGGCCAGCCCGCACCAGCACCTCAAACACCCCATCCAATGCCGCCGAATCCGAGGCCCCATTGGAAATGATCGGCTTGATATCCTCAGCATGATCCCCGAACGACGCGCTCGCCATCCGAATCTCGTGCGATTTCATCCAGTTGACATTGCCCTTGAGCGTGTTGATCTCACCGTTATGGGCCAACATGCGGAAAGGCTGCGCCAGCCACCATTGCGGGAACGTATTGGTCGAATAACGCTGGTGATAGATCGCGAACGAGCTCTCAAAGCGCTCATCCTGCAGGTCGGGATAAAACTCCGCCACCTGCTCCGCCAGCATCATGCCCTTATAGATGATCGACCGGCAGGAGAGCGAGGCAATATACAGTTCCGGCACAGCCGCCGCCGCCGCCGCCTTTTCAATCCGACGACGGATCACATAAAGCTCGCGCTCAAACTGCTCTTCATCCACCCCTTTGGAATTCGAGATCAGGATCTGCTCAATCTCAGGGCGGGTCGCGTTGGCCTTCTCACCCAGGCAGGCGACATTCACCGGCACATGGCGCCAACCGTAAATGTAATAGCCCATGCGCAGCACTTCGGACTCAACGATGGTCCGGCAGGTCTCTTGTGCGCCATGATCGGTGCGCGGCAGGAACACCTGACCAACCGCAATCAACTCATCCTTGCGCGGCTTGTGGCCGGTGCGCTCAACCTGATCGTAAAAGAACGACACAGGGATCTGCACATGAATGCCTGCCCCGTCACCGGTCTTGCCATCCGCATCCACCGCGCCGCGGTGCCAGATCGCCTTGAGCGCGGTGATCCCCGCCTCAACAACCTTCCGGCTCGGCTTGCCGTCCAGAGAAACCGCAAGGCCCACCCCACAAGAGGAATGCTCTTCGCTCTCGTGATAAAGCCCATTCTCGGCCATCCACTTGCGCTTGGCCTCTTCGGCTCTGACCCAGTCCGCGTCATATTTGGTCATGGCTTCACCTCTTCATTTTGGCCGCTCCAGCGACCTGATTTCCAACTGGCCAGTGTTTCTTCTTGGCCAAAATACTCCGGGGAGCGCGAGGGGCAGCGCCCCTCGTTCCCAATTTCTCAAACGTGCGTGACAGCCGCTTTTGCCCCGCCCTGCCCGCAAACCCATTGCCCGGCCTCAAGGCCGGGCCGCGCCCGACCCTCCCCCCGGGAGGGCGCATTCTCGCCGACACAAGTCACATTACCTATGCCCATGCCCAAACCGTCACTCATCTCATCCAGGGCAGCGATGCCCACCCAGGCTCGGGCGCGTCCCTCTTCGAACATCATCACCCGTCCCCCAAAACCGAAAACTTCACCACACAATCCGCCCGGGTCAGCAGCTTGCGCCCCTCTCCGGCATAGGAAAAACTGTCGGGCTTGTGGTCGATATAGATCTCGTTATCCATCTCGAACCCGTTCGGATCGTCAAAGACACCAATCGGGAATTCGATATTGCCCGACCAAACGCCCTCTTGCGTCACCCGGAAAAACATCCCGGTTCCGCATTGATCGCAAAAGCCGCGCTCGGCCCAGTGGCTGGAGGTGATGCGCTTGAGATGGGTTTCATCTTCCCAAGAAACGCTTTCCTCGGGCACGGTCACGCCCAACAGGGCCGATCCAGTCCAGCGGCGGCACATCTCGCAATGGCAGGCCCCGAAATGCGACGGGACATCACGCGCCGTGAAACGAACTGCGCCGCACATGCATCCTCCCGTCTTTTTCATCGCCTTCATCCTTTGCTAAGATCTGGCCCCTCTTGGGTCAGCCCACTTGCCTTATTAAGCTTTCCTTACGCCCGCCGCGCCGACTTGCTGGCATGGGGGGCAATCTCTCCCAAACGGGCCGGGTTTTGCACATATTGCCTATCCAGCATGTGTTAGGCCCGGTTTTGCCTGGTTTTGGCCGGGGCAATCTCCCCAAAATTCCGGGGGTTTTGTACAGATTGCCCGCCCATTTTTCGCCCGAGGCTCACTCGGCAGCAACCGCGGCCTTGGCGTTAAGATCACTTAACAGGGCCTCGGCGCAATCGCGCCCGTCGCGGATCGCCCAGACCACAAGGCTGGCACCGCGCACGATGTCACCCACCGCATAGACGCCCGGCATCGCCGTGCGGCCCGTGGTGAACTCGGCCTTGATCGTGCCCCAACGGGTCACTTCCAACTCGGGCTGATCCCAAAGTGTCGGCAGCTCTTCCGGCTCAAAACCAAGGGCCTTGATCACCAGATCGGCAGGCTCATCATATTCAGAACCTTCAATAACTTCAGGGCTTTGGCGGCCCGAGGCATCCGGGGCCCCAAGGCGCATCTTGTCCACGATCACCGCTTCAACAGTGTCGCCCTTAAAGCCCTTCGGCGCTGTCAGCCATTCAAAGACCACGCCTTCTTCCTCGGCGTTCTTGGTCTCACGCTGGCTGCCCGGCATGTTGGCCCGGTCACGGCGATACAGACATTTGACGCTCTCGGCGCCCTGACGGATCGCCGTGCGCACACAGTCCATCGCCGTGTCGCCGCCGCCAATCACCACAACCTTTTTACCGGCTGCATTCAGCTCACCGCTCTCATATTCCGCAACCGTGTCACCGAAATTTGCCACACGATTAGAAGCAGTTAGATAGTCGATCGCCTTGACGATCCCCTTGGCGCCGGCCCCCGGCCCGCCCAGATCGCGGCTCTTGTAAACGCCGGTGGCGACGATGATCGCGTCATGCTTTTCGCGCAGCTCGGCAAAGGTGACATCCTTGCCAATCTCGCAATTCATCACGAAGTTCACACCGGCCTGTGCCAGCTGATCATTGCGGCGCATGACCACGTCTTTTTCCAGCTTGAAGCCCGGAATGCCATAGGTCAGCAGCCCGCCAGCACGGTCATAACGGTCATAAACCGTGACCTGCACACCGGCACGGCGCAGCATGTCAGCGGCGGCCAGACCACCGGGGCCCGCGCCGATGATGCCGACGCTTTCGGGGCGCTCCTGAGCCGGGGTGATCGGCTTGACCCAACCATTTTCCCAAGCGGTATCAGTGATATACTTCTCAACCGCCCCAATGGTCACGGTCTCATGCCCGGATTGTTCGATCACGCAATTGCCTTCGCACAGCCGGTCCTGCGGGCAGATACGGCCACAAATTTCCGGGAAGGTGTTGGTGGCCTGGCTCACCTGGTACGCCTCTTCCAAACGGCCAGTCGCGGTCAGGTTCAGCCAATCCGGGATGTTGTTGTGCAGCGGGCAGTGGTTCTGACAATAAGGCACACCACACTGGCTACAGCGGCTCGCCTGCTCAGCAGCTTTGGCGGCAGCAAACTCTGCATAAATCTCATCGAAATCTTTGCTCCGCACCGTAGCATCACGCTTCTCCGGCATGTCACGATTCACGGTCACAAATTTTAGCATCGGCTGCTTGGCCATGGGCAGTGCCTCTTTCTCGAAAGAACTTGGGTCAGGTCTCATTATAGAAGGGCAGACAGGAATAAAAGTCAATCATACTGACCTAAATTCACTTTTTTTAGAGGCACAACATCAAAAATCGTAACGAATTTTCAAATTTTAGGTCCACTTCGGATTTACTTTAAAGCTTTCCTCAAAATTCCAATAGGTTATACAGACAGGCAGCCCAGCCAACAAGATCGCCACATGACCTATACCTATCTGCTTATTTTGGCTTTGATCCAAGGGATTACCGAGTTTTTGCCGATTTCCTCGTCAGGTCACCTGATTCTGGCGTCACAACTCTCCGGCCAGCCAGACCAGGGCCTGGCCATTGATGTGGCTGTTCATGTTGGCACATTGCTCGCAGTGATTCTGTATTTTTGGCAGGATTGCAAAAGCGTCCTGACAGGGCTGCCCCGCCTACTGACCGGCCGCATCGACACCCCCGGTAGCCGCCTTGCCTTTCTGTTGGTGATCGCCACAATCCCGGTCGTCATTGCCGGGTTGATCCTAAAGCTCACCGGGCTCAGCGACATGATGCGCTCCACTGCGGTGATCGGCTGGTCGATGCTTGGTTTCGGGCTTGTGCTCTATTGGGCGGATCAGACCAGCGCAGCCGACAAGGTAGAAACTGATTGGTCCCTGCGCGACGCTATCACCATGGGGCTGTGGCAAGCGCTCGCCCTGATCCCCGGCACATCACGCTCGGGCATCACCATCACCGGTGCGCTCAAGCTCGGCTATGCCCGCCACGACGCAGCCAAGCTCTCCATGTTGATGTCTATCCCAACCATCATCGCCTCGGGCACTTTGCTGGGCCTCGACCTCGCCTCGTCAGCCAACGCACAACTCGCTCGCGATGGGGCCATCGCCGCCGCCATGGCCTTTGTCTCAGCCCTCGCGGCGCTCGCGATTATGATGCGTCTGCTGCGCAGCGTTAGCTTTACGCCCTACGTGATCTACCGCGTCATCTTCGGCGCACTGCTACTCTACATTGCTTATAGCTAACGCAACCCAGGTCCTTTTCAGGTCTTCTTTGGGCTAAAAATATCCCGGGGGTTTGGGGGCTGGCCCCCAATCTGACTGCGCGTCTTTAGACCCGGTGATACGGGCTCCCGCCCAGAATGCTGGCCGCTCGGTAAAGCTGTTCCGCCAGCATCACCCGCACCAGCATATGCGGCCAGACCATCTTGCCAAAGCTCAGCAATCGGTCCGCCTCGGCGCGTAAGGCCGGATCAATCCCATCCGCACCACCAATAACAAAGGCCAAATCCTGCACACCACCGTCGCGCCATTTCTGCATCCGCCCGGCAAAATCGGGCGAAGTCATCACCTCGCCGCGCTCATCCAGCGCGCAGATCACCGCACCCTTGGGCAGCACCCGCCGTAGCAAGACCGCCTCGGCCGCCATGCCGCCGCCCCTCTTATCCTCGACCTCATGCACAGAAACCGGGCCGAGCCCATGTGCTCGCCCGGCTTTGTCAAAGCGTGTCAGATAGTCGTCAATAAGCTCGCGCTCCGGCCCCTTGCGCAGCCGGCCCACAACACAAAGATGCACCCGCATTTATGATGCGGACGGGGCGGCACCCTCGCTGATCGGTACCCACATCTTTTCCAACTGATAGAATTCCCGCACTTCGGGGCGGAACAGGTGCACGATCACGTCACCCGCATCAATAAGCACCCAATCGCCGGTTTCCTTGCCCTCAATCGTGGACAGGATCCCCAGACGGTGCTTTAGTTCTTCGACCAGTTTGTCCGACAGCGCCGAAACTTGGCGGGACGAGCGCCCGGAACAGATCACCATTGCATCACAAACAGAAGACTTGCCGCGCAGATCAACCTGCACAACGTCTTCGGCTTTGTTGTCGGAAAGAATTTCAAGGATTGCAGCAAGGATCGCCTCGCTTGTTGCTTCCTTGGTGGGCAGGCCGCTCATGGGTTGGCCCTTTTGCGCGGCATCCGCCGCATTTGCCAGAGATGACAGGACATTGTCCTCCTTTAGGTCACACGCCGCAAAAGCCCCGGCGCCGGGCATGTCACCAAGATAACACCGCAAAAGTGAAATCTCAATGACTGCCCATAAAGGCGCTTAGGGACAGGGTTGCAAGGGGTCTGACCCCTTGTTTTCAATCTCTTCCAGATAACGTGACACGCTGAGCGCCCGCACCAAAGGCAGGGCTGTTTGCCCATCCATCACAAGATCAATCGAAATCTCATCATCGGGGTCAGGCCCACCATTCACCGTGCAAAGCCCGACACTGGCAGACAGGCTGCCGGATGAACCGCCGGGGTTTTGCTGCTTGGCCTGTCGCGCCACAGCTTGCAAAGCCCGCAATCGCTCAAGATCCTCCTCGGCCACGGCCAGTTCCTGCACGCCGCCCTTGTCGAGGTGCTGCAAGGTGAATTCATTCACTTGCGTCTCCCCCTCCAGTGTCATGCTCAAAACCAATTGGCTTGACCCTTTTTTGACATCCAACCCCGCCGGCAGGTTTGCCAAAACCCGATAGAGGGCCGGATCGGTTTCCAGCGGATTGACCTGACTTAACCTGGCCAAAGTCACCGGGTTCACGGTCGAACAAGCCATAAGGGCAAGGCCCCCAAGGGCGGATAGTAAAAGATTTGAAGCCGGACGCACAATATTCTCCTTGTGGAATCATTTTTTATCGTTTTACATTAAATTATGATCCTCATGCAATAGGAGCTGACATGCCCTCCCTCCCGAAACAAACGCGCCGCCTTTCACAAATCCTGAGCCTGGTCAGCATGCTTGCCCTAGCCGTCCTTTTTCTGACTGGGGCATTGCTTAGCTTTCAGCCAGACCATCACATGGCGGAACTGGCGCAGGAGATTGGAATAACCGACATGTCCTGGACGCCAAGCCGTCTGGCGGTCACGCTCTGGTCTTTGTCGATTTGGGTCTCTCTTGCCCCGCTCTTCTATGTGTTCTGGCACATGTATCGGCTGTTCAGGGCCTTTGCCGGGGATGCCGCACTATCCACACAGGCCAGCACAGCCATTCGCGGGATTGGCGCCGGATTTCTGGTCAAAGCTCTGATGCAGGTTCTCAGCCATACCTGGGAAGTGCTGTTCCTGACCATGGATGCCCCGCAGGGTCAGCGCCAGCTCTCTGTTGCTTTTGGGCTGGAGGACCTGATTTTCGCACTGGCCGGCGGCATGATGCTTGTCATTGGTGTGGTTCTGACCCAAGCCATTGCGATCAAGCAGGAAAACGAGGCGTTTGTCTGATGCAGATCGTGGTGAGATTGGATGTCATGCTGGCGCGGCGCAAGATGAAGTCGCGCGAATTGGCCGAGCAGGTAGGGATCACCGAGCAGAACATCAGCTTGCTGAAATCGGGCAAGGTCAAAGGCATCCGCTTTGAAACCCTTGCCCGAATTTGTGAGGTACTCGACTGCCAGCCCGGTGATTTGCTTGAGGCACTGCCAGAGGATGCCGTGTTTTAAAAGCCGGGGCCTTGCAATGTTTTGGGGCGCTCCCTGCTTTCAGGGTGCGCCCCTCTTTTTTTGTAACCGTCACGCGCCGTAAGGCACCCAGACGGTTTTGACCTCGGTCGCCTGATCCAGGAATTCGCGCCCCTCGCCCGCGTCGCCCATCCAGTCGCGCGCGGCGCGATGGTTGACCCAGGTGCGTTTCAGATTGCCCGCGCCGCCCTTTTCGATCACCTCGGACAGGTCCGAGGATGAGAAAGACCAGACCGCTTCGACATCCATATGCGTGGCCAGGGTTGGCGCAAGCTCAGCGTGGGATCCGGTCAGGATATTGACCACCCCGCCCGGAACATCCGAGGTTTCCAGCACCTGATAGAAATCCGTCGCGACCAGCGGGAAGGGTTCGGAGGCGACCAGGACCGCACGGTTGCCCATGGCAATCGCCGGGGCCATGACCGAGATCAGACCAAGCAGCGGCAGTTCATCCGGGCACAGCGCACCTATCACCCCGCACGCCTCGCGCATGGCCAAAGCCACGCCGCGCATGGGGACCGAGCGCACCTGCCCGTCAAACTTGTCCGCCCAGGCCGCATAGGTGAACAGGCGATCCACTGCCGCATCAACCTCGGCTGCACCGGTTTTACCACCGGTCAAACGATTGATCTGAGCCGCGAATTCATCGCCACGCGCGGACAGGTTTTCACCGATATAATAAAGCACCTGCGCGCGGTTATGGGCGGTTGCGCCGCTCCAACCTTTGGCAGCGCGGGCGGCCTCGACCGCGTTACGGACATCCTTGCGGTTGGCGATTGGGGCCTGACCGATCAGTTTGCCGGATTTGTCAAAGATATTAAGCGCATAGCCGCCATCAGGCCTTGCCTGCTTGCCCCCGATATAGAGCTTGGCGGTGCGATCCACCGGCTGAGGCTCGGCATTATCTCCGGCAAATGCGGCAACGGGCTTCAGCGCCTTTGCATTGCCCTTGGGCTTGGTATAGGCGGCAAGACCCTCCCAACCGCCTTCGCGACCAAAGCCGCTTTCACGCACACCGCCAAAGCCCGCGGCCGCGTCAAACATATTGGTGCCATTGACCCAGACCACGCCCGCGACCAGTTTCGGCGCGATGTCCAAAGCGACATTGATATTTTCGGACCAAACCGAGGCCGCCAGCCCGTAACGGGTGTTATTGGCCAGCATGATCGCCTCGGACGGGGTGCGGAAGGTCGAGCTGACCAGCACCGGGCCAAAGATCTCATCCTGCATCAAGGCAGAGGCGGGCGAGAGGCCCGAGACCAGGGTCGGCGGGTAGAAACAGCCCTCAGGCAGGTCACATTTAGCGGTGTAAACCTCGCCCTCGCTGCCATGGGCATCAACCAGTGCCGCGATGCGTTCTTTCTGCTCGGGATCGACGATGGCCCCAACATCAATACATTTGTCCAGCGGATTGCCGATGCGCAGCTTGTCCATGCGCGCGCGGAGCTTGGCGTGGAATGCCTCAGCAATGCCCTCTTGCACCAAGAGGCGTGAGCCTGCGCAGCAGACCTGCCCCTGATTGAACCAGATCGCGTCCACCAGGCCCTCGACAGCGCTGTCGATATCCGCGTCTTCGAAGACGATGTAGGGGGACTTGCCACCCAGTTCTAAAGTCAGGGATTTGCCGCTGCCAGCGGTGGCTTCGCGGATTTTGCGCCCGACTTCGGTGGAGCCGGTAAAGGCGATCTTGTCGACCTCGGAATTGACGATCATCTCACCAACAGCGCCGTCACCGGTGACGATATTCACCACGCCCCTGGGCAGTCCTGCCTGACGGCAGATATCAGCGAAACACAGCGCGGTGAGCGAGGTCCATTCCGCCGGCTTCAGCACCACAGTGTTGCCCATAGCCAGCGCCGGTGCGACCTTCCAGGCCAGCATCAGCAGCGGGAAATTCCACGGGATGATCTGGCCGCAAACACCCAGCGCCTGCGCGTCGGGTAGTTCGGCCTCCATCAGCTGAGCCATGCCTGCGTGATAGTAGAAATGGCGCTGCGCCAGAGGGATGTCGATATCGCGGCTTTCGCGGACCGGTTTGCCATTGTCGAGCGTTTCCAACACGGCGAGCAGGCGGGCATGTTTCTGCAACAACCGCGCCAAAGCGTAGAGATAGCGCGCCCGGCCTTTGCCCCCCAGCTTTTCCCAAGCGGGCTGCGCCTTGCGCGCGGCACTCACGGCGGCGTCGATGTCACCTTGGCTGGCTTGGCTCAGCGTCGCGAGCACCTCGCCGGTAGCCGGGTTCTTGCTGTCAAACCCTGCGCCAGGAGCGGTGAAGGCCCCGTCGATGAAATGGCCAAACTTGCCACCCTGATCAACGATCCAAGCCAGCGCATCGCCAGCAGCTTCGGGGGCCGGGCCGTAATCCATGGTCTCAAAGATGTCCTTGATGGTCATTTTAGGGTCTCCCGCATCCGGTGATGCGTTTTGAATGCGTGATTTGGCCACAAAAGGCAGTGCCGCCCCGGTGAGGGGCGGGTTGGCGCTGCCCGGCCCGAGGCCGGAAAAGAGTTCGCCGTATCAACATCTTTTACGCAACCGCATGACGCCAAGAAGCCGAATAGGCCCCGGTCAGGTGGTGCTCAAGTTGGCGTTCGATATCGCCCAGCAAGGATGACGCGCCAAAACGGAACAGATCCGGGCGCAGCCAGCGATCCCCCAGCTCTTCTTTGACCAGCGCCAGATAGTTGATCGCATCCTTGGCCTTGGAAATCCCACCCGCAGGCTTGTAGCCAACGCGATACCCCGTCGCCTCATAGTAATCGCGAATGGCGCGCATCATCACCAGCGAAACCGGCAGTGTCGCATTGACCGACTCTTTACCCGTCGATGTCTTGATGAAATCCGCCCCGGCCATCATGCAGACCTGAGAGGCGCGGGCAACATTCTGCAGGGTCTCAAGCTCCCCGGTTGCCAGAATCGCTTTGACATGGGCGTCACCGCAGGCCTCGCGCATGGTCTTCATCTCATTATACAGACCCTGCCAGTCGCCGCTCAAAACCAGACGGCGCGAGATCACGATGTCAATCTCTTCAGCACCGGCCTTCACGCTTTCTTCGATCTCGGCAATGCGCAGATGAAAGGGCGACAGGCCCGCCGGGAAGCCGGTGGAAACCACGGCCACAGGAATGCCACTGCCCTCCAACGCCTTCAGCGCCGGGGCAATCATGTCGTGATAAACACAGACTGCACCGGTGGTCAGATCAGGCAGTCCCAGCGCCGCAAGCAGATCGGCGCGCACCGGCTGTTTGGCCTTGGCACAGAGCCGCGCGACGCGACCCGCCGTGTCATCGCCGGACAGAGTGGTCAGGTCGATGCAGGAAATCGCCCGCGCCAGCCAGGCGGCTTGATACTCTTTCTTGACCGAGCGCCGCCCCGGCAGGGTTTTCGCCCGCCGCTCAATGGCGCTGCGATTGGCGCGGGTGTTCATCACCACATCCATATCCAACGCCATCCCCGGATTGCGGGGCTCAACGGTCTGGGGCAATTGCGCGCTGTCCAGGGCAATCCCTGTCTGCGTCCCGAGTTCTGACATTTCGTCCTCCGTAACGCCAAAAGGCAAGCCTGACCCTAGCCAGAGCTTTGCGTGAAATTCAAGCAATCTCTGACCAAACAGTCAGAAATTGATCATCACGCGGCGTCAGGCCCTTTCTTATTGCGAATAAGTCGCAAGAGCATTGACTTCTTGCGAATGATTATCATATTCATGCTGTGAAAGGGAGAATTTTATGCTTTCTCGCCGTGCGATTCTGGCCGGATTGGCCTCCGCCCCCTTGATGGGCACCCGCGCTTTGGCCTCTGCGCCACTGAATGTTGTCGCAACCACGGGCATGGTGGCCGATGCCGCCCGCGCCATTGGCGATGACTTGGTTGAAGTTCAGGCGCTGATGGGGCCGGGCGTTGACCCGCATGGCTATCGCCAGACCCGCTCGGACATTGTTGCCATGACCCGCGCCGATCTGGTGCTGTGGAATGGTCTGTATCTCGAAGCGCAGCTCGAAGATTTCATGCACAGCCTTGCCAAACGCGTGCCCGTCACCGCCGTGGCCGAGGCGGCCCCTGCGGATCAGCTGCTGCATCACGAAGATTACGAAAACCGCTCGGACCCGCATATCTGGATGGTGCCAGAACTGTGGACCCATGCGGTCACCGCCACCCGCGACGCCATGATTGCGCAGCGCCCCGAAGCCGCTGACGCCTTTACCGCGAATACCGAGGCTTATCTGGCCGAGATCGCCAAGGTCGGCAGCTATGCAAGTGATGTGCTGGCACAGGTGCCCGAACAATCCCGCGTGCTGATTTCGGCCCATGACGCCTTTGGCTATTTCGGCGCGGCCTATGGGTTTGAGGTCAAAGGTATTCAGGGCATCTCGACCGAATCCGAAGCCGGGCTGGAACGCATCCGCACGCTGGTTGACGACATCGTCACCCGCAAGATCGGCGCGGTCTTTGTCGAAAGCTCGGTCTCGGATCGCAACATTCGCGCCCTGATCGAAGGGGCTGCCGCGCAAGGCCATGAGGTCAAGATCGGCGGCGAGCTGTTCTCGGACGCGATGGGCGAACCGGGCAGCTATGAAGGCACCTATATCGGCATGATTGATCACAACGCGACCATGATCGCCGGGGCTTTGGGCGTTGATGTGCCCTTGCAAGGATTGAATGGCAAACTGGGCGGAAAGGTCTAAGCGATGACACCGGTCGAACTGGCAGCAGAAAACGGCGAAATCGTCAGCGAAAACCTTGATGGCGCGCCTTTGGCCCTGCGTGGGGTAACCGTGTCTTATGGCGCGGATCCGGTGGTGTTCTCGGTCGATATGACCATCGCAGCGGGCAGTATGACCGCCATTATCGGCCCCAACGGTGCAGGCAAATCCACCTTGCTCAAGGCGGCGCTTGGCATTGTCTCACCTCTGGCCGGGCGCGTGACCTGCTGGGGCAAACCGCTGGAAAGCCAGCGCAAACGCATCGCCTATGTGCCGCAACGTGCCAGCATTGACTGGGATTTCCCCACGCAAGTGCGCGATGTGGTGATGATGGGCCTGCATCACGAGCTGGGCCTGTTGTCACGTATTCGCGGCCACCACCACGCAAAGGTGACAGAGTGCCTGACCCGCGTTGGCATGCAAGATTTCGCAGATCGCCAGATTGGTCAGCTCTCAGGCGGCCAGCAGCAACGGGTGTTCCTGGCCCGCGCCTTGGCGCAGGGGGCTGACCTGTACCTGCTGGACGAACCTTTTGCCGGGGTCGACGCCGCCACCGAGGCCGCGATCATCTCGGTCCTGAAAGAGCTGCGCGATGCAGGCAAAACCGTTGTCGCCGTACATCACGACCTGTCTACGGTCGAAGAGTATTTCGACCGTGTGTTCCTGATCAACCGCCGCCGCATGGGCGAAGGCCCGGTCGCCGAGGCCTTTACCCAGGACGCACTGCACGCCACCTATGGCGGACGGCTGGGTGACGGGCTGGTGGCGCGCGCAGGCTGATCCATGTTTGAGGCTCTGACATTGCAGCTCGGCTATAATGCCGTGTTGGTGACGCTCGGCTCTGCTGCTTTGGGCGTGGCTGCCGGAGCGGTCAGTGCCTTTCTCTACCTTCGCAAGCGCGCGCTGGTCTCTGACGCGGTCAGCCATGCCACCCTGCCCGGCCTCGCGCTGGCTTTTCTGATCATGGTGGCACTTGGCAGCGACGGGCGGTTTCTGCCGGGGTTGATGATTGGCTCGGCCCTGTCGGCCTGGGCCGGTCTATGGACCGTCAACTGGATTACCCGCCAGACCCGCCTGCCCGAAGACGCCGCCATTGGCGCAGTTCTCTCGGTGTTTTTCGGCTTTGGCATCGTGCTGCTGACAATCATCCAGACCATGCAATCGGGCCGCCAAGCGGGGCTTGAGGGCTTCTTGCTCGGCTCAACCGCTGGCATGTTGCGCTCTGATGCTTTGGTGATCGCTGCCGGAGGCGCGCTGGTCTTGCTGGCCACCTTCGCCCTGCGCCGCCCCATGCTGATGACCGCCTTTGACGAAGGTTATGCCCGCGTCCAGGGCCTTAATACCGCGCGCATTGATATGGCGCTGATGGTATTGGTGCTGGCGGTGACCGTGGTGGGCCTCAAAATTGTCGGGCTGATCCTGATCGTCGCCATGCTGATCATCCCCGCCGTCGCCGCCCGGTTTTGGAGCGAAAACGCGACCCGCGTCGCCCTGCTGGCCGCGCTGTTTGGTGGACTGTCGGGATATGTCGGCGCGGCCCTTTCGGCCACCGCCCCTGACCTACCCACCGGCCCGATCATCGTCTTGGTGGCCTTTGCGCTCTTTGCCCTGTCGCTTTTTCTGGCTCCGTCGCGTGGCGTTTTGGCTTCGGCCCTGCGCCATCGCCGGCTGCAACATGATGTGCATCTGCGCCAGGGCCTGCTGGCCCTGGCTCATAACCAACCGGTTTACGAAGCCATGACCCAACGCATGTTACGCGCCCGCGGCATGATGCGCGCCGATGGGGTACCGACGGATGCAGGCCGCATTGCCGCCGCCACCGCCCTGCAGGACGAAACCCGCTGGCAAGAGCTGCGCCGCATCGAAGAACTGGCCATGCTGGCCAACCGCGACGATGGGTTGACGCCGATCACCGATGTTCTGACCGCTGACCAGGTGGCGCTGATCGACACGCGGCTGAAACCACAGGGGGTGATCTGATGGGTTTCGAATTTGTCGCCCTGTCCCTGCCGCCACTGGTGATTGGTACATTGGCGGCCATGGCCTGCGCCCTGCCCGGCAACTTTCTGCTCTTGCGCCGCCAATCCCTGATCGGGGACGCCATCAGCCATGTGGTTTTGCCCGGCATTGTCGTGGCCTTTCTGGTTACGGGCGTGATCACCACCACCGCCATGATGGTCGGAGCCGCCGGGGCTGCCCTTTTGGCGGTGATCCTGATCGAAGCCATCCGTCGCCTGGGCAAGGTCGAACCAGGGGCCGCCATGGGCGTGGTGTTCACGGCCATGTTTGCTGGCGGCGTGCTGCTGTTGGAACAATCAGACACATCCGGCGTGCATCTGGATGTGGAACACGCGCTTTATGGCAATCTGGAAAGCCTGATCTGGCTGGACGCCGTGGGTTGGGCTTCACTGACTGATCCCATTGCCCTGGCTGCATTGCCCCCCGAACTTCCGCGTATGGGCGCGGCGCTGGTGCTGCTCTCACTGCTGACATGGCTGTTCTGGCGTCCGCTCAAGCTCTCCACCTTTGACGAAGGCTTTGCCCGCTCGCTGGGCCTGCCCACCACCGTGATCAGCCTCGCCATCGTCACCGCCGCCGCTCTGGCCGCTGTGGCTGCGTTTGATGCGGTGGGATCGATCATCGTGATCGCCATGTTCATCTGCCCACCTGCCGCCGCCCGCCTGATGACAAACCGGCTGGAGTCTCAGGTCGCCTGGTCCCTGCTCTTCGCCGCGCTCTCAGCCATTTTCGGTTATGTGCTGGCAGGCTACGGCCCACTCTGGCTCGGAGCCTCTGCCTCCGTCTCCGCCGCCGGCATGATTGCGACGGTCTCCGGCCTGATTCTGGCCCTAACCGCGCTCTTTGCCCCTCATCGCCAAGTATAAGGGGCGCGAAACGCCTCGGCTTCTTCTTGGCAAAAATACTCAATCACCGCGGTCAACACTGCGGAACCTCTCGGTTTTCCCGCGGGCAACATACAGACTCCACACGAGAACAAAACGTGAATATACTTCACCCATGTTCGCCGAATTCTGCATCACCTCAAACTTCACCTTCCTCACCGGGGCCTCCCATCCCGAGGAGTATATGGACCGAGCCGCCCTGCTGGGCCTCAGCGCCATTGCCATTGCCGATCAGAATTCCGTGGCCGGGATCGTGCGCGCCCATACCAAGATGCGCGATATTGCCCGGCTTGTTCAGGAACGCGCCGAGATTGAGGCGCGTGATGGAGTCATAGGGCCACCCTGCCCGGCCCATATCCAGCCACCGCCCTCACAACATATCACCAATGTCCCGCGCCTGATCCCCGCCGCACGCCTGTGCTTTTCCGACGGGATCGAGGCCACGGCCCTCGCCGCAAACCGTCAGGGATGGGCGCTGCTCTGCCGCTTGCTGACCACAGGGCGTACAAGGGCTGAAAAAGGGGCCTGTGATCTCCGCCTGTCTGACCTGCCCGATGACATGACCGGGTTGATCCTGATCCTGCACCCGACCCCACAGACGCAACATCCGCCGCGCGGCGCGCATGATTGGCTGGAACAGGCGCAACAGCTGACGCGCCGCCTACCCCGGGACACATATCTTGCGCTCTCTCCCTGCTATGACGGGCAAGATACGCAACGCTTTGACCATCACGCACAGCTCGCCCAAAGCCTCCATATCCCAACAATCGCCAGCGCCGCCCCGCGCATGCATCATGGTACCCGGCGGCGACTGGCCGATGTGCTCAGCGCCATCCGCACCGGCACCCGCGTCGACAAGCTGGGCCGCAACTCTCTGGCCAATGGCGAACAACGCCTGCGCTCGGGCGCGGATATGCACAAGATCCTTGGCCCCCATGCCGCCGCCATTGCCCGCACCGCCGACCTGCTTGAGACATGCCAGTTTGATCTTAGCTCCCTGCGTTATGAATACCCCTCGGAAATCACCCAGGATGAAACCCCCACCGAACGGCTCGCCCGCCTCTCACAAGAAGGCCTGCGCTGGCGCTATCCCACCGGTGCCCCCGACAAGGTGCGCGCCATGCTCGACCACGAGCTCGCCCTGATCGCCAAACTGAAATACGAACCCTATTTCCTCACCGTGCGCGACATCGTGGATTTTGCCCGCTCGCGCGACATCCTCTGCCAGGGGCGCGGCTCGGCCGCCAATTCCGTGGTCTGCTATTGCCTCGGCGTCACCTCTGTCTCACCCGAAATCGGCACCATGGTGTTTGAACGTTTCGTCTCCGAGGCGCGGGACGAGCCGCCCGATATCGATGTTGATTTCGAACATGAACGGCGCGAAGAGGTCATCCAGCACATCTATGAGCGCTATGGCCGCCACCGCGCCGGGCTCTGCGCCACCGTCATCCATTACCGCGGCAAACGCGCCATCCGCGAGGTGGGCACCGCCATGGGCCTGTCCCAGGACACGATCGGCGCGCTCTCCTCGCAGCTCTGGGGCTTCTTCTCGGCCAAAGGTCTCGAGGCCAGCCGCATGCGCGAAATTGGCCTCGACCCGACGGATCGCCAGCTGCAACTGACCCTGCAACTGGTCTATGAGATCATCGGCTTTCCCCGCCACCTGTCACAACATGTGGGCGGGTTCATCATCACCGAAGGCCGGCTTGACGAACTCGTCCCCATCGAAAACGCCACCATGGAAGAGCGCACCGTCATCTGCTGGGACAAAGATGATATCGACGCGCTTGGCATTCTCAAGGTCGATGTGCTGAGCCTTGGGATGCTGACCTGCATCCGCAAGGCCTTTGACCTGATCGAACGCCATCACGGCCCCAACTACAGCCTTGCCACCCTGCCCCCCGAAGATCCGCGCGTCTATGACATGCTGTGTCAGGCTGACAGTATCGGCGTCTTTCAGGTCGAAAGCCGAGCGCAGATGAACTTTCTGCCCCGCATGAAGCCGCGCAATTTTTATGACCTGGTGATCGAGGTCGCCATCATCCGCCCCGGCCCCATCCAGGGCGACATGGTTCACCCCTATATCCGCCGCCGAAATGGCGAAGAAGAGGTCACCTTTCCCTCGGACGAACTCGGCGCGGTGCTGGGCAAGACCATGGGCGTGCCGCTGTTTCAGGAACAGGCCATGCAGATCGCCATTATCGGTGCCGGGTTCTCCCCCTCCGAGGCAGATCGGCTGCGCCGCTCGCTGGCCACCTTCAAGAAACACGGCAATGTCAGTGAATTCCGCAACCGCTTCATGAAGGGGATGCGCGCCAATGGCTATGACGAAGACTTCTCTGCCCGCTGCTTTTCCCAGATCGAAGGGTTCGGGTCCTATGGCTTTCCCGAAAGCCACGCCGCCAGCTTTGCCCTGCTGGTCTATGCCAGCGCGTGGATCAAATGCCACCATCCCGGTATCTTTGCCTGCGCGCTGTTGAACGCGCAGCCCATGGGCTTCTACGCCCCGGCCCAGATCGTGCGCGATGCGCGCGAACACGGGGTCGAGGTGCGCCCGGTCTGCATCAATGCCAGCTTTTGGGACAATATGATGGAGCCGGATGAAAATGGTGGTCTGGCCCTGCGCCTGGGCTTTCGCCAGATCAAGGGTATCCGCGAAGAAGATGCCAGCTGGATCACCGCCGCGCGTGGCAATGGCTATCACTCCGTGCGCGATGTCTGGCGCAAGGCGGGCCTGTCCCCGGAGATCCTGACCCGCCTCGCCGAAGCCGATGTCTTTGCTGATACCGGACAGGCGCGGCGCGAGGCGCAATGGGACACCAAGGCCCTGGCCAAAGGCCCCGAATTGCCGCTTTTCGCCCGCGATCTGGATGGGGAGGCGATTTTTGAACCCAAAACCCGGCTCCCTGCCATGACCTTGGGCGAACACGTGGTCGAAGACTACGTCTCTACCCGTCTCTCCTTGCGCAGCCATCCCGTTGCCCTGCTGCGCCATATCCTGACCCCAAACGCCTGCGGCGGGCGGGCCAGGGGGCTAGCCCCCTCTGGAGCCTGAAGGCTCCATTCACCCCCAGAGTACTTACCGCCAAGAAGAAACAAAGGCCGTATTTCTTCTTGGTTCCAAATACTCCCGCCGGAGGCTTCCCAGTTCAAAGCAAAAAGGCCATCAGTCCTATCTCGCGCCTCCATCCGCCAAATGCGCCAAACACGAAGCCCCCGCACAAGGCGGGGGCTGAGATATCAAGCGCGGGCCTTGGCCCGCACCTTTTGACAGTTGGATCAGATGCCAACCTTAATGATGGCCTCTGCCAGGATCGGCACCGAGGTTTTGTTGAGACCTGCGATATTCAAACGGCTGTCACCCACCATATAGATCGCGTGGTCTTCGCGCAGTTTCTGAACCAGCTCCGCCGAGGCCCCGAGACGCGAGAACATGCCACGGTGCTGAGCGATAAAGCCGAAACGGTCAGAACCCGACAGGCGCTGCAATTCCGAGGCCAGTTGCTCGCGCAGGCCCAGCATTGAGGTCCGCACCTCTTCCAACTCGGCTTGCCAATCCGCGCGCAGGGCCGGATCGGTCAGAACCATGGTCACAACCCGCGCCCCATGATCTGGCGGGAAGGAGTAGTTCTGACGGTTCAAAAACGCCAATGTGCCTTGGTTCAGCTTGGTCTTGGACGCATCCGCCGCAATCGACATCAGCAGGCCCGTGCGTTCGCGATAGACACCAAAGTTCTTAGAGCAGCTCGCCGCAATCAGGCATTCCGGAACAGAGGAGGCCACCAAGCGAACCGCCGCTGCGTCTTCTTCCAATCCGTCACCAAAGCCCTGATAGGCGATGTCGATCATCGGAACCGCGCCGGTTTTGTTCAACAGGTCCACGACCTCTTGCCATTGGGTCAGGTTCAGGTTTGCCCCGGTCGGGTTGTGGCAGCAACCATGCAGCAGCACGATGTCACCCGGGCCCGCCTTGGCCAGATCCTCGACCATGCCCTCAAAGTTCACGCCGCGCGTTTCGCCATCAAAGTAGCGATAGGTCACAACCTCAATGCCAAGATATTTCAGAATCGACACATGGTTCGGCCAGGTCGGATCGGACACGAACACACGCACATCGGATTTCGCCAAACGCGCCAGTTCGAAAGCCTGACGCACTGCGCCGGTGCCGCCCGGTGTCGCTACGGCGGCAATGTTTTCGCGGGCCACACTGTCAGACAGCACCAGATCAATCATTGCATCCGCAAAGGCCGGATCACCGGCCAGACCGGTATAGGCCTTGCTGTCTTGTTCTTCCCACAGCTTCTTTTCCGCCGCCTTGATCGCACGCATGACCGGCGTTTTGCCCGTCGCGTCCTTGTAAACACCCACGCCGAGGTCAATTTTGCCCTCGCGCGGATCTTCACGATACATCTGCATCAGCTGCAGGATTTTATCGGCAGGTTGCTCTGTGAGAGTTTCGAACATCAGTCTTCTCCGGTGGCGACGGGCAGAGTGGGGAACTGCCCCCATTCGCTCCAGGACCCGTCATAAAGCGAGTGATCGCGCTTTCCCAGCACCTCAAGCGCTAGGTTGATAATCGTGCCGGTCACGCCGGACCCGCAGGATGTGATGGCTGGTTTGTTCAGATCCACGCCCGCCGCAGCAAAGGCCGCGCGCAGACCATCGGGATCTTTCATCGTGCCATCTGCGTTCAAGAGCGTCGCAAAGGGCACGTTTTTGGCCCCTGGAATATGCCCGGCGCGCATGCCTTCGCGCGGTTCGGGATCTTCGCCGCGGAACCGGCCCGGCGCGCGGGCATCCAGGATCTCGTGATCTTTCAGTTTTGAAGCCGCCGAGACCTGTGTCACATCTTTGACCATATGGGCCTGACGGCGCACGGTCATATGGCGGTCGCGGATCACCGGAGGCAGGTCTTCGACCTCGCGCCCTTCGGCCTGCCACTTTGGCAGACCACCATCCAGCACGGCGATATTTTCTTGCCCCATCAGGCGGAACAGCCACCAGACGCGGGCGGCGGAAAACAGCCCCATCCCATCATAGACCACCACCTGATGGCCATCGCCCACTCCCATGGCACGCAGCCGCGACATGAATTTTTCCACCGGCGGCACCATATGGGGCAGGTCAGAGCGATTGTCGCTCACATCATCAATGTCGAAAAAACGCGCCCCGGGAATATGCGCGGCGTCATATTCGGCCTTTGGGTCGCGGCCCATTGCGGGCAGATACCAGCTCGCATCTAGAATGCGCAGGTCGGGGTCTTTGATATGTTTCGCCAGCCAGCTGGTGGACACAAGCGTTTTGGGATCGTCGTAAGACATGGCACACCCCCGAAATCATGGATCGTTATGTCCATAGGCCCCGGGGGCGGCGCTTGCAAGATCGGCATGCGCCTTGAAGGGCGCAAAACCTGAATTTATCCAGTCAATTTGTTGCGGATCACACCAACGATGGCCAGAACCACGCCGCCACCAACGCCACCGCCGGCAACTTGGCTGAGAATGCTACCCAAATCCATTCCCCCTGCGGCACCTTCCATACCGCCCAGACCAAGCTGAGACAGGATCGTGCCACCCAGGCCACCACCAACGATACCGGCCAGCGAGTTGATCAACGTGCCCTGGTTGAGGTTTTTCAGCAAACCACCAGCGGCGTTGCCGCCAATCGCGCCCGAGATCAAACCAATAATCAATTCCATTCCGTATTCCTTCCACACCCAATTCGGGTTTCCCCGCGTTACGGAGCGAAGATTACAGAAATGACATGGCGCTGATTACGGGAAGAACATCGCCGCGTTCCCCCCAAAAGGTTTATCTTCAACCCTGCTTTAGCAAGCGTTGCTTTTGGCGGCCCCAATCGCGCTTGGCTTCGGTTTCACGCTTGTCGTGGTTTTTCTTACCTTTGGCGATCCCGATCTTGAGCTTCACGATGCCCTTATGATTGAAATACATCACCAGCGGCACAATGGTCATGCCCTTGCGCTGGGTGTCGTTCCACAGGCGCGACAGCTCTCTCTTGGACACCAGCAGCTTGCGGCGGCGCTTTTCTTCGTGGCTGAACATGGCCCGGTCATACGGCGCGATATATGAGTTCACGAGCCAAAGCTCACCATCCTCAACCGCTGCATAGCTTTCGGCTATATTCCCCGAGTTTTCACGCAGGGATTTAACCTCGGACCCGGCCAGAACGATCCCGCATTCGATGTCATCTTCTATGGCATAGTCAAACCGTGCTCGCCGGTTTTCGGCGATCACTTTGTAATTCGGGTCGGATGCAGGTTTCTTGGCCATGGGAGGGGTAGATAATCACTCCCTGCCAGCATGTACAGAGGCCTTAAGCCTTACCGTCCCGCGCGGCTTTTTCTTCCTTGCTCAGCACTTGACCCCAACTGCCCTTGGACAGGCCCAGTTCAGGCTTGGGCGGCTTGGTTTCGCCTTTGGTGATCTTGCCGCCTTTATTCAGGTATTCCTGGATCAGGGCGTCATCGGTGGTGTCTTTGATGATCTGGCTCATGAAAAGGGCTCCGACAGTGAGATGTCAGAGCCCTATCCGTCTTGGATGACAGTTACGCGACAGCTGTCAGAGCCCGCGCGCAGCCAGTGGCAAAAAGAAGGAATTGCGCTCCATCTTGCCCATAAATTTATAGCCCGCATCGGGGGCCAGCTCGGCCAGCTTATCCTCATCAACACGCGCTTCGGTGGTTTCCAGAGACTCCACGACGATCATCGGCATGTTGCGCGTGATGATCCCCTGCGCGCCTTGCAAAGCCGGCCATTCCTGCCCCTCGATATCCAATTGCAGGACCGAGATCTTGCGGCTTGGGTCGATCAGATCGTCAAGCCGGGTCACGGGCACTTCGACGGTTTGACCTTCGATATGTTCCTCAACAATCTTGGACAGTCCGCCCATGGCTTTGCCGCTGCGGCGCATGTTTTGAAACGGCAGAACCGCCTCTTCTTTGCCCACGGCGACCGGGTGCAGATCAACATTGTGCAAGGCATTCAGCGCGATCACCTGCGAGGCCGCATCAAAAGCGTCGGGATTGGGTTCAAAGGAGTGTACCCGCGCGCCAGGGACAAGAAAGCTCGACAAAGGCGGTAGGAAATCCCCGATGAAAGAGCCACCGCTGATCACGTCACCCTCGCCGACCATGCGGCTGATCAATTCCAATGTGCGCGGCTCATTCACCTCACCTCTGCGCAGTTTTTTTGCGACCTCGGTGTGCTGAAAGGCCTCGGGAACGCAATAGAATCCGAACCGGTTCACCGCGCAATCATGGGCGACGTCCTGTAGTAGTAAATCTTTCATGCTCTGCTCCTGCCTCTTTTATCGGGCGTTTTGCTTTTACCTTTTGTTAACCCAAGATCGCGCAATCACCTATAGGTCAACACCGCAGAGTTAGAAAAACGAGGCAGTTATGCTTTGGTGCCCACAATGCGTTGGCGACTTACCAATTCCGCAAGCGCTTCTCAGCAAACTCTGCAATAACAGGATCTTCGCGATTGGCGATACGTTTCAGAGCGCGGTGAGCCCTGGCTCCACCAATGTCCGCCAAGGCCCAAGTACATTTGCGCGCAAGCGCATATCCGTTGTCCAAACGCTTCAGGTAAGCTGGAAAGTGCTCAGTACGGTATTCCAGAATTTCTTCAGCGCCAGCGACTCTGTCCCAATGAATGCTCTGAACAAGATCTTCGTGACGCGTATGCCAATCTTCCCTCAGCACTCTGATGATCAAGTCCGCGAGTGGGCTATGGCTCTCGATTCTACCAAGATGACACACCCTAATCCATGCGTCCTCAAAAGCGTCGCTGTCTTGCACCCCATATGCGGCCTCCAATGCCGCCAAAGCAGCGGCATCGTCTTCCGCCCCAGCCTCTTTCTTTTGAAACCGGTCCACAAACCTGCGAAGCCAAGACAAGCTTCAGGACCCCCGATAGGTCGAATACCCATAAGGCGAAAGCAGGAGCGGAACGTGGTAATGGGCGTCTTGATCAGCCATGCCAAAGCGGATCGGAATTTGATCGAGGAAAAGCGGATCCTCGCCCGCTTGCCCCGTTTCGCGCAGATAGTCACCGGTGAAAAATATCAGCTCATAGGTGCCGGTCTGGAACTCTTCCGCCGGCAGAATTGGCGTATCGGTGCGCCCATCGGCGTTGGTCACGGTCTCGGCGATTTTGCTATGGCTGTT
The DNA here is from genome assembly GCA_017744045.1 of Tropicibacter sp. R15_0. Classification (GTDB taxonomy): domain Bacteria; phylum Pseudomonadota; class Alphaproteobacteria; order Rhodobacterales; family Rhodobacteraceae; genus Pelagimonas. The sequence continues at coordinate 789,753 of JAGHRD010000001.1, read as the reverse complement.
GCCCGCCACCTTATAGAGCGCGATTTTGATGCCTTCGGCAGGCACTCCGCGCGCCGTGTCCAGAACATGTGTCGATAGATAGCCTGTGGCCATGATCCGCCCTCCTGTCGTGTTTCGCGCACACTCTTGACCAGAAATCACAAAAGGAAAAGAGGGGCCTCGCCGAAACGAGGCCCCCCGGAGCAGGGGGTGGGACAGACCCCCGGGGTTGCCCGCGCCGCAAGGGCGCGGTGCTGCTCGAACGAAATCAGTGACGTTTTGAAATGCGGAAACCGTGGTTCTTCAGGCAACGCACAGCATAGGCCGGGCGCTTGTGGCCTTTGCGCCAGTAGGTGGTTTTGCAGGCTTTGGGCAGGCGGTGGAACGCGCTGTAATTGTGCTTGAGGCAGCGACGGGTCGCGATCCGCTTGCCCTTTTTCTTACCGCCGACTTTCGTAATGCAGTAGCGCGGGATCGGAGGCTTTTTGGCTTTCCAGCCGCCGTGACCATGGCCATGACCGTTATAGCCATGCACCTTGATCCTGCCGTTCTCATGCAATTCATGCAGCAGATACAGGGTCGCCGCCCCTGCGATGAACTTTTTCAGATTGTCATTCTTCTTGTTCCCGGCCTCGGCAGGGGCCGCAATGGCAAGCGTTGTAATAAAGGCAGCGGCTGTCAGGACGCCGGTAATGAATTTAGCAGACATGGGAAACTCCTCTCGGGTCAAATCTGTTTTCGCTGGGGATCAGCTTTGGTGAGTCGACCCTGACCGAAACCGCCAAAATCGGGCAATAACGCCGCGCGGTTATCGAATATCAGCCCAGCCAAGCCCCCGAATTCGCGTCTGTTATTGAATTTCAGCGCAGTTTTGCGCACCTTGGCCCCATGAGACATTTCATTGCCCCCCTCCTTGTGGCCATCACCCTGGCACTGCCCGCTGCGGCGCAGGCTGACTGCTTTGTTGAATACAAAGCCAAAAAGGACAGCCCCCTGCGTCTGCATTACGGCATCCTGTCACTTGATGGATCTTGCCCCTCTGCCAGCGCGGCGGCACAATCAGCAAGCCGGCGCGTTGCGTCCGGTGGCTGGACGCTGCTGAACGTGGTTGGCCTGTCGGAAAACACGCCTTCGGGCGCGAAAAGGGCAAATGCTGGTGAGTACTACCTCCGTTACTGAGAATCTGCGTGCAGGCAGCCGGATCGTAACCATCGGAATCACCGCCATCGTGGCGATTCTGGTTCTGGCCGGTATCATGCTGTTGCTAACCTTGCCTGATGCCAACGCGTTCAACGCCCGTGTCGAACAGATCTTTGTGCAGAATGACAATCTGACCGAGCAACCGGTTGTGAAACTGCTTGAGATTCTGGCCCAAAGCGGCACCGCCTTTGGCGATACGCTGACCAGCTATCGCATGGTGATCTTTGTGCTGCTGATCTTTGCCGCCGCGATGCTGATTTCGGCGCTGGTGTTTTTGATCATGCTGGTCACGCTGAACCGTCGCATGGCGCAGATCGAACGGTCTGGCATTGAGGTGAGTTCGCTGGTGATTTCGCGCGCCGAAAACAAAGTCTATCTGAACACGATGGGGTTCAAACTGACCGATGCCATGATGGAAACCATGTCTGTTCTGGCCGAGGCGCGTATGGATGATGACATCATGACCGGTGCCCAGATCGAGGCGCTGATTTCCGGCAAAGACGAAAGCGATTGCGAAGAGGCCGCCGGGGCGACCCGCATCAAGCGGCTGCGGGACGGCTTGGGCAATCAGATGGTCAGCGAATTGCTGGTCAAGAATATCGCCCGACGCGGCTATGTTTTGGCAATCGACAAGAGTGTGATCGAAGTCTCTTAAAGCGTCTTATACATCACCAGCGCATCCACATAGCCTTGCTCGGGGTGCAAAAACGCCTCGGGCAAACGGCCCACCACCTCAAAACCCGCCCGTTCCCAGGTGTCGATCGCGCGGGTATTGGTGGCGATGACGCTGTTATATTGCATGGCGCGAAAACCCAGGCTGCGGGCCTGTTCCAGACTATGCGTCAGCATCGCCCGCGCCACCCCTTTGCCCCGCGCAGCTGCGGCAGTGATGTAACCGCAATTGCAGACATGGCTACCGCCACCTTTGAAATTGCGCACCACGTAATAGGTGCCAAGCAACGCGCCGTCTTCTTCGGCCACAAAGGTGTGCTTCTCGCCACCCGTCCAATAGGCCAGCGTTTCCTCGGCGCTCATATCCGTATCAATGGCATAGGTATCCCCCGCCGCAAAAACCGGCTGGATCATCGCCAGAACTGCGTCTCGGTCAGCGCTGTCATAAGAACGGATTAAAACTGTCATCTTCTTCTTGGCCCAAATACTCAAATTCTTGGCCCAAATACTCAAACGGCGCGACCTTTCCACGAAAGACCACGCCGCTGTTTCTTAGCAGTCAGTGCAATGGATCAAAAGACCACCACGCTTCGGATCGATTCACCGGCATGCATCAGGTCGAAACCCTTGTTGATGTCGTCGAGTGACAGGGTGTGGGTGATCATCGGGTCGATCTCGATCTTGCCGTCCATGTACCAGTCCACGATTTTGGGCACATCTGTCCGACCACGCGCGCCGCCAAAGGCGGTGCCTTTCCAGACGCGACCGGTGACCAGTTGGAACGGGCGGGTCGAGATTTCGGCACCCGCTGGGGCCACGCCGATAATGATCGATTCACCCCAGCCCTTATGGGCACATTCCAGCGCGTCACGCATGACTTTGACATTGCCGGTCGCGTCAAAGGAATAATCCGCGCCGCCATTGGTCAACTCTACCAGATGCGCGACCAGATCACCCTCGACTTCAGCCGGGTTTACAAAGTCGGTCATGCCGAACCGCTCGGCCATCGCCTTTTTGTCCGGGTTCAGATCAACACCCACGATCTGATCCGCGCCAGCCATGCGCAGACCTTGGATCACGTTCAGACCAATGCCACCGAGGCCAAAGACCACGCCCCGGCAGCCGATCTCGGCCTTGGCGGTGTTGATCACCGCGCCAATCCCGGTGGTGACCCCGCAACCGATATAGCAAATCTTGTCAAAGGGCGCGTCCTCGCGCACTTTGGCCAGTGCGATTTCTGGCAGGACCGTGTGATTGGCAAAGGTTGAACAGCCCATGTAATGCAGAATGGGCGTGCCATCCAACATGCTGAACCGTGTGGTACCATCCGGCATCAACCCCTGACCTTGTGTGCTGCGGATCGCCTGGCACAGGTTGGTTTTGCCTGACAGGCAATATTCGCATTCCCGGCATTCCGGCGTGTAAAGCGGGATCACATGATCACCCGGTTTCAGCGAAGTCACGCCCTCGCCAACCTCCAGGACAACACCCGCGCCCTCGTGGCCCAGAATAGCCGGGAACAACCCTTCGGGATCGGCCCCTGACAGGGTGAATTCATCCGTGTGGCAAATGCCTGTGGCTTTGATTTCCACCAGAACCTCGCCCGCCTTGGGGCCTTCGAGGTTCACTTCCATCACTTCCAGAGGCTTGCCCGCCTCAAGTGCAACAGCTGCACGTGTCCGCATTTGGACCTCCCATTTTAGCTTTGCCTTAACCTGCGACATTGCCGGACCACGGGCAAGCGTATTCGCGACACAAAGCGCGGTTCCCGCGCCATGGCGGATTTCGGGCAGGAGTTTCTTTAGGAATTGGCGCTAACCTGCATCCGCTCAAACAGAAGGTTTGAAATAGTCATGGATGTACAACCCGTCGCGGGACAAATTTTTGATCCCGAAAAGCATAATCACAATACCCCGAAACCGGCGCAAAATGACACGCCGACCGCCGCAGAGGATCACTTTGAGACCTATGTGCAAAAGGCGAATGAGCCCCCGATCGAAGAGCCAGAGCGGGTGATCGATCAGCTGCGCGAGGCAATTGACGATATCCGCAATTTTGAGGTCAAGCTGAGCGAGCAGATCAAAGAGCTAGAGCAGCAGATCGAAGCCTTGCAAGGGGCCTTGCAAAACGCCACTGGCCCCCAGGCCGAAGCCTTGACCCGGCAGCTTAATGCGCTGATGTCGCTCAAGGCCGAGCTGATGCAGGAATTGGTTCTGGCCCAGACACAGCAGGGCAAAACCTCCAAGGATCAAGGCGGCGGATCCGGGCAGGATCTGACTCAAGAAACCTTGTTGACCGTGTTCAACCTGCGCGCCGAGGCCGATCCGTCCCTTGATCCGCGACAGGTACAGAACACGCAATTGGCGCGTGAATTGTCCGGGGAAGCATCTGAACCGCGCCTCTTTAAGGATGACCAAGAATAGGCAGCCGTTCCGGCGCAGAGGACTCGACTCAACAGGCAAGGCGATTTAGAACAAATAGAGAACAAAATCACCCTCTGTCGATTCCCTGCCTGCCCCATGCCGCATCGTCGCATCCTGTCGCTTTGGTTTCCCCGCCTTGGGGTTGATCGCCTGATCCGGGCGGAACCACATTTGCTGGGCAAACCTTTGGCGGTGATCCGCGATGAAGGGCAGGCACAGATCCTGTCCTCTCTGTCACCTGAGGCGGCAAAGCTGGGGCTGCATTTGCGCCAACCCCTGCGCGATGCCTATGCCATGTGTGGCGACCTGATCACCCGCCCCCAATCCGAACGACAAGAGGCGGCTTTTCTCGGGGTGCTGCACCGCTGGGCGGGCAAATTTTCCCCCTGGGTCGCCGCCTCCCCCCCGGATGGGTTGGTGATCGACCTGACCGGCTGCGCCCATCTGTTTGGCGGAGAGGTGGCGCTGGCGGAACAGGTCGCACTGGATTGCGCCGATCTCGGCCTAACGGTCCGGCTCGGCATCGCGGATACATTGGGTGCTGCCTGGGCTTTGGCGCGGTTCACGGCGCAGGATACACAGGCGCATCGCTCCGGTGATGCCATTGATCAAGAGGCCCGCGCCACCCGCTCCCGGGCAGGCAAGCGGCGGCATTGGACGCGCGGCGGCGCGGCCCCACACATCACCACCGGCCCCGCCTTGCAAGAGCGCATCGCGCCCATCGGCAAAAGCTGGCAGGTGCTTTCGCCGCTGCCCATCGCCGCGCTGCGGCTTGAACCGCAGATGGTGGAGCAATTGAACCGGCTGGGCCTGCGCCGGGTGGGTGACCTGATGGGGCAACCCCGCGCCGGGCTGGCCCGCCGCTTTGGGCGTGGGTTGGTGGATAAGCTGGATCAGGCGCTTGGCAGCGCGCCAGAGCCGATCTCTCCCGCCCCGCCACCCGAACGCTTTTCGGTCCGCATGTCCTTTCCCGAGCCTATCGGGCTTGAGGCGGATGTGGCCGCCGGGTTGGAGCGGATGCTGGATCAGCTCTGTGCCAAGCTCAAGACCAAGGGGCGCGGGGCGCGGGTGCTGCGCATTGAGGCTCATCGCTGCGATGGGCTGATGGAATGGCAGATGGTCAGCGCGGCGGTGGCCAGCACCTCCGCCCACAGGCTGATGCCCTTGCTGAAGATGAAACTGCCCGGGATCGAAGCCGGGCCGGGCATTGATATGCTGCGGCTTGAGGCAGTGGGCCATGACCCCCTGCATGACCGCCGCATGGCCGGACACAAGGCCGCCGCCGAACGCGGCAAGCAACGCAAGGATCAGGGGGCCGCGCTTGAGGACCTGCTGGGCCGATTGGGCGCACGCATCGGCATGGAAGCCATCACCCGCCGCCATCCAAGCAGCAGCCATATCCCCGAGAAATGCGCCACCACCCTGGCAGCGGCTTGGTCGGAACCCGCGCGGGACTGGCCCAGCCCACCAACCCCGCGCCCCCTATTGCTTTGGCCACCAGATGCGGTCACCGCCCCCGATCACCCCGACCTGCCCAAAGGCTTCCAATGGCGCGGACGGCGCTTTGTCACCACGGGGGCCTCGGGGCCCGAACGGATCGCCCCGGAATGGTGGCTGGATGAACCAGCCTGGCGCAGCGGGGTGCGCGACTATTGGCAGGTCGATACCGATCACGGCGACCGGCTCTGGCTGTTTTACGCCCATGGCGGCGCGCTGTCCTCGGGATGGTTCTGTCAGGGCAGCTTTGCCTGACGTTCCCGAGGTTCTGAAACAGCGCGTCCTGGCGCAAAATTTTTGCAAAAATTTTCTCCCCTCTCCCCCTCAGCGCTGGCCAAGAGGGGCATCCCATGCCAAAACCCGCCGCGAATGAGCCCCCATAGCTGCCCAAGGTGCCTGACCCATGCTGATCGTCTCTCTCATCGCCAAACCCGGCACTCTCGACACCGCGCTTGTTGATAACCTGCGCAATGCCTGGGGCGGCGGGGTCGCGATCTGGCTGTCCGAGGGCGAGGCGGCGGAATTCCCGCTGGCGCAAGCGCCGGAGAATTTCGAAGAGGTGCGCGCCTCGCTGATAGATCAGGTTGACCTGAACATCTTCCCCGAGGCCGGGCGCAAGAAGCGCATGGTTCTGGCCGATATGGACAGCACCATGATCCAGCAGGAATGCATCGACGAACTGGCCGAAGAGGCGGGCGTTGGTGCCCATGTCAAAGACATCACCGCCCGCGCCATGAATGGCGAGCTGGATTTCGACGGGGCGCTGATCGAACGCGTTGCCTTGCTCGAGGATCTGCCCGAAAGCGTGATCGACACGGTCGTCGCCAATCGCATCACCCTGATGCCTGGCGGCAAGCCCCTATTGGCGACCATGAAACAGGATGGCGGCTATGCGGCGCTGGTCTCGGGCGGGTTCACCGCCTTTACCTCGCGCGTCTCACAGATGCTCGGCTTTGACGAAAACCGCGCCAATACATTGCTCGTGGCAGATGGAAAGCTGACCGGCGAGGTGGGCCGCCCGATCCTGGGGCGCGAGGCCAAGGTCGAGGCGTTGGAACAGATCACCGCCAAGCTTGGGATTTCCGAGGCTGATGTGGTCGCGGTTGGCGACGGGGCCAATGATCTGGGCATGTTGACCCGCGCCGGGATGGGCGTGGCTTTGCACGCCAAACCCAGCGTGCAAGCGCAGTGTAACCTGCGGGTCAATCACGGCGATCTGACCGCCCTGCTCTATTTGCAAGGCTATGCCAAGGCAGATTTCATCTAAGATCAGAACCCTAAGCCGCGCCGGTCAACCCAGCCACTGGCCGTATTTCCCCCGTCACCAAACCGTCCCAGTTTTTAACTGGCGGGTTGAGAAAGCGTTTCACCTCCGGGTTCGCCGCATCCAACACGCCAAGCCGCACCAGAATGGCGGCAATCGCGCAATTGGAGGCACGGGTCGCCCCATCTGCAATCTTGAGCGAGATGCCGATCCCGCGTTTTGGCAGAATGGCGACGAAATAGCCCTCGGCCCCTGTCTTGATCGCCAGTGGCTCCTGTGCGGCGCGCATCAGATGGGTGCAGGCGCGGGTTTCCCCGGCGACCAATTCCGGGAAGGCCATCATCGCCTCGACCAACTGCCCCGCCGCGTTAGACATCGTGTCATTGCGCTGCCCCGCGCTGGCGAAATAGGCCATGGCCCGCGCCATACCATGCATGGTTGTGGCAAAATTCGGGGCCGAGCAGCCGTCAATGCCAAAACCCGGGCTCTCCATCTGGGTCACGTCTTCAAACGCATCCCGCACAGACATCTGCACCGGATGGCAGGGATCGACATAATCCGCACCTGCCCCAAGATGTTTGGTCAAGGTCAGAAACCCGGAATGCTTGCCCGAGCAATTGTTATGAACGCGGCACGGGGTTTCACCGTCACGGATCATCTGGAACCGCAACTCCTTATCGCGCGAGGCTTCGGTCCCGCAGATGAGATCACCATCCCCAAGGCCGAGATCCGCCAGCCAGGTATTGACCGCCTGAACATGCAAAGGTGCCCCCTGGTGCGACGCACAGGCAAGAGCCAGCCGATCCTGACGGATGCCAAAGGCCTTGGCAGCCCCGGACATGACCAAAGGCAGGGCTTGAATCATCTTGGCAGAGCTTCTGGGCAACACAATTGTCTCAGGATCGCCCCAGGCCTCAATGATACCACCTGTGCTATCACAGATGACCGCATGCCCCATATGTTGGCTTTCCAAAAATGGCCCACGGTGGATTTCGACCAAAGCTTCGGCTGCACACATCCTAGTTTCCTCATTGCTAAGCAATAATCTGCCAACAGGGCTTTTCGTTTTTGGTTTTTTCAGGCTATTGTCCCGCCGTCGAGAGAAAAAAGTCGTGCGCTGTCTTTGGAACAAAAGATCTGGCACAAGCGCGGCAAGAGTGAAGAGGCTAGACAGCTGGAGGCTGCAGGAATGATTTCAGGTCTTGGTCGGGTTTTCAAAGCCGGTGCAGCCGCACTGTTGCTGACCGCAAACATGGCGGTCGCACAGGAAACAAGCACAAACCGTGTTGATGCAATGACGGATTGGTCGGTCTTTGAGGGTGACAGCCCCAAGGAATGCTGGGCCGTGTCGACCTATAAGGAAAGCGTGAACACGGATGCATCGGGGCGTATCAAATCCGTGACCCGCGGTGACATCCTGTTGATGGTGTTTTTCCGTCCCGGAGCGGGCGTGACCGGTCAGTTGGCCTTTACCGGCGGCTATCCTTTTGCCAAAGGCTCCACCGTCAACATGAATATCGGCGGCACCCAGTTCGAGCTTTACACCGAGGGTGAATGGGCTTGGCCTGCAACGCCACAGGATGACGCCAAAATCGTAACTGCGATGAAACGTGGCGCGAATGCGGTTCTGACAGCGAAATCCAAGCGTGGCACGATCACCAAGGATACGTTCTCGTTGCTGGGCTTTACAGCTGCGGTTGAGGATGCGGGCAAACGCTGCGGGTAACGCCTGCGGCGGGCGGGTCAGGGGGCTAGCCCCCTCTGGAGCCTGAAGGCTCCATTCACCCCCAGAATATTTGGACCAAGAAGAAACTTTGACAGAGTAAAAGGGCGCGGTTCAGATTGCGCCTTTTTCTTGTTCATCGGCATAGCCTTCGCGCAACACGTAATCCCCCAGGGTTTTGCCCGGTTCGTCCTGAAACATGCGATCCGCCTTGAGCACGCCGCACATGCGGTCAATGCGAAAAACGCGAAAGTCATTGCGGGTCTCACACCACGCGGTGCAGGTCCAGACCGCGCCCCAATATTCCATTTGCAAAGGGCGGATATGGCGGCGGCTTGTTCGGCCATCAGCCCGGGCGTAATCCAAAGTCAGGACCTGTTTTTCGCGAATGGCGCTGCGGATCAACGGCATGAAGGCAAAACCGGCCTGAATGTCATCGGACCCAAAAATCGCCATGCCCCAGCCCGCATCCGGGGGTTTGCGCGCCTCTGGCATGACCTGGTCCACCTTGGCGACCAGATTGCGGGCGGCTTGTTGCAGCTCTGGGTCCGCGCTGCGCTGGACAAGGGCCGCACCAAGGTGCAGCGCCTCGAGTTCGACCTGGGTCAACGTCACCGGGGGCAGAAAGATCGGGGCGCGCAGGATATATCCGACACCCCGTTCGCCTTCGATCGGGATGCCGGATGCGGTGAGCGTATCAAGGTCACGATAGATGGTGCGCACCGACACTTCGAGTCGCTCTGCAAGGTCATGCGCCTTGTGCAGGCGACCATCGCGGATGATCTGGATGATCTCGAAAAGACGGTCGGAGCGCCGCATTACAGTGCCTTATCCTTCGCTGCCCAACACTGTGAAATGTTGGATTTCGATTGTCTCATCATCCAAAATAGCAACAAGGTCCCCCAGTTGCGGATATTTGTCGACCTTGAATTCCTCAAGCACGGCTTTGGCGGCGGCCATGTCGACCCATTCGACGATATCAACAAAGACTCCGTCTTCGGTATGGGCCAGTTTACGTGAGACAAAGCCCGGCTGGGCAAGAGCGAAGCTTTGCGATTTTTCCCAGGCAGCAGTGGCCTGCTCCGGGGTGACACCTTCTTTTACGCGGTAACGGACGATTTCGAGGACTGACATAACTTTCTCCTGTATTGATGTCTGTCCGCGTTTTGGCAGAGCCCAACTGACAACAGCCTGTCAGTTACCTTGCCCTTCAATTTCATTTTCTTTTTCACATCTTTTCGTGTAAACGCGCCCCTTACCTTGTTGAGACTCAGCCAGAGAGCACAGCCATGCCCGCCGATGCCCCGATCACGCAGGATGTTATGACGATCCCCCGCAAATTGCCGGAGGGGGAGAAAAAGAACCTTGTTGGTCTGACACGCGCGCAGATGCGCAACGTACTGATCGAGGCCGGGACCAAGGAAAAGCAGGCCAAGATGCGGGTTGGGCAGATCTGGCAATGGATCTATCAATGGGGCGTGCGCGACTTTGACAGCATGACCAATCTGGCCAAGCCTTATCGCGCCATGTTGGCTGAAAAGTTCGTGATCGAGATCCCCGAAGTGGTGTCCAAGCAGGTGTCCGAAGATGGCACGCGCAAATATCTGGTGCGCATCGCCGGCGGGCATGAGGTCGAGGTGGTCTATATCCCCGAGGAAGATCGCGGCACCTTGTGTATTTCGTCTCAGGTGGGCTGCACGCTGACCTGTTCCTTTTGCCATACCGGCACACAGAAACTGGTGCGCAATCTGACCGCCGGTGAGATCATCGGTCAGGTAATGATGGCGCGCGATGATTTGGGCGAATGGCCAGTGCCCGGTGCCCCCAAAGATGAGACGCGTCTGCTGTCCAATATTGTGCTGATGGGCATGGGCGAACCTTTGTACAACTTTGACAATGTGCGTGACGCGATGAAGATCGCCATGGATCCCGAAGGCATTCAACTTTCGCGCCGGCGCATTACCCTTTCAACCTCTGGCGTTGTGCCAGAGATTGCGCGCACGGCTGAAGAAATCGGTTGTCTGCTGGCTATTTCCTTCCACGCGACCACGAATGAAACTCGCGATGTGCTGGTCCCGATCAACAAACGTTGGAATATCGATGAACTTCTTGAGGCGCTGGCCGCCTATCCCAAGGCGTCCAATTCCGAACGCATCACCTTTGAATATGTGATGCTGGCTGGGGTGAATGACAGCGACGAAGACGCGCATCGTCTGATTGACCATATCAAGCGCTTTAACATTCCGGCCAAGATCAACCTGATCCCGTTCAATGAATGGCCCGGTGCGCCTTATAAGCGGTCATCCAACAACCGCATCCGCGCCTTTGCCAATATCATCTATCAGGCGGGCTATGCCTCGCCCATCCGCAAAACGCGGGGCGAAGACATTATGGCCGCTTGTGGTCAGTTGAAATCAGCCACCGAGCGCGCACGCAAATCGCGCAAGCAGATCGAGGCTGAGGCGGGTTTGGGAAGCTAAGATCGTATCCCCGGATTATCAGGTCCGGGGATTAGTATTTGACTGGTGCTTTCATTTAAAAGTCTAGGTCAGAGCGACGCGACGTACACCGGCAGCGGGCAGCATTTCACCCTCGACTTCAACCGCCTCGGTTGTGTGGTTGAACCAAAACCGTTCCGTCGCAGTGTCGCGGGTGCGGATGCCTTTGGGCAGTTGGCGCAACTCCAGTCCCGCAGCAGCTCCGATCAACGCAACCAAGCGATCCATCGCCGCGCCATCCCCCCAGCCCGCCATGTAGGTCAGATTGCCTTGGCGCATGGCGACCGGGGCCCCGGCCTCGGTCCTCAACAGCGTTTCGGCACTGCCTTCGAGCTCTTCGAGATAGCCAGTGATCGCACCGCCACCTTGCAAGGCTATAGGCATATCGGGGCGCAGGGTTTCCAGCCGTGACACGGTCACATCCAGCCCTGGCATGGCCGGGGGCAAAGGCGCGTGTGGCATAACAAAATCCGCGTCGCGCGCGCCGGTGCGCGGACCAAGAACGACCTGCGCCTTGCTCGCGCTGAGTGCCGCTTTTATCTCATCCGAAAGATACATGACACCGGGGACAAAGATTGCCCTGTAGCCGTTAAAAGCTTCGGCACGAAGCGGCAGAATGTCGACGGTCAAACCAGCCCGACGCAAGGCGCGATAGGTATCCAGAACAAGGCCAAAATAGCTCAGCCCCTGCCCCTGCGGTTGCGTCGCCCACATCCAATCCGAAGCATAGTCAAAGACCAGCGCCACAGGGGCCTGCTTCGGCTGCACCTCTGGCGCGTTTATCAGCTCATCCCTAACCTGCCGCGCCTCATGGATCGCCGGGGCATCCACGCTGTCAGGGCGCAACAGCCCCGCATGCAGCTGTTCCTGCGCAAAAAGGGCCTGACGCCAGCGGAAATAGCACACGGCCTCGGCCCCATGGGCAAAGGCCTCCCACGTCCAGAGCCGCACCATGCCGGGCAGCGGAGATGGATTGTAAGGAGCCCAGTTCACCGGGCCGGGTTGTTGTTCCATCACCCACCAACGGCCCTGCGCCACGGGTTGATTGCCCTTGGCCGCACCCACGGCACGATAAAGGTCATGGTGAAAGGCCTGAAAATCCGGATCGCCCTGGCGCGCATAGTCACGCTGCTGTTCCGGGCTTGCTCCGACGCGATCCTCAAGAAAGCCGAGCGGATAGCTGTCCCAGCTCGCAATCTCCAGATCTGCGCCCACATCATAGTGATCGAAATCGGTGATCCGCCCCATATAGTTATGGGCGATCGGCGCGGCAGTGTGCCGTTTCAGGATATCAACCTGCACCTTGTTGAAGGCCACCACCTGATCCGAGGAAAAGCGACGAAAGGCCATAACATGGGCCGGGTTCGGCTCGGTCACCGTCAGGTTGGGCAGGTCGATCTGGTCAAAACTGTTATACTCCATCGACCAAAAGATATTGCCCCAGGCCGCGTTCAGCGCCTCAACACTGTCATACCGCGCGCGCAGCCAGTCGCGGAAAGCATCACGCGCCGCATCGGAATAACTGATGATCGTATCGTGGCAGCCATATTCATTATCGGTCTGCCAGGCCGCCACATGAGGATTCGCCCCGTAGCGTTCCGCCACCAAACCAACGATGCGGCGGCATTCGTTGAGATACCCTGCATGGCTAAAGCAATAATGCCGACGCGAACCGAACTTGCGCGGATTGCCGTTCGCATCCACGGCGAGCATATCGGGATGCTTGTCCACCACCCAACGCGGCGGCGTGGCGGTGGGCGTGCCCAACACCACCTTGAGCCCAGCCTTGCCGAGTACTTCGATGGCGCGATCCAGCCAGTCCCAGTGCAAATCGCCCGGGGTCGGCTCAATCCGGGACCAGGCAAACTCACCGATACGGATCCAGGTCAGTCCAGCCTCGACCATGCGGGCGGCGTCTTGTTCCCAGATCTCTTCGGGCCAATGTTCGGGATAGTAACAGGTGCCAAGCGTGCGCTTCATGCAAAAGCCTCGTCATAGGCGGTGACGATCTCAGCGGCCAATTCGGCCACCTGTCCGGCGCTGTAGCCGGGTTTGTAAATGTTGGAGCCGATACCAAAGCCGCTCACACCCGCAGCAACCCAGTCCGAGAAGTTGGCCGGGCCTGCACCGCCCACGGCATAGGTCTTGGCCGCAGGCGGCAACACCGCCTTGAGCGCTTTAAGCCCGTCCACACCCAGTTTGAAACCGGGAAAGAACTTCAGCCCGTCCGCACCGTTGCGCAAGGCGCTGAACGCCTCGGACGGGGTCATCACACCGGGAAAAGACAGCATGCCCGCCGCCTTGGTGGCGCGGATCACATCCGGAAAGCAATCGGGCGAAACCACCATCTGCGCCCCAATTTCAGCCAGTTTTTCGACCTGAGCGACCTCCAAAACCGTGCCCGCACCGATCACGGCGCGATCCCCGGCATGAGCGCGCATCGCCGCAATGCTGTCAAACGGGTCGGGCGAATTCAACGGCACTTCGATCTTGGTGATCCCGGCATTGATCAGCGCATCGGTGATGGGCAGGGCCTCTGCCGGGGTCAGCCCGCGCAGAATGGCAATGATTTCACGGCTCATTTTGTTTCCTTGAGTGTCTCAAAGGCGGCGGTTAACCCGCGCAAGGTGATATCAGCGGCCGAGACCGAGCGCGGCATCGCGCCCTGGGCATCCAGCGCTTTCATATAGGCCCCGGCAATACCGCTTTCGCCCAGAACGACCACATCCTGCCCCAGCCAATAGGGGCGCGAGGCGGTCAACTCCATGCCAATCAACTGGCCCGACAGGCGGGCGCGGGCCGTGGCAGGGCTGAGCCCCTGCAGCAGCGATTCCGCGCGCAACGCAAAGAGATCACAGCCCAGTGCCGCCGGGTGTGACATGCCTTGCGACACAGCATCAAGAAAGGCGGCATCGTCCCAGCCATCATCGCCAAGCGAATGGCGCAGCACTGATTGCCCCCCGATTAGGGCAAAAAGCTCGCCTGTCATAAAGGTGCGAAAGCTGACGACCTCGCGGGCACTGATATGAACCCATTTGTTATGGGTGCCGGGCAGGCAGAGCACGCCGTCAAAGTCAGGTTCTTGCGCCAGAAACCCCGCGATCTGGGTTTCCTCGCCGCGCATGACATCTGCGGGTCGCTCCTGTTTGATCCCGGGCAGAATACGTACATCTAGCCGCGCATCAGCCGTTGCCACCTGCGTGGCTTGCGCCAGCGACGGCGCTTCGCAGGGGGTGCTGGCATAGGGGGCCTCGCGCCAGCCCTGACGAGAGCCAGCCATGCCGCAAACGATCACCGGGATCTGTCCGCTTTCGGGCAAAGCCGCACCGACCTGTTCCAGCAAGACACGTTCATAATCAGCGGCTGTCAGCCGCCCCATGCCTTGATCACATTCCTTGCGATCCAGAACCGAACCATCATCCGCCATCAGCCAGACCCGCAAATGCGAGGTGCCCCAATCAACCGCTATCCAAGCCAAGCCGCTCATAGCCGCGCCCCCTCGAGGACCCACATGGTTTCCGGAAAACGCCATGGCAGGGTCAGGCCATGATGCATGAGAAATTGCCCGCTGAGTTCGACCGGCCCCCGTTTGATCGCAGGATTTCCGCGAGACAGGTGATGGGCCTCATCAGCGTTGAGCAGGCTGATACGATAGCTGGCGTCCGGGTCCAAGCCCGTCAGACGCAAAGGGCGCGGCAGAATTTGCGCGCTGCTCTCTGCCTGCCCCGCAAAGACGACAAAGCGCGCGCCATCTTCGGCCAGCTGTTGTTCAGCGATAATGGCGGGATCAGCCACATCCAAACGCAAGATGTCCGCGCGCCGCATCCAGTCACGGTTGGCCTTCCACCAGTTGGTCACATCACGCAGCACCTGCGCTTCGTCTTCGGTCAGCTCGCGAGGGTCCATCTCGAACCCCATATGGCGTTTCGCCGCCACCCAAGCGCGGAAGCGAATGTCGCTAACCCGGCCAGAGGTATGGCACTTGCGCGGCCCGACATGCGATCCGGTCACCGCCATGGGCAGCAACAGCGCCGCCTCATGCTGTATGCGCAACCGTTCCAGCGGGTCATTGCTGTCGGACAGCCAAACGCGCTGCGTGCTGCGCAGGATACCAGCGTCAATCCGACCACCGCCCGAGGCACAGCTCTCGAACTCCACTTGTGGATGGGCCTGACGCAGGCATTCCAGCAGGATCAAAGTGCCCTCGGCTTGAGCCGCATCCGGTGCAGGCAGCAAACGGTTGTGATCCCATTTGACGTAGTCAATGTCATGGCTGCTGAGCACCGCATCGATCTTATCAAAGAGATAATCGCGCACGTCGCCGCGCGCCATATCCAGCACGCGCTGCTGGCGCCCTTCGATCTGGTCGGCACGCCCCAAAATCCAATCCGGATGCGCTCGGGCCAGGTCGCTGTCCATATTGACCATCTCAGGCTCAAACCACAGGCCAAAGCTCATGCCCAGGCTCTGGACATGCTCAATAATCGGCGTCAGCCCATCGGGCCATTTGCGCGGATCAATCTCCCAATCGCCCAGGCTGGTCGTGTCATCGTCGCGCCTGCCAAACCAGCCATCATCCAGCACAAAGCGCTCTGCCCCCAAATCCGCCGCGCGATTGGCGATGTCCTTGAGCGTCTCAAGGTCATGGTCAAAATAGATCGCTTCCCAGCAGTTATAATGCACCGGGCGTGCGGTGTCGGGCTTGGGCCAGCTCACCACCTCGTCGCGAATGTAGCGTTGAAAGGCCGTGGCACAGCCATTCAGCCCCTCTGTCGAGACAGTCAGCGCCAAACTGGCGGTTTCAAACCGGGTGCCGCGGCCTTGCGTCCCGGTGGCATGGCCCCATTGGATCTGACGGCGGCCATCGGGCAGTTCTTCGGCTTGTAGGATGTGACCTCCGGGCCAGCCGTAATGCATGCCAAAGGCCGTGCCTTGGGTGTTGGAACACCCCGCCTCGGCAAAGAAGGCCAGCGGTGGATGTTCATGCCCCGACCGCCCCGTGCGCGCTTCGCGTTTGAGAATACCGGTCTGCCAGGGCGCTGTCTCGGCGCGGAATTCGCCAATCCAGCGCCCGCCAAAATGGCGAATATCGCCAGATTGCGGCCCAGGCAAAACCGGAGCCGCCAAATGATGCAGAGTCACGGGCTGGTCAACCTCAAGGATCGAGCGCGCCTGGATCACCGCACCAACAGGCTGGAACTCAACCGTCAGGCGCAGGCCCAAAGCGGCATCCTCAGCCACAAAGCGGTTCTCCTCGCCTGAGACAAGCGCAAAGCGCGGATGCAGCGCCCGCCCGTCACGATAGGCCACCAAACCGGGCTGCATATGCAGGCTATCCCCTTCAACGGGGCACAGCGGGATCGGTGGCAGGCGGTCAATCATCCCGCCTGTCACGTCAACCTCTGCCTGCGCAGCGATGGCCGTCAAGTCGGTCTCGGGCAGGCTCGGCCCCCAATAGATGGCGGCAGGAATACCGCCATCCGAGGCCAGCACAATCGTCTGGCCTTTTGCGTCAATACGCCAGGTCTTCACTTCACGGCCCCCAGAGTCAGGCCCGCAATAAAGTGGCGCTGCATCATGAAGAACATCGCCACTGGCGGCAGGGCCGCCACGATGCTACCCGCACTCATCAGGTGATATTGCGCCACGAATTGCGAGTTGAACGAGGTGATCCCCGCCGTCACCGGTTGCGCATCCGGGCCTTGGGTCAGCACCACCGCCCAGAAATAATCGTTCCAGATAAAGGTAAAGATCAGAACCGCCAGCGCCGCAATCGCCGGGCGCATCAGCGGCAGAACCACGAACCAGAAAATCCGCCATTCCGCCACACCTTCGACCCGCGCCGCCTCGATCAGCTCGAATGGCAGGGCACGGATAAAGTTACGCATGAACAAGGTGCAGAACCCGGTTTGAAAGGCGATGTGGAACAGAACCAGCCCCAGCTTGGTGTCATACAGACCCGCCGACACGGTCAAATCACGCACCGGCACCATGAGGATCTGGAACGGCACAAAGTTGCCCGCGATGAACATGAAAAAGATCAGCAGATTGCCCTTGAACCGATAGATGCCCAGCGCAAACCCGGTCATGCAGCTCAGCGCTACAGCGCCAATCACCGTCGGCACGGTGATCACCAGCGAGTTCCACAGGTAACGCGGCATATCGCTTTCAAAGAAAACCTTGCCGTAATTGGTGAAGAACTCAAAGGACGAGGGCACGCCCCAATAATTGCCGTTAGTGAAATCCGCCAAGGGCCGCATGGAAAACAGCATCACCGCCAACAGTGGCAACAGCCACATGATCAACACCACCGGCAACAAGGCCTGATAGGTCACCTGCGCGCCGCGCGATTGCTTTTGAATAGGTGTTGGAAACATATCAGCGCCCCCCCAGCTCAGAAGCAAAACGCCCCTGTTTCTTCTTGGTCCAAATACTCCCGCCGGAGGCATCCGACAGCGCATTCACATGTTGCCGCTTAGGCTCTTGCCCTCCGCTCATCGCCGCGCCTCCTTTTCGTCGCGATACATCGACCACAGGAAATAGGCGATGAAGAACAACATGATAAAGAACAGAACCACCGCGATGGCGGAGCCATAGCCCATGCGGAACCCGTATTCGGACAGCGCTTTTTCGAACATGTAGAAGGACAGAACCCGCGTCGATCCAAACGGCCCGCCATTGGTCATGATCGATATCAGGTCGAACGAGCGCAGCGCGCCGATGATCGTCACCACAAAAGCGATAAAGGTCGCCGGACGCAATTGCGGCAGGATCACATGCCACAGCATCCGCCACCCCTTGGCCCCATCCAGACGCCCCGCCTCTACCTGTTCGGGGTCCACCGCGTTTAGACCGGTAAGATAAAGGATCATGCAATAGGCGGTCTGCGGCCAGATCCCGGCGGCGATGATGCCATAGGTCGCCGTGTTCGGATTGCCCAACACACCGCCGCGAATATCAACGCCAAACCAGCCCATCACTATGTCGAACAGACCGACATTGGGCAGGTAGAACCAGGAAAACACCAGCCCCACCACCACTTGCGAGATCACAAACGGGAAGAAGAATAGCGACTTATAAAGGCGAATGCCAAACACCGTCTGATTCAGAAACAGCGCAATGAACAACCCCGCCGGAATGGCCAGCAGATAGAGCAGCAGCCATTTGACGTTGTTCCACAGCGAAATCTCAAAGGCGCGGTCGGTCACCAGCTCTTGGTAGTTGCGCGCGCCCACAAAGGTCGCCTCGCCCAACCCGTCCCACTCATACAGCGAGATGTTGAAGCTTTGGAAAATCGGGATGATCACATAGACCGCAAAAAACAGCATCCCCGGTGCCAGAAACAGCAGCGGGGTCAGCGTCATACGGTTGCGATTGGCCCAGCTTTGTGTGGCTGCGCTCATGATGGTTCCTCCCATGCTTTGGCGGATGCGAAAGCCGCCCGGCTTGCGAATACGCCCAAGACAGTGCGCCCCACCCAAACCGGGTGAGGCGCGGTTCTGGTTACTTGTAGATGCGGGTCCGCGCCGCTTCGAGACGGTTCAGGATGTCGTCCAGGTTATCCGGGAACACCATGAATTCCTGCAGACCTTCCATGCCGACCGAGGCCATTTCAGCCGGGAAATCACGGTCAAAGAACTGCGCAATGCCACCCTTGGCGTTGTTGGACAGCATGTCGAAACCCTGGTTCAGGAATTCGTCATCATCCACCGACGCGTTGGCGTTGACAGGCAGCTGACCAAGGCCGGAACCGGCATTGATCTTGGTCTGCACATCAGCCGAAGTGACATACTGAAGGAATGCGCGCGCGGCTTCTTTGTTCTTCGCACCAGACGCGATGTGGAATGTGTCGGTCGGGGCGTCTTCGCCCATTGGCACATCCGCGATCTTGGGGAATTGGTAGAAGTCGATCATATCGTCGGTCATGCCCGCTTCGCGCAGGTGTGGTACAACAAAGTTGCCCATCAGATAGGCCGCCGCTTCACCCTTGACCATAAAGGGCAGCGCTTCCTGCCAGCTATAGGTCTGGTGATCGTCAATGAACGCGCCCATATCGATCAGCTTGCGCCAGTTGGCAAAGGTCGCCTTGACCTCATCCGATGTCCAGGATGCCTGACCCGTGGCCAGCTGCATGTGGAAATCGAACCCGTTGGTGCGCATGTTCATGTAGTCAAACCAGCCACCTGCGGTCCACAGGAACTTGGACCCGATGGTGTAGCACTTGCGACCGGAATCAACGATCTTCTGGCAGTTGGCGATTTCTTCGTCAAAGGTGGTCGGCTCAGACAGGCCCAGCTCTTTGAAGATGTCTTCGCGATAGTAGATGCCCCACTGGTAGTAGGTATAGGGCACGCCCCACTGCTTGCCATCCATGGTCATCGCGCCTTTGACGCTGTCCAGACCGGGCAGATCGCCATTGGCATACATGTCGGAAATGTCTTCGAACAGGCCAGCCTTGACATAGGGGCCCATACGGTTGGCCGCGTACCAGTTGATCACGTCAGGCGCGTCAGCGGTCAGCGCGTTGCGGATCTGGCTTTTCCAGGCTTCGCGGTCAACGATCTCGACCTCGACGGTCAGGTTGGGGTGCATGGCGTCAAAGTCCGCCGCCAGACCTTCCATGATCGCGCGCGGTGCCGGGTTCGACATGTCTGACATGATGCGCAGCGTGCCCGACAGTTCCGCCATGGCCGGTGTGACAAGAGCGGTCGTCAGGGCCATTGCCCCTGCAACCGAAGCGAATTTCTTAAGCATTGGTGTCCTCCCATTTGCTTGTTGCTGGCGGCTTCATTTTGTGTTCCAAATAATGAAACCAGTTTCCAACTATTGAAACTATGGAAGATTCGGGCTAGGACTGTCAACACTCTCGTTGGGTCTGCCCCACGAGAGGACGGGAGGAAAATCGTATGAACAGCCAAGTAAAGCCCAAGGGCTCAGGCGATGGCACAGTCGGTAAAGCCTTGGAAGTATTGGATTTGGTCGCTGCCAAATCCCGCCCCGTGCGCTTTGGCGAATTGCTCAGCGAATCTCCGCATCCCAAGGCGACCCTGTATCGGCTGGTTCAGACCCTGACCAATCAGGGGATGCTGGCCTATGACGAATCAACACAGACCTATTCGCCCGGATTGCGGTTGGTACGTCTGGCACATGCCGCTTGGCAGCAAAGCTCGCTCGCCCCGATTGCCCGCCCCTTCCTTGATGACCTGTCCCGCGAAGTGGGTGAAACCATCCACTTGGCGCAGCTCGATGGCGGCCAGGTTCTTTATGTCGATAAACGCAACGCCCTGAAACCGATCGAGATGTTTTCGGCGGCGGGCAAGGTTGGTCCGGGCTATTGCACCGGTGTTGGCAAAGCCATGATCGCCCATCTGGATGACGACGCGCGCGAGGCCGCGATCCAACGGCAATCCTTTTACATCCACACGGCAAACACCATTGCGGATGCCGATGCGTTCCGCGCCGAGCTGGATACGATCCGCGCCGATGGCATCGCCTTTGACCGCGAAGAACACGAACCCGGCATTATCTGCATCTCGGCCCCGATCCTGGCGCAATCCGGTCGGGTTCTTGGGGCCATGTCGATCACCACATCAACCCAACTCAAAACGCTGGACGAGCTGACACAGCTGCGCCCGGCCCTGACAGAAACCGCTGAAAAAATCGCTGAAGCTGCCGAATCCTGGCAGTTCCCCGATTGAATCGAAGGAGACCAACATGTCCGGCGTCACGCTGACCCAAGCCGTCAAGAAATATGGCGACACCCAGGTGATCCACAATGTGGATCTGCAAATCGACGAGGGCGAGTTTTGCGTCTTTGTTGGTCCCTCGGGCTGCGGAAAATCCACTTTGCTGCGCATGATTGCCGGGCTTGAAGAAACCTCAGCCGGTCAAATTGATATTGGCGCGCGCGACGTGACCCATATGGATGCTTCGGATCGTGGCGTGGCCATGGTGTTCCAAACCTACGCGCTTTACCCGCATATGACGGTCGAGGAAAACATGGGGTTCGGCCTGAAAATGAACGGCGTGCCCAAGGCCGAAATCAAGGAAAAGGTTGGCGAGGCCAGCCGCATCCTGAAACTGGATGACTACCTCAAGCGCAAGCCCAAGGCCCTGTCCGGTGGCCAGCGCCAGCGTGTTGCCATTGGTCGCGCCATTGTCCGTGGCCCCGAAGTGTTCCTGTTTGACGAACCGCTTTCTAACCTCGATGCGGAACTTCGCGTCGATATGCGGGTCGAGATTGCCCGCCTGCACAAAGATATCGGCGCGACGATGATCTATGTCACCCACGATCAGGTCGAAGCCATGACCCTGGCCGATAAGATCGTCGTGCTGCGCGCCGGTCGGATCGAACAGGTCGGCTCACCCATGCAGCTCTATAAAGACCCGGATAACCGCTTTGTCGCCGGGTTCATCGGCTCTCCCTCGATGAATTTCCTGAATGGGGTCGTCGAAGGCGGCAAGGTGCGGATTCCCGATCTGAACCGGGTGATCGACGCTGACGTTCCCTTGCCGGGCGACGGCAAGCCGGTCTTGGTCGGCGTGCGCCCGCAGCATATCCGCGTGTCCGAGCAGGGCGATGACCTGACGCTGGACATTCGCGAACGCCTGGGCGGCGTGGCCTATGATTACCTGCTGACCAAGAACGGCGACAAGATCACCGTCGAAACCGATAGTGATGAAGAGATCGACGAAGGTTCGACCGTCACCATCGAATTCGACCTCGAAAACACCATGTTCTTTGACGGCGAAACCGAACAGCGCCTGCGTTGAACAACAAAACCGCCCCGGATGTCCGGGGCGGTTTTCCTTACAGATCGACCCAAAGCCCCTAGCGCAGATGCCGCTCGGTCCAGTCTTGGATATAGGCGTGGTGATCCTGCCAATCCGCCCAGGTCGCCTTGGCCCATTCCCGGACCTTCGTCGCATGTTGCGGACCGCCAGCAAATGGGCGGACATCAGACACAGTCATCGTATAGCTCTGAGGCGGCGCGAGATAGATCAAGCTCGCCTTGTGCTGCCCCAAGCCCAGCATGACATTGTTGGAATCCTGCGGTGTCAGGTTTCGCCCCAATTGCAGGTAAAGCCGCGCCAAATGCAAACCTGTCGATTGCACCTGCCGCCGCGTTTCACCACCACCCCCGTGCTGAACCGCAAAGGTATCAACGGTCAATCGATGCGTCGGCAGCAGGGCACTGTCGCTGTATTCAAAGGCCAAAACATCCGTAAACGCCTCAAAACACGCAGCAGAGGACGTCATATAAGAATGCGTGGGCCCTGCGATTTCAGGCAAACAGGCACCGCACCCTGGACAGGTTGATACTTTGATGTCGCGCACGTCAGGCCCCATAGGTCATTGCTACGACCCACTTTATCCTCGCTTGGTTAATTGGTGAGAGGGAAAACCTGCATCTTCAAATCATTTTGATGAGCAAGTGACACCAATCTCCAATTTCGATGGCCGCATCTCCCATCTTATATGTCTCTGTAAGGCGGCCAATCAGGCCGCGTTGTGCATTTGAACTGGATGGCAGGCGCTCCTCATGCCATTCAAGGGGGAATGAAACGCATGTGGAACAACATCTTGGCCTCGCGCTCCTTTCGTTGCCCAGCCTACCTGGCGCTCGCGCTGGTTTGCCTTGCTGCTCCGCTTCGCGCCGAGCAGATCACGGTTTTTGCCGCCGCAAGCCTGAAAACCGCACTGGACGAGGTCAGCGCGGTTTTTGAGGAAACCACCGATCACGATGTAACACTGTCTTATGCTGGCTCTGCTGCGCTGGCGCGTCAGATATCCTTTGGGGCCCCCGCGGATGTGTTCCTCTCGGCCAACAGCACTTGGATGACCTATCTCGAAGACCAGGGGGCCATCGTCGCAGACAGCCGGTTTGATCTGCTTGGCAATCAATTGGTTTTGATTTCCCATGCCCCCAGCCCGGCGCAGGATTGGACAGACTTGGATCTGTCCCAGCGATTGGGTGATGGATTTCTGGCCATAGGTCTCGTGCAATCCGTGCCCGCCGGGATCTACGGCAAAGAAGCCCTGGAAACGCTCGGACAATGGCAAAGCGTCGCGACGCAAGTTGCCCAAACCGACAATGTACGCGCCGCCCTCGCCCTGGTTGCTTTGGGAGAAGCGCCGCTCGGCATCGTCTATGCCACCGATGCGCAGGCTGACGACCGGGTTCATATCGTGGCCCCCTTCCCCAAAGACACACATCAGCCGATCAGATATCCCGCCGCCCAAATCTCAGAATCGCAGGCTGCGACCGACTTTCTGACCTTCCTCAAATCCCCTGAGGCCAGCGCGCTGTTCCAAGCGCATGGTTTCGAAGTCCTGGGAGAATAGAGGTTGGAGTGGCTGTCACCCGAAGAATGGAACGCCGTCGCCCTGTCGCTGCGCGTGTCGCTTTGGGCCACTTTTGCGGCTTTGCCATTGGGCCTGCTGACCGCCTATGCCCTGGCCCGCTGGGAATTTCCTGGTCGCCAGATCCTGAACGGGCTGGTGCATTTGCCGCTGATCCTGCCCCCGGTGGTGACTGGCTATCTGCTGCTGCTGACCTTTGGCATTCGCGGCCCGGTTGGATCGATTTTGCACGAAATGGGGATCACGCTGGCCTTTCGCTGGACAGGCGCTGCTCTGGCTGCCGCCATCATGGGCTTTCCGCTGATGGTGCGCGCCATGCGCCTGTCGATCGAAGCAGTTGATCCAAAGCTGGAACAGGCCGCCGCGACGCTGGGGGCCTCGCGCTTTTGGGTCTTTGTCACGATCACCCTGCCACTGATCCTGCCCGGCATTCTGGCCGGTTCCATCCTCGCCTTTGCCAAGGCCATGGGGGAATTCGGGGCCACCATCACCTTTGTCTCCAACATCCCCGGCCAAACCCAAACCCTGCCCTCGGCGATCTATGCGTTCTTGCAGGTGCCAGGCGGTGAAAGCTCGGCACTGAGACTTGTCATAATCTCAGTCATCGTGGCCATGGGTGCCTTGGTCTTGTCAGAAATTCTGGCGCGGCGCATGGCAAAACGGGTGGGCCAGGGATGAGCCTGTCTGTCGCCATCACACACCGGTTGGGGGACACGGATTTCGACCTCAGCTTTGACGCGCCGGATGGGCTGACGGTTTTGTTTGGCCGCTCAGGCTCGGGCAAAACAACGGTGATAAATGCGGTGGCCGGGTTGGTCACACCCAATAGCGGGCGCATCGTCGTTCAGGACCGGGTGCTGTTTGACAGCACGTTGCGGGTGAACCTGCCGGTTCATAAACGCCGACTTGGCTATGTCTTCCAAGAGGCCCGCCTGTTCCCGCATTTGTCCGTTGCCCAGAACCTGACCTATGGCAGCCGCTTTGCACCACTCAACGCCCAGGCCCCCAAGCGCGACATGATCGTCGAGATGCTGGGTTTAGGGGCGTTGCTAACACGCGCCCCTGGCGAACTGTCGGGCGGGGAAAAGCAACGGGTCGCCATTGGTCGCGCCCTGTTAGCCGGGCCCGAGCTGCTGTTGGCAGATGAGCCCTTGGCCGCCTTGGACGAACCGCGCAAGGCCGAGATCCTGCCCTATTTTGAAACCCTGCGCGACGAATTAAAACTTCCGATCCTCTATGTCAGCCATTCTGCAGTCGAGGTGGCGCGCCTTGCCACCACCGTTGTGGCGATGGAAAACGGCAAAGTTGCGCGAACAGGGACCGCGACGGATGTGCTCAGCGATCCCAGCTTCACCCCCACCGGCGTACGCGCGGCGGGGGCGATTCTGGAGGCGACAGTCGCCGCGCACCATTCCGATGGCCTGACCGAGTTGGACGCCGCAGGCATCCCCTTGTTTTTGCCAAAGCTGGACAAACCCATTGGCGCCCGCGTCCGGCTGCGCATTGCCGCTCAGGATGTCATCCTGTCCCGTTCCCGACCCGAGGGGTTGTCGGCGCTCAACGTGCTCCCCGGCACGATCGAAGAAATCCGCGCTGGTGGCGGGCCGGGGGCAATCCTATCGCTCTCCACACCCGCTGGCAGAGTGCTGGCCCGCATCACACAGCGCAGCGTCTCGGCGCTCGATCTTACCGTCGGGACAACATGCCATGCGGTGGTGAAAACCGTCTCTGTCGCCCCAGCCGATATTGGCGGGGCCTGATCCCGTTTCGTCAAACTCACCGCATCTTTTGCAGCCTAATTGACCCTAGGTAACGGTATCGATTTAGCTATTTACCATCCAAAGTTGCGACAGATTTGACACAAGCCCTGCGAAATGCCACCGAATTGCGTATGCGGCATATCCTTTGCAGCCCAGACTACTAATCTTTTAATCCCGACCAAGGCCAATAGGAAAAACCACGACTATGAACCCCAAATTCCTGGTGACACACTCCGGCGGTTTCCATGCCGACGAACTTTGTTCCAGTGCCGTTCTCAGTCAATTGTTTCCCAGTTCCAAAATCATCCGCACCCGTGACGCGGAATGGATAAACCCCTCAGAAAAAAAGATCATTTATGACGTCGGAGGCGATTACTGCCCCGAAAAGCGCATCTTTGATCATCACCAGCGCCATGCCCCCATACGCGAGAGCGGCGCGCCTTACAGTTCCTTCGGCCTGATTTGGAGACATTACGGCAAGACGTATATTCAAAGTCTGAACGTGCCCGCCGAAGACCTCGATGCGGTGTTCGAGGCCGTGGATCAGGAGTTTGTTTTGCCCATTGATCTGCTGGATAATGGCGCAATCAGCCCCTCAACCGCAGCGGAACTGGCCCCTTTGACTTTGCCCAGTTTGCTGGAAACCCTAAAGCCGGTTTTTGATGCTGAGGGCGAGGATGCAGATGACGTTGCTTTTGACCTTGCATTGGCCATTGCCAAGCCCTTGATCAAGGCGCAGGTCATGCAGCAGGCCGCCAAACGCCGGGCGCGGTCTTTGGTCTTCAAAGCGGTCGAAGATGCCGGCCCAAGCCGCGTTCTGGAATTGCCCATGGGCATGCCCTTTCGCGCCGTTTTGGATGAGGCGGGCGCCGATCATCTGCTCTTTGTCGTCTATCCGCGCAAGCAGGGCGATTGGAGCATTGGCGGCATTCGACTGAGCGATGACAGCTTTGAACAGCGCGCCGACCTGCCTGCCAGTTGGGCCGGTCTGACCGATGAAAAGCTAGAACAGGCAAGCGGCGTCAGCGGTGCCACCTTCTGCCATAACGGCTTGTTCATCGCCGCTGCCAAAACGCGCGAGGCCATACTGGAAATGGCCGATCTTGCGGTGGCGGACGCGCTGCAAAACGCATGACGCCCATTCTCTATTCCTTTCGCCGCTGCCCCTATGCCATGCGGGCGCGGCTGGCCATTGCCAGCTCTGGCCTAAAGGTCGAGCTGCGCGAGGTGGTGTTGCGCGACAAGCCCCAGGCCTTTCTTGATGCCTCACCCAGCGCCACCGTACCCTGCCTTGTGACGGGTGACACGGTCATTGATGAAAGCCTCGACATCATGATCTGGGCTTTGCAACAAAGCGATCCCGAAGCGTGGCTGGCCATGCCGAACGCGGGCTGGGACTTGATCAAGCGCAGCGATGGCCCATTCAAATCGGCCCTGGATCGCACCAAATACACCACCCGCTATCCCGATTGCGATGCTAAAGAAGAGCGCGCCAGGGCCAGCGAATTCCTCGACGACCTTAACGCGCAAATCGGTGATTGGATCTTTGACGCGCCCAGCCTGGCCGATTACGCCATCCTGCCCTTTATCCGCCAATTCGCCTTTATCGACAAAGCCTGGTTTGATGCCCAGCCCTGGCCCGCCTTGCAGGCCTGGCTTGAGCGTTTTTTGGAAAGCGACAGGTTCGCGGCGATTATGCCGAAGTACAAACAGTGGCAGCCCGAGGATGCGCCGCTGATCTTTCCCTGACGGTCAGGAGCGTTGGGCAAACAGCGCGCCTTTGAATTTCACCCGAGTCGCCAGCAGCGCCAGAACAATGGCCATATAAATCAACGGCTCCAACTGGAACCCTTTGACTAGCATCACAAAATGCAACGCCCCAAGCAGCACCGCAAGGTAGGTCAGCTGATGCAGTTTGCGCCAACGCGCCCCCAGTTTGCGCAGCGACCAATTGTTTGAAGTCACCGCCAGCGGGACCATCAGCGCGAAGGCAGCCATGCCCACGGTGATATAGGGACGTTTCAAAATATCGGCCCAAATCTGCGACAGGATCTGAACGTCCAGAACCAACCAGACCAGCAGATGCAGTGCCACATAGAAAAACGCCAAAAGACCGATGGCACGGCGGAACTTCAACAGGTTGAGCTTGGCAAAGCGGCGCAGGGGCGTGATGGCAAGGCCGACAATCAGTAATTGCAACGCCAATTCACCCAGCTCATGCTCTAACGCCTTGATCGGCTCAACGCCCAGGCCACCGGTCAAGGCAAGGTAAAGCAGCCAAGGCGCGGGCAAGGCACCGACCAGGTAGACAAACCAGGTCGGGACTTTGCGGATAAATGTGTTCAGGCGGTCAATCATCGGCAGTAACGGCTCAGAAATTCTTGGTCAGGTCCATGCCCTCGTACAGGGCGGCAACCTCTTCTTCATAGCCATTGAACATCAATGTTGGTTTACGACGCGCAAACAAACCACCGCCCAAGGGGCGCTCAGTGGCTTGTGACCAGCGCGGGTGATCCACGGTTGGGTTCACATTGCTATAGAACCCGTATTCGCGGCCATTGGCCTTGTTCCAACTGGTGGGCGGTTCAGAGTCCGTCAACGTGATCCGAACCACGGATTTGATCGACTTGAACCCGTATTTCCACGGCACCACCAACCGCATCGGCGCGCCGTTCTGGTTGGGCAGCGGTTTGCCATAGATCCCGGTGGCCATCAGGGTCAGCGGATGCATGGCCTCGTCCAGGCGCAGCCCTTCGACATAGGGCCAGTCGAGCACGGGATAGCGGGTGCCCGGCATCTCTTCGGGGCGGTAAACCGTTTCAAATGCGACATATTTCGCCTCAGGCTTGACGCCCGCCATTTCCAACAGATCTGCCAACTCAAACCCGTTCCAAGGCACGACCATCGACCAGGCTTCGACACAGCGGAAGCGGTAGATGCGTTCTTCGATGGTCATTTTGGCGAGGATATCACCCAACGCGTAATCACCCGGGCGCTCGACCATGCCGTCGATTTTGACACTCCAAGGGTCTGTGGTCAGCGTATGGGCGTTCTTGGCCGGGTCATCCTTGCCGGTGCCGAATTCATAATAGTTGCAGTAATTGATGATGTCGTCCCAATCATTGGGTTTCAGCGCCTCTTGCGCCTGCGCCTGATCCGCGCTGAAACCAGCTCCAATGACCGTGCTGGCCCCCAAACCCGCCAGAATTTGCCGCCGGTTCAGAAAGGCGGATTCGGGCGTGACGTCCGCCTGAGTGAGGTCGTTGATCCAGCGTTTGGCCATTTGGGTCTCCTATCTCTGTTGACGGATAGATAAAGGCACTGTGATCGCGGACCAAATTAATTTGGGTCACGTTGGCGTGGTGGGACTGTAACAAAACGGGGTTTCGCACCACTTTAAAACGCAACATAGGTTCGCGCCCGACCCCGAGGGCGGCCCTCAGGAGGGCAATGACCGTTTAATAAATCACAACGTTTCTACATGTCGCAGCGTTGCATATTCGCACCCGCCCTGGGGGGCGGGGTCGGGTGCGAACCGGATTGCAGGCAATCCGGTAACCCCTTTTTTTTCAACACGACTTACTCAAATCCGCCAGCCGTATGTCTTGCAACGCAACCTCGCTGCCCTCTTCATCCAACAAGGCCACCCGCAGCTTGGAGCGATCGGATCGACGCACTGGCCCAATCGGTGCCCCCGCCAGGTCGAGATGCCGATTTCCCCATTCCAGCAGCGCCAACAAGGACATGGCCAAATCAAACCCTGTTCGTGACAGGTGGTATTCATACCGCGTGCGCCCGCCTTCGGGCTTATATGGGCGCTTGGCCACAATACCTTGCTCAATCAGCGACGAAAGACGCGCCGACAGCACCGATTTCGGCACACCGATTTCGGCGCGAATATCCTCGAACCGAGCAACACCATAAAACAGCTGGCGGATGATCATCAGCACCCATTTATCCCCCAACACCCCCGCCGCCAGCGCGAGGCCGCAGCGATCAGGTGGGAAACGGGGGATGATTTCGGAATCAGTTGAGTTTGACATACGAACCCAGATAGCCTACTCCAGGCTAAGTTCAAAATTCAAACCCAGGATTCGCACCATGTCCCCGCTTGCTTTGCTTTTGACTGTCAAAATTCTCCTCACCCTGCCGCTGATCGGGCTGTTCGGCTTTGCCACCAATGCCCGGTTGAACAATCTCACCGGACAATGGGGCCAAGATCCACTGATCTATCGCCTGTATGCCGTGGCCCTCTCGGCCTTACTGGTCGGATATCTCGGCGCGCTCTTTGCTGTGCTCGACCTTCAGGTGCCCTGGGGCATGTTATGGGTCGGCCTTGTTTCCAATGCCGGGGCGGCGCTCATGATTGTCACATGGAGCTGCCACCCCCGCCTGCGCCGATCTGCCTGGGCCTTTGGGACCATTGCCGCCGGGCTTGTCATCGCGCTGATCTTTCCGGCTCAGGCCATCTCGCCGGTTTTCGGCTGAGAGGGGTAAAGCTCGTTCATCTGCACGGATCGACCATCATCCCGAACAATTCGCACATGCCGCCGCCGCATCTGGCGCGGCTCGGCGACACCCACGGAATGAGCGATGGTTTCGACCTCGTAGATGATGGATTGCGCATAAAGCGCGACGCGCTTGTGCTTTTCCTGCACGACAAGCCCCTTTTGCAGCCCGGCATCATGGGTGGTGATCCCGGTCGGGCAGGTGTTCTTGTTGCATTTCAGCGCCTGAATACAGCCCAGCGAGAACATGAAGCCACGCGCCGAGGTCACAAAATCCGCCCCCGCACAGATCGCCCAGGCCACATCGCCGGGATTGATCAGTTTGCCGCTTGCGACAATACGAATGCGCTCGTGCAGCCCGTATTTGTCACGCAGATCGGTCATGCGCACCAAAGCCTCGCGCAGCGGCAGGCCCACTAGGTCCATCAAGGGCATAGGTGCGGCGCCGGTCCCGCCTTCGCCACCATCCACAGTGATGAAATCCGGCGCGTGTTCGGCCCCGCGTTCCTTGATCGCTTCAAACAGATCCACCCAAGGGTCGGCGGAGCCCATGCAAGTTTTGAACCCCACCGGCTTACCGGTCACCTCGCGAATATGGCCAATCAGATCAAGCAGATCGCCAAAATCATCCACCTCGCGGTGACGGTTGGGCGAAATGCCGGGCTGACCTTCGGGAATGCCACGGATCTCGGCAATCTCTTTGCTGACTTTGGCGGCGGGCAGGATGCCCCCCTTACCGGGCTTGGCCCCCTGGCTCAGCTTGATCTCAAACATCTTGACCTGAGGTTTGGCAGCCACCTCGCGCAGCTTTCCATCGCTGAGATTGCCATCTGCATCGCGTACGCCAAACTTGGCCGTGCCAATCTGATAGACAATGTCACACCCCCCTTCGAGATGATGCGGCGAAAGCCCCCCCTCGCCGGTGTTCAACCAAATCCCGGCCTTGGCCGCCCCTTGGCTCAGCGCCTGCACCGCTGGCTTGGACAAGGCGCCGTAAGACATTCCTGAAATGTTAAAAATCGACGGGGCGGCATAGGGTTCTCGGCAATGCGGTCCGATCTCAAGCGGTTCGGTCGAGGCATATTGATCATCCAGCGGCGGGAACACTGCATTCATGAAAATCGGCGTACCCGGCACATTCAGGTTGCGGGTCGAACCAAAGGCAATCGTATTGCTCTTGGCCCCTGTGGCCCGCGCCACCCAATTGCGCTGCGCCCGGTTGAACGGCATTTCTTCGCGATCCATGGCAAAGAAATACTGGCGAAAGAACTCGCCCAATTCGGTGAACAAATGCCGGAACCGCCCAATGACCGGATAATTCCGCCTGATCGCATCACCGGTCTGACGACGATCCGCAATGAACAGCACAATGACCAGCGCGACGCCGATACCCAGAAAGAAAACAAACAAAAGCGCCAAATATTCCAGCGCGGCCATTGCATATCCCATATTCATCTCCGCGAATGTGTTGATTTGTCTCAAAGGCAAACAGATTTCTGCACCCTACTGTGCCATTGTCGCAGCAAAATGGCAGCCCCGCTGCCGAATTCGTGAAAGTGAGAGAGCATGAAACATTTTCTGACAGCAATGGCCCTGTCGATCCTCAGCAGCACTGCCCTTGCGGCGGACATGATCACCTATGACACGGAAGACAGCTTTGATGACGTTGTCTTTGGTCTTGAGAGCGCCATAATCGATGCCGGTCTCGTGATCGATTCCGTCTCCCATACCGGCGAAATGCTGGAACGTACGCGCGCCGATATCGGGTCTGAAACGGTATTGTTCCTCAATGCCGACGTCTTTAGCTTTTGTTCCGCCAAAATCTCGCGCGAGGTTATGGAAGCCGATCCAATGAACATCGTGTTCTGCCCCTATGACATCTTTGTCATGGTGCGCCCGGAAACACCCGAGACAACCACCATCGGTTTTCGCACCTATCCCGAGGGCGCGATGAAAAAGGTCGAATCCCTTCTGGATGGAATCGCGCGTGCCGCAATTGGGCTGGACTAAAACCGCCCTTCTCAACATTTGAAACGCTCGGGCGCAATTGTTGCGCCCCGCGAAACCAATTTTCCCGCCATGCGTGCAATTGGGCCGAATTGAGGCGGAAATCAGACATTTTCTTTGCCAGCCCCATACGCCCTTTCTAGTCTCATTAACCATGTTGAGTTTGCAGCGATTTCGGGGGGAATGGCCGCGCTTTTGGGTTCGGGGCACCACATATTCTTTTGAAAAGGGGCACTGCCATGCCAACCGTATTTGGAACCGACGGCGATGACAGCCTGACCGGAACGCTCACACGCGATGTTATCGCCCTATTGGGCGGCAATGATTACTACATGGGGGATAACGGGGCCGACCTGATCCTGGGGATGAACGGCAACGACACCCTGCTGGGCGGTAATGGCGGTGACGAGATCCTGGGTGGTGAAAACGACGATGTCTTGATCGGCGCCTGTGGTCACGATTCACTCTATGGTGAAAACGGCAATGACCTGCTGGATGGCGGCAATGCCGATGATCTGCTGGTCGGCGGCGGCGGGGATGACACCCTGTTTGGCGGCAATAACAGCGACCAGCTCTTTGGGGGTGATGCCGAAGATTATCTGGATGGCGGTCAGGATGATGACACGCTGAACGGCGGAGCCAATGATGACACGATCATCGGCGGCAAAGGCAACGACCGCCTGACCGGCGAAGATGGCGCAGACCTCTTCATCATTGATGGCTGGAAAAGCGGTAATGACACCATCACCGATTTCGAACTGGGCATCGACAAGATCGACCTGACCGCAATTGGCGTTTACGACATTTCCCTGCTCAACATCCTCGATCTTGGGGCCAGCACGCTGATCATGCTGGGCAATGGCAACTCAATCGAGATTTCCGGCGTTGCGCCATCTGACCTGAGCGCATCCGATTTCGTGCTGACCGCAGCGCCTGTAACCACAACCACCTCGGACAGCTCCGACACCGTGGTTGGCACCTCGGGTGCAGATATCATCACGGCGGGCAATGGCTCTGACCGGATCTGGGGCGGCCACGGCAATGATCAGATCAACGGAGGCTCAGGCCGCGACCAAATCCGCGGTGAACATGGCAACGACATGATTAGCGGCGGTTCCGGCCAGGACAAGATCCATGGCGGGTTTGGCAATGACGTGATCTTTGGCGATGCAGATAACGACCTGATCTTTGGCGATGAAGGCAATGACTACATCAATGGCGGCAACAAGAATGACCGCCTTTATGGGGGCGACGGCCACGACGAGGTCATTGGCGAAAACGGCAATGACAAGATGTGGGGCGAAGCCGGCAACGACGTTCTTGATGGCGGCGCTGGCAAGGACAGCATGGATGGCGGCAGCGGCAATGACATCATGATCGGCGGCTGGGGTCAGGACCTGATGACCGGAGGCACCGGCTCTGACACCTTTGTCTTTGAGATGCGCAGCAACAATGACATCATCACCGACTTTGAGGATGGCTCGGATCTGCTTGACGTGTCCGGCTACGCCTCTGAGGGCATCACCAGCTATAGCGATCTGGTAATCACCCAGGTCGGCGCGGATGTGCATATTCAACTGGCTGGCGACAACTCCATCACGTTGCAAAACGTAGATGTTAGTACCATTTCTGCCGACGACTTCATCTTTTGACCAAGCTGGGGCGGGTTTACCGCCCCATCAACATATCGGCAGTATCGACGGCATACCTATCAGTCATGCCTGACACATAATCCGTCATGGCATGCAGTGCCGAATAGCTATCGGTCACGCCACGCAAGTCCAACTCCAAGGCGCGAACAACCTGTCGTTCGTAATCAGGCAACTTAGCCTCATCCCAACCCCGCTCAGCCAAAGCATCAAAAACGGGCAAGAGCCCATCCAACACATTGCGGATCACATTGCGCCCACGCACTTCCAGCTTGGTTTTTCGTGGGGCAACAAACAGCTGTTCACGCGCCGTTTTTTTGATCCTGGCAAAGGCCGGGCCTAGCGCGGAATCGGCAATAAGATCGTTGGAATAAGTGCCATTCAGAATAGCGTCGTGATTGGCTTTGAACGCCTCGACACAGGCCGCAATTGCACCACCAATGGCCACGGCGCGGTAATGTGAGATCTTTTCATATTCGGTATGACTGCCGAGATTGTCATCATTGGACGGGCTTTCGATCAAAGGCAGCAATAGGTCCCGCACTTGATCAAAGCTGAGATCTCTCGCTGTGTACCCGTCTTCGAGATCAACAATATTATAGCAAATATCATCCGCCGCCTCGACCAGGAAGACAAGCGGGTGACGCCGCCACCAAGTACTGCCATCCGCTGCGGTTTCAGCAATCAAGCCCAGCCGGTCCGCGACCTCGGCGTAGGTTTTTGCTTCGCCTTGGAATAAGCCGAATTTCTTCGCCCCAACATAGGAATGATCGCTCAAGGCCGTCCGCGTGCGGGCCGTCATCGGGTACTTGGTAAAAGCGCCTAGCACCGCCGCCGACAGGTCCATCCCGTAATCGCCGCGATACATTTCCAACCGCGTCAAAATGCGAAATCCTTGGGCGTTGCCCTCAAAAGCCTCGAACTCGGGCCACAACCCGGCATCAATACCGCGAAACACACCGCGCGGCTCCTGAAACCGTTCCGCAAACCATTTGCCGATGCTCTCTTCGCCGGAATGGCCAAAGGGCGGATTACCAATGTCATGCGCCAGGCAGGCTGCATGGATGATGCCCGCAACCCGATGCGCCTCACCTTGTCCGATATACTTTTCGGCCTCCAACCAGGCTCCGATCTGCATGCCCAAACTGCGCCCGACCGTTGCGACTTCGTTGGAATGGATCATGCGATGACGCAAGTGGTCATGCCCATGGAGCGGATGCACTTGGGTTTTGTTGGCCAACCGGCGGAACGGTGCGGAAAAGATAATCCGATCCGCGTCCATGGTGTAATTGGGGCGCGCTGCCTCTTCCTCTTTGTCCTTGAACAAACGCTGCGTATTCAATAGGCGCTGCCAGTCCATTCACACACTCCGATCCAATAATCATTTGTTGTCTATAAGAAAAAGGCCCACTGTGAAAGCGGGCCTTTGACTTGTGTCACAATGGTTTAGTGAACCACAGCATCATCCGGCTTGGGTCGGTTGCTGGCCCCGACGCGATCGCCAATCAGCAACCCGTCGGCCCCGGCGCTGACCACGATCGTGTCGCCATCGGCCACATCACCGCCCAGCAGCATCTCGGCCAGCGGGTTTTGCAGCGCGCGTTGGATCACCCGCTTCAATGGACGGGCCCCAAAGACCGGGTCATAGCCCTCATCCGCCAGCCATTGGCGCGCATCCTCGTCCAGTTGCAGCGTGATCTTGCGCGCAGCGAGGCGTTTCAGCAGACGCGCCAGCTGGATTTCAACGATGCCATCCATGTCATCCCGACGCAGGCGGTCAAAGATGATGGTCTCATCCAAACGGTTCAGGAATTCCGGGCGGAAATGGGCGCGCACCGCGTCCATCACATCCCGTTTCGCCTGCGCACTATCCGCACCCTCGGGCAATTGGCTCAGCGCCTGCGAGCCAAGGTTCGAGGTCAGGATAATCAGCGTCTGCTTGAAATCCACCGTGCGCCCCTGACCATCGGTCAACTGCCCATCGTCGAGCACCTGCAACAGCACGTTGAACACATCCGGATGCGCCTTTTCAACCTCGTCAAACAGCACCACCTGATAGGGGCGACGGCGCACCGCTTCGGTCAGAACCCCGCCCTCATCATAACCGACATAGCCCGGAGGCGCACCGATCAGACGGGCGACCGCGTGTTTCTCCATGAATTCCGACATATCGATACGCACCATGGCGCTGTCATCATCAAAGAGGAAATCCGCAACGGCTTTGGTCAGCTCGGTCTTGCCCACCCCGGTTGGCCCGAGGAAGAGGAAAGAACCCAACGGCCGGTTTTCATCATTCAGACCCGCACGGGCACGACGCACCGCATTGGACACAGCGGTAACCGCCTGTTCCTGACCGATCACCCGCTTGTGCAGGTCTTCTTCCATGCGCAGCAGCTTCTCGCGCTCGCCCTCGAGCATCTTAGAGGTCGGGATGCCTGTCCAGCGTTCCACAACAGCGGCGATATGCTCGGGGCGCACCGCCTCTTCGACCATGACATCATCGCTGTCCTCGGCCTCTTGCAACTGCTTTTCCAAGCCCGGGATGATGCCGTAAGACAGCTCACCCGCGCGGCCCAGATTGCCCTCGCGTTTGGCCTGCTCCAGCTCAGCGCGGGCGCGATCCAGCTGCTCCTTGATGTCGCGCGCCGAGGCAAGCTTGTCCCGCTCGGCCTGCCATTTCGCAGTCATCTCAGCCGATTCCTGCTGGAGATCGCCCAGATCCTGTTCCAGCTTGGCCAGCCGATCCTTGGAGGCCTGATCATCCTCAAGCCGCAGCGCTTCGACCTCGATCTGCTTTTGCAGAATATCACGGTCCAGCGCGTCCAGCTCTTCTGGCTTGCTGTCCACTTCCATGCGCAAACGCGAGGCCGCTTCGTCCATCAGGTCGATGGCCTTGTCAGGCAGAAACCGGTCGGTGATATAGCGATGCGACAGCGTCGAGGCCGCAACCAAAGAGCTGTCCGAAATCCGCACCCCATGGTGCAGCTCATATTTCTCTTTGATGCCGCGCAGGATGGAGATCGTATCCTCAACCGTCGGTTCCTCAACCACCACAGGCTGAAACCGCCGGGCCAAAGCCGCGTCTTTTTCCACATGCTTGCGGTATTCATCCAGCGTGGTCGCGCCCACGCAATGCAGTTCACCGCGTGCCAAGGCAGGTTTCAGCAGGTTCGAGGCATCCATCGCCCCATCCGCCTTGCCCGCACCAACCAGCGTGTGCATTTCGTCGATGAAGAGGATGATTTCACCGGCGGCTTCAGTCACCTCGGTCAGGATCGCCTTCAGGCGTTCCTCAAACTCACCGCGATATTTCGCACCGGCAATCAACGCGCCCATATCCAGCGCCAAAAGCTGTTTGTTGCGCAAGCTCTCAGGCACGTCACCATTGACGATGCGCAGGGCCAACCCCTCGGCAATCGCGGTCTTACCCACGCCCGGCTCCCCGATCATCACAGGGTTGTTTTTGGTGCGACGCGACAAAACCTGCATGGCGCGGCGGATTTCCTCATCACGGCCAATGATCGGGTCGATCTTGCCGTCACGCGCCGCCTCGGTCAGGTCGCGCGCATATTTCTTGAGCGCATCATAGCCCTCTTCTGCGGTCGCCGTATCAGCGGTGCGCCCCTTGCGAATATCGTTGATCGCCTCGTTCAGCTTCTGTGCCGAGACATCACCCGCCTCCAGCGCCTCTTTCGCCGGGGATTTCACCAGCGCCAGCGCCATCAGCATACGTTCCACCGGAACAAAGCTGTCCCCAGCCTTGGTGGCGATTTTCTCGGCCTCGTCCAGCACCTTACCGGTGGCGCTGTCCATATAGACCTGACCGGCATCCCCCGTCACTTTGGGGATCTTGGCCATCTTGGTGTCAACCACCTGCAACACGCGGCTCGGCTTACCACCGGCGCGGGTGATCAGGTTGCTGGCCAGCCCCTGGTCATCATCCATCAATGCTTTGAGCAGATGTTCGGGGGCCAGTTTTTGATGGCTCTCCCGCATTGCAATCGTTTGAGCGGCTTGAATGAAACCGCGCGACCGCTCCGTGAACTTGTCAAGGTTCATGGCTATTCTCCTTTGTCCAAGCGCCCTTGGCTGAATTTGCGCCCGCTTGGCGGCACGCGAAAGGTAAGGGCCTCATAGCCAAGATGGAGGTTCACAGCCTCGCCTTCAAGGGGTGAGCGTTGCAAAAATACCATTGCAATTTGAATGTCTTTGCCCGTGCGGTGCAGCGGTTTTTAAACACCTTTGAGTCAAGCTTTCGCGCGTGGAGGCTGCCTAATATGATCATTTCCAAAGTAGAATATACCGGATTTCGCGATATTGGCCCCGGCGGGTGTATGCGCGGGTCTGTATCGCTGGTCGCAGGGGATACGCGCATCAACGTGCCCCTGACCCTGCCGCGCAAGGTTGAAATCGACAAAAGCCAGCATCGCCTGCTGCTTTTGGCCGAAGCGCTGCGCCAAACGCGGCGCATGCCGGAATATCGTCGCAAGGGCAGTTTGAAACTGGCACCCGAGCTGATGAAGGCACGCAAACAGGCTTGACCTTATGGGGGCATGGACGCAAAAGGGGGCCGTTTGCTTTCTCGAAAGGTCCTGCCATGACGCTCCCCCCCTCTGATGACCGCCTGATTGTTGCTTTGGACGTGCCAAATGTCGTTGCCGGCATTGATCTGGTGCAAAAGCTTGGGGACAGCGTGTCGTTCTACAAGATCGGGCTGGGCATGTTGACCGGTGGTGGCCTTGCGCTCGCCAATGAGCTGAAGGCCGAGCATGGCAAAAAGATTTTTCTGGATATGAAATTCTTTGACATCGGGACCACGGTTGAGGCGGCGGTGCGCGGGATCGCCCAGTTTGATCTCGATTTCCTGACAGTGCATGGCGACCCGCATGTGGTGCGCGCTGCCAAAGAGGGCGCGGCGGGCAAAGACCTGAAAATTCTGGCGGTGACCATCCTGACCTCGCTGGATCGTGCCGATCTGGATGCTTCGCTGATCAAAGCAGGCGACATTCCCGACATTGTCACCGAACGCGCCGCCCGCGCGCTGGCCGCCGGGGCGGATGGGGTCATTGCCTCTCCGAACGAGGCGGCGCTGATCCGCGCCCTGCCCGAGGCCGAGGGCAAGCTGATCGTCACTCCAGGTGTGCGCCCCGTCGGGGCCGATCTGGGCGACCAGAAACGCATCGCCACCCCGGCCATGGCCATCGCCAACGGTGCCGATCACATCGTGGTGGGCCGCCCGGTTCACAAAGCCGCTGATCCGCGCGCAGCGGCCCAGGCGATTGTGGCAGAACTCAACTGCTAAGTCTGGGCACCCAAATTCCGTCCACGGAATTTGCAAAAGTTTTAGATAAAACTTTTGTCACCGCGTGCCGCGCGGGCTGTCTGCCAGATAGCTCGCGACGATTGCCGCAAAGGGCGGAATGGCCTTGGGGTGGGCGACATATCTCTCCGGAACCATCAAGCTCCACCCGACACCCTCATCGCCAAACACGATATCGTTGACGGCCTCAGCCGCCAAATGCGCGGCAAAGAACCAGCTGAACCGGCCCTCACTCTCACGAATATGCACGAGTTGCAGCT
This sequence comes from Tropicibacter sp. R15_0, assembly GCA_017744045.1. Lineage (GTDB taxonomy): Bacteria > Pseudomonadota > Alphaproteobacteria > Rhodobacterales > Rhodobacteraceae > Pelagimonas. The sequence continues at coordinate 750,629 of JAGHRD010000001.1, read as the reverse complement.
GATCCTCGCTCAGCTGCAAACCCACCTCTTCCCGCGTCTCACGCATCGCGCAGGCCTCGGGGCTTTCCACCCCTTCGCGACCGCCACCCGGCAGATCCAAATACCCTGGCCAAGGGATGCCCGGCGTGTGGTCGCGCTCAACGATCAACAGGTCAGAGCCAAGGAAGACCAACACCTTGGCACCATGAAAATCGCCACGTGCCTTATCACTCATTCAATTGTCGTTGATATCCGTGTGCCACACCTTGGTCTGCCCCTTACGCTCGCCCACCAGCTTGCGCATGACCAACCACGCCACGAGCGAGCATAGCGCAAAAATCAGCAACGCAACGGGCAAGGACGTGATCAGCCCAGGGGCCAGCCCCATCAAAAGCGCAACCGCCAAAGCGCCAAACCCAAAGCCCAGGAACACAAATCCGGGGGCAAAGATTTCGACGATCAACATCACCAGACCGGCTCCGGCCCAGATCCACCATTGTTCCCACATCATTTGCCTCCTTTCAGCATCGAAAACGCATCGCCAAAGGCATCCAAAGCGTTGGCTGGAACGATAACCGTCTGCTTGCCCTGCCCTTCACCAACCTTCACCAATGCCTCAACCTGTTTCAGCGCCACCTGATATTGCGCCGCCTCAACCCCGTGTTCCTTGATCGCTTTCGCAACGATCTCAGTCGCATAGGCCTCAGCCTCGGCCGTTACCCGGCGCGCCTTGGCCGCCTGTTCAGCCGCATAAAGATCCGCATCCGCCTGCAATTCCACGGCGCGACGTTCCCCTTCGGCCTCGGTCACCTGCGCGCGACGGGCACGTTCGGCGTTCAACTGCTGCAACATCGCATCCCGCGTCGCCTGATCCAGGTTCACGTCCAAAATCTCGGCCCGTGTCACCTCGATCCCCCAATCATCCACCGCATCCTCTACACTGGTCTTGATCTGGGAAATCAGTTGCGAGCGGTTGGACTGAACCTCATCCAGCTCCATCTTACCAATCTCGGCCCGCACGATCCCGGCCACAGTGGTTGCAATTGCGCCATCCACATCACGGATCCGATAGACCGTCTTTTCCGGTTCCAGAATGCGGTAAAAAACCGAAGTTTCCACCTGAACCAGCACGTTATCCGTGGTGATCGCATCCTGATTGGCATTGGGCAGCTGGCGTTCAAGAATGGAAATCTTGTGCCGCACCCGATCCAGAAATGGCACTATAAAATTGATCCCAGGCCCCAGCACCGTACGCAAACGGCCAAACCGTTCCACCACATGTTTTTCCGATTGCGGTACAATCCGCACGCCCAGCAAAATGCTGAAGATGATCAAGGCCGCCAAAAGCAGGATCACAACATTCCCGCTGGCGATCTCGGAAATCAGCTGTTCGATATCCATGAATTCTCTCCTGAAAAGACTTGTCACCAAGATGGGGATTTTTGCGCAAAAAGAAAGTCTTGATAACCATGCCCCGATTGTTGCCAAACCGGATTACCTGTATCCTGACGCCATGCCATCCTTGTGCCGAGATTGCCTGACGCCCTTTGAAACCGGGGCCCGCTGCCCGTCTTGCGGGCGGCCCAGGATCATCTCGCATCCCGAATTATGGGATCTCTCCATCGCCCATATGGATTGCGACGCTTTTTATGCCAGCGTTGAGAAACGCGACAATCCAGAACTGATGGACAAGCCGGTCATCGTTGGCGGTGGGCGGCGCGGCGTGGTGTCAACGGCCTGTTACATCGCGCGGATGCGCGGTGTGCGCTCGGCCATGCCGATGTTTCAGGCGCTCAAGAAATGCCCGGATGCGGTGGTCGTGAAACCGCGCATGGAGGTCTATGTCGAAACCTCCAAAGCCATCCGCGCCATGATGGAGGAAATGACCCCATCGATAGAACCGCTCTCCTTGGACGAGGCCTTTCTGGACCTGACCGGCACCACCAAATTACACGGTGTTCCCCCGGCCATCATGCTGGCCCGGCTGGTCAAACGGATGAAGGAAGAGCTGGGCGTCACCGGTTCTATCGGCCTGTCACATAACAAATTTCTCGCCAAGATCGCCTCGGATCTCGACAAGCCCAACGGGTTCTCCATCATCGGGGCCGCCGAGACCGAAGACTTCCTGCGCCCCAAACCCGTGCGCCTGATCTGGGGTGTCGGCACGGTGGGGCAAGAGTCGCTGGAACGCGCGGGCATCCGCACCTTTGAGGATCTGCGCCGCTGGGAGAAAGAGGACCTGACCGCGCGGTTTGGTTCCATGGGCGAACGGCTTTGGTATCTGGCACGGGGGCAAGACAAACGCCGCATCACCCGCAACGCCCCGATCAAAAGCATCTCGAACGAAACCACGTTTTTCGAAGACACGTCAGACCCGGATATCCTCGACGGCCATCTCTGGCGGCTGTCCGAGAAAGTCGCAGACCGGGCCAAGGCGCGCGGTCTAGCTGGCCGTGTGGTGACGCTGAAACTCAAAACCGCTGATTTCAAGCTGATCACCCGGCGGCAATCCTTGCCGGATTCGACACAAATCGCGGATCGGATCTATCGCCTGACACGTGCCATGTTTGACCAACAAATCGACAAAGGGCCGTTCCGCCTGATTGGGGCCGGGATTTCGGACCTGGTGCCTGAGGACAGCGCCGATCGCGCCGGAGACCTGCTTGACCCCAAGGCCGGAACCCGCGCCAAGGCCGAACGGGCCACGGATGAAATCCGCGCCCGCTTTGGCTCGGATGCCATCGTAAAGGGGCGGTCGCTGCGATAGTTTCGGTCTCAGGACCCGCGGGTCATCAATTGATCTTCCTCGTCAATGGCATCAAAGCCCAACGCCTCAAGCCCGCCTTCGAGATTGTCGACCAGATGCGGCGTGCCGATCAGGTAATCCGCCGTTGGGGTCGAGGCCTCGGCAATCGCGGTATCAAACGCCTCTTGCAGCTCTTCGGCCTCAAAGGCCCCGCGTCCGATCCACATGACTGCCACAAGGGCCGCCTGTTCTTCTTCGTCCATCCGATCGATAAAGGCGCGCAGCTCGCCCTCGGCCCGGTCCAACTCCCGCGCCATCACAATGACGGCAGCGGCTTTGCGGACACTGAGTTTACCACCAATACTTCCCATGTCGCGTCTCCTATTCAGGATTGTTTCGCTCAGGATATTGCATGGGCCAAGGGCAGGCGGCTTTGATCTTGCGCAAATGGGGTGGTGACTGGCCAATCTACCGTCTAAGCGCGTTGAAGTTCGCGTATCTTTTTTTCTGACGCTTAAAAACGGCTCTATAATATCCGCTTCGCACTCATTTAGATTTACTCAACCAATAAATTCGGATCGACGCGAAACTTAGTTCGCCCTTGGATATCCGCCACTGAAAAGGGCTCCTTGGTATCGATGACCACGACTTCGTTTGAAGTAGAAACCAACGTGCAATCCAATTCAATGTCAAAAGGCAGATCGGTTTCCCCTTCCAAAAACTCAGCGCCAATGACCGGCAACTTTTCAAGGATAACAACAGTTTCCCCGGAAACCTCTTTGAATTCGATAGTTCCTAAAACCGGGAATCCGTTATCAATTATACTAGTGAGTGACGCTTTGAGCCTAGGCATTTAAATTTTCCCAACTACTGCAACGATGATTACAGACAGACCTAATGTAGCACATAGATCATGCAGTCGCCGTGACAGAACACAAAGAGAAGTAATAATCTCTCTGTTGATACACAACACTGTTTAGAAACAAAAAGGGCGGGGTCTCCCCCGCCCTTCTCTGTGAGTGTAAACCGCTTACTTCTTGCGCTTTTTAGGCGGCATCAGATCGGTGATGGTGCCCTCGAACATCTCGGCGGCAAAGTTCACCGTCTCTGACAAAGTTGGGTGCGGGTGGATGGTGTGGCCCAGATCAACCGCATCCGCGCCCATCTCAATCGCCAGCGCGCATTCCGAGATCAGATCACCCGCATTGGTGCCCACGATGCAGGCGCCCAGCAGGCGGTCATCGCTCGGGTCAAAGATCAGCTTGGTCATGCCCTCAGAGCGCCCGTTGGACAGGGATTTGCCCGAAGCGGCCCAGGGGAACACGCCCTTTTCGATCTTGATGCCTTTGGCCTTGGCCTCGGTCTCGGTCAGACCACACCAGGCGACCTCGGGATCGGTATAGGCGACCGACGGGATCAGCTTGGCGTCAAAGAACCGCTTGTGACCTGCGGCAACCTCGGCGGCCACCTTGCCCTCATGCACAGCCTTATGCGCCAGCATCGGCTGGCCGACCACGTCACCAATGGCAAAGATATGCGGCTGCCCGGTGCGCTGCTGCTTGTCCACGGCGATAAAGCCGCGATCGTCGACGGCCACACCCGCCTGATCCGCATTGATCAGCTTGCCATTCGGCTTGCGCCCCACGGCGACCAGAACCTTGTCGAACGTATCGGAAAAGCTTTCGCCCTTATCATCCTCAAAGGTGACCTTCATGCCAGCCTCGGTCGCCTCGACGCCCGTGACCTTGGTCTTGAGGAAGATATTCTCGTAACGCCCCTTGATGCGGTTCATCAGTGGCTTCACCACGTCCTTATCCGCACCCGGAATGATCTGATCCATCAGCTCAACCACGGTGATCTTCGACCCCAAAGCGTCGTAGACACAGGCCATTTCCAGACCGATGATACCGCCGCCCAGAACCAGCATCCGCTCTGGCACGTCTTTCAGCTCCAGCGCGCCGGTGCTGTCGATCACGCGCTCATCCTCAGGGATGAAAGGCAGCGCAACAGGCTCAGACCCCGCCGCGATGATGCATTGATCAAAGGATACAGTGGTCACACCGTCGTCACCGGCAACCGAAATCATATTCGGCCCGGTAAAACTGCCCATGCCGCGTACAACCTGCACCTTGCGCCCTTTGGACAAACCGTCCAGACCACCGGTCAACTGGCCCACAACGCTGTCCTTAAAGGCGCGCAGCTCGTCCAGATTGATCTCAGGCTTGGCAAAGCTGACACCATGCGAAGACATCTCTTCGGCCTCGGTGATCACCTTGGCCACGTGCAACAGCGCCTTGGACGGGATGCAGCCCACATTCAGGCACACGCCACCCAGGGTCGGGTTCTTCTCGATCAGCACAACCTTTTTGCCAAGGTCTGCTGCGCGGAACGCCGCCGTATAACCGCCCGGGCCAGAGCCCAGAACCACGACCTCGGCATGCACGTCACCCGCGCCTGTCGCAGTGCCGGTTGCGGCCACGGGCGCTGGAGCCGCCTCAGCGGCCGCGTCCGCGGGGGGCTCGATGCCCCCTTCGGACGCCCCCCCTCCCGAGGCCTCCAACACCATGATCAACGAGCCTTCCGAGACAGCGTCCCCTTCAGCAACCTTGATCTCCTTGACCACGCCAGCGGCAGGTGACGGCACTTCCATTGTCGCCTTGTCGCTCTCGATCTCGATCAGCGGGTCTTCTTCGGCCACGCTGTCCCCCACGGCCACCAGAACGGCAACCACAGGCACGTCGGTGAAATCACCAATATCGGGTACTTTGATTTCCATGATTGTCACCTCACCACATCAGCTTGCGCATATCGCCCAGCAGGGTTTTCAGCGTCACGCAGAAGCGCGCTGCCAAGGCCCCGTCAATGGCGCGATGGTCATAAGACAGCGACAGCGGCTGCATCAGGCGCGGCACAAATTCCTCGCCATTCCAGACAGGTGCCATTTTCGACCGTGTCAGCCCCAGGATCGCCACCTCTGGCGCATTCACGATCGGCGTGAAGGAGGTCCCGCCAATCCCGCCCAGCGAGGAAATGGTAAAGGTTGCACCAGACATATCCGCTGATTTCAGCTCGCCCGCGCGGGCCTTGCCGGACAGTTCCATAAGGTCCTTGGATATCTCGACAATTCCTTTGCGATCCGCATCCTTGATCACAGGAACCACCAGCCCGTTCGGTGTATCGGCGGCAAAACCGATATTGTAGTAATCCTTCTTGATCAGCTTATCGCCGTCAGGATGGATCGAGCTGTTGACTTCCCAATGCTCTTTCAGCGCCGAGACCGAGGCCTTGATGACAAAGCTCAGCAAGGTCACGCGATAGCCGTTCTCTTTGGCCATCGTGTCCATTTCCTTGCGGTACTTGTCCAGATCGGTGATGTCCGCTTCGTCATTATGGGTGACATGCGGCACATTCAACCAAGAGCGATGCAGCGCCGGACCAGAGATCTTCTTGATCCGTGGCATCTCCACATTCTCAACCGGGCCGAATTTCGAGAAGTCCACGGTCGGAACAGGTGGGATACCCATGCCGCCCTGCGCGCCGGCTGCTGCCGCCACCGGTGCTACGCTGGATTTCAACGCCTTCTCGATGTCTTCGCGCAGGATGCGGCCCTTGCGACCGGTGCCGTTCACCTTGTTCAGGTCAACCTCAACCCGACGGGCAAAGGCACGCACCGAGGGTGAGGCATGAACCTTTGAGAACCCCGCATCGGTGACCGGAGCCGCCGCCACAGGGGCCGGAGCCGCTGCTGCGGGTGCAGCCGCCGGGGCGGCCTCTGCCTTGGGGGCTTCTGCCGGAGCGGCTGCCGCGCCAGATCCTTCGACCACCATGATCAGCGTGCCTTCCGAGACATTGTCGCCCTCGGCAACTTTGATCTCTTTGACCACACCGGCCACGGGCGATGGAACTTCCATCGTCGCCTTGTCGGATTCAATTTCGATCAGCGGGTCCTCTTCGGCCACCGTGTCACCCACGGAAACCAGAACCGCCACAACCGGCACATCGGTGAAATCGCCAATATCGGGGACTGTTACGTCAACTGTCATTGTTCAAACTCCAGATTTCTTTTTGGTCGCTTGCCCGAACCGCAAAACCGGTACCCACTTTTGCTGGGCAAGCTCCATATCCCGCTCAAACCAAACGCGGGTTCGGCTTTTCGCCGTCGATGTCATATTTTGCCAAAGCGGCTTTCAGGTCTTTCTCGCTCACCACGCCTTCGCGGAAGAGATCGACCATCGCGGCTGCGGCGATGTGGTTGGCATCCACCTCAAAGAAGCGACGCAGGTTCACCCGACTGTCCGAGCGACCAAACCCATCCGTCCCCAGAACCGTGTAGCGGTTTGGAACACAGGTGCGGATCTGCTCTGCGTAGTTCTTCATGTAATCGGTGGCGGCGATGATCGGACCTTTGGCATTGGCAAATTGCTGCGCCACGTATGAGGTCTTTTGCTCTGCCAGCGGGTTCAACCGGTTGTGGCGCGCCACATCCTGACAATCCCGTGCCAATTCGTTCAGCGAGGTCGCCGACCAGATATCCGAGGTCACGCCAAAGTCTTCCTTCAGCATCTCGGCGGCTTTGATCGCCTGCACCAGAATTGTGCCCGAGCCCATCAGGTTGACATGCTTTTTCGCCGGTTTCGCCGTTTTCTGGAAACGGTAGAGACCTTTGATAATCCCTTCTTCGGCGCCCATCGGCATGTCAGGATGGCTGTAATTCTCGTTCATCAAGGTCAGGTAAAAGAACACGTCTTCCTGATCCTGATACATCCGCTTCATACCATGCTGCACGATCACCGCGACCTCATAGCTAAAGGTCGGGTCATAGCTGATGCAGTTCGGGATGGTGCCAGCAAGGATGTGGGAATGCCCATCCTCGTGCTGCAACCCTTCGCCGTTCAGCGTCGTGCGGCCCGCAGTGCCGCCCAGCATAAAGCCACGGGCACGGCTGTCGCCGGCGGCCCAGGCCAGATCGCCAATGCGCTGGAAGCCAAACATCGAGTAATAGATAAAGAACGGGATCATCGGCACGCCGTGGTTGGAATAAGACGTCGCCGCCGCAATCCAATCCGCCATCGCACCCGCTTCGTTGATGCCTTCCTGCAGAACCTGACCGCTTTCAGATTCCTTGTAATACATCATCTGCTCAGCATCTTCGGGCGTGTATTGCTGACCCTTGGGGTTATAAATCCCGACCGAGCGGAACAGCCCTTCCATCCCGAATGTGCGGCTTTCATCCGGCACGATTGGCACGATATTCTTGCCGATCTTCTTGTCCCGCAGCAGCGTGGTCAGAATACGGACAAAGGCCATGGTGGTCGAAATCTCGCGCTCACCCGTGCTTTCTAGTTGAGCCTTAAACTTTTCCAGTTCCGGGATCTCAAGCGCAGGCGCGCCGGTAAAGCGTTTGGGGAATTCCCCGCCCAGCTCTTTGCGACGATCCGCAAGATAGGCTTTTTGCGCGTTGTTCAGCGTAACAAACGGCACCTTCTCTTTCAGCTCCTCATCCGTCACCGGAATCTGGAAACGGTCGCGCATGGCTTTCAGCTGATCTTCGGCCATTTTCTTTTGCTGGTGGGTGGTGTTCTGCCCCTCACCGGCGCTGCCCATGCCGTAACCTTTGACGGTCTTGACCAGCAGCACAGTTGGCTGACCCTTGGCCTCGGTCGCGCGTTTAAAGGCGTTATAGACCTTTTTCGGATCATGCCCGCCGCGACGCAGCGCCCAGATCTGATCGTCCGACCAGTCTTTGACCAGCTCAGCCGTCTCTGGATATTTGCCAAAGAAGTGTTCGCGGATATAGGCCCCATCCTTCGATTTGAAGGTCTGGTAGTCACCATCCACGGTTTCTTCCATCAACTGGCGCAGCTTGCCGCTGGTGTCTTTCTCCAGCAGCTCGTCCCAGCCTTTGCCCCAAAGCAGCTTGATCACATCCCAGCCAGAACCGCGGAAGTTGCCTTCGAGTTCTTGCACAATCTTGGAGTTGCCGCGCACAGGCCCGTCAAGACGCTGCAGGTTGCAGTTCACGACAAAGATCAGGTTGTCGAGCCCTTCGCGCGCCGCCAGATGGATCGCGCCGATGCTTTCAGGCTCGTCCATTTCGCCATCACCGAGGAAGCACCAGACCTTGCGGTCGGCCATGTCGATCTGACCACGGTTGTGCATGTATTTCATGAACCGCGCCTGATAGATCGCCATCAGCGGGCCCAGACCCATGGAAACGGTCGGGAACTGCCAGTAATCCGGCATCAACCAAGGATGCGGGTAAGAGGACAAACCGCCGCCAGCAACCTCAGAGCGGAAGTTTTCCAACTGCTCTTCGCTCAGACGGCCTTCCATGAAGGAACGCGCATAAATGCCGGGGATCACGTGCCCCTGGAAGAACACCAGATCACCGCCATGGATTGCAGATTTGGAGCGCCAGAAGTGGTTCAGGCCAATATCGTAAAGCGCGGCCGAGGAGGCAAAGGAGGCAATATGCCCGCCATATTCGCTGCTCTCTTTATTGCGGCGCACAACGGTCGCCATGGCGTTCCACCGGTTGATGGTGCGGATGCGCCATTCCATATCGGTATCGCCGGGCATCTCGACTTCGTCATCGGTCGAAATGGTGTTCTGGTAAGGTGTCGTCGCCGAAAAGGGCAGTTTCGCCCCTGCTGCGCGCGCTTGCTGTACAGCCTTGTCCAACAGGAAATGGGCGCGGTCGGCACCGTCACGCTGGATGACGTCTTCGACCGCCTCCTGCCATTCCTGGGATTCAACCGGATCAATGTCATTTGGTAGATCTGCCATATGTCCTCTCTCCCTTGCTGCGCCGGGGCGCGTTAATTGGTTTAAAGTTAAACCAAATTAGTTTCCGCGCAATCCTGGAAGAGAAGGCCAAGGCGATACTCTTCTGCAATCGCGTTGGAATGATGATTTAGCAGGTCTCGCGACGTCACGGCAGATAAGCAGACGCATAGCTTTCATGCGCCACGCGCATGGCTATTGTTTAACGTTAAACTTTAGATGATTTCTAAACTAGCTCTTGTCCGGCAGAGCAACCACATTACCCGCACCATCCTGTGCCAGCTCTTCGAAATCGAAATTATCCAAACGCCGTGCACGTTTACCAGCCTTGTCCGAGCTGATCTTGATCTCTTCGATATCCTTGGCCGCCTGGCCAAAGTGACGATCCAGATTGCCCACACGCGTGCCCAAACGCTCCACATCCTGCGAGAGCATCGACAATTCTTTACGAATGGCCCCGGCCTGTTCGCGCATCCGCGCATCTTTGAGAATCGCCCGCATTGTGTTCAGCGTCGCCATACACGTCGTAGGCGAAACGATCCAAACCCGCGCGGCAAAGCCTTCGCGCACCAGATCGGGAAAGTTCGCGTGCAGCTCCGCATAGATCGCCTCGGAGGGCAAAAACATCAGCGCGCCATCCGCAGTCTCACCATCCAGGATGTATTTCTCGGAAATATCCTTGATATGCTTCCTGACCGCCGTCTTGAGCTGCCGCGCCGCCTCAACCACCTGCGCATCCGTCGTCGAATTGCGCAGCGCCTCGTACCCTTCCAGCGGGAATTTCGCGTCCACCACAATCGGCCCCGGAGGGTTGGGCAAATGGATCAGGCAATCGGCCCGCTTGCCGTTGCTTAGCGTCGCCTGCAGCGTATAGCTGTCCTTGGGCAGCGCTTTTGAGACGATATCTGTCAGCTGAATTTCCCCAAACGCTCCGCGCGTCTGCTTGTTCGACAGGATATCCTGCAAGGTCAGCACATCACCCGACAGTTTGGTGATATTCTCTTGCGCCTTGTCGATAGTCTGAAGCCGCTCCTGCAAGGCCGACAGCGAGGTCGCGGTGTTCTTGGCGCTGCCAGACAAAGCGACATTCATCTTTTCCTGCAAATCGGTCAGGTTGCGCGCGGTCTTCATCTGCAGATCCGCCATGTTTTCCTGCAACCGCACCTGATTTTGCCCCAACGTTTCGGACAGTTTCAACTGCTGCGCCGCCATATTATCCGCCAGACTTTGCTGCATATGAGCAAGGTTTTCACCGGTATTGCGCTGCACCTTGGCCAGGTCCTCATGCAGGCGCAACTGCACCTCGCCCAGCCGCTGCTCCATCAGCACGGTCATCTGCGTCGCCGATTGGGTCTGCTGATGCGCGACAGAATTCAAACTGCCTTCAAGCTGCCCCTGCCCGTTGGCCAGATGTTCAACCCGGGTCGACATATCGCCCAGCGCATGGGCCAGCATCTCGGCGGTTTGTGCGGTCTGCCCGGCGCGGCGCAGGCTGGTGATCAACAGCACCAGCATCAACAGCAGCACAAATCCCGCCGCCAGCACGATCACAACCACAGGGTCCTGCAAAGAATAAGACGTGTCACCAATCTGGATCATGTGCGTCCAAACAGCCTTTCAATATCGCTGAGCTTGAGCTCGACATAGGTGGGGCGGCCATGGTTGCACTGGCCGGAATGGGGCGTCGCTTCCATCTCGCGCAACAGCGCGTTCATCTCTTCGGCCCGCATCCGCCGCCCGGATCGGATCGAGCCATGACAAGCCACCCGCGATAGGATCGCCTCGATCTTTTCCTGCACCAATTGCGATTGGCCGATATCGGAAAGCTCATCAAGAATGTCGAGGATCAGCGCTTTGGCGTTGATCTCGCCCAGGATCGCCGGGGTCTCGCGCACCGCCAAAGCCGATCCGCCAAAAGGTTCAACCACCAGCCCCATTTTCGCAAGATCACCCGAGATCGACAGCAAACGGGTCAGATCATCCTCCGACAGATCAACCACCTCGGGGATCAACAGCGCCTGCGCCGCGACACCGGTCTCTGCCATCTGCTTTTTCAGCTTTTCATAGACCAGACGTTCATGGGCGGCGTGCTGATCGACGATCACCATGCCGGTTTCCGTCTGGGCGATGATGTAATTTTCATGCACCTGCCCGCGCGCGGTGCCCAGCGGCAACCCCTCATCGCGCTCGGCCAAGCGCGCCTCGGTCTCAACCGGTTCCACCACGCGGGCCGAATAGCTGGCCGAGAGGTCGGAAAAGCCCGGCGCAACGGGTTCAGAAACAGGCAAAGGCGCCTGTCCCTGATAGCTGGCCACGCGCGCTCCCAGTGACGGACGGTCCATCTGATAAACGCGCGGTTCCACCGGTTCAGGGCGCATCGCCCCCAGTGTCATATCCGCCACCGTGGTCGAGGCACGATGCCCCGCCTCGGCCAAAGCATGGCGCAAAGAAGACACGATCAGCCCGCGCACAAGGCCCGGATCACGAAACCGCACTTCGGATTTGGCCGGGTGCACATTCACATCCACCTTATGTGGGTCACAATCGACAAACAGCGCCACCGCCGGGTGACGATCCCGCGACAGGAAATCCTGATAGGCCCCGCGCAGCGCCCCGATCAAGGTTTTGTCCCGCACCGGGCGCCCGTTCACAAACAGATGCTGCGCAATCGCGTTGCCACGTGAATAGGTCGGCAGGGCCGCATAACCGGTCAGGCGAATGCCCTCACGCTCCGCGTCAATGGCCAGGGCGTTTTCGACAAATTCTTGCCCCATGACCCGGCCCAATCGCCCGCGCAACGCGTCAAACAAATCGCCGGTCTCGGCCTCGACACGAAAGCTGACCTTGTCGCGACCACCGGATACATCGCGCAGACAGAACCCGACCGAGGGCTCCGCCATGGCCAGCCGTTTGATCACATCGCTGATCGCCATGGTCTCGGCCCGGTCCGAGCGCAGGAATTTCAACCGCGCCGGGGTGGCAAAGAACAGATCGCGCAGGGTCACCACCGTGCCACCGTTTAGCGCACAGGGTTTGATGGCCGACATTTCGCCGCCCTCAACGCTCAGCTCAACAGCGTCAAAGCCGCGGGCGCGCGATTGGATTGTCAAGCGTCCGACAGCCCCCAAACTGGGCAGTGCCTCACCGCGAAAGCCAAAGGAATGGATGTTCAGAAGGTCCGAGCCGTCAATCTTTGAGGTCGCGTGCCGTGACAGCGCCAAAGGCAGCTCGTCCTCGGTCATCCCGCAGCCGTCATCGGTGATGCGGATCAGGGTTTTACCCCCATCCGCAATCTCTATCTCCACCCGCCGCGCCCCGGCATCAATGGCATTCTCGACCAGTTCCTTCACGGCCGAGGCCGGGCGTTCCACCACCTCGCCCGCAGCGATACGGTTAATGGCGGCATCGTCCAATTGACGGATAACTGGGCGCATATTGGGGGCTTGGGTGTTCATCCTACAAAACTTAGCAGAGCGCCCGCGATTCTGAAACAAAGAATGAACAAATGCCCCAGCCGGTTACCTGACGCTTTTCATGCAATAATTGTCCAAAAGTCGCATTCACGCCGCAAGAAAGTTTCGTTAACCTATTTTCACTAATATGAGCGGTCTCGAATAAAGGAAAAGCAGATGCCAGTTGCCCTGATCACCTATGAAGCGATTTCCAACATTTATGGCGAAGCGTTTGCCAAGACCTGGTTCCGCCCAATTTCCAACGCACGCAAATCCTGAGGCCCGAAAAAGGGCCTGGCATAAAGGGTGACTGGCGTCACTCTTCTAGTCCTTTGGAACTACAATCCGCGACGAAGGTAATGAAACCACACAGGTTCGCGCCCGGCACCGAGGGTGGTCGCGTCTAACCTTGGCAGCTGGTTGGTGGCATCAGATAACAGTGGATCTAGGGTCTGTTGACATTCAGCCTTCAGCACCAGTTTCAGTCAAAAATTGCTCAGTTTTAGGAATTTGAGCGCAGGAGTAGTGATCTACTGCAAGCTCAAATTACGCAGAAGTGGGCAATTTTTGCGAAACCGCAAGCGGCGCGGCCCATTTTGCCTCTGTCTTCGTTGACTTGCCCTTACGATCGGTCAGATCGCTGCGGCCAAATCGCCTCGTCAGGGGCAAAATGGGTCTCGCGCTGGTGCCGAAGGGTGAATGTCAACAGACCCTAGTTGACACGTTGAAACGAATTCGCGCCCGCCCTGGGGGGCGGGGTCGGGCGCGAACCGGATCGCAGGCGATCCGGGGCGTTAGCTATATGAGGTGACTTTCGGTTTCAGGGGGCTAGCATCAGGCCTTTTTCCTGCAAAATCGCATGGGTCTCGTCCAAACTCTGACGGGCCCTTTCGATCAAAATGTCGATCTCTTCCTTCGAGATCACCAAAGGCGGCGAGATGATCATGCGGTCGTAAACATGGCGCATAATCAAATTGTTGCTGAAACAGCGTTCCCGACAGATAAAGCCAACCGTCCCCGCCTCGGCGGCAAAGACCGCGCGGGTCTCCTTGTTCGGCGTCAGCGCGATGGATCCCATCATCCCGACAATCTTAGCCTCCCCCACCAGCGGGTGATCGACCAGCGCCTCAAACTTCTCTTTCAGATAGGGGCCGGTTTCATCGCGCACCCGCTCGATGACCTTTTCCTCTTCCAACAGGCGCAGGTTTTCCAGCGCCACGGCGCAGGCTACCGGATGGCCGGAATAGGTGTAGCCGTGGTTGAACTCGACCCCGCCGATTACCTCAGCCACCTCGTCACAGACGATCGAGCCACCAATCGGCTGATAGCCCGATGACAACCCTTTGGCGATGGTCATGATATGCGGGCGCAGGCCCAGAGTCTCGGTCGCAAACCAATTCCCGGTGCGCCCAAAACCACAAATCACCTCATCCGCGATCAGCAGGATGCCGTATTTGTCGACGATGCGCTGGATCTCCGGCCAATAGCTGTCTGGTGCCACGATCACCCCGCCCGCGCCCTGCACCGGCTCGGCGATAAAGGCGGCAACCTTGTCCGGCCCAACCTCAAGGATCTTTTCCTCAAGCTGGCGGGCGCGTTCCAGCCCGAATTCCTCGGGCATCATATCTCCGCCCTCAAGCCACCAGTTCGGCTGATCGATATGCTCGATCCCCTCCACAATGCCGCCCTGTGCGTGCATGCCTTTCATGCCGCCAAGGCTCATCGCGCCCACGGTCGAGCCGTGATAGCCGTTCCAGCGCCCGATGATCACATTGCGCTCCGGCTGCCCCTTGGCCTGCCAATAGGTGCGCACCATGCGTAGATTGGTGTCATTCGCCTCAGACCCGGACCCGGCAAAGAACACATGGTTCAAATCCCCCGGTGCCAACTCGGCCAGCTTGGCCGACAGCGCAATCGCGGGCACATGCGAGGTCTGAAAGAAGGTGTTGTAATAAGGCAGGTCGCTCATCTGGCGCGCAGCGGCTTGCGACAGTTCCTCGCGCCCATAACCGATATTCACGCACCACAGCCCCGCCATCGCATCGAGAATGCGATTGCCCTCACTGTCACTCAACCAGCACCCCTCGGCCCGGGTGATGATTCGCGCGCCCTTATCCTCCAGTTCCGAGTTATTGGTGAACGGGTGCATATGGTGGGCTGCATCGACGCGGCGCAGCTCTTCGGTCGGGGTATTTACGGACAAAAGGGTCATGATACGGGCCTTTGCTGAGGGTCCCGCCAGAATATGATCAAATTATTTCATGTCAATGACGCGCAGCATCTGGCGCAAAGATTCCCGGTCTCACAGATCGGGCTGCATGGATTGCCGGATCAGGTCCATCCCTTGGATGACATCCTCCTGGATGGCTTCGACGGCCGCATCGCTGTCTCGCTCCTGTAAGGCCGTCAGCAATTCCTTGTGTCGATCCGGCAGGTTGCGCGTGCCAAACTGACCACAAACCACCCGCAAAGACGGGCCAAACCGCAGCCAAAGCCCATCAACAAGCGCCGTCATGATCGGAGCCTGGGCAATTTCGTTCAATCGCGCGTGAAAGGCGTGATTCTCTTTGAGGTACAAAGAGACATCCCCCCGCCCAATCGCCGAATCCAAACGCGCATCAATTTCCGCCAGTTCGGCAATTTCCGCCTCAGAAATCAGCAAAACCGCCCGTTTGGTCAGCACCGCCTCCAGCGCCAATCGCGCCTCGGTCAGCTCGTCCACATCCGGCAAATCCAGCACCGGCACCATGATGCGACGATTGCCCATGGCCAACAGCGCGCCCTCGGCGGTCAGGCGTCGCAACGCCTCGCGCACCGGGGTCATCCCGGCATCCAACCGCGCGACAAGCCCTTGAATTGTCAGCGGTTCACCCGGTTCAAATTCGCCAAACAGGATCGCGTCACGCAAATCTCTGTACACTTTTTCGTGCACCGGAAGCCCTGCGCGCTGCGCTTTGCTTGCTTCAGATTTCATCAACGCGTCTCTCCATTAAGCATTTGCGTCGCTCCGGCCCTTGCGCCGGGTAATTTCTCGTGTGAGCATCGCCAAAGTTGCTTTGCAATGCAACTTATGATCAAATTCTTGGAAGAGACACCAAGACGGGGCACAAAGATCCCCGCGACCAACGGGAGAATGAGATGACCAAGACGCTCACCACTATGACCGCCGCGCTGGCACTGATGGCTGGCATCGCCAGTGCTGACGAAGTTCGCGTATACAATTGGTCTGACTATATTGACGAGTCTCTTTTGAAGAAATTCGAAGAAGAGACCGGACTGACTCTCGTTTACGACGTTTTTGACAGCAACGAATTGCTGGAAACCAAAATGCTCGCGGGCGGGTCCGGCTATGACGTGGTTGTTCCAACCGGCGGCTTTCTTCAGCGCCAAATTCAGGCGGGTGTCTTTCAGCCGCTGGACAAGGCCAAGCTTGGCAATTACGGCAACCTATGGGATGTGATCTCGGACCGCACTGCGCGTTTTGACCCCGACAACACCTATGCCATCAACTACATGTGGGGCACCACCGGCATCGGCACCAATGTCGACAAGGTCAAGGAAGTGCTGGGCGACGACGCGCCGCTCGACAGCCTCGCGCTGATCTTTGATCCGGCCAATATGGAAAAGCTCGCCTCTTGTGGCGTGCATTTCCTCGACGCCCCGGACGAGCTTTTCCCGGCGGCACTGACCTATCTCGGCATTGATCCCAACACCCATGACAAGGAAGACCTGGAAAAGGCCGCACAGCTGATGGAAAGCGTGCGCCCCCATATCCAGAAGTTCCACAGCTCTGAATATATCAACGCACTGGCCAATGGTGACATCTGCGTGGCCATCGGCTGGTCCGGTGACGTGCTTCAGGCCCGTGGCCGCGCCCAAGAGGCCAAAAATGGCGTCAACATCGCCTATAACCCGCCCAAAGAAGGCGCGCTGATGTGGTTTGACATGATGGCCATTCCGGTCGACGCACCAAACCCCGAAGGCGCGCATAAATTCCTGAATTTTATGATGGATGGTCAGAACATGGCCGCCGCGTCTAACTATGTGTTCTACGCCAATGGCAACAAGGCCGCGCAGGAATTCCTGGTCCCCGATGTGATCGACGATCCAGCGGTCTATCCACCAGCAGAAGCGCTTGAAACCACCTATATCAAAGACCCTTACCCGGCCAAGGTCCAGCGCTCTGTGACCCGTCTGTGGACCCGGATCAAATCCGGCGTCTGATTTGACAATCTGCCCGTCCCGATTGCGGGGCGGGCCCGTTCTTGCCGGGAAATTTCATGGCCCAGACCGTCTTTGCTCCTTGGGAGGATTCCCAGGAAAAGCCCCTGATCGAATTTGTGAATGTCACCAAACGCTTTGGCGACTTCACCGCGATCGACAATCTCTCTCAGAAAATATATGCGCGCGAGTTTTTTGCCCTGCTTGGCCCGTCCGGCTGCGGCAAAACCACGATGATGCGCATGTTGGCCGGGTTTGAAACCCCGAGTGAGGGCAAGATCCTGCTGGCCGGTCAGGATATCGGCGCCGTGCCGCCCAACAAACGCGCGGTGAACATGATGTTCCAAAGCTACGCGCTGTTCCCGCATCTCTCGGTCTGGGACAATATCGCCTTTGGCCTCAAGCGCGAAGGCATGGCCAAGGACAAGATCGCCGCGCGGGTCGATGAGATGCTGCGCCTGACCCGGCTTGAGAAATTCGCTCGCCGCAAACCGCACCAAATCTCTGGCGGTCAACGCCAACGCGTCGCCCTGGCGCGTTCCCTCGCCAAGGCCCCAAAACTGCTATTGCTCGATGAACCCTTGGGCGCGCTGGACAAAAAGCTGCGCCAGGAAACCCAGTTCGAGCTGATGGACATTCAGGAAAGCACCGGCACCACCTTTGTCATCGTGACCCATGACCAAGAGGAAGCCATGACCGTGGCCAGCCGTGTCGCGGTAATGGATCATGGGCGCATTGTGCAGGTGGCCACACCCGACGTGATCTATGAGGCCCCAAATTCGGTCTATGTAGCTGATTTCATTGGCGATGTGAACCTGATTTCAGGCAAGGCGGCCATTCGAAAAGCCGCAACGGCAACACAGGCCAAACCAGCCCCGCAGCCCGCAAAACCCGCCGAAACAACCCCGCCCAGCCCGTCGGACGAACGTCGCCCGCAACCCAATGCCATGGGTGAATGGCTGCATGACCGGGTGCTTGAACCCGTGCTGGGCAAGCGCGATCCTAACGCCCCCGCCCCTGTTGCTGAGCAGGTCACAGCTGCCGAACCGCAGCCCGTCTCTGCGCCGCCCGAGATCCCAGCGGGCGGGTTGGCCATCACCTGGTCGCCAGATCACCCGCCCCTGATTGCCTCCAACGCTTCGGAAACCTTCGGCGGGGCTGATGTCGTACTGGCGCTACGTCCGGAAAAGCTCAACATCTCCACGACCAAGCCCGACGCCCCCAATGTGCTTAGGGGCAAGGTGATCGACATTGCCTATCTCGGCAATATCTCGACCTATCGCGTGCAATTGGACAATGGCACCATGGTCAAAGCCCAGATCGCCAATACCCGCCGCGTTTCCCGCCGTCAGATCACCTGGGAAGACGAGGTCTGGCTCAGCTTTACGACCACGGCGGGCGTGGTTCTGGAGCAAGGGACATGATCACCTCACCCCCTGCCCCCCTCTCTCCGGCCCGCCCCCAAATTTCGTCGACGAAATTTGCAAATTCCATCCATGGAATTTGGTCCAGCCGCACGGCACGGGAGGGTTAACATGCGTCGCGCCCTGCTGATCGGTATCCCCTATCTCTGGCTCTTGGTCCTGTTCCTGATCCCCTTCGTGATCGTGTTCAAGATCTCGCTCTCGGACGCCGCCATTGCCCGCCCGCCTTACCTGCCAACGCTGGAATTTTCCGAAGGCTGGACCAGCATCAAAGACTTCTTTGCCGAGCTCGATTTCGAAAACTACACTTTCCTTGGCGAAGACCCGCTCTATCGCCTCGCCTATCTCAGCTCTTTGAAAATCGCCGTGGTCTCCACAGTGCTGACCCTGCTGGTGGGCTATCCGATTGCCTATGGCATGGCCCGCGCCGCACCGGAATGGCGGCCCACGCTGCTTATGCTGATCATCCTGCCCTTCTGGACCAGCTTTCTGATCCGCGTCTACGCGTGGAAGGGCATTCTCAGCACCGAGGGCCTGCTAAACCAACTGCTCATGGGGATCGGCCTTATCGACGCGCCGCTCACCATTCTGAACACCAATGCCGCCGTCTATATCGGCATCGTCTACACCTATCTGCCCTTTATGGTCCTGCCGATCTATTCCGCGCTGGAAAAGATGGACGATTCCCTGCTCGAAGCCGCCGAAGACCTTGGCTGTTCCCGCCTGCAAGCCTTCTGGATGGTCACCATGCCCCTGTCCCGCGCCGGGATCTTTGCGGGCAGCTTCCTTGTCTTCATCCCGGCCTTGGGCGAATTCGTCATCCCCTCGCTTCTCGGCGGCTCGGACACGTTGATGATCGGCAAGGTGCTTTACGAGGAATTCTTCTCCAACCGCGATTGGCCAGTGGCCAGTGCCGTGGCGGTGATCCTGCTCTTGATCCTGATCGTGCCCATCGTGCTCTTTCAGCTCAACCAGCAAAAACAACAGGAGGCCGGGAAATGAGACGGTTCTCCTGGTTCAACGCCACCTCCCTGACCTTGGGTTTTGCCTTTCTTTACCTGCCGATGATCATCCTGGTGGTCTACAGCTTCAACTCTTCGCGGCTGGTCACGGTCTGGGCCGGGTTCTCGACCAAATGGTATGGCGAATTGCTGCAGAACGAAGATTTCTTGCAAGCGGCCTGGGTCACGCTCAAAGTCGCCTTTTTCGCCTCAACCCTCGCCACGGTCCTTGGCACTTTGGCCGCCTATGTGCTGGTGCGCGGCGGGCGCTTTGCCGGGCGCACACTGTTTTCCGGCATGATCTATGCACCGCTGGTCATGCCCGAGGTCATCACCGGTCTCTCGCTGCTTTTGCTCTTTATCGGCATCGGCCTTGATCGCGGCATTCTGACGGTGATCCTGGCCCATACCACCTTTGCCATGTGCTATGTCTCGGTTGTGGTCAGCTCGCGCCTGGTCAGCTTTGATCACTCACTCGAAGAGGCCGCGCTCGACCTTGGCTGCTCTCCGTTCGAGGCCTTTCGCCTTGTCACCCTGCCCATCATCGCCCCTGCGGTGATTTCGGGCTGGCTGCTGGCCTTTACCCTGTCGCTTGACGATCTGGTCATTGCCAGCTTTACCACCGGGCCCGGCGCAACAACCCTGCCGATCAAGGTCTTTTCCGCCGTGCGCCTGGGCGTCAGCCCGGAGATCAACGCGCTGTCCACCATCCTGATCGCCATTGTGACCGTGGGCGTGATCACCACCTCGCTGATCTCCAAACGCGCCGCCGTGCGTCAGGCCAAAGAAGAGCGCGCCGCCGAACGCAGCACATGAAACGCATCTACGAAGCCGAGGCCTACAAGCCCGACAGTGGCAGCTATTGGGCGTCAACAGTTGACCCCGAGGCTTGGCCAAACCTGGACCAAGACCATAGCTGCGACATCGCCATTATCGGCGGCGGCTTTTCCGGCTTGAATGCGGCGCTTACCTTGGCGCGGTCCGGGCGCAAGGTGGCCGTGTTTGACGCCATGCATCCGGGCTGGGGCGCATCGGGGCGCAATGGCGGATTTTGCTGTGCGGGCGGTGCGCTGATCTCCCCCGCGAGGATGGACAAGTATTTTGGCGACGGTGCAGGCGCCGATTGGCTACAGGCCGAAACGCAGGCCATTGATCACGTCTCGGGCCTGTTGGCCGATCATGCCATTGATGCCGACACCCATTCCCAAGGCGAAACCTGTCTCGCCCATTCCAAACGCGCCTGGCGGGCCATGCAGAAACAAGCGGCTGAAACACCGCCCAACGCCGAGGCCCCGCCCCAGCTTTTAACCCGCCAAGACCTGCAGGCGCAGGGCTTGAATGGCCCTTGGCTGGGTGGCCTCACCTCGCCCAAAGGCTTTGCCCTGAACCCGATGAAATACCTTTCGGGCCTCGCCCAAGCGGTCAATTCCGCCGGGGCCGAGCTGTTCCAAAATGCCCCGGTCTCGCAAATCACACCCAGCGCCTCGGGCTGGCAGCTGACCATTGGCCCGCATCAGGTGCAGGCCAAACAGGTCATCCTCGCCACCAATGGCTATTCCAGCGATGACCTGCCCGACTGGCTTGGCGCGCGCTATCTGCCGGTGCAATCCCATGTCATCGTCACCCGCCCTCTGACCGATGCCGAACAGCAAGAGGCCGGCTGGTGGTCGGACCAAATGGCCTATGACTCGCGCAATCTGTTGCATTATTTCCGCCTGATGCCCGATGGCCGCTTTCTGTTTGGTATGCGCGGCGGGCTGCGCGCCACCGACAAAAGCCAACAGGCCCTGTCGCGCAAGATCCGGCAGGATTTCAACCAGATGTTTCCCGCCTGGCGAGAGGTCGAGATCAGCCATGAATGGTCTGGGCTGGTCTGCCTGATGGGCGACCTGTGCCCCTTTGTCGGTCAGGTGCCCGAGGCCCCAAACCTCTATGCGGCGCTTGGCTTTCACGGCAATGGCGTGGCCATGGGCAGCTATGCCGGCCACCTGCTCGCGCAGCACCTGACCGACGGCACCGCCTTGCCTGCCACGATGGCCGCCCCACCGGGCAAATTCCCCCTGGGCCGCTTCCGCCGCACCCTCCTGGCCCCCAGCTACTGGCTGGCGGAAACCTTTGATCTTTAAGGCTTGATCTTTAACCCTGCGGGGTCATCCCGGGCCGCGCCTTGCCGCGTTTCAGCCCCAGCTGCCGCTCCCGCCAGATGATCAACCCACCTGCCGCCATGACAATGCCCGACCCGATCAGCACCATGGCCGTGGGCACTTCGGCAAAGAACACATAGCCAAACAGGATCGCAAACAGGATCGAGGCATAATCAAACGGTGCCAGCAGCGCCGCCTCGGCGTGCTTGTAGGACGAGGTCAAAAAGATCTGCGCCACGCCACCCACAAGCCCGGCACAGACCAACATGGCCGCACCGCTCCAACCCGGCCAGGCCCAGCCAAAGGGGATGGTCAGCAAAGACAGGCTCGTTGCGGTCAACGAAAAATAAAAAACCACCGCCGAGGTCTCCTCGGTGGCGACCAGTTTGCGGATGTGGATATGCGCCAGCGCACGCAACACCGCCGAGGCCAGAACGCAGCCAATACCAAGCACCGCGACATCATCCAGCTGTTCCAGCGACAGGCGCGGCCACATCACCACCACAACCCCGATCAACCCCAGCCCCACCGCGCTCAGACGAAAGGCGCGCAGCCTCTCGCCCAACAAAACAGCGGCGAACAGGACTGTGAACATCGGCGCGGCATAACCAATGGCGGTGACTTCTGGCAAAGGCAGCAAGCCCAGCGAGGCAAAGCCGAACCCCATCGCCGACACCCCAATCACCCCGCGCCAGAAATGCCCCATCGGGCGTTTTGCTTTAAGTCCGGTTTTCAAATCACCGCGCAGCGCCAGCCAGCCAATGATGATCGGCATGGCAAAAAGAGAGCGGAAAAACACCGCCTGTCCCGGCGGCACCAAATCAGAGGTCGCCTTGATCAAGGACGCCATGATGGTGAACAGGAAAACCGAAAACAGTTTCAGCGCAATGCCGCGAAACGGGGACATGAAAGCTCCTTGCCAAGAATGGCCGCAACCTGAGCCGATCTTGGGCACGGGTCAAGGTGAGAGGGGGATGGGGCGCTGCCCCGCCCCGAGCAAGCTCGGGACTCCCCGGGATATTTTTGGCCCAAAGAAACCCGAATGTCGTGACAAAAGGTCAGGTGGTTTCCAGACAATGGCGACGGAAGGCGCGTTTGAGCATGTCCAACTCGGCGCGCAGCAGATCCACCTCGGCGCGGATGTCGTCACCCAGCACATCCCCCGCAATCAGCGTGAAACTGTCCAGCACCACATCCGCATTGGCGTCACTGATCAAAAAGGTCTGCACCCCCTCGCCCACCGCCTCAACCGGCACCGGGATCTGGATCACCCAGCGCCCGGCCTCCTTGGCATCGGTCAGGGTTACGCCGCGCACCGGCATGTCGCGCAACGTCACCGAAATCTCCGGCTGCGCCGCGCCTTTTTCGACGGCGGTCAACAGACCTTCCCAAAGGCCTTCGCGAAAGCGGGTTTTGGTGAGGGAAAAGGCGCTCATTTCCATGTCTCTCCTGTTACAGTTCCGCCCGCTTGCGACGGCTAAAGGTGAGATCCCGCAGGATCACCTGGTTCATCTGAGGTCCTTCGAAAATCAGATCCAGCCACATCTTTTCCACCCGCTTTTCGTTCAGCTTGGTATAGGCCAGATCAAATTCGACGACGATATCTTCTTCGTTCAGGGGCAGTTCACGCACGATCTGCTCGGTATTGGGGCCGTGCTTGATGTTCAGCCGCGCAAAAATCTCCAGCGGCTTTTCCATCTCAACGATGGTTTCAATGCGGATCAGATGTTTGCGCAGCAACCCCGCGCTCGCCTCTTCGGGCAGGTCAATCGCCAGCGACAGATACGAGCCGTCAAAGCGGAACACATCCATGCGCAAGCCAAAGGCGGCCAGATCCTCTTCGCGCATATTGCGGATCTGGCGCAGGGTCAGTTCCGAATGCTGGCAATCGTGAAACAGCGTTGCCTCTTTGCCCAGCATGGATTTTGACTGCACCGAGGAAATCCCGGGAACGGGAAGCGGGCCGCACCACAGCTCGGGTCGCCAGGCCCAATCGGCATCCGCCGGCCGTGGGAAAGACTGATTCCCGATATAGGGAAGCGCGAGACGTGAGTCAGCCACGTGAATGAGTTCATCGAGCTGATGCTTGAGCTTACGCGCCCGCACACGTTGGTTGCGCAATTCGACCAGGTCAGTGTCCGCCGCAGCCCGGGCCGCACGCGACCAGCGGCGCAGCGCGCCATGCTCTAACGAGCGGTCCAGCCAACCTTGTTTTTCGCTACCCATAGAATGCCCCGATTTGCCGTTCTTATCCCAGCCAAGCCGACTGTTTCGCCACCAAAACGCAGCGAAACCCAAGCCTGATCATAGTATGGCAAATCTTAACGGCCGAATAAACGGTCCAATAGCGCGTTTTGCTGTGGTTTTTTGCGCTTGGTCGGTTTTGCCGCGCCGCTTGGGCTCAGCGAGGCGACTTTGTTATGCAGCTTGCGCAACATCCCACCGCCATGCGCCCCGGCATAGGGGCTGCCCTTGGGGGCATAAAGCGCCAGCCCAACCAGCCGATCGCCTTGCAAAAACGCACCACGCCAATGCCTCTGATCGCCACCCTCCAACAGGGCATCGCCACCGCCATCCAGATTGGCAACAACAAAGCCATCGCCGGTCTCGCCCCCCAACAAAGGGGCCTTGGCGGTAAAGGCCAGCTCGCGCGGGGTCGGCAGGTCCGAGGCACCGCCCTTGGGGCCAACCGTGACGGTGATCAAGACCGGCTCAACCGCTTGGCCCACCTTGCCATCTGACAGGATGTGACAGGAGGCAATCAGGGCAAACCCCCGGTCGCGCTTGTTCTCAATCGTCACCGGATCCAGGCAATAGCCTTCCGGCCCGGCCACAATGACATCGCCCCCCACCAGACGCGCCCGCGCCAAAGGCAGTTGGGTCTTGGCCGGTTTGGCATCACTGTCCGCGGTTTTGGGGGCCATGAGGCCAGATAGAAACCCGCCGGTTTTCGCAGCTTTGCCCTGATCCGGATTTGAGGCTGGCAAGCCGCCGCAAGCTGACACAAAACCCGCCAAAATCAGACCAGCAAGGACCCGCATTCTCATCATCCCTTCACCCTTCACCCCAGCCGGAAACGGCCCATGCGATCTCGCGCATCAACGGGTACTCCCGGTGGTGTTCTATCGGGAATAGCGAAGCCCATCCAAGGGGACAAGATGAAACAAATACCGCTTTCCCGCTCCTTGCGCCCTTTCTCAGATGCCCCCCTCACAAGAAACGCCACGCCCATGCTTCTTTGGGCCAAAAATATCCCGGGGAGTCCCGAGCTTCGCTCGGGGCGGGGCAGCGCCCTAAACCCCCGCCAAACAGGCGTAAATTAACACTTCTGAATCGGAATTAACGAAAAACCTTGCCCATCACGTCGCAAGCGCTCAAATCCCCGGCCAATCCCCCCAAAACAAAGCCAGAATCGGACAGATTGGCCAAATCGCGCCTCTCAGCGCCCCGAAACACCCTAGGGCAATCTCTCCAAAACAGCGGGCGTTTTGTACCGATACCCCCGTTGCGCAAAAGGCGCGCGATCCGTTACCGGCACCGCACGCCTTCTTAAAACACTTCCGCCAGAGGCTCAGAGATAGTCCCAAGTCGCAGGGGTAAAGCGATAGGCCTCGCCGGATTTCTCGACATAGCCAACACCCGGGAATGGCATATGCATGCCCGCGATCTTCTGGTCGCCTTTCACCAGCGACGCAAACAGATCCGCCCGCGTTTTCGCTGCCAATTCCTGATCCGTGTCAAAGCCAATGGTGACTTCGGGATGGGTCATCTGCACATGGCTCACATGCACGATATCGCCCCAGATCAACAGGCTGTCCCCGGCGCTTTCCAGCATAACCCCTTGATGTCCAAGGGTATGACCCGGCATCGGACGACCAACCAGACCGGGGGCGAGATCAGCTTCACCCTCAACAATGCGCAGCCGATCCTGATAGGCGGCAATGACGCCCATGGCCAGATCAAAGGCCTCACGGAAATTCTCTGGGGCCTGGGCCTGAATGTCTTTCGAGGTCCAGAAATCCACATCGGTCTTGGTCACCACCAATTCCGCATTGGGATAAAGCGCCGCGCCATCCGCAATCGCCCCGCCAATGTGGTCGCCATGCATATGCGTGACAATCAGCTTGGAAACATCACCAGGCTGAACCCCTAAGGCACTCAAAACACTCGGCAAATCCCCCAAGGTCGGGCCAAAGACAGAGCCGGTTCCCGCATCAATCAGCCAGTTTTCACCACCCGATTGCACCAGATAAGCGTTCACCGCGGCGCGGAAATTGGCCGGGTCCTGATGACCGGCGACCAGCAATTGCGCAATCGTCTCCTGATCCGCGCCCTGCAGCATATTCAGCGGCATGTTAAAGTAACCATCTGAAATGGCAGTCACAATCATGTCGCCAATTTTGAATTTCTGGGCGGCAACCACCTGTGTCCCATGCCCATCCGCCATAACGGCAATGGGAACGATACCAGCGGTGGCGGTCAGGGCCGCTGCGGCGGGAAAGGTTTTAAGAAAAGTACGGCGTTTCATGGCAGTGTCCTTCTGCGTGAATTCACGCCCCTCAACCTAGAGCATTGCGCGATTCGGGAAAGGACAACCCAGCCAAACTTTTGTGATCATCTGGGATAAGTGCCGGGATCATCTGGCCCTATGGCCCTCGTTATCTCTCGCGTAGCCTCTTGAAAACAGGAGGATAAAGGATGAATCGCTGGGCCGTGATTTTCAAAGACCACCCCGACATGATGCAAATCCGCGCGGATAAATCCCGCCGCGACGCCCATGTCGCCTATGTCAAAGCCCATCCCGAATTGCTGATCGGCGGCGGCTTGCGCCCGGATGCCGGGGCGGATTTCTGCGGTGCGCTTTGGATCGTGGAACTGGACAGCAAAGCCAAGGTCGAATCCCTGATCTCTGCCGATCCGTTCTATGTCCCCGAATTGCGCAGCTACGAGGTTTTTACCTGGGGCAAGATCCTCGAAGATCAAAGCGCGGTTCTCTAGGGTCAGGACCCATTAATTCACAATGCTCAGCATGGAAAAATACGTGTTATGAGAGGCTTGAACTTCGCAGACAAGGCTGATCGCCTTGGCAAGAAAGTCGAGCCGCTGAGAGCATGTATTTCTCCATGCCCTTCGGGTTCACCGGATTTTGCCCCAGCCTGCGTTATATGCCCTTGAAATAGAACCACTATTACTTCGGGCATATGCCTGGTCTGGAACAAAATCTGGCGAACTGAGCGTTGTGAATTGATGGGTTCTGACCCTAACAGAATAAACGCCCGAATTTCGGCGGCGGCCCGTGTCGAGCATGTTAAAACGCCCTCATGTTGTTCAAGCTCCCCGATCCCGACACCCTGTATAAGGCCCTTTTGGACCGCGACCCGACCTATGACGGGCGCGCCTATGTTGGTGTGTCCAGCACCGGTATCTTTTGTCGGTTGACCTGCCCGGCCCGCAAGCCGAAGCGCGAAAATTGCGCGTTTTTTGAAAGAGTTGCGGATTGTATCGAAGCCGGGTTTCGCCCCTGCAAACGCTGCCACCCCCTGCTGGCCGAAGCCGAAGCTGACCCGGCAATCAAAGTACTGTTGGACGCCCTGGAAAACCGCCCCGCCTATCGCTGGAAAGAAGCCGATGTCGCGCGCATGGGCTTTGATCCCTCAACCGTGCGGCGCACGTTCAAACGCCATTTTGGCATGACTTTTTTGGAAATGGCGCGGCAAAGGCGCATTCGCGAAGGGTTTGAAACCATCGCTGGGGGCGGCGCGGTGATTGAGGCACAATTGGATGCGGGCTTTGACTCGCCCAGTGTCTTTCGCGAGGCCTTTGCCAAACTGCTGGGTCGCGCGCCCGGCACCCTGTCACGACAACCGCTTTTGTTTGCCGATTGGATTCCCACCGCCCTTGGCGACATGATCGCCGTGACCAGCAAGAGCGAACTGCATCTGCTTGAATTTCTCGAACGCAAAGCCCTGCCGACCGAGCTGAAGAAATTGAACAAGTTTGCCAAGGGCGAAATCGGCATTGGCAAGACCGAGATCTCTGCTCAAATCGCTGAGGAACTGGCGGGCTTTTTCGCAGGCACCAAAGCCACGTTCGAAACGCCCCTTGCCTATCACGGGTCAGACTTCACGCGCGAGGTCTGGCACGCGCTCCGGCGTATTCCCGCAGGTGAAACCCGCAGCTATTCCGAGCTGGCCCAACAGATGGGCAAACCCAGCGCCACCCGCGCCGTGGCCCGCGCCAACGGGGCCAATCAAATTGCACTGGTCATCCCTTGTCATCGGGTGCTCGGCGTGGATGGATCGCTGACCGGCTATGGCGGCGGGCTGTGGCGCAAACAGAAGCTTTTGGAAATCGAGAGGCAGTATCTGCCCTAGGGGCAGGACTCGTTAACAAGAAAAAGCCCCGCGAAATCAATTCGCGGGGCTTTGGGTTTCTGTCTAAGCGGCCTGTTCTCAGAGCTTGCCAATCGACCAGAAGAAGGTCTCGCCCGAGCTGTCATCGACACCGTCATTGTCGGTGCTGACAAAGGCAGAGCCGTCCGGCATGATCGCCAGGCCTTCGATCTTGTCGGTGACGTAACCGCCAAAGGCCTGCAGATCCGGGATCAGGTCGCGCACTTCTTCTTTGGACACGACCGGCAGAACCTCACCCAGCTTCGCGGGCACCATTTCGGCTGCCGGGATGCGGTAGATTTTCTTGGTCACAACGTCAGAACCGATCTGGTTGTCACGCTCGATGACATAGACATAATCGCCATGTGCCACGATCTCGGACAGGCCAACCCAGCCCTTTTTCGGCTCGGCTTTGGGATAGTGAACCGCGCCCCATTCCTTGGTTTCAAGGTTATAAGCCACCAGTTTCACATGGTTCTTTGGGTCGTCTTTCCATTCGCGCTGAACGGCCATCCACAGGGTATCGCCAATCATGGTGATGCCCTCAAAACCAAAGCGTTTCTCAACCGCCATCAGCTCGGCTGGCAGGCCAATCTCCTGCTTATGGCTTTTGATCAGACCATCGGCGTCGACGTGGTAAACCGCGTGGGGAATGGCGCGGTCGGTGCGCCCCTCAGAGGCGAGGTAAAAGCCGCCCTTGCCGTCCAAGGTGATACCTTCGAGATCAAGTTTCTGAGCTGGGGCACCATTGGCGCGGTGAACACGGATCACGTCAACGATCTTGGCCGGTGTCTGGCTGGCATCGATCTTGAAGATCGACGGCTGGAAGCCAAAGAAGCTGTCATTGACCGCGTAGATCATGCCGTCTTTGTCTGCCACCATGCCCGAAATCGCGCCCCAGCCGATCAGCTCTTTGGCGCCTTCGGAGGTCAGGGTTGGATATTGTGCGGCCGCATCCTGCAGTTCGTACATCATGACATGGGCGCGTGGGCCTTTGTCTTCGATCAGGTCCTTTTCATTTGCGGATACCAGCAGGTTACGCGCAGGCAGGGCAACGTAACCCTCTGGGCCAACACCCGATGGCAGGATCTGTTTGAGCACCGGCGCGCTGAGATCGGTGACGTCATAGACACCCACAGCTGACCCGCGCTCGGACCCGACAAAGACATAAGGCGTGTCGCCGAATTTGGCGAATTCGATGCTCTCGGGCTCAACGCCTTTGCTATCGGAGCGCTTGTCCGGGTAGTGCCCGATCTGGACCAGCGCGTGCTCAAAGCTCGCCCCGCTTTCATAGACAACCGAGCCATCCTTGTTGAAGATGGTCCAGCCGCGCGAACCGCCATCCATGTCGCCCTCATTGGCGGTGGCAAAATGGTCGACATCGATCCATTTCACCGCATCAGGTTCGCGCACGCGACCCATTTGGCTTTCGGTGAACAGCAGCGCGCCGCGCTCATCCGTGGCGTCGATGCCTTCGAGGTCAACAGCACCAGCTGAGAAGTGGTTCAGGATCTCACCATCCTTGGACACAACAACCATGTGGTTGTTTTCCTGCATGGTGACGACGATTTCGCCATTGGCGTTGATGTCGACGAATTCAGGCTCTGGATCTTCGGGGGAAACCTCGGCCAGGCCGGTCAGTTCGATCTTTTTCAGCGTGTCACAGGCAGGCACGTCACCGTTCAGGGCAACGGTCACCAGGAAACCGGCGGGCAACTGACCGGTGCGGCCATCGCCCAGGTCTTCGTCACGCTCGTTTTCGATGGCGACGGCCACAAATGACCCATCCTTGGCCACGGCGATGCTGTCGGGCTGACCACCCAAATCGCAGCGCGCAGCTTCGGACCCGTCAGCAATGTTGATCGCCGCCAAGAAGCCCGATGGATCGGTATAGGACTCAGACGTGTTCACGCCAACAATGGCATTGGCACCGGCAACACCAACCGAAGTCGGCTCACCCTCCAGGGCGATATTGCCCAGAGGCTTGGGGTTGGCAGCATCGGTGATGTCTATACGCCCCAACACGCCCAGAGGGCTGTCCGTATAGACCAGCGTGTTACCGTCGGCGGTTGCGGCAATGATTTCGGCCGAAGTTTCGGCCTTTTTATCTTCGCCATCTGCCATGTTCATTGGCGTGGCAAAGCTGGAAATGCGGTTGAAATTCATTTCTGCAAAGGCGGTTCCAGCGCTAAGCGCCAATACCGAAGTCAAGCAAAACGTCTTAAAGCCCACGACGGTCTCTCCTCATAGTTTTTCGAGCGTCCGGATGGCCTTTATTACGGCTGCGCAACGGTTTTATGTCAAACCTAATAAAAGCCCGGTTGCGCAGCCGCAGTGCTTATTTGATGGCCAGCGCCTCGACCTTGCCAGTCAGCATATGCGGCATGAGGATGACACCGTCACCGGCCCCGATGTCTGCCAGCCCTTGCCCAAATTGCGCGGTTTTGGACACGTCGCCGTTGTCGGAAACTTCAAAGATCTCACCGGTGATCCAGTCATTGACCAAAAGCTTGCCATTCAGGCGGATGACACCATCGATATTGGCCAGCTGAGATACGATGACGTCAACCTTGTCCGTACCCGGTGTCCAGGCGATCAGGTCACCCGGCGCATCGGTGCTGAAATCCTCTTTCATCCCGGGGCCCCAATTGCCGATCAAAAGGCGGTCTTGATCCCATAGCAGCCCGTTCGGATGTGTCAGCGAACCACCCTGCAAAATCGGTTCGACACTGCCGTCTGAATAGCGCCAGATCGTGTGGGTCAGCATATCGCTGATATAGACGTTTTCACCATCCGAGGTCACATCATTCAGCAGCCCGGCCCCGTCGACCTTGATGCTGTTGACCAGCGTGCCGGTGGCCAGATCGACAATCCGCAGCGTGTCCAGATCCGCCGCGAACAGATGACCGCCTACAATGGCCATGCCTTTGGGGGCGTGCATCCCGGTGATCCATTGCTTTTCAATCACCTCACCCGAGGCGGACAGCAAGGACAGAAAACCATTTCCATCCGGCTCGAACGGTGATCCGACCATATTGCTGACCACGATCTGGCCGGTTTCTTGCACCTCGATCGCGGATTCCGGCCAGTCAAAGCCCTCAGCGCTCCAGATCGTTTCGGCCTGTGCGGTCATCGCAAAGGCAGAGGCAAGCACAGTCATCGTCAGGGTTTGGAGTTTCATCATTGGTTTCCTTCATCAGTTGATGAGGGGAAGATCTATTTACGATACCAATCTTCAATATTTGACATTCATGGCATCATATTTAGATACTCAATCACGCAACCAAGGATCAAACCCATGCATGCCAACAGCTTTGCCATCCTGCAACAGGCTCTTAAGGCGCGAAATATGACCTATGCGGATCTGGCAAAACGGTTGGACCTGTCCGAACCCACCATCAAACGGATCTTTTCGCAGCGAGATTGCAAGCTGAGCCGGTTGCTGGAGATCTGCGACGTGCTTGAGGTCAACCTGTCTGATGTCGTGGATCGCGCCGAGCGCAGCGTTGATGCCCCGCTAACGCTGCCCATCGAAGTCGAAGCCGCGCTGGCCAAGGATAAGAGCCTGTTTCACTATTACATCCTGTTGCGCGACAAGGTCTCGGCTGAACACATTCTGGGCCGCTATAACTTGTCTCAGGATCAGCTCTTTGCCCTGGGTATGAAACTGGAGCGGTTGAACCTGGTTGAGATGCGGGAGAATGGCCAAGTGCGGCTGATGTGGCCCGGCCCGATCCAGTTTCGCAAGGACGGCCCGCTGATGGCTTATATCCGCGAGCTGAACTTGCGGTTCCTGAACATGGTGATGACATCCTTGGGCGAAGAACATCAGTTTTTCACCACGGTGTCGCGCCGGATGCGGCCTGATAGTGGTGCCGAAATTCAACGTGAATTGGCGGCCGTACATGCCAAAATCGCCGAGCTGGCGCGGCAGGATCAACTGCTCTTTGCCGATAGCGAGCTGATGACGTTCAAATTCACCGCCGCCTGGGGCGCGATCAAATACGACGAGGTCTTGCAGATCGAGGCCCCGTGCCCAGGCAAACAGAAAGTAGGGCACCCTAAGAAAGGGCACCCCATTGAGTTACTGTGACAGGCTTTCGGCCAGGCGCATCAGGGTGATGGCCTCTTGGCGGTAGCCATAAGGGTCTGCGCCCTTGGCCCCTTGCGCCAGCTTGATCGCATCGCCAAAGGACCACGCGCCAATCAGATCAGAGCCGCGCAGGATTTGGCCAAAACCGGCAATGGCCAGAGCGAAATCCGCATCCGGCAACGCCCCGGTGCCGTCAACAATTGGGGCCTCGATCAACTGGCTTTCATCCGCGCCGGGGGCTTTGTAACGCAGGCGCAAAAAGCCCAGCTCGTCACTGTCCACCGCCTCTGGTGCGGTGCCATAGCGCAGCGGATCTGTCAGACGCGCCTCTGATCCGACAGGGGTGATCTCATAAAGCGCGGTGACCTGATGGCCTGCGCCAATTTCTCCGGCATCGACCTTGTCATTGTTGAAATCCTCGCGTTTCAGGGCGCGGGTTTCGTAGCCGATCAACCGGTATTCAGCGACCTTGGCCGGGTTGAATTCGACCTGGATTTTCACATCATCCGCGATAGGGACCAAGGCCCCTGTCAGTTGATCCACCAGCACTTTGCGCGCCTCGCTCAGCGTGTCGATATAGGCGGCCATGCCGTTGCCGGTCTGTGCCAAGGCCTGCATTGTCGCATCATCCAGATTGCCCCGCCCAAAGCCCAAAACAGACAGGTAGGTGCCGCTGTCGCGTTCCTTGGCGATGTAATCCTTAAGCTCATCGGGGTCATGAATGCCGATGTTGAAATCGCCATCCGTGGCCAGGATCACGCGCGAGGTCTTGCCCTCTTCTGCCATTTCCTTGGCGGTGGCATAGGCCTGTTGCAACCCCTCTTGCCCGGCAGTGCCGCCACCGGCTTGCAGGTTGTCCAGGGCTTGCAGTATCTTGTCACGCTGATCCGCCGGGGTCGGGTCAAGCACACGGCCAGCGCTGCCCGCATAGGTCACGATGGAGACGCTGTCATTCTCGGTCAACTGGCCCAGCATCAAACGAAAGCTTTGCTTGAGCAAGGGCAGCTTGGTGGGCTGGTTCATGCTGCCTGATGTGTCGATCAGAAAGACAAGGTTCATCGGCGGGCGCTCATCGGGCATCATGCCCTGAAGACCGATATGAACGATCTGCGTGCCATCATTCCAAGGCGTATCGGTCACGCCAATGCTAGGCTGAAACGGCTGATCGCCGGTTGGGGCCGGGTAATCGTAAGAGAAGTAATTGACCATCTCTTCGATCCGCACCGCGCCTTCGGGGGGCAGAGTGCCGTAGGTCAGCGAGTTGCGCAGGATCGACCAACTGGCGGTGTCCACATCGATGGAAAAGGTCGAAACCGGGTCTTCGGCGGTGACTTTCAGCGGGTTGGCCTCGGCCTCGGGGAAGGCTTCGGTGTTTTCCTCTACGACAATCGCAGGCTCCATGGGCGGCATGGAAAGCTGCGCACCGCCACCGGAATACATCTGGGTCAGACCGCCATTGGCGGACCCAACGCGCGGGCTGGCTTTGGCGGTGGGAACAGGGGCAGGGGACGGGAGCATTAAAGGCGCGGAATTGTCATAGGTGACATCCATATCCGTGTGGAACTCCGCACCGTCTTCGAGACTGCGCGCCATTTCGGCACTGCCCGATAGCGCAATGCCCCCTTGCAGCGGTGCCTCGGCCTCTTCAACGACAGGCTCTTGCGCAGGGTCCAAGGACAGCAGCCCGCCCCCCGGTGCATTTTGCTCGGTCACAATGGCTCCGGGCATGCCGGGTATTTGATCCCTTACAACCGGTACAAACATCACCAGCCCCAAAGCGGCCAGTGCGGTGGTTGCGGTCAAAATTCCGCGGGTCGAGAAATTGGCAATCATTTTTCTTACTCCTCTGATCAGCCCGTTTTCCGGGCGTTCAGAGGTCAGACGCGTGTCATCTGCATTTCCTTGGGAAGAAAATTGCAAATCGTCAAAATTTTCCATCGCGCGGGCAAGGTTTTCCGCCTTGCGCGTGTCGTCAGCCTTTGGTGTGGCCGCATCCAATGCGCGTTTGAGATCGTCAAAATCGCTCATGCTTCGGCCTCCTTCATCGCTTTGAGTTTCTTTTTCGCCTCCGAGATGCGCCAGCTGATCGTACCTTCGGAGACACCAAGGATCTCGGCAACCTCCGCATGGCTCAGCCCGTCCAGGATCAACACCAGCGTTTCCCGCAACTCGGGCGGTGTCAGCGCGTTCATGGCAAGCCGCAGCCAATCGGCCCGTTCCGCCTGCTCTTCTTCGACGGCGCGGCGCGCGATTTCCCAATCACCCCAGCCCTCAGCCGCCTTGGCATGGCTGGCGCGGCGGCGAAACCGATCCCGCGCTGCGTTCACCACAATCCGATAAAGCCAGGTCATCACCTTGGCCTCGCCCCGAAAGCGGCTGAGCTTGGCGGGCAAGGCGGCACAGATATCCTGCACCAGATCTTCGGCCTCGGCCTTGCTTCCGGTCAGGCGAAAGGCCAGCCGAAACATCGGGTCATAAACCCGGTTCAGCAAAGCCGCAAAAGCTTGCCGGTCTCCATTCGCTGCGGCCAGGGCCAGGTCTTTGTCACTCACAGTCATACGCATCTCATGACTTGGACGCAGCCCAAAGCGCAATCCTTGGATACCTTACCCGATTTATTAACCCAGCAGGTCGCGCACCATGTCGCTGGACGGGTTGGCCAAGGCGTCGATCACGTCGAAATGGTGTTTTCCGGGCACGACCTCGTGACCACAGGCCCAGGCTTCGGCCAGCCAGCGGGCTTGATCCAGAAAGACCGCGCGTTCCTCTGCGCCGACCCAGACGGTGACGGCGACATCCGGTTTGGGCTGAAAAATCGGGCTTTCGGCCTGCGCCTCGGCTTCGTCCACTTTCAGCTCGGCATTCATCGTCAACTGCATCAGCGGCCGCAGATCCGAGACAGGCGAGATCGGCTGCACCTTGGCCAAACGCGCCTGAACGTCGTCGGGCAGAACACCGGGGGCGCACATGCGCGACACAAGATGCCCGCCAGCCGAATGCCCGGACAAGCGCACAGGCCCCTCAATTTCGCGCGCCGCGACGGTGATCGCATTGGCAATCTGACGGGTGATGTCGGCAATCCGCACACGCGGACAGAGATCATAAGACGGAACCGCCACGGCCCAACCTTCGGCCTGCGCCCCAGCCGCCAGATGCGACCAGTAAGATCGGTCAAATTTCAGCCAATAGCCCCCATGCACAAACACGACCAAACCCTTTGGCGTGCCTTCGGGCATGAACAGATCGAGCACCTCGCGCGTGCCATGGCCATACATCAGACCAAGCCGCGCCCGCCCCGTCAGCGCCTGGGATTTGCGAAACTTATCGGCATCCGCCGCCCAACGATCCGGGTAGCTTTCCCCATCAGGGATGTGGGGGGCATTGGCATAGGCGTCATCTAGGTCCATCGGCTCTTCTCTTTTGGCTCTATACTTTTACTTCACCAGATGCTTTGCCTAATGCCAAGTCAGAAACTCCAGGGAATTTCAAATGTCCGCAACCAACCTCAAAACCCTGCTCAAGGATCCCTCGCTTTTGGAAACCCGCGCCTATATCAATGGCGCTTGGGTCGAGGGCAGCGCCACGTTTGACGTCGACAATCCGGCACGCGGCGACATCATCGCACAGGTCACCGATCTGACTCGAGAAGACGTCGCCGGTGCAATCGATGCCGCCTATGTCGCGCAAAAGGATTGGGCACAATGGACCGGCAAAGAGCGCGCCAATGTGCTGCGCAAATGGTTCGATCTTATGATGGCAAATCAGGATGATCTGGCCACCATCATGACCGCCGAACAGGGCAAACCGCTGGCCGAGGCCAAGGGTGAGGTCGCCTATGGGGCCTCCTTTATCGAATTCTTTGCCGAAGAGGCCAAGCGTATCTATGGCGAAACCATCCCCGGCCATATGCGTGACAAGCGTATCATGGTGATGAAACAGCCCATCGGTGTGGCCGCCTCGATCACGCCCTGGAACTTCCCCAATGCCATGATCAGCCGCAAGGCCGCCCCTGCGCTGGCCGCGGGCTGTTCCTTTGTGGGCCGTCCGGCTTCCGAAACACCTCTTTCGGCTTTGGCCTTGGCGGTTCTGGCCGAGCGTGCAGGCATCCCGGCGGGAGTGTTCAACATCCTGCCCAGCATGGATGCGCCCGGCGTGGGCCAAGAGTTCTGCGAGAACCAAAAGGTGCGCAAGCTGACCTTTACCGGGTCCACCAATGTGGGGCGTATTCTTTTGCAGCAGGCCGCGCACAACGTGATGAAATGCTCGATGGAGCTGGGCGGCAACGCGCCCTTTATCGTGTTTGACGATGCCGATGTGGATGCCGCCGTCGAAGGGGCCATCGTCTGCAAGTTCCGCAACAATGGTCAGACCTGCGTCTGCGCCAACCGCATCTATGTGCAGGCCGGTGTCTATGAGGAGTTCAGCACCAAACTCGCCGCGCGCGTGTCACAGATGAAGGTCGGCGACGGGCTTGAAGAGGGCACCGAGCTCGGCCCCCTTATCACTCCCGCCGCGATCAAAAAGGTGCAGGATCATGTCGCTGATGCCACGGCCAAAGGCGCTGAGGTGATTTATGCCGGTGAAACACCGCAGGCTCCGGGCAACTTCCTCGCCCCGACCATCGTCAAAGGGGCCACGCGCGAGATGGCGGTCTCGACCGAAGAAACCTTTGGCCCGCTCGCCCCGATCTTTAAATTCGAGACCGAGGACGAGGTCATCGAGCTCGCCAATGACACGATCTTTGGCCTCGCCTCCTATTTCTACGCCAAGGATCTCAGCCGCGTGTACAAGGTCGCAGAGGCGTTGGAATACGGCATCGTCGGCGTGAACACCGGCATTATCTCCACCGAAAACGCCCCCTTTGGCGGCGTCAAACAATCCGGCCTTGGCCGCGAAGGCAGCCATCACGGTATCGAAGACTATCTCGAGCTGAAATATGTCTGCCTGACGGTCTAAAACCAACGCCAGCCTCACGCGCGCCTTCGTGTTTCTTCTTGGCAGAAATACTCCGGGGAGCGCGAGGGGCTGGCCCCTCGCCCCCCTTCTGAACAAACGAATTGCCCTTTAAACCCCAGCACGTGTTCTAAACCGGACAAACCCGATCAACTGCGCTATCGCCCAGGCCAGCTCGGGGATCAGGAACGCCCAGATAATCGGTGAAATCCCCGCCACCAACGCATTCAACATGGCGACACTAAACAGCACGCGCCCCAGACCATCGAACAGCGCCAACCGGCTGTCATTCAGATACAGCCTTACCAGCGCCCAAATTACCACAACCGATCCAAAGAAGTTGCCAAACAATACCGCATGCACATCAAGCGCGGGTAAGGCCGCAAATCCCAAAACAGCGTTCAGTGGCATAAACCCGTATTGCCACAAGATCCCCAGCGTGATCGGCAAGGCAAAAGGCCACGTGATAATCAAATCATACCAGGCAGATAACCTGTAAATCCTGTTCAGCGTCGGTTTAGAATACATATCGCGCACCTTTCCGTTTTGGTCAGGGCGCTCTATAAACCTAGGACCATAGTCCAAGGTCAACAGGGTTTCATGCGCATCGGAGAATTATCTCGCCTCACCGGCGTTAGCACAGATACGCTCCGCCTTTATGAGAAACGCGGGCTGATCCGATCCGAGCGGCACACCAACGGCTATCGCGATTTTGACCCGGCCATGGCCCGCGTGGTTCGCCTCATCAAAACCGGTCAATCCCTCGGCTTCAGACTGCGTGAAATGGAAGATCTGGCCTGCGCCCTGTCTGAACAAGGACTGAGCGCCACAGAACTAACAGCGCTGCTGACCAAGAAACTCTGCGAGGTTGATCAAAAGATCGAAGAGATGCATCGCCTTCGCGACATGCTGGCGACCATGGCCGCCACCGCCTGCCCGCTTTCCACCAAGGGCTAGCCTTTATGCCCCGATCAATGGGCAATTCAACTACAACGCGTAAAAAAACCTTCAAACCCACTATGGTCTTCTACGGCAAAGCCACTCCGGGGAGTGCGAAGGGCTGCCCCCTCGCCCCTGCCTCAATTTTCTTTCAGGTCAGGCATGGAAGCTTGATCACGCATCGCGAACATCCCATAATCGAGTCTCCCTTAGCCTGGTGGGCGGAGAAGACCATGCGAGGGGATCAGCTGGAACGTGTAGCGCGGAAAAGGGTTTCCGCCGTCCTTCCAGCACCATTTCTTTCAAAGCTAACTTTGATCAAGCAAAGAAGACGCGAGAAACAATGCTACCATTTCGGCGAAATCCAGAGCTACGTTTGGGATTCAAGCTAAAGCGCTATGGCTCGCTTAACTAAGCGTTTGACCTTAAGAATTGACCACATTGAATTTGTGATGCGTTACCTTTAAGTAGAGTTCAAGAGAGGTGACTGAGTGGCCAAAGGTACTCCGCTATACCAGGGAGTAAGCATGTCTGTGCTTCGAGGGTTCGAATCCCTCCCTCTCACTAATCAATCGGGCCTTGCCAACCGCCCCAACCTCCTGCACTCTCCCACCTAGGGCAGACGATGGCGTCGTCACCAACAGCCCAACATTCCGTCCTGTACGCCGGGACCTTGCTTTACCGATGGTAGGGGAAGGTGCCCCGCCATCCTCAGGAGGGTTTCATGGAACGTCCCCAGCAATACCGTTTTCACCAGGGTGAGAAATCTCTGCCATTTGCAGCGTCCGAATATGACGCACGGCTGGCGAAACTGCGCGCTGAGATGAGCGCGCAGGGCATCGAGGCTTGCGTTTTCACCTCGATGCATAACATCGCCTACTATTCCGGCTTTCTCTATTGCAGCTTTGGCCGCCCCTATGGGCTGGCCGTCACCCAAAACGACAGCGTCACCATCAGCGCCGGGATCGATGCGGCGCAGCCTTGGCGGCGCTCTCACGGTGACAACATCACCTATACCGATTGGCAGCGGAACAATTACTGGCGCGCGATCCTCTCGGTCACCGGGCCAGGCAAGGTAATTGCCTATGAGGGCGACCATCTGACCCTTGCCCAGAACGCGCTGCTGAACGAATTCCTGACACCGGTGCAGACCAAAGACATCGCCCCCGCCACGATGCGCCAGCGCATGCATAAATCCGAGGCCGAAATAGCCTTGATCCGCCATGGTGCGCAGGTTGCTGATGTGGGCGGTTATGCCATCCGCGAGGCGATCAAACCCGGCGCGCGCGAGATTGACATTGCCATGGCCGGGCGCGACGCGATGGAGCTGGAAATCGCCAAACGTTTCCCGGATGCGGAATATCGTGACACCTGGGTTTGGTTCCAATCGGGTATCAACACCGATGGCGCGCATAACCCGGTCACCTCCCGACAATTACAGCGCGGAGATATCCTGTCGCTCAACACCTTCCCGATGATCTCGGGCTATTACACCGCGCTCGAACGCACCTTGTTCGTGCAAGAGGTCGACCCGGCCAGTCTCAAGATCTGGGAGGCCAATGTCGCGGCCCATGAATACGGCATGTCGCTGCTGAAACCGGGGGTCAGCTGCGCCGAGGTGACCGAAAAGATCAACGAATTTTTCGCCGAACGCGACCTGCTGCAATACCGCACCTTTGGCTATGGTCACAGCTTTGGCGTGTTGTCGCATTACTACGGGCGCGAGGCTGGGCTTGAGCTGCGCGAAGACATCGACACGGTGCTGGAACCCGGCATGGTGATCAGCATGGAACCGATGCTGACATTGCCCGAAGGCCAGCCCGGCGCGGGTGGCTACCGCGAACATGACATCCTGGTGATCACGGAAACCGGCAATGAAAACATCACCGGGTATCCGTACGGGCCTGAGACCAACGTGGTCGGCTGATCACTGACCGGCGCGGCCAAGCTCGGCAATCTTGGCCGCCCATTTTTCGACCTGCCCGTCTTTGGGCTGTCCGGCGGCGGCCAACCAGGTGAATTTGCTTGGCTTGATGCCAACAAAGCTCAGCACCTGATTGCGTATCTGCTTTTGGAACGCGTTGCCGTAGACCCATTTCTGAAAAAAGCTTGGTGTATCCGAGGTGATGATCACCCGAGCTGTACGGCCTGTTAGCAAAGGCTTGGGCAGGCCGATAAAGTTCGCATTGCGCGTGTCAAAGGCGCGCCCGGTCATCAGCGCGCGATCCAGAAGCGCCTTGGTTTTGGCAGGATAGCTTCCCCACCACATCGGCATAGTCATCACGAGATGATCTGCCGCTTCCAACGCTTGCACGAACGTTTCAAGGTCGGGCTCAAACGGCTTTGTGTGGCGGTAATGGGTCTGCCCAAAATCCGGGTCAAACTGCATGTCAGACAGGGACATTGTCGTCACCTGATGTCCGGCCGCACGGGCCGCATCAGCATAGGTTTTGGCCAAATGAGCATTCAGCGTGTTGGCAACTGGATGGGCGTCAAAGACGAAAATATTGAGGGTCATTGGGGCTCTCCGATAAAAATGACTATGGTCAAATATTGGAACAAATTGACCGTGGTCAATATCTAATTTGACCACGGTCAAAATTCATGCAAACTGCCATCATGACCAAAGCCACCCAAGCCCGCACTTTGAAAACCCGCGCCCGCCTGCTTGAGGCCGCGCGGCAAGTTGTTGAAGAACAAGGATATCCAGGCCTGCGCACCGAAGAGGTGGTCAAGCGTGCCGGCACAGCCAAAGGCACGTTTTTCGCCCATTTTCCGGACAAAGAAGCGCTGCTCGATCATCTGATCGGAGAGGATATCGACGGGATTTTGGAGGAAATGGAGGCACTGCCTGCGCCCAAAACCGTACCCGACCTGATCGAATCACTGATGCCTTTGGTGACCTATATGGCCCAGGATCGCGACATTTTTGACGTGATCATCCGCCGGTCCGGCGCGGCGGCGATCGAAGAAATCGGACCGATTGCCGTGACCTTTGAACGCCAATTCGGGATTTTCATCCACTGGCTGTCAAACCCGGCCTTTCGCCAGGATGTTTCGCCGGATCTTTTGTCCGAAGGGGTGCAGGCCTTTCTGGTGCAGGCCGTTGCGCTGAATTTTTGCGCCTTGCACAACACAATTGCGCTGCCTGATCGGCTTTTGCCGTATCTGGAGGCCTGGCTGATCCCAGGCCCCCAGCGCTCTTGATCACTGACCGAAATTGGCCATGGCTTTGAAATCCATCTGCTCAAGAATTTGCTGAGCCAGCACCAGGTCCCCTTCGGTCTGAATGAGGATACGATTGGCAACCAGCGCCATCATCTGCTGATCCTGAATGGCAAAACGCTGGCGGTTGATGCGTTCCACCTTCATCCCCATGGCCGAGGCATTGGTGATCATCGCCGCCATGCTGCCCACCATCGGGTTATCCGCCATCAGGGTGATTTTGACAGACGCGCCGTCACCATTGCTATAGGTGCCTTCGGCACCGACACCGCCGCCCAACATGCCCAGGGCCGAATTCATTTCGGAGTTCTTTTCGAAGCTCCACCCCTCAGGCGCAGGAGGCAGGAATGCCCCGAGGCTGTCGGTTTTCAGCTCCAGCAGTTTCTGTTTCGCAAAATCCAGCTCTTCCAATGCATATTGGATGTCGCCATCCGCATAAGCATCCAAGGCGGATTGCAACGTATCGCTGATCTCATCAGCATGAGCCGGAAGCGCGAGCGCACCCGCGATCAAGATTGCAACCAAACGCATGGCAATATCCCCTTATTTCTATCAATGCTTGGCTTTTGCCGAACAGATGGGGATCGCTCAAGTCAGGTATTCCACAGGGCTAACTCGTCAGGCTGGCAGTCTCCACCGGGGCCTCGGCCAGAAAGGGCGTCAGGCTTTGGATAAAGGCCTCGATAAAGTCGATCACCACAGGTGTTCGCGCCCCCGTCGCGGGGCGCAGGATCGACAGGCGGTGATAGATCGGCGGATCAAAGGGGCGGATGACGATGCCCGCTTCGCGAAATTGTTCCGCGTCCAGCGCACTGACGATTGAGGCCCCCATGCCTTCGCTGACCATGGTGCAGGCGGTGGTGAACTGGCGGACCTCGACCCAACTGTTGATCGCGACACCCGCATCGGAAAAGGCGCGGGACAAACGGTAATAAAAGCGGCTGTCGCGTTTGGTGTGGATCATCTTTTCATCGGCCAGATCCGCCGGGCTGATCCGCTGTTTCGACTGTAACGGGTGGCCTTTGGGCAGAATACAAACCGATTTGATAAACAAATCCCGGCTTTCGGTTGCTGGGTGACCGGCAAACCCATCCGTGAGGCCGCAATCATATTGCTCGCCAATGATCCATTCCAAAATCCGCTCGGGACGATCCGGGTCGATTGTCACAGTAACCCCTGGTCTTTCCTTAAGAAAATCAACCAGGACCTTGGGCAGATGGCTGGTGGCAAAGCCGGGCAGGCAGGCAATACGTATATGCCCCGCCGTGCGTTCGGTCAGATCCCGACGCAGGTCTTCGAGATGGTCGAGCCCGTCAAGAATCCGCGTAACTTCGGTCAGCAGGTAGCGCGACTCACTTGTCGGCTCCAACACACCGCGACGGCGTTCAAAAAGTTCGAAACCAACGGACTTGGCAAAGTCTGACAACAAACGGCTGACCGCTGGCTGCGACACACCCAAATTTTTTGCGGCGCGTGTGATATTACCGGCTTCTGCGACGGCGCGAAACGCCTCAAGCTGTCTTAGTTGAAATTTCAATAACTTAACCCCTTGTTAACGCCTCAGGCTGCGCGTTCTTCTCCACCATGCATATAACACAGCATTATGTCGGATTTACAAATATTTCACTTGAATTATCATTTCCGCTGGCAAATGCTCCTTTTCACAGCAGTTTTGAAACTGTCAGGGAGAAACACATGACCTTTACCAAATCGCTTCTGGCGAGCACCGTATTGATGGGTGCCCTCGCCACATCTGCTTATGCGCAAACCGAAATTAACTGGTGGCACGCCATGGGCGGCACCAATGGTGAGCGCATCGACAAAATGGCTGCCGACTTTAACGCGTCGCAGTCCGACTACGTCGTCAAACCGTCCTACAAGGGCAACTACACCGAGACCATGACCGCCGCGATCGCCGCCTTCCGGGCTGGTGAGCAGCCGCATCTGGTTCAGGTTTTCGAAGTTGGCACCGCCACGATGATGGCCGCCAAGGGCGCGATCTATCCGGTTGAAAAACTGATGGCCGATGCCGGTGAGCCGTTTAATGGCGACGATTTTTTGCCAGCGGTTGTGTCCTACTACCAGACCCCAGAGGGTGAACTGCTTTCGATGCCGTTCAACTCCTCCACTCCGGTTCTGTGGTACAATGCCGACGCTCTGGAAGCGGCGGGTGTTGAGGTTCCCGGCACCTGGGAAGAAGTGGACGCCGCCGCCAAGGCGCTGGTCGACAATGGCATGAAATGCGGTATTTCCTTTGGCTGGCAGTCCTGGGTCATGATCGAGAACTTCTCGGCCTGGCACGATCTGGCACTGGGCACCAAAGAGAACGGTTTTGCCGGTTTCGACACCGAGCTGACTTTCAACAACGATCAAGTTGCCGCCCGTCTGCAGGCCGTTGCTGACATGCAGGCCGACAACAAGTTCGTCTATGGCGGTCGTCGCGGCGACAGCCTGCCCATGTTCACCAATGGTGAATGCGGCATGTGGATGAACTCTTCGGCCTATTACGGCTCGATCGTGGGTCAGGCCAAATTCAAGTTCGGTCAGACCATGCTGCCGCTGGACAAGGCCGTTGCTGACGCGCCTCAGAACTCCATCATCGGTGGCGCAACCCTATGGGCTCTGCAAGGTCACGAATCCGACGAATACAAGGGTCTGGCGCAGTTCCTGACCTACCTGTCCTCGCCTGAGGTTCAGGCCTGGTGGCACCAGGAAACCGGCTATGTGCCGATCACCAAAGCGGCTGCTGAGCTGTCCAAAGAGCAGGGTTTCTATGAAAGCAACCCAGGCACCGACACCGCGATCAAACAGCTGAGCCTGAACACCCCGACCGCCAATTCCCGCGGCCTGCGTTTCGGCAACTTTGTTCAGATCCGTGACGTGATCAACGAAGAAATGGAAGCTCTGTGGGCCGGTAACATCTCGGCTCAGGAAGCGCTGGACAATGCTGCAAATCGCGGCAACGACCTG
Source organism: Tropicibacter sp. R15_0 (assembly GCA_017744045.1). Lineage (GTDB taxonomy): Bacteria > Pseudomonadota > Alphaproteobacteria > Rhodobacterales > Rhodobacteraceae > Pelagimonas. The sequence goes on along the minus strand of JAGHRD010000001.1, from coordinate 706,307 downwards.
CTGCGCAAGTTCGAGCGTTCGGTCAAATAAACCGATCCAACTGACATCGGGCCCGGCGACCAAAGCGTTGCCGGGCCTTTTTCCGCCTTTCCAATCCCCGAGATCCGATGCTCAAGCGCGTTCATTTTCCCGCGTCGATCCTGCCCTACCTTCTGGTAGCGCCGCAGGTCATCGTCACGCTGATCTTCTTTATCTGGCCCGCCAGCCAGGCGGTCTATCAATCCTTTCTGATCGAAGACGCCTTTGGCCTGTCGACCGAATTCGTGTGGTTCGAAAACTTCGCCTATCTCTGGGATGACAGCCACTATCGTAGCTCATTCGGGCGGACGATCTTTTTCTCGGCCTGCGTGGCGTTCCTGTCCATGGCGTTCGCTCTGATCCTCGCCGGGTTTGCAGACCGCGTCATTCGCGGCTCAACCGTCTATCGCACCTTGCTGATCTGGCCCTATGCGGTGGCACCTGTTCTGGCCGGGGCTTTGTTCCTGTTCATGTTCAACCCGACCATCGGGATCTTTCCCTTTATCCTGGAAAAGATCGGCTATAGCTGGAACCATTATCTGAATGGTGGCCAAGCCATGTTCCTTGTGATCATCGCCGCCGCGTGGAAACAGGTTGCCTATAACTTCTTGTTCTATCTTGCCGCGATGCAGTCCATTCCGCGCTCGATCACCGAGGCCGCGGCGATTGACGGCGCTGGTCCGATCCGCCGCTTTGCGACGATCATCTTCCCGCTGATCTCGCCCACAACGTTTTTCCTGCTGGTGATCAACGCGACCTACGCCTTTTTTGAGACCTTCGGCATCATCCACGCCGTGACCCAAGGCGGCCCGGCCAATTCGACCACAACGTTGGTTTACAAGGTCTACAATGACGGGTTTGTCGGGCTCGACCTCGGCGGGTCTGCTGCGCAGTCGGTGATCCTGATGATCCTGGTGATCGGCATGACCGTGATCCAATTCCGCTTTATCGAAAAGAGGGTGCAATACTGATGGTTGAGAACCGCCCTTTCCTTGCGATCCTGTCCCACCTGATCCTGATCCTGGGTGTGGCCATGGTTGCCCTGCCGGTCTGGATCACCTTTGTCGGAGCCAGCCACGAAGCCGAGCGCATGTTGCAAACCCCGATCCCGATGTGGCCCGGTGACCAGTTCTTTGTGAACCTGAAACAGACCTTCTGGGGCTCTGGCCTGACTGGGACTTCCATCGCCCCGGTCTGGATGATGATGTTCAACTCGCTTCTGATGGCGCTGATGATTGCCTTTGGCAAAATCGCGATTTCGCTGCTGTCAGCCTTTGCGATTGTCTATTTCAAGTTCCCCTTCCGCATGGGCTTTTTCTGGATGATCTTCATCACCCTCATGCTCCCGGTCGAGGTGCGTATCCTGCCCACCTTCGAAGTGGTCGCGGATCTTGGCATGCTCAACAGCTATTGGGGCCTGACCATTCCGCTGATCGCCTCGGCCACGGCGACATTCATGTTCCGCCAGGTGTTCCTGACCATCCCCGACGAGATGCTGGAAAGCGCACGGATTGATGGCGCGGGGCCGATGCGGTTTTTCTGGGACATCCTGATCCCGCTGAGCCGCACCAATATCGCCGCGCTTTTTGTGATCCTGTTCATCTATGGCTGGAACCAATATCTCTGGCCGCTGTTGATCACCACAGATGCGGATATGTCCACCATTGTGGTGTCGATCAAACAGATGCTGGAAGCGGCCGAACAATCCCCCGAATGGAACATCATCATGATGATCGCCCTGCTGGCCATGGTGCCCCCAATCTTTGTGGTCATCGCGATGCAAAAGCTCTTTGTGCAAGGGCTGACGGAAACCGATAAATAGGACGAGACGAGCAGATGGCTGGTATCAAACTCGACACATTAACAAAATCCTACGGCGATACTCAGGTCTTGCACCACATTGATGCCGAGATCGAAGACGGCGAGTTTGTCGTCATTGTCGGCCCGTCGGGCTGCGGGAAATCCACCTTGCTGCGCATGGTGGCCGGGCTGGAAAGCGTGACCTCGGGCAATGTCCATATTGGTGACAAGCGGGTGAATGATCTGGAACCGGCGGATCGCGACATTGCGATGGTGTTCCAGAATTACGCGCTGTATCCGCATATGAGCGTGCGTGACAACATGGCTTATGGGCTCAAGATCCGCAAACTCTCCAAAGCCGAGATTGACCGTCGCGTGAATGAGGCCGCCGAGATTCTTGAGATCGGGCAATATCTGGATCGCAAGCCGCGGCAACTGTCCGGCGGTCAGCGTCAGCGCGTCGCCATGGGCCGTGCGATTGTGCGTGATCCGCAGGTGTTTTTGTTTGACGAACCCTTGTCAAACCTCGACGCCAAGCTGCGCGTGCAGATGCGTCTGGAAATCCGCAAGCTGCAAAAACGTCTTGGGGTTACATCAATCTTTGTGACCCATGATCAGGTCGAAGCCATGACACTGGGCGATCGTCTCATGGTCTTGAATGGCGGTTACGTCGAGCAGTTCGGCACGCCGATTGAGCTCTATGAACGCCCCGCCTCGATCTTTGTCGCCGGGTTCATCGGCTCGCCCTCGATGAACTTTCTCTCCGGGTCTGCCAATGCTGGCCAGGTGACCTTGAGCAATGGCACGACCATCGCGACCGGATCGGCTGCGTCTGGCGATGTCCTGCTGAGTGTGCGCCCCGAACATCTGAAACCTGACGAGAACGGGCCGTTCAAGATGACAATCGAGATGCTCGAACATCTCGGAGGCGTGACACTTCTGCACGGTGTTCTCGATGGGACCGACACGCAAATCGTCGCCAGCTTGAACGGGATTACCGACCATCAAGTAGGTGATCAGGTCTCCTTTGCCGCCAAGCAGTCGCATTTGCACCTGTTCGACGCCAAGTCCGAAAAACGGATTGAAGCGTAAGCCATGACTGATCCCCTCGCCCCCCTGCGAAAGGCCCCCGGTATTGTCCGGCTACATGGTCACCGCGCCGCGCGGGGGGTTTTGCCGGAAAACACTATGATGGCTTTCCGCCATGTCTTTGACATTGGCGTCAAAGTCGTCGAGCTGGATGTGCTGTCGACCAAGGATGGCGTGCCGGTGATCACCCATAACCCTCAACTTATGGCCGCCTCGACCCGTGACCGGAACGGGCACTGGTTGCCGAACGAAGGGCCGGGGATTTTTGAGCTAAGCTTTGATCAGCTGCAAACCTATGATGTTGGTGGATTGCGCGCCGGAACCGGCTATGCCACGCGCTATCCCGATCAGGCATTCCTGTCGGGGCTGCGCATCCCGAAGCTGGCGGACTTGGCGGCGTTGGTTCAGCAGCCGCCCTATGATGACATCTGGCTCAATGTCGAAATCAAAAGCCACCCCAACCACCCGGAATTCACACCACCGGTGGACGAGTTCACCGATCAAATCCTGACAGTTCTCGAAGATTTTGGCCTGACCCAGCGCTGCATCGTGCAAAGCTTTGACTGGAATATCCTGACAGCGGTCAAGAAACGCGCGCCCACGATCCCAAGGTCACACCTGACCTACGCGCCCAAGGCCAACGCACCGATGGAGTCCAACGTCTTTGAAGGTTCGCTTTGGATGGCCGGGGCATCCTTGGATGCTTTCAACGGCTCTTTGCCGGATCTGATCGCCGATCTTGGTGGGTCCGTCTGGAGCCCCTATTTCGCGGACATCACCAAATCCGATGTGGCCCGCGCACAAGAGCTTGGCCTGATCGTCAACGCCTGGACGGTGAACGAAGTCAAAGACATTCAAAACGCCATAGATGCCGGGGTCGACGGCATCATCACAGACTACCCCGGTCGCGCCCAGCGCTTGCTATTGGAAAATGGGTTGAACTGGGTCGAGCCTGACCCGGTGTTGGTCAAGACAGGGTGAGGGGCCTCGATGACCACCTTCCTGTCACCGCAATGGGCGTTTGAGCGTTACGAAGCCATTCGCTCGCGCCTTCCTCGCGCGGAGTTTCCGAGCCAATCAACCTTTGGCCAGTCGCTTGCAGACACCGCCCAACACTTTGACGCCTACATCCTGGACGCATTTGGCGTGCTCAATCGCGGAGAAGAGGCGATTGCCGGGGCCGTTGATCGGTTGCAAGAGCTGCGCGACCTAGGCAAACGCCTGATCGTATTGACCAACGCGGCAAGCTACACGCGTGTCCAGCTTTTGGAGAAATACCGCCGGCTTGGCTTTGATTTCACCGCTGATGAGGTCGTGTCGAGCCGGGATGTGGCCTTGGCCTCTTTGCCGGTTCTGGAAAGCGGCGCGCCCTGGGCAGCGGCGGCATTGGCTGAGGATGATTTCTCTGACAGCCCCTTTCCCTTGCATAACCTGCATCTCGACCCGTCCTTGTATGAGCGCGCTGGTGGGTTCCTTTTGCTTTCCAGTCAAAACTGGAGCGACGCGGACACAATCCGGCTGCGCGATGCGCTGCGCCAGAACCCTCGCCCCATGGTCGTCGCCAACCCGGATCTGGTGGCACCACGTGTCGATGGGTTGTCTTTGGAGCCCGGCACAATCGCACATGAGATTGCCGATCAACTGGGCGCGCAGCCGCTGTTTTTCGGCAAACCCTACAAAAACGCCTTCGACGTGGCCCTTGCCCGCCTCGCTGGCATCCCCAAATCGCGCATCGCTATGGTTGGTGACACACTACACACTGACGTCTTGGGCGGGGCCGCCGCCGGGATTGGCACCATTCTGATCACCCGTCACGGGTTGTTTCGCGGTCTTGAGGTTGATCCTTTCATTCAAGCCTCGGGCATTTGTCCAAACTGGGTTGTCGAAACGACTTAGGGTCAATTATTCAGGTCTTAAGATATTTGCCCAAAGGCCAGAAACATGACCACAATCCCACAGGTGATCGCAATTGACGGCGGCGGCAGTCGTTGCCGCGTGGCCTGCGAGGTCAACGGCGCGCGTGTGGTCGTTGAAACCGGCAGCAGCAATGTCAGCACGGATTTTGCCGAGGCCGTCGACAGCATCACGCAAGGCCTGGTTTTGCTTGCATCCGAGATCAACCAACCCGTCGAAACGCTGTATTCCGTACCTGCCTATCTGGGCCTCGCCGGTGTGACGAGCGAAGAGAAAGCGCAAGAGGTCGCCGCCGCCCTGCCCTTTGCCACCTGCAAAATCGAAGAGGACCGAATGCCTGCGCTGAACGGAGCGCTGGACGGGCAGGATGGGGCCTTGATGCATTGCGGCACCGGGTCGTTTCAGGCGGTCCAAATCGACGGTTCCGCCCGGTTTGCCGGTGGCTGGGGCGCTGTTCTGGGTGACGAGGCCTCGTCCCAATGGGTGGGCCGCAAGGCGCTCTCCGCCACTTTGGCTGCACAGGAAGGTTTGCTCGCAAACAGCGCTTTGACAGATGCCGTTCTGGCCAAGTTCGGCAATGCGGCCAGCATCATCGCCTTTGCCGGGCGGGCAGATGCGGCGGATTTCGGGGCGCTGGCCCCAATGGTCACACAAGCCGCCGAAACGGCAGACCCAATCGCCCATGAGATTATGCAAGGCGGTGCCGACATCATCGCAGATGCCCTGCGCCAAATGGGGTGGCAGTCCCATTTACCCCTCACCTATACCGGCGGGATCGCCTCGCATTTCGCGACCTACCTGCCCCAAGATATGCAAAACGTCGTGACCGCCCCAAAAGGCAGTCCTCTGGACGGTGCCTTTGCCTTAGCGCAAAGCTGGGTTTCAAACACCGATCCGCAAGGTTGACCCCCGCCAGCGTCACCCCCATCTTGGCGCTATGTTTCTAGGCCTAGCACTCCCTTCTCTCGCCCTCATCGCGCTGGCCATTTTGGTGCCGCGCATCATCGAAAGATGGATGCCCGAAACCGTGTTTGGCATGGCGACTACGGCTGCGGCATCTTCTGTCGTACTTTGGGCCCTCTCGGCCTGCGGCTTTGCACTGCTTTACCAATTGGAAAACCCGCAACTAACCGCATTCCTCTTTTCGACCACCGGCAGCCTCAGCTATTTCACCACGCTCGGGGCCAAGGCGGTGATCATCTGGGGGCCGGTTCTGGCGCTGGTTATCTCGACCGCGCCAAGACGCTGGACAACAAATACCTGGTAGTCTCAACTGGACTTGAAAACACCTGATGGCGGTCTCACCTGTCAGACAAGGGGAATATGATGTTTGCCATGTTGCGGTTCCTGGTCCTGGCCTTGATCGTGCAGACCGTGATCTTTGCGATCCTGTGGATCCGTTGGCGCAATGCCAAGCAGGAGGAGCTGGCGCAAGACTGGCTGTCGCAGGGTCAACCGGGTGATCGAGAGCAATTTATCGACCAAGGCCTCGCTGAAAGCGGAAAACAGCGTCGCACCATGCTGTTTCTGCTGGTCTATGTGCTGCCAATCTGCATTGTGGCCAGCATCATCTATCTGACGAATTTCCACTGAAAGGGGCCGGGAATGGCATATGTCAAATGGACAATCATAATTGCGTTTTGGGTCATTGTTGCGGCCTTCCTGCACTACACCCTGCCCCAAAACGACATCGTTCGGATCACGGGGATCTACGAAGACCGCGTTAACGTTAATGAAGCAAGCTGGGCATGGTCCAGCGCTGGTACAACGAGCCCAGAAGGCGAACGACTGGTTTTCTTTATACAAAGCGAAACGCCAGACGGCGACCAATCGGTCTATCGCAATGAAGACACTGGCTGGGGTTGGCCACCTTACTTCAAATTCAACACTGCTGATCTTCACGCCAAGGCGGGCAGCCGAGAATCCTCCGCCGAAAACCCTCGTTGGTTCGTTGTCCGTCACTACGGATGGCGCAACGTCTTTTGGTCGATTTATCCTAACGCCCTTTCCATTCGAGAAGTCGATAGCCCCGACACCCGCATCATCCCCTGGACAAACATTGCCATCCTGACCGTTCTCTTTGCGCTGTTCTGGGCCATCCGTGTGCGCTGGAAACGCTTTCAGGCCAAACGCATCGATCCCGTAGTCCAAAGCGTCGAGGACCGTATCGACGATGGCAGCGACTGGCTGAAAGACACGTTCAGCAGCGACAAAACGAGCTAACCACCGGCCAATTCCGCGCCGGGTTGCCCCCAACAAAAAACGAGCCGTGGGTCACACTGACCTACGGCCCGTTTTAAAAGCACTCTAGTGCGAAATCATAACTGGCAGGGTTGCGTCATCCAGAATGCTCCGCCCGGTGCCACCATGCACCAAACCGCTGCGCAACCGCGCTGACCCGCGACTGCCCACCACCAGAATATCGGCGTCTTTGCCTTGGCAATATGTCAGTAGCTGATCCGTGGTGTTTCCGCTGGGCTTAACGGTCGTCAAGGTGATGCGCGGATTGTGAAGGGCCAGATGTGCCTTCTACTCAACCAACGGTGCCTTATTCGGGTCCGCTCGATCGGCTGCTCGGTTTTCCAATCGCGCGGCACAACCACCAAGGGACGCCCCGAACGGGTGAGGATATGTTCCGAACGCACATGCGTCCCGGTCTCTTCGGTGGTTTCCGAGTATTTGCCCACGACCATCAACGGGCCGGAGCTGACAAACTCCCTTGGTTTTTCGCTCTACTCTGCGCTGGTTCAAAGCACGCTGAACGGCAATGGTATCGCCATTGGCCATACCGGCCTGCTCAGAAACGAGCTTGCTTCGGGGCAATTGGTGAAGCCCTGCAAAGAGGAAGTCCCAGCCCCCAAAAGCTACTATGTTGTCACCTCGGACGACAAACTAATGAAACGAAATGTGCGCAGGTTCTGGGATTGGATCGGCAAGACCATCGGCCAAAGACACGGCTCCGTGCTCTGAGGCCTAGCGCAGCAAGACGAACGCTTGGCGCTACATGCCCAGCGCCTATCGCGTGGTCAATCCTCTTCCAGCAAGACCGATTTCATTTTTTCAAAGACCGGCGATTGGCGGAAAGCCGGCGTAAATTTTGCCAGCAGCTTGCTCGGCAATGACAAGGACCCGGCAAACGGGCGGACAAGCGCGCCATTGTTCAAATAATCCCGCACAAGGAGTTCATGCGCAATCAGCACGCCGCCGCCATGCCGGGCTTCCTCTAGGGCGACCGAAAACAGCGAATGCACCGTGCCAGATATGGGCATGGTTTTGCCATGTCCCTGACTTTTCAACCACGTTTCCCAGTCGTGTCTCCAACACCCATCATGCAACAAGGTCTCTGCCCTTAGATCCGTGATGTCATTCAACCTTTCGGCAATTGCGGGTGAACAGACAGGGAAAATCACATCATCTGAAACAACCAGGTCATGCGCGCTTGGCGTTTCTTCCGAATAGAACAGCGTAAGGTCAAAAGGTTCGCGGGCAAGGTTGGGTGCAAGCTCCTGCGCCACAATCGAGACCGTCGCCTCGGGTGCCAAATGCCTAAGTTGCCCCAAGCGCGGTGCAAGCCAAAGCTGTGCGATGGCCGGAAGCGCGGCTATGCGAATCCGTTCCGGTTGCGCTTTGTTACGCAGGTTGTGAACGGCGGCCCCAAGCTGATCAAAGGCATAGGCGAACTGCGGCAGTAGCTCTTCGGCCAGAGGTGTCAGTTTGACACCGCGCGCGGTGCGCTCAAACAGGCGGGTGCCTGCCCAGGCCTCCAGGGTTTTGACATGTTGCGTGACTGCGCCTGCCGTCACCGAAAGCTCGTCAGCCGCGGCTGCAAAGCTCTTTAGTCGTGCGGCGGCCTCAAAAGCACGTAGAGAATTCAGGTGCGGCCCTTTGGGTCTTTGTGGCGAAAGCGACATGGGTTTTAGGCTTAGTTTTTCTGCGTCTACTTTTTAGCAATACTCATTTGTCCTGCCAGCGACAACTGCAGATCATTGTCCAAAGCCTGATTCCATTGGAGAACCTTCATATGTCGGCGCACTTTTCTGGTTCCGTTGCGACTGTCGATCCTCTTGTCTCGCAAGCGCTTGTCAACGAGCGCCAGCGCCAAGAAGATCAGATCGAACTGATCGCATCCGAAAACATCGTGAGCCGCGCCGTGCTGGATGCGCTGGGTCACGCGATGACCAACAAGACGCTTGAAGGTTATCCGGGCAACCGTTTCCACGGTGGTGGCCAATATGTCGATGTGGTCGAGCAGGCCGCCATTGATCGCGCCAAAGACCTGTTTGGCTGCGAATATGCCAACGTGCAGCCGCATTCGGGCAGCCAAGCGAATCTTGGCGTGTTCTTCCTGCTGCTCAAGCCAGGCGACAAGGTTCTGTCGCTGGACCTGGCCGCCGGTGGCCACCTGAGCCACGGTCTTAAGGCGAACCTGTCCGGCCGTTGGTTCGAGCCGCACCATTACGGCGTCGACGAGACCACCGAAGTCATCGACTATGACGCGCTGGAAAAACTGGCCGAAGAAATAAAGCCCAAGCTGTTGATCACCGGTGGCTCTGCCTATCCGCGCGAGATCGATTTTGAGCGTATGGGTCAGATCGCCAAAAAGGTTGGTGCCTATTTCCACGTCGACATGGCGCATATCGCCGGTCTGGTTGCTGCGGGCGTCCACCCCTCGCCATTCCCGCACGCGGATATCGTCACCTGCACCACCACCAAAACCCTGCGCGGCCCACGCGGTGGCTTGATCCTGACCAATAACGAGGAATGGTTCAAAAAGCTGCAATCCGCGGTTTTCCCGGGTGTTCAGGGCTCGATCCACAGCCAGGTTCTGGCTGGCAAAGCCGTTTGCCTGGCCGAAGCGCTGACCGACGATTTCAAAGCCTACGGTGCTCAGGTCAAAGCCAACGCAGCCAAACTGGCGGACACTTTGCAAACCCGCGGCATCCGCATCGTTTCCGGCGGCACCGACACGCATCTCGTTCTGCTCGACCTCAGCCCCAAGGGTATCACCGGCAAACGCGCTGAGACCGTGCTGGAAAAGGCCAATATCACCGCCAACAAAAACGCCATCCCGAATGACAGCCCACGCCCTCCAGAATGGGTTGGCTTGCGCCTTGGGGTAAGCGCGGCAACGACCCGTGGCATGAAGGAAAAAGAATTTGTGCAGCTGGGCGAAATGATCGCCGATCTGATCGAAGCCGAAGCGGCCGAAGATACAGATGCAACCGTGAAGCGCTGCAAAGCGCAGGTTGCGAAACTCTGCGCAGCGTTCCCGACCTACGCTGCTTAACAGCTCCTCCGTTGGTCTCTTGCAGACCACGACACGCCTCCACCACCTGCTCGCAGGTGGTGGAGCACTTGTAAGGGAACTTGGGGAACCGGGCGTGGTCCAACGGCAGGCACGAATAATTGCGTGGACAGCGCAAGACAAAGGGAAGGTAGCAAGATGCATCACCAACGAAACATAAAAGCAGAACCGGCTCCGAACTTCGCTTTTTCCAAGACGCTGTCCAAGCCAGTTTCCATCATCGCGCAGAACGCGGACTCGGCGTTTGCCATCAATGCCTGCCAAGAGCTCTTTACGCTAGCGAACCGCTTCTCAACCGAGATCGAGTATCATGTCGAACACGGTCAGAACATTTCGCAGCTGTTTCAAAAGGGAACGAGCGTCCCGGACCGCACCGTCATCCTATTTGGTTCGGTGAACGCGCCATGGTCACTCGAAAAGGGCTGCACGGCCAAGCTGCGCACGCATCTCCCCTGTGTTCATCGAGTGGGGTTTGTCGGTAGCGCGGTTCTCCTGGCTGCCAAGGTTCCCCACTTTCACACCCATCGTTTCAGTGTGCATGCTGAACTATCATATGCGGCCAATGAATTGGCGATACATGCCCATAACTCTTCTGCATCCTGGTTCCGTGATCGCAGCGTGTTTTCGGCGACAGGGAATTTGGCAGCCGCCCAAATGGTGCTTGAAATGATTTCCGTTGACTGCGGATATTATGTCGCCGAGCAGGTTCAATCGCATATCGGCCTGGCAGGTGCTCAACCCAACACCATGTCAGAAACAGAAAACCACTATATTCGGCTGGCCCATGGCGACCCAATCGTGATGCGCGCAATATCCATCATGCGTGAGCATATCGAAGATCCGCTACGCATTGAGGATTTCGATCAGCTTCTCGACTTGTCTTCCCGACAAATGCAACGAAGCTTTATGAAACAATTCAACGAAACTCCTTTGACGGTGTACCGCAACATTCGCCTTGATCGGGCTGACCAGCTGTTGAAATTCACCGACATGACGATCCGGGAAATTTCTGTAGCGGCAGGTTTTTCCAGCACATCTCTGTTTTCAAAACAGTTTCAAAGACGCTATTCCATGCATCCTGTTCGGCGTCGTGAACTACGTTACGGCCAAAAATTGGCAAAACATTCAAACAACTGAACACGCAAACAAAACCAAACAAACCATGTCGGTGGTTTAAGCTGAAAAGAGAAGTGAGAAAGACAATGATCGAACGTTTTGAAACCGGCACCCGCATGAGCAAAGTCGTCAAGCATAATGGCGTTTTGTACCTGTGCGGTCAGGTCGGTGCCGGCGACACTGTGGCAGAGCAAACCAAAGATTGCTTGTCGCGGGTCGAAGCCTTGCTCGACAATCACGGCTCGTCGCGTGAACACATCCTTCAAGCGATTGTTTGGCTGGCCGACATGGCCGATTTCGCCGAAATGAACGAGGTTTGGGACGCCTGGGTTCCCGAGGGCAAAGCCCCGGCCCGCGCCTGTGGCGAAGCCAAGCTGGCGCGCGAACAGCTTCGTGTTGAAATCATCGTGACTGCTGCTGAAGCAAACTGACCCTAGCGACCACGCAAGAAAGCCAAATCAATGAAAGTCATCATTCTGGGTGCCGGAGTCATCGGTGTTACGACAGCCTACTATCTTGCCAAGCAAGGGGCTGAGGTTGTCGTGATTGACCGCCAACGCGAGGCAGGGCTGGAAACCAGCTTTGCCAATGCCGGCGAACTTTGTTACGGAATGTCCTCTCCCTGGGCTGCGCCCGGCATTCCAAAGAAAGCCCTGAAATGGATGTTGATGCGGTATCGCCCGCTGACGATCTGGCCTCTGCTTAGCACGACCATGTGGTCCTGGGGTCTGCAAATGCTCCGGAATTGTAACGAAGACTCCTATTGGATCAACAAAAGCCGCATGGTCCGTATTTCCGGCTATAGCCGCGAAGCACTGACCGATTTGATGGCCGAGGTTCCAATCCAGTTCGACCAGCGCGAACTGGGTACGCTCCAACTTTTTCGCAGCGAAAAGCAGGTCATCAGTTCAAAAGTCGATCAGGAAATCCTCGAAGAATTCGGTTCGCCTTTTAAGGTTCTGGATCGCGAGGGGTGCATCGACGCTGAACCCGGATTAAAACATGTGTCCGAAAAATTCGTCGGCGGGCTGCAACTGACCTCAGACCGCACCGGCGATTGCCGCAAATTCACCACGGCCCTGGCCAGCGAAGCTGAAAAGCTCGGCGTTCAGTTCCGTTACAACGAAACCATCAAGAGCCTGCGGCATGAGGCGTCGGGCATTTCAGCCGTTGTGACAGAGAATGGCGACGTTGAGGGTGACAAGTTTGTCTGCTGCCTTGGCCCCTTCTCTGCAGTTTTGCTAAGAAAACTTGGCATTCGCCTGCCGATTTATCCGGTCAAAGGATACTCGATTACATTACCGGTTGTGGATGGCGATGCCGCGCCTCAATCCACGATCATGGATGAAAGCTTTAAGGTTGCCCTCACCCGCCTGGGGGATCGCATCCGGGTCGCCGGTCAGGCTGAAATCATTGGGTATAACAAGTCTCTGGGGAAACACGCCACCGACGCTGTTAGGCATGTCGTGAACGATCTTTTCCCGAAGGGCGGCGATCAATCCAAGATCGAAGGCTGGACAGGGCTTCGCCCAATGACCCCGGATGGAACACCAATTCTGGGTCGGACAAAGTTTGACAACCTGTTCTTGAACACCGGCCATGGCACACTTGGCTGGACCATGGCCTGCGGGTCGGGCCGCGCCGTTGCCGATCTGGTGGCCGAAAAAGAGCCGGACATTTCGTTCGATGGTCTCGAAGCCAGCCGATACGCCTGAGTTAAAAAATTAAGAGGCGACTTTACCGTCGCCTCCTCCATCTAAGCCAAACATATCGTTTGCCCTCAAAGCACTGCACCAAGCTTAAATATTTTCGCCCCGTATCGCTTGGCACACAGCTTCGGTCACATCTTTGGTTGTGGCAGTGCCGCCCACATCCGGCGTCAACACTCCGTCAGAGCACACTTTGTCAACCGCGCGCATGAGCCGCTTGGCCGCATCCATTTCCCCAAGATGTTCCAGCATCTGGCTGGCCGTCCAGAAGGTCGCGACCGGGTTGGCGATGCCCTTGCCGGTAATATCAAACGCCGAGCCGTGGATGGGCTCGAACATCGATGGGTTCCGCCGCTCTGGATCGATGTTCCCAGTGGGTGCAACACCCAGCGAACCGGCGAGAGCCCCAGCCAAGTCCGACAGGATGTCGGCATGCAGATTTGTGGCAACGATCGTATCCAAAGAGGCCGGATCTTTGACCATGCGCACGGTCATTGCGTCGACCAGCATCTTGTCCCAGGTCACATCCGGAAAACCCTTGGCGACTTCAGCTGCGATTTCATCCCACATGACCATCCCATGCCGTTGAGCGTTGGATTTGGTCACGACTGTCAGAAACTTGCGTGGTCGTGATTGCGCCAGCTTGAACGCATAGCGCATAATCCGCTCGACACCGACCCGGGTGAAAATCGAGACTTCGGTTGCGACTTCTTCGGCCTGGCCACGATGCGCACGACCGCCAACACCCGAATACTCCCCTTCGGAGTTTTCCCGCACGATAACCCAATCCAGATCGTCGGGCCCGACCCCCGCAAGCGGAGAGGTAATGCCCGGCAGTATGCGTGTTGGGCGGACATTGGCGTATTGGTCAAAGCCCTGACAGATCGGCAGGCGAAGCCCCCAAAGCGTTACATGGTCAGGTACGTCAGGTGCCCCAACAGCCCCAAAGAAAATCGCATCAAAATTCTTGAGCTGCTCTTTGCCATCCTCCGGCATCAGCGCACCAGTGCGTTTATAGCGCTCAGACCCCCAGTCAAATTCGGTTACGTCCAATTCAAACCCGCCATCCCGACGCGCCAGAGCTTCAAGAGCCTGAAGACCCGCTGCAATAACTTCAGGGCCGATACCGTCGGCGGGAATGGCTGCGATCTTGTAGGTTTTCATGTCCGTCTTGCCTTAGATGGGGTGTTGGCATTCCACGCCTTTGGCACGTTTCGGTTGGCGTGCATCCGGACGTTTCCGCGTCTTTGTCCAAGGACGCTATCGGGAAGTTCTGGCCAAGCCAACTTCTTGTTGATTATATATAGATCAGCAATAATTTTGGTGTTCGCCTTGGATATTAATCAACTCAAATGCTTTATCGCTGCGGCGGAAACCCTGCATTTTGGTCGTGCGGCACAGTCCTTGGATATGCTGCCCGCCTCGCTTGGCCGGCATATCAAACAACTCGAAGACAACCTTGATGTGCGCTTGTTTCAACGCACCACCCGTTCGGTCGCTTTGACCGAAATCGGCACGTCCTTGCTTGAAGACGCCCGCGCCCTGGTCACGCAGACCGAAGCGTTTGAACAGCGCGTGCGCGATATGCGCGGGTCAGAAAATCGGGTTTTACGGGTGGGGGCCATCGACAGTGCCGCAGCCGGTCTCGTGCCGCAATTCCTTGCCATTCTGCGGGATGAAGCGCCTGAGATAGCTGTTCAAATTATCGAGCAGAAGACCATTCGTCTTCTGCCCCGATTGCTAAGCGGCGGTTTGGATATTGCCTTTTGTCGCCCACCAGACCAACGCGACCCCAGGATTCAGTTCAGGACCTTGTTCTTTGAAACAGCCGTTGTCGCTTTGCGGCGCGATCACCCTTTGGCTGACAGCCCTCTGATTTCAATTGCGGATTTGGCCGAAGAGCCCTTGATCGTCCCCGACCGTAGATCCCGCCCCCACAGTCACGACCTGACGATTAAACTGTTTCTCGACGCCGGGTTAACCGCTCGGGTGGCCCAGGTCGCTGACGAAAAACAAACCATTGTCAATTTGGTGGCCGAGGGAACCGGGCTGGCCATTGTGCCGCGTTGGACCGCGCGGTTTCAGGTGTCCGGTGTTCGCTTTGTTCCGCTGGATCTACCCGTTGGCGCAACACGATCCAAGCTGATCCTGGCAGCGGCCTGGACCCGTGGCACCCGCGATCCTGTTCGAGACGCGTTTCTCGATCTACTTGACCGCCATCTAGAGACACTTGAGGCGACCGCCTGATTTTATATCATTTGTGAATATAATCTTGCTCCCGTTGGGAAACGCTGTCGCCGTGGTCATTCTCTGGCCAGAGGGACCACACCGCATCTGCGGATGATGACCCAATAGTGGAGGAGAAAACCCATGAAATTCACCAAGATTGCAGCAGCAACGATGTGTCTGGCTCTGGCCGCCCCGGCAATGGCGCAAGACCGCGATGGCTGGCCCGACAGCATTACCATTGGAACCGGCTCGCAGGGCGGCACCTATTTTGGATACGGATCAGGCTTTGGTGCCATGATCACCGAAGCGCTCGGTATCAACGCCGGTGCGGAAATTACCGGTGGGCCGGTACAAAACGTGACGCTGGTTGAAACCGGTGAACATCAGCTAGGCTTTGTTACACTTGGCCCAGCTGATGAGGCACGCAAAGGAGAAAGCCCTTTGATGCCGGGCGTTCCGCATGAAAAAGTGCGCGCGCTCTTCCCGATGTATCAGACTCCGTTGCAGGCCGCAGTGCTGGCGTCGTCCGACATCACCGGATTTCAGGACATGGCCGGTAAGCGCGTAGGCGTTGGCCCCGCCGGCGGCACGTCTGCCACCTATTGGACTCGTTTCTTTGAAAACGCCGATGGTTATGACGGTGTCAAAGTCTCCAATGCTGGCGGCTCCGACACGGCGGGTCAGCTCAAGGATGGTCTGATTGACGCCTTTGTCTACGCTGCAGGCCTGCCAACCGGGGCCTATGCCCAATTGGCCGTTGAAAACGATGTGCGCTTTATCTCGATGGATGAAGAGACATTGGGCAAGATGATGACGATTGTTCCAGCCATGGCTCCGTTCACCATCCCTGCCAACACCTATGAAGATCAGCCCGACGCCCTGCAAACCGTCTCGCTGTGGAACTTTGCCATCACCAATGAAAGCCTGCCGGAAAGTCTTGCCTATGAGATTACCAAGCTGGCCATGACCAATCACGACCGGATGGTGACAAACCACGCTGCCGCCAAGGAAACCCTGGCGGAAAATGTGCTCAAGAACCAGGTCATTCCATTCCATCCTGGTGCGGTGAAATGGTTTGAAGAAAACGGGTACGAGATCCCGGCGAACTTGAAGTAATCAACCTTCCAGAACATTTGCGGGCGGGCCGCCAAAAGGCCCGCCCGACGTGCTTCTGCTCTCTCTCAATAAGAAGAAAACACCATGCGCCAGCCTTCGGATCCCGAAACCGTGATGGGCGATGATCACCGTCAGTCGCTGATCGAACAGGAAACCGCCCGGGCCAACGTGGATGAGGAACCTCTCTCCGCCAACCAACGCGATTTTGACGGCACCCGGAACTGGGTCATCGCCATCCTGTGTGCTAGTTACACAGTCTTTCACCTCGCGGTTATGAACGTCTATCCGCTTGAAACATGGGCCTATCGTCTGTCGCATGTAGGCGGAGGGCTGGCACTGGGTTTCCTGCTCTATAGTTCGACCCGCTTTTCGGACGCAGTGTCGAAACGGTCGCCTCTATCGATGGCTCTTTTGGCCCTTGCTGGTGCCGGGATCCTGTACGGTTTTGCAGGTGTCGCGGCGATCTGGATCAATGGCACAATCCTTGGCGAACGGCTCCCACCTGCTTGGGCGATGCAAAGCTTTGGCCTGCCTTTGGCATTGGGGACTGGCCTGGCCATATTGAATGGGTGGCTTTTCCCTGATCGCAACCGGGCCCGCTTTGATGCGGGAGACGTTCTTTTGACCATCGCAACCATTGCGGCCATTGGTTACATCATCTTCTTTGCCCGCCAGCTTCAACTGCGTGCGGGCATGCCAATGGCTTTGCCGGGCGACATGTGGGCGTCGATCACTGGGGTCATGCTTATTATTGAACTCACAAGGCGGCTTGCGGGTATGGCGCTGGTGATCATTGCCGGTGTCTTCGTGGCCTATGCGTTTCTTGGCCCTTGGTTGCCCGGTATCTTTCAGCATCGCGGATACGACGCCAAAAGGTTCTTTTCCTACATCTTTACCGACAATGGCATACTGTCTGCACCAATCGCCATCTCGTCGACCTATATCATCCTCTTTGTGGTCTTCGCAGCGTTCTTGCAGACCACACGGGTTGGGGAATATTTCGTGAACCTGGCCTTTGCGGCGGCGGGTCACAAGCGAGGCGGACCTGCAAAGGTGGCCATTTTCGCATCTGGCTTGATGGGGATGATCAACGGCACCTCAGCGGGCAATGTGGTCGCAACTGGCTCGCTCACTATCCCGATGATGAAAAAAGTAGGCTATAAACCACAAACCTCAGCCTCGGTCGAAGCGGCCGCATCGACCGGTGGGCAGATCATGCCGCCGATTATGGGGGCCGGGGCCTTTATCATGGCTGAGATCACGGGCATCGCCTATATGGAGATCGTTTACGCAGCCATCATCCCGGCTGTTATCTACTTCATTTCGGTCTATTTCATGGTCGATCTTGCTGCGCAAAAGGCTGATATGAAAGGCCTGCCACGGGACCAACTGCCCAAACTCAATGTGCTGATCAAACAGGTCTATCTGTTCTCGCCGATCCTGGTTCTGATCGGTGCGCTATTTGCGGGGTATTCCGTCATTCGCTGCGGAACATATGCCATGATGGCGGCGGCGGTTGTGTCATGGTTCACCCCTCATGCCATGGGCCCTGCGCGACTGTTTCACGCTCTGGATCAAGGCGCGCGCATGGTGCTGCAACTGGTGGCCGTCTGCGCCACAGCCGGAATTATCGTTGGTGTTATCGCCCTGACAGGTATTGGCGCGCGCTTTTCCACCGTGCTGCTGAGCCTCGCCGATCAAAGCCAGATCTTTGCGCTCTTCTTTGCCATGGTGGTGTCGATCATTCTGGGCATGGGCATGCCTACAACAGCGGCTTATGCCGTTGCCGCGAGCGTGATCGCACCGGGTGTAATCAACCTGGGCGTCGAGCCTTTGGTGGCGCATTTGTTCATCTTCTACTTTGCCGTTATGTCCGCCATCACGCCCCCGGTGGCTTTGGCGGCCTATGCAGGCTCAGCTCTTGCCGGGTCGGACCCGGTGCGCACTTCGGTCGAAAGCTTCCGCATTGGCCTTGCTGCCTTTGTCGTGCCTTACATGTTCTTCTTTTCGCCCGCGATGCTTTTGGACGGGGCCTGGCACGAGATCCTGCATGTCGCCGTGACAGCCGTGATCGGCGTCTATTTACTGTCATGTGCGGTCCAAGGCTGGTTCCTGGGCCATGCAAACATGGTCTTGCGCGGATTGCTGGCCCTTGGCGGGTTGAGCATGATCGCTGGCGGATGGCTCTCAGACGGGATTGGCATTGGCGTTGCCGCCCTATGTTTCTTTATCCAGAAACAAACGCATACGGCTGCGCCACAGGACTGACGCGAAACCCAATAAGCTGCGGCTCAGGTGGCCTTTAAATGAGACACCAGAGCCGCAGTTGCAGAGCCCGCCTTGTCCTGTTCCCAAAGCAATCCTAAGGGACGCAATGGTGCGCTGATCTCAGTCTCCATTTCGATGACATCCCCGACATCCAACCAAGGCATCGCCACACTGCGCGGCAAAATGGCAAGATACTTGCCAGTTGCCAGCATTTCCTTGGTCAATTCAGGGATATGCATGATCATTTGGCAGCGGCTTTCGCGAGGCCAGCCATGGGCCTGCGCAATTTCTTCAAAGCGCGCCCGCGCGACTGACCCAACCCGGTTCAGCAACCATTTCGCCTCTGCCAAATCGGCATTGCTGATCTTGGAACGTTTGGCGAGCGGATGTGACCGGCCACAAACGGCAATCAAACCGTCATCGAGACATTTGTGGAACCGCCAACCTGCCGGAACAACCGCGGGTTCGCGCGTACACACAACATCCACGGAACGATCAACAATCTGACCCAAGGGATCTGTATCGCTAACCTGGGAAATATGGACCTGGATGTCAGGGTAACGAGTCGCAAAGCGGTCAAGCTTGCCTTGGATCATTCCACCCAGAGCCGCCGGGCTTGCGGATACACGTACGACACCGCTCTGCTGCTGCAACCGGCTTGCCACATTCTCTGCCCCATCTTCCAAAGCACCCAGAATGCGGTGGGCGACAGGCAAGAGTTCCATCGTCGCCTCGGTCGGCTCGACGCCCTTGGCGTGGCGAAAGAAAAGGTCGGTTTCCAAGAGCTTTTCCAGCTCCTGCACCAATTGGGAAATCGCCGGTTGCGTCATGTTCACCGCATCCGCCGTTTTACGCATGCTGCCAACCTCGGCCAATTTAATCAGCACCTGCATGTGGCGGAACTTGGCTTTGACAACAAATCGGTTCAGCAACGTATTTGCACTGGGCGGCATGGTATCACACTTTCTTATCTCTACGGCCTACCAATTATTATCTGCCTATTGCTTGCTTTGATAGCTTGATCTTGCGCAGACCGGGCAAGACCGCTCGGCCCTGCGTCATTGACCTCATAAAAGGATGCGGCCTTGACCTTTCTTGACCACGTGCCAGAAGCGGCGACACTCACGGACGGAACCGTGCTGCATTATGTTCGGGAAGGATCGGGGCCAACTGTCATTTTCATTCATGGCGCCATGGGCGACTGGCGCTCCTGGGCACCGCAATGGGACAGCTTTAGGGACCGTTTCGATTGTGTCGCCTATAGCCGCCGCTACAGCCATCCAAACCCCAACCAACTTGTGTCGCGAGACCACAGTGCGCTTGTCGATGCCGAAGACCTGAAAGGCCTGATGGATACCCTGTCAATCGACAAAGCCATTTTGGTTGGCAGCTCTTACGGCGGGTTTACAGCGCTGGCCATGGCCGCCAAATACCCGGACCGCGTGTCTGGTCTGGTATCCGTCGAGGCCCCGATGATGCGCTATGCCTTTATGACAGAGGAAGGCGGCGAAATCGCCCGCGCCTTTCTGGCAAATGCCGATGACCCTGCTCGTGCCGCCTTTGAACAGGGCGATGATGAAATGGGTGTCCGTATCCTGACGGCCGGTATTGTCGGAGTGGCCCCTGAAGAGGTTCCCGCACATGTCATGGAAAGGCGCATGCTGAATGCACGCGCCGCGCGCAGTTTGTCGCTGTCCCGCGACGAATTCCCACTCATCCCCCCAGAGGTTCTGGGTGCCTTGAAGATGCCGATCCTGCTGGTTAGCGGCAAGGAGACCGCTCCGGTCCACCGGGTCATCTTCGACAAAGTCACCGCATCGATGCCACAGGCCCGCAAACGCCTCGTCGAAGGCAGCGGGCATTCTGTGGCGCAGGCCAAACCCGATGTTTTCAACGCAGACGTTCTTCGGTTTCTGCAAGATCACGGGCTGACCACGATCAGCGATCAAATGAAGGTCTGAGCCTAGGCTCAGACACGGGCACCAGCTGCGATGGTTCTTGGAGCCTTGTTCAAGGTGTCTCGCGCAAAACCAGCCGCAGCCTGGTATTTGCCCATGAAATCCCGACGTTCCTGTTCGGGTATGACATCATCGATCTGGTCAAACTCTCCGCCACACCGGTCATTGACCAAGTTCAACAAACCGAATGGCCCCGCCCCTCGGTTGCGCAAAATCAGGTCCGATACCGGTGCGCAAAGCTCATCGTTATAGGCATGTAATGCATCCGATGTGACGCCATGTTTCAACATCTTGGCCCCAATCGTGCGTGCATCGATGATCGCCTGACTGGCCCCGTTAGATCCGGTTGGATACATCGCATGGGCCGCATCCCCCATCAAAGCGACAGGCCCGTCCACCCATGTCGGCACAGGATCACGATCAATCATGGGGTTTTCATATGCCGCGTCAGCACCTCGGATCAGCGCAGGGACGTCGAGCCAATCATAGGTCCAGTCTTGGAAATGATGAATGAAGTCGTCAATCTCAACCTGGCGGAACCAACCCATGGTCTCATGCGCTGACGGATCATCATATGTGACTTCGGCAATCCAGTTGACCATGGCCAGCCCACTCTCGGGATCCGGTTTAGAAATGGGATAGATCACCATACGATGCGCATGGGTCCCAAGACCAATAAACGAAGAGCCGGTGCGAACAGGCTTGGCCAAGGTCGTGCCCCGCCACATCACCGCGCCACCCCAGTGGATTGGCGGTTGTTCCGGGTGCATTTGCGCTCGGATCGCAGAATGAATGCCGTCCGCGCCGATCAGCAGACTCCCCGTTTCGCGCAGCTCGCCATCCGGCCCCTGCAGAACCAAGGTGACAGTCCCGTCGTCATTCTTTTCATACGCCGTGGCACGACACCCCGTCCGCACCGCCTTGGCCCCGGCTAGCTCCACGAAACGATGGTAAAGCGCCATGTGAAATGTGCCGCGATGCACCGCGTATTGCGGCCATTTATACCCGGCCAGGGTGCCGCGCGGTTCGGAATAGATCTCTTGCCCTTTTTGCCCGACCAAAGCCCACTCCTTGGCCGGAGTGCCAAAGCGGTCCAACTCTGCATCCGTAAAGCCGAGATCGAATAACTCACGCACCGCATTGGGTTGCAAATTGATGCCGACACCCAACGGCTTCAACGCGCGCACGCTTTCGAAAACGATACAATCGACGCCAATCTGGTGCAAGGTCAGCGCCAGAGACAGGCCGCCAATCCCGCCTCCTGCGATCAGAACGGGGGCTTGAGTCATGGGTGGTCCTTTGGAAAGACAGGAAGAATCAGCTTCCCAATACCAGATTAGGCAACCATGTGGATAGGGCAGGGAAGAACGTCACCGCCATCAAAAGTCCAAGCATGATCAGGAAGAAAGGGATGGTGCCGCGCAGCACTTCGAGCACGGGTCGCCCGGCCACATTTGACATGACAAACAGGTTCAATCCAATCGGCGGCGACAGCAAAGCCAGTTCGATATTGATGACCATAACAACCGCAAAATGGGTCATATCAATGCCAAGCTGGCGCACGACCACAAAGACCACCGGCAACACGATCAAAATGATCGCAACTCCTTCCAGAAACATGCCGAGGACCAACAAGCACCCGTTCATGATGAGCAGGAATTGCCAGGGCTTCATATCGCTTTCCACAATAGAGGCAGCAAAGGACTGAGGCACGCCAGATTTGATGATCCAGGCTGAGACAAGCGTCGCGCCCATGATGATCAAAACGATAACCGAGGTCCGGTCCACCGCCTGCGTCAGCATTCCAGGAATGTCGCGCAACCGTGCCGAGCGGTAAATGAACAGCACAGCGATAAGCGCACAAAGAACCCCCAAGACCGCAGCTTCGGTCAGGGTCACAAACCCACCGTAAATTCCGCCCAGGACGACAATCGGGATCAGATAGGCTGGGAAGGCGTGCACATTGGTGTTCACGAATTCTTTGCGTGACACCCGCGGCTCTGCCTTACCGCCAACCTTGTTCGCTACAAAAAAGATATAGGCGGCGAACAAACCTGCCTGCATCAGACCGGGAATTACGCCCCCCAAAAAGAGCCGGGGAATGGATTCTTCTGCGATCAATCCGAATAGGATCATCGGAAGTGACGGCGGAATCAAAATACCAAGCGTTCCTGCGGCAGCGGTCAGCCCCATCGCAAAGGAGGTCTTGTATCCTTTTTCCTCCATCAGGGGCACCAGCAATGTGCCCATCGCCATGGTCGTCGCCGCCGAAGAGCCCGTGATTGCCGCGAAGACTGCCGTAGCAGCGACTCCGGCAATCGCCAATCCGCCTCGTATCCATCCGATCCATGCCAAAGCCGCATCAAATAGAACCCGCGCCAATCCTCCACCTTGCATCAACACGGCTGACAGGATGAAGAAAGGCACCGAGATCAGGATCGGGGACTGCAGGTGATCCAGCACATGCTGCCCCAATCCCGCAATCGTGCGGCCCTCGGCCACCAAAAGGGCCGAAGCCAATCCCATCAGAACAAGGTAGATCGGAATGCCCAGGGCAAGAAGGATCAAGGCCGCAAGGAGCGCGAGCAAAATCATGGTTTCCATGTCGGTTGGTCCTAATCGAAATGCGTGTTTTTGGCGCTCTCACCCGTGGTGATGAGCAGGCGCAGGCGTTCGAGGATAAAGAGTAGGTGCACCGTAAAGGACACGCTGAGTGCGAGGTACAAAATCCAGAACGGCGTCCGCAGAGTTGTTTCGCTGCGCTCATCCCACAGGATCGCGTCATCAACGACCAGCTTTCCCGAATAGATAAAGAAAACCGCCACACCCGCAGCGAAAACCAAAGCGAACAATTCGGCCGCCGCCTGCCCTTTGGGGCCGAACTGGTTATAGAGAAAGTCCACGCGAATATGCTGGGCGCGTCTTTCGATCCGGGCAACACCGAGCAGCACCGCCCAGACCAGCAGAAAAACGCAAATCTCGAACACCCAATTCAGCTGGACCGAAGGAGGAATGACGCCAAATTGTATCAGGTATCGTGTTGCCACATTATAAAGCAACAACACAAAGGTGATGCCCAATGCGATGGCAGCAATCCAGCCAATCAGGCGATCGAGAAATGCGATAACCTGGCTCACTGTGCCGCTGCCTCGGTCGCAAGGGCCACCAGATCAGCATCCAGCTTGTACTTGGCAATAACCGCTTCTTGTTGCGGCATCATCTTTTCACGCATGGCCGCCGATGACGCATCATCTGCGTCGGAAATCGTCACGCCCCAATCCTTGAGCGTTGCGCGCATCTCTGCATCGACTGCCAAGTTGGCGACCCGTTGCTCGGCCACGACATCGTTCCAAACCTCTGTGAACAATGTCTTTTCATCATCGCTCAGGCTGTCCCAATAAGCTTGGCTGACAATCGGGATCAAAAAGCCGACAACACCCTGGTCCCAGAAACCGTATCGCACACCGACATCGGTCAATTTCTGCTGAACGACAGATTCAATCGCTGCCATAGTCGCATCAACGGTCCCCTGTTGCAGCGCCAAAGGCATATCGGACCCGGGCATGACCACCGGCACTCCACCCATCCCTTCGACCAGCGCAGCAGGGCCTGCACCACCTGGAATACGAACTTGAAGGCCTACGAATTCTTCAAAATTTGTCAGAGGTTTAGATGTCGACCAGTAGTAAACCCGCCCCAGAATTGGCCAGTTGCCCGGCACGACAACCCCCATCTTTGCGTGCAACATCTCACTCAGTTTGTCGCCCAAGGGACCATCAAGCATTTTCGCGCGTTCCTGGGCGGTCATGCCTTTCAGAACCGGCAAGTCCAAAACGTTGATATTGCTTTCAACGCGGCTCAGATAGGGCGACGGAACCGTTGCCATGCCCACATCTCCTCGGGCAACGGCTTTGCCGACATCGCGGGCGTTGTATAGCTGGCTGCTATCAAACACCTTGGCTTTCAACGTGCCGCCGGATCGCTCCATCAATGCCTCGGCAAAACGTGCCATGGTCAATGTCTGAATATGTTGTGGCGGGGTTGCCGACGATATCACGAGCTCGTCTGCAGCTTGTACCGTATTGGCAAACATTGCCGACATTGCCATCACGCTTCCGGCCACAGCCAGATTTCGAAGTGAGTTGAACATGAATTTCCTCCCGAATGAGCGGGTGCCCCGCATCTGATCCAGAATGCTACCCGCCAATGCGATAATCGAAAAATAAATCACCGGCCCCAGTGATAGGAATTTCATATCGCGCATCTGTGGCATCAACGACGACCCTTTGCATGGCACGGATAAGACTTTCGGACCAGCGATAAGAAACCCGCATGACGTCAACTGAAAGAAACAGTGTATGAGTCTGACATGAATGACGCCGACCTTCTGACCCGATTTCCACCGACCAATCCAACGACACGATTGCTTTGGACAGCCATTGTCGATGTCGGCCCGAGGCAAGACTTGGGTGCTGGCCCGGCTGGACAGCGTTTCATGGTACCGATCTTGGGTGGCCAGTTTTACGCAGGGCCGGGCTGCGACTCGTTACAGGGGCAGGTTTTGCCAGGCGGCGCTGATCGGCAGGTGCTGCGCCCGGACGGCGTCAAGGAATTGGACGCACTTTATGAGATGCAGGCCAGCAATGGCGATGTGCTCACGATCCGCAACCGAGTCATTGTCGATGAAACCCGCGAACCGGAACGGTATGCCATGTCGGTTATTTCGGTTTCGGCACCAGCCGGGGACCTGGATTGGCTAAACCGACGCTTGATCCTGGGCAGCCTGCAATCGGCGCGGCCAGAGCGACCGGCAGTCATCATCCGAGCTTGGGAAACGGATGTTGTGCCCCAAGCGTAAAACCTAAGCGCCGAATTCAAGCTCAGGCCGCGCCAAGCGCGGCGGCCTCTATGGGATGGGTCTGTGACACTTCGAACAATGAAGTCTGGCGCTCCATCATCTGTGCCTGGCGCCTCAGTGACCCGCTTGCATCTTTGGTTTCTTGCACCATAGCAGCGTTTTCCTGGGTGATTTTGTCCAATTCCCCCATTGCATTGTTGATTTCGGACAGACCCGTCGATTGCTCTTGCGAGGAAGAGGCCAACTCACCTGCCAGATTGCGTACCTTATCCACCGTTTCGGCAATATCACTGAGCGAGTCACCGGTTTTTCCGACGCAATCCACGCCGCGATCGACCAGCAGGGAGCTTTCGGTGATCAGATTCTTGATTTCCAACGCAGCCTCTGACGAGCGCTGCGCAAGTATGCGAACCTCATGCGCCACCACGGCAAACCCCTGCCCGGCCTCACCTGCGCGGGCCGCTTCAACCCCGGCGTTCAAGGCCAAGAGATTGGTCTGAAACGAGATATCATCGATGGTTGCAATGATTTGCGTGACCTTTTTCGAGGATGCATCGATTTGGTCCATCGCCTGAATGGTTTCCTCGACCACCAAATTGCCTTGTCGCGCCTTTTCCTGCGCGTTGGCGATGTGTTCATAGACCTCCTCTGCATTGGCCGCAGATTGCCGGACATTGCTCGCCAACTCATCCACCGCAGCAACGGTCTGTTCCAGGCTGGCAGCCTGTGTTTCAGTTCGCCGCGCCAGACTTTGCGAGGCCTGCGAAACGGTATCGGCGTGTTGACCAATGCTGTTCGCACCTTCGATCACCTCGGAAATCGCGGCCTCCAGCTGTTCGACAGCGCCATTAAAGTCGGTTTTGAGTTGTGCATGTTCACCACCGGCAAACTTGTCGATTCGGATCGCCAGGTTACCTTTGGCAAGCTTGTCCAACACATCCTTTAGGACCCGCGTGGCCGTTGCCTGACGTTCCTGCGTTACTTCCATTGTCGTCATAAGCTCTCGACGCTCGGCCTCATTGCTTTGCAACTGATCCAGAGCATCGCCAAGCTGCACCAT
This sequence comes from Tropicibacter sp. R15_0, assembly GCA_017744045.1. Taxonomy (GTDB): domain Bacteria; phylum Pseudomonadota; class Alphaproteobacteria; order Rhodobacterales; family Rhodobacteraceae; genus Pelagimonas. The sequence continues at coordinate 679,867 of JAGHRD010000001.1, read as the reverse complement.
TTCAGTGATGCGCGAGGCAGGGGGCGTTTCCACAACTTTCCCCTTTGCAAGGGCCAGCAATGCGTGGGAATAAGCCACCAATGGTCGCGATATCCGACGCGAAGTCAGCAAAGTGAACGAAATCAGCGTAACCAATCCAAGAATAGCCGCCGCAATACCCGTAGCGACCAATGCCTGGCGCCATTTTTCTGATGTTGCCTTCATCCCGTCCAACGCGGATTGCACCGCATTGTGAATGTCATCGACAAAGGGTGAGGCCTCGGAATAAAGGGCAGACAGACGCTTGCGATTGTCGCGTTCCTTGATCGTGGTTTCCGCAAGCGCAAGAAAGGCATCCTGATAAACCGTGATCAGTTCCATTGCCTTTGTCGCGTGCGTGGTCCCGCCAAAAGCTTGCTCTGGAAAGGCACGAAATTCTTCGACGCGGGCATTCAGCCGATCAACATATTTTTGCTGTCGACGCAGGATGAAATCTTTCTCATGGCGGCGCATCATCAGCATCTTGACCGCCACATCCGGTTGCGCATGCGCATTCACCAGGCTTTCGATCCCATGAACTGCGGCACGTTGCGCACCCTCCAGCCCATCATTCGGCGTTAATCCCAGAGTTTGAATATACCCGATCTGACGCTCAAAGGTTTCCTGATAGGCCTGCATGACGCCTTGAATGCCCTGCACCATGGTCTTGGCGTCCGGCATATTATGTTGCGCCGCATTTGCCCCAAGGTCGTCCAGCAACAAAAATACGCGTGTCAAGGTTTCGCGATGTCGCTTTGCGTATTTGAGGTCGCGCCTGAGCAGGAAATCCTTTTCGTTGCGGCGCGCCTGCAGCATTTCCGCATCCAGCATGAGCAGGGATTTGTCGAATTCCGCAAGCTCGGTCGCGGCAGTGTCCAGGCGCCGGTCTTGTATCGCGAAAAAGGCAAAGGCCGAAATAATGATCGCGATGGAACACACCGAAATAAATAGCAAACGGGAAAGGGTGGATGTTGTGGAACGTGTCGATCTCATAACTAAAAAAACCTCAATCTTTGTTACAAGATTGCCCGAACTCTTTAAATTTCCGTTGGTCAGCGCTCGCAAGAAGAGCGACCAAAGGCCCCACGGCGCAAAACATTAAATCCATTTGTAGGTTTTCGAGGCTGCTCTCTGAGCACATCCGCAACCCGGTCACGGCAAACCAGCGTGTTGTTTCAAAAAGAACATTCGTGGAAGCAACACCGGCGCAACGTTTGACACACCAGAAAAACTACGAAGCCCAGAAAAACCAAAAGGCTCAGCCATCTCTGGCTAAGCCTTTGGATAAAGTGGTGAGCCGTGCAGGATTCGAACCTGCGACCCACTGATTAAAAGTCAGTTGCTCTACCAACTGAGCTAACGGCCCACTCTGTGAGGGGGGCTTTTAGTGATGGTGGTGGGGGGGGTCAAGCGCCTAAATGAAAAAACTGCACAAGAAAATGCATAGCAGGATTGCACACCGTGCGAAGCGCTGGAAACAAAGGGCTGGGGCGCGTATATAGCCCCCTCAGACAATCAGGATTCTGCGATGACACTGCCATTTATGAAGATGCACGGGCTGGGAAACGACTTTGTCGTGATCGATTCCCGTGCGCGCAAGCATGAGTTGTCAGAATCGCAGATCACTGCCATTGGGCATCGCCATTTCGGCGTGGGATTCGACCAACTCGCCGAGATCACCTTGCGCGATGGCGACCCGCATCTGATCTTTTACAACTCCGATGGTTCAACCTCGGCCGCTTGTGGCAACGCCACACGCTGTGTGGCGCGCTATCTAATGGATGAAACCGGTGCGACCGACCTGACCCTCACCACGGATCGCGGCACGTTGCGGGCGCTTGAAGCCGGCAATGGGCTAGTCTCGGTCAATATGGGGCACCCGCAGCTGAATTGGGATGAGATCCCTCTGGCGCAAGAAATGGAAACGTTGGAGCTGCCCATCGACGGCGCACCAACCGCGACCGGCATGGGCAATCCGCATTGCACCTTCTTTGTGGAGGACGCGGAGGCGGTTGATCTAAAGGCGCGGGGCAGCGAAACCGAACACCACCCGCTTTATCCTGAACGCACCAATGTGCAATTCGCCAGCCTGATTGGCGAAAACCACCTGCGGATGCGGGTTTGGGAGCGGGGCGTTGGCGTGACGCTGGCTTCGGGCTCCTCCTCTTGCGCAACCGCGGTGGCGGCGGCGCGGCGTGGGCTGACCGGGCGCTCGGTACAAATTGATCTCGATGGCGGCAGCTTGCGGATCGATTGGAAAGACGATGGTGTCTGGATGACCGGCGGCACCGCCCATGTCTTTAGCGGCCAGTTCGAAACCGACTGGCTGGAGGCGCAACGGTGAGCATTCCCAATATCAAGCCGCCCAAGTTCACCACGCTTGGGTGCCGCCTGAACGCCTATGAAACCGAAGCGATGAAAGACCTCGCCGCCAAGGCCGGGGTCGACAATGCCGTGGTGATCAACACCTGCGCCGTGACCCAAGAGGCCGTGCGCAAGGCGCGTCAGGAAATTCGGCGGCTGCGCCGGGAAAACCCTGATGCCAAACTGATCGTCACCGGCTGCGCGGCGCAGATCGACCCCGACAGCTTTGCCGCAATGGAGGAGGTCGACACGGTCATCGGCAATACCGAAAAAATGTCGCCCGAGACCTGGAACGGTTTGGGGCCGAACTTTATCGGCGAAACGGAATCGGTGCAGGTCAATGACATCATGTCGGTCACCGAAACAGCCGGGCATCTGATTGACGGGTTTGGCACCCGCAGCCGTGCCTATGTGCAGGTGCAAAATGGCTGTGACCATCGCTGCACCTTCTGCATCATCCCCTATGGTCGCGGCAATTCCCGCTCGGTTCCCGCTGGTGTCGTGGTGGATCAGATCAAACGGCTGGTTCAGCAGGGCTATAACGAGGTGGTGCTGACCGGGGTTGATTTGACCTCTTGGGGGGCGGACCTTCCGGGAGAGCCGCGCCTGGGCGATCTGGTCATGCGGATTTTGCGCCTGACCGATGTGCCACGTCTGCGCATCAGTTCGATCGATTCCATTGAGGCGGATGAAAACCTGATGACGGCCATCGCTACTGAGCCGCGCTTGATGCCGCATTTGCACTTGTCGCTGCAGCATGGCGATGACCTGATCCTGAAACGGATGAAACGTCGCCACCTGCGCGATGATGCCATTCAGTTCTGCGAAGAGGCGCGCCGGTTGCGCCCTGACATGACCTTTGGCGCCGATATCATCGCCGGTTTCCCGACTGAGACCGAGGCGCATTTCGAAAACTCGCTCAAGCTGGTTGAGGATTGCGATCTGACCTGGCTGCATGTCTTCCCTTATTCGGTGCGCGAAGGCACCCCTGCCGCCAAGATCCCAAACAAGGTGGATGGCAAAGTCATCAAGGCTCGCGCCGCTCGTCTGCGCGCAGCTGGTGAGGCTCAGGTGCAACGACACCTCGCAGCGCAGCAGGGCGCGACCCATCAGGTCTTGATGGAAAGCCCGGAAATGGGCCGGACCGAGCAATTCACCGAAGTGCATTTTGCATCGCCACAAAAGGTCGGGCAGATCGTCTCCACGACAATTTCTGGCAGTAAGGGTAACCAGCTTTTGGCACAGAGCTGATTGGGGCTTGTCCCCACCTGCGCCCCGTCGCAGCCTGCGGCTATGACACCCTTTGCCTCTCCTCAGGTGCAAGCCGCCTTTGACGCCTTTCCTGCGCCTCTGCGCCCGGGTCTGGTGCAGTTGCGCGAGTTGATCTTTGCCACGGCAGCCAAGGATAAGGCCATTGGCCCGCTCGAGGAATGTCTGAAATGGGGCCAGCCTGCCTATCTGACCTCTGTGTCCAAGTCAGGGACAACCCTGCGGCTAGGCGTGTCAAAGAAGACCCAAGGCAAAGCGCTGTTCGTGCATTGCCAAACCCGTCTTGTCGCCGATTTCCAGACGCAATTTCCCGATGCTCTCAGCTTTGACGGCACCCGCGCTTTACTATTGCCGGATGACGTGGATCTCACAGATGACAAAATGCAGCTCTTTATCCGGCGCGCACTGACCTATCATCTCTAGAACCTTAAACGCCGCCAGCAAGATCCCGCCCGCCCTTTTGCCAATCCGGTCGCGTTGCGCATAATCCCCCCTGTACCAAAGCCACAAGTTCTCTATGCGCCTTTTCTTTCTTGTTTCTCTGATCACCGCCCTCTGTATCGGCACCTATTTCCATCAGGCACAGGCCACGCCGCCGCTGTCCGACCACCCGCCGCTTCGCCTGGCCCAAGCCGCACAAACCCAAGTTGGTGTCACCCTGATCTATGATCCGCGCTATGTCGGGTTGGAGTATCCAATGGGCGATCTGCCCCGGATGCGGGGCGTTTGCACCGATGTGGTGATCCGCGCCATGCGTGATGCCTGGGGGATCGACCTGCAAGAGGCCACGCATAAAGATATGAAGGCCCATTTCGCTAAATACCCAACAATCTGGGGCCTGAAATCCACCGACCGGAGTATCGACCACCGCCGTGTTCCCAATCTTGAGGTTCTGCTGACTCGCGCCGGGGCTGACCTGCCGCTCAGCTCCGATCCGGCTGCGTTCGAGACCGGTGACATCGTGTCTTTCCGCCTATCCGGCAGCAACCTGCCCCATATCGGCATTGTCTCGGACAAACACAGCCCTGATGGCACCCCTTTGGTGACCCATAATATCGGCTGGGGTACGCGGACGGAAAACATGTTGTTTGACCACAAGATCACCGGGCATTTCCGTCTGGGCAAGGCGCAACGCCAGTGGTTGGCCTCGCGATAGCTGCCATTGCCCAAAACCTGGAATTGTCTGGGGTACAATGTAACCATTGCCCCGCTCATCCTGCGCCCCTACCCCTTGGACCATTCGCCAGATGAGCCAAGAGGTCAGCCATGCACCCCAACCCGAGTTTTCGCAAAACCGAGACCCAGATCAGCTTGGATTTTGTCCGCAAACGGGCCTTTGGTTCTTTGGTGATCTCGGCCGATCCGGTGCCGCTGATTTCACATATCCCGTTCCTCTTGGCCGAGGATGGCAGCTCAGCCCTACTACACCTCGTGCGCTCCAACCCGATCACCCGCCTCAAAGAGCCAAGCCCGGCCAAAATTCTGGTGACCGGGGCCGATGCCTATATCTCGCCGGATTGGTATGGTGAAGATGATCATGTCCCCACCTGGAACTACGTCTCCGTTCATCTGACGGGCGTGCTAGAGCCGCTCCCGCCAGAGGACCTACCAGACGTTTTGGCTGCGCAATCAGATGATTACGAAACCCGGCTGCTGCCAAAACCTGTTTGGAAAATGGATAAACTCAGCGACGAGGTTCAGGCGCGCTTTTTGCGCATGATCCTGCCCTATCGCTTTCGTGTCGAAAACATCGACAGCACTTGGAAGCTTGGCCAGAACAAGGATGAGACCGTGCGCCGCGCCGCCGCGGATCAGGTCGAAACCGGATTCGGCTCAGAACTGGCCGAACTGGCGGCCCTGATGGCTGCGCCCCCTCAGACGACCTAAACCTCCCCGCCCCCTCTCGGCGACGGGGAGCGTAATTCACAACGCTTCGCGCGCCTTGAGAATGCCCAGCGCTGCCTGCGCAGCTTCGCGTCCCTTTTCTACGAAATGGTCGCGATAGATGCCGATATGGTGCTCGGTCGGTTGGAAATGATGCGGCGTCAGGGACACCGACAAAACCGGCACGCCTGTGTCCAACCCGGCGCGCATCAACCCGTCAACCACGGCCTGAGCGACAAAATCATGGCGGTAGATCCCGCCATCAACCACCAGCGCCGCGCAGGCTATGGCGGCATACTTGCCTGTCGCGGCCAAATCCCGCGCCATCAGTGGCATTTCAAACGCACCGGGCACGTCGAACACATCGACATGTTCCGCGTCAATCAGCTCGCAAAACCCAGCATAAGCCTGATCAACAATTTCTGCGTGCCACGCCGCTTTAACAAAAGCAAATCGGGGGTGTGTCATCATGATCTCCTTTGTGCAGACACATCCACCCAAGGCGATCACGACCAAAGGCACGCCGCCTATTGCAGGCGTGCCCTGTCCGCTCTCTTCCATCCGGACTTTCACCGTCGGCTCCGGCCTCTCACCGGATCTGCTGACACTTGGGGACTGCCCAAGCCGCTCGCGGGCTCGCAGAAAACTGCATACCGCCGGTAGGGAATTTCACCCCGCCCTGAGAGTGCACCGGGTGTGCCATGAGCTTGAAACTGCTTCAAGACCAAAACTGCCTGTTTGCGCCCCACGTCATTTTCGGCCATGACAGGTGAATGACACTTGAAACGCGCGCCCTGTTTGTCCACCTGCTCACCGCCACTGGAGCGGTCTTTGCCATGTTGGCCATGCTGGCCGCTGTGCAGGAAGAATGGTCTTTGATGTTTTTGTGGCTGGTGGTGGCCTTTGCCGTTGACGGCATCGACGGCCCGCTGGCGCGCAAATTTGAGGTCAAGACTTATGCGCCGCGCTTTGACGGCGTGTTGCTGGATCTGATCATCGACTATCTGACCTATGTGTTCATCCCGGCCTTTGCGCTGTTTCAATCCGGCCTTTTGCCCGGCTGGACCGGGTGGTTTGCGATCATCGTGATCACCTTTGCCAGTGCGATGTATTTCGCCGATAACCGGATGAAGACGGCTGATAATTCGTTCCAGGGCTTCCCCGGATGCTGGAACATGCTGGTGATCGTGCTCTTTGCGCTACGTCCCGATTTCTGGATTATCCTCGCCCTTGTGACCGTTCTGGCGATTGCCATGTTCCTGCCGCTCAAATTCATTCACCCGGTGCGCACCGAACGCTGGCGCGCGCTATCGCTGCCCATCGCGCTGGCCTGGACCTTTTTTGCCGGCTGGGCGGCGTGGGTGGATTTCCATCCGCAAAGCTGGGCGCATTGGGGGCTGAATGTCACATCCATCTATCTGCTCTTTGCAGGCATCGCTCAGCAGATTATCCCGTCCAAGACCTGACACTCTCTCGAATCGGACCCTGCCATGACCGCCAATAAACGTATCGCCCTGTCCAGCGACCACGCCGCCATCGACCTGCGCCAAACCATCGCCGCCCATATCAAAGCGGCGGGTTGGGAACCGGTCGATATCGGCCCGGTGACCAATGAAAGCACGCACTACCCAAAGCACGGCCAAGCCGCCGCCGAATTGGTGGCCTCGGGCGATTGCGCGCTTGGCATCATCCTTTGCGGCACGGGTCAGGGCATCATGATGGCGGCGAACAAAGTGCCGGGCATCCGTTGCGGCGTCTGCTCTGACACGTTTTCAGCGGGCATGATCCGCGCCCATAACAACGCCAATATGTTATCGATTGGCGCGCGCGTTGTTGGCGAAGGCCTGGCGCTGGACATCGTCGACGCCTATCTCAACACCGAATTCGAAGGCGGCCGCCACGCCACGCGCGTCGACATGATCGAAGCCTAACCTCAAGCAGACAGGCCGCAGCGTGACCAGATCATGAGCCTTTGGATCCCCATCACGGTCACCGCGGCCTTTCTGCAAAACCTACGCTCGACGCTACAAAAACACCTCAAAGGCCATCTCAGCACCACCGGGGCGACTTTTGTCCGCTTTGGTTTTGGCCTGCCCTTTGCGCTGCTCTACTGCGCCATCCTGTTTGGCCCCATGGGGTTTGACCTGCCCGGCTTGTCCTTACGCTTTGCCGTCTGGCTGATCGTCGGAGCGCTCGCCCAAATCGCCGCGACCTTCCTTTTGGTGCATCTGTTTTCATTTCGAAATTTCGTGGTGGGCAATGCCTATTCGCGCACCGAGCCGATGCAGACCGCCCTGTTTGCCATCGTGCTATTTGGTGCCGAGTTCACTGCCGGGGCGGTGGTGTCTATCTGCATCGCGGTGCTCGGGGTCATGCTGATCTCAGTTGCGCAAACCTCAATCACGTTGCGCAATGTGTTTGTCTCCATCGGTAGCCGCACCGCCCTGATCGGCCTTGGGTCGGGAACACTGTTTGGGCTGGCCGCTATCGGGTTTCAAACCGCAGCGCGCAGCATCGCCTCTGACGTGTTCTTTGTCCAGGCCGCCACAACCTTGCTGATCGGCATCGCCTTTCAGACAGGTGTCATGCTCGCCTATATCGCCCTGCGCGAACGCGACCAGTTCGCGAAAATGCGCGCGGCTTGGAAACCGGCCCTTGCGGTTGGCTTTGTCGGGGCGACAGCGACCTTTGGCTGGTTCACCGCCTTCACCTTGCAACAGGCGGCATTGGTCAAAGTCGTGGCTCAGGTGGAAATGCTGTTCAGCTTCGGCTCGAGCCTGTTCTTCTTCAAGGAAAAGATCAACCGAACAGAAGTTGCGGGATGCCTGCTGATTATCGGCAGCATCCTATGTCTGCTTATGTTCGCCTAAGAGGTCACCTCCCTGCGCAAACTTTGCGGGATGGTGGGTGGGGGCCGAGGCCCTGTCCGCAATGTCAAATTGCGGTGATCTCTCCAGTGGAGAGATCATGGGCCGAGCGGGCGGAGCCCCGGGAAGGTCCGCAGGACGAACGTCACCCATCATCCTTACTTGGATGCGTTCTCCAACGCCTCTAATCGCGCCTTCAGTGCTTCATTCTCTTCCCGCGCTTTTTGCGCCATGGCGCGCACCGCATCAAACTCTTCCCGAGTCACAAAATCGCGATCCGCCAACCAGCGATCCATCATCGATTTCATCGCGGTTTCAGCTTCGGTTTTCGCCCCCTGTGCCACGCCCATTGCGTTGGTCATCAGCTGGCCGATATCTTCAAATACCTTGTTGCGGCTTTGCATAGGTCACTCCGGCATTACACTTACCCCTTATATGGGGCGCAAAAGGACAAGTCACAAGCTTGACTTCCCCCCGAAACCAGAGGCAACAGGACGCATGTTGGCAGCAATCCCCTTTCCGCCCCTCTCGCCCGAGATCTTTGCGATTGATCTCTTTGGCTTCCATCTGGCGCTGCGCTGGTACGCACTGGCCTATATCGCCGGGATCATTATTGGCTGGCGTCTGGCCGTGATCACCGTCAAGCGCGCCGCGCTTTGGCGCGATGATCAACCACCGATGCAGCCAAAACAGATCGAAGACCTGCTGACCTGGATCATTCTGGGCGTGATCATTGGTGGGCGTCTTGGCTATGTGCTGTTCTACCAACCCGGCTATTACCTCGCCAATCCGCACGAGATCCCGATGATCTGGTCCGGAGGCATGGCCTTTCACGGGGGCTTCCTCGGCACTGTCATTGCCGCCTGGATCTTTTGTGCGCGCAACAAAATCGCCAAACTGCCCACCGCCGATATGCTGGCCCTTGCCACCCCGGTCGGATTGCTCTTTGGCCGACTTGCCAATTTCATCAATGCCGAGCTGTGGGGCCGCGCCACAGAAGTGCCTTGGGGTGTGATCTTTCCCGGTGCCGCCGCACAGGATTGCGGCCAAGCGGTGGGCGAGCTTTGCGCGCGTCATCCGTCCCAGCTCTATGAGGCCGGGCTCGAAGGTCTCCTTCTTGGCCTTGTCATCCTTGTCCTTATCCGTCGCGGGGCGCTGAAAATGCCCGGTTTGATCCTGGGCACTTTCCTGACAGGTTACGGCCTTGCCCGTTTCATCGTCGAATTTTTTCGCCAGCCGGATGCGCAGTTCCAGTCACCCGGCAACCCACTTGGGCTGGCCTTTCATATTGACGGATTCGGGCTGACCATGGGCCAGACGCTGACCATCCCCATGATCGCCATCGGGGTCTATTTCATCCTGCGCGCCTTGCGCCAGCGCCCGGCCCCTGCCACCGCATGACCGCGCTCAAAGACATCCTGATCCGCCAGATTGCCACCACCGGCCCGATCACTCTGGCGGATTACATGACCCAATGTCTGCTGCATCCGCAGCACGGCTATTACACCACCCGCGACCCGCTGGGGCAGGCCGGTGATTTCACCACCGCGCCCGAGATCAGCCAGATGTTCGGCGAGATGCTGGGCCTTTGCCTTGCGCAAACATGGCTTGACCAAGGGGCCCCTCAGCACATCCTGCTCGCCGAACTTGGCCCAGGACGTGGCACGCTCATGGCGGACATCCTGCGCGCAACCAGATCCGTTCCGGGTTTTCACGCCGCTGCCCAGATCCATCTGGTCGAGGCCTCCCCCACCTTGCGCGCTGCACAAGCGCAACGGCTGGCCGGGCACTCTCCTGTCTGGCATGACAGCATTGCCGACTTGCCCGAAGCCCCGCTCTTCCTCATCGCCAATGAATTCTTTGACGCCCTGCCAATCCGCCAATTCACCCGCGACGACAAGGGCTGGCGCGAAACTATGGTGGCGGTGCAAGACGGCAACCTGATCGCTGCCCTGTCGGATCCCGCGCCGATCCAGGCGCTCGATCACCGGCTTGCTGACACCACGCCGGGCCAGATCGTTGAAACCTGCGCCCCTGCCGCGCCCATCGCCGGTGAAATCGCGCGGCGCATTGCGGACCATGGCGGCGCGACGCTGATCTTTGACTATGGCGGTTGGCGTTCCAACGGCGACACGTTTCAGGCCTTGGAAAATCACCAGCACGCTGATCCGTTTGCCCATCCCGGTCAGGCCGACCTGACCGCCCATGTGGATTTCGAAGCCCTGGCCAAATCAGCAACCGGAGTCTCCTCCAGCGCCATGACGCCACAAGGGATCGTGTTGGAACGCCTTGGCATCACCACCCGTGCGCAAAGCCTCGCCAAGGCGCTGAGCGGCGCGGCACTGGAATCGCATATCGCTGCACATCGCAGGTTGACGCACCCCCAAGAAATGGGTTCGTTATTCAAGTCACTGGCGCTTGTTCCCACAGGTGCCGCGCTGCCACCGGGATTTGATGCATGACTTTGGAAATTATCACCGCCGATGCACTGGCCCCTCTGCGCCACGGCTTCTTTACCCGACGCGGCGGTGCCTCATCAGGCGTGTTCGAGGGCTTGAATTGCGGCACCGGCTCTTCGGATCAATCCGATGTGGTGGCTATCAACCGCGCCCGCGTCGCCGAAGCGATGGGAATCGCACCTGACCACCTCGTCGCCGTTCATCAGGTCCATTCACCCGATGTCATCACGGTCACCGAACCAAGCGCGGACAAGCCCAAGGCCGACGCTTTGGTCACCGCCACACCGGGCATTGCCTTGTCGATCCTCACCGCTGATTGCCAGCCGGTGCTCTTTGCCGATCCTGATAATGAGGTGATCGGGGCCGCCCATGCCGGGTGGAAAGGCGCGCGGGATGGGGTGCTTGAGGCAACGATTGACGCGATGATCGACCTCGGGGCAGAGCGCGAAAACATCACCGCCGTAATCGGCCCCTCGATCAGCCAAAAGGCATATGAGGTCGGGCCGGAATTTGTCGAAACCTTTCAGGCCCAGGATCCCGAGAACAGCCGTTTCTTCATTCCGGGCTTTAACGACCGCATGATGTTTGACCTGCCCTCCTACGGTCTGTCCAAGCTGCGCGCTGCGGGTGTTCAGGCCATGTGGACCGGCCATTGCACCTATTCCGACCCGGATCGTTTCTTTTCCTATCGCCGCACCACCCATGCCAAAGAGGCCGATTATGGGCGTTTGATCTCGGCCATTCGGCTTTGATCGCGAACACGAAACAATCCACAAATCGTCGCCGTATTATCCCATCAAGGTCACAAGTTTGCCCCATTTCCGGGGGAAAACATGCTTAACAAAGGCATAACGCCAGATTGAGCAGACACAGACCAGGATACAGGCCCATGAAAACCGCGACCAAATCCCCCGCCACCGGCAAAGCGCGCTTCATCAAGTCCATCGTAGCCACCGCCCGCGAAACCAACACCCAGATGCCTTGGGAACGCGGCGCGACCCGTATGGCCTCCATTGCGCGCCGTCGCGCGGCCCTTCAGGCGCATCTGCGCTCTGCCTGAGCCAAATCGAATCTGATTCTCTTAAATTTTGCCATGTTTCACCCCTCCTCCCGGTGAAATGTGGCATTTTCGTTTATGAATTCTCGACAATCCTTTTGATCCGCGCGGGATTGACCGCGCTCCACCCCTCAAAAACGACCTAATCTTGACGATGATCCCCGATTGCGGCCTATTCGTGTTCAACGAAACGCAAACGCTATCGTCCATTTGTCGTTGTTGGTGGGGGCCAGCACGAATGTGACATACCTGAGTAAAGGGTGATCACATGTCCAGCCTCCGTCACGGCACCTCCAGCATGCAACATGCTCTCTCCGCACCGCTCCCGTCTGAACGGGACGCGCTGGAGACGCCAGCCCGCGCACCCTCTCTCATGCGCAAATACGAGGCAGCGGCGCTTTTGCCCGATCTCACAGTTTCGTTTCGTCAACATGTGGCGCCTGCGACGCCCCTGTTTGAGGAATGTGCGAGTGCTTTTGCCCGAGGCACGCTGATCCAGACCGTTCGCGGCCCTGTCGCGATCGAGGATCTGCTGCCCGGCGATTATATTGAAACCGCAAACGGTGCCGAGCCTGTCACCTGGATCGGCTCCACCACCTATGTGCCCGGTGCCCTGACCGGTCGCGAGGACAGCACCAGTTCGCTGACCCACCTGACCCGCATCACCAGCGACGCTTTTGGCCTTGGCAAACCCGCCTTTGACCTTATGGTCGGCCCCGGTGCCCGCATGGTCGTACGCCATGACAAGCTGCGCAATCTACTGGGTCAGGGCCGTGTTTTGGCTCCGGTTCAGGATTACGTAGATGGCGACCGTTTCCTGGAAATCACGCCCGCAGGCACCGTGCAGATGTATCACCTGATGGTGCGCGAACACACCACGATCGAAATCGGTGGGGTCGAGATGGAAACCTACCATCCGGGCAAGAGCATCGGTCAGGATCTGGGCCAGAACATGCGCGCGCTGTTCCTGTCCATGTTCCCCAACCTCACCGATCTCAACGATTTCGGCCAGGTCAGCCTAACCCGTTCCACCCGCAAGGTGATCGAACAGCTGCTGGACAGTTAAACCGGATCAGGAATGCCGTAGGGTGGGGTTCTACCCCACCACGCCTTATGCGTTGCGACTCAACCGTTCCTCAAGAACGCCAAAGGGCACGCCGGGCTCATCCTTGGCCCCGCGAATGACCAAAGACGTCTTGACGCTGGCCACATTGGGCGCGGTCAACAGATCACCGGTCAGGAAAGATTGAAAGGTCGACAGGTCCGGTGCGGCGCATTTCAAAATGAAATCCACCTCGCCATTCAGCATATGGCATTCCCGCACCAGCGGCCAATCTCGGCACCGCTCCTCAAAGGCGCGTAGATCGCTTTCGGCCTGGCTGACCAGCCCAACCATGGCAAAGACCTGCACCTCAAAGCCCAGCTCGCGCGCATCCACATCCGCGTGGTAACCTTTGATGAATCCCTGCTCTTCCAAGGTCCGCACCCGGCGCAGACAAGGCGGGGCGGAAATGCCGACGCGACGCGCCAATTCGACATTGGTCATGCGCCCATCTGCCTGCAACTCGGCCAGAATCATACGGTCAATTGGATCAAGCCGGTGCGTTGGCATAGTCTTCCCCTGCAATTCGCGATTGTTATAGCAGCTTGCAAGGCCCACGCAATATTGTTTCGTAAAAGCGCAAGATCATTCCAGAATGGCAAAGCTTGCGCATATTCTTTGGTAAAACTCGGGGGGCCGGGTCGTTAAGTCCCGACCACGTCCCCCTATGAGGTCACCCTCCATGCGCGCCCAAGCAGTCCTTGGGGGCCTCATCGCGATCCGTCATGCCGTAATCACGCAAGACTTGGGTGACCCGCAACCGATATCCGGCAAAGATCCCGGCACGCCCGTCGGCCTGTGCCTGGCGATGCTCCGCCAGATTGCGCCAGGCCAACACCGCCTCTTCGTCGCGAAAGAAAGAGAGGGACAGCAATTTGTCCGGGTTGGTCAGGCTCTGGAAGCGTTCCACCGAAAGGAACCCCTCCACCTGCTCCAATTCAGGCTTCAACAGTGCGGCGGCATCCAGATAGTGCTGCTTTTGCCCCTTTGCGATCTCGACCTCGAAAATGACGGCAATCACGTGGCACCTCCTGTTTTTGTCGGACCATGGGGCCCCGACACATGCCGCAACCATGTCCGATCTTCGCGTAAAAGAAACCTTTCTTTCTGGGCAAACTCATAGTTTTCTCGTCCCAACGGGTCTTGGGCCAGGCGCTGTCGGTAGGCCTCGTATTCTGCCAGATTCTTAACATTGTAGATCCCATAGGCCAGCGTGGTGGACCCCTCTTGCGGGGCATAATAGCCGATCAAATCCGCGCCACAGCGCGGGATGGCCTGCCCCCAGTTTTGCGCATATTGCACAAATTGTGCCCGTTTGGTCGGGTCGATTTGATAACGAATGACGCATGTCAGCATGACAATCTCCTGTTTTGTCTCGGGCAGCATAGAGGCTTGATGGACGCAAATGCTTCGCTTAGCATCGAACTATGAAAGAAGGTCCAGATATCGCCCATATTGCCGCCCTGATCGGAGATCCCGCGCGGGCAAACATGCTCACTGCTTTGATGAGCGGTAAAGCCCTGACAGCGACCGAGCTTGCGGGCGAGGCCGGGATTTCAGCCCAAACCGCCAGCGCGCATTTGGCCAAACTGTCCGAGGGCGGGCTTGTGGTGACGCGCAAACAGGGGCGGCACAAATATTCCACCCTCGCCAATGATGGTGTCGCGCATCTGTTGGAAAGCCTGATGGGCATTGCCGCCAAATCCGGCCATCTGCGCAGCCGCACCGGCCCCAAAGGTGCCGCCCTGCGCAAGGCGCGGGTGTGTTACAACCATTTGGCTGGCGATATGGGAACGCAAATGTATGACAGCCTGATGCAACGCGGGTTGATCCTGCATGGCGAATCCGACCTATCCCTGACCCAGACCGGCGCGGCCTTTGTCAGCGAATTTGGCATCGACCTCGACACGTTACAAAGGAACCGCGCCCCGCTCTGCCGCGACTGTCTGGATTGGAGCGAGCGGCGTGCGCATCTGGCGGGCAGCGTCGGGCGCGCCATGCTAAGCCGGATGATCGATCTCGGCTGGGCCCAGCGTTTGGAAAACAGCCGGGTGATCCGGTTTTCGTCCTCTGGCGAAGCCGCTTTCGCGAAACATTTCCCTCTCTGACCTCACAAAACCTTGCGCATTGGAACAGGCTCTTTAATCCGGGCCATCCGCCCGCTATATCAGCCAAGCGTTTAAGGAGAGCCCACATGTCTGAGACCCGCCACACCAAAGTTCTGATCGTCGGTTCCGGCCCTGCGGGCTATACCGCCGCTGTTTATGCGGCTCGTGCCATGATCGAGCCCATTCTGGTCCAAGGCCTTGAGCCGGGTGGCCAGTTGACCACCACCACCGAGGTGGAAAACTATCCTTCTTTCATCGACATTCAGGGCCCTGAACTGATGATGAAAATGGAAGAGCACGCCCGCGCCATGGGCACCGAGATCATCGGCGACATCATCACCTCGATAAATTTTGACCAGCGCCCCTTTGTGGCGCAGGGCGATAGCGGCACGGTTTACACCGCCGACTCGATCATCCTCGCCACTGGCGCGCGTGCGAAATGGTTGGGGCTTGAGAGCGAAGAGGCCTTCAAGGGCTTTGGCGTTTCTGCCTGCGCGACTTGCGACGGCTTTTTCTATCGCGGCAAAGAGATTGTCGTGATCGGCGGCGGCAATACCGCCGTCGAAGAAGCGCTGTTCCTGACCAACTTTGCCTCCAAGGTGACGCTGATCCACCGCCGCGATGAGCTGCGTTCGGAAAAGATCCTGCAGGACCGTCTGTTCAAGAATGAAAAGATTGAACCGCTCTGGTTCCACGAGGTTCAGGAAGTGCTGGGGGATGACAATCCCAAAGGCGTCACCGGGGTGCGCGTCAAGCACACCAAAACAGGAGAAGAACAAGTCATTGACTGCGCCGGTGTCTTTGTCGCTATCGGCCACGCCCCGGCCAATGAGTTGGTCAAGGATGTGCTGGAGACCCATATGGGCGGCTATGTGGTGACCAAACCGGACAGCACCGCAACCTCGATCCCCGGCGTCTTTGCAGCTGGCGACCTGACCGATCACAAATACCGCCAGGCGGTGACATCGGCGGGCATGGGCTGCATGGCGGCGCTCGAGGCCGAGCGTTTTCTGGCAGAACAGGAATAAATCCCGCGTCGGAGTGGGGGTTTCACCCCCACACCCCCAGAGTATTTGGACCAAGAAGAAACATAGGGTTTCTTTTGGTGACAGGCGCGCGCCTCTGGGGTAAAGGCAGCGCAGGATATCGGCCCAAGGAGAGCGCCATGACCCACGATCTTGCCGCCCAAAAGGCCGAAACCTTTGCGACCTATGAAGAATTGCAATCCGAACATGGGCTGCCCGAGATTGCCGATGTCGACTATTTCTTTGTGCCCAGCTCGGACGAGGCCGATTGGCGACCCTTGGCCGATACGCTAAGCCGCGCCGATTACACCTGTGAATATATCGAGCCTGAGGATGGCGAGGCCCCTTATCTGGTGGCCACCTTGATGGATCAGGTGGTGTCTGCAGACGGGATCTGGATCGGCGAAGAGGTCGCGACCCGCGCCGCGCTGGAGCATGGCTTTGTCCCGGACGGCTGGGGGCTTGAAGGTTAATCCGCCTTCATTTCGGCCGAGATCTTTTCCGCCATCATGATGGTTGGCGCATTGGTATTGCCGCCGATCAGCCTGGGCATCAGGGACGCATCCACAACGCGCAGCCCGCCCACCCCGTTGACCCGCCCTTGCAGGTCGCACACCGCTTCGGAATCATTGCCCATGCGGCACGTGCCCACCGGATGATAGATCGTGTCGGCACGGGCGCGAATATCGGCCTCAAGCGCGGCGTCACTGCCATCATGGGCAAACAGCTTTTTACCGCGCCAAGGGGTCAGGGCCTCGGCCCGCATGATCTGCTCCATCATCCGCGCCCCGCGCGTCATCGCCTCAAGATCGCCCGCTGATGACAGGAAATTTGGGTCAATGCGCGGCGCGGCCAAAGGATTGGCGGAGCGCAAGCGCACATGCCCACGGCTCTCGGGCCGCAGCACGCAGACATGGCAGGAATAACCAAAGCCGTAATGCAGCTTGCGCATGTGATCATCGACGATGCCGACAACGAAATGCAGCTGAATATCCGGCCGCTCCAAATCGGGAGAGGTGCGGAAAAACCCGCCGCCCTCGGCCATGGGCGAAGCAAACAGACCCGACCCATCCTTGCGCCACCGCAGACCGGCACGCGCCAATTGCCAGGCTCCGCGCGCGCTGAGTCCGACGGTATCGGGACGTTTGGATTTATAGGACAGGGTGTAATCCAGATGATCCTGCAAGTTTTGCCCGACCTGCGGCGCGACATGGACCGGGGGAATGCCATGCTTGCTCAGCTCCTCCGCCGGGCCGATGCCCGACAGCATCAAGAGCTGGGGTGAGCCAAAAGCCCCCGCGCTCAGGATCACCTCAGCCCGCGCTTGCACGCGCTGCTCCTGACCGTTGCGGCGCACATCCACGCCAACCGCGCGCTTGCCCTCGGTCACGACTCGCAAGACCTGCGCGCGGGTCAGGATCGTCAGGTTGCTCCGACTTTTGACCTCGGGCGGCAGATAGGCGGCGGCGGAACAACGCTCCCCGGCTTTTGGGCCTGAGTGAAACTGCGTGACCTGATACAGCCCGGCCCCCTCTTGCTGCGCACCGTTGAAATCTTTGGTGAGAGGCAGTTGCGCCTGCTTGCAGGCCTCAAGATAGGCATGGGTGATCGCCCGTGGTTCGGATTGGTCGCGCACCTGCAACGGCCCGTCAGCGGAATGCAGATCGCTGGATCCACGCATATTGCCCTCGGCCTTTTTGAAATAGGGCAGCACCGATTGCCAATCCCACCCCGCACAGCCCAGATTGGCCCAATCATCATAATCGGATGGGTGGCCGCGAATATAGAGCATGGCATTGATCGCCGAAGAACCGCCCAGGGCCTTGCCGCGCGGCTGAAACCCGCGCCGCCCGTTCAGATGCGGTTGCGGGACGGTTTTGAACGCCCAGTTGTTGAGCTTGAGATACCCCGGCACCATGGCCGCCACCAAAGCCGGCGCACGCACGAGGATGCCCTGCCCTGTTCCTCCGGCTTCGATCAGGCAGACCGAGGTCTTGGGGTTTTCCGACAGGCGCGACGCCATTACAGAGCCCGCTGACCCGCCGCCGACGATGACATAGTCAAATTCCATAGCCGCACCCTAACCGCCCACACCCAAGCTGCGAGCGTAACGTAGGGGCAAACTGTTTCGCGGTCGGCTCCGCGTCTCTTGTGACCTATCTGCCGCATTCCGCCGATTGGCCCAGGGGGATTGATTTTTTGCTTTTCTGCGATTGCGAACTGTGCAATGCGTTCACGCGTGAACACACTTTGAGTCTGATATGCCAACCGACACGCAAAAATTGGCTGAGGAAGAGGATCTGCTCTTTCGCCTGCTGCGCCAGCTTGAGGCCGCGCCTGACGCGTCTCAACGTGCAACGGCGGCGGCTGTCGGCGTGTCACTTGGCAAGCTGAATGCGCAATTGCGCCTGGCGGCCGAGGCGGGGTTGATCAAGATCAGCGACCGCGATGGCCCCGACAAACGCCAGCGCTTTGCCTATGCGATCACCGTCAAGGGCGCCGCCGAACAGATCCGACTCAGAGACAATTTCTTGGCCCGCAAATTCGCAGAATATGACGCTCTGCACGCGGAACTCACCGGGACGACCAGCGGCCTAGAGCCGTTCAAACACAGGACCAAAATCATGCAAAACAATCTTGCACCCATCCCCGAGCTTTATGTCTCTTATGACAGCGCTCAGAAGCTGAAGGTCGAAGCGGCTGATTTGACCAGCCACGATCTGACCCCGCGCCAGATCTGCGATCTGGAACTGCTGATGAATGGCGGCTTCAACCCGCTCAAAGGCTTCCTGTCGGAAGAGGATTACAACGGCGTTGTGGAAAACATGCGCCTGGCCGATGGCACCCTGTGGCCAATGCCGATCACTCTGGACGTATCCGAAGAATTTGCAGGCTCCATCGAAATTGGTCAGGACATCGCCCTGCGCGACCAAGAGGGCGTGATCCTCGCCACCATGACCGTGACCGACCGTTGGGAGCCGAACAAATCGGTTGAAGCGGAAAAAGTCTTTGGTGCCGATGACGATGCGCACCCAGCGGTGAACTACCTGCATAACACAGCGGGCAAGATCTATCTCGGTGGCCCGATCACCGGCATTCAGCAGCCGGTTCACTATGATTTCCGTGCCCGCCGCGACACGCCGAACGAACTGCGCGCCTATTTCCGCAAGCTGGGCTGGCGCAAAGTGGTTGCGTTCCAGACACGTAACCCGCTGCACCGCGCCCACCAGGAGCTGACCTTCCGCGCCGCGAAAGAAGCGCAGGCCAACTTGCTGATCCACCCGATCGTTGGCATGACCAAGCCAGGTGACGTTGATCACTTTACCCGCGTGCGCTGCTATGAAGCTGTGCTAGACAAATACCCGGCATCGACCACCACCATGTCGCTGCTGAACCTGGCCATGCGCATGGCAGGCCCGCGTGAGGCGGTTTGGCACGGTCTGATCCGCGCCAACCACGGCTGCACCCACTTCATCGTTGGCCGCGACCATGCCGGCCCCGGCAAGAACAGCCAGGGCGAAGATTTCTACGGTCCTTATGATGCCCAAGACCTCTATCGCGCACATCAGGACGAGATCGGCGCGGAAATGGTCGACTTTAAGCACATGGTTTATGTGCAGGAACGCGCTCAGTACGAGCCCGCGGATGAGATCGCTGACAAGGATGACGTCACCATCCTGAACATCTCGGGCACCGAGCTGCGCCGCCGTCTGGCCGAAGGTCTGGAAATTCCCGAATGGTTCTCCTTCCCCGAAGTGGTCAAGGAATTGCGTCGCACCAAGCCACCGCGCAGCCAGCAGGGCTTTACCGTGTTCTTCACCGGTTTCTCCGGCTCGGGCAAATCCACGATTGCCAACGCGCTGATGGTCAAGCTGATGGAAATGGGCGGCCGCCCGGTAACTCTGCTGGATGGCGACATTGTGCGTAAAAACCTCAGCTCTGAGCTGGGTTTCAGCAAAGAGCACCGTGACCTCAACATTCGCCGCATTGGTTATGTGGCCTCTGAGATCACCAAGAATGGCGGCATCGCCATCTGCGCGCCCATCGCCCCTTATGCCACCACCCGCCGCGCGGTGCGCGAGGACATCGAACAATTCGGTGCCTTTGTCGAAGTCCACGTTGCCACCAGCATCGAGGAATGCGAACGCCGCGACCGCAAGGGCCTGTACAAGCTGGCGCGTGAAGGCAAGATCAAAGAGTTCACCGGTATTTCTGACCCATACGACGTGCCGCAGAACCCTGAGCTGAGCGTCGAGACCGAGAATGTCGAAGTCGACAACTGCGCACATCAGGTGATCCTGAAGCTGGAAAGCATGGGCCTGATCGCCGCGCAATAAGCTGGGCATCTCGCACATCAAAAAGAAAAGGCCGGGGATTTCCCCGGCCTTTTCTTCTGTCACGCGCGCCCAAATTCCGTGTACGGAATTTGCAAAATCCATCGATGGATTTTGGTTGCGCTTGGCGCGAAGGGGTGGTTTTCGGCTGCCGTCGGAAAAAGTTGACAGCTGTCAACTACTTAACAAGATCTTAACGGAAATCCCCAGGCCATCGCCTTGGGTCACGGGCGATAGGACAGTATGTCGGGCAACCTGTCGCGCATCGCGTCGTTCAACGTCGCACTGACCAGATCCGCCCCGCCCAGCGCGGCAAAACGCTGTTGAAGCGCGCTCAGCCGGGCCATGTATTCCTGCCGATCCGGGTGGTCAAAATCGGATGCCTGAGGGTTGGCCTCACTCCAGCCAAACCAGGGCAAAACTTCGCGAAAGATTGGCACCAGCGGGTCCAACCCCAGCTCTGCCACCACCTCGGCGGCCTCTTCAATCTCGGCAGGAGAGCCGTGAAACAGGAGCCAATCCAACCCCTCGCCGTTAAAAGCAACGTCGACGGTCACAACGCCGCGGCATTGACGCAGAAGCGGAGCGAATTCTGGTGCGCACCCTTGCGGATCAACCTTGGCCAGATAGGCCGCAACATATTGAAAGAAATCGGGCGCGTCTTTGTGGCGCAAAAGCTCGGCTTGCCAGCCGGCTATTTCCGACCTGTTTTGCTTGGCCTTAGCCCATCGCCAAAGCCGATCCACCACTGCGACCCCGACCACCAGAACGGCCAGGATCGCCATTGCTAGATTGACGATACTCACGTCAAACGACCATTCAAACACAATCAACCAGAGTTAGTGAACAGTCACCGGAGCCAGATCATTCTGGCGGGCCAGAACAAAGGCCAAGGCGCGGTCCTTGACCAGTGCGAGACGTTCGCCCTCGGCATTGTGCACCGCGTAAAGTGTCGCGCGGCGGCCTACTTGGGCGCGCACGTCATCTGGCAGATCCTTGCCTTTGACCGGGCGGACATAGACCAGCTTTTCTTCGGCGGATTTGTCAAAGTCATACTTTTCAAACATGCCTCATCCTTTCTTGATTTGGATCGTCTGAACCACCGTTTCCGGGCGGTTAATCTTTAGATCCACATGCAGCAGGCCATTTTCCATCTTGGCCTCGCCCACTTCGACCCCATCGGCCAGCACGAAAGAGCGCTGGAACTGGCGCGAAGCGATGCCGCGATGCAGGAACACCCGTTCGCTGCCATCGTCCTTTTGCCGACCGCGCACCACCAATTGGCGGTCTTCGACGGTGATCGACAGGTCATCCTCAGCGAAACCGGCCACGGCAAGCGTGATCCGATACGCGTAATCTGCAGTTTGTTCGATATTGAAAGGCGGATAGCCCTCACTGGTTTTTGCGGTCCGCTCCAGCAGACGCTCCAGTTGCTCGAAGCCGAGCATATGGGGATAGGACCCCAAGGTCAGTTTGGTCATCGACACGTCCTTTTGCAAAGCGACCGTCACATGCGGCGGCCCCATCCTGGCGACCGGCGCGTTTTATGAATATGGGAACCTCTTTGCTTTAGTGCAAGGGCTTTGCGGATTCGCGATTAATCCGCTATCCTATAAGCCAGTTGTATTTCAGGGGGTTCCACCATGAACGCGCCTACAGACCTGTCCATGAAAACCGATGACGTGTTGCGCGTCGAGTTGGAGGTTTTCAAGCAGGAGCATAGCGACCTGGACGATGCGATTCGCGCCTTGCAAAACACGGGGACCTTTGACCAGCTGACCCTGCAGCGCCTGAAAAAGAAGAAACTGCAACTCAAGGACAAGATCGCCCTGATCGAGGATCGCCTGCTGCCGGATATCATCGCCTGACATGCGATTGGTCGGGGAGGAGGAGACTGACGGGCGTGTTTTGCGTGGTGAAACGGTCACCCTGCGCCCGCCCCGGGCTGGCGATGCAGAGGCGCGGTTTGCCCTGGGGCAGGATCCGACCATTGCGCGTATGTACGGCATTGATCCCGCCAAGCTGAAACCCTGGTCCCGCGAAGTGGCGATGGATTGGGTGACGCGGATCAGCAATCATGATCCGGCCTGGATCATTGATGTCGATGATCAGGTTGTCGGCGATGCGCGCCTGCATGGGTTTGATACGTTTAACGGCAGCGCCTCTTTGGCCATTGGCCTGGCTGATCCGGCGCGGCTGGGTCAGGGGATCGGACGGCAGGCGGTGGCGCTGATACTGGACCATGCGTTCAGGACGCTGGGCCTGCACCGCGTTGCCTTGCGCTGTCTTGAGATCAACACCCGCGCCATTCGCTGCTATGAGGCCTGCGGGTTTCGCCGCGAAGGGGTGGCGCGCGAGGCGGTGAACCTGGGCGGACAGTGGTATGACGATATTCTCATGGCAAAACTGGCACAGGATCATCTGCGCTGAACCGGGCGCATTGCTCTATGGGTCAGGCTGCCTATAGTGCGCGCTTCTTCATCGCAGGGGATCGATATGAGCAAAGCCGCTAACACTGCCGTCAAAGTTGGGATCATCATGGGCAGCCAATCCGATTGGCCCACCATGAAAGAAGCCGCCGATGTTTTGGAAGAGCTGGGTGTCGCGCATGAAGTCAAGATCGTATCGGCCCACCGTACCCCGGATCGGTTGTGGGACTATGGCAAGACGGCTGTTGATCGTGGTTTGCAGGTGATCATTGCGGGCGCGGGTGGTGCCGCGCATTTGCCCGGCATGATGGCGTCAAAAACCCGCGTGCCGGTGATTGGCATTCCGGTGCAGACCCGCGCCTTGTCCGGTGTCGATAGCCTTTATTCCATCCTGCAAATGCCGCGTGGTTTTCCTGTGGCGACCATGGCCATCGGGGCCGCTGGGGCCAAGAATGGCGGGTTGATGGCAGCGGGTATTCTGGCGCTGCAGGATGCAGACCTGGCGGCGCGGCTGGACAAATGGCGCAATGATTTGTCAGCTTCGATCGCGGATGAACCTGACCGCGACCTGATCTGAGGGCAAAAGGTACAAAAAACGGGGCAAATCGTAGAGATTGCCCCCTTTGCCCCTCTTGCATCGGGATCCTCTTTCGCGGCATCTAGCCTCATCCCAACAGGAGGCCCGCCATGACCACGCCACTCGCCCCCGGATCCACCATTGGTATCCTCGGAGGAGGCCAGCTTGGCCGGATGTTGTCGGTCGCGGCCTCGCGCCTTGGCTTCAAGACCCATATCTTTGAGCCCAGCGCCAACCCACCCGCTGCCGATGTGGCGGCCAAGGTGACCACCGCCTCCTATGAGGATGCAGACGCTCTGCGCGCCTTTGCGGAAACTGTGGATGTGATCACCTATGAGTTCGAGAACATCCCGACCTCGGCGCTGGATCTGTTGGAATCGCTGCGCCCGATCCACCCCAATCGCGAAGCGCTGCGCATCAGTCAGGATCGCCTGACCGAAAAGACATTCCTGGCCGAGCTGGGCCTGTCCACGGCCCCCTTTGCCAATGTCGAATCCGAGGCCGATATGACGGCGGCGGTGGCGGAAATCGGCACGCCCTCGATCATGAAAACCCGGCGTTTTGGCTATGACGGCAAGGGCCAGTCGCGCCTGAAATCCGCCGAGGATGCAGCACAGGCGCTGGCGGATATGCAGGGGGCCCCGGCGGTTCTTGAGGGGTTTGTGAATTTCAGCTGCGAAATTTCGGTGATTGCCGCGCGCTCGGCAGATGGTCAGGTTTCGGCATTTGATCCGGGTGAAAACGTGCATCGCGACGGTATTTTGCACACCACCACTGTGCCGGCGAAAGTGCCGGCGCGACTGCTAACCGATGCCGTGCTGATGGCCGGACGCATTCTGAATGCGCTGGATTATGTCGGGGTGTTGGGGGTCGAATTCTTTGTCACGCCGCAGGGGCTGGTGATCAATGAAATCGCGCCGCGTGTGCATAATTCCGGCCATTGGACACAGAATGGCTGCATCTGTTGTCAGTTCGAGCAGCATATCCGCGCGGTCGCAGGCTGGCCTTTGGGCGATGGTAACCGGCATTCGGATGTGGTGATGGAAAACCTGATTGGTGACGACTTGGACCGCCTGCCCGAGCTGATGGCAGACCCTGCCTGCGCACTGCACCTCTATGGCAAGGCGGATGTGAAACCGGGCCGAAAAATGGCCCATGTGAACCGGATCGTTTCGGGCTAGGGAGGCGCAACAAATTCCGTCGACGGAATTTGTAAAATCCATTAATGGATTTTGGGTGCGCTTAGACAAAACGTTGCGCCACGTCTCCACTCATCCAGGCCACGCGACCGCCCGCCAGAGTCGCCACGATCCGGCGGGTTTGTGGCTCCATTACCACCAGATCTGCACGGCAACCGGGCGCAAGCCGACCGCGATCCTGCAAGCCCAAAAGCTGTGCTGGCCCGGCAGAAACCAGATGCCAGGCGTCGGCTTCGTCCAGAAGGCCCAGCTCGACACAGCGCCAGGCGGCGCGGGCGGGTGAGGGATAGTGGTAGTCCGACGCCAGAGCATCACACAGCCCTGCCCCGATCAGATCCTGCGCCGAAACATTGCCCGCATGGCTTGCCCCGCGCACCACATTGGGCGCGCCCAGCACGATGAAATCCCCGGCCTCGCGGGCCGCTTGGGCGGCCTCTAGGGTCTCGGGGAATTCCGAGACCTGCGCACCGCGCGCGCGCCAAAGCGCGCGATCCTCGGCACTGTGATCATCATGACTGCCCATGGTCACGCCTTGCGCGGCCAACCGCGAGGTCAAAGCGTCCATCGCCGGGCCAACCTCGGGGCCGCGTGCGTGCAGATCCAGCAGGAATTTGAAATAGTCCTCGGGGTTACGCTTGCTCTTGAGGGCTTGGCCAGTCAGGCGCGGCGGCTTGCGCCCCTCGGCCAGACGCGCATGGGGGAGGTGATCGTTAAAGACCACATAGCGGATGCCATGTTCCGCAATCAACGCCTCGGCCGCGTCGAGATCATCCAACATATGGGTCTCAAGCCGCATTTGCAGGCGTAGGTCAATCGGCACGCTGTCCTGCATCAGGCGCACAGAGTCAAAGACTTCGCGGGCAAATTCCGGGCCGCGCAACCCGCCCTCCCAGCTCCAGAATTGTGCCAGAACCGCCGTGGTGATGCCATTGGCCGCCAGTTCCGCCGCGACGGCAACCATGCCCGCATCGCGTTCGCGCAAGGCCCCCCGACGCGGGGCCATGTGGCGTTCGAACCCGTCGCCATGCACATCAATGATACCGGGCAGAACGTCAAACCCACTGAGGTCAATCGCCCGCCCGGCAGGTGCGTCAACAAACTGCCCGCCCGCCAGGGGCAAGGGCGCGTCATCCCAACCATCGGGGCGTAAAAAGCGCGCGCCGCTCAGCGTGATCTCAAGGCTCATCGGGTGTCTCGTCTTTCTTGGCCGGGCATATCCCAGCCAGACAGCCAAAGAAATGCATGTCCACCTCTTGGGTCCAATCCAGATCCGGGTCAAAACGGCCTTCGCGCAGGAACAGATCGACCTGCGCCATGGCCATGGGATCTTGCATAATGAATGTGTGAGTGACCGGCAGGGTCAGATGCGCCTTCATGCCCTCAACGATTGTTGAGGCAACCGTGACCTTGCCATCATCCACGCCCGGCAGAATGGCGGAAAAGGCGGGGTTCATGGTGTCGGACCCGGCAATCACGCCCAGTTCAAATTGAACAGGACCGAGGGTCGAGGTGATCCCCTCATCCCCGGTGCGCAATTGCAGGCCTGCCGGTCCGTTAATCCATTCAAACGGGGCCAGATCGCCCAATTCATCGACAATCTCGCTGCCCTGATTGGGCGGAGCGAGCATGACGACACGGCTGATGCCAAGGGCAGTGTTATGCTCGGTCCAATAGCGCAAAAGGATGCCGCCCATGGAATGGGTGACGAAATGCACTGCGGGCGCGTGGCACTGCCCGATGGCCTCTGGGATCACCTTGACCAATTGCTCAATCGGGGCCTCGGTCGAGGGGTAATCAGCGACGACCACCTCGTAGCCACGGGTTTGCAACACGCGCTCAAGGACCAGAAAGGAATTGCCGGTGCGCGCCAGCCCGTGCAGCATGACGACGCAATCCGCGCGCGCCGGGGCCGCGAGGCAGGTTAAAACCAGAAACACATATGTCAGCACATTTTTCATGGCGCTTGAAATAAGCACCCCGGCCCCCGTAGGAAAGGGGCAAAAGGAGAGCACATGACCAATCGCCCCATTCGGCTGGCCGTACGTGGCGTCCTGTTGCAGGACGACCGTCTGCTTTTAGTCAATGCTTGGCCTGGTGGGGTGTCGGATCTGTGGTGCGCGCCGGGGGGCGGTGTCGAGAAAGGGCAATCCTTGCCGGATAATCTGGCGCGCGAGATCATGGAGGAATGCGGGCTGTCGGTGACGGTCGGTGCGCCTTGTCTGGTCAATGAATTCCACAATCCGGCGGATGGGTTCCATCAGGTCGAGATCTTCTTTCGCTGCCAATTGACCAGCGCCTTGCCACCGGCGTGGACCGATCCCGAAGGGGTGGTGACCAAGCGGCGGTTCTTTTCGCGGGACGAGGTGCAGGGGTTGCATCTGAAACCCGATAGCCTGCGCCATATCCCCTGGTCTGAAACGATCGCTTATGATGCGTTGGAGCTTTTGACCAAGTAGCGCGGACCCAAGACAGACAGGGCGACGCCGCCCAGAATGACAACCGAGGCGATGGTGAACTTCAAGGTCAGCGCTTCGCCCAGAAACAGCATCCCGCCCGCCATGGCGATGGGCGGCACGGTGAGCTGGGCAACGGCGGCGATGCTCGCCTGAAGCTGGGGCAGGACGTGGAACCACAGCGCATAGCCAAGACCCGAGGCCACCGCGCCACTGGCCACCGCATAGCCAATGCCAGCCCAGTTCTCGGCACGCGCGGCCAGCATGGGCATGTCGGCCCCCATGGCCCAGAACACCAGCGGGACAACCAAGCAGGCCAAAAGGAAATTGGCGGCGGTGTCAGCCAGAGGCGCAGCGCTGCCGCGACCGGCGAGCGAATAGATGCCCCAACCAATGCCCGCCGCGATCATCATCAAAACGCCAATCGGGTAGCGGGAAATATCCTGCCAGGGCCAGACGAGATAGACCAAGCCACCAAAGGCCAGGGCCGAGCCAACAATCCTGAGCGGTGGCAGGGTTTCGCGTGCCAGAACCGCGCCGAGAAACATGGTCACCTGCACCGTGCCAAAGAGCAACAACGCGCCAATCCCGGCATCCATGACCAGATAGGCATCGGTGAAGCCAATAATATAGAGCGCGAGGCCAAAGACGCTGACCACCCGTTTCCAGCCAAAGCCCTGAATGCGGATGCCGTTTAACCGGCACAGCGCCATCAGTGCAAAAGCCCCTGACATGAGCCGCAGCATGGCAAAGCTTTCGGTATCCAACCCGGCCCCGAACACCCCGGCGCGGGTCAAAAGGGAATTGGCGGCAAAGGCCACCATGGTCAAAGTGGTCAGCAGGAAAAGCTTCATCAAGGCAGCCTAGGGGCGCACGGGAAAGCGGTGGCCTTCTTCGGTGATCAGGATCATCCGGTCGCCATTTTTGACATACATATCGCAGCGGGTTTGTTCGTTGAGAAACTGGATACAGACCGCGCCTGCCGGGTTGATATCCCAATAGCCGTAGGCCGTGCCGCCATCATTGGCATAGGTATAGCTATACCGCCCGTCCTCATAATATTTCGACTGGCCATCATCAAAGAATGTCAAAACCTGACCGCGCAGCCGTTGATCCAGCTCGGCATATTCAAAGGCGGCATCTCCGCTTTTGAGGACAAAGCTTTGCGCCCAGACCGGGGCGGCCAATAGCATCAGAAATGTCAGGGTCACGCGCATGGGCACCTCCGAATGTCAGGATACCCTAACCGGAGCCAACGGCTTCGTCACGATTATGCGACCAGTTTTTCTGCTTTTTTCAGATCGACCGAGACCAATTGGCTGACACCCTGTTCCTGCATGGTCACCCCAAACAGCCGGTCCATACGGGCCATGGTCACAGCATGGTGGGTGATGATCAAAAAGCGCGTATCGGTGCGGCGGCACATCTCGTCCAGCATGTCACACATACGCGTCACATTGGCGTCATCCAGCGGAGCGTCGACCTCGTCGAGCACACAGATCGGGGCCGGGTTGGCGAGGAAAACGCCAAAGATCAACGCCAGCGCCGTGAGGGTCTGTTCGCCGCCTGACAACAGGCTGAGAGTCGAGAGCTTTTTGCCCGGCGGTTGGCACATGATTTCCAGACCAGCCTCAAGCGGATCATCGCTTTCGACCATGACCAGATTGGCCTCGCCGCCGCCAAAGAGATGGGTGAAAAGCATGGAGAAGTTGGCATTGACCTGCTCAAAGGCCGTCAACAGACGTTCGCGCCCCTCTTTGTTGAGGCTGGCAATACCGGTGCGCAGGGTGCGGATGGCTTCCTCAAGGTCAGCCTTCTCCTGAACCAATTCGTCATGCTCGGTCTGGACCTCTTTGGCATCCTCTTCGGCGCGCAGGTTCACGGCCCCCAGGGCGTCGCGCTGGCGTTTCAGGCGCCCGACATCCTGTTCGATCTGCTCGGAGGCAGGCATGTCTTCGGGCAATGTGCCAAGCTGTTCCAGCAGTTGTTCAGGGCCACAATCGAGGTCTTCGGCGATGCGCTCGGCAGCGGCCGAAACGGTTTCCTGCGCGGCTTCGGCGCGGGCCTCGGCACGGGCGCGGGTTTCGCGGGCTTCGCTGGCCAGACGTTCTGCGTCACGCTCTTCGGCAATGGCGTTGCGCAGCGCGCTTTCGGCGACGCTGAGCGCATCTGTGGCCTCGGCCTTGCGCGCCTCAGCCTCTTCGATTCCGCCCGACAGCTCATCGCGCTTTTCCGCAAGCTCATCAGGGACGGTGATCGCCTCTTCCAGCTCTTCAAGGCTGGCCTCTTTGCGATCTGCCAGCTCGCCCGCACGCTTTTCAGCAGTATCGAGACGGTGACGCCAGCCCGAGAGTTCCTTGGTCACCTGTTGACGGCGGCCAACCCGTGCTTCGCCTTCGCGGCGTAGCTCATCATGGGCAGAGCGTTTGGCCATCATGGTCATACGCGCCGCTTCGACGGTCATTTTGATGTCTTCAACCTGACCGCGCGCCTCGTCGAGGTCATCAAGCTCGGACAATCCGCGCTCGGCCTCGGTCAGCTGTTCCTGCGCGGTGGCGATCTCTTCCTCATAGCGGCGCACGGAGAGTGTGGCGCTTTCCAGCTTGCTTTCGGCCATGTCACGGTCCGCTTCGGCGCGGTTATAGGCACGATTGGCGGCGGTGAGTTGCTGGTCGGCCTGACGCCGCGCCTCGCGCGCGGATTTGTCGGCGGCGGTGAGTTCGGCCAAACGCGCCTGCAAGGCCTCATGGGCGGCGCGGGTGCCGTCCAGATGCGCCGTCGCCTCGGCCATTTCCTGTTTCAATGCCTCAAGCCGGTTGAGCTGCTCCAAACGCAGCGCGGCGGCTGAGGGCTGATCTTCGGCCCAAGCGCGAAACCCGTCCCAACGCCACAAATCCCCTTCGAGGGTGACAAGGCGCTGGCCGGGTTTCAGATGCTCTTGCAAACGCGGGCCATCATCCGAGCCAACCAGACCGATCTGATCCATACGGCGGGCCAGAACATCAGGCACTGAAACATGCCGCGACAAAGGCGTGACGCCCTCGGGCAGCGGCTGGTTTTCGGCATAGGCTGGCAATTCGGACCAGCCGGTCCGGCCATCCACCTCGACCTGCGGGGCGCGCAGATCATCGGCCAAGGCCGCGCCGAGCGCTTTTTCAAAACCTTGTTCGACCTGCAACCGATCCAGGATCTGGCCGCCCTCGGCCGTGTCGCGTTCCAAAAGCCGGGCAAGGGCCGTGACCTCGGCCCGCAGCGCGTTCATCTCGCCCTCAGCCTCGGACCGTTCTGCCCGCGCCTCCGCCTCACGCGATTGGGTTTCGGTGCGGGCCTCTTCGGCATTGGCCAGCAGCTCTTCGGCGCGTTCGGCCATGGCTTGCGCGTCATCCTGCGCCTGTTCAGCGGCCTCTGCCGCCTCGCCCGCGCCTTGCAAGGTCAGGGTCGCCTGCCCCACAGTTTGGCGCGCGCGGGTAACCTCGGCCTCGGCGCGACCCATGGCTTTGCGGCTATCAGCAACAAAGCGCTGCGCCGATTGGTGGCGGGCGGCAAGACGCGCCACATCTTCGGTGCGCTGTGACAGGTCTGCCTCGCGCTCATGCAAGATGCTGGCCGCCTCAGAGGCCGCATCCGAGGCCTCCTCCAGCCGATCTTCGTGACCTTCAGCGGCTTTCTCAAGCTCGCGGGCCTCCCATTCCAGCTGTTTGATCGTTTCGCCCGCATCGTGGTTGAGACCGGCTTCGCGCTCCATGTCGCGATCAAGCTGTTCGATCCTACGTTTCAGCGTTGCGATGGTTTCCACCGCGCGTTTTTCCTGATCCGACAGGGCGTCACGCTGCACAACAAGGCGTTGCAGGATCGCGGCGGCGATGGCCTCTTCCTCGCGCAGGGGGGGCAGGGCGTCTTCGCTTTCGACCCGCAAAGCCGCCGCCGCGCGCACGATCTTTTCCGCCTGCGCCGCGTGCTGGATCATTTCGCGCAACTGATCCTGCGCGACCAGGCGTGCCTCTTCGGCCTCGCGCCAACGGCGATAGAGCAACATGCC
The DNA here is from genome assembly GCA_017744045.1 of Tropicibacter sp. R15_0. GTDB lineage: Bacteria > Pseudomonadota > Alphaproteobacteria > Rhodobacterales > Rhodobacteraceae > Pelagimonas. The sequence continues at coordinate 648,683 of JAGHRD010000001.1, read as the reverse complement.
TTCGGACTGGCGCAGCTCTTCGCCAATGGCGCGGTAGCGTGCGGCCTGACGGGCCTGACGGGCCAGTTGCCCCAATTGCCCGGCCAGTTGTTCCACCACATCATCGACGCGCAGCAGATTGGCCTCGGCATTCTTGAGCTTTAGCTCGGCCTCGTGACGTCGCTGGTAGAGCCCACCAATCCCAGCCGCGTCTTCAAGAACCTTGCGGCGGTTCTTGGGCTTGGCGTTGATCAACTCGGAAATCTGCCCCTGCCGGACCAAAGCCGGGCTGTGCGCCCCGGTCGAGGCATCGGCGAACAACATCTGAACATCGCGGGCGCGCGTGTCTTTTGAGTTCACCTTGTAGGCGCTGCCCACATCGCGGGTGATGCGACGGGTGATTTCCAGCATGTCGCTGTCATTGAACCCCGCCGGGGCGAGGCGTTCGCTATTGTCGATGGTCAGCAGCACTTCGGCAAAGTTGCGCGCCGGGCGGGTTGCGGCCCCGGCAAAGATCACATCCTCCATCCCGCCGCCACGCATGGCTTTGGCGCGAGTTTCGCCCATGACCCAGCGCAACGCCTCAAGCAGGTTGGACTTGCCACAGCCATTTGGGCCCACAACACCGGTCAGGCCATCGGCGATGACAAGATCGGTTGGGTCCACAAAGCTTTTGAAGCCCGTCAGTCTGAGTTTGTTGAATCGCAAAAGGCCTGCCCTGATTCCACTGTTGGCAGTCAGATTGGGCGGGCGAGCCCCTGTGAGTCAACGAAATATACGTCTATTTGGCGGTTTGCTGCCACTTCTCCACAAGATATTGCGGGGTCGGCATAGGGTTATCCACAGGTCATGTAGCCCGAGATGCTTTCCCCGCTTTGCCACAGATCGCCGATTTCGCAAAAGATTGTGCGCCTTTTACGGGGGCGTTTGGGGGCCTTGCGCCCCTCGCATTTCAGCCCAACGCGCATCATGGATTCATCACCATCGACCCAAACCGGATCGCAGCCGGTTTCCATATGAGCCAGATGTGCCGCTTTGGCAGACACGTCGGGAAATCTGGGGAGCCATTCCGGCGAGGTGCGAATCGCCTCAACAACATCGCCATTGCGCCGGAGCGTGAAACTGGACCCGTCATATTCGCGCTCAATCCCGGGAATGCCGCGAAACCCGGGGCCTGCCGCATCACAGGCCCCGAGTAAAAGAATGAGGAAAGGCAACCATCTACGCATGATTCATCGATAAGCAACCTTGGTTACTTTCTGGTTAACGACCCAGAAGAGACGACCGGGTAAAAAACATATTCCAGAAATTACATATTTACATTCCGATTTTGGAATATATATTACATTCCATATTCAGAATGTTAATGGAGGCCCTCATGGCCACGCACACAAAACCAGCGGACAGCTACTCTCCGCTCTACTTTCTGGCTTCGCTTGGCGCAGGCGGGGTGACAGTTTCTTTTTTCATGTTCCTGATGTTCTGGGTCCCGCATAAGGGCCGCCCGGTGCCGATTTTCGAAGACATCATGGCTGCCTTTTCCTCGGGCAGCCCATGGATGCAGGCGGCCATCGTCACGGCTTGGATCGGGATCGCCTTCTTTGCCTTTCAGAATGTGCGCCTGCTGCTTTGGAACCTGTCCGCATTGGGGCGGTTCAAACAGACCGATGCCTATCAAAAGCTCGTGCAGTCCAATGCCGAATCCACGCTGCTGGCCATGCCCTTGGCTCTGGCCATGACCGTGAACGCCATGTTCATTGTCGGGCTGGTCTTTGTGCCGGGCCTGTGGAGCGTGGTCGAATACCTCTTTCCCCTCGCGATGATCGCCTTTGCCGCAATTGGCGTGCTGGCCGCACGGTTGATCGGACGCTTTCTAGGGCGGGTTCTGAGCAAGGGTGGCGTGTTTGATGTCACGGCGCATAACAGCTTTGCCCAGCTTTTGCCGGCGTTTGCCGTTTCCATGGTGGCTGTCGGTTTCGCCGCGCCCGCCGCGATGAGCACGAATCCCGCCACCGTTGGCCTGTCCCTGGTGCTGTCGACCATCCTTGGCGTCACCGCAATTCTCTACACGGTTCTTGCTGCGTCCTCGGCGGTTTCCTCGATGTTGCAACATGGCACAGCGCGCGAAGCCGGGCCGACATTGATGATCATCGTGCCGATTGTGACCGTGTTGGGCATCATGTTCCTGCGTCAGAACCATGGGTTGCACACCACATTGAATGTGCATGGCAGTGACGGGGAAACCATGATCTTTCTGACCCGCCTGCTGGCGATCCAATTGGCCTTTCTCGGGCTGGGCTGGGTTGTGTTGAAGGCGCAGGGCTATTTCGACGACTTTGTCACCGGAACCAAAACGTCTCCGGGGTCCTACGCCTTGGTCTGCCCAGCGGTTGCCCTGTCGGTGATGATCCATTTCTTTGTGAACAAAGGGCTCGTCGCCTCTGGCCTGATCGCCAAATTCGGCATCGCCTATTGGAGCGTCACGGGTCTGGCCATCATCGCGCAGATCATCGCGATTGCTCTGGTGTTGCGCCTGGGTCGTCAGCACTTTGGCCAAAGTCCGGTGCAGGCTGTCCCTGCGGAGTAACGAAAACGGGCCGGGTTGATCCCCGGCCCTTTTTAATTTGGCGAACGCGTTGGGGCGTAGCGATCAAAAATCGACAGTGACCCCGGGCAGGTTCAGCGCTTTGATCAGGTCTCGAAGCTCCTGACGCGCGGCGATATTCGAGATGTTGAGCTGCTTGACGCCAATATCGCGCAGATCAAGCAATGTCAGGCCGCGCGGGAACAATTCTCGAAAGATCACCCGCTCGTTAAAGCCCGGAGCCACGCGGAACCCGATCCTTTTGGCCAACCGTGTCACGGCGCTTTCCATCTTTTTCTTGTTGACCATCTGCTGGGCCCCAAGCCGGTTACGCAGCACGATCCAGTCAATCGGCTGCAAACCAGCCTGCGCCCGCAATTGTCGCGCCGACCAGACCATTTCAGAATAGACCGAGGGGCCGAGGATCTTTTCCCCGTCACTGTCGATCTTGGCCAGCAGGTCAAAATCGACGAAGCTGTCATTGAGCGGTGTGATCAAGGTATCCGCCAGAGAATGGGCGACTTGCGCCAGCCGAGTATGCGATCCGGGGCAATCGATCACGATGAAATCCGATTGCGTTTCCAACTCAGCAACCGCTTGGCTGAGGCGGGTATCATAGGCCTTTTCGCCGTCAGCCGCGTTTTGCGCCTCGGTCGCCGGGAGATCGACATAGATCGGTGTGGGCAGATCAAGGCCCTGAGCATCCAGATATTTGCGGCGGTTTTCGAGGTAGCGCGCCATGGTCTTTTGGCGCAGGTCAAGATCCAACGCGCCAACGCGGTGCCCCATGCGCGACAGGGCCGTGGCCACATGCATGGAGACAGTGGATTTCCCCGCTCCGCCCTTTTCGTTTCCGACAACGATCGTATGTGCCACGCTGCGCCTCTTTGCTTGGGATTGGTCCAGATATGCCTGTAGAACGCTGCTTTGATCCTATATGTGGGGCTGCGTCAAGAAAAGACAGGTGAGATTTTTCGCCAAGTCAGAGTGTCTGTCAGTCCACAACCCTGGCTTTGCTGGTAAGGGGGCGGAAGGGGCGCTGCCCCTCTTGCCGCGAGGCGGCAATTCACCCCGGGATATTTGAGGCCCAAAGAAACCTCAGGCCCGCGGGGGCGGCCATAAAAAAGGCCCGGCACCAAAAGGGCCAGGCCATTTTGTAGCGTGTTTAAAGCGGCTTAGTGCAGCTTGGCACCAACCTCAGCGATTGCATCATCAATCAAGGTGCTCGCGGAGGCGGCGGTCATTTCGCCGGCCACAACATCTTGCGCGGCCAGTACGGCGACGCGGGCTGCGCTATCGCGCACCTCTTTGACGGCGCTGGCTTCGGCAGAAGCAATCTGAGATTCAGCAGCTGCCAAACGGCGGGCGACCGAAGCCTTCATGTCTTCTTTGGCCTGCTCAGCGGCCAGTTCGGCCTCTTGCTTGGCATGAGCGACGATGCGCTCTGCCTGCTCAGCAACTTCGCGCGACTTGCGCTCGTAGCTGGCCAGCAGGGTCTGGGCTTCTTCACGCAGTTTGCGTGCTTCGTCCAGCTCGTCGCGGATGCCTTCGGCGCGCTTGTCCAGCATGCCGCCCAGCATTCCGGGCACTTTGAAATAGGCCAGAACACCCAGGAACAGCAGGAAGCCCAGCAGCACGACAAAGTCGGTATTGCCCAGCGACCAAAACGGGCCGGAAGCGGCGAGAGCCGGGGTGGCGCTCAGGGCGAAAACGGCGGGAAGGATCAGCTTTTTCATGTCTTATCCTTTCATCCGTTCGGCCACAGCAGCGGCAACCTTGGCACCGTCAGCTTTGCCACCCAGCGCGGCCACAATGGCTTCGGCTGTGTCTTTGGCGACGGTTTCGACATTTTCCAGAGCCGAGGCACGGATATCGGCGATTGCCTTTTCCGACTCAGCAGCTTTGGCGGCGATTTCCGCGTCAGCTTTTTCCAGGGCCACGTCGAGCTCGGCCTTGATTTCGTCACGTGTGGCCTGCGCGATGTTCTGCGCTTCGGCACGTGCATCTGCCAGTGCTTTTTCATAAGCGGCTTCGGCTTCTTCAGCCTTGCGCTTCAGATCTTCGGCAGCGGCGATATCATTGGTGATCGTCCCCTGACGTTCCGCCAGAACCGACGCGATGCGCGGCAGGGCGATGCGCGACAGGACAAGGAAAATCACCACCAGAGTGATCACCAGCCAGAAGACCTGGTTGCCGATCCAGTCACCGCAAAGCTGCGGCATGCCAACAGCAGAGCCATGCGAGTCAACGCAGGAGCTGACGGCTTGGGCAGCGTGTGTATCAGACGCCATATGTCTGTCCTCCGTCGGAACGTTGTCTTTCGATCGGGCGGGCCAGCGATATGCTGAACCGCCCGCGCGTAAGGATTATGTTCCGTGGATTATACGGCGAACATCAGCAGCAGCGAAACGAGGAAGGCGAAGATGCCCAGAGCCTCAGCAAACGCGATGCCGATGAAGAGAGTAGCAGTTTGGCCAGCAGCGGCCGATGGGTTACGCAGAGCGCCTGCCAGGAAGTTGCCTGCAACGTTACCTACCCCGATTGCGGCTGCGCCGGAACCGATTGCTGCCAGGCCTGCGCCGATGTGTGCGAGATCGCCTTCCATAGTCCTATCTCCTTACGATTGGAAGTTGAATGAGGGATGCCGTAGGGTGGGGTTCTACCCCACCATTTGCATTAGTGTGACGGGTGCAGTGCGTCTTTGAGATACACGCAAGTCAGAATGGTGAACACGTAGGCCTGGATAAAGGCCACGAGGATTTCAAGACCGTACATCGCGGTGATGGCGACAACAGAGATTGGGGAAACCAGAGTGATCGCTGCAAAGCCTGCGAACACTTTGATAACCGCGTGGCCCGCCATAACGTTGCCTGCCAGACGAATGCTGTGGCTGACGGGGCGGACAAAGTAAGAGATCAGTTCGATCACGGCCAGGATCGGGCGCAGCGCAGCAGGGGCGCTGGAAACCCAGAACAGGCCAAGGAAGCCTGCGCCGTTCTTGACAAATCCGACCACGGTCACGGTGATGAACACGGCAAAAGCCAGGATCACGGTCACGGCAAAATGCGAGGTGGTGGTAAAGCTCATCGGGATCAAGCCAAGGAAGTTGGCGAAGACGATGAACATGAAGAGCGTCATGATATATGGGAAGAAGACCAGGCCGTCTTTGCCGGTCACATCTTCGATCATCTTGTAGACAAAGCCATAGGCCAATTCGGCAATCGACTGGCTGCGGGTCGGGACAACTGCGCGGCGCGACGTGCCGATAACCATCAGGCCGATAACCGCCAGAACCGCCAGGAACAGCCACAGGGTCACGTTGGTGATGGTGAACATGCCAACCGCGCCGTCGCCGAACAGCGGCTTGACGATGAACTGATCCATCGGGTGGAATACCAGGCTGCTGCCTTCTGCTGCTGCGGTGTCAGACGCCATCTTTGTCCCCTTCATCTGCCGCTTGCGCGGCTTCTTGTGTCGCTTGGATCTCTTTGGCGGTGCGCATCATGACATTCACGCCGGCCGCCAGACCCAGTAATATGAACAGCACCATAAACAAAGGCGTCGTGCCCAGCAGCACATCAAGCCCGTATCCGATGCCAAAGCCGATCCCGAGACCGGCCACCAATTCCGTCACCATTCGCCAGGCCTGATTGGCCATGGAATAGTGCTCCTCCTGGTGCTTCTTGCCGCCTTTGGGCCCTTTGGCCGCTTCGATCTTGGCTTCCAGCTCTTTCAGCTGCTGCTTTGGATCGGTTTCAGACACGCATTTCGCCCCGTTTGGAGTTCAGGGGGTTGGTATGCGCGCAGCGGCTCCGAGTCAACAGGTGGTTAAGTCGCGCAAATCTATGCGTAAATATCGGAAATTAAATGATTTTATAGGGCGCGTCGGGCAATGGGAGATTCCGTCGCAGGCTGGCCACGGGTCAATCATGGCCAAAATGCATATTCAACCAAAACGTTGAGTTTCGCAGCCTGCTTTATTCAGCACTGCACATCCGGTGCCACCGCCCCTTTGCGACCAAAGGCCAAACGCAGGTTTCGGCGCACAAGATTGTTCCAGATCAGGTTGGGCAACCCGCGCAGGAAATCAGACATCGAGCCTTTGCCACCCTCACCCAAGACCTTCAGGCTGACCTTGGGAGGCACGGGTTTGAACCAGGCGCGCAGCGCGGCAGGCTTTCCAGCCTTCAACAACTCAATCGCACGGCCAGTTACGGCGGGATTGTTCCAGTCGACAGCATAAACAACACAGCCATGCCGATTGATGATAAAGACCGAATTGGGATAGCCGCCATACGCCTGATGGACCCGCCCGGCAATGTCATCCACCAAAACCCGGCGATTTTCACCATCCGCGACAAGGGTCGCAGCACAGCTGGCCTTGTCACCTTGGGTTATGTGGGCCGGGATTTTGCTGCCGGGATGTGCTTCTCGGACATAGAGCACAGCAAAACTGACATCGGGATGCTGCCGATCAAGCCGCGTCATCACCTCGCGTCGCCCCTGAAAGAGCGGGCAGGTCAGGCTGCCCATTTCCAGCACCAGAAAGTCGCCCTCAAAGTCCAAAAGCCGCGTCACCCCACCAGTGGCCAGATCAATTTCGAAATCCGGGGCCTTTGATCCCGGCTGGGGACCGCGAAAATTGACCAGATCGTATTCGCTGGCATCGAAGTTGCTGTAATTATAGGCCATGTTGGTCCTCCGTCAGGTTCGCAGCCATGCGTTTCATGACCATTAGCGCTTGCTCGACATCTTCCGGGGCGATCCCTGCCAGTGTTTGCTGGATCAACCCTTGGGCAACGCGTGCCAGCTCTTCAAAGACCGCCTGCCCCATCGGGCTCAGGCTTAGCCGAACAGACCGGCGATCTTTGGTGTCGCGCAGGCGCAGCACCAGCCCCTTACGCTCAAGCCGGTCCAGGGTTCGGGTAATCGTGGTTTTGTCGCGCATACTGCGATCTGACAGCTCGGTTGCGGTCAGATCAGGCACTGATTGCAGGATCAACAGCACCGCCCATTCCTCGGCGCTGACATCCAGCCCTTCAGCCTCAAACCTTTGCACCAGCGAGCGACGCAACAAAAAGGACAAGTGATTCACCCAGTAATGTGGATAGGAGTCGTGTTTCATCATGATTGCTATATGCAATAATTGCATTTAGCAATCAATAGCGAAAATTTAGCTGCGAAACGGCGCACCTTCGGCCACCAACCAATCACGGAACTGCCGCACCGCGCGGCGACGTTCAGCACGAGGTTCGACAAGGATCTGATAGGTGCCGCCGGGGATCGATAGGTCAAACAGCCGAACAAGCGCCCCCTGATCAACATAAAGCCGGACGATTTCGTCGGTGATCAACAGCGCCCCCTGCCCGGCCAAAGCCGCAGGCAAAGCAAGATTTGCGCGCATGCGCCATTGCGGGCTTGCCAAATCAGAGACATCGACCCCGGCAGCCATGAACCAATCCCGCCAGGGATCACCATGACGGTCCTGAAACCGGCGGCAATCCAACAGCTCTGCCGGTTCTTTGAGGCCAGCAAAGGCATGTGGGCAGCCATAGACCGATAACGGCGCATTGCTAACCACCATGCTCGGCTGATCCGGCACCGTTCGGACGATGGAGCGAATGGCGACATCCGCCTCAAACGCGCTGAGATCGGCCAAGGATTGGGACGGCGTGATGCGTGGCTCAATCTCGGGAAAGGCATCCAGAAAGGCCCCCAATCGCGGCATAACAAAATGCGTGGCGAAAGTCGGTTCGCAGCTGATGGTGACGACGCCACTGGCACGGCCGGTCATGGCCTCGGTCGCCTCGGACAGGGCGTCAAACATCGGCGAGACCTGCGCGAGATAGGCCCGACCTTCGCTGGTCAGGGTGACACCACGCGCCGCGTCGCGAAACAATTGCACGCCCAATCGCTGTTCGAGCCCGCGCACATGGCGGCTGATCGAACTATGGGCAACACCCAGCTCTTGGGCCGCAGAAGAAAAGCTTTGGTGACGACCGGCAGCCTCAAACGCGCGGAGCGCGTTGAGCGGAGGGAGAACGCGTGACATGCGTTATTTGTGCGTTTTTCGCACAGCATTCGTCAAGCAACTGCGTTTGATTACGCTTTCTTTTCGGAAAATACTGCCCCTACCCCAGAAATTGAGAGACACAAAATGACACATGATTGCAGCCACCCATTGCGGCGGCGCGGGATTTTTGCGCGCATGATTACCCTATTGCACGCACTACGCCTTCCACGCACCACCCCGACAACCACGGACATCATTGATGGCTTGCCAGAGGGTATGAGCGACCATCACCTGCGCGATATCGGATTGGACCCGCAACAAATCTATCTATACAAGCACCGCCCGCACGATCCCCGAGGGTTTTGAATTCTGGAGCGATCCCTTATAAGGCTGCGCTATGACAGCCACCCTCGACACCGTTTTTGCCGCCCTGGCCGATCCGACCCGGCGCGCAATCCTTTCGATGCTTCTTGAGGATGATATGGCGGTGACGGATGTGGCCGAGCCGTTCGAAATGTCACTGGCCGCGATTTCCAAACACCTGATGATCCTCGCCAATGCGGGCTTGATCAGTCAGGAAAAGCGCGGTCGGGTGAAATGGTGCAAGCTTGAACCCAACGCCCTGCGCGATGCCTCGGTCTGGATGCAGGGATTTGGCCAGTTTGAACCGGTCAATCTGGATGCGTTTGAGCGATTTCTGGAACAGGAACTGTCGGGCCCCGCGCCGGATCAAGCCGAAACGGGCTGAGGCTCTTCATCTTTTAGCAACAGGATCAGGGCAAACACGGTCAGGCCAACACCGGGCAAGACCATGGCCGTTGGCACGGATCGCCCCAGCGCCAATTCCCACAGGATCACCCAGCTTGGTACCAGATAGGTATAGGCCATGACCTTGGCACTGGGCAGTCGCAAGGTCGCGTATCGCAAGGCCAGAAAGGTCAACCCGGTTGCGGCCAAAGCCGTGTAGGCAATGGTGATCCAAACGATCGCAGGCAAGGCTGCCCAATCGGTGGCCAACAAATCCCGCCCCGCCCAGATCGACAAGATCAAGGCCCCGGCAATCAAGATACCGGTGACAAAGGCCATGGCAGGCTCACCACGGCTGAGTTTGCGCAAGAGCGGCGTATACAAGGCATGGGCGGCGCAACCGCCCAGAAACAGCATCTCGCCAAAGCCAACTTCAAACCGCCGCGCCAATTCAAAATCACCGCGGAAAATCACCCAAAGCGCGCCGAAAGCGCCGGTCACGATGGCCAAAGCCATGCGCCATGTCGTGATTTGACGCAAAAGAAAGTACCCAAACACCGCCGACATGGCCGGGGTGAGGGTGAAAACCGCCGCCATGCTGACGGGTTGCGCGGTCTTCAACCCCTCGAACATGGTCACAAAATAGATGGCAAAAAGACCGGCCAGGATCAGATAGCGCCACGGCGCGCGAAACGTCTCGCGCTGCATCCCGCCCGTCATCCAGGCCAAAGCGCCAAGAACAAGGGCGACAAAGGCAAAGCGAATCGCATTCAGAACTTCAGGCTCGATAAACGGCCCGACCATTCCGCCCAGCGAAAAAGAACCGGCAACCAGCGCCGAAAAGCTGAGCATCGCGAGATGCCCTCGCCGCGCCTCTTGGGCCCCCATGCTCACGTCATAGCCCTCACCCTTTCAGGCCTTCATTCGCACTGTAATCTTTGAGGTGCTTGAGAAATGCCTGAACCTTGGCCGTGCGATGCAGGTCCACATGCGTCACCAACCAAAGCGAGGCGCTCCAATCCTCTTCGGGCGGCATCACCTGAACCAGATCCGGATATTGAGCTGCCTCACCAACACGCAGAAAGCCCATTCCGGCCCCCGCCAGAATCGCATACACCAAAGAGCGCCAGTCAGAGCCGCGGAACATGACATTATCAAAGGGCACATGTTTCAACAGCCAGACCTGAAAAGGGGCGCGACTATCTTCGCTGTCATTTCCGACAAAGCGGTGATCTTTGAGATCGGCAACCGATTTCGGCGTCCCGTGTTCAGCAAGGTACGATTTGGAACCATAAAGCGCGATTGGCTGGCGCGCGAAAGGCTGAACGACATTGTCCGGCTCGGACGGCACCGACCCCGCCCGCAAAGCCACATGCGCCTCGCCATATTCCAGGCGAAACAGACGTTCGCCGGTCAGGAAACGCACCACGACATCGGGGTATTTACGTTGAAAACTGGCCAGAGCCGGCACCAAAAGCGGGGCCAGGGACGCAATGGAGGTCACCATCAGCTCGCCCGTCACATCATTGCCGCGCCCTTTGATCCGGCCTTCGAGTTGCGAAAATTGATCATTGGTCGCCTGCGCCACCCGCAAAAGATCATCGCCCGCCTCGGTGGCCGTGTATCCGCGCGTGTGGCGTTGGAACAATTTCACGCCAAGCCGGGTCTCGAGCGAGTCGATGTGGCGAATGACCGTCGCATGGTGAACACCGAGTTCCTCGGCGGCTCCGCTGACCGTCCCCAAACGTGCGACATGAAAAGCTGTTCTGATCTCATCCCAGTTCTGCATGGTGCCCCTCTTGTTTTCGTTGGCGTTGCGTAAGGAATTTGGCCTTTCTCGCCCAATTACAAGAGGCACGGCGCAGTCTACTGACAAAAAAGAAACAGCAACCCGCGAGGGCTGCTGTTTCGGAATTCACAATCGTTCGACCAAAGAAGGCCGAGACGTCTGATATCAGTCGGAACCCGACGAAGATGCCAGAGCAGCACCAACCAGAACAACACCGGCGATGATTGCAACGGTGGACATGCCACCCGAAGAGCTTGCAGCTGCTACAGGAACAGCATCATAGCCATCATCAACAGTGGTGTCGGGGGCGGTGTCGTAGCCGCCAGCAGCGGCAGCGGTTGCAACGGCGGCGGATGCCAGCACGGAAGCGATCAGCTTTTTCATTTCAAACTCCATCAAAAATAGCGGCTTCACGCGATTCGTAGCGGATTTGCGAATAAATCGCCAGCTAAAATCCTGCCTACTAATACCCTTTGGCGGGAAAACGCCCTTTGATTGCTGTTTTTGGGCAACGCACTGACACAATTGTTAGTAAACTGAACAGGAATGGTTAACCAAATCCCCAAAGGTTACTCATTTCGCCTGCTTTCTAGGCACATCTACCTGACAGCTTTGCCGTAGCCTTCTTGACTCACCATGCGTGATCTCTTAGACCGCCCTCAACTATCCGGGAGAGTTGTGTCTTCCGGTCCCTTGGGTTTGCCCGGGATCGCCCTCCGTCAGCGCGTTGCGCCCACGGGGGCTTTCGCGCATTTGGCTATGTACGACGCTTGGGTTTGCAAATCGGCACTTTGGATCCCAGATGATCCTCAGTCCTTATATTTACGGCACGAGGAGCACGCGCCATGTTTGAAAATCTGTCCGAACGCCTTGGTGGCGTGTTTGATCGGCTGACCAAGCAGGGTGCCCTGTCTGCGGATGACGTGAAGACAGCCCTGCGCGAGGTGCGGGTCGCCCTGCTCGAAGCGGACGTGTCGCTGCCGGTCGCGCGCCAATTCATCAAAGCTGTCGAAAAGAAAGCCACCGGCGCGTCGGTCACCAAATCGGTGACACCGGGCCAGCAGGTGGTGAAGATCGTCCATGACGAGCTGATCGCAGTTCTCGCAGGCGAAGGTCAGCCTGGCTCGTTGAAGATCGACAGTCCGCCCGCTCCGATCCTGATGGTCGGCCTGCAAGGCTCGGGTAAAACCACAACCACCGCGAAGCTGGCAAAACGTCTGACAGAACGTGATGGCAAAAAGGTCCTGATGGCCTCTCTGGACGTCAACCGCCCGGCGGCGATGGAACAGCTGGAGATCCTCGGCAAGCAAATCGGTGTGGCCACCCTGCCCATCGTCAAAGGTGAAGACCCGGTTACCATCGCCAAACGCGCCAAGACCCAAGCATCGCTGGGTGGCTATGACGTCTATATGCTCGACACGGCTGGCCGCTTGTCGATCGACGAAGAGCTGATGCAACAGGTCGAAGCGGTGCGCGATGTCGCCAATCCGCGCGAAACCCTGCTGGTGGTTGACGGCTTGACCGGTCAGGACGCCGTGCATACCGCCGAAAACTTTGACGACCGCATCGGTATCACCGGTGTTGCGCTGACCCGGATGGATGGCGACGGGCGCGGTGGTGCGGCCCTGTCCATGCGTGCCGTTACCGGCAAGCCGATCAAGTTCGTCGGCCTTGGCGAAAAGATGGACGCGCTGGAAACATTCGAGCCAGAGCGTGTCGCGGGCCGCATCCTTGGCATGGGTGACATCGTTGCTCTGGTGGAAAAAGCCCAGCAAACGCTTGAGGCCGAACAAGCCGAGCGCATGATGAAGCGCTTTTCCAAGGGTCAGTTCAACATGAACGACCTCAAGATGCAGCTTGAGCAGATGATCAAGATGGGCGGCATGGAAGGCATGATGCAAATGATGCCGGGCATGGGCAAAATGGCCAAACAGGCGACCGAGGCCGGGATGGATGACAAGGTGCTTAAACAGCAGATCGCCTTGATCCAGTCCATGACCAAGAAAGAGCGCGCCAATCCGCAGCTGCTTCAGGCCTCGCGCAAGAAACGTATCGCCGCCGGTGCAGGCATGGAGGTTTCCGACCTCAATAAACTGCTGAAAATGCAGCGCCAGATGTCCGACATGATGAAGAAAATGGGCAAGATGGGCAAAGGCGGTATGTTGAAACAGGCCATGCGCGGCATGTTCGGTAAAGGCGGCATGCCTGCGGGCATGGGTGACATGGCCGGGATGGACCCGTCGAAAATGGACCCCGCCGCCATGGAAGCCGCGGCCAAGCAGCTTGGCATGGGCGGCAAACTGCCTGGCCTTGGCGGCGCTGGCCTGCCCCCCGGCCTCTCTGGTTTTGGCAAAAAGAAATAAGGTCTTCTTCTTGGTCCAAATAATCTCCCCGAAGGGGGCCAACCTCTCACCCAACGACACGCGAACACACTGAACACCATGCCTGCACCCACCCTCGAAACCCCACGCCTGCGCTTGCGCCACCATGTCCTGTCGGACATGGATGCCTTTGCTGCGTTTTTCGCGGGCAAACGGGCCGAGCATGTGGATGCGCCACAGAACAAGACACATTTGTGGTATGGGTTCAGCTCCGAGGTCGGCTCCTGGGATCTGGTTGGGTTTGGCGGCTGGGCTGTGGAAACCAAAGACGGGGCGCTGATCGGGCAAGTCTCCATCACCCACCCGCCACATTTCCCCGAACGCGAAATCGGCTGGATCCTGTTTGATGGCTATGAGGGCCAAGGGTACATGACCGAAGCGGCCACCGCCGCGCTGCATTGGGCCTGGGAACAGGGCATGACCACCTTGGTCAGCTATATTGATCGAAACAATACCCGCTCTATCGCGTTAGCGGAACGTTTGGGGGCCCAATTGGACCCGGCCGCCAAGACCTATGATGATGTCGACGTCGTCTACCGCCACAGCCCCGACATCGATGGCAATGCGGAGGCCTATGCATGATCACCTCCCTCTCCCCTCTCGCCCAAATTCCGTCAACTGAATTTGCAAATTCCATCAATGGAATTTGGTTGCGCGCGCCGCGAGGTCTGACATGAGCCTGACCCAAGCCCCGATCCTTGAAACCGAAAACCTGATCCTGCGCGGCCCTGAAAAGCACGACGCCGAGTCGGTGATTGCTTTCCTTCTGGATCAGGACCGCGCTGCCGGGTTTGGCGCATCGCCCAATCGAGGCGATGCATGGCGGTGGTTCACGCTGAACGTGGGCCACTGGCATTGGCACGGCTACGGCTACTTTGTCATCGAAGACAAGGCCACGAGCAAACCCGCCGGCATTTGCGGCATCTGGAACCCCGAAGGCTGGCCAGAGCCGGAAATCGGTTGGGTGGTTTTCGCAGGCTTTGAGGGCAAGGGCATCGCCTATGAGGCGGCTTTGCGTGTGCGCCGCTACGCCTATGAAGATCTGGGTTTCACGACCCTGACCTCAAATATCGTGCCGTCTAACACCCGTTCACAGGCATTGGCCAAGCGGCTGGGTGCCGTTTATGAGCGCACCTATGAAAACGTCGCCATGGGAGAAGACCAGCTGTGGCGCCATCCTGGCCCGGATGAGGTGCTGCCATGACCCGCACCCTCAGTACAGAGCGCCTGATCCTGCGTCCACCGGCCCCAAAGGACGCCGCCGCCACAACCGCCTTTTACCAGACGGAACGGTCGCAATATGTCGGTGGCTATGTGCCCGAATTCCGAGCCTTTTCCAATTTCTGCGCCATGCTGGGCCATTGGGAGGTGCGCGGCTACGGTCTTTGGGCGGTCACGACCAAAGAGTCGGATGACATTGTCGGGCTTGTTGGCCCCTACTACCCGCAGGGCTGGCCGGAAACTGAAATCGGCTGGCTGATGTTTGACGGGTCTGAGGGCAAAGGTTTTGCCTTTGAGGCCGCGCAGGCCGCCATTCAGGATGCCCGCGACACCTTGGGCTGGACCAATATCGTCCACTATATCGCGCCGGAAAACGCGCGCTCGATCACCTTGGCCGAACGACTGGGTGCCCAGCGTGATCCGAGCGCGACTGTCCCAAAACCCGAAGACCCCTGTCTGGTCTATCGCCAACCAATCGCGGGGGTGTCATGACCGACAAGCCGACCCTCGCCCCTTGCGAAAAACATCGCCCCGGCCCCGCGGCCCGTCAGGCCGCGCGCCTTGGTGGCAAGATCCCATCGCTCGACACGCGCCGCCTTCAGCTGCGCGCACCGCGTATCTATGACTTCAAGGCCTATGCCAAGATCATGGAAAGCGACCGGTCCATTCTGATGGGCGGCCCCTTTACCCGTGCCGAAGCCTGGGCCGAATTCACCGGATATTCCGCACTGTGGCTGCTGCACGGCCATGGGCTTTGGACCATTGACGCGCAGACCACCCCCTCGGCGGGCTTTGTGCTTTTGGGCTATGAATACGAAGACCCCGAGGCCGAGCTGGGCATTTTCCTGACCGAAGAGGCCGAGGGGCACGGCTATGCTGAAGAGGCCATGATCGCCGCCCGGGACTATGCTTTTGACGCATTGAAATGGGACAGCGTCGCGTCTTTTGTCGATCCGGACAATGATCGCTGCATCCGTTTGATGGAAAAGCTGGGGGCCGCGCGCGACAACGCGCTCGAAGCAACCCTGTCCTCTGACGGGCATACCTATGCCTATCGCCACAGCGCAAAAGGAGCATCCTGATGGTCCATCGCGATATTCCTGTCCTCGAAACCAAGCGCCTGCAATTGCGCGCGCCCGAGCCCGAGGATTACCCGAACTTCAAGGCGACCTTCGCCAGCTACCGCTCGCGCTTTATGGGCGGGCCGCTGAATGAATATGAAGCCTGGATGCTCTATGCCTCTGAAATCGGGCATTGGGAAATCCGCGGCTATGGCATGTGGATGATCCACCTCAAGGATACGGATGAAACAGTCGGCATGGCCGGGGGTTGGTTCCCGGCGAAATGGCCGGAGCGGGAAATCGCCTGGATCATCTGGCCTGACCAATCGGGCAAGGGATACGCGCTTGAGGCGGCAGACCGCGTGCGCCGCTATTTCTATCACGATCTCGGCTGGGACACCGCCGTATCCTATATCGACCCGAAAAACCTGGAAGCGATCCGTTTGGCGGAACGTCTGGGCTGCACCAAAGATGCCTCGGCCGCAACCGTTGATGGCCATGACGCAGTCTATCGCCACCCATCCCTGGAAGGGCTGCAAAGCCAGCTGGGCCACGGGATCGATATGGAAATCGCGCATTACCAGGATCCGCTCTTTAAACCGAAAGGCTGGGCACTTGACTGATATGACCGACGCAACCGCACGCGCTGCCGAGCTGCTGAAAGAGCACCGCGAAAGCATCGACCGCCTCGATGCCATCCTCGTCTACACGCTGGGCGAGCGGTTCAAACACACGCAGGCTGTTGGGGTTCTGAAAGCCCAGCATGACCTCCCGCCCTCCGACCCCGCGCGCGAAGAAAAGCAGATTGCGCGGCTCGAAGACCTTGCGAACCGGGCCAATCTTGACCCGGAATTCGCCAAGAAATTCCTGAATTTCATCATTCAGGAAGTCATCCAACACCACAAACAACACCAATCCTGACGCGCCCTCCGCGTCACACTGCCATCTCAAGGAGAACAACAAAATGGCTATCAAAATCCGTCTGGCCCGTGGCGGCTCCAAAAAGCGCCCCTTCTACCGCATCGTTGCTGCTGACTCGCGTATGCCACGCGATGGCCGCTTCATCGAAAAGCTGGGTACCTACAACCCGCTGCTGCCAAAAGACAGCGAAGAGCGCGTGAAAATGGACATTGAACGCGTTCAGTACTGGCTGGGTGAAGGCGCACAGGTCACCGACCGTGTGTCTCGCTTCCTCGAAGCGGCTGACGTTGTTGCCAAGAAAGAGCGCAACAACCCCAAGAAAGGTGCCCCAGGCAAGAAAGCCGTTGAGCGCGCCGAAGAAAAAGCCGCCAAGGCCGCAGAAGCAGCGGAAGCTGCCGCAGAAGAGTAATTTCTCTTTTGCTCCCGGCGAGGCCCACCCTCGCCGGGGATTTTCCCTAGCCCAAGAGGCGTCTCATGTTCCGCCTGATCCGGCTTGTGATATTTGTGCTGTTTGCGTTCCTCGCAGGCATCCTGTTTGAACGTGACAATCAGAAAACACTCTGCGATCAATCCGGGGGCTCTTGGGCCGACGGGATGTGCAGCATTGGGGGCAAATCATGACGGACAAAATCTGTGTCGGGGCATTGGCCGGCGCCTTTGGCGTGCATGGCGAAGTACGCCTGAAAAGCTTTACTGCCGATCCCGAGGCGATTGCAGATTATGTGCCACTGACCTCTGAGGACGGGGAACGGATCTTTGACCAGATCCAACTGACACGGTCGCTCAAGAACGGGTTTGCCGCGCGGATTTCCGGGATCGGCAGCAAGGAAGAGGCCGATGCCCTGAAGGGTTTGCAGCTTTTTGCCCCGCGCGATGTGCTGCCCAATTTGCCCGATGACGAGTTTTACCACACTGACCTCATGGGTCTTGCGGTGTTTGACAGCGGTGGCGCGCTATTGGGGCGTGTTCATGCGGTACAAAACCACGGGGCCGAGGATCTGCTGGAATTGCAGGTTCCGGGATCGTCCAAGACTGTTTTGATGCCTTTTACCCTGGCAGTGGTGCCGACGGTTGATCTGAGCGCCGGTCGGATTATTGCGGATCCGCCTGAGGGGTTGTTTGACTGACCGTCACCGGCATTGCGCCTGCGGCGGGCGGGCAAAGGGGGCTAGCCCACTCTGCGGGTAAACCCGCATTCACCCCCAGAGTATTTGTCGCCAAGAAGAAAGCAAACGGGGGTTTCCCCTGTTGGGTGTGGCAAAAAGATTCTCACAATTTTCGCAAGATTTCCTTCATCGCGCATTTGGTTTTGTGCATTCAGGAAACAGTGCTGCCCTTTTATGTGGATCAATCATCTATCAGGAACAAACCGCTGGAATTAAGTCTTATCCGACCCATTTAACGCCACAATTTCTGTCTAATTTTAGCCGTAATCGAGCTATCGAAGTCAGCAAGTGGACGTCTGAGTGCAGCGTATTTTTCTAACTGGTTTGGCCCTGGTGCCCGCAATTGCAGCCGCGCTGCCTTTGTCTGGACTCAGCGTCGCGATGAGCGGGCTGGGCAGTGCCTATGCCTTGGTGGCCTCGCTGCGCCCACAGCCGGATCGGGTTAACAGGACTTCGGGCCGGTCTCGTTCAGACACATTGCTGCGCGGCCCTTTGCCAAAGGCTGAGCGGGCCAAACTGCCCAATTCGTCTGCAATGTCACAGGAGCTGATGCGTGCGCTGGCTTGTTCGCAGGACTTTCACATTCCCGGAGCGCCCTTGGACCGGGACACCGCGATCATGCGAACCTTGCAGGGGTTTATGCAGGGATGGAAAACGCTGGACTTGGCCAAGCTGTCGGCTGCGCAACGTGCGGAACTGTATCTGATCAACACAATGCTGCGGGCAGATCCCGGTGAAGCGGGGCGCATTGCGCAACTTTTTGCCCGCCCGGACACGATGTTGGATCTGCGCGACGAAATCGACCTGATCACGCTTCGCCGCGCCGCCTTTGATCGTGACTATGGCGCGTTCCTGTCCACCCAAGCGATCTGGGAACAGGATCGGGCGGCAGGCCCGCTGCTGCGCGTGTTGAAATCCTTGCCGGATGCTGATGTGGATCTCTGGCACCATGTGGTTATGGAACACGATCTGTTCGACCCAAACCAACAGGCGGCGGCGCTGTGGTGTCTGGAGCAGCCCAGTTGCGACCGGGCCACCGTGGCGGGGTATTTTGGCCGATTGACCCGGGATCAAGTTTTGCGCGATCCGCGTGCGCAGTCTGATCCAGAGTTTTTGGACCGCGTCAGACAACTGATCCAAGGCTGGAATGACGGCACCTATAAGCACCAGGAATTGGCGCTTGAGCCGCCACATCGGGTGGCGACGCTGCAACCGTTTTTCGATGCCGAACTGGATTTTCTGACAGAGCAGTTGGGGCAGGCCTGGCCCGCGCCGCATTGCATCTTTGTCAATTTCGAAGGCCGCGCGCCACGTGACCGCAGCAATTGGGACCTTTTGACCGGCACTCTGACGGCACCGCCACGCCAAGGCGACTATTTCGAACCAGCCTTTTCCGGGCTGTGATCGGGTGTGCTTGCCCCACTTGCCTGCAACGGGTAGGAGAGGGCCAAAGCAGGAATTCCCATGTCAGACAGCACGCCCCCTGAAACAGATCGCAAACAGCCCCCGAGCAAATCGCATGGTCGCAAGTCGATCCGGCCGACGCTGAAGCCGCGCGAATTGGTGAGCCACAACCCCGATCTGGCGCGGGCCTGGCAGGCGCATATCATCACGCTGTTTCCAGACGCCTTTCCCGGCGTTCTGGGCGAAAGCCTGACCGGTAAGGCATTGAAGGAGGGTAAATGGCAGCTCTCGACCACGGATTTGCGGCTGTTTGGTGAGGGCAAACATCGCAATGTCGATGACACTCCGGCGGGTGGCGGCGCTGGCATGGTGCTGCGCCCGGATGTCATGGGCCGCGCCATTGATTACACCTTGCAGCGCGCGCCAGGGCCGCTGGTTTATCTGTCTCCGCGCGGCAAACGCTTTGATCAGGCGATGGCGCGCGATTGGGCAGGCCTGCCTGGGGTCACGATGATCTGTGGCCGGTTTGAGGGGTTGGATCAGCGGGTGATCGAACATTACAACATTGCCGAAGTCTCGCTGGGGGATTTCGTTTTGACCGGGGGCGAGATTGCGGCCCAGGCCATGCTGGACGCAACCGTGCGCCTGCTGCCGGGCGTGTTGGGCAATGCCGAAAGCGCTGTGGATGAAAGCCATTCCGCAGGCCTGTTGGAGCACCCGCAATATACCCGCCCCGCTGAATGGCAGGGCCGGGCGATCCCCGACATTCTGATGTCTGGTCATCACGGCAAAATCGACGTCTGGCGGCGTGAACAAAGCGAGTCCTTGACGCAAGAGCGCCGCCCGGACCTGTGGCAAAAGCACCTTGAGGATAAGGGCTGAGGACCGGCTTGTGGCCGAAGCCAACCAGCAAGACACCAGAGCCTGACACCATTAGCGCTCCAATTTTTACTTTCCCGGCAAGAAAATTTTTCCTAATATTTTCCGCGCGTCAAAATAGAGGTTGGAAACATTGACGAACCCCGTCCGGTTTCCTGACAAAGGGGGGGCGATGGCGAAAAACACGATCCGAAACATGGAGGAGTTCGCAGCCCTCAGCGGCATCTCGCGCCCCACCGTTTCGAAATACTTCAACGACCCGGAAAGCGTGCGCAAATCCACCCGCAAACGGATCGAAGAAGCGCTTGAGAAATACGAATACCGCCCCAATATGTTTGCGATCAATCAGAACCGCAAACTGACCAAGAACCTTGGGATTGTCGTTCCCTATCTGGCCGACCCGTTCTTTGCCGAACTGGCCCGCAATATCGAACAGCGCTGTATCGCCGCCGGGTTTCGACCAACCCTGTATAGCTCGCATGGCGATCAGGAGTTGGAGAATGATATTCTCGACAGCCTTCGCTCATTGAAACCCGCTGGGGTTTTGCTGGCCCCGCTTGGGCGCACATCGGACCGGGCGATTGTCGAAAAGTTCTGTGCCGATATCCCCACTGTGATCTTTGACAGTTTTCTGCCGGATATGGGCTTTGCCTTTGTCGGGTCGGATAATTGGCAATTTGCTCGTCTGATCGTGGAATATCTCTGTCGTACCGGCGAACCACCCAGTTTCCTTGAGATGAAGACCCCCTCAAACCCCAACGCCAACCGGCGTAGAAAGGGGTATATTGAGGCGATGGAGCGGCTTGGGCACGAGCCGCAGATCGTGAAGGTTGACGGCGAAGGCTGGGAGTTCGAAGAAATCGGCCGGCGCGAAGGCGGCAAGGCACTGGCCTCCGGGCTGTTCACAAGCAACACGATCTTGTGCAGCAATGACCGCTTGGCCATCGGATTTCTGACCGCGTGTTTTGAGCAAAAGATCCGCGTTGGCCGTGATCCGGATTGCCAGATTCGCGTCGCCGGGCACGACGATCACCCCTTTTCTCGCTTCACTTGCCCGCCTTTGACCACCATTGCGCAGGACTATGACGCAATTTCCCGCTGTGCGGTTGAGACCCTGTTCAAGGCCATAGAAGGGTCTGAAAACAAACATGAAACCACACTGTTTGAGGGCAAATTGGTGATGAGAGAATCCGCCTAAATCACATCAAAACTTTGCGCGCGTAAAATTTTAGTTGACGGCGCGTTGCGTTCATCACTACCTTATTGGCATCACATCCAATACAGGGAGGAGACGGATGTTACTCAAGAACGCACTTCGTGCGGCTACCGCGCTTACGCTTGTTGCAGCAAGCGGCGCATCGGCAGAGTCACTGACAATCGCGATCGTGAATAACGGTCACATGATCAACATGCAGAAAGTCGCAGAGGCTTATACGGCTGAGACCGGCGTTGAACTGAACTGGGTTTCGCTGGAAGAAGGCGTTCTGCGGGAACAGGTCACGTCCGATACAGCAACCGGCGGCGGCCAGTACGACATCATCAATATCGGCATGCAAGAGGCCCCAATCTGGGGTGCTGCCGGTTGGATCGAACCCCTCAACTTCTCGGCGGATTATGACGTCGACGACATCCTGCCAGCGATGCGCAATGGTTTGTCCCACGAGGGCACACTTTATGCGGCACCGTTCTATGGTGAATCGTCCATGGTCATGTATCGCAAAGACCTGACCGATGCGGCGGGTGTTGCGATTGCCGACAATGACAGCTGGGACAATGTCAAAGCAGCAGCAGCCGCCATTCATGACCCCGATAACGGTGTCTATGGTGCCTGCCTGCGCGGCAAACCCGGTTGGGGCGACAACATGGCCTTTATCACCACCGTGGTGAATTCCTTTGGTGGAGCCTGGTTTGACAAGGATTACAAGCCTACCATCGACAGCGAGGAATGGAAGGCCGCAATCAACTTCTACGTTGATCTGCTGGGCAACTATGGTCCTCCCGGTTCCGAGGGCAACTCGTTCAACGAGATCCTTGCGCTGTATAATGAAGGCAAATGTGGCATGTGGATTGACGCCACCATCGCCGCCTCTTTCCTGGATGTTGACGGTGTTGCCTATGCCCAGTCGCCCAATGCCGGTAACCCGGTTGGGGCCAACTGGTTGTGGGCCTGGGCCATGGCCATCCCGGCTGGATCACCCAATGCCGAGGCGGCAGCTGACTTTATTCAATGGGCCACGTCCAAAGAGTATGTCCAAGCCGTCGGCAATCACCCTGACTTTGGCTGGGGCTCTGTGCCAACCGGTCAGCGTGCCTCGACCTATGCCATCCCTGAATTCCAGGCTGCTGCTAAATTTGCTGCCGCAGAACTGGCTGCGATTGACAGCGCCGCACCAGAAGCGACTGATCTGAAACCTTATGTGGGTGTTCAGTTCGCCGCGATCCCGGAATTCCCCGAAGTTGGCTCGGCTGTCGCGCAGGAAATGGCTGCGGCCCTGTCCGGTGCCAAATCGGTCGAAGACGCCTTGGCTGCCTCGCAAAAGGCTGCTGATGCGATCATGAAAGAAGCTGGTTACTACTAAGACCCTTGAGCGAGGGTCCGGGACAGCCGGGCCCTCCGCCAACCAGTCGTCAGATTTGCCTAAGCGCCCCGGCGACGCGTAACGTCCTGATATTCGCAACCTAGGGTTCCAACCCTAAAGCCACAAGCAAAACGGAAAGACCGTTTTGCCGGGAGAATAGGATCATGTCTGATAGAAAGCTTCCGCGCCTTCTTCAAACACCCGCAGTTCTACTGCTCTTGGTATGGATGCTGATCCCGTTGGGGATGACACTGTACTTTTCGTTTATTCGCTATGTTTTGAACAGCTTGCGCCGTCCGGAATGGACGACGCCCAGCCTGTCGAACTGGCGTGGCTTCGGGAATTATGAATTCGTCTTGAATTCCAAAGACTTCCTGCTCGCCATTCAAAACAGCCTGCTGATCGTTTGCAGCATTTTGTTCCTGACGGTCATCCTTGGCGTGCTGATCGCCGTTTTGATCAACAAGGCCTTTGCCGGACAGGGGATCGTCCGTGTTCTGCTGATCTCTCCCTTTTTCGTGATGCCCGCCGTGAATGCCGTGCTTTGGATCAACATGATCCTGGACCCTGTTCTGGGCCTGCAAGGAATCGCCGTTGGCGGCATCAACGACCTGCTCGATGCCCTGCGCGCCGCGCCTCTGGTCGGCAGTTTCTTTTCGCTCTGGCCTGAGCTTGAA
Organism: Tropicibacter sp. R15_0; assembly: GCA_017744045.1. Taxonomy (GTDB): domain Bacteria; phylum Pseudomonadota; class Alphaproteobacteria; order Rhodobacterales; family Rhodobacteraceae; genus Pelagimonas. Next base: position 625,282 of record JAGHRD010000001.1, on the reverse strand, counting down.
CCGATTTCCTTCCGCGCCACCCAGACATCGGCCTATGCGGTGATCATCATGGTAACCTGGCAGTGGACGCCTTTCGCGGTGCTGATCTTTATGACCTCGCTGCAATCCGAGGATCAGCAGCAGAAAGAAGCCGCTGTTCTGGACGGGGCTGGCACCTGGTCGCAATTCCGCTTTCTGACCCTGCCCCATCTGGCCCGTCCCATTGCGATCGTGGTCATGATCCAGGCGATCTTTCACCTCTCGCTTTATGCCGAGATCGAGATCGTCAGCCGCGGCAACGGGAACAAGAACCTGCCCTATCTGATCGGCGAATTCGCCAACAACAATATCGGAGCCGCCAGCGCCACAGGCATCTTTGCGGTCATCCTCGCCAATATCGTCGCAATCTTTCTGCTGCGCATGATTGGCAAAAGCTTGATGGAATAAGGGACCTGACCGATGGCTATCGTTGCTAAACCCTCGAAATTCGCGAAATTTGGTCGGCCAACCCTGGCCTGGATCGTGGGACTACTGTTCTTTTTCCCAATCTTCTGGATGGTTCTGACCAGTTTCAAAACCGATGCGGATGCGGTCAAACCGGAATACCTGATCTGGTTCACGCCGACGCTGGAAAACTATCTGAACATGACCGAGAACTACGACTATTGGCGCTTTGCCAAGAACTCGGTCATCACCTCGGTTCTGGCCACCGCCTTTACCCTCTTTGTGGGCATCCCCTGCGCCTATGCCATGGCGTTCAACCCCAGCCGCGCCACCAAGGACGTGCTGATGTGGATGCTTTCGACCAAGATGTTGCCAGCGGCGGCAGTGCTTTACCCAATGACCTTCATCACCAAAAGCCTCGGCCTGTTTGACAGCCATTTCCTGATCATCCTGGTGCTCAGCCTTATCAATCTGCCCATCGTGGTCTGGATGCTGTTCACCTATTTCAAGGAAATCCCCAAGGACATCATCGAGGCTGGACAAATGGACGGCGTCAGCACCTGGGGTGAAATCAAGGAAATCCTGATCCCGCTGGCCTGGGGCGGCATCGCCTCGACCGCCCTGCTCTGCTTCATCTTCTGCTGGAACGAAGCCTATTGGACCGTGCGCCTCACCACCACGGATGCGGCCACCCTGTCCAAGCTTATCGAAGGCAACCGCGCACCCGAAGGGCTGTTTTTCGGACGGCTATCGGCGGTCTCGGCCGCAGCCGTCGGCCCGATCGTTGTGCTGGGTTGGTTCTGTCAAAAACAACTTGTCCAGGGCCTGACCTTCGGCGCTGTGAAATAAGGAAAGACAATGGGACGTATCGTACTGAAAAACGTGACCAAAAGCTTTGGTGACACGCAGGTCATTCCACCGCTGGACCTGACCATCGAAGACGGGGAATTCACGGTATTTGTCGGCCCCTCAGGCTGCGGGAAATCCACGCTCTTGCGCATGATTGCCGGGCTGGAGGACCTCACCTCGGGCTATATCGAGATTGACGGAAACGACGCCACGCAAGTGCCGCCATCCGAGCGCGGCCTGGCCATGGTGTTCCAATCATACGCGCTTTATCCGCATATGAGCGTGCGCAAGAACATCGGTTTTCCACTGCGTATGGCGAAAATGGATCAGGCCGAGATCGACCAAAAGGTCGAAACCGCCGCCAAATCGCTGAACCTGATGGATTACCTTGATCGCAAACCGGCGGATCTGTCGGGCGGTCAGCGTCAGCGTGTTGCCATTGGTCGCGCAATCGTTCGCGAACCCGCCGCCTTTTTGTTCGACGAACCGCTGTCAAACCTGGACGCGGCGCTGCGCGTCGGGATGCGCCTTGAGATTGGTGAGCTACACGAGCGCCTGAAAACCACCATGATCTATGTGACCCATGATCAGGTCGAAGCCATGACCATGGCGAACAAGATCGTGGTGTTGCAGGCTGGTGTGATCGAACAGGTCGGCTCTCCGCTCGAACTGTATCACAAGCCGCGCAACAAGTTTGTCGCCGGTTTCATCGGCTCTCCCAAGATGAACCTGATCGAAGGGGCCGAGGCCGCAAAGCACAACGCCCATACCATCGGTGTGCGCCCCGAGCATATCGAGGTCTCCACAACCAGTGGTCAATGGGAGGGCAAGGTTGGCGTCGCCGAGCATCTGGGCTCTGACACCTTCATCCATGTGCATGGCATCGACGGCTGTGATCCGATGACCGTGCGCGCCGCTGGCGATGTGGCGGTCAAACACGGGGATACCGTCTTTCTCACGCCACAAGCGCAGAACATCCACAAATTCGACCAGAAAGGCTTGCGGATCGAATGACGCGACTGGCTGGAAAAACCGCCCTGATCACAGGGGCCGCGCGCGGTATCGGCCTGGCCTTTGCCAAGGCCTATATTGCCGAGGGTGCGCGCGTGGCGATTGCCGATATTGATCTCGCTGCGGCCCAAACAGCCGCAGCAGAGTTGGGCGATGGGGCCGTTGCCGTTGCGATGGATGTCTCGGACCAAGGCAGCATAGAACAGGCGGTCGATCACACGATCCAAACTCTTGGCCATATCGACATCCTGATCAACAACGCCGCGATCTTTACCGCCGCGCCATTGGACGAGGTAAGACGAGTAGATTTCGACCGCGTGTTTTCGATCAATGTGGCGGGTGTCTTGTTCACCATGCAGGCGGTGGCCAAACACATGATCACACGGGGGCAAGGTGGCCGGATCATCAATATGGCCAGCCAGGCCGGGCGACGCGGAGAGCCGCTTGTCTCGGTCTATTGCGCCTCAAAGGCGGCGGTGATCAGCCTGACCCAATCCGCCGGGCTGAACCTGATCAAGCACGGCATCAACGTCAACGCCATCGCCCCCGGCGTGGTGGATGGTGAACATTGGCAAGGCGTCGATGCCCTCTTTGCCAAATATGAAAACAAACCACTGGGGCAAAAGAAAAAAGAGGTCGGCGAGGCGGTTCCCTTTGGCCGTATGGGCACCGCCGAAGATCTGACCGGCATGGCCGTCTTTCTGGCCAGCCAAGACGCAAATTACATCGTCGCGCAGACATACAATGTCGACGGCGGCAATTGGATGAGCTGACAGGGGCTCGCGACGACATGAACGACGAAACCCGCCTTCTCGACCGAGAGGCACAACAAGACCGGTGCATTATGGCGACCAAACTCAACAACGCTGCTTTGGACACCCTCCCCGAGGGGGTCAAAGGCCTGCGCTATGACCGGAGCAAATTACGCCCCGGCATACTCCATATCGGTCTGGGCAATTTTCACCGCGCGCATCAGGCCTGGTATCTGCATCGGTTGTTCCAGCAGGGGCAGGATCAGGACTGGGCGATTATCGGCGCCGGTGTGCGCAGCTATGATGAGGTCCAGCGCCAAAAGATGGCCGAGCAGGACTATCTGAGCACATTGGTCGAGCTGGACCCATCCGGCACTTCAGCGGAAATTGTCGGTTCGATGATCGATTACGTGCCGGTCACGCCGGGCCATGCTGCACTGATCGAGCGCATGTCGCAGCCCGATATTCGGATCGTGTCGCTGACCGTGACCGAAGGCGGATATTACCTGTCGCCCTCAACCAAACAATTCGACCCAACCCATCCCGATATTCAGCAGGATGTCGCCTCGCCAGATGCGCCCTCCACCGCCTTTGGGTCCATTCTCGCCGCGCTTAGAAACCGTCGTTCTGCGGGCACCGGCCCCTTTACGATTCAAAGCTGTGACAACCTGCCCGGCAATGGCGTGATCATGCGTCAGGTCGTGACCTCGCTTGCTCGGCTCATGGACCCGGAACTAGCCGATTGGGTGCAGGACAATTGCAGCTTTCCCAATTCGATGGTCGATTGCATCGTGCCCGCCACGGGAGAACGAGAGTTGGCTTTGGTGCGCGAATTTGGCTTGGACGATGCGGTGCCCGTCACGCACGAGAATTTCCGGCAATGGATCCTCGAAGACGACTTTTGCGCGGGCCGCCCTGCGCTGGAAAAGGTCGGTGTCACTTTTACCGACAAAGTTCATGACTATGAGGCGATGAAGCTGCGTATTCTAAACGGCGGTCACCAGATCATTGCCGCCCCAGCAGAGGTTCTCGGGCTCGAAACCATCGCTCAGTCCATGCAGAACCCAGCTATCCGCGCCCTGTTTCGCAAGGTTGTGTTGGAGGAAATCGCCCCGCATGTACACGACGTTCCCGGCATGACGCCCAGCGCATATGTTGATCTGGTCGACCGGCGGTTTTCCAACCCCGAGATCCTCGACACCGTCCGCCGCGTTGCCTTTGACGGGTCATCCCGCCACACCGGTGCGCTGTTGCCGGTCATTCGCGAGGCCATCGCGGCAGGAACCCCTATCACAGGTCTGGCGCTGGTTCAGGCCCTCTGGGCGCGCATGTGTGCGGGCAGCCGGGAAGATGGCTCAACCATCGCCCCCAATGACCCGGTTTGGGACAAGCTCCAACACCATGCCGGATTGGCCAAACAGGACCCGCAAATGTGGTTGGGTATGGACGAGATCTATGGCGATATCGCCCAGAACCAAGGTTTTGCGGCTGCTTTTGCCGAACATCTCCGATCCCTTTGGACTGACGGAGTCTCAAAGACTCTCGAACGCTACCTCAATTCATAGAAGGGTGCGCCCTTCTGACGACCCGGCTTTGAGCAAGTTCCAGGTAAATCCTACCGCCTCCTCAGACACTTGCCAAAGCCGGGTATGCGTCTAAGGTCGGGATTGACGGATTTTGACACGGCTCTCTGATTCGGGTCGAATTTTGCTTGTTAAATCAGTCACGCGGATCATTTCCAGGCCCCGAGAACAGCGATTTTCAGCCTTTGATCACGTGAAAAATCCGCTCGACTACACGTATTTCTTGCACCCAACCTGATCAAATTTCCAAGGCAACCTCAGTGGGTTGCCTAAAATTTCATCATTCCATCGCGCCGCACCGGAAATTTCCAAAGGTAAACGGTTTCTAAATTTATCTGCTTGCACTCAAAAATTCTTGTGCGAACGTAATTATATGACGAATACCAGCCTGCATTTTGACGAAATGTTGCTCGGAACGGACGAGCCGCGAAATCCATACCAAACCTACTTTGAGTGGTTTAGAAGCGAAGACGTGAAGGCGCTCAGGCGCAAATCCGCAGAAGCCGAAAACTTCTTTCGCCGCATTGGCATCACCTTCAACGTCTATGGACAAGAGGAAGCGGATGAACGGCTGATCCCGTTTGACATTGTCCCACGCATCATTGCCGCAAAGGAATGGCGCACCCTGGAAAGGGGCATTGAACAGCGCGTTCGGGCAATCAATGCGTTTCTTCATGACATCTACCACCGTCAGGAAATCCTGAGAGCGGGGCGTATCCCCAAGGAAATAATTGCAGGCAACGAAGCCTTTCTGCCGGAAATGATCGGGGTCAAACCGCCCGGCGGCGTTTACACCCATATCGTCGGCACCGATCTGGTGCGCACCAGCGAGGATGAATTCTATGTGCTCGAAGACAATGCCCGCACCCCATCTGGTGTGAGCTACATGCTCGAAAACCGCGAAACCATGTTGCAGATGTTTCCCGAGCTGTTCAGCCAGTTAAAGGTGCGCCCAGTCTCGGCCTATCCCCAGCTCTTGCGCCGCTCACTGGCCGATAGCTGCCCGGCGAACTCTCCGAACGCCAAACCCGTTGTGGCAGTCCTGACGCCAGGGACACATAATTCGGCCTATTTCGAACATGCCTTCCTCGCCGACCAAATGGGCGTTGAACTAGTCGAATCCACCGATCTGCGGGTCGACGATGGCTATGTCTCCATGCGCACGACGCAAGGGTATCAACCCATTGATGTGCTCTATCGTCGGGTGGATGATGATTACCTTGATCCGCTGACATTCAATCCCAATAGTCTGCTTGGCGTTCCTGGGATCATGGATGTCTATCGGGCGGGTAATATCACCATTGCCAACGCGCCTGGCACCGGTATCGCGGATGACAAAGCGCTTTACTCCTATATGCCTGATATTGTTGAGTTCTACACAGGCGAACGTGCAATTCTAAAGAACGTGCCAACCTGGCGCTGCTCGGAACCTGACAGCCTGAAATATGTGCTCGACAATCTGGCCGATCTTGTCGTGAAAGAAGTCCACGGATCAGGCGGCTATGGGATGCTGGTTGGGCCCGCGGCCTCGAAAAAGGAAATCGCCGCCTTTGAAAAGAAACTGCGTGCACGCCCGGCGAATTACATCGCCCAGCCGACGCTTTCCCTGTCCACCGTCCCCATTCTGACCAAGGCGGGGCTGGCCCCCAGACATGTCGACCTGCGGCCCTTTGTTCTCGTCTCTCCCAATCGGGTCGACATCACCCCTGGCGGGTTGACCAGGGTCGCTCTGAAAAAGGGCTCCCTCGTGGTAAATTCGTCTCAGGGCGGCGGCACCAAAGACACTTGGGTATTGGGAGACTAAAACATGATGCTGGGCAAAACTGCTGGCGGCCTGTTCTGGATGTTCCGCTACCTTGAACGCGCCGAAAACACCGCTCGTCTGCTAGAGGCCGGTTGGCACATTGCGTTGACCCGCTCGGAAGGGGATTCAAACGAGTGGCAGTCAATCATCACTACGGCCGGGATGAATGACGCCTATCTTGAGAAGTATGACAGTTACGAAGCCGCGCAGGTGATCAATTTCATGCTGCGGGACAAGGATAATCCGTCCTCTGTCATGACCGCGATCACGGCGGCCCGGAATAACGGACGATTGGTGCGCACCGCGCTAAGCTCCGAAGTTTGGGAAGCCACCAATGAATGTTGGATGGTCCTCAAGGATCTGCTGTCGCGCCCGGTGACCGAACGGGCGATGCACGACATTCTCACCCAGATCCGGTTTCGCACATCGGTGGTTCGCGGAGCCTTGCACGGCACCATGTTGCGCAACGACATCTTTGCCTTTGCCCGCCTCGGCACATTTATCGAACGGGCAGACAATACGGCGCGCATTATGGATGTGAAATATTACGTCCTGCTGCCCTCAGCCGCTTTTGTCGGGTCATCGATCGACAATGCGCAATGGGAGGTCATCCTGCGCTCCGTCTCCGCCGAGCGCAGCTATCGTTGGCTTTCGGGCGGGGAAAGCGGGCCGGCCTCTATCGCGAACTTCTTGATTTTGGACAGTCGAATGCCCAGATCCCTGGCATTCTGCGCCAAGAAGATCGGCGAAAACCTGGGGCATCTGGAAAAGGAATATGCCTCGCGGCAGGAAAGCAATGTTCAGGTCGATGCCTTGTGTCATCGGATCAATTCGCAGACAGTCGATACGATCTTTGAGGACGGGCTACACGAATTTCTGAGCAGCTTTATCGCCGATAATGCCAAACTGGCCGGGCATATCGAGGAAGATTTCCGCTTTTATGGCTGAGACAAGACGACTGACGGTCCGGCATGTCACGACCTATTCCTATGACGTGCCTGTCCATTACGCATTGCAACAACTTCGTTTGACACCGAAAGACAGCAAAGGCCAAACCGTTCTGGAGTGGACCACCTCGGTGACAGGCGGGGCCAGGCAAGTTGAGTTTGACGACCAATTCCAGAACCGCACACAGCTGGTCAAAGTGGACAATGCTGCAACGTCGGTCGAGATCTTGAATGAGGGCGTTGTCGAGGTTGACGATTTGGCCGGTGTGACGGGCCCACATCGTGGCTATGCACCGCTTTGGCTTTTCCAACAACCCACCGAGCAAACCAAACCAGGCGCGACGATCCGGTCTTTGGTCAGCGAGATGCAGAAACTGCGCAAAGACATGGATGATGTGGCCCTGATGCACGCGGTGTCATCCGAGGTCTCAAAGGCGGTCGCCTATCAAATTGGCGTCACCGACAGCACAACCAGCGCCGAGCAATCCATGGCCTCGGGCCAAGGTGTCTGTCAGGATCACGCGCATATCATGATTGCCGCTGCGCGCGCCTTGGGTTTTCCGGCGCGTTATGTCTCGGGCTATCTTCTGATGGATGACCGGGTGGACCAGGACGCAACGCACGCCTGGTGCGAAATCCATGTCAGCGGCCTTGGTTGGGTGGGGTTTGATGTCTCAAACGGTATCTCCCCCGACTCGCGCTACATCACCCTTGCCACAGGCCGCGATTATCGCGATGCCGCACCAATTCTGGGTATTCGGCAGGGCGCGGGCCAAGAAGCGCTTGAAGTTGCCTTGCAAGTACAGCAGTAGCCTAAATAATGAGCGCGAACTTAATTTGAGGGCACAATGACCTACTGCGTTGGGCTTATGTTGAAACATGGCATGGTCTTCATGTCGGACACCCGGACCAATGCGGGCGTCGACAATATTTCAACCTTTCGCAAGATGTTTTCCTGGGACGTGCCCGGCGATCGATCCATCACGATCATGACGGCTGGCAATCTGGCCACGACCCAGGCGGTGATCAGCCTTCTTGAAGAGCGGGTAAAGGCCACGCAGGATCGCAACCCAAGCATCTTGCAGGCCGAAAGCATGTTTCAGGTGGCTGTCCTTGTGGGCGACACGCTCAAAGAGGTGATCGCAGATCACGCCGAAGCCGGACAAAAGGCCGATAGCGGGTTCAACGCCACAATGCTGGTTGGCGGGCAGATCAAGGGCGGGGATCACCGGCTTTTCATGATCTATCCCGAGGGCAACTTTATCGAAGCCAGCGCCGACACGCCGTTTTTCCAAATTGGCGAAACCAAATATGGCCGCCCGATCCTGGTGCGCGCCTTTGATGCCGAGATGTCCTTTGACGACGCCGTGAAATTGCTGCTCGTGTCATTTGATTCAACGATCAAGGCCAATCTGGGCGTGGATTTGCCGTTGGATGTGCGCGTTTACAAAGCGGATTCCCTATGCTGCGATCACGAATTCCGTATCGAGGCAAATGACCCCTATTATACGGCCATCTCGGACGGCTGGGGCGGTGCCCTGCGCGAAGCCTTTGGCAGGCTGCCCGATTTCGACCTGACGAAATTCAGCGACTGAGCTCCGCTGATCGACGCGGCGCATAGCGCTAAATCGCGAGCTTTGCTTGATCTGGCACCGAGATTCGCCCCCGATCTTTTGCCCCCACCAAGCATCTCAACAGCAGGTTAATCCGGCAGTTCGCCAGCCAAACAGGCCGAGCCCAAGACCAGAAAACGTGCACAGACGGGAATTTCTGCCCGTTTTTTGTTCATTTTCCACCACCAGATAAAAACCACCCGCCGCAAACTTGCTCACCGCAACCGCTCTGCGCTGTGCTGAGCCTGCAGGGTGCTTAGGGTTCCGCTGATATATCAGGCCAGGTCCGAGAAGCGCCACCTTTCCGGCAAATTCCGGCAAGGCACACGGCGGGCCAAAATCCCGGGAGGTTACTGCGCTGGTTTTGTCCGCGCCCTGATCTCATTGTTCCGCCAGCGGGCCGAAAACCGACAACGATTTCGGCGGGACGTGACAACGGGGACTTACATGCACATGACCAAACTGATGTCTGCGACCGCTCTTGCCTTGGGAATTTTAACCGCAACAACCGCACCGCTTGCCGCGCAAGAAAAGACCGAATTCAAACTGGCTTGGTCCATCTATGTGGGCTGGATGCCGTGGGGCTATCTTGAGGATAGCGGCATCATGGATAAATGGGCCGACAAATACGGTATTGATGTCGAGATCGTGCAGTTCAACGATTACGTCGAATCCATCAACCAATATACGGCCGGGGCCTTTGACGGTGTGTCAGCAACAAATATGGATACGCTTTCGATCCCATCTGGCGGCGGCGTCGACACCACGGCGCTGATCATCGGCGATTATTCCAACGGCAATGACGCGGTGATCGCCAAAGGTGTGGACAGCCTGAAGGATCTCAAGGACAAGCCTGTCAATCTGGTGGAGCTTTCGGTGTCGCATTATTTGCTGGCGCGTGGGTTGGACAGTGTCGGCCTCGAGGAATCCGATCTCACCTCGGTCATCAACACCTCTGACGCCGATATGATCGCCGCCTTTGCCACCAAAGAGGTCGAGGCCGTTGTCACCTGGAACCCATTGGTGTCCGAGATTATCGGGTCCAGCCCGGATGCGGTGAACCTGTTTGATAGCTCAAAAATCCCCGGTGAAATCCTTGATCTGATGGTGGTGAACACCGAAACGCTCGAGGCCAATCCGAACTTTGGCAAAGCGGTTGCCGGTGCCTGGTACGAAGTCATGGCGCTGATGGCCGCCGGTGACGAAGAGGTCCTGACCGCTTTGGCAGAGGCTTCGGGCACCGATCTGGCCGGGTACAAAGCCCAGTTGGCGGCGACCGAGATGTTCTTTGACCCGGCTGCTGCTGTGGCACAGGCCAGCTCTGACGCCCTGCCAACCACGATGACCAATGTGGCTGAGTTCCTGTTTGACAAGGGCATTCTGGGCGAGGGCGCGCCCAGCGCGGATTTCGTCGGCATCGCCTATCCGGACGGAAAGATCACCGGCTCCGAAGCCAATGTGAAATTCCGCTTTGACACGACCTACATGCAAATGGCCGCTGACGGCGCTCTGTAAAGCTTCCTGATGGGCGGTGATCTTCGCGCCGCCCATCCCTCTCAGCTCAAGGACACCCTTGCCATGAGATTGATCAATCACATTCCGGGCCGCCCTGCTGCGCTTTTGCTGGCAGCCCTGCCCTTTATCATGATCTTTGTGGCCTATTCGATTGCGTCGGATATCCGCCTCACTGCCAATCCGCAGGACAAGCTGCTGCCAGCGCCGACAACCATTGTCGAGACGGCGGAGCGCCTGTTTACGGTGCCGGACAAACGGTCAAAGGAAATCCTGCTCTGGAACGACACCTTTGCCAGTTTGGCGCGGCTTTTGGGGGGCGTGACGATCTCGGCAATGCTGTCACTGACCTTGGGTCTGGCCATTGGATTGCTGCCCTATGCGCGGTCCTTGTTCTCAGGCTTTATCGCCGTCCTGTCCATGGTGCCGCCGCTGGCCCTCTTGCCGATCCTCTTCATCGTTTTTGGGCTCGGCGAGGTCTCAAAGGTTGTGCTGATCGTGATTGGCATAACCCCGTTCATGACCCGTGATCTGGCGCAACGGGTGATGGAGATCCCCAAGGAACAAATCGTCAAAGCACAAACGCTTGGGGCGTCCAGCTGGGTCATTGCCTTGCGCGTGGCGCTGCCGCAAATCCTGCCCCGCCTGATTTCAAATGTCCGCCTGTCGCTCGGCTCTGCCTGGCTGTTCCTGATCGCCGCCGAGGCGGTCGCCTCGAATGTCGGGCTTGGCTATCGCATCTTTCTGGTCCGGCGCTATTTGGCGATGGACGTCATCCTGACCTACGTCATCTGGATCACTGTTCTTGCATTTGTCATTGACTGGCTGCTCAAATCCCTGTCGCGCCGCGCCTTCCCCTGGATGGAGGCCAACCTATGAGCTTTGTAAGCGTCACAAATGTCTGGCAACGCTATGGCAATCGATCCATCCTGGAACGGGTCAACGTCGCCGTCGACGAGGGCGAGTTTATCTCGATCGTCGGGGCATCCGGCTGTGGGAAATCCACGTTCCTGCGCATGCTTCTCGCAGAGGAGCGCCCCTATAAGGGGGATATCAGCATCGAGGGCGGCGAAACCGCTGTTGAGCCGAACCGCGAGCGCGGCGTTGTCTTTCAGAAATATTCTGTCTTTCCACACCTGACCGTGCGCGAAAACCTGATCGCAGCCGAGAGTTTTGACAAACCCTTTGGTCGCCTGCGCGGGACCGCGCGCAAACAGGCAGAACAGCGCGCGGATACCATGCTGGAACGCATCGGTCTGAACCACGTAGCCCAGCAATACCCCGCCTCGCTGTCAGGGGGAATGCAGCAACGTCTTGCCATTGGACAGGCCATGACAGCCAAGCCGCGCATATTGCTATTGGACGAACCCTTTGGCGCGCTCGATCCGGGGACACGTTTGCAAATGCATGATTTCCTTTTGGAACTTCGCGCCGAGACCAACATGACCGTCTTCATGGTCACCCATGACCTGGACGAAGCGTTCAAACTGGGCGACCGGGTCTTGGTCTTCGACAAACCGCGCTGGGACCCACAAGATCCCGGGCTGTTCGGGGCCACGATCACCTATGATTTCGACGCCCGAAACAAGGGCATGCCGTTTCAGGACATTCTGGATCAATACCCCTCACTGTCGCTGGGGTAAGCCACGCCTCTTTTGCGCCGCCGGGCTCCGCAGGAGAGGATCACCAAAGCTCGGAAGCCCCCGCAGGAATTGCGGGACATGTAATTGGGAGAAACCATCGTGTTTACGGAACCAAAGCGGAGACAATCGCATCATCCGATGGATTTGCGTGACCGCGTTGCGCAACGCGAAAAACGCTTTCACCACCCGGACCTGACCAAACTGGCCGGATGGAAAGCCATGCAGAAAGAGGCAGACCTGCCCGAAGGCCGCGCCGATGAAGAACGCCGCTGGGCGCTGCGCATGGGCCTGACCGGAGCTGACAGCATCGAGGATAAGTCCATCCCGACTTTTGCGCGCGGAGAGCTGCCGCATTTCGCCGGAATCAATACCTTTCTGAAGGCCCCCTATGCCGAAGACGTGCTAGAGGTGGCCAATTACGACGCCACAGTTCTGGGCATCCCCTTTGACGGCGGCACAACCTATCGCCCTGGCACGCGCTTTGGTCCGCAGGGCGTGCGCAAAATCTCGGCGCTTTATACGCCCTATAACTATGAGATCGGCGTCGATCTGCGCGAGCAGATGACCATGTGCGATGCGGGGGATGTGTTCACTATCCCCGCCAATATCGAAAAGAGCTTTGACCAGATCAGCCGCGCAGTCAGCCATGTGTTCAGCTCTGGTTCTCTGCCGATCATGATTGGTGGCGACCATTCTATCGGCTTCCCCTGCGTGCGCGGCATTGCCGAATGCACGTCGAAAAAGATCGGCATCGTGCATTTCGACCGCCATGCCGACATTCAGGAAAAAGACCTGGATGAGCGGATGCACACGACCCCGTGGTTCCATTCCACCAACCTGCCCAATGTGCCTGCAAAGAACCTCGTGCAGATCGGCATTGGCGGCTGGCAGGTCCCACGCGAGGCGGTCAAGGTTGCCCGCGAGCGTGAGACCAACATCATCACCATGGGCGACATGGAAAAGATGGGCGTCGACAAGACCATCGAAATGGCGCTTGAGATGGCCTGGGACGGCGTCGACATGGTCTATATGTCCTTTGACATCGACAGCATCGATTGCGGTTTTGTGCCCGGCACCGGCTGGCCGGAACCCGGTGGTTTCCTCCCGCGCGAGGCTTTGGCACTGGCTTCTGGCATCGCGGCCGAAGGCATCTGTGGCATGGAACTGGTCGAGGTCTCGCCGCCCTATGACACCTCGGATATCACCGCGCTGATGGGTACCCGAGTGATTGTGGATGTGCTGGGGGCGTTGGTGTCGAATGGCAAAATGGGCGCGCACAAAAAGTTCATCGACAAACCTGTGACCACCCCTCATGGCGAGTTTGAAGGCAATCGCTGGTCAAATGACGGCCCGCATAAGGTGGGTGTCTGATGCCACACGATCACCCTCATCCTCACCATCACGATCACCCGCACGGGCATGGCCACAATCATGCCCATGGCGATCACCTGCACAGCCACATGCATCACGAGGACGAAGCAGCAGACCTGCAGGTTCTCGCCACGCAGTTCATTGACGGGTTTCTGCAAGCCTCGGACAAAACCAGCTATCTGAAACTGGCTGGCGTTCCGTTCGAGCGCCCCTCCAAAGACGGGGCCAAGGCGCTCAAACTGATCGATATCGAGCTGAAAACCGACTGGCAGGTTGGCACCGCCTCCCCCTCCTTCGGATCCCGAGAACTGAGCTATCTGCCCTTTCCCGGTCAGATGGTTCAGGAACGCACCAATATGTCGCTGATCTATGTGTCGATGGATGAGAAATCCACGCTCGACATCCGCGACTTTCTCTATCAACGCAAACAGGAAATCGAAGAATGAAATCTGCCTTCTTGGCCAGCTATGCCGCCGCACTCGCAACCCCCGCTCTGGCGCATTCAGACGGGAGCATGCACACCCATGGGGTTGAATTGTTCCTTGGCCTCACAGCAATCGGCCTGGTCGCCGCCTGGATCGCCCGTTCATAAACAAAACAACCGTTGAGGCGCAATATCACCGCCTCAACACCCCCAGGAGCCGGTGCACCCGGCAGGCCGTGCGGCCACCGCTAGCAAAACGCCTGTGCCGATACCGGCTGATTGATGAATTGATGGCGGAGACGAAGGGATATCCTACTTCAATCTGCCGATGTAACGATACCAGTGGGTTAGCTTGGACCACGCCCCAAGTACTTGCTTGCACTGTACCAGATGACTGGAACATGGGAAGGGTATGTCGCCAGAAAACCCACCAAATTTCGTGCGGGTAGCAGGGCAGTAGAGGTCCGTGAACCCTGTCCGCACCGAGATTCATAAGCGCGCAGTCCAAAACCCATGGTTAGCGTGGAAACTAAGACCTGCTCGTCTCGCGATGAGTTGAACTCCAAAGGCCTGGATGCAATTATCTCTTGGACACAACCGCTTCGGCTTGCGACTGTTGCTGCCGCCAGCGCATCAAAGAACATTTCAAACTTGTTGAGGCTCTTTTCATGGCATTCCACCGCAACCCAAACCAACAAGACCTTTCTTGGTTTGTTGACATGCAGACGCAAAACCGCCTTGAGCTTGACCCACCTTACCAGAGAAAGAGCGTTTGGACCTACAGGGATAAACAATTCTTTCTAGACACGATCTTCAACAACTATCCTTGCCCGGCGGTCTACCTCCAGAAAGAAAACACGGCAAAAGGCCCACTCTACAATGTCGTCGATGGCAAACAAAGGCTGAGCACGGTTTTGGATTTTCATGCTGGAAAGATTCGCATTGGCAAAGACTTCAGCGTTGCCCGGCTGCGAGGCAAAAAATTCATTGAAATCGGTGACGAAGACAAAACACACTTCTACAACTACATATTCATGGTCGAACAAATCCGCTCGGAAGCAGAGGTCGATTGGGGTGAAGTCTTTCAACGGGTCAACAAGAACCAGAAGAAACTTGGAGAGCAGGAACTGCGCCATGCTCGCTTTGATGGCTGGCTAATTAATCGCGCTGAAAGTGAGGCCGAAGACGAAACTTTTTGGAGAGATGTCGGCGTGTCTAGTCGAGCCAAGTCTACTCGAATGAAGGATGTCGAATTCATCTCCATCCTAGCACTTGTTCTATTGGAAAACGATTTTGTCGGTTTTCCTCAAAGCCACATCGATGAGCTTTATGCGAAATATGACTTTAACGAGGATCAACTCCCTGAGAACGAAGCCGATATTGAGGATGCCGAGTCCGATGATTTTCCAGATAGCGAGTTTACAAAAGATGACCTTAAGAACTTCGAAAGCGCTTTCCAGAAAGCTCGAAACACACTGAAAGCTATGGAAGAGCACAATCAGTGTATTTCAAAGCACAAACGAAGAATTACAACTGATCTTTATTCTCTTTGGGCCGCGCTAGTACTCGACGATGACGTGGGGAAAATGCCAGCGAGTTCACTTGCTGAAACGTACATCACCTTCATGAAGGGCGTTTACGAGGCCGCAGAACTCATTAAAAAAGATAAGCCCATAAACGAACTCGATCCTCACGTGCAGGTATATTTCAATAACAGCACCGGAGCTGCGACAGAGATTGAACTACGCCAGAAGCGCCACGACGCGTTGACTCATTTTTTGAAACAATGACCGTCAAGATCGAAGCCTCTATCAGGCGCGCACATACCGAGTACTGCGAAGAGTACACCCTTGTTCAAAAGGAAGTACGAGAACTCCTAAAGGAGGCATGTGAGCTGCAGCATTGGATATTTGAGGACCGGATTAAGTCCGATGATTCTTATGCGCTTAAATTGTTAACGGGAAGGTTCAACGGATACGAAATCGATGATTTCTACGCGTGTACGATTGTAGCTCCCAATCTAAAAGCGGTTGTCGAAGCCATTGATTTCGTCAAGTCGTCAATGCGTGTTGTAGAAGAGAAGCCCGGCGAAGAAACCAAGTCATGGCCTACGAGTTTTGGCTTCGACTCTGTGAGACTCTATTGCAAGCTTCCAAATAGCGTGACGCCACAGCGCTACCATAACCTGTCGTTTGAGGTGCAAGTCAAAACTCTACTGGAACATGCATGGGCGAAAGCCACTCATGATTTCTCATACAAAGGTAGTGAAATTAGTTGGGCCCGCGAACGTCTAGCCGCGCAGATCAAAGCTGTGCTGGATAATGTTGACCTGTCAATCAACGAGATGGAAAACACCGCGAGTTCGGATTTTTTGAACAAAAAAAATCCTTCGTATGAAAAGCTTCGTGAAATCGTCGCTAAGCTGAAGGTTGAGTTTGATGCCCCGGATAGCCCGCACACAGTCAAAGACTACAAACGTTTAGCGGAACAGGTGGCAAAGATTCTTGAACGGATCGGCGTCAATACAGATGAACTTTCTAAAATTCTTGACCAAGAAAGCAAAGAAGACCGAGGACGGTTCACCGTGAACCTTTCCCCATATTCCATCATCCTAGTTAGTTTGGCAAATCAGGTGCCCGCCAAGTTCCTAGGCGCACTTCAAAAGAAACCTTCAAGTCGGCAAAACGGAGAGATCGTGGTGCCTCAAGAAGCTGTCGAGTTATGCGGCTTGACGAACCAAAACTTAAAACGGGTTCAAATTTTGGATGCCGATTTGTAAATGTCATTGGCCGTTACGGCCTACCAACGCTCGATTTCTCTCGGCTCGACGCCTTGGGTCCAAACACGGTTTTCGACAATTTAAGGCTTAGCTAACGACATGAAATTCATTCTTCAAGCTGTGAACGGCGAAGACCACCTCGCGCCAGCCCGCGAGGTGTTTACACTTGACGAATTGCAGGCCGCGACGATTAGCACCGCGTTTATGACCGCATCGGGCCTGTCGTTATTGCAGGGCGTGTTGGAGCCAGTTGCCGACCGTACTCGATTGTTCGTCGGCATTCGAAACGGAGTCACGACGGTTCAGTCTATCCAAAAGGCGCTAGAAATCGGCTGTGAGACCTACATGGTCGATACCGGAAGCCGACAGCGCATCTTCCACCCGAAGATGTACTACGCCCGGTCAGCCGCGCGCGCGAAATTGCTACTTGGCAGCGCCAATCTGACAATGGGCGGACTGCGGACCAATATCGAGGCGAGCGTTATGCAGGAATTGGACCCTGCGACAGACGCTGCGTTTCTGGCCGATCTGGAAGGCAAGTTCGATGCGATGATAGCCGACTACCCCGACCACGTTATTCGGGCGGTCGATGCTGCTCAATTGGCTGACTTGCAACGCGCAGGGCGCTTACTGGACGAAAGGAAAACGCGCCCTCCCGAACCTGCTGGGAGTTCGGCTGACCGTGATTTAGATGCCGTTCCCAAAATGGCATTGCGAACGTCGCCGGTAAGAGTTGCCGCACCCGTCGCTCCGCCGGTTCCTCCCGTGGCCCCGGCAGCACCTGTTGCGCGCGAAAGATTGGAACAAGTATGGGAAAGCAATGGTCTGACACGCCGCCACTTGAACATTCCAACTGGTGCCAACACTAATCCGACAGGCTCGATGCTCTTGGGAGTTGGTGCCTGGGCGGGGATAGACCAGCGGCACTACTTCCGCGATGATGTATTCGCGGAACTGGGGTGGGTGCTCGATACCGATCCACGCACCAGTCATATCGAGCGCGCCGACGTGCAGATGCGTCTTATTATCAAGGACGTCGATTATGGTGAGCGCACGTTGCAGCTGTCGCACAACACTCTCACCAACACGAAGGCCTATGAGCAGCGAAACAGTATGACGAGCCTTCATTGGGGCGACGCGCGTCCGCTGGTCGCGCACGAGGACCTTTTGGATCGGGTGTTGAAGCTGTTCCGCGAAACTGGCGATCCGACGCGTTTCACGCTGGAAATTGACTAAGCGGGCAGGCGGTGTCGCCGGTCGCGCACTAAGCGGGCAGGCGGTGTCGCCGGTCGCGCAAGGTGGCCCAAGCACAAAGCAAGTCCATCTGTTCCGATTTCGTCAACGCGCCGAGCACTGCCTCCGATTGCACCTCAAGCGTATCTGCAACTGCGTCCTCACGGACCATACGGTCCAGCCGCTCTACGTCAGGCGCAACCGCTTCGGGGGCAGGCAATAGCAACTTCTCGATCTCACTAGGCACGAGTTCAAGCACCCCGCCACCGTAGTGACGCCCCTCGAGTTCGGCGCTGAGGGCGGTCAACGCGTTGTAGAAACCATAGACCAAGGCATCGGCGGTGCCACGTAGCGCCCGAATGCGATATGCGGTGTCAGTCGTGTAGGCACCAGCACGGTTCAGGATCAGACGAGGTGTGTCGTGGCTCCGCTTGAGCATTCCGACCTCGGTCGCGTGAACCGATGGGACCGTGTACCAAGGGCTGCGGATTCGGCATTTGTATCGCTTGTGCAGGTCTTCACTTTCGCCGGAGGCGATATAGGCGCGGCCCTTCGCGCTTTCCTCGACGGAGCGATCCAGCCAAAGGAAATTGGTCGGCTTGCCAGTGGCGGCGTTCCGGGCGTGTTGCGCGTCGTCGTAAATCACGCCCGGACAGTGATCACTCCGTCCGAACATGGGGTGTGCCCACTTTTCCAAGCCGTTCTGTTTGACGACCTCATCCGTAACGAGGAAGAACTTGTTGGCCCCTGTGACGATGCCCACGTCCACTTTCGCGGCATCAGAAAAGCGGCAGAACCGAGAGTCGGCTTCCACGGCGTCCAGAATGGCGAGTGTCGCTGCGGGAACCAGTGCGCGTGTCCACTTACCCTGAACGGTTTTCCCGTTAATCGCCTGCGGCCTTTTGAACACCGCCTCCGGGTCTTCGTTGAGGAAGCCACGGCCCGAAACGCGATGAATGCCAAGGCCTTCACCGTGAACCTTTGGCGTCGTTTTTTTCTCGGCCATCAGCAGCACGGCGCCTTGCAACGTGCCCTCGAACCAAATTTCCTGCGGGTCCACGATCACGATGCGGCGGCATTGTTGCCCGAGGTATGTCCGCAGCGACTGCGCGTGCATGACGTGGACAATCTCGGCTGGGACAACCATCGCCAGCCGCCCACCGGGTCGCAGCAGCTCCATCGACGCTAGAATGAACGGCACCCAAGCGTTGGTATGCTTGGTGAATTTGCAGCCGAGGCGATCAAACACGCGCGCGGCGTTGGCTTGGAAGTCGGCAGGTAGATACTGGTACCGGATGAAAGGTGGGTTACCGATCACCGCATCAAACTGACCGGGTTCGGCCTGTAAGGCCCAACTAAGAAAGTCCCGATTGTGCACGATGCACTTGGACAAGCCTCGAGCAGCCGCTTTGTCCGCTTCCTCTGAATCAAGTTCGAACGCAGTAACATTGGCGTTGGTGTCGAAAAGGCTGGGGAAGAATGCTCCATCACCACAGCTCGGCTCCAATATTCGCGTATCACGATCTGGGGAAACCCAACGGACAAGAAACTGCGCTAAGTCGGAAGGAGTATAATAGCCGCCACGCAACTTTTGTTTGGTTTCAAACTGTATGAAATTCACTTCGAAACCCTTTCGTTTGGCCGACTGTTTCTACTTACATCCCCTCGGTTTCCAGATTGTGAACCAGCGCGAGAGCCTTCTCCTTGGATAGTCCAGAAAGCCCCACAACAGCAAGCGTATATTGCGCAGATCGGTCCCTGAAGCACTGCATTTGGTGTCATCGCAATAAGCTGTATCATAGCATTGCCCCCGCCGCGTTGCCATCGAACAGCCCCGCATCCCGCACGTATCGCGACAGCATCAGATCGGAAGCATGGCCGGTTTGCGCCCGGACCTTGTAGGTTGGCACCCCGGCCTTGATGGCGCTGGTGGCGAGACCAGCGCGGAGGCTGTGGCCGCTGTAGCCTTCTGGGTCGATCCCGGAAATGGCAAGGCGGTTGCGCAAGATGGTGGACACGGCATCGGAGCGCAGGCGGTCGGGTTGCACGTTCCCGTGGCGGTCAACCGGGCGGAAGATTGGGCCTTCGTCCTTATTCAGGACGCCCAGCCATGCCGACAACGCGGTGATCGGACAATGGCGGGTGCGACCAAGGGGAATGCCGATCTTGCGGCCTTGGCCTGTCTGATCGGTCTTGGAGCGGCGCAGGTGCAGGACCAACCCTTCTCGGACTTCTTCTAAGTCGCCGAGATCAAGCCCGATAAGTTCCGACGACCGGAAACCACCTGCCCAGCCAATCAGCAACAACGCCCGGTCACGTTTTCCACGGGCATCATCCCCAAGCCCATCCAGCAGGATGAACAAGTCTTCGCGCAACAGGGGTCGGGCTTGATCCTGTGCTGTGCCTTTCACACGTTTGATCCCCCGCATCGTGGCTCTGACGATCTCGCTTCGGCAGGGGTTCTTCCAGGCATTCGCTTCATGGACCTTGCTTAGGGTCGCCACCCGCCGCGCGAGGCTAGACGGGGCCAGCGTATCGGCGTGATCGGCCAGATAGCGGGCAACCATATCGGCGGTGGCCGGGAGCGAGCCGCCCCAATCGGAGAAATGCGCCAGATCGGCGCGGTACGCTTTTCGCGTGTTTGCAGACAAGCTTTCACGGATGAAATGCTCGACGGCTTCGTCAGACGTCAAATCGGGGCATCCCGCGCCCTTTGTGGGCCGGGATAAGAAAGGATTATGCCGGTTTAGAACGATATCGCTCATGCCACGCCCTCCCGCACAACCTCGGCCCGGATCGCGTTCAACTCCGGCATCGCATCCTTTAGAGCGGCCAGCCCGAATTCGAGCGCGTCACGCGGCAGACCTGAGCATTCCCAATGCCACCTATCCCGCAGGCTGGCGCTCAGAGGCCCGACCGCGTGGCGGCGCAGGCATTGACCTTCGACCCGAAATAGCAACTCCCCGGCAACCTGCACCCTGTTCGCGCGTGGCAGGTACGTCCCGGCCCACGACGCCATGCCTGCATTTCGCAGGAGCAGCCGACCAAGGGCCGCACGACCGGGCCGCGTGTACATGTCAAAGGCAAAAGACGGCACCCCATTGATCCGCGTTGCAACCGGGGTTGGATCATCTTGAACCCCGGTTGCGACCATCCCGTTTTCGAGAGACAACAGAGCGACAAACGGCGACAGCATGGCCGAGGTCTTGGTGAAGTTGGCTCGCGCGATCTGCACCATTGTGGGCGCGACGCCCAAATCAGCCAGGGTATCGAAGGCGAAGTTCGGATTGCCTTTGCGGTTAGGCAGGTGATCGCTCTGGCAACGGGCGGTGCCGACCAGATACCAGAGCGCGAGGGCCTTGCGGTCGAGCGACGGGCACCCCAAAACAATCTGGCGCAGGCGGTCATTTGACATAGCGGCGAAGCGGGTGCGGTCCTCGGCCAAATCGGGCAGCCGTTCGAGGCTCATAAGCAGATCATCGGCAGCGCGGGATCTACGGGCGTCCACCATGCGCCGGATCAGGTAATCTGTGACCACCGCATCCCCGCCAAGATCACGCCGTATCTTGGCGCTGGCCAGACAGGCGGCTGTGATCCCTACGGTTTCGATATCCGCCATCCCGATATCTTCGGCGGCGATGATATTGAGACGACGCAGCAGGTGTTCCCTTTTGGCCTCCAGCAAAAACCGTCCGGCTTGTCGCGCCGCATACAGGTCGCCCCGGCGGATGGCCTTCTGCAAGAGCGAGGATGCCACCCATGTCGTGCTGGTGAATGGGGCAATCCTTAGCCCCGGCTCTAGCTCCGCAATCTCTTGCGCGGCAGTGGTTCGAAATCTGGTGAGTTTGGACGTGTCTATCACGGTTTGCCCTCCTTGGCTTTGTGGAGGGGGGCGAGATCGTCTCACCCACATTAAGCGTATCCTGTGACACCGTCAGGGAAAGGGAAATCGGGGTGACAGATCGGGTTTCCCCCCAATAAATACCACCTCATATTGCGTGCAGTTAATTGCAATTTCGCTAAGTATCCACATTGGCACAACATCTGGATTATCGGATTGAGCCGCTTTGTCCCCCCGGAAAACCACGCTGAATTTCCATTTTTGCTACCCCACATCCAGCCAACCAGCATTGGCTGAACCCGGAATATCGGAATGTCTTCAAAACTGTCTCAGGGACATTTTCTGACCGGCGAACACGACGCGCCATCCCTTTCAACTCGACCGAGTGCCAGCCATCCGCTAAAAGCCAATCTGAGCGGTACGTGCCGCTTGGGGCGTAGAACACCCCGAAGCAAGAGGTTGGCGCAGACCTGAACTGCGCCGACGACCCTGACTTCTTAGGTCCGGGAGCCTGTGGCGTATGTCCAGGGCTCCCGCCTAAAGGCCATGGGGACCGGGCTTGCTTCGGTTGTTCTAACTCCCGGATCAGGGAATTTCAGAGTGTCAGCAACCCTGCGGGGACGTACCGCAGCCGTTGCCCGGAGTTGGAATGAAAGCCATTGGAACCCCCGTCATAGTGAGCGCGGACGGCGCAAGCCACCTTGAGCAGATTTCGCTGACGCAGAACGAACTTTATGATGAGCGCTGGCTGCAAGAACTGATTTTCAAGAACCCTTCGCTGCTGCCCATGGATCAGATTGAGCCGGGGCTGGGCGAGTTGATCCCGATTTGCATGGAATTGCCGCTGCGCTGCGGGTATCTCGACAATCTGTTCCTCACGCCCGATGGCGATGTCGTCATCGTTGAAGTAAAGCTCTGGCGGAACCCGGAGATGCGGCGAGCGGTTCTGGCCCAGGCATTGGACTATGCGTCAGCCCTGTTCTCCATGAGCTATGAGGAACTCGACGCCGCTGTCAGGAAGGCCGATGGCGCGAATGGCCGCACGATGTTCGAGATCGCCGATGGCCCAGAGACACTGGAAGAACCGGACTTCATCGACGCATTGATCAATCGACTGAAAACAGGCCGGATCGTGGTCATCGTGGCCGGGGATGGCATTCGCGGTGAACTGGAAAAACTGGTCGAGCAGTTGCAGACCCACGCAGGTTTCCGATTTACCTTCGCGCTGGTCGAGCTGGCCCTGTTCCACGCCGACGATGAGCGCTGGCTTGTCGTGCCCCGCACACTGGCCAAGACCTATCGAATAGAGCGCGGCGTGATCAGGCTGGAGGGCGATAGCGTTTCGGCCTCGTTCGAACCGGCTCCAGCGCCCCGAGCGTCATCGTCCGCGCGCACGGTATCGCCAGCAGCAAAAACCATCTCATCTGACATCTTCTATGAAGCCATGCGCGGCATTGATGCGGACCTGCCACGGCAGATCAACGAAATGCTGAGCAAGGTCGAGACCTACGGCGTGTATCCCGAGTTCTCGAAATCCCTGCTCATCAGGATGGCATTACCCAACGGGGATGTCGCTAACCTCGGCTTCATCGAGAGGAGCGGCACGGTCTGGTTCAGCGAGCCAGAAACAAAGCTTCCTAGCCGAGACGCGACAGACCGCTTCTTTGCAGAACTGGCAGCCCAATATGGTTGGGCACGGGAGGGCATCCCCGGCAAAGAAAAGCTCACCTCAAAAGGCAAGCGCCCAAAGGTGACGGAGCTGGTGCAAGGATCGGCCGGTTTCGTTGCTGCCGTAAAGAGTCTCGCCGACCGCGCCCGCCCAGATTAAGTCAACTACTAGGCGGCAACTGCTCATGCCGCTGCTGACAATAACTGCATAACTGTGCAACAAGGCTGCGCTTCGGCGCAGTGCAACCCAATTTGCCGTAAAAATGCAATTGGGTGATTTGGAGGTTTTCCTACCAAGCCTTTGCTTGAAAATGTTTTTCTGAGCTTACGCATGGTTCCCAAGTGAAGGGCCGGTGCAGATCCTACACCACCCACCTGTGCAAGGTATTGCTCGTCTCATCGGACAGCCGCATCTTTGACGGACACCTGGAGACATCGATATGACAGCCGTTGATCGCGCCCTAGCCCAACTTTCGCATGCGCCACTAAACCGCGCCGAGTTTATCTCGGTGGTGGAGGCGGCCAGTATCTTGAACAGGTCGTTGCGGACCATCCGATATTGGGAGAAGGATGGGCTCATGCCCCCGCGCAAGCGGTTCGGAAAGAAGCTGATGTACCGGCGACAGGACGTGGAAGAACTCGCGCTGCTACTGGGGGGCCACGATGCTTGACATCAATCAATCGTCTGATCAGCTGGAAATACTTCACAACGAAAAAGCCTACAGACGCTCCATTCATAGAGATCGGGTCCGCTACAACCAGCACATGGTGGCGCTGAGAGAATCTATACTCTCGGGGGACGCAAAATCGGCGGCCCTGGCCCAGGACTGGCTTCTGACATCACCTAGTGCCAAACGAACAGCTATTGCCCAACTCCTGATTGCAGGAAAAGACATCGACGTTTGGAACTATCAGGACGTGAAAGCTCTTGCTGACACCGTGATGCTTTTCGAGCCAATGTCTGAACCAGTTACGGTCTTCGCGAAAGAAAAGACGTCAAAACGTGGGTTTCGAGCGATCTTCTCTTTCGGGGACCGACATCGTGTTGGACAACGCATGTTAGCCAACTTAGTCGAATCCTACACCTTCAAGCGCAGCTACCAGCACTTTGATGACGGTGTTCCAAAAGCGATCAAGCGGGTTCTGGCCCAGATAGATGCGGGCCAAGTCTGGCTCGCTCATCTAGATATCAAAGACTTCTTCCCCTCATTCACAATAGAGGGGCTCACTGACTTCTTACCGCTGCCGCAAACAGTGGTAGAAGCCGCCCTGACCGGGCGGAACATGATGCTGGAGTGTGCATCATCACCACTGGGACTATCCCCTCAACACTTCATCGAGGAAGCCCGCCGGGGCTTGCCACAAGGAGCGGCATCATCGCCTGCCATCTCTCATCTGTGCGTATCACAGTTGGCGCTGGATGTCGCGATCCTTGAGCATTTATTCAACTACGAAGACGACTTTCTTATCCTGGCCAAGTCCAAGGCCGAATTAGGGAGTCGGATCGGGGCTTTGACGGATGCGGTTGGCAATCTCCCCGGCGGGCAATTCGAACTATCGGTCAAAACCGTCGCACACGCCTCAGAGGGGCTGGACTTTCTGGGACACCGGCTTTTCAGCCGTAATGGACAAGCGCGGGCCGAGCCAAGTGTGGGCAACACGATGCGGCTCGCCAAACGGCTTCACGAGATCGACGAGAAGCATAGGGCGTTTTCGAATTTATCAGGAAAGATCGACAGATCAGCGCTCTTGCACAGTTGTGCAGACAAATTCGTGGTTATTTCAGGGTGGAAGGCGGCGTTCGCGTCATGTCATCCCGAAACCGAAGGCTGGCAACACCTATTGGCGATCGAAGAAGGCGTCCATGCGAACTTGAAAAAGCACGGGCTATGCTCCTCTGACCTCCCACCTGCGGCGCAGCCGTTCAAACAACTGATGCGAAAATTCTACTACTACAAGTGGTTCGCCTAACGGCGATCACCAGTCCGCTCCCGGAATCGACACTGGATAGCAAACTTTCTCGATCTCCTCTTTCAGACGCGCTATGGAAGCCCGTTTACCGTAGCCCCAATGCGCGGCGTCATCAGAATGGCCACACAGCTGCATAGCGATGGCGTCGGTCACGTTGGCATCATGCAAGGCATCCACAAAATTGTGCCTGAAGCTGTGAAAAACGTGCAGCGGCGTTCGGAATTTCCATGTCTTGCCGTAGTTGCTCCAGAACTTTGACCACGGCTGGCTGTATGTTCCATCGCTGCCGAGTTTCAAATCTGGGAACAGGCGACCGCCAGGTCGATCTGCTACATAATCGAGGAACCCAAGGTTTAAGATGGCCGAGTGGATCGGCACCCGGCGATAGCTGGACCCGGTCTTGAGGTTTTTGATCTCCTCTTCTGGCTCGTCTTCCCATTTCGAAATATCGAAATAGGCGATCCCCTCTTCTGATCGGATGTCGGCTTTCAGCAACTGGATAATCTCACCTGACCGCATCCCTGCGAACAGCGCGATCACAGGCACCCAATACCGCCCGTCTTTCATCAGCAAATCACCCTTCACACCGGATCGGGCAACGCTGCTCCGCCCGGTGTAGATCGGCGTCTGGAATATCTGATGCAGCTGCTCAGGGCTGTAGGGGAGCCGTTTGGGCTTGCCCTTGGGCGGCTTCTTGACCAGCAGCTTGATGTCGGCCCCCGGCACCTTCGGCAGGTATTCTTCGGCCACCATCCATGCGACGAACCGCTTGAAAAAGTCGAACCGCTTTTTCTGGGTCTCATAGCCCATTTTGGGCAGCAGCTTGCCTGCTTCCACCGCCGCAACCGGGTCCAGGTCGCGGGTTTCGGGCTTCTTTTGATAGTGGGCGGGTATCTGGCCGATCAGATCGCGCAGAGACTTCATGTCGTTTGTGTCGAGCAGGGATGCGGGCTTATCGAAGTCGATAACAGCACGGGCGAGATCGAAGGACAGGCGCAGATCGCCCAGCGTCTTTTCCTTGATGTTTTGCGTGGCAAGCACCTCTTCGTATTTCTTGGCCAGATCGCGCAAGGGCGGGGCGGCAGGAATTGAAGGGGCTTGGACTGTCGGCGTAACCTGCAACGCCGCCGGAACTGTGCCATCTGTGGAAGGCTCAACGCCTTCAAACAACGGATCAGCAATCTGCGTCTTGGCGTAATCACCGTGAAGCTTCGCCAACAGTAGGCGGTCCGCCTCGATCTTGGCTCTGAGCAGACCCGTCTGGGCGCGCTGAAGCGCCTGAAAGCGGCTTGTTAGGGTGTCCGGGGGGATTGCCCCCACAAGAGTGGTTGCGTCGCTCTGCACGTCGCTGGGGAAGTCCCTGACCGCAAGACGCCGACGAAGTAGGGCGAGCCGCGTCTCAAGGGTGGCGATGCAATCCTCGACATCCACCTCAGCTTCGGGCGCGAAAATGTCGGCGAACTCCTGCCCCCAGTCCAGCGCCTCGCGGAAATAGTCGCGGATCGCCTGATCTATTGCTGTGTCTTGACCTTGAGCCATCCTCCGCGCCTCCGTCACCACGAGATCAACATGATTGCTGATCGCGCGGCATCGCATGAGAGCCAATGATCGCTCAGCAGTCCTTAACGAAATCTTAACCTCTTTTCGGCCCGCCACATCCCACAAATCCTGCGGAACCGAGGCGCGAAAATAGAAGGTTCGCCCGCGTGTAACCAGCCTTGGTATCGTGGCCATCCTTGCCCTCACTGTACCAGTTGACTGTACCAAGGCGCGGATTTCGGCCTTCCCGAAAACCAGTATCGTTTTATATCAGCAGGTTAGCCGTGAAATGGCGGAGACGAAGGGATTCGAACCCTCGAGACGGTTTCCCGCCTACTCCCTTAGCAGGGGAGCGCCTTCGACCACTCGGCCACGTCTCCGTCGACCCGTATAGCCGCGGCAGTGAGGGGAGTTCAAGCGCAAATCTGCCTCTTGGGGAATGGGCGTGAAATCGCTGCAATTTATGGCAAATTGGCGACTCATAGGCGGTCTCGCCCCGTAGCAACCGGGGCTGCCCCTTGGAAAACGGCTCGAACCGTTGACAATCCCTGCCGATCCACCCCAATTAGCCTCAAACTTTCTTTTGAGGACATCAACGATGAAAATCGCGATGATTGGCACGGGCTATGTTGGCCTTGTTTCAGGTGTTTGCTTTTCCGATTTTGGGCATGAAGTCGTTTGTGTCGACAAAGACCCCAAGAAGATTGAGATGCTCGAGCGCGGCGAGGTTCCGATTTACGAACCCGGGCTCGACACATTGATGGCCAAGAATGTCGAGGCAGGCCGCCTGTCCTTTACTCTGGATCTGCACGAGGCGATTGACGGGGCGCAAGCGGTGTTCATCGCCGTGGGTACACCAACCCGTCGCGGCGATGGCCATGCGGACCTGACCTATGTCATGGCTGCCGCCGAAGAAATCGCCAAAGCGGCCAGCGACTATGTGGTTGTTGTGACCAAATCCACCGTGCCTGTGGGCACCAACCGCCAAGTCAAACAGACCATTTCCAAGGCAAACCCGGATCTGGAATTTGACGTTGCCTCTAACCCTGAATTCCTGCGCGAAGGCGCGGCAATTGATGATTTCATGAAGCCGGACCGCGTGGTTGTTGGCGTCCAGAATGATCGCGCGGCCGAGGTCATGGCAGAAATCTATCGCCCGCTCTACCTGCGCGAATTTCCGATCGTCACCACCGATCTGGAAAGCGCCGAGATGATCAAATACGCGGCCAACGCGTTCCTGGCGACCAAGATCACATTCATCAACGAAATTGCCGCCCTGTGCGAAAAGGTTGGGGCAGATGTGAAATCGGTCTCCAAGGGCATGGGCATGGATGGTCGTATCGGCAATAAATTCCTGCATGCTGGCCCCGGTTACGGCGGAAGCTGCTTCCCCAAAGATACCAAAGCCTTGGCACGGATCGGCCAGGAATATGCCAGCCCGATGCAGATCACCGAGGCCGTGATCAAGGTCAATGAAGAGGTCAAACGCCGCATGATCGACAAGCTGCTTGATCTTTGCGGCGGGTCCTTTAACGGCAAAACCGTTGCGGTTCTGGGCGTAACCTTTAAGCCCAACACCGATGACATGCGCGATGCTCCATCCTTGACCATCGTTCCGGCGCTGGTCGGCGGTGGTGCAAAAGTCCGCGCGGTTGACCCCCAAGGTCAACACGAAGGTGAAGAGATGCTGCCGGGCGTCAACTGGGTTGATGACCCATATAAGGCCTCGCAAAACGCCGATCTCTTGGTGATCCTGACCGAATGGAACGAATTCCGCGCCTTGGATCTGAGCAAGATCGCCGGCAAAATGGCGACCGCGCATATGGCCGACCTGCGCAATGTCTATTCCCCCAAGGATGCCAAGCGCGCAGGCTTTGCCGCCTATGAAAGCATCGGTCGCGAAGGTTTCACCGCCGAGTGATCCGAACCTATCCGCGAAACTGAGGGCGCGGCGCCACAGGTCAGAGCGAAACGTCTCTCTGGCCTGTGCGAAAACATGTTGCCATGTTAGAGCTTTCTTGCCCGGGGGGGCATGACAGTTTCGAGGATTAGATGATCCGTCTGATGAGCATGGCCGTTCTCGCCATGTGTTTCTGTGCCTCCTTTGCCTCGGCCCAAGGCCGAGAAGTGCTGGGCCATGGCCGTCTTGTGAACAATGATTTGCTGGGGGATCTTGGAGATCGCTGGCAATCGGGCTCTGTTGCTTCCAGCCGCGTTGTCGGGCGGGGATGGGATGGCTTTCTGCCGGATCGTCCCTTTGACTTGTTGGAATACCGTTTGGGGGGGCAGGTGATCACCCCAGCGGATCTGCGCCGTCCTGATCCCGATGACCGCCCCTTTGCCGGTGCCTTGTCGCTTGGCCTACACACGCATTTCAGCCGTGGCGCGACCGAGTTTTCCCTGGGCGGAGATCTTGTCTTTACCGGCCCACAAACCGGGCTCGGTGATATGCACACGGCCATTCACGATGCGTTGCGCCAAAACCCGGTGCGCCCGTCGGTTCTGGATGATCAGATCGAAAACGGCATTCACCCCACCTTTGTTGGCGAGGCTGGTCGGCAATTCGCGCTTGGCTCTGGCGTTGTCCGCCCCTTTACCGAATTGCGCTGGGGTGCCGAAAGCATGGCCCGGGTCGGGGCCGATTTCAGCTTTGGCCCCGTTGGACAGGGCGAATTGCTGATCCGCGACCCGGTTACCGGCCAGCGTTATCGCAGCGTCTATGAATATGTTCCCGGCATGACCTATGTCTTTGGCGGCGATATCGCCTGGGTCGAAAGCAGCGTTTTCCTGCCCGAAGACCGCGGTTACGAGGTTGAAGAAACGCGCAGCCGCCTGCGTGCCGGGGTGCATTGGCAGGGCGAGCTGAATTCCACCTTTTTTGGTGTGACCTATCTGACAGAGGAGTTTGAAGGACAGGATCAGGGGCAGGCTGTGGGCTCTGTCAGAATAAAGTTACAATTCTGACGCTAAAGAGAATCAGCACTTGTTGCGATTTCGCCACACATCTATTGGTTGATAAAATTCGCAACAAACAAGCGCATTCAATGGGTTCCCAGCTCAGCACGCATTCGTTAACCTATCGTTAATAAAATAAAACGAGGCAGGCAGACAGGTATGGGAACGGGCTATCGCGGCACGTTCGTCATCTCTTGGTCGCAGACGGAAATAGACGGTCTTCAGGCCGCACCTCCGTCATCACTTACTGTTGGGGCAGCATGGTCCTGGCAGGGTGACGCTGTTCGGGTTGATGGTCCAACATCAATCCTGCGGCTGGATCAGGCAGACGGCGAAGCCGATATTCGCAGACGCGCAGCGCGTATGGTGAGACGTCTTGTTGGCGCCGCCGTCACGCATCAAACACGCCTTGATCAGGTCGAAGTCGACCACCCGCTCAGCGACAGCAGCTTTGTCGTGACGGATGGCAGCCAAAGTTACACGGTGACCCTGATAGATGTCGGCGAAGGGTCGCGCCCCTTGCTGATGTTCCTTGATGAACTGCCGCCCAAGGGCCGCGAGCTTTGGATTGTTCACCACAATATCGAAAGCACGGGCGGCAAGACGCCGGGCGAACAGGCCAGTGGCGTCATCTGTTTTACCCCCGGCACCCGGATCATGACCCCGCGCGGCAATGTCCGTATCGAAGACCTGCGCGAAGGCGACATGGTCCAGACCAAGGATAGCGGCGCGCAACAGATTCAGTGGATCGGCAGCCGTCGTATGACCGGCGCGCGCCTATTTGCCATGCCAAAACTACGCCCGGTGCGCATTCGCCCCGGTGCTTTTGGCATTGGCGAACCGGATGAAGAAATCATCGTCTCGCCCGAGCATCGGATGCTGGTCAAAGGTGTGGTCGCCCGCGCCTTGTTCAACACGCCAGAGGTCCTGGTGGCCGCCCGCGATCTGGTGAATGGTGACAGCGTAGTGCGCGACACCCAGCTTAAGGAAGTGACCTATATCCACATGCTGCTGCCGCGCCACGAGGTGTTGTTCGCCAATGGCGTGGAAACCGAAAGCTTCCACCCTGCCAATACCGCGCTATCGACAATTGGCGAAGGCGACCGTGCGCGCCTGCTGAACCAACTGCCGCAAGTCTCGGAAAACCCGCATGTCTACGGGTCCTATGCGCGGCGCAATCTGTCGAGTTCTGAGGCTGCAATCTTGTTGCATGAGGTGGCCTAAGCTCGGTTTAAGATCCAGCACGCGGAATCAAGGCCGTTAGGCCGCCGCGTGATCTTCATGCCAAAGGCATTCCTTCGGCATGACCCGCCCCCCGGGATGGCGATTTTGCCAACGTCCGGGTAAACACGGGTGATGGAGAGAGCTAGGCTGGTATAAAGTGGCAGATATATGCGTTGTATCGCCAACCCGCAGGACGGCGATCACGCGTCTTTCTTTTCCTTTCCTCGGGTTTGACCGAAGCCGGTTACCCTGAAGTCATTCCCTGATCTCATCCGGCCCAACACCCCAAAGCGCCGTCTTGGGGGCCCAGCCGCTATAGCCGCCTGCGCTCAGCTTGCACCAGGTCGGGCCGCATTCGCCCAGGCGCGCGATCACACCCAGTTCAAGCTGCGCTTTGACCGGGCTGCCGGGATCGGCGCGCTGATGCAGTTGCAAAAAGTCTTTTTCCACAATCACAGTCCGCACCCCGGACAAGAGCGAATAATGCACCCAGCCGCCCGCGCCATCGCGATCACGAACCCGGCGCCAATGACCGTGTTCGGCGGTAATCTCTAGCGGCATGTCGCGGCGTTTATACACCCAGTCGATGCGATGGGTCAGCGACGGCCCCCGGCGCACATTGCCCTCATTGGCTTTCATCGACACGAAACGCGGCAAAGGCAGGTTCGTCACCGGTCCCTTGCTTTGCTCAGCTGCGACAAGATTGCCAAATAGAATGAAAACAAGGCTATAGGCCCAGCTCTTCGCAAACATTTTCTATTCCCGCTCGAGTTTATTGCGGCGAGGTTCTTGTGCCTCGTCCGATCCACGTGCAGTTTAGCGAAACAAGGGGCAATCAGGGAAGTTAGGGAGAGCCGCCATGTCATCAAAACGTCTGAGTGTTGTTGTGACGCGACGCTTGCCAGAAGTGGTCGAGACGCGACTGAAAGAGTTGTTTGACGTGACTTTGCGCGACAGCGACACCCCCATGACCCGGGAAGAGCTGGTTGCCGCCGTGCAAGAGGCCGATGTGCTGGTGCCTACTGTGACAGATACAATTGATGCGGGCCTCATTGGGCAGGCAGGGCCTCAGCTGAAACTGATTGCCAATTTCGGAGCGGGGTTTGACCATATCGACGTGGCGACCGCCCGCAGCCGCGGCATCCTCGTTTCAAACACCCCCGGCGTCGTGACCGAAGACACCGCCGACATGGTTCTGGCCCTGATGCTGGGCGTTACACGCCGCATCCAAGAGGGTCTGGCCGTCATGCAGGCTGGCGAGTGGCAAGGCTGGGCTCCAACGGCGTTCCTTGGTGGGCGTCTTGGCGGGCGCCGCCTCGGGATCCTCGGGATGGGCCGCATTGGTCAGGCAGTGGCGCGCCGCGCCGCTGCCTTTGGGATGCAGATCCATTATCACAACCGCCATCGCCTGCGCCCTGAAACCGAAGACGCATTGCAAGCAACCTATTGGGACAGTCTGGACCAGATGGTGGCCCGCATGGATGTGCTGAGCGTCAATTGCCCCTCAACCCCCAGCACCTATCACCTGTTGAACGCCCGCCGTCTCAAACTTCTGAAACCCAGCGCCGTGATCGTGAACACGTCGCGCGGTGAGGTCATCGACGAAAACGCCCTGACGCGCATGCTCAAGGCTGGCGATATCGCCGGGGCTGGCTTGGACGTTTATGAACATGGGATCAAAGGCAATCCAGACCTGCGCAACATGCCCAATGTGGTGATGCTGCCCCATATGGGGTCCGCCACCGAAGAGGGCCGGGTTGAGATGGGCGAAAAGGTCATCATCAACGTCAAAACCTTTGCCGATGGGCACCGCCCACCGGATCAAGTCATTCCGGCAATGCTCTGAAATCAAGCCCAGGGCAATCTGTACAAAACTGGATGGGTTTCGGACAGATTGCCCTAAGGTCAGGACCCATTAATTCGCAATGCTCAGCATGGAAAAATACGTGTTATCAGAGGTTTGATTTTCGAAGACAAGGCTGGTTGCCTTGGCAAGAAAATCGAGCCACTTAGAGCATGTATTTCTCCATGCCCTTCGGGTTCACCAGATTTTGCCCCAACCTGCGTTATATACCCTTGAAATAGAACCACTATTCCTGCGGGCATATGCCTGGCCTGGAACAAAATTTGGCGAACTGAGCGTTATGAATTAATGGGTCCTGACCCTAGGCGCTATGCCAATAGGCGCACCAGTTCGGCGACGCGTTGATCGTTGCTTTGCGCAACGGCACCGCTGGCCATATGGCGGGAATTTTCAAACCCGATGCGACATTTCCCACCTTTTTCTGCCGCATATATCAAGCAGTCCGTTTCCTTGGGACCAAAGGCACAGACGGCCCAATCGGGACTAAGCTTGTTGGTTTCCATCCAAGCCAAAAACGGGTCCAACATTTCCGGGTGCGACGCCTGACCTTCGCTATAGCGCCCAAGGACATAGATCAGTTGCAGGTTCGGGTCGTTAAACCGGTCAGCCGGTAGAACATCCCGCAAAAGGTCAGCATCTTTAACATCATACAGAATATGCTGAATGGTAATATCCCAGGCATGGCAGGCCTCATAAAAAGACCGCGCGGCCTCGGGCTCACCCATGATTTCACGCACAGAAACAGAGACATGCCGGGCCGCAGAGTTAAGCGCGACCTGACGTTGATGCGCCGGCTGATACTTGCCCGCCGCTTCGGTTGTGATCTGAATCAGCAAACCGGGGCATTCCTGATGCAGCCGCGCCAGGGCATTCTGATAGGCCCTCGCATCTAACAGATGGCCGCCATTCTCATCACGTAGATGCAAATGCAACGCCCCTGCCCCGGCCTTTTGACAGGCCTTTGCACAGGCAACAATCTCATCCAAGCTGATCGGCACAGCTGGATGGTCGCTCTTTTGCAGGCGGGCCCCGTTAGGGGCGACCATAATTTTTGGTAATCTCATCCAACCACATCTTTCAGGCTAAGGGATAGCTTGCCGACCAGCTCATCAATCTGCGCGTCACTGATGATAAAGGGCGGTGCCAGAAGGATGTGATCGCCTTGCTTGCCGTCGATGGTGCCGCTGCCGGGGTAACAGATCAACCCATTGGCCTGCGCCACTTTTTTCAACTTGCCCGCGATGCCCATTGCCGGGTCAAAAGGTGTTTTGTTTGCCCGTTCTTTCACCAGTTCCAACCCCCGGAACATCCCGCGCCCTCGGATATCTCCGACATGGGGATGCTGCCCAAACTCGGCATGCAACGCTTGATCCAGCTTTTCGCCCATCTCGGCGGAGCGTTTGACAAGCCCGCCTTCGGTCAGCTTTTCCACCACGACATCCGCCGCCGCTGCGGCAATCGGGTGGCCCAGATAGGTGTGCCCGTGCTGAAAGAACCCGCTGCCCTGTTCAATCGCCTCGTAAATTCGACCAGAGCACAGCATAGCACCAATTGGCTGATACCCGGCTCCCAACCCTTTGGCGATGCAGACGATATCCGGAGCGATGCCGTCCTGCTCACAAGCGAACAAGCTGCCGGTGCGCCCCATGCCGCACATAACCTCGTCCAGGATCAGTAAGATCCCATATTGATCACAAATCTCTCGGATGCGTTTGAAATAGCCCGGCGCAGCGGGCACTGCCCCGGCCGTGGCACCAACAACTGGCTCAGCGATAAAGGCGATCACAGATTCCGGGCCAAGCTCTAACAGCTTTGTTTCCAGCTCATTCGCAACCCGTAGACCGTAATCCTCCAAGCTCTCCCCCTCGGCTCGGTTGCGATACTCATAGCAGGGTGAAATGTGGTGGCCTTCGACCATGACCGGAGCAAAAGGTTCGCGCCGCCACATGTTGCCACCGGTGGCCAGCGCCCCCAGCGTATTGCCATGATAGCTTTGCCGCCGGGCAATGAATTTGTTTCGTTTTGGCTGGTCTGTTTCAAGCATGAATTGCCGCGCCAGTTTCAACGCTGATTCGACCGCCTCGGAGCCGCCAGAAACCAGATAGACCCGATCGATCCCCTCAGGAGCGTTAGATATCAGGCGGTTAGCCAAACGTTCGGCAGGTTCGGACGTGAAAAAGCCGGTATGGGCAAAGGCCAGCGTCTCGGCCTGTGTCTTGATGGCTTCGATCACGTCTTGATCGGAATGCCCCAGGCAGGACACCGCCGCACCGCCAGAGGCATCAAGGTAATTTTTCCCTTCGGAATCAAACAAATAAACTCCATCTCCTCGGGCGGCAGTTGGGGGGTGCGACTTGGTGTGTCTGGGAAAGATATGGCTCATTGCGCTCTCCGGTTCTTACACCAAAGATGAAACACAAGGACCTAAATTTGACAACATTTGAAACAAATGAAACACATGGAGCAGGAGGCGCGCTATGTCAGAGAGTTTCGAAAAACGATTGGCGGAAACCTTTGGCCAGCTATCGACGCGGTTGCAGGCCGCTGCTGACTACGTGGCCAAAAACCCTGTCGACATCGCCACCCGTTCCTTGCGATCTGTCGAGGAAGATACAGGGATGGCCCCGGCAACTTTTACCCGGTTGGCGCGGGCCATGGGGTATGCCAGTTTTGCAGAGCTCAGAACCGATCTGCGTGGAAAAATCACCCAAGATGTCAATAATTTCGCCGCCCGCGCCGAACGGTTGCAAGCCGAGCATGGCAAGGGGCAGCAAAGCTTTTTCACTGCCCATCTGTCCGCCTGCATTGCCAATATCGACCAAATGGCCACGCAACTGGATCAAGAGGCCTTGGCTGAGGCGGTCGACACCTTGTACCGCGCCAAACAGGTCGTTGTTTTGGGGGCGCTGGGGTCGACCGGATTGGCCGAATACCTGTCTTATATGGCCGAGTATTGCGTTGGGAATTGGCGTTTGGCCAACCGGATGGGGTCATCCATTGGCGCAACCGTCGGCCAGCTGGGTAAGGGCGATGCGATGATCGTGATCACCAAGCCGCCCTTTTCAGACACGGTGTTAAAGGCCGCGCAGTTGGCGCATGAACAAGGGGCCTATGTGATAGTACTAACCGACACCTATGCCTGCCCGGCACTGCGCTATTGCTCGGCCAGCTTTCTTGTCCCGACCGAAAGCCCGCATTTCTATTCATCTTATGTCGCCAGCATGGCGCTTGCCGAAACGATGATCGGCATGTTGGTGAGCCGATCCGGCCCAGAGGCCAAGGCGCAGATCGCCCGGATCGAAAACATCAACCTGCAGCTGGGCGTCGTATCAGAAGGATAAAAGCCGGGCACGAGGCCCGGCTTTCTTTTCTTATACGTCTTTGTAGCTGATTTCCTTGGCATCGGCCCCTGGCCCAACCTTGGAACGGCGCACCAGCAACCGGTTCAGCGCCTGGATATAGGCCTTGGCCGAGGCGACAACAGTGTCGGTATCCGCCGACTGGCCAGTGGCAACGATGCCGTCTTCCTCAAGACGGACCGAGACGGTCGCCTGCGCATCCGTGCCTTCGGTTACGGCGTTCACCTGATACAACTGCAGACGCGCGGTGTTGGGGTGCAGTTTGCGCACCGCTTTGAACGTCGCATCAACAGGGCCATCCCCCTTGCAGATCGCGGTCACATCCTGCCCGTCGATTTCCAGCTCGAGCTCAGCTTCGGCCTGACCACCGGTGCCGCAGACCACCTTGAGGTTCACCAGATTGATCTGATTGCCATCATCCTCGGCGGTGGAGACCAGCGCGAGGATATCATCGTCAAATACCTCTTTCTTGCGATCCGCCAGCTCTTTGAAACGCACAAAGATATCCTTGAGCTGGTTGTCCCCAACCTCGATCCCAAGATCATTGAGCTTGGCGCGCAAGGCAGCGCGGCCCGAATGTTTGCCCAGCGGCAGTGAGGTACCAGCAATTCCTACATCCTCAGGGCGCATGATCTCGAACGTCTCGGCGTTTTTCAGCATGCCGTCCTGGTGGATGCCGCTTTCATGCGCAAAGGCGTTTTTGCCGACAATGGCCTTGTTGAACTGCACGGCAAAGCCCGACACGGTCGCGACGCGGCGCGAGATATGCATGATCTTTTTGGTGTCGATGCCGGTATCAAACGGCATGATGTCACCGCGCACTTTCATGGCCATCACGACCTCTTCCAGTGCAGTATTGCCAGCGCGTTCGCCCAGGCCGTTGATCGTACATTCGATCTGACGCGCGCCGCCCTCAACCGCGGCCAAGGCGTTGGCGGTCGCCATGCCAAGATCGTTGTGGCAATGGGTGGCAAAGATCACCTCATCCGCCCCCGGAACGGTTTCGATCAGGCGCTTGATCAAATCGGCGCTTTCGCGTGGCGCGGTGTAGCCGACGGTGTCCGGGATGTTGATCGTGCTGGCACCGGCCTTGATGGCGATCTCAACCACGCGGCACAGGTAATCCCATTCGGTGCGGGTGGCATCCATCGGCGACCACTGCACATTGTCCACAAGGTTGCGCGCATGGGTCACGGTTTCATGGATGCGTTCGGCCATTTCATCCTGGGTGAGGTTCGGAATGGCGCGATGCAGCGGGGATGTCCCGATAAAGGTATGAATACGTGGTTTCGCCGCCTTTTTCACCGCCTCGGCGCAGCGATCAATATCAGGCAATTGCGCGCGGGCCAGACCACAAATCACCGAATTCTTAGAGCGCTCGGCGATCTCGGACACGGCGCGGAAATCGCCTTCGGAGGCAATCGGAAAACCCGCTTCGATGATGTCGACACCCATGTCATCAAGCAGCTCGGCAATCTCGAGCTTTTCGTCATGGGTCATGGTGGCCCCGGGGCTTTGTTCGCCGTCGCGGAGCGTGGTGTCAAAAATGAGTACGCGATCTTTGGTCATCGTCTTGGTCCTGAATCAGATATGCGGTTTGGGGGCAGGCGCGCGGTCGCTGTCCCCGGAATTTGGTTCGCCTTTGGGTTCAATCAAAAGCACTTTGACTTCGGTGTCGGCGCGGGGGCGGTGAACAACACCGGCAGGCACAACCACCAGCTCGCCTGCGCCAAAGGTCACGGGATCATGGTCTTCGTATTCCATGGTCACTTCGCCTTCGAGCACCAGAAAGAAGTCATCGGTCGTGTCATGTTTGTGAAACGGGTACTCGCCCCTGAATTTCACGACCATGACGTCGTTGTCATTATAGCTGGCGACCACATGCGGGTCCCAATGGGTGTCAAACATGGCCAGCTTTTCAGCAAGATTCACTTTGTTCATCAGATTGTCCTAACGGATTTGCCTAACAGAGTTGCGGGGTAACGGCGCGAACACATCTCCTCTGAGCACGCGCGCCGAACCGGCCGCGCTCAGAGGCGCGTTAGGAGTAGGTCAAAGCCACGGGCAAACGGCGCCGGAAGACGCGCGATGCTGGTTATGTGAGTCTGCTTTGACATGGGCGCGACTATAGCCAGCCCAACGTGAATGAAAAGCAGGTTTTTGCAGAATTTTTGTCGGGCGCGGCAAATGAACTAAGTCAGACAAAAGGAGGCCAGATGAAACACGCATTGATCATTGGAGCCAGTGGCGGGGTCGGAGGCGGAATTGCCCGGCAGTTGCAGGCTGAGCACTGGCAGGTTTCCC
Organism: Tropicibacter sp. R15_0; assembly: GCA_017744045.1. GTDB lineage: Bacteria > Pseudomonadota > Alphaproteobacteria > Rhodobacterales > Rhodobacteraceae > Pelagimonas. Next base: position 586,613 of record JAGHRD010000001.1, on the reverse strand, counting down.
GCCTATCACGCAGCGGCGACGGGTTGGATCTGACCGATGAGGCCAGCGTGCAAGACCACATGGACCGCATATCTGGCCCTTATGACCTAATCCTGATCGCGACGGGGGCGCTTGAGATCAATGGTGCCAGACCTGAAAAGTCCCTGTCTCAGATATCTGCGCAGGCGATGATGGATCAATTTGCGCTGAATACCGTTGGCCCTGCTTTGGTGTTGCGCCATGCCAAACGCTTGCTGCCCAAGGACCGCCCTGCGGCTATTGCGGCTCTGTCCGCGCGTGTGGGATCAATCGGTGATAATCATCTTGGTGGCTGGACCAGCTATCGCGCCTCAAAGGCAGCTTTGAACCAAGTGATCCGCTGCGCTGCGATTGAGCTGGGACGAACCCACAAACACGCTGCTTGCGTCGCCCTGCACCCCGGTACAGTCGCCACCAAGTTTACCGAACGCTATCAGACGCGGCATCCAACCGTGACGCCCGCACAAGCCGCGCAAAACCTGCTGCGTGTGATCTCTAAACTGACGCCTGAACAAACCGGACGGTTCTTTGATTGGGCAGGCAAGGGAATCCCCTGGTGATTTCGCGCGAAACAGCAAATTTTGCGTTTCGCCTGTTTGAGTGACGGGCCGCTTGCGCCATAATACCGGCAAAACGCAAAGCAGTGTAACAGGTGATCGGATGAACTTGCGAATTTGGGCAATGGCCGCTGTGGCGGTTCTGTTTGGCAGCATCGCCCATGGTCAGGGGCGCGACGAGGTGCGCAGCTATTTCTTTGGCAATTCCCTAGTCCATCACCTGAGCGAAGATGACGATTTTACCAACGTTCCCCATTGGTTGAACGAGATGGCGCAGAGCGCGGGCAAGAGTTTTGCCGTGGATGGGCAATGGGGCTTTATGCGCAACTTTGCAGAAGCGCTGCCCCCCAGCCCGAATTGGGGCTTTGACGGCGTGCGCAGCGCCAAGACGTCGCGCCGGGCTGATTTTGCGCAGATCGGCTATGACTCGGTGATCATCACCCCCGCCAATTTCATCCAGTATCAAAAGCCGGATGTCCCCTATGACGGAGACAATCCCACAAATGAAAGCCCGCTGGGCGCGATGCTGACGGTGTTTGATTGGGTGGCTGAACAAAGTCCGAAATCGCGGATGTTTGTCTATGAGGGCTGGGCCGAGATGGGCGGGATCACCGGAGGGTTTCCACCCAACAAACGCGGGCTGCGCCGCTATCATCGCTTTAACACCTCGGATTACCACGACTGGTATGAGGGGCTGATCTCGACCCTGGCCAATACCCGCCCCAATCATGGCGTGCAACTGATCCCGGTCGCCACGGTGCTGTCGCAACTCTTGGGGGATGATGGCATTCTTGAGGGGTTGCCGGCCGAGGCGTTTTACACTGACGATGCGCCACACGGCACGCCCTCGCTTTATTTCCTGGCGGCGATGGTGACCTATGCTGCGCTGTATAATGAACAGCCGCCAGAGGGGTATCGCCCGCCCACAACTTTGCATCCTGATATCGTTGACAAATATGCTGAGATCTCCGGGTTTATCTGGTCACAAATGCCGCAGAAACAGGCCCTGGATCGCGCGTTAGAGGCCGCGCCGACTGCGGTCGCAGAGCAGACCGAAGCCGCCCCTGACCTGCCCGAGCGTTTGCCCGTCGCCCTGCCCCCCTCGGGCCTGCGCCCCGAAGGCGTGCCGGTTTTGGGGATGGGGCTGAACGGAATATCAGACTGGTCAACGCAACACCCGTTTCTCGACCATGCCAAAACCGCCCGTGGCTGGGTCGGCCACAAAGAGGGGCAATGGGGAGCGGTCAGCACAGAAGAGCTGCGCGCGGGTGGCTATCTGGATGAAAACGGCTGGCCGGTCAGAGTGCCCGAGGGTGTGCTGGCTTTGGAAAGCGTCATGCTCACCGACCAGCCAGAGGCGGCCAAACACCTTACAGGTCGCTATGTGCTGACCTATGAGGGTCAGGGAGACCTCAAGCTGACAGGACGCGCCAAACGCGCGCGCTATTCCGAAGGGCGGGTCGAGTTCACCTATTCCCCCGGCGAAGGTTTGGTTGGGATGCAACTGACCGAAATCGACGCCAACGACCCGATCCGCAATATTCAGGTCATCCATGCCGACCATCTGGAAATGCACGAGGCCGGTGCCATTTTTAATCCCGCTTGGATCGCCAAAATCGAAGATGCGCGCTCGGTCCGGTTCATGGATTGGATGATGACCAATGGCTCGCCGGTGATCAGCTGGGAAGACCGCCCAAGGATGAGCGATGCCAGTTGGACGCAATGGGGCGTTCCGATTGAGGTGATGATCCGCCTGGCCAATCAGATCGGTGCAGATCCTTGGTTTACCTTGCCGCATATGGCTGATGACGCCTATATCCGCGCTTTTGCGGAACAGGTGAAGGCCGGGCTTGATCCCCGGCTCAAGGCGCATGTGGAGTTTTCCAACGAGGTCTGGAACCACATCTTTCCCCAGGCGCGTTGGGCGCGAGACAACGCCACCGAGCTTTGGGGCGAAAGCGATACGGGCTGGATGCAGTTCTATGGCATGCGCGCCGCGCAGGTGATGGATATCTGGAGCGATGTTTTCGGCAACGAAGCGGAGGCGCGGCTGGTGCGCGTGGTTTCGACCCATACCGGCTGGCCCGGTTTGGAGGAGGACATTCTGCGCGCGCCTTTGGCCTTTCTCCAGCTGGGCAAATTTCCACAGGACAGTTTCGATGCCTACGCAGTGACCGGCTATTTTGGCTACGAGCTGGGCACGGCTGAATGGGCCGGGCGCATGACGCAATGGTTGAACCAATCCGAAGAAATCGCCATCAAAGCCGGTGAGGCGCAGGGGTTGCGTCGCGTCGCCCTGCGTGAATTTGTCAAGAAAGCCCGGTTCGAAGCCGCAATCGCTCCGGTCACTTTGGCCCTGCAAGAAGGGTCATTGCGCGAATTGACCGAAGAGATTTTTCCCTATCAGGCGGGCGTGGCCCGCAAGGCGCGGTTGCGGCTGATCATGTATGAGGGCGGCACCCATGTCACCGGCCATGGCCCACAGGTCAATGACGAGCGCCTGACCGACTTCCTGACCGAATTCAACTATTCGCCCGAAATGGCCAAACTCTATGAACTGCTATTGGCGGGCTGGGTGCAGGCCGGGGGCACCATGTTCAACGCCTTTGTTGATGTGGCCCCGGCGACAAAATGGGGCAGCTGGGGCGCGCTGCGCCACCTCGATGATCAGAACCCGCGTTGGGACATGCTGATGGCCTTTAACGCCGCCAGCCCGGGCGAATGGGAACAACGTGACCCAAAGGCTTTTAACAACGGGATCACCCGGATTGCGGGTAGCGGGAATCAGCGACTTCAGGGCACGGCCTATCCTGATCTGTTGATCGCGGGGGCGGGCAATGACACGCTGGTTAGCAGCGGTGGCGATGATGTCATGCATGGCGGCGCAGGCCGCGACCGCGCGCTTTTGCCCGGCGCACCCGAAGATTACAGCTTTGAGACGCGAGACGGCAGATTGATCGCAACTGGCCCAAAGGGGACCATCCGCATGGCCGGCATCGAAGAGCTTATCTTTGAAGGGGCAGCCGGGCGTAGCTTACAAACCGCTGGCCTGTAGTTTCGGCGGTTTCGGCCCGCCCGTGGCCCAATCCAGCAATTCAACCGTGTGAACAATCGGCACATCCGTGCCCGACCCGATCTGCATCATACAGCCAATATTGCCTGCCGCGATCACATCGGGGCTTTGGGCCTCAAGCGTTTTGACCTTGCGGGTTTTCAACTGCCCCGAAATCTCGGGCTGCATCAGGTTGTAAGTCCCGGCCGAGCCGCAGCAAAGATGGCTGTCGGTCGGTTCCACGACCTCAAACCCGACGCGTTTCAACAGTGTCTTGGGGTGGGTTTTGATCTGCTGCCCATGTTGCAGCGAACAGGCCGCGTGATAGGCGATGCGCAGCGGTTGCGCCGTGTTTTCCGGCAGCTCCAACTGCATCAGCACCTCGCTGATATCCATGGCGATATCTGACACCGCCTTGGCCTGATCGGCCAGGGCATCATTGCGGAACATGTGACCGTAATCCTTGACGGTGGTTCCGCAGCCGCTGGTATTGATGACAATCGCGTCTAGGCCGCCATTGGCCATTTCCGCCTGCCAGGCGCGGATATTGGCAGCGGCGCTGGCATGGCTTTGATCCTCTTTGCCCATGTGATGGGTCAGCGCCCCGCAGCAGCCTGCTCCTTTGGCAACAACGACTTCGCAGCCCAGCCGGGTCAGCAGCCGGATGGTGGCGTCGTTGATATCTGTATTCAGCGCTTTTTGTGCACAGCCGGTCATCAGCGCAACGCGTTTCTTGCGCGCGACCTTTGGGGCAAAGCTTTGCGGATCGTCATTGCGACTGACCGGAGGAATGGTTTTGGGGGCCATGTCCAGCATCGCCCTCAGACGTGCATCCGGCATCAGGAAAGCAAAGGGCCGCCCGATCTTGGCCCCAAGCAAGGCCAGACGAAACCGGGTAGGATAGGGCAGGATCTGCGCCAATATCCAGCGCAAAGCCCGATCCGAAAACGGCCGTTTATAGGTCTTTTCGATATAGGCGCGGGCATGATCGACCAGATGCATGTAGTGCACCCCCGACGGGCAGGTCGTCATGCAGGCCAGACAGCTGAGGCAGCGGTCAATATGCTGAACGGTTTTCTCATCCGGCACACGCTCATTTTCGAGCATATCCTTGATCAGATAGATCCGCCCACGCGGGCTGTCCAACTCATCCCCCAAGACCTGATAGGTCGGGCAGGTCGCCGTGCAGAAACCGCAATGCACACAGCTGCGCAAAATCTCGTTTGCGCGTTTGGTTCCGGGATCTTCCAACTGGTCCGGGGTGAAGAGCGTTTGCATGGTCGTCAGTCCTCAATTCGGTCGTTGGGTCGAGAGCGGGTTAAGCGGAACGTCGAGTTTTTCCAGCCCCGCATCGAGAAAGCGCAGTCGCGCGATATTCATCATGTTGGCCTGAACCAGATGGCGGTTGAGTATCTCGATCCCCGAGGCGATATCGCCCAGCGCAAAATCGAAATAACAATAGCGCCTTCCAAAACCGCTCATGACGCGCCCGCCTGCCTCGGCTTCGGACAGGCTGTCATGCATGTCGATGGCCAGATCCATACAGGCGGCCTGCCAATCTTCATGTGGCTCATCCTCGCCATCCAATCGCAGCGTGCAGAACCATTCGCCAAAGCGCGACAGGGCCGGAGAAGAAAACGGGCCACCATCAAGAACGGTTTCCGAAAAGCGACGGTCAAAGGTCGTGATCGTCTCAAGATCTGCGCGCGGGTGATCCTCTGGCAAAGCCTCGAGATCCAAGGAACTGATCCTGGCGTGATCCTGATCAATCCTGAATGCGGGCTTGCCTGGGGCCTGATCACGCGCCTCATGAATTGTGCTGTGCCAAGCGCTGTGAAAATCCTGCAGATCCAGCGCAGGCTTTTTGCCAAAGCCAAAGATTGGCTTTTTCTGCGTCTCGGCCTCGATCCAGCCGAGGTAAAACCGTTCGGTCCATTCGCCAAACATCATCGCGGTCAGGGCTTCGGCCTGACCGACCAACTGGTTCTTGTCGCCATAGCCAGTGACCGTCAAACCGATGCGGCCTGTGCGTGTGACTTCGCATTGGATCTCGCTCAGGCTCAGCTGTTCGCCAAACCGCGCGGCGTAGTGATCGGGGATCAGGCTGATGTCAGCGGCCTGCGGTCGCGCATCCAGAAAGCTCCAACCGGGGAGTGTTGGGGCCAAGTGCTGCACAGCACGGGCCAGGACATTTTGCGCCGCGTCCCATTCCGAGGTGATCGCCAGCTCGTGACCCGCCTCGCCGGGGCCAAATTCCCACATCAGATCGGGATGGATGGCCTGTATTGGCTCCATGATCTCGCTCACTCGCCCCGGCGCGCCCTGCCCTTTAAAGCACGCGTCCAGTTCATCAGCCTTGCTAACAAAATGCGTCCAGAATTGCCGAATGGCGCGTCGTTGTGACGACGGGATTTGATCGGCGAAATAGTCATAGGGGGTCATTGGCTTGCTTGGCATCGGTTATCCGGAAATGATTTGCGCAGTTGCCAAACCAAACCACGGCAGCGTCGTCGCCAAAAGGGTTACCAAAGTGACCCAGCGCCGCAGTCGCGGGTTTTCAATGCGCTTGCGCAAGGCAAGCCCAACCATGCTGACCGCCAGCACCCAAGCCAGCCACATCGCCACCAAAGACGCGTAGGGCGACATCTGGCTTTGCGACGTCAGCCAATTGGCCGCAAAAGTCGCGCCAACGACGCCCACAGCAAGCAAGGCAATCACCCATACTCGCGGCGGCATGCGCAACAGCAGCGCGGCCAGAACTGGCCCCACGACAAAGGTCATCCCAAATGCAATCAGAACATTGCTTTCCATCAGCCCATGATCCCCGGATTCAAAATACCTTTGGGATCAAACTTGGCGCGCAAGGCTTGCGATAATGTTGCCAAGGCGGGTGGCTGCGGGTGAAAATGAGGGATGTTTGCCGAAGTAGCCTCGCCTTTGACCAAAGTCGCGTGCCCGTCAAAGCCGCCAAGCGCAGCACGCAGTTCGCGGCCAGCGGGCATTCGCAACCAAACCAACCCTCCACCCCAATCGAGCAAGCTTTGCTGCGCGCCGGACTTTGCAATCAGGTCTGGCGCATCCGAGGGTATGCAGGAAACCCGCCAGATATCGCCCGGCTGATCTTGGAGCAGGGCAACATCGCGGACCCATTGCCAGCCTTTGCTCACCTTTGCTGGATCTGTTTCAATGGACACATCATAGGTGCCAAACAGCTCAGCCAGTTTACTGGCGCGATAGCTGACCGACCCCTCAAACCCTTCGATCCGCAGCATGGTTACCGGATGACCGTCAACACCTGCTGGCGCATGGGCAGCACCAGTCAACTCATAGGGCGAACCAAGCGCCTGTGACATGACCTGAACCGCCTCAATGATCGACAGCCCGTTGATCAACACGCAAGCCTGTGTTTCCGGGATGGGCTGGGTCTTCAGGCTAACTTCGCTCAGCACACCCAAACTGCCCCAACTACCGGACAACAGTTTCACAAGGTCATAGCCGGTCACGTTTTTCATCACGCGCCCACCATTCTTGAGAACGGTGCCTTTGCCATCCACAAAACGGATACCCAGCGTAAAGTCGCGCGCGGCTCCGGCCTGAATGCGGCGCGGCCCGCTGGCATTGGTCGCAATCACCCCGCCAATCGTCGATTGGCCTTCGACACCCAAAAGACCACGTAAATCTGCGGGTTCAAAGGCCAGACGCTGGCCTTCTGCCGACAGTGCCTCCTGGATGTCACTCAGTTTGGTCCCCGCTTGGGCTACCAAGGTCAGCGCACCGGGCTCATAGAGTGAGATACCTGCCAGACCGCCTGTGTTCAGCACCGTATCGGCAGCGACCGAGGCAAAGGATCGCGTGCCTCCGCCCTGAATGTGCAGCGCAGAGGTCGCCGAGCCAATGGCCTCGGCCAGTTCAGCTTCGGAGTTTGGGGCAAGAGCGGTCACGGCGGGCATCTCGGATACTACAGTCATTCTGCTGCCATTTGCTGGGTGCGTCGGGTTTCAGATGAAGCCAGTGGGAAAACCTTGGCCGGGTTCAGCAACCATTTCGGATCAAACACGTCTTTGACGGCCATTTGTATCTCAAGATCCTCGGTGGTGAATTGATCGGTCATGAGGTCTCGCTTTTCAATTCCGACCCCATGTTCGCCGGTCAGGCATCCGCCGACCTCAACACAAAGACGCAGCACCTCGGCCCCCATTTCCTCGCACAGTTCCAGATCACCGGGCTTGTTGGCGTCAAACATGATCAGCGGGTGCATATTGCCATCACCAGCGTGAAACACGTTGCCGACCCGCAGCCCGTATTTGTTTGACAGCTCGGTGATACCAGTCAGTACGCGCGGCAGTTCAGACACTGGGATCGTCCCGTCGAGACACATATAATCGGCAACTTGCCCCACCGCGCCAAAGGCCGATTTACGCCCCAGCCAAATGCGCTGGGCATCTTCGCTGCTTTGTGCTTCGCGCAGCTCAACAGGGTTGTGTTGCCGGGCGATGGACAGGATCTTGTCCAACTGCTCCTCAATCTCGGCATCCGATCCTTCGACCTCGATGATCAGCAGCGCCTCGCAATCCGGATAGCCCGCGCCCGAGAAGTTTTCGGCAATTTCCAGGATGGGGCGATCCATGAATTCAATGGCCACGGGCAGGACACCAGCTTTGATAATGTCGCTGACACAGGCCCCGGCCACCTCGTTGCTGTCAAACCCCATCAAAACCGGGCGCGCGCCTTCTGGTTTGCGCAGGATGCGCAAAGTGGCCTCGGTCACCACGCCGAGCTGCCCTTCGGAGCCGCAAATCACCCCCAAAAGATCCAGCCCCGCCGGGTCAAGATGCGCGCCGCCAAGCTCTACGATCGTGCCATCCATCAGAACCAGCGTCACTCCGAGCAAGTTGTTGGTCGTCACCCCGTATTTCAGGCAATGCGCCCCACCGGAATTCATCGCGATATTGCCGGCGATAGCGCAGGCCAATTGCGATGATGGATCTGGGGCGTAAAAGAAATCATTCTCTTCCACAGCACCGGTCACAGACAGGTTCGTGCGCCCGGTCTGAACGCGGATAAAGCGGTTGTCGTAATCGGTTTCGAGCACATCGTTCATCCGGGCGACGCCCAGGATCACGCTATCCGCCGTCGGCAATGCGCCCCCCGCCAGTGAGGTGCCAGAGCCGCGCGGCACGACCGGCACGCCTTCCTCATGGCAGATTTTCAAAACCGCGCTGACCTCTTTGGTTGAAGATGGCAAGACCGCCGCCAAGGGTGGGCATCGATAAACGGTCAGAGCATCACATTCATAAGCCCGCGTTTCAGAGTCATCGGAAATCACCGCGCCCTGCGCCAAAACCGCCTGTAAACGCGACACAATTCGTGCTTTTCGTGCCAGAATGCTGGCATCAGGGTCAGGCATTTGCATGGGACGCTCCTCCAAATTGGTAAAATAATATAACCAAAAATCTGAAATTGCGAGAGGAAACTTTGGGCAAAGCAAATGGCTCCTTGAATTTGGCGGCGGTTACGGGTCATTTGCAGGCATGGAATGGGTTAAAATCATACATTTGCTATGCGTGATGGGGTGGATGACCTCGATCTTCGCAGTGCCGCGCGCCCTGATCTATTGGAAGCGCGAATGGGAAAAGATCGGTGAATTCGGCCCGCTGGGCGATCTGACGATTCGCCTCTATCGCTTTTCTGCCGGTCTGGGTGTGTTCGCCTTGGCAACGGGTCTGTGGATGGCCTTTGACATAGGCTGGCCCGCCTGGGTTCACTTGAAACTGACGCTCGTTGTTGCCCTCGCCGGGCATTACGTCTGGACGGGTGTACTGGTAATGCGCGCCCGAAAAGGTGTGTTTCGCGAATCCGATCTGTTCCTGCGGATCTTCAATGAAATCAGCGTTGTCGCGGCCATTGCCATTCTATGGGCCGTGGTGGCCAAGCCGTTTTAAACATGGGTTGGGGCACCGCCATAGACGCCTTGACCCCGCTGGATCTGGGTGCAGTGTGCCTGTTTTTGCTGTTATGGCTGGGCGTGAGCCCGATCATCGAAAACCCACCTGCCTCGCGCCCGTCAACCTCCAAGCTGATGTCGGAATATCGCCGGCTTTGGATGCAGGAATTTGTAAAGCGCGACCCCAGGATCTTTGACAGCCAAATCGTCAGCAGCCTGCGCCAGGGCACCGCGTTTTTCGCCTCGGCCAGCATGATTGCCATTGGGGGCGGTTTGGCGCTGTTGGGGAACGCGGATCGGTTGCGCGGAGTTGCTCAAGACCTGACCTCAAGCGCGGATCCAGTAGTGGTTTGGGAGCTGAAGCTGATCCTGATGCTGGTGATCGCCGCCAATGCCTTTCTCAAATTTGTCTGGTCCCACCGGCTGTTTGGCTATTGCTCGATCCTGATGGCCGCGGTGCCAGTGGATGCCAACGACCCTTTCGCGCAACCCCGTGCCAAGAAGGCGGCAGAGATCAACATCACCGCTGCCAAGGCCTATAATCGCGGATTGCGCTCCGTATATTTCGGTATTGCCTCGGCGGCCTGGCTGGCGGGGGCGATCCCGCTGATCATAGCGACAATCTTTGCGTTGCTGGTGATTGTCAGGCGCGAATTCACCTCCTTTTCGCGCACGGTTCTGCTCGAGGACACCGACCGCACGCCTTCGTGATGCGCGCAGCGCAGGGACGCTGCTACTCTGCTCGCATGAGATATGCGATTCCTTTGATTTTTATGGCGGGTGCGGCCTTTGCTGATTCGCCGGTTGTTACAGGTGCTACGGCCAACAAGGCGGGCGACAGCTGGCGCTTTTCCGTGACTTTGACCCATCCGGATACCGGTTGGGACGATTATGCCGATGGCTGGCGGGTCGAAGACCTGCAGGGCCAGGTTTTAGGCCTACGCGAACTGGCCCATCCCCATGTGAATGAACAACCCTTTACCCGCAGCCTATCCGGCGTATCGGTACCCAAAGGCACAAAGATCGTACACATCCGTGCCCGCAGCAATGTCGACGGGTGGAGCGAAGAGGTCTTCAAGCTCGAGCTTGAATAGCTCTAAGGCCAGTGAACACTCCGACAGGTCTAGTTCCGCCCCTCGCGCAACCAGGCACCGATGATCATCACTGACGCCATGAGCAAGACCAGCCAGGCCGGAAGCAGGGCGGTCTGGCGCACATCCAGCGTCTCGAACGCCTCACGCGGTGTCAGGCCGACCCAGCCTCGCCCGGCCGCGGGACGGCCCGAGCGGACCGAGCGGATTTGCGGCACGCCTTCCTCTAGCGGCATAATCCCACCGCGCTGCGTGGCGACCAACTCGGCCAAGGCTGCGCCGCTGGCGATGGTTTGCTCGAATTCTTTCGGGGCAGCAGGACCAAGGCCAATCACCGCCTCAAGCGCGCCCTCAGACAGGCGGTACAAACCGATATCGGCTCCCTCATAGAGCGCCTCAAATTGGCCGGGGCTGGTTTCAAGCAGCGTGACCTCTTCTTGTGTGCCATCCGGGCGCGTGATCGTGACCGTGCCAACATTTGCCTCAAGCGAGCGGCGGATAATGCGCATGGTTTGCCCGGTCGGTTCAGCCCAAAGCGCCTCTTCCTCCAGCTCAGGCTCTTTCATCATCCAATGCGCAAGGCGGCGCAGCAGGTCGAGCTGCGGCCCGCCGCCCTCATAGCCTCGGCTCCAGAGCCAAGCCTGATCAGAGGCCAACAGGGCAACCCGCCCTTCGCCAACACGATCCAGCACGAGCAAGGGTTTGCCATCGACCCCTTCCATCACGGTGGAGCCGGTGTTCGGATTGACCTCAATCTGGCGCAACCAACGCCCCCATGTTTCCGGCTCAGCCATGCCGGCAGTCACCGGGTGGCGCAGTCCAAGGTCGGTCACTCTTGGACGGAAAGCTTGGTCAATCACACGCGCGGTTGGCTCGGCAGGTAGAACCTGACCCAAAGGCGAGCGGAACAGGGAATCCGCTGAGGCAAAGTCGGGCCCGGCAGCGACCAAGACGGCACCGCCTTTTTCAATATAGTTGCGTACATTATCGAGGTAGATCGACGGCAAAATCCCGCGCCGCTTGTAGCGATCAAAAATGATCAGGTCGAAATCGTCGATCTTTTCCAGAAACAGCTCGCGCGTTGGAAAGGCGATCAGCGAAAGTTCATTGACCGGCACGCCATCCTGCTTTTCCGGGGGACGCAAAATGGTGAAATGCACGAGATCAACCGAGCTGTCCGATTTCAGCAGATTGCGCCAGGTGCGCCCGCCTGCATGGGGTTCACCCGAAACCAGCAGCACGCGCAAACGATCCCGCACACCGTTGATCTGCACAAGGGCAGTGTTGTTGCGATCGGTCAGCTCGCCGTCAGCGGTGGGAACGGTGAACTGGATCACGTTCATCCCGCCATGCGGCAGGGTGACAGGCATTTCCAGATCACGCCCGATGGGCACGGTAAAGCGCTGCGGGTCAGCGCCATCCACCGAGATCAAGATGTCAGATTGGGTCGCGCCCGGCGCGGCCCCGTCATCATCGATGCGTAGGGTCAGCTTGACCTCTTCACCCAAAATGGCAAAGGCGGGGGCGTTGCGTACGGACAGGCGACGGTCCCAATCGCTCTCGCGCCCAGTGAGCAGCAGATGCAAAGGGGCGGGCAGGTTCGGTGCGCGCTCCAGATCATGCAAACGCCCGTCTGAAAGTAGGAAAATACCGGCGATACGTCCACGCGGCTCTTCGGCTAGGACCGTGGAAAGCGCGGTCATCAACTGGGTACCGCTATTGCCTTCGCCATCTGGCACGGACACACGGCGGATTTCAGTGTTCGGGCGCGCCGTTAACTGCGCCTCTAATCTTTGAACCGCGTCTTGAGTGACTGCGGCACGGTCATCCAACCGCTGGGATGCGCTTTCGTCGACCAGCAGCAGCACGATATCAGACAGCGCGGCGCGATCTTCGACTTGATAGGACGGTTGCGCCAAGGCTAGGACCAGCACAAACCCGGCCAACAGACGCAAGGCCCAGCCAGACAGCCCGCGCCAAAAGGCAAGCACAGCGCCTGCCCCGGCAATGGCCGCCAGCCCCCAGATCACCACCCATGGCAAAAGCGGATCGAATACGACTTGGCCCGTCATTGTCCCAACCTATCTAGCAAGGCAGGCACATGGACCTGATCTGATTTGTAATTGCCCGTCAGCACATGCATCACAAGGTTCACCCCAAAACGATAGGCAATCTCGCGCTGGCGCTCGCCGGTAAAGCTGCGCGCCATGCGCGTGAGTGGCGCGCCATTGGCATCCACCGCCCAGGCCGACGCCCAATCATTGCCGCCAATAACCACAGGCGTCACATTGTCGTTGAGGTTGCGGAACGGCATCCCCTCAACCAGTTCCGCATCTGGTGGCGCAGCCTCAACCCAGACCTCTCGCCCGGCAAAGCGGCCGGGGAAATCCTGAAGCAGGTAGAAGGTTCGGGTCAGAACGTGATCTTCGGGGATGGGCTCAAGCGGCGGAATGTCCAGCCGCGCCGCGATTTGCTGCAACTTGCGCCCTTCGGGCGTGGCGCTGCCAAAGCCTGAAATATCCGCGTCGCGCGTATCAAACAGGATCATACCACCAGAACGCAGATAAGAGTTCAGCTTGATATAAGCCGCGTCCGAGGGGATCGGTTGATCGGGTGAAATCGGCCAATAGAGGAACGGAAAGAAGGCCAATTCATCCTGTTCCAGATCCACCGCCATAGGTTGGGCCGGTTCAACAGAGGTGCGATAATACAGAATATCGGACAAGCCGCGCATCGCCGCCCCGGCAAGCTCATCCAGCTTGGCGTCGCCAGTCAGGACATGGGCAAAAACCACCTCAGATGTGGCGTCTATCGCAATTTGTTCATCGGGCGTTTGCGCCTTTACGTCGATTGGAAGGGCCGCGAGAAAAATTAGGCTGGCCACGGCCCGCGCCCCGATCAGACGACCTGATAGGGCAAGCGAGGCCAAAACGTCTGCGAGCAGCAAAGCAATCGCCGCGCCAAGCAACCACCCACCCAAGGGGCGTTCCTGCGGGCGGCTAAGACCTTCGACAGCAATGTGATCGGGCCAAACAACCGGTTGAAGGTCAGGCTCCGCCGAGATCACGTTGCGCGCCAGGCTGCGCTCGTCACCCTGATAAAGACCAGGGCGCAGCTCGGGGCCAAGTGAGTCGCTGGACAAGGCCATGCCATCCACCCCCGGCAGGGTTTCCCCATCGCGCAAAATTCCGAACCCATCCAAGACCGAGACCGGCTGCCAGATTGTCCCTTCCAACGCCGCGCTGTCCTCGACCGCCGTGCTTGAGGATACAGCAAGCCGTTCCAACATCTGCACAAACAGGCCCGACAGCGGCAGAGTGGACCATTCCGCATTGGCGGTCACGTGGACTAGCACAATCTGGCCCTGCCCAACAGTCTTGCGCGTGACCAGTGGCGTGCCATCGCTCAGCTGCGCAATCACGCGCTCGGCCAAAGCCGGGTCTGGCTGTGCCATGACCTGACTGTTCACGGTGATTTCATCGGTGATTGCCAGACCGGCAAAGGGGCTATCCTCGGCAAAGGGGGCCAGAGTTTTGGGCTCGCCCCAGCTCATCGCGCCGCCAACTGTGCGACCGCCTGCGCGCAGGCGCACCGGCATCAGCGGGTCTTCGGAGGTGCGGCTGACATCGCTTGCCGCCAGTCGCGGCCCGGCAAAGCGCAACAGCAGCCCGCCCTTGTCCAGCCATTCCAGAACCTTTTCCTCTTCTCCCGGGCTGAGCGTCGCGACATCTGCCAAGACAATCGCGTCGGGATTGGCCAGCAGCACCTCGTCCAGCGAGCCATTCAACAGGTCCGCCGTGGGCGCGAGCGCCTTGAACAGGTAATGCAATGGATCGAGCAATTGCAGCCCTTCGCGTCCTTCACGACCAGCGATCAAGGCCACCTCGCGGCGGCGCAAACTGTCATCTGGCAGGGTGACGGCCCCAGCGCTGCGACTACCGGTGACTTCAAAGCGCGAGATGCGCGCCCGCAATTCAGCGGGTAGCGCCAGCTTGGTTTCTGCGCTTAGCGCGTCCTGATCAAAGGTAACCGGCGATTGGAACAGAATGGCTGGGTTGCCCGCCGGATCCTTACCATGTCCAGCAAGCGATACCTCAACCTCTGGCCCGGGGCGCAACCGGTGCACAGTCAGGTGCAACTGCCCCTCGCTCAGTTTGGCAGGGCCAAGGGCAAGAACAGCGCGGGGGCTTTCAAAGACTTGAACAGTGCCGCGGGTTTCGAACAGGCGCAGCAGTCCGTCACGTTCTTCGCGCGCCAAGCTGTCTGAGAACCAATAGGTGTCAAAATCGCCATCAGGCAAAGCGGCAATGGCCGCGCTTGCGGTGGCTGAGCCAGGCTCCCAAGGTTCGGGTTGCAGCCCAGTCAACCGCGACCGCAGCACATCCGCGCTGGAGAATTGAACCAATTCCGGATTGCTGAGGCGCAGGATGCCAACCGGTCGGGCATCGCGTCCAGCTTTGGCCAGTAGCCCGTCAAGGGCCTCAATCCGCGCCCGCCAGTCATAGGCGGAGGCCCAGCTGGCATCCATCACCACCAAGAGTGGAGCATCACCCGCCGCCTCTTGTTCCGGTTCCGGGTTCAGGATCGGACCAGACAAGCCAATGATCACCGCCGCCATCGCCAAAAGGCGCAACAACAAGAGCCACCAAGGGGTGCGGTCTGTGACCTGATCATCGTCCTTTAGCCCCAGCAAAAGCACGACGCCCGGGAACATCCGCCGCACCGGGGCGGGCGGAACGGCGCGCAGGATCACCCATAGGATCGGCAAAGCAATCAGCGACAGTAATAACCAAGGGGTCGTGAACCCCAAAACGCCAAACAGGGTCATCCATGCCCTCCATCCAAGGCTCGATAGAGCCAGAGTAGCGCGGCTTGGGCGCTTTGATCCGTGTGGTGGCAATGGAATTGCCAGCCAGTCAGGCGACACAAGGCTTCGAGCCGGTCCTTGCGTTCCGCAAGACGTTGCAAGTACCGGTCGCGCAGTTCACCCGCCTTAAGCGTTTCATGCGCCAGTGATTTTCCGACACTCTCAAAGATCGTGCGGCCCTGGAAGGGAAAGCTCTCTTCGCTTGGGTCGAGAACCTGCAACAAAACACCCCGCACATTGCGGTCGGCTGCCTTGGTCAGAGCTGCCTCGATCGGGGCGAGATCCGACAGGAAATCCGACACGAACAGCGCGCGCGCATTGGGAATGATCCCGCGCGCCTCGGGTTCGCTGTAATCGGCTTCACCCTCTTGGCTGAGCATTTCAGCGAGGCGCAGAACCTGTGTTTCGCCACGGCGCGGAGGCAGATCCCAACCGGTCAGGCCGACGCGCTCGCCCCCACGGATCAGCAAAACAGCGGTCGCCAAGGCGATCAGCCGCGCCCTGTCCGCCTTGGTCGGCAGGTCTTTGGTCGAGTTGAACCGCAAGGAAGCGCCAGGATCAACCCAAAGCTGGACGCTTTGCGCCACCTGCCATTCGCGTTCACGCACAAACTGATCGTCACCCTTGGCAGAGCGGCGCCAATCGACCCAGCGCAGGGAATCGCCGGGGCGCATGGGGCGGTATTGCCAGAAATCATCGCCCATCCCGGAGCGGCGGCGGCCATGTTCGCCCAACAGGATGTTGCCGGCCAATTGCTCTGCCCGCGCCAGTAGCGCGGGAAAGCGGCCAGCCTCTTCTTGGGCGCGGCTGCGCAGGAGGGCGACGCTTTGGGTCACGCGGCGGCCTCAGCCCTGGTCAAACCGGCGGCGACCTCTTCGATCAATGCACCAAGATCTTCGCCCCGGGCACGCGCCGAGAAGCTGAGCGCCATGCGGTGGGTCAGGACAGGGCGGGCCATGTCGATCACATCCTCAGGTGCCGGAGCCAAGCGCCCTTGCAACAGCGCCCGGGCACGGACCATCAGCATCAGCGCCTGAGCCGCACGGGGTCCCGGCCCCCAAGCCACCAATTCGCGCACGCGATCCGGGGCACCCGGATCTTCGGGACGGAAGGCGCGAACCAAATCAAGGATCATCTCGACCACTGCTTCACCGACAGGCATGCGACGCAGCAAGGTTTGCGCAGCGATCAGTTCATCCCCCGTAAAGACCTGATGCGCCTCGCCCTCTTCAACGCCAGTGGTGGCCAGCAGAATGTCGCGTTCAGTGTCACGATCCGGATAGTTCACGTCGATCTGCACAAGAAAACGGTCAAGCTGCGCCTCGGGCAGTGGATAGGTCCCCTCTTGCTCAATCGGGTTTTGCGTGGCGAGCACATGGAATGGTGCGTCCAGCTCGCGGGTTTCCCCGGCAACAGTCACCTGCTTTTCCTGCATCGCCTGCAAAAGCGCCGATTGCGTACGCGGGCTGGCGCGGTTGATCTCATCCGCCATCAGCAATTGGCAAAAAATCGGGCCCTTGATGAACTTGAAGGCTCGGCTGCCATCCGCCCCCGTTTCCAGCACCTCAGAGCCGAGAATGTCGGCAGGCATCAAGTCCGGCGTGAATTGAACGCGATTGCCGTTCAACCCCATCACCGTGCTCAGCGTTTCCACAAGGCGTGTTTTGCCAAGGCCCGGCAAGCCAATCAGCAAGCCGTGACCGCCGCATAAAAGCGCGGATAACGTTAGGTCAACAACTCGTTCCTGACCTATAAAGCGGGCATTGATAGATTGCTTGGCCGCGGCCAGCTTTTCCTCCAGCGCTTCGATCTCAGCCACCAGATTTTCGGCATCCGCCATAAGAACTCTCCATTGCAATCAATCGCGTTGCATATGAATGTATCGTGTGAGTTAAAAATGGCAAAAGATATGAGCGGACAAAATCTTGTGACCCCGTCGGCTGAGGGCATTGCAGCGTCGGCGAAAGCTGCCAAAGGCAAGGGTTTACCCCCTGTTCACAAGTGGAATCCGCCCTTTTGCGGCGATCTGGACATGCGGATCGCCCGCGACGGGACATGGTACTACCTTGGTACCCCTATCGGCAGAATTGAGCTGGTGCGGCTTTTTTCATCGATTTTGCGCAAGGATGGCGAGGATTATTTCCTCGTCACACCCGTCGAAAAGGTGGGAATCACCGTTGATGACGCGCCTTTTGTTGCTGTTGATTTTGACGTGGCAGGTGACGGCACCGAGCAGGTTTTGACCTTTCACACCCAAGTGGATGATGTCGCCATCGCCGGAGCTGACCACCCGATCCGCGTCCAACGCGACCCGGAGACGGGCGAACCATCCCCTTATGTTCTGGTAAGGGCCAATCTTGAGGCTTTGATTGATCGCAAAAGCTTTTACCGCTTGGTTGAGCTTGGCACGCATCACGACGGCTGGTTCGGAGTTTGGTCCTCAGGCCAATTCTTTCCGATCATCCCTTCGGCAGAGCTTGAAGGGCTCTGAGCGTTCAATCCGCCTCTTGAGACAACAAATACTGAATTTCCGAAACCAGCGTCTCTGCCCCTAATTCGGCGCGGAAATTCGCGACCACATGTTCGCGCCCGGCCTCCGACAGCCGTTGCAATGCGGCGGGATCACCGGCCAAGGTTTTGATGATCCGAGCCAATTGGCTAGGCGCTTTGGGTTCGGCCAGATAGCCGTTGACGCTATCTTCGATCAACTCACGCACACCACCTGCCGCGGTGCCAATGGTTGGAACACCCATCGACATCGCCTCCATATAGGCAACGCCAAGGGGTTCATGCCAAGAGGCAAGCACAAAAAGATGCGCCTCTTCGAGCTTGGCCTTAACCTGATCCGCATCGATGGCCCCAAGCAGTTTCACATGATCCTGAAGGTGCAGCTTTTTCAAATGCGCTTCGAGTTCAAGACGATAGCCATTGCCGCCATCATCATCTTCGCCAGCTATTTCGACCCGAATATCGACCCCTTGATCGATCAATTGCCTTGCCGCTGACATCAGATCCTGATGACCTTTGACAATATTCAATCGACCGCAAGAAAAAATGCGGATCGGGCGGCCATGTTCTGGCACCGAATAGGGCGTGCTGCGTTGCAGGGCGTTGGTGTCCACCCCCATCGGACGAATTGAGATTCGGTCCGGCAGAAAGCCAGCAAGCTCATTGCCAATTTCATTCAGCAGCTTCTGTGTAATGACCGTTGCAAAACTGGCATTTTCCCATTTCAACCGCTGCCCCGGTCCATAATCAGACAAGGGGCCATGTAGCGTATGGGAATAGTTCGGTGCTCCAAGCTTGTTGGCGAAACAGGCAATCAGCGAGGCCCGCGCGCAGGAATGGGCGTGGATGTGATCCAGCTGCAGGGCTTTGGCGTGTTTGGCCAGCTGTTGAGCCGCCGACAGGGTCACCAACGCGTCCTTGCCGAACCGCGCTCCTTCGCGCAGCATCCAGCCGGGCAAGCCCAGGGGCAAAAGACGCGCACCAGCGATCAAGGCACTGACCGGATTGACGCTGCCCAGATAGGTTGTGCGCGCCATCGCCTCATCGGACCAATCATGCGCGATCAGGCCTTTGGGCGGCTTACGTGTTGAAAACACATGCACTTCGTGCCCAATCTCTTCGAGAGCGAGGATTTCGCGCCAAAAGAAAATGTGTGTTTGCCCAGGAAACTGGGGAACAATATATCCGATCCGCAAAGCTTGCGTCACTGTGATCTAGCCTTGAAAAATGAGCAGCACACCGTCCTCCCAAAGACGGATATCCGAAATAATCTAGTCCTTTCCATTCTTTGGCCATAGTTAACTGTCAAGACGCTGTGTAAATGAGGCGGTATTTTCACAAGGTGTGGCCCTGCGGGTACGGGTTATGATGCAAGACAAGATGGCAGGGTCGATGCGGCTCTGCGTGATCATCCCTGCAAACAACGAGGCAGCGCTGATTGGCCGCTGCCTTGAGGCGATTCTGGCATCGGATTGGCAGGGTGGTGGTGTTCAGGTAATTGTGGCCGCCAACGGGTGCAGCGATGATACGGTGGCGCAGGCACAAGGGTTTGCCACAGCGTTTGACCGGCTTGGCTGGCAGCTTGAGGTGCTTGATTTGGCCAAAGGTGGAAAGCTTAATGCGTTGAACCTGGCTGACGCCAAAGTACATGCGCCCATAAGGGTTTATCTCGACGCCGATGTCACGATCAGCCGGGGTTTGCTGTGGCAATTGGCTGATGCCCTAAGCAGTCCCGCTCCGCGATATGCCTCTGGCAAAGTCAACATCACCGCCAAGAGCTGGCTCAGCCGCGCCTATGCCCGCATTTGGCGGCAAGTCCCCTTTATGAGTGACTGCGTGCCTGGTTGCGGTGTTTTTGCCGTGAACGACGCAGGCCGCGCCCGATGGGGTGCCTTCCCTGAAATCATTTCAGATGACACCTATGTCCGGCTCAGCTTCGCCCCCCAGGAGCGGGTCGGCGTGCAGGCCAGTTATGACTGGCCGATTGCCGAGGGGTTTCGCAATTTGGTCAAGGTCCGCCGCCGTCAGGATGTGGGCGTGGATGAGGTGGCGCAGAAATTCCCGGATCTCATCGAAAATGATGACAAACCGGATTTCCCGCTGTCCCGCAAGCTGTCCATGGCGCTGCGCGCTCCCATCAGTTTTGCGGTCTATTCCGGTGTTGCCCTGGTCAGCAAATTGACCCGCAACCGCAATGCAGGCTGGAGCCGGGGAAGATGAGCGTGTTGGCCCGTTTCCAGGGATCATCCCTCGGCGCGCGCGTTTTGCGCTCATCGGTTTTGACCATCGGCGGCTTTGGCATGAGCCAAATGATCCGCCTCGCCTCCAACCTTATCCTGACCCGTCTGCTCTTCCCCGAGGCATTCGGCCTGATGGCGCTGGTCATGGTGTTCCTGATGGGCCTCGGCCAGTTTTCGGATGTGGGCGTCACACCAGCCATCCTACAAAGCAAACGTGGCGATGATCGGAACTTTCTCGACACGGCATTCAGCATTCAGGTGGTGCGCGGTATCGGGCTGTGGCTGGTGGCCTGCGCCTGTGCCTGGCCGATGGCGGCGCTTTATGGGCAGGACTTGCTGCTTTACATGCTGCCGGTTTCGGCCCTGACATTGCTGATTACCGGATTCCGCCCGACCAAGATGGTGACAGCAAACCGACACCTAAACCTTGGCCGATTGACCGTTTTGGACATGGTCACCCAAATTTCAGGCGTCGCAGTAGGCATCATATTGGCCTTTGCGACGCATTCCGTCTGGGCTTTGGTCATTTCCGGCGTCGTCGGGGCCTTGGTCGAGGTTATCATCAACTGGCGCTATCTCCCCGGGCCCAGCAACCGGTTCCACTGGGACAAAGGCGCTGCCAAAGAGCTGATCGGCTTTGGCAAATGGGTGTTCCTTGCCACGGTCTGCGGGTTCTTTTTCACCCAGGCCGACAAGATCCTGATCGGAAAATTCGTTCCTCTGGATGTGTTCGGCGTTTATAATATCGGCTTCTTCTGGGCCTCCTTCCCGATGATGCTGGGCAATATGGTGACGCTCAAGATCCTGATCCCGATTTACCGCGAAACCCCGCCAACCGCCTCACGCGAAAACTTCCTCAAGCTGCGCAAGATGCGCTTTGCCGTGTCGACGTTGCTCATGGGTTTTGTCGGTGTCTTTGCCCTGATCGGGGTCTGGATTGTCGACATGTTATATGACCACCGCTATTTCGAAGCGGGTGCCGTTGCCGTCATTCTGGCCATTGCGCAAATGCCCATGTTGATTGTTATGACTTACGATCAAGCTGCACTTGCCGCCGGGGATTCAAAAAAGTTCTTTGTTCTGGCATTGGCCCGTGCTGCGCTGATGATCGCCTGCCTGATGATCGGCTTGCAATCCGCCGGGCTTCTTGGGGCTTTGATCGGCTTTGGCGTGGCGTTCTTGCTGGCCTATCCCGTTGTCGTTTGGCTGGCGCGCCATATGGGCGCTTGGGACCCGCTGCATGATCTATGTTTCGCTTTGGTTGGCTTGGGCCTAGCGGCGCTGGCGCTTTGGGTGAACGGGTCGGCCATTGCGGAATTTGCGGGGAATAGCCTGTAAGAGCTCCCGTTTCCGATTTGGAAACAATTCTGCTATTCCTTTGCCTCTGATCCGTTTGAGCGCAATGGCCAGCCCTTGACCCAATGGAATGGGGCGTCAATTGGCCGGAAAACCTCAAATTCGCCGCATTTACTGCGCATTGGGCTCCTAAAATGACCAAGACTCGTGTCGCGGGGTAAGGGATTGATGATGAGTGACGACCAGAACTTTGGCGAAAATGACATTGCCATTGTGGGCATGGCTGCGCATTTGCCGGGGGCCGAAGATATTGCCACCTATTGGCGCAATCTGCGCGATGGGGTGTCTTCGATCCGCCGGTTGAGCGAGGAAGAGTTGCAAGACGCCGGCGAAGATCCCGGCCTGATCCGTCATCGCGATTACGTGCCTTTTGCCGCGCCATTAGACGACTTTGAGATGTTTGATGCCGAATTCTTTGGGTTCTCCCCCAAAGAGGCGGCAATCATGGACCCTCAGCACCGCCAATTCCTGGAAACCGCCTGGGAAGCTTTGGAAAATGCTGGGCATGTGCCGGAAAATTTCCCTGGTCAGGTGGGGGTTTTTGCGGGCTGCGGGATGGGTAGCTATTTCTATTTCAACATCTGTTCCAATCCCGATCTGGTGGAAAACACCGGCATGTTCCTGTTGCGCCATACGGGCAACGACAAGGATTTTCTAACCACACGCCTAAGCCACGTGCTGGATTTGCACGGGCCATCCATCGGCGTGCAAACCGCCTGTTCCACCTCCCTGGTGGCCACCCATTACGCCGCCCAGGCGCTGCTCAACGGCGAATGTGACATGGCTTTGGCGGGAGGTGTTACCATCGAGCTGCCGCAAGGGCGTGGTTACCTTTACAAGGAAAACGAGATCCTCAGCCCGGACGGGGCCTGCCACGCCTTTGACCATCGCGCCAAAGGCACGGTTTTTGGCTCGGGCTCGGGCGTTGTTGTGCTGCGGCGCATGGCGGATGCGGTCGCGGATGGCGATCACATCTGGGGCGTGCTGAAATCCACCGCCGTGAACAATGACGGCGCGCAAAAGGCGGGTTATCTGGCCCCTTCTGTCGACGGGCAAGCCAAAGCCGTGGCCGAGGCACATGCGCTGGCCGACATCACCGCTGATACCGTGGATTATGTCGAATGCCACGGCACCGGCACCTATTTGGGCGACCCGATTGAGGTGGCCGCCCTAACCCAGGCCTTTGGCGAAAGCTCAAACAAATTGGGGCATTGCCGGATCGGCTCGGTCAAGACCAATATCGGCCACCTTGATACGGCGGCAGGTGTGGCCAGCATGATCAAGGCGACCCTGGCCTTGCATCACAAACAGATGCCCCCCTCTCTGGGATATGAGGCCCCGAACCCCGCGATTGATTTCGAAAACTCCCCCTTCCGGGTCAATGACACACTGACCGACTGGCAGTCCCAAGGCCATCCGCGCCGCGCTGGGGTGAATTCGCTTGGGGTTGGGGGTACCAACGCCCATGTGATCCTCGAAGAGGCTCCAGCGCGCACAGCATCCGAGGAAAGCGATTTCCCGTTTCAGATCCTGAGCATTTCGGGCCGTTCCAAAGCCGCGATGGACGCCAATGCCAAACGGTTGGCCGACCACCTTGAGGCCCATCCCGATCAAGACCTGGCCGACATCGCTTGGACGCTTCAAAACGGTCGCCGCGCCTTTGAGAAACGCCGGATCGTGGTGGCCGAAACCCATATCGAGGCGGCCGAACTCCTTCGTTCCGACAACACACGTCGCGTCCACAGCCATACCGCGCTGACCAATCCTGACATCGCCTTCATGTTCCCCGGCGGCGGGGCGCAATATGCTGGCATGGGGCGTGACCTTTATGAAACCGAGCCGGTTTTTGCCGAATGGATGGATCGTGGCCTTGATCACCTTGCCACCTTAACCCGCGAGGATATGCGCGCGCTCTGGCTCCCTGCCGAGGCGGACCGGGTCCGGGCCGACGAGGCCCTGCGCCAACCGAGCCTGCAATTGCCGCTGATCATGATCGTGGAATATGCGCTTGCCCAGCTGTGGATGAGCTGGGGCATCGAACCGGCCGCTTTGGCCGGGCATTCCATGGGCGAAAACACCGCCGCTTGTGTAGCAGGTGTCATGTCCTTTGAGGATTGCATCGGCCTTGTCCATCTGCGCGGAAAACTGTTCGACACGGTTCCTGCTGGTGGCATGTTATCCGTCGCCATGCCCGCCGAGGACTTGCGCCCGCTTTTGGGGGATGATCTGGATCTTGGCGCTGTGAACGCGCCCGAGCTTTCCGTTGCTTCCGGCCCTCAGGCTGCCCTTGACCGGCTTGAGGCCGAGCTGAAAGCCAAAGACATCGACGCCCAGCGCATACAGATCGACATTGCCGCCCATAGTCGCATGCTGGACCCAATCCTTGAGGATTTCCGCACTTACCTGCACTCGATAACCCTGAACCCGCCGCAAATCCCGCTGACATCGAACCGCACCGGCGCGCTGATGACGGCTGAGCAGGCCACCGATCCAGATTACTGGGTCGACCACCTGCGCGGCACCGTGCATTTCGCCGATTGCATTGGTACCCTCGCCAAGGAAGATCGCATTTTCCTTGAGGTTGGCCCGGGCAAGGCCCTGTCCGCCTTGTCGCGCCAGCATGGCGATGTCACCCCCAACCAGGTCATCAGCAGCCTCCGCCACCCCGAAGACGCCATCCCGGATGACAAACATATGTTTGAAGTCATGGGACGCCTTTGGGCGCTGGGGGCCCAGATAGATTGGGAACAAATCTGGGGCGAGGCGCGTCGCGTTCGTGTACCCCTGCCAACATATGCATTCCAACGCAGCCCCTATTTCATCGCTCCGGGCGAAGCCAAAACCGACACCGCCTCACAATACCTCATGCGCAGCGACGACATCGCGGATTGGGGATGGAAGCCGGTTTGGCGACCCCGTTCTGCCCAGGTCGAAGTTGATATTGCCGACATGGCCGAGGCCGACCCGCAAACCTGGCTGATCTTCCGCGACGAGTCCGGCCTCGCCTCCGGTGCGGCAACACAATTGCGCGCGGCCAACCACCAGGTTGTCGAAGTGAGTGTTGGTGATAGTTTCGCCCGCGTGTCCGAGGATCATTACCTGTTGTCGCCCGAACGCGGACGCGAAGGTTATGACATGCTGCTGCAGGATCTGGCAGCCCGCGGTGTCGTGCCCACCCGGATCGCGCATTTCTGGCTGGTCACGCAGGATGAATCCCACCGTCCCGGCTCGTCCTTCTTTCACCGCGTGCAGGAACAGGGTTTCTATTCCCTCATGTTCCTCGCTCAGGCCTTGGCCGAAGAGGGTACCGCCAAACCGCATATCAGCATTTTCACCAATGGCGCGGCCAAGCTGCGGGACGAGGCCCTGCCCTACCCCGCCAAAGCCACCATTGCTGGTCCTGCTCGGGTGATCC
Source organism: Tropicibacter sp. R15_0 (assembly GCA_017744045.1). Classification (GTDB taxonomy): domain Bacteria; phylum Pseudomonadota; class Alphaproteobacteria; order Rhodobacterales; family Rhodobacteraceae; genus Pelagimonas. The sequence continues at coordinate 561,565 of JAGHRD010000001.1, read as the reverse complement.
CACGGGAACTGCCCGGCATAACGGTCAGCACCTGCGACCTTGAACTGCCCGAAGCTCCAAAATCGTCCTTTTGGGGCCGCGCCAAAGCGATGGCCAGCCACGCAACTTCGATGCAGGCCCTGACATCGCGTGTTTTAGAAGAGCTGCTGGCCGAACCCGCCGACCTTATGGCGGCTCTGCGCAAAGATCGCCGGTTCGAAGCCGCCATGAAGCCCGTCAAACTCGACGATACCCCCGAGGTTGCATCGGATGGCACCTACCTGATCACCGGTGGCTTTGGTGGGATTGGTCAAAGCCTGGCCATGGATTTCGCACAACACGGCGCAAAGCTGATCCTGCTGGCCCGCAAATCCCTGCCGGATCGCGCGGAATGGGACAGCTATGTCACCCGGCACGCCCCAACAGACGCCATCGCCCGCCGCATCCGCGCGGTGCGAGCGCTGGAAGAGGCGGGGGCGACTGTCATGGTGCGCGCGGCAGATGTGTGCAACCGCGATCAAATGCAGGCGGTCAAAGACTCTGCCGAGGCCGAATTTGGCCCGATCACTGGTGTCATCCACGGGGCTGGTGTCATTGATGACGCGCCTTTGATGACCAAAACCCCGGCCAGTGTCGAAGACGTGTTTACCCCGAAAATCCACGGCACAGAGGTACTGGGGCAACTCTTTCCGGATGGGTCCGTCGAATGGGTGGTGCTGTTCAGTTCGTCGTCCACCGTCACCGCCCCGGCGGGTCAGATCGATTATGTGGCAGCCAATGAATATCTCAACGCCTTCGCCCGCGCGCGCAGTGGGGCCACCAAGGTCGTGGCGATCAATTGGGGCATTTGGAACGAGGTCGGCATGGCCGCCGAAGCCGTCGCCGCGCGCTCTGGCGATCTACCCAAAGCGCCGCTTGAACCTGTTGAGCTACCCATGCTCGATGACATGAGCTTTGACGCGCATGGCAATCGCATCTTCCACGCGAGTTACAGCGCCGATGACTGGTTCATAGACGAACACCGGACCAAGGCAGGCGACGCCCTATTGCCTGGCACGGGTTATCTGACTCTTGCAGCCCATGCGCTGGAGGCCCACCACCAAAGTGGTTCGTTCGAATTGCGCGATCTCAAATTTCTGCGTCCTTTGCGAGTCGCAGATGGCGGTGTGCGTGATGTGCGTGTCCGTCTCAGCCGAACCGAAGAGGGTTATGGCTTTGACGTGCTGGCAGACACCGCCTTGAACGGGCGCAACGGATTTGCCCTGACTGCGCAAGGAGCCCTGTCCTTACTGCCCATGTCGCGGCCCGATCCCGTCGATCTGAACGCCGTCTATGGGCGTTGTGGTGCACCAACCGGCGCGCAGGGGCAAAAATTGTCGACCGCGCAAGAGGTGCATCTGGCCTTTGGTCCCCGTTGGAAAGTTTTGGATAACCGCGCCTTGGGTCAAGGCGAGGGGATCGCCGAGCTGTCCCTGCCTGATCTCGCGCAGGGCGATCACTGCCTGTTGCACCCGGCCTTGATGGATATTGCCACTGGTTGGGCGATGGAGTTGATCCAAGGCTATCAGCCAACCCATCTTTGGGTGCCTGTGCGCTATGCGCGGGTGCGTGTCCATGCGCCTCTGCCTGATCGCATCATCTCTTGGGTGCGCAATGCTGCCGAAAACCGCGCGGATGCGGAAACGGCCAGCTTTGACGTTACCCTGTGTGACCTCGACGGCAATGTGATTGTTGAAATCTCTGGCTTTACCATTCGCAAGCTGGAAAACTTGGATGTGCTCAAGGCCCCCGCCCGCCTGACCCCGGCCGAGGTTGAATTTGACGACGCGCCAGAGGCTGGGCAGCCCTTATCGCCCGCCGAGGAACGCCTGGCGCATAATCTTTCTCAAGGGATTTTGCCTGCGGAGGGTGTGAAAGCCTTCCATCGCGCTTTGGCCTTGGGGGCACCGCAAGTGGTCGTCTCATCCATGGATCTCGATGCGCTGACTCGGCAAACCGCCGCTAGCACCGCCGAGGCCGGAGAGACGCAAAAGTTTGACCGCCCGGAATTGGAGGGCGATTATGTCGCCCCCGAGAATGAAATCGAACGGCAATTGGCCACGTTCTGGGAAGAGCTGCTGGGCGTGCAAAATGTCGGGGTCGAGGACAGTTTCTTTGACCTTGGCGGGCATAGCCTGATCGCGGTGCGGCTGTTTGCCAAAGTCAAAAAGGCCTTCCGCATCGATTTCCCGATTTCGGTCCTGTTCGAAGCCCCGACCATTCGCAAATGTGCGGCACTGATCGCGGAACAGGTCGGCATGCCGGAGGAAGGTGAGGCCCCAGACGCACCCAAAGCGCCAGAACGCAGGTTCCGCCATATCGTGCCGATGCATGACGGCGATGGCGGAGCGCGCCAGCCGTTTTTCTTGATTGCTGGCATGTTTGGCAATGTGTTGAACCTGCGCCACTTGGCTCATCTTTTGGGGGCCGATCGTCCGTTTTATGGCTTGCAAGCCAAAGGGTTGCTGGGCGGCGAAGCCCCGCATGAAAAGATCGAAGATGCCGCGCGCGACTATATCGAGGAAATGCGTCAGGTGCAGCCCGAAGGGCCGTATATGCTTGGCGGGTTCTCGGGTGGTGGGATCACCGCCTATGAGATCGCGCATCAGCTGGAGATGATGGGCGAAGAGGTGTCTTTGGTCGTTATGCTCGACACGCCATTGCCACAACGCCGCCCGCTGTCGCGCAAGGACCGGATGATCATCCAATGGCATCAGGCCCGCGAAAAGGGGCCGCTTTATCCGCTGATCTGGGCCAAGAACCGCATCGCCTGGGAATTCGAAAAACGCCGTCAGGTCGAAGAAACCGAAATCGCCGGGGCCTTTCACAATGCCGAGATTGAGGCTGCGTTCTATCGCTCCATCGCCGCCTATACGGTCAAGCCCTGGACTGGCCGCCTTGTCCTATTCCGTCCGCCATTACAGGGCAAATGGCAGGTGTCTGGCGGCGCGATGGTCAATTCTGAACGCACCTATTTGACCAATGACAATGACTGGGGGCTGTTTGTCCCTCAGGTTGAGGTTCATGAAGTGCCCGGAGATCACGACAGTATGGTTCTCGAGCCCAATGTCCGCGTATTGGCGGCAGGCATGCGTGCGGCCATCGAAGAGGCCGAAGCTCGCGTTGCCGGACATGGTGAGGTGGTCAACTTCCCCACCCAAGCGGCGGAGTAACTGATGCCGAAACTGCTTGTGGTCTCGCTGAATTTTCGCACGCCCGACATGACCCTGCGTTCGGTGCAATCCGCCCTGCGCGCCATGCAGGGGCTGGATGCAGAGCTGGTGCTGGTCGATAATGACAGCGGCGACGGGTCGTTCGAGGCCATGCAAATCGAATTGGATCAGGCCGATTGGGCGCAGGGTGCGCCGATCCGGTTGATCCAGTCAGGCCACAATGGCGGGTTTGGTGCCGGCAATAATATCGGCATTCGTGCGGGGTGGTCCGATGGGTCCAAGCCCGATTACGTCTATTTGCTAAACTCCGACGCCTTCCCGGCCCCGGATGCGCTGCAAAAACTGCTGACCCATCTGGAAACCCACCCCGAGGCAGGTTTCGCCGGAAGTTACATCCATGGCGAAGAGGGCGATCCGCATGTCACTGCCTTTCGCTTTCCAACACTTTGGTCCGAGCTTGAGGGTGCCATGCGCTTTGGCCCGGTGTCCCGTCTGCTGAAAAACAAATCCGTGCCCGTCGGCGTTCCGGAACAGACGCAACCGGTGGATTGGCTCGCCGGTGCCTCGATCATGATGCGGCAAAGCGTGTTGGACGAAATCGGCCTATTTGACGAGACGTTTTTCCTCTATTTCGAAGAAACCGAACTATGCCTGCGCGCCGCCCGCGCCGGGCACCAGACACACTATGTGCGCGATAGCCATGTCGTCCATATCGGCTCGGTCTCGACTGGGATGAAGGTCTGGACCCGCATTCCCCAGTTTTGGCTCGACAGCAGATGGCACTATTTCAGTAAGAGCCATGGCCGCGCCTATGCGATTGCTGCCACCGGAATGCATTTTTTAGGTGGGCTGTTTTGGCGCATGCGGCGGGTGCTTCAACGCAAAGAACCCGCTGATCCGCCACATTTTTTGCGTGATCTTGTTCTACATGATGTCCAAGCGATGGTCCGGCCCCTGCCGGGAAAGCGCAAAGCGGTGGCCCCGGTCTCGGGGAACACCGCAATTGAGGGTATAACGGAGTAAAGAAAATGACCCAGTTCTCCTGCATTGTGATCGGCAATGAATCGCTTTTGGTGCAATGCGCCCAGGCGACGCTTGATCGGGGGAACACGGTTGCAGCGGTGGTGACGCGCAATGACGGTGTTGCGGATTGGGCGCGTGAGGCCGGACTTCGGGTCGAAGCACCGGGGTCGGACCTTGCTGCACGCCTGTCGGGTGTCGCAGCGGACTATCTGCTGTCCATCGCCAATCTCGACATTATTCCTGAGGATGTTCTCGCCCTGCCCGCCAAGGGGGCGATCAACTTTCATGATGGCCCATTGCCGCGCCATGCGGGTTTGAACGCGCCGGTTTGGGCCTTGATGCAGGGTGAAACGCAGCACGGCATCTCGTGGCACATGATCGAAGGCGGTGTTGATGAGGGCGACGTGCTGGTGTCCCGCAGCTTTGACATCAGCGCCAGCGACACGGCCTTGACCCTGAATACCAAAGCCTATGAGGCAGCGATTGCCAGCTTCCCCGCCCTGCTGGATCAGCTTGAGACCGGTCAGTTTAACCGGACCAAACAGGATCTGTCGTTGCGCAGCTATCACGCCTTGGCAGACCGCCCGTCTGGCTATGGGTTGCTGGATTTCTCGCGTCCTGCTGAAGAATTGGCGCGTCTGGTACGCGCCTTGGATCACGGCCCCTATTGGAACCCGCTCGCCGCGCCAAAATTCCGAGCCAAGGATCAAATCTGGCTCGCCACCAGTGCAAGAATTGTCGACGACCAAGGTGCGCCGGGCACGGTGTTGAAAGAGACAGCGGATCACCTAACCGTGGCCTGCGACAATGGTGCGATTGAGTTGCAAGACATCACCCGCATTTGCGGCACGCCTGTGGCTCCCGTTGTCGTTGCTCTTGAAGGAGACGTGCTGCCGATAGCTGGCGATTTCGCCGGTGTGGATGCCGCCATCAAGCAGATTGCCAGCCGTGATCAGTACTGGCGCAACCGCTTTGCAGATTTCACGCCTCTGGAACTGGGCGGAGTTGCCACTGACAGCGGGAAAATCGAGACGCGATCAGTCAGCCTGAGCAACGGGTTGGCTCAGGTGGCGGAGTGGGTGCAAAACCTGTCCGCAGGCAACCCGGTCGATATCGCCTACAGCAATGCCGCCATTCGTGGCCAAGCCGAAACCGGTCTGGTTGCGGGCTGGGTGCCTTTGCGCCTTGAAAACGGCTCACCGGACCTGGCCATCAAAGCTGGATTTGCGACCGACCTGTTCGCCCGCACGCCCGAGTTGGACTGGCCGCAGATGCCGCATCTTGGCCTGTCTTCGCTTGGCCATATCGACGGCACCGCCATCACCATAAACGCCGAGGTTGGTCAACTGACCTATGACAGCGGCAAAATCTCGGCCGCGATGGTTGAATTGCTGATCGCGCGTTTGGAATTGCAGCAAGCCCTGCCGCAAGCGGAACGGGACATGGTCCTGAACGATTGGAACACCAATAGCGCGGAGTATGATCGCGCCCTGACCATGCATCGGGCGTTTGAGGCGCAAGTTGCCAAAACACCCAACGCCACCGCACTGGTTTTTGAGAACCAAACGCTGACCTATGCCGATTTGAACGCCCGCGCCAACCGTGCCGCGCATGTCCTGCAAGACATGGGTGTCGCGCCGGGCCAAGTTGTCGGCCTGTGCTGTTCGCGCTCGGTTGACCTGTTGGTCGGCGGTTTGGCAATCCTCAAGGCTGGTGGGGCGTATCTGCCCATGGATCCAAGCTATCCGGCGGATCGCCTTCAGCATTTTGTTGAGGACAGCGATGCCAAGGTTATCGTCACGCAGGCGGCGATGGAGGCGAGCCTGCCGCAGAACACTGCCCAGATCCTGGTGCTCGACGCGGAACCGAAACTTGCCGCCGCCTCGCCGGACAATCTGGCAGATACAAGCGGTCCAAAAGATCTTGCCTATCTCATCTACACCAGCGGTTCGACCGGGACGCCCAAGGGCGTGATGATCGAGCATTGCAATGTGATCAATTTCTATGCCGGGATGGATCAGCACATTCCGCTTGGCGGGACTTGGCTGGCGGTGACCAGCCTCAGCTTCGACATCTCGGTGCTGGAACTGTTCTGGACCACCGCACGCGGTTTCAAAACCGTGCTGACCTCGGACGAGGATCGTGGGCTGATCTCCAAAGGGCCGATGCCCATGTCGGATGCCGCGATGGAGTTTTCCATCTATTACTGGGGCAATGATGATGGCGTTGGCCGCGACAAATACAAAATGCTGCTTGAGGGCGCGAAATTTGCCGACCAAAACGGGTTTTGTGCGGTTTGGACGCCCGAACGTCATTTCCACGCCTTTGGTGGCCCCTATCCGAACCCCTCTGTAACCGGGGCCGCTGTGGCAGCGGTCACACAGAATATTGGTGTCAGGTCCGGTTCTGTCGTCGCCCCGCTGCACCATCCCGCCCGCATTGCCGAAGAATGGTCAGTCATCGACAATCTCACCAATGGCCGTGCCGGGCTGGCGATTGCCAGTGGTTGGCAGCCAGATGACTTTGTCCTGCGCCCGGAAAACGCGCCGCCGAACAACAAGAAGGCGATGGTTGAGAATATCGACCAGATACGCCGCTTGTGGCGCGGCGAACCCGTGGCCTTTCCCAAGGCAGATGGGTCGATGCATGAGGTTGTCACGCAACCCCGTCCCGTGACCAAAGAGCTGCCGATTTGGGTCACCATCGCAGGCAACCCGGAGACTTGGCGCGAGGCGGGTCGTTTGGGCTGTAACGTACTGACACACCTGCTTGGTCAGTCGATCGAGGAAGTCGCAGATAAGATCAAGATTTATCACGACGAGCTGCGCAAGGCCGGGCACGACCCCAAGGATTTCAGCGTCTCGTTGATGCTGCACACCTATATTGCCGAAACCCGTGATGAGGCCCGCGAAACCGCGCGCCAACCGATGCGCGATTATCTCAATTCTGCCGCCGGGCTGATCAAACAATACGCCTGGGCCTTCCCGGCCTTCAAGCGCCCCGAAGGGGTGAACAACGCCTTTGATCTGCAATTGGGCGATCTTGAGGCCGAAGATCTGGATGCGATCCTTGATTTCGCTTTTGAGCGTTATTTCAACGATAGCGGGCTGTTTGGAACGGTTGAGGACGCGCTTGCGCGCACCGAGCAGCTTAAGCGCATAGGCGTGACCGAAATTGCCTGTCTGGTGGATTACGGCATTGATCGCGACGTGGTGCTTGAGGGGCTCAAACCGCTGGCTCGCGTTGTGCAAGCGGCACAAAAGGCACCGGAATTGGCCGAAGATGATTTCTCAATCGCAGCACAAATCGTGCGCCATGATGTGACGCATCTGCAATGCACCCCTTCAATGGCGCGGATGATTGCCATGAATGACGAGGCGCGCTTTGCCCTTGGTCATGTGCAAAACCTGTTCCTCGGCGGCGAGCCGCTACCCGGTGCCTTGGTCAAGGAATTTGCCGAGATTACTGACGCGAAAATCACCAATATGTATGGGCCGACCGAGACAACCATTTGGTCCTCGGTCGAGGTTGCTCAGCCCGGCGACACTGTTGTCAATATCGGTAAGCCGCTGGTGAACCAGCAGCTATATGTGCTGGATGAAAACCGCGAACCGGTTGGCGTTGGCCAGGACGGCGAGCTGTGGATTGGGGGTGACGGGGTGACCCGCGGCTATTGGAACCGCCCTGAGCTGACAGCTGAAAAATTCGTCGCCAACCCGTTCCATGCGGGGCGTATGTACAGCACTGGCGATCTGGTGCGCCGCCGCGCCGATGGCAAAATCGACTTTGTCGGGCGGGTGGATCACCAGATCAAGCTGCGCGGCTTCCGGATTGAGCTGGGAGAAATCGAAAGCGTGTTGGAAAGCGTAGCTGGCGTGACCCAAGCGGTTGTGGCCGCGCGCGAAGACACGCCCGGCGACATTCGTCTGGTTGGATATTACACAGGCGAACGCCAAGTTGAGGCGGAGCTAAAAACCCATATGGCCGCCAGCCTGCCCAGCTTTATGGTACCCGGGCGCTTTATGCAGCTGGACGCCTTTCCATTGACCCCGAACAAGAAGGTGAACCGCAAGGCGCTTCCTAAACCTCAGGCCGCCAAAGTCGCGCCTGTTGCGCAAAAAGAAGTCGCGCCACAACCGGTTTCGGTGCCTAACGCCACAGCGGGAGATCTGGCCGCAATTGAACAGGGTATTTCCCTGATCTGGACCAATATCCTGGGCGTGCAGGGCTTTACCGCGCGGGACAGCTTTTTCGATCTCGGCGGGCATTCGCTTTTGGCGGTACAGGCGCATCGTGCCATCCGCGAAGAGTTTGGCGTGAAATCCCTATCGATCACCGACATCTTCCGCTTTCCGGTATTGTCCGATTTGGTCGCTTGTGTCGCGTCAAAGATGGAGGGCACCAGCGCTCCGGCGACGGTGGATAGCCAACCCAAAACCGCCACCAATGAACGCGCACAAAGCCGGTCAGATGCCATGGCGCGGCGGCGTGAGATGCGTGCAAAACGACGAGCTTGATCATGATGAGCACCGAGGCAGAAAGCCTTCGCACCCTCCTTGCAAGATCGGATTTACCTTTGGGATTGGCCTGGGCCATGTCCGAACCCATGGATGATCCCAATCAACTGTTTCCAGAGGAACAGCAGGCCATCGCGCATGCCATCCCCATCCGGCGCGCCGAATTCACCGGGGGGCGGATCGCGGCGCGCAAGGCGATGTGGGCCCTTGGGTTTCATCCCGCAGCTATTCCCATGACAGAGGATCGCGCGCCAGCATGGCCGGACGGGCTGATTGGCAGCATCACCCATGCCGATGATATTTGCATGGCCGTGGTTGCCCAATCAGATCGCTATGACGGGTTGGGTCTGGATCTTGAACCCGATGTCGCAATGGATCCTGACTTGGTTGCCGATCTTTGCCGTGACGAAGACCTTGCAAATGTGCCAGTCGCAGAACAGGTGAAACTGCCCAAGCGGATATTCTCGGCTAAAGAGGCGGCCTTCAAAGCGCATTACGCCCGGCACCGCACATTGTTTGATTTTGAGGCGCTGACCGTCGATCTGGCAACTGGAAGGGTTCAGTTTACCCAGGATCAGGAGGTATTGGACCTGCCGCAAACGGCGCTTGGCGGTCTCACTGTCCAACAATGGATCTGCGACGGTATGATCCTGTCCCTTTGTGCGCTTCCCGCGCATTAACGGGCGTTGCGTGCAGCAAGAGAGCATCAATTATGGCCTCAGGTTCAAATCCACGAACGCAGTGTTTCCAATTGAACGCCGGTGAGTCGTGGCAAAATTTAGGCAAAGTTGTTATTCTATGTGACGAAGTTGATGGAACCCTAGGTGATTCCTCAGCTTTCGAACGCATTGGGGGCCACTTTGCGGGAGTAGGTAAATGAACCAGTTCCAATCGTTCGACGAAGTTCTTTCGGCGCTGCGCCGACGTGCCTACGTCATTTTGGCCATCACCTTTGTTGGCTGCATGCTCTCGCTCTATTTTGCCCTGAGCCAGGTTAAAATCTACGAGGCAACCGCTGTTGTCCAAATCGAAGATGCCCGCGTGCCCGACCAACTGGCCGGTGCCACCGCCCAAGCCGAAGACGCCGCACACCGCGTGCGCCTGATCGAGCAACGCCTGATGGCTCGGGACAACCTTGTGCGGATCATGGAAAAACATAACCTGTTTTCCGATGATCCAACGCTTGCCATGAATGAGCGGATCTTCATGATGCGCGAGGCGGCCAATATCGCGCAGATCATCAACAATGCGCAACCGTTTGCGCCCGGAGCCAACGTTCCGTCAGGGTTGTTGATCACCGTCAGGTTGGACAATCCAAAGAAGGCCGCCGATTTAGCGAATGAACTGATGTATTCGGTGATCGATCAATCTCGCGACCGCAGTGTGGGCCGTGCTCGCGACACACTGGAATTCTTTGCCACTGAAGAGGCACGGGTAAAATCCGAAATTGAGACCTTGGAGGCGGAACTTGCTGATTTCAAAAGCAAGAATTCCGAGGCGTTGCCAGCCGGCCAAGTGGACCTGCGCGGCCAGTTGGTCACCCTGCGTGAAAGCGAGCTGGACCTGGACCAGCAGATTCTGACGTTGGAAGGGACATCGAACCGCCAACGCGAAGAGGTCAAGGACCGCCAGATTGGATTGCTCCAAGAGCAAAAACTGCTGGTGGTCGAACGTATTGCCCAGATCCAACGACAACTGGCCGCTGGCCCCGAGGTTGAGCGGACGCTGAACAACCTCGAACGCCAAATGACCCAATTGCAAGAGCAATACTCCGTCATCACGCGCCGCAAGGCCGAAGCTGAGCTTGGGCAGATGCTGGAGGATCGCCAGCAGACGGACCGTTATGAGGTCTTGGAAACCGCATTGGAACCGGAATACCCGGTTTCGCGGTCTCGGAAGAAAACCGCGATCATGGGTGGGGTGGCGGCGCTCATCTTTGGCATTGCCGTCGCCTTTGTGATCGAGCTGCTGAACCCAGCTATCCGCAGCGCGGCCCAAATGGAACGCGCGCTAGGTATCCAACCAGTCGTATCCATCCCACATGTCTCGGCCCGCAAGACTCATGGTGGGCGGGGTCTGAAAATCTTCGGATTTCTGGCTGCTGGGTTGGCCGCGCTTTGGGCTGGGCTTCAGTTCTTGGGGTCTCGCGTCCCAGCGGTTGGCGAATTTATTGACCGCATCATGCAACGGACCGCGCGCGGTTAAACTGCACAACCGCTTTAGAGCCTGCGGGTAATCACGACAGGCCCCAAAACCTTTGATCAGTAACGGTATTTGCTGATTTCCGTGTTCTCGGCCTTGTTCAAGACCATGCCAAGCAAGGGCGTCGTTTCACCCAAACGGCGCTCAACTTCTTTGATTTCTTTCTCAGTCGTTGTGCCGCCACCGACGACCAACAAGACCCCATCAAACAAGGGCCGGAAAGCAATGACATCGTCGTAGTACAAAGCCGGCGGCAAATCGAAGAGCATCACATCAGGCTCAAGCTCGGCCTCGATCTTGTCCAAGGTCTCTGCCGTGCGCGGGTCTTGCAGCAATTCCGACGCATAGGGTTCAATCGCCTTGTTGAACCCAAAGGCAATGTTGCGGCCGGCATGAATTGCGTTCTGACCAAGACGCATCAGATGGTCCTCGGGCGCGACGTTGCCGCGCAGCATTTCACCGACAGAGCCGGGGTTCTGCACCCCCATGACACTGTGCAAACTTGGCCGCCGCATATCGCAATCCAGTAAAAGCGTGCGGCAGTTTTCCTGACGTGACAGGCTGATGGCCAAGTTGGCTGCGGTAAAGGTCTTGCCACAATCTTTGGTTGGCGAGGTGATAGCCACTCGGCTCCAACCATTGTCCGACAGCGCCTGCAACAAACGTGTGCGCAAGACGTCAAAGGCCGTGTGCGCCGGGTCTTCACGCTCTGCCGTGATGATCCGATTGCGCGCCAAGTGGGCAGCGTTCAGGGTAAATTCCGGAACACGATCCCATGGTGTTTTCGCGGCTTCCGCAGCTTGCTGAGCGGCCAGTGCTTCGCGCTGTTCTTGGGCGTCTTGCTCGGCAGCAAGACGCTCTTGTTCCTGACGTTCGCGCTCCAGGCGTTCTTGTTCCTGACGGGCTTGCTCTTGGGCCTGTCGCTGCGCTTCGGCGGCGGCGCGTTCTTCTTGCGCTTTGCGCTGTGCTTCGGCCTCGCGCCTTGCCTGTTCAGCGGCAGCTTTTTCCGCAGCAAGTCGTTCTTTTTCCTTGCGCGCCTCTTCCAGTCGGGCCTTTTCGCGGCGCGCTTGCTCTTCTGCTTTGCGCGCGGCCTCGCGTTCCTGGGCACGTTTTTCGGCGTCAGCGCGCTGACGCGCTTCCTTTTCAGCCCGCAACGCCGCCTGCTCTTCGGCCAGGCGCTTTTTCTCGGCTTCCGCTTTCTTGCGCGCGTGCTCAGCTTCAGCTTTCTTGCGCGCCTCCTCGGCTTCAGCTATTTGGCGCGCCTCCTCGGCGCGACGCTCAGCCTCTGCCTTTTCGCGTGCGGCCAGTTCCGCTTGCCGCTGGGCTTCAACTTCAGCCTGGCGGCGCTTCTCAGCTTCGATCCGCTGGCGGTCTTTCTCGGCTTGCTCAGCTGCTTTCACGCGCTCGGCTTCGCGGGCGCGTTCCTCGGCAATAGCCTTTTGACGGGCCTCTTGTGCAGCCTTTTTCTGCGTTTCCAGAGCGGCCAATCGCTTGGCTTCCGAAGCGGCTTTCTCCGCCTCTTCGCGGGCACGCTGTTCAGCTTCGGCCTGCTGACGCGCTCGTTCTTCGGCAGCGCGCTTGGCAACTTCCCGCTGCTGTGCTTCCAAAGCGGCCTTTTGGGCTGCAACTTTGGCCTCAGCCGCAGCGGCCCGAAGTTGCTCCTTACGGCGCGCCTCTTCGGCCGCTTGCTCAGCGGTTGCATCAACAGATTTGTATTTGCGGCGGAATTTACGATTATCCATTTCGTTCATGCTCCGCGCCTCATCGAAAGGCAGCCCAAGGCAGTAATATAGCCCCGTCCGGCATGAATGACGATCCTTGCGACCTGTCTCATGTGACTGCTCAACTCCGACTCATTTGGCCCAATCTGGCGAAGGCCTTCTACTCAATCGCCGTTTAGACCAGCTAAATCTGGCTAGAATAAGTCAGATTTGCGGGGATTGTTTACGAAACGGTGCATCAAGGCCTAGCATCCTATAAGGTTGGCCTTGGTGATGGCTTTTTCAACAAAGGCGGCCTTATCAGCCTCGGGCTGCCAGTTAAGGGCCGTTTTGGTGCGGGTATTGTCAAACGGTGTGAAATGCGCGCGGCTTTTCCAATCGGCGAGCGATGGCCGAATGACGCCCTTGCGGCGCAATGCATGTTTCTTGAGCACATATTTCACTGCATCGCTGGCATAAAACGCCGTCAGATTGCCGGAACTCACTCGGATCTTCGCACCCAAGGCCTGGTGGATCGCCTCAAAATAGCCGCGCGCGCTGAGCATGGGTTCCCCGACAAGGTTAAAGCTTTGCCCCTCCACCGGAGCATCGATCATGCGCACCAGACCGTCGGCAATATCCTCGTTCAACACGAAGGGCAGGATGTTATTGCCATGGCCCCAAATCCGAACCGCGCCAGCGCCGTGCCAGCGGCCAATCCCCCAATGCTGGAGCGGACCACCCGCCCCCACCACAATGCCAGGTCGCGCGATGACCAAAGGCAATCCGCGTTCCTTGTGCAGCGCCATCAACTGGCGTTCGCATTCAGCTTTGGAGCGCGCATAAAGGTTGCGATCCGTCATATCCTCAGGGAATGGCGTGCTTTCGGTAATCACGCCATTTGGGTTGGACATGTCGTAGCTGGCGATGGTTCCGGTATAGACCAGCCGTTTCACACCCGCCTTTTCGCACGCCATGCCGACCCGGGTCGCGACGCCAACATCGTTGATCAAACAATCGGCCCAAGTGGTTTCCAACGCCTTGGCCAGGTTAAAGACGACGTCGATCCCCTTCATCGCTTGGGTCAAACCGTCCAGGTCATGCAAAGACACGCCGACGGTTTCCACATTGTCGGACAGGTCTGGGAAGGGGCCGGTTTTACCACGCGACAAGACACGGACATCGCGGCCATCCGCCACAAGGCGGCGGGTCAGTTCGCGCCCAATAAACCCGGTCCCGCCGATGACCATGGCCGTCGGCTTGGGCTTGCGGGTTTGGATAGCGGGCGCTTTGACAGCCAGGGTTTCGGCAGGCAACAGGGCCAAAGCATCATCCAGCGATTGCATGACGGCAACCGCCGCATCACCGCCCCAAGCCGGCGCTTCGCGCCCTTGCGCAAGTGCGGCGTAAATTGCCGCATCCATGCCGCGAAAGCTCTGCCCATAGGGGTTTTTGGTGTTGAGCGACTTCAATTGAATAGCCGCGTTCTTGGTCCCTTGCCACAGGTGCTGGCCCGCAAGGTCAAGCTGCTTGCGCAGCGGGTTCACCACAAGGTCCGAGGCGTTTTCACGTTCGACCACCAGAACATCCTGGGCATAATCCAATCGCGCCCGGGCGGAGGAACCGCGCAGGGTAACCGACCGGTCATCAACGGTTTCCACCATCGAGATGGTAAAGGTCAGGTCGACATGGCCAGCGCGGGCCAAGATGCGGAAACCTTGCGGGCGCGGATCATCCCCGGGCAGCATCACCGGTTTCGAGGCTTCGGCATAAAGCACATCGATGTCGCCAAAGAGGTCCTGGGCAAAGGCCATCAGATGCGGCCCGAGCTCTAGCAGCAGGTTGCGCGGTTCACGCAGTAGCCACAGGTTATAAGGGCCAGACCGCAACGGTGCCAAAGGCAGGGCCCAGGTGATTTCGGCGGCAGAAATCACACCATATTCACCGGCCTGCATCGCCGATTTCATCCGGGCATAGGAAGGCAAACCAAGGAAGTTGTGGCCCGCATGAAACATCTTGCCCGACGCTTTGGCCGCGGCCTGAATGGCGCGGGTGGCATCTGCGCTTTCGGCCACAGGTTTTTCCACCAGCACATGCAAGCCACCATTCAGGCATTGAATGGCAATCGCCTCGTGCAGGTGCGGCGGTGTCAGGATATGGACAGCATCACAGCACCCCGCGGCGATGAGATCCTCCACCGAGGTAAAGGCCTTTGCCCCATACCCTTCGGCCAGCCCGCGCGCCGCGCTTTCGTTCAGGTCGCACACGGCAGCCACGGTGACTCCCGGCGTCGCCTTTAAGGCATCAGCATGCCAAGTTGCGATATACCCGGCCCCGATCAGGCCGACGCGAATTTCTTGGGACAGGGAAGTCATCAGGGACCCTCTACTTGTATTCAATCAGGCGCATTTCATCGCCGCGCATCCGGCGCAGGTGAAACTTGGCCATACCGATGAGATTTGGAAATTTGGATATGGTGAGCAGGCCTGCATGCCGCCAGGCCTCTTGGCTGGGCAGGCCGTCGCGGATCAAACCCTGAGCAGTGCGCAGATAGTTCAGCTCGTAAACCGTGACCAGAAGGAAGGGCAACCACCAGGCGATCAGCGTGCTGAGAATGATGATCAGCGGCAGCACCAGCCCATAGACCAGCACGCGCTTGCGTTCTTTGCTGAAGTATTCCGGGTGCAGAAACCCAACCTGGGCAAAACCATGCCCGGTGCGCACCGCGCGTTTCCACCAAGAGCCAAAGGTCAGCATATTGGCGTCATGGCGGGTCATGTCCACCGGGATGCGTTCCAGAACCCAACCGGCCTTGCGCAGGCGCGTGCAAAATTCGTCATCCTCGGCAGCGATCACGGTGGGGTTCATGCCATTGACCCCGGCCCAAGCCTCGGCCCGGACCAGCATGTCACCGCCGCACGCGTCAATAACGCCCGCCGGACGGTGCCATTCCCAGTCGCATAACTGGTTGTAAAGACTGGCATCGCGATGGATTTCCGAGCGCCAACCGGTCACCATTCCGGTTTTTGGATAGTCGGCCAGATGCACGCGCCCAGCCTCAATGAACCCATCAACCAGCGTGCAATCACCATCTATGAACATCACCAGCTGCGGGTCATCCAGCGCGTCAAACCCGGCATTGCGGGCACGGGCTGCGGTGAAAGGCGTGGACATATCAAGTTCCACAACCTTGGCCCCAAACTTGCGCGCCTCGGCGATACTGTCATCGGTCGATCCGCTATCCACATAGACAACCTGACGCGCCTGCCCCTGAACCGAAGCCAAAGCCGCGACAAGCCGCGCGCCTTCGTTGCGGCCAATCAAAACCACATCTACCGGATTCATTCGCTTGGCTCCGGTCGTTTGCCTGGCACGGGCGTTCCGGTCGCATAACTGGTGATCAGGTGCGACAGCCAGGCCGCCTCTTTATCGCTGTTAAACTGCGCCTCAACGCTTTCGCGTCCAACCTCGCCCATCGCTTGCCTTTCAGGCGGATCTTCAAAGCCGCGCCGGATCGCGGCCGCCAGGGATGACACATCGCCCGGAGGCACCAGCCAACCGGATTCACCATGCGTGACCAATTCCGATATCCCGGCGATTTGCGTGGTTATCACCGGAACACCCGACGCCATGGCCTCCATCAAAACAACAGGGACCCCTTCGGCAAAGCTGGGCAAAACGAACAAATCGGTTTCTAACAACGCCTCGGCGACTTCGGTTTGGTTCTTGTAGCCAAGGAATTCAACGCTGTCTGAAACGCCCAATTCCTTGGACAATTGTTCCAACGACGCCCGCTCGGGTCCGTCGCCAATAAGCCTGAGAGACAGGTCAGGCATGTCCTTTTGCAGCTCGGCCAAAGTTTGCAGCAGGATCGGCACCCCTTTGACCCCAGCCAATCGACCGACAAACAACATCCGCTGCCCTGAATGCCAGGTTTTGCCATATCGTTCGGGTTCAACGCCACAATGGACGATATGCAGCTTTTCCCAATCCGATTGCTTGGCAAAACACATCAGCTGTGAACGGCAGAAATCGCTGATACAGGCAACGAAGGAGGCGCGCGCCGCCTTTTCGTCAATCCGCCAGTGGTTTGGCTCAAAAAAGATATCCGGGCCGTGAATGGTGAAGCTGTAAGGAATGCCGGACAAGGCTTCGCTCAGCATGGCCACTGTGCAAGAGGCCTTGGCGATATGATTGTGCAGGTGTTGCACGCCCTGATCCTGAAGATGCGCCGCCAAAACACCCGCTTCGAGGAAGTATATGAGGTTATAAAGCCGCCCCTTGATGCCTTTGGGCGCGATGCGCCACGCCAGGCCCAACGCCTTGCCATAACGAACTGGGTTGCGCATCCATCGCCAATGGGCGCACAGCAGACGTATAGGTGATTTTGCGGCAGCCAATACTTTGAACGTGCGGGCGTGTTCCTCGCGTTGTTCGGGGCCGACCAAATGCTCGGGCCCGGTTGTGCGGATGGAACAGGTTTCGACCTCGTGCCCCAGTTTGCGCAAAGCCGCGACTTCGCGTTGGATAAAGGTGTCAGAGGCGCGCGGATATTCCCCGGTCAAATAGGCGAGTTTCAAGCGTGTCATGCCTCACCCTCCTTGCATTTGGCCAACATGACTTCGAATGACGCCTCATCCGCACCACCAAGGGCTGATCGCAACGCCACATTGGGATAACCCAGCGGCATCACTCGGGCGCGCAAAACAGGTTCACGCAGCAAACCCGGCAGACGATCTTGCCAGCGTGACATGAGCCGGGCCAAAGACAGCCACAACCCAAATCGGATCGGCACAGTCAGCTTTGGCCAGCCAAACAGCTTGCGATGCGCGGCCAGGAAACGCGCGCGGGTGGGCAGATCATCATCCACCACATTCAGGGCCAAAATGCCCGGCGGTTCCGCCAAAGCTGCCGCGACCAAGGATTTGGCCAGATGGTCCACATGCACCAAAGGCAACTGCCCCTCAGAATTGATCTGAACGTGGAATTTGGACGCCCAGAAGCCAAGCAAAGCGTGCCAGCTGCGCGACGGCCCATAAACCGCCCCCGGTCGCATGATCCACAGGGGGTGGCCGGATTCAGTGCACAACTCTTCCTGGCGCAGTTTCGCCTCGGCATAAGCATCGCGCGCCTTGTCAGGGTTTTCGAGCGGCGACGTCTCGGTCACCTGATCGCCGGGTTGCAGTGCCATGGTGTCATAGACCGCAATCGAACTGACCAGAACCAAGGTCGCTTCAGTCCCGTTCAGCGTTGTCAAAACGGTTTTTGTGGCGCGCAAGGTATCCTCGGCATGGCGGGCGGGATCATCCCCCAGATGGGCAGCGGCATGGATCACTGCCTGCGCATCCTGAGTGATGTCACGCAAGAGATAGGCGCTTTCGAGATCGGATAGATCCGCCTGTTGCGAAAAGATTGCCGGATCATCGGCCCATTCTGGCAGCGGGTTACGCCGATAAAGGGCAATCACGTCCAGCCCTTGCGCGCGCGCCTCTCTCACGGCGGCACGGCCAACGAAACCGTTGGCTCCGGTGATCAGGATGCGTTTCACTGCGCCCATGTCATCGGCTCCATCGCTTGGCAGGTTGTTGTCATTTTCTGCGCACCGCTGTGTTCGCCCGCGTTCTGAATAGCCAGCGTGACTTCGGTCATGTGCAGGGCAAATTCGTTTGACAGGCGGCAGGGACGGTCAGCGGCCAATGCATCAAACATCTCAGCCGGGCCAAGCATGAAATTCATCGCCGCCGCGCCCCAGCGCGCGACCTTTGGATGGGTGGGCTGGGTCAATTTGAGACGACGCGGAAAAGGGTTTTCCAACAGGCGACGGCGAATGGTCATCCGCTTGGCATAGGTGACCTTGGCCGCATTGTCCCAAGCCGCCTTGCAGGCCAAGACGCCCTTGTCACCAACGATGCGGATGGAATGATCATGCGGGGCGGTGATCGAACAGGTCAGCCGTGTCACCGGCCCGTTTTCAAAGAACAAAGTCGCGACAGACAGGTCCGGCGCAAAGGGCCCTGCGCCCTCTTTGTTCGGGATGGTTTCGGCGCTGGCCGCCACGACGGTGCGCACTGGTCCAAACCATGATAAAAGCCAACCAAGGTAATAGCCGGCGTGTTCCAGCGTGCAGCCGACACGAAACTCATCTTCATGGGGCCAAGGAGCTCCGGATTCCGACAGCCATTTTTTATAGGCCGCCTGCGGGATGAACCCATCATCAAGCTCGGCATAAATCGCACGTGGCGTTCCAGCGATATTATTGCGCAAAGCATGGCCTAAGGTCTGCGCCGCTTCGCCCAAAGACGAACACGGAGCCGAGGCCAGCATCAGCTCTTTGGCTTGCGCCAAGTCGTACAGGGTTTGGGCATCCTCAACTGTCATCGCCAGAGGCTTTTCGGAATAAACATGCCGCCCGACGTCAAGACAGGCTTTGGTGGTTTCAAAATGCGCCGAGGGGTTGGTCAGGTTCAAAATGATCGCATCGGGCGCATCTGCCAGCAACGCGTCAAATGACGCTTTGGCCGGTACTTTCCAGAACTCACAAAATGTTTTGAGACGGTCTGAGTTTAGGTCGTAAACACCAGCAACCTCGATCCCCGGCATGACTTGCAAAGACCGCATGTAAAGATCCGCCACAAAGCCGCAGCCCAACAGGCACACCTGATTGGTCATGAACACACCCCACTTAGCGGGATATTTCGGCACATACCGGTCAACACGCGTTTGATCCCCACCTTTCTTTCCTGTGTGACATAATCAAAGAAACATGGCCAGAATTCGGCATAAGCGGGCCAAGTCCGAGAAATGCGGCGGTGCGGCATCACATGGACATAATTTCATCGCCATGTTGCTGATTTAGCACTTTTCATGACGGCAAAGCAGGTTATCTCTGCCTCATCGGAAAGTGGCTGCCATGCAATTTGAATTCAACGGTCGGGATATTGATGTGAACGTGCCCAATTGGGCCGTTCTAGAGGCGCGGGTGACCGAGCGTCTGGCACAGCGCAAGGGGTTTGCTCTGGCGACGATCAACCTTGACCATCTGGTGAAACTGGCTGACTCGAACGAATTTCAGGCGGCCTATGCCGCGCAGGATTTTGTCTGTGCAGATGGCAACCCGATCGTGTGGCTGTCGCATTTG
Organism: Tropicibacter sp. R15_0; assembly: GCA_017744045.1. GTDB lineage: Bacteria > Pseudomonadota > Alphaproteobacteria > Rhodobacterales > Rhodobacteraceae > Pelagimonas. The sequence goes on along the minus strand of JAGHRD010000001.1, from coordinate 541,794 downwards.
GCGGGCCGTCCTGTTTCGCTCATCCCTGGGTCCGAAGCCATTTTACCGCTGGCCAGGCTGGCCGCCAAACAGGGGGTTGGCGTTGCGCTGGTAGGCTCGACCGAACCGGTGCTGACCGCCGCCACTGCCTATCTCGAACGCGAAGTGCGCGACATCGAAATTGTCTGCTGCATTGCTCCGCCCATGGGGTTTGACCCCAAAGGGGCTGAGGCCGAAGAGATTCTGGCCAAGGTCGCCGATTCCGGGGCCCGTATGTGCTTTGTCGCCATGGGAGCCCCCCGCCAAGAGGAATTCGCCGCGCTTGGTCGCAGGAAAACTCCGGAGGTCGGCTTTGTCTCCATCGGGGCTGGGCTGGATTTCTTTGCGGGCACACAGAAACGCGCCCCGCAATGGGCGCGCAAATTGCAGATCGAATGGCTATGGCGCATGCTGTCCAACCCCAAACGGTTGGCCCTGCGTTACCTGAAATGCATGTTGATCCTACCGGGTCACTTGATCCGCGCGCTTTGGTTGCGGTTTCGGGGCCAAGATCAAAGCTGACGCGGCTTGGTCCGCCGCAACAGCATGGCATCCTTGATTTTACCTTTGATCCCACGCGGCGGCAAAACCTCTCGGTCCATTTCGAAAACCGTTCCGGTCAGATCCGGGTCGCACATCTGCGCTAGTTTTGCCCCCCATTTCGCCGATTGCTCCGGGGGGATGCCGTCAGGAATACCCATCTCGGTCTGCAACATCCCAGGCATCCAATCGCTGATGACAATGCCCGGCAAACGATCTCCAAAATCAGCAATCAAAGCCCGCGTGAGAATGCGTGCCGCCCCTTTGGACACGGAATAGGCCGAACTACAGGGCAAGGGCGCAATGTCGGCAAAGGTAGCAACATTCAGGATACGTCCGCGCCCGGTTGGGGCCATGTGGCGCAGGGCGGCATGGCTGCAATTCGCGACGCCACCCAAATTGATCTGCATGGTCTGCGCAAAGCTTTCTGGTGTTTCATCCAGAAAATCGCGGCGCGGGTAAACGGCGGCATTGTTGATCAGGATGGCAAGCGGTCCGTGCTCGGCTACCAATTGGTCAACGCCTTGCGCAACAGCCTGAGCATCCGACACATCCATCCGGCAAGGAAGGAACCTGTCACCCAACAAGGTGCGTGTCTCTTGCAACGCATCAACCCGGCGCCCGGTTCCGGCGACTGTGAAACCAGCCTCAACCAGCTCGCGCGCCAAGGCCCGCCCAAGGCCAGAGCCAGCGCCGGTGACAATCGCAAACCCGTCTTTTGGGGTCAGAAAACTCATGCGCTTTCCTTTTTAATGGCATCCGCAACTCGCAGGGCATTGGCGGCGATGGTTAGGCTTGGGTTCACACCCATCGAGGTCGGCATGAAGCTGGCATCGGCGACCCACAGGTTTTGCAGATCATGCGCGCGGCAATCGGCGTTCAAAACCGACGTCGCAGGATCATCGCCAAACCGCAACGTCCCACAGGGGTGGCCGTAATTCAGCTCGGGCGCAAAGCCTAAAAACGCCCGGCGATGGCCGCTCATGGCTCGCCAAATCGCTTTGCGAAAGCTGCGCCTGCGCTGCAAAAGCTCGGGGTGAAAATCATAGTTGATGGCCAGTTTGTCCGGGTTTTGCGGATCATAGAGAACGCGGTTTTCAGGATAGGGCAAATCCTCCATCAAACCGACAAAGATTTGCGCCTGACCAAACAGCTTATGCGCGATGGCCGCCGGAATGCGGGTGAACTGCGACAATCCCGGGATTTTGGCAAATCGTGACCGGGCCAGCATGAGGTTCAGGTAATGCACGATCTCGCCATAAGAGGCGCGAATGCCCATAGCCTGGATGGTGCCAAACCGCGTGCTGTTTTGGAAATAGAGGTCGCGCATGGAAATTGCCTTGGTCGCGTCGCCGCCCGGCGTGCCGCGCTTGGGCCATAGGGCAAACATCTCGTTCAGGTGGAACATCAGATTGCGCCCAACCTGGCCGGATCGGTTGGCCAACCCGTTCGGAAACGCCGCGTTGGCCGAGGCCAAAAGTAGGCGCGGCGAGCCCAGCGCGCCACCTGCCAGAACAAAGCGTTTCGCGTGAAAGGTTTGGGTTTCGCCATTGATCAGGCATTCTGCGGCTGTGACCCGCCCCTCAGCCTCATGCAATCGGGTGACCTGCGCCCCTGTGATCAGCTTGGCCATGCCAGTTGCCAAGGCAGGTTCAACCCCAGCGGATCGACCATCCATCTTGCAGGTTTTCGGGCATTTCACGCCCAGACAGGTCTGACAATCGGCAACCCGTTTCAGACCTGTATGCGCATGATAAGGGTGCAGACCCGCTGCCCGTAGGCTTTGAAACAGCGAGTCCTCCACAGGGTTAAGCTGCGGCGGATCGCGCAGTGGAATCGGTATCTCAGCCGAAAGATCATCAGGCGAGCCGTAGACCTGAAACATCTCCGCAGCCCGGGCAAACCAGGGGGCCATATCATCAAACCCTGCGGGCCAGCCACCGGTCGGGTGCGGCTTGTCAGATAGGTCATCCAAATCATGCCGTTCTGGTCGTTCCAGCGTCGCGGCGTAGAATACCGACGACCCGCCAACCCCCGCCCCAAGCGGTGCGTAAAAGGATTGCTCTTTGCCATTCAACGTGACGGATAACGGGGTGGGCCATAGCCCTCGTTTCAGGCGAGCTTCGGGGACAAATGTCTCGGACAACCCGTTTACTTCGCTGCGATACCCGGCTTGCCCCTGCTCAAGAAAAAGCACCTTTTGCCCGGCTTCAGCCAAGGCACGCCCAACGGTTCCGCCGCCCATGCCGGTTCCGATGACGATAACGTCCCACTCTGGGGTCGTGTCTGGCATCAATCCGCACCTTGGACCAAAGCGGATTGGCGCGTGATCGAGTCAAAGATCGGCGCAAAGAGATCGCGCACCCGCAAAGCTGCGGAATTGGTGATGTGGTTATTGTCAAAATACTGCCCGACACCCTGATGCAAGGCGCTGCATGTATCCGCATTGCAAAAGCGCGACCAGGGATCGAGCCAGTTAATCTCCCCAGCCTCAACCAGAGATGTCCAAGGGGCATCTGCCATGGCAGCCCGCATCGTCAGAGCGTCGCGCGACATCTCGAATTCAGTCTTATGTGTCGCGGCCAAGGGCAAGCCCAGATGCGCTTGCTCGCGCGCGGCAATACGGGCGTCGTAACCTGCGATCTCTGGAGGCTGGCGCAGCACATGGATCTGATCAAAATGCTCTTGCAGAACACTGACCGTCTCTCGTACCGCATTCGAAACCAATTGCGGTTGCGACAAGGCCAAACGATCCGCCCCTTCGGTTGGGTAAATATCGATCGTGTTATGTTCATCCAGCCCTGTGCCAGTGCCCGACACATAATAGGCCCAGCGCCCGATTAGCAGAATGGAGTCCAAGGCGTCGAGCCGTGAAAAGCTTTGCCGGATTTGCAGGTTGGCCTGCGTACATGCGGTGTTTTGCGCCGGGGTGGCCGCGCTTTCTACCTTGCGCAACCCAAATAGCGGTGGGCAACCGGCCCGCCAAATGATCAGCCCCGGAACGCCTGCCTCATGCGCGGCCAAGTCCAACCCTTCTTTGAAGGCACGCACATGGCTGTCGCCCCAGACCAACACTTTGGCCGGACCATCGGGGCCGATTGGGCAGACCTCTAACCCATCCAAAGGCAGGGTGTCAGCGATGTAACACCGGCTGAAATCCTGAAGGAAATCGCCTGTCGCAGCGATGTGGGGCTGGGCATTGGGACCAAACCGGGATGGCACACCGTCGGACCTAAATATCCAGCCAGCGCCAGCGAGAACGGCCAAAGACGCAATTGCCATACCGCCCAGAACAACACCGCCTGGCAACCGGCGCGCCTGACGAACAGGCGTTTCGACAAATTTCCAGGACAGCCAGGCCAAAGCAACCGACAAAACCATCCAAAGCGCGGACTCTGCCAGGTTGGCATGATGACCGCGTAAATAGGTGCTGAGCGTGTAGACAGGCCAGTGCCACAGGTAGAGCGAATAGGAAATCAGGCCAAAGAACACCGCAATTGGGTGGCACAACAGCTTGTTGATCTGATTACGCCCGGTGCCATTGGCCAGCAACAGCGCGGTGCCAATTACCGGGACTAGGGCCAGGATACCCGGAAATAACGGCCCTGCTGGAATGAACAGCACCGAGGCCATCAACAGTGCGGCTCCAAGCCAGCTCAGTACCGCATAGCCACGCCAATCACGATCAGTTTCATATCCCCAAATCGCCAGTAACACGCCTGTCAGCATCTCCCAAGCGCGGAATGGGAACAGGTAGAACGCCGCCATTGGGTGCGATGGTGTCATCAAGATGCAAGCAGCAAGCGATAAGATCCAGCAGCCGATCAAAGCGATCAGAAGCATCCGACGCGACCGACCAAGAAGCAGGATCAAAAGCGGTAGGAAGATGTAAAACTGCTCTTCAACCGCCAGCGACCATGTATGCAACAGCGGTTTTTCCTCGGACGCCGCATCAAAATACCCCGCTTGCCGGTAGAATAGCACGTTGGACAAATAGACCGTGGCGGCAATCGCCGATTTTCCGAACTCCCGGAACTCAAAGGGCAGCAGAATGACCCAGGCAAATGCCCCTGTCACCAGCACCATGGCGAAAAAGGCCGGGGCGAGGCGACGAAAACGGCGCACGTAGAAATTCATCAGCCAGATGCGGCCGGCGGAATCATATTCACGCCACAACAGCCCACCGATCAGAAACCCGGAAATGACGAAAAACACGTCCACACCAACAAACCCGCCCTTCAGGGGCAGGCCAAAGTGGTAAAGGACCACTGACAAAACGGCAAAGGCACGCAGCCCGTCAATGTCGCTGCGATAAGGGAGGGAATGGGTGCCATGCGTCATTTGGGGTTTCTCCCCGTGTGACAGTTCGTGCTCATCAACAGTCCTTCCGGATTCTCCGGGATCTTGCCCTTTGCGGCGGGGATTCGGGCGCAGGGTGACGGGTTAGTGTTGCCATATCCTCAAGGATGGCTCAAATCTGGGGCAGGAATTTGGCGAATTCACGGGCAGGGTCCAGAAAATGCAGGAAAAAGACATTTCCGCCACTGAACCAGATTGGTCACGTGAAAAGATCGAACGGTTCTGGGAGCCGGGGAAAAAGATGATCCGCGCGGTGCGGCGCTATCAGGCGGCGCAGGCGCGGGGCGGCGTGTTGGGTAAGATTGCTTCAAAATACTGGGTGCTCAATCACCTCTTCTGGTCCACAATTTGCCAGTCCGAGTTGCACCTGAACACGGAATTCGGCGGTGGCCTGCGCCTGACACACCCCACGGGCATCATCATCCACCCCGACAGCAAGATCGGGCCAAATTGCATGATCTTTCATCAGGTGACTTTGGCCGGCCCTGTGACGTTGGGCGGGCATGTGGATGTCGGGGCCGGGGCCAAGCTGATCGGCCCCTTGAGCGTTGGGGATCACGCGGTGATTGGCGCAAATGCGGTGGTTACAAAAGACGTGCCTGCCGGGGCGACCGTCGCAGGTATCCCGGCACGGGTGATTTCCGAGGGTTAAAAAGTTGCGCCGACGGTTCGATTAAAAATCAGGATCGTTTCATCGCTGAGAGCGTCATTCAGGCGAAACCCGGATTTCTCTAAAACACGGGCAGAGGCCGGATTGCCGGGTGAAACCCCGGCTTGCAACATTTGTTCCGGTCCTTTGTCGAGTTCATTCATCAGCCCCGCAACCAACTCGCTGGCAAATCCCTTGCCCCAGGCCTCTTCGCCAAAGACATAGCCAAGGTGAAGCGGGGTATCTGCGGGGGCATCCTTGGGATGAAACAGGAAAAGCAAGCCGACCAGCGCCTCTTGGTTTTCAACCAGCGCGATGGGGGTGCTGCCCTCGCGCGCCTTGATCCACTCCTCGGCCGCCGAAGGGCCTGCGCCGGGTCGCATGGCCTCTGGCAAATGCTCCAAAACCGGATCTGTCAGCATCTCCATGACCGCTTGACCAAAACGTGACCGTGTTTTGGGATCGGCCAAGACAGCCTCCCAAGGGCGGACTTTCAGGCGTTCGGTGTGAAAACTCGGAATGCTCAATAGCCCAACCCCGCCAATGGCAACCCATCCAAGAGCGCGTGATACACCTCCATGGTTTTTTCGCCTTTCTTCGCCCAGGGGTACCCCTGTTCAGCATAGGCTTGCGCCCGCGCGGCTGTTGCCTCCATGGCGGCAGGATCGGTCACGCAATACTCCATTTCAGCGCGGAAACCGGCAACAAGCCCGTCAAAATCCGCCATGGGCACACAGGCCCCCCGCCCTCGCCCGGCCAGATCGCCGGGGGCACCGTAATCCGACACCAGAACGTGATTGCCGCAAGCCATGCTTTCGATGACAACTCCGGCCCCCAATTCGCGGATCGACGGGAAAACAAAGGCGTCAACCTCGCGCATCATATCGGCGACCTCGCCTTGGGTCTTGCGACCATGCATGGTGACACAATCGCCCAGATCATGTGCGTCGATCACCATTTGCATCCGTGCGCGCTCTGGCCCATCTCCAACCACGTGCAGGTGGTGTTGTTTCAGCAGGTCAGATTTGGCAAAGGCATGCAGTGGCAATTCAGGCAATTTGTAGGGCACCAACCGCCCGGCATAGAGAAAGTGGATCTTGCCATCCCTGCTGCGCTGCCCGGCGGGCTTGGCCCCCTTGGCGTGGAAAATCTCAGGATCAAACCCGATCTCCGGGAAGGAAACGATGCGCGCATCCTCAACCCGCTGCAAATCCGCTCGGGTGTGGGAAAACGCGCTGAGAACAGCCGCGGCATCATCATAGGTCGAGCGCGCAAAAGGCAGGTATTTGTAGAAATCCCGCAAGCGGCGCAGCTTTTCCTTTTCGCGCGCTTGCTCGGCGGCAAAGGCGGCGGGCCAGTCGAGATTGCCGTTCAAGGGACCAATAACAAATGGTTGCGGCACCTTATGCGCCAGCCAACTGGGCAAAGTCGGCGACATCGGCGTGATGCGATGCACGATGTCAAATTCACCCCCTTTGAGCTGCGATTTGAACCGCCGCCAAACGCCGTGTTCAAAGGCCAGATAAGGCAGGTAGTTGAAGATCATCGAGGTGGACCAGCCGACCTCTTCACCACCCCGGATCAGGCGCGCGAGCTTGAACATCGGCGAGGCGATCCATTCATTGTCGATATAGACAATCTCAAGCCCCGTCGGCGCGGCCTTTTCGATGTTTTCTCGGTTGCGCACATGCGTGGCCAATGTGACGTCACACAGTTTGGCAATCTCAAGCGCGTATTTGTAACCGACAATCGGCAGGCTGGGCCATTCCGGATTGCATTCATCCGCGACCAGCAGAACCTTGGGTTTCCCTGTCATTCTCTTCCTCGTTACATCACCGATTGCCATTTCATGGCGGTGCTATGTTTTGCGATTTTCAAACGCTCGGCGCGCAGTTTTTCGGCATATCCGGTCAGGGCCCCGACCAGCAGCCAGGTCAGTGGCGTTAGGGTCGCGTTTGGCAGCATATCCAGCGCGTTGATCGCCAACAGCAGGCTCAATGGGCCGATATAGGGCGATATTTCCTGGCCTTGTCGCGCCGCAATTTCCCGGCCAAGCAAGATCAGTGGCAAAAGCAGCAGCCCAAATTCAGCAATAAAACCGACCCAACCATAGACGCCAATCACAATGATCCAGCGCCCATCGGTCACCGTCAGAATATTACCATTCACCGGATCAAGGATGTGGTTCCGCCCAAAACTGCCCCAGCCAAAGATCGGCTTTTGATAGGCCCGCTCTAACAACGTGTTCTCATTGTCGAACCGGAACTCAAGACTGCCGGCACGTTGCGGATCAATAGCGGCTGCCTGTGCCAACAACTGATCTTGCGGAATCAGATCTGCTCCCTTGAGGATTGGATAGGCCAAGGCGATCGAGCCGATCACAATCGCGATCCGCACCTGCACGCCAGTGCTGAACAGAACCACCAAAGGCACCAGCAGCACCATGAACAGCAAAGACCCCAACGACTTGGCCAAAATCATGATCCCGGTCAGATAAAGCGCTGCCATAAGCAGTTTGAACCGTGTTTCCTTGGAATTTCGCCAAAGCGCATAGGCGGAGACAACCGCCGTCATAGTGAAAAACGCCACCCACAACCCGTGATACAGGAAGACCACAGGTCGATAGCCCCCAGCCCGGATCGATTGGCCAAACAGGTGCTGGTAGTAGCCGTAGATCCAAAGATTCAACTGAGGCGACAGGCGAATTTCGATCAGCATGAACAGCGAATAGACCAGACCACCGATCATCAACGCCCAAAGGATCTCGCGCTGCGATCCACCATCAGCAAGGAACTGGCGTGCCATTAGGAAGGGCAGGATCAGCAGGAATTGCTCAATCGGAAGGGCGAGCGCATGTTTGAAATTATGCCCCTCGACCCCGACCTGCCCAAAGAAAATCGGCTCTTCATTGGTGAATACGGTGATGACCGGCGAAAAGACAAAGAGCAGCAACAAGACCTTGCCAACCAAGTTTTGCGGCAGGATCGGCCCATTAAACCCATAGCGCCAAAGCGCGATCATAAATGCCATAAGCGCCGGAATGTTATGCTTGTTCAGCGGCGGCATCAGCGGAAGGTCAAACACGGCAGGCGGTTCGGGAAGGAACAGATAGCCGAGCATCAAGCTCCAGACCAAAGCACGATCAGCCCGCAGCCGCCCATACAGGGCAACCACCACCAGCGGAAAAACAGCCAGCGCCAGAAAGGCAATCGGGTTGGGCATCTTTTGCGAATCGTCCCGTGAGGCACCCCTGAGAAAGGGCAGATTTCCTAACACTGTATCAATCTCACATGGCCAAGTCGCGACACCATTGGTACAAAATCGTGAAGCCGGAAACAAAACACGAAGTCGCGCCGCATTGTCGCGAAAGTCGCTGAAAACCTTATGTTTTCTGCCCAAATTCCGTCTCAAATATGCCCCACAATACCCGCGGAAGAAATCCAATTGGGGCGCCAAAATGGCAGCGAAAGACTTGAATATTGCCTTTTTGGGGGCATCGCCGACATTGGATTGGCATCACTCTGGCGGGGCAGAGTTTTTCATGCGCAAGGCGCTAGAGGCACATGCGGGCCAAGTCACCTTTTTTGACGTGAGCAACACAGAACCGCCCAAGCCCCAAATCGACGAGAGCGACAAAGGCAAACCACCCTTTGACGTTACTTTTCTGGCACCAACCGTGCCTCTTTCTAACACGCTCTTTGAGAAGCATGCGCCCTTGACCGTCCATGCCTTGGGTCCAAACAGTATCCACGGCCCCGCCAGATTCGCGGACGCGCCGGTTCTGTTCCTAGTTGATGCCTTGCGCTCCATCCGAAGATCGCGGCTTTTGGCCTCTTCTGACTTCATTATCGTCCCGTCAGACAAAACGGCCAAAAACTTACGTCTGGGCGAAGATTCGGTCGAGGTCGTGCCATGGGGGGCAAATATCAACGCAACATCCGGGTTTCAGCCCAAAACCATTTCGTATGATCACCCGCTACAACTGCTCTTGATCACCCGAAACTGGCACAACAGCGGCGGAGCCTTGAGCTTTCAAACCCTTCAACTGCTGCGTTCCAGTGGTATCGATGCGCATTTGACCATCGTTGGCTGCGTCCCGCCTGATCAACATGTGAACGAATGGGTGACCGTGCATCCGTTTCTGGACAAGTCCAAACCAGAGGAAGAAGCGACCTTTATGGGCATTTTGCGCCGGTCACATTTCCTCTTGCACCCGTCGGCTGTCGGATTGGGCTTTCCCGTGTGCGAGGCATCAGCCTTTGGAGTGCCCACTCTCTGTTTTCCCAGCCTTGCGGATCTGGTGCGGGACAACGTCAATGGACGCATCTTCCCGGTTTCAAAGACCTCAGAGCAGTTCTATCATGCCATTCGGTATTTTCTGGAAAATCCCGGCACCTACACCGCCATGAGCCGGTCGTCGCGTCAGGAATACGAAGAGCGTTTGAATTGGGATGCATGGGGGAGCGCCACGGCCCATTTGCTGCGTGATTACATGCGCAAATGGGGCAGCGGTCAGGGCTGATTCAAAGAACGCTAAGAACGTCTAAAAATCGACAACTTTCGAAAAATTGAGCCTTTAGTTCTCAAAAAAATATATTTTTGGACATATCGCAAAACCGAAACTGGCCCTATTTCCCATACATCGTCCTGTCTACGATGAGGCAAATCTTGTCGATCTTTTGGTCGGCCGCCTTTTCTTGGGAGACACCTAAATGAAAATGACCACAGAAGAAGCCTTTGTGAAGGTGCTTCAACGTCACGGTATCGAACACGCTTTCGGGATTATCGGGTCGGCCATGATGCCAATCTCTGATCTGTTCCCAAAAGCTGGCATTCATTTCTGGGATTGCGCCCATGAAGGCTCGGGCGGTTTCATGTCTGACGGCTATACGCGCGCGACCGGTAAAGTTTCGATGATGATCGCGCAGAACGGCCCGGGCATCACCAACTTTGTAACCGCTGTGAAAACCGCCTATTGGAACCACACACCGCTGCTGTTGGTCACCCCCCAGGCCGCGAACAAGACCATCGGTCAGGGTGGTTTCCAGGAAATGGAACAGATGCGCATGTTTGCGGATTGTGTTGCATATCAAGAAGAACTGCGCGACCCATCCCGCGTCGCCGAAGTGTTGACCCGCGTCATCGCCCAGGCCAAGCGCGCCTCTGCCCCCGCGCAGTTGAACATCCCGCGCGATATGTGGACCCAAATTGTCGACATCGAAATCCCAGAGCCCATCGAATTCGAACGCTCTTCCGGTGGCTCGACTTCGGTGACCGAGGCGGCCAAGCTGCTGTCGGAAGCCAAGAACCCTGTCATCCTGAACGGCGCAGGTGTTGTCCTGTCCGAGGGCGGCATCGACGCCTCGATCAAACTGGCGGAACGTTTGGACGCCGCTGTCTGCGTGGGTTACCAGCACAATGACGCTTTCCCAGGCAATCACCCGCTTTTCGCTGGTCCTCTGGGCTATAACGGCTCCAAGGCAGGGATGCAGTTGATCAAAGAGGCAGACGTTGTTCTGGCACTTGGCACCCGCTTGAACCCATTCTCGACCCTGCCGGGCTATGGCATGGAATACTGGCCAGCCGACGCCAAAATCATCCAGGTCGACATGAACCCGGATCGCATTGGTCTGACCAAAAAGGTCACCGTTGGCATCGTCGGTGACGCGGCCAAGGTTGCGACAGGTATCCTTGAACAGCTGTCCGACACCGCCGGTGACGAAGGCCGTCAGGCCCGCAAGGACGACATCGCGCAGAAAAAATCCGCTTGGGCGCAAGAGCTGACCTCGATGACCCACGAAGATGACGATCCAGGCACCACCTGGAACGAGCGCGCCCGCGACGCCAAGCCAGACTGGATGTCCCCACGCATGGCGTGGCGCGCAATCCAGGCGGCGCTGCCGAAAGAGGCGATCATCTCGTCCGATATCGGCAATAACTGCGCCATCGGTAACGCCTACCCCTCCTTCGAGGAAGGTCGCAAATATCTCGCCCCGGGCCTGTTTGGCCCATGCGGCTATGGTCTCCCTTCCGTGGTCGGCGCAAAAATTGGCTGCCCGGATGTGCCTGTTGTTGGCTTCTCTGGCGATGGTGCGTTTGGCATCGCCGTCACCGAACTGACCGCTATTGGTCGTGGCGAATGGCCCGCCATCACGCAGGTCGTTTTCCGCAACTACCAGTGGGGCGCGGAAAAGCGTAACTCGACCCTTTGGTTTGACGACAACTTTGTTGGCACCGAATTGGATGAGCAAGTGTCCTATGCCGGCATCGCCAAGGCCTGCGGCTTGCAGGGTGTTGTTGCGCGCACCATGGACGAACTCACCGCCGCTCTGAACAAGGCGATCGAGGATCAGAAAGAAGGCAAGACCACGCTGATCGAAGCCATGATCAACCAAGAGCTGGGTGAACCGTTCCGCCGTGACGCCATGAAAAAGCCAGTGGAAGTGGCTGGCATCTCTGCCGACGACATGGTCCCCCAATAACCGCAAACAGCCCCGCCCGGAGCATTCTGGGCGGGGCGGTTGCATGGCGGATGAATCATGCGCGAAAGCGGGTGCTCGGAGACACTCCAAGAGTAACAGAAAATCCGACACCGAAAATTGATATATGAATGTTACATCATTCGCCCTTGAAATTTTCGCCACTTTCTCCGCGCCATGATCAGACAAAACCGCCATCTGACCAAAAAATTGCCTTTGCTTCCGGCAATCTGATCTCCGGGTGCTTAGGGCCTAATAAAATAAGGGTTTGAGCCAAGGTGAAGCCAAAAGCCACGAATTGATCCATCGTGTGTTTTTCGCCGTTTCAACCTAGGCTGATCGCCAAATATCCCGCAGCGGATGCAGGCATAGCCAAGAAAACGCGAACCTGCGGCGTTGGCAGGTTTGCCCGAGACCAGAGCCAAAGGGACGGGGCCAAACGAATGACATTCCAACAGCCGAACATCGATACCAGCCCCAAAGTCTCGGACGAGATCCGCAAGACCACCTGTTACATGTGCGCCTGCCGGTGCGGGATCAACGTGCATATGAAAGACGGCAAGGTCGCCTATATCGAAGGCAACCGCGACCACCCGGTTAACAAAGGCGTGCTATGCGCCAAAGGCAGCGCCGGGATCATGCAGCACAATGCGCCTTCGCGGTTGCGGGCACCGATGAAGCGGGTCGGGCCGCGTGGTTCGGGTGAATTCGAAGAAATCAGCTGGGACGAAGCCTTTGACATTGCCGCTGGCTGGCTTGGTCCCTTGCGCGAAACCAACCCCGAAAAACTGGCCTTTTTTACCGGACGCGACCAATCCCAAAGCTTTACCAGCCTTTGGGCGCAAAGCTTTGGTACGCCCAACTACGCGGCCCATGGCGGGTTCTGTTCGGTCAATATGGCGACGGCGGGCATCTATACGATGGGTGGTGCATTTTGGGAGTTCGGCCAGCCCGATTGGGAGCACACCAAGCTGTTTATGATCTTTGGCGTGGCCGAAGACCATGACAGCAATCCGATCAAAGCAGGCATTGGCAAGATCAAAGCGCGCGGGGCCAAGGTGATTGGCGTGAACCCGGTGCGCTCTGGCTATAACGCCGTGGCAGATGAATGGGTCGGGATCACCCCCGGCACCGATGGGCTGTTCATTCTGGCGCTGGTCCATGAGCTGCTCAAAGCAGGTCGTATCGATCTCGATTACCTCGCGCGCTACACCAATGCGCCCGTGCTGCTGGATTGTGACCCAAAGTCGGAAAACCACGGCCTGTTCCTGCGCGACGACAATGACAAACCCCTTGTCATGGATCGCAAGACCAAAGAGCTCGTCGCCTTTGACACACCCGGCATTTACCCGGATCTCACTGGCCATATCCGCCGTGCGGGCGTTACCCATCACTCGGTGATGCATGAAATGGCCGAGAAATATCTCGACCCGCAATATGCGCCCGAAGCTGTCGCTGAACGCTGCGGAATCTCGGCCAGCCGTATTCGCGCTCTTGCCGCCGAGTTGGCCCGTGTTGCCTTTGAAGAACCTGTGGTTCTGGATCGGGAATGGACCGATTTCCGCGGCGAGACACATAAGCAAATGGTCGGCCGCCCGGTTTCCTTCCACGCGATGCGCGGGATTTCGGCCCATTCCAACGGGTTCCAGACCTGCCGCGCGCTGCATCTGTTGCAAATCCTGCTCGGCTCTGTCGAAACTCCCGGTGGCTTCCGTTTCAAACCGCCCTACCCCAAACCGGTCGAAGCACACCCAAAACCCCATTGCGGCGTTAGCCCCGGCCAACCACTGGACGGCCCGCATCTGGGCTTTGTCCGTGGTCCCGAGGACCTGATGCTCAAACCCGATGGCAGCGCGGCGCGGATCGACAAGGCCTTTACCTGGGAAAACCCGATGTCGGCGCATGGCCTGATGCATATGGTCATCGCCAATGCCCATGCCGGTGATCCCTATAAGATCGACACGCTGTTCCTTTACATGGCGAACATGTCCTGGAACTCCTCCATGAACACCTCTGGTGTCATGAAGATGCTGACCGACACGGATGAAAACGGCGATTATGTCATTCCGCGCATCATCTACTCTGACGCCTTTAGCTCGGAGATGGTGGCTTATGCAGACCTGATCCTGCCCGATACCACCTATCTGGAGCGCCATGACTGCATCTCGATGCTGGATCGCCCGATTTCCGAGCCGGACGGTGCCGCCGACGCAATCCGCTGGCCGGTGGTGGAACCTGACCGTGACGTGCGCGGGTTCCAAACCGCCCTGATCCAGCTTGGTGCCAAACTCGGCCTGCCCAACTTCACCAATGAGGATCGCAGTGCCAAATATCAGGACTATGCCGATTACATCACCAATCACGAGCGCAAACCCGGCATCGGACCGCTGACCGGCTGGCGTATTGGTGAAGATGGGCCAACGACCGGACGTGGTGCACCGAACGAAGCTCAGCTTGCCAGCTATATCGAAAATGGCGGCTTCCACGTCACTCATATCGCGCCCGAAGCGGCCTATTTCAAACCCTGGAACGCGGCCTATCAGGATTGGGCGGTTGAGATGGGCTTTTACGACGCTCCAGTGCCCTACATCTTCACGCTCTATTCCGAACCGGTGCGCAAGTTCCAACGCGCCGCCGAAGGGCATGGGGATCATCAACCGCCCGAGCACCTGCGCAACCGCCTGAAAAAGGTCATGGACCCGCTGCCGATCTGGTACGAACCGTTTGAGGGCACCATGGTCGATCCGGATCGTTATCCCATCCACGCGCTGACCCAGCGCCCCATGGCCATGTATCACAGCTGGGGCACCCAAAACGCCTGGCTGCGCCAGCTGCATGGCCGCAATCCGCTCTACCTGCCCACCAAACTGATGCGCGAGCACAGTTTGCAAGATGGCGACTGGGCCCGGGTCAGTTCCGCCCATGGCGAAATCACCGTGCCCGTGATGGAAATGGCGGCGTTGAACGAAAACACCGTCTGGACCTGGAACGCCATTGGCAAACGCAAGGGGGCCTGGGCGCTGGAGAATGACGCGCCAGAAACCACCAAGGGTTTCTTGCTCAACCATTTGATCAACGAACTCCTCCCGCCCAAAGGAGACGGGCTGCGCTGGTCCAATTCCGACCCGATCACCGGGCAAGCGGCCTGGTTCGACCTCAAAGTCCGGATCGAAAAGGCCAGCGGCCCAACCGAGGAAAGCCAACCCAATTTCGCGCCACAGACCTCTCCGGTCGGACAAGGCCCAAAAGAGCTACGCTGGAAGGTGGGCAAATGATCTGTGTTTCTTCTTGGCCCAAATACTCAATTTCGCTGCCCTTGCCGCGCCCCACAACGAATGAGGCCCCTGCATGACCTCGCTTCCTGAACAAACAGACCGCAAGCTTGGTCTGGTTATAGACCTTGATACTTGCGTCGGTTGCCATGCCTGCGTGATTTCCTGCAAAGGCTGGAATACTGAAAACTATGGCGCGCCGCTGTCTGACCAAGACCCCTATGGCGCGGATCCCGTGGGCACCTTTCTGAACCGTGTCCACAGTTACGAGGTCCAGCCAGACCAGGGCCCGGCACAATTGGTGCATTTCCCGAAATCCTGCCTGCACTGTGATGATGCGCCTTGCGTGACCGTCTGCCCCACCGGGGCCAGTTACAAACGCGTCGAGGATGGCATTGTTTTGGTCAATGAAGACAATTGCATCGGCTGCGGGCTTTGCGCCTGGTCCTGCCCTTATGGCGCGCGCGAAATGGACGCCGCCGAGGGTGTGATGAAGAAATGCACTCTTTGCGTTGACCGCATCTATAACGAAAACCTGCCCGAAGAGGATCGCGAACCATCCTGCGTGCGCACTTGCCCCGCAGGTGCCCGTCACTTTGGCGATTTCTCGGATCCCGAAAGCAATGTGTCCAAACTGACTGCCGAGCGCGGCGGCATGGATTTGATGCCGGAACTGGGCACCAAACCGGTCAATAAATACCTGCCTCCACGACCCAAGGACAGCTGGCAAGGTGAGGTTGATGTGCTCGCTCCCTGGCTGGAACCGGTCGCGCAGGAACCGCAAGGGTTCCTTGGTTGGCTCGACAAAGCCCTGGAGAAGTTCTAATGCATCCAGCACCTTCGGTTATCATCTTCACCACCTTCTCTGGCCTGGGTCTCGGCTTGTTGTTCTGGCTTGGTATTTCACCTGACCCGCATGGGGGGTGGGTTGGCTTTACCTTCTTCTTCATCGCTTTCGCACTCTCCTGCGGGGGCTTGGCAGCGTCAACCTTCCACCTGGGTCACCCCGAACGAGCGCTCAAAGCCTTTACGCAATGGCGCAGCAGTTGGCTGAGCCGCGAAGCCTGGAGCGCAGCCGGTGCGCTGGCAGTCATGGGGCTTTATGCGTTCTTTTGGGTCATCCTGGGCATCCATATTGCGCCGCTGGGATGGCTGGGGGCTTTGCTGTGCCTCGCGACTGTCGGCACCACCTCGATGATCTACACGCAGTTGAAAACCGTGCCGCGCTGGAACCATTGGTCAACGCCCGCATTGTTTTTCGCCCTATCGCTGGGCGGAGGAGCCTTGCTTGCCGGTTACATCAACACGGCGGTGTTCCTGATTGCCCTCTCCGGCGCTGTGCAGGCCTATTGGTTCTGGCAAGGCGACCAGAGGTTTTCAGATTCGGGCACCGACCTTGGCACAGCGACCGGCCTTGGGTCCCGGGGCAAAGTTCGCGCTTTTGAGCCGCCGCATACCGGCACAAACTACCTGCTGACCGAGTTCGTCTATGTGGTGGGCCGCAAGCACGGCGACAAACTGCGCCTGATCTCTCTGGCGCTCAGCACGGTCTTGCCTTTGCTACTTTTGTTGACCAATCCAGGCCATCTCTTGGCGGTGATCGCAGTCGTCAGTCATGTGGCCGGTGTCGTGGTGTCACGCTGGTTGTTCTTTGCGCAGGCCGAACATGTGGTCGGGCTTTATTACGGCAAACGATAGGCAGAGATTGCCCAGTCAGTTGCAACGAAAAAGGTCGCCATTGCGTAGCATGGCGACCTTTTTATTTCCGGCATTCGCGGTCAAATACAGATTGCAGTCAATCTAACATATTAGTTGACTAGTCTGCGCGAAATTCGTATAGCCAGAGGTGCTTCAGGGGAAAGGCGACTCATGGTTCCGCATGGCGAAAATTGGTCAGCCCAAACCGGGCCGCGAACCCGCGGCCTGTCCATAATTCCGTGCCAGAATGCCGACGCCCGCCCTACCTTTGCCCCCTACGCCCTCGCGACAGATATTCAGGGTGCATCTGAGGCAATGAATTCCCTCCGAGAGCCGATCTCCGGACCAGCAAAGAAAGCTCACCGCCAATGACGCAAGACATGTCAAACGCCCCGAAAACTGGGATCGTCCATCTGGGGTTGGGGGCGTTTTTCCGCTCTCACGGCGCGGTCTATATTCAGAACGCCATGAAGAAAGACGGAGGAAATTGGGGCGTTATCGGTGTCAGCCTCCGGTCTCCCGGGGTGCGCGACAAGCTGCGCAAGCAGAACTGGCGCTATACGGCGGCAGAGATGGGGCCGGAAGGTTTGAAGACGCAGGACATCACCGTTCTGAACGACGTCCTTGTTGCACCGGAAAACCCACAGGCCGTGTTGGATGCCATGGCGGATGAAACCGTAAAAATCGTCAGCCTGACTATTACCGAAAAGGGGTATTGCCTGGCCTCTTCAGACGGGGCGCTGGACCTGAACCACCCGGATATTCAGCATGACATCGCCCATGACATGCCCAAATCCGCGCCGGGATATATTGTCAGAGCTTTGCAACATCGCCGCGCTGTGGGCCTACGCCCCTTTACGGTCATGTCGCTGGACAACTTGCCCAATAACGGTGCGCAGATCAAAGCCGCCGTGTTGTCGCTCGCCTCGCAAATCGATCCGGACCTTGCCGCCTGGATTGGGTCCGAGGCGCGTTTCCCGCCGACAATGGTTGACCGCATTGTCCCGGCAACAACCGACGCTCTGATCGCTCAGATCGCGGATCATACCGGTAAACAGGACGTGGCTCCGGTCGGTCACGAACCCTTTAGCCAATGGGTGATCGAAGACCAGTTTGTCGACAACAATCGCCCCGACTTCGCCAGTGTCGGAGCCCAGTTCGTGCAGGACGTAACTGCGTTCGAACATATGAAATTGCGCATGTTGAATGGCACCCATTCCAGCCTCGCCTATCTGGGTGCAGTCGCCGGGTTTCGCACGGTGTCCGAGGCTTGTGGCAACGAAGATATCATAGACTTCCTGACCCATCTTTGGACCGAGGAAATTATCCCGACCCTCACCCCGCCCGAGGCCACGGACCTGCCCGCCTATGCCAAGGCCCTGCTGCAGCGGTATCAAAACCCGGCGATCCAGCATCGGCTGGAACAAATCGCGATGGATGGAAGTCAGAAACTGCCACAACGCTTGCTTGGGACCATTCAGGACAATGCCAAGGCTGGTCGCAGCTTTGACGGTTTGGCCCTGGCTGTGGCCGGATGGGTTCGGTTTCTTGAGGGCAAGGATGACAACGGCAACGCCCTTTCCATTTCGGACCCGCTTCAGGATCAATTGCAAGAGTTGATCACAACCGCCGCCACCCGCGACGATCTGGTGACCAAGCTCATCGGTTTCAAAGCCGTGTTCAGCGATCCCCCTGCCGAACTCGCCCCTGCCCTGCTTGCGGCGCTCACAAAACTTGATGACAAAGGGGCATTGGCTGCCATGAGGGAGACCGCGCGATGAAAGAGACCTTTCGCTGGTATGGTGAGGGTTTGGACAAGATCTCGCTGGCCGATATCAGGCAAACCGGAGCCTCGGGCATCGTCACGTCTTTGCACGAAATTCCCTATGGCGAGGTTTGGTCGCGTGATGCGATTGGCAAACGCCGTGACCTGATCAAGGCGGCAGGCATGGATTGGACAGTGGTCGAAAGCCTGCCCCTGCACGAGGATATCAAACGCGGCACCGGCGATCTGACGATGCTCTTCGCCAATTACCGCCAATCCATGGCCCATCTCGCGGCAGAGGGCATTGATACCATCTGTTACAACTTCATGCCGCTGCTGGATTGGACCCGCACCGATTTGCATGCACCCGTCGCAAATGGCGGAACCTGTCTGCGCTTTGAGGCCCATCGCATGGCCGCGTTTGAAATCCATATGCTGGGACGCATGGAAGCGGCTGAGGATTATCCTTCGGATGTTTTGACCAAAGCCGCCGAGTGGTATACGGCCAGCACTCAGGAAGATCGTGACACCCTTTTGGCTTCGATCATGGCGGGTTTGCCTGGGGCCTTTGACCGCTATGATGTGAATGGTTTGCGGCAAGCCTTGCAAAGCTATTCCGGGCTGAGCCATTCGGATCTCAGGGCAAATTACAAACGGTTCCTCGACGAAATCATCCCCACCGCCGAAGAATTGGGAATGCGGTTTTGCGTCCATCCAGACGATCCGCCGCGCGATATTCTGGGTCTGCCACGGATCGTTTCAAACGCTGATGACATCGATTGGATCATGTCGGCCCATGACAGCAACGCAAATGGTTTGACGCTGTGCTCTGGCTCGCTTGGGGCGAACCCGGACAATGATGTTGTTGCCATTGCCGAACAGAATGCATCCCGCATCCATTTTGCCCATCTCCGCAATGTGCGCAAAGATCCCGACGGTTCCTTTGAAGAGTCGGCGCATCTGGAAGGGGACACCAATATGGTCGCGCTGGCCCGTGTCCTGTTGAACGAAGAAAACAGACGCAAAGCCAATGACAGGCCGGATTTCGACATTCCCTTCCGACCGGATCACGGTCACGATCTGCTGAGCGATGCCAGCATGGGAACCTATCCTGGCTACCCGCTGATTGGGCGCATGCGCGGACTGGCGGAACTGCGCGGGGTTATCCACGCGTTGGAGGCGATATGACGACCCAAACTCTGATTTTGCAGACGGGAGATTCCGTCGCCATCGCCCTGAGCGATCTCAAGGCGGGCGGCATGATTGATGACCTTGGGCTGGCTCCAAATTCCGACATCCCGCGCGGGCATAAGATAGCTCTTGCCCCGCATGGGGTCGGCGACAATCTACGCCGCTACGGGCAGGTGATTGGGCAGGCGACTGCGCCGATTGCGCCGGGTGATCATGTTCATTCCCATAATCTGGGCATGGCGGATCATGTGGCCAAGACGGATGGCCAGCAGGCGGTCAAACCGCTGGCGCCGATCCAATCAGATCGCCATTTTCTGGGCTACCATCGCAGCGACGGCAAGGTGGGCACGCGCAACTATATCGGGGTGCTGACCTCGGTGAATTGTTCCGGCTCTGTCGCCCGTTTCATCGCGCAGGCCGCAACCGAAACCGGCTTGCTCGATGACTTCCCAAATGTCGATGGGATTGTTCCCATCGTACATGGGACGGGCTGCGGCATGTCGGCTGCGGATGAAGGCTATGCCACGCTGTTCAGAACCCTGGCAGGCTATGCCCAAAACCCAAATTTTGGCGGTATCCTGTTGGTCGGGCTGGGCTGTGAAGTCATGCAGGTGGCCGACCTTGTTGGCAGTCGACCAATCCGCTCGGACGGAGCGCTGCGTTACATGACGATCCAATCCGAAGGCGGCACAGCCGCCACGGTGGCGCGCGGCCTGCAAGAATTGCGCGGGATCGCTGAGATCGCCAATCAGGCACAACGCGCCCCCGCCCCGCTCAGCGCGCTGACCATTGGCATGCAATGTGGCGGGTCAGATGGCTATTCCGGTATAACTGCCAACCCCGCTTTGGGCATCGCCTCGGATCTCATCGTGCGCCATGGCGGCACAACCATTCTCTCCGAAACACCTGAAATCTATGGCGCTGAACACTTGCTGACGGCCCGCGCCGAAACCCCGGACGTGGCCGACAAGCTGCTGACGCGCATTGCCTGGTGGGAAGACTACTGCGCGCGCAATGGTGGTGAGATGGACAATAACCCAAGCCCCGGCAACAAGCGCGGCGGGTTGACCACTATCCTGGAAAAGTCGCTGGGCGCAGTGGCCAAAAGCGGCTCTGCCCCATTGCGTGCGGTCTATGAGTTCGGCGAGCTTATCGACACCAACGGATTTGTCTTTATGGACAGCCCCGGCTTTGACCCCTGTTCGGTGACAGGGCAGATCGCTTCCGGCGCGAACCTGATCGTCTTTACCACCGGGCGCGGCTCGGTATCCGGTTATCAGCCGGTCCCATGCGTGAAACTGGCCACCAATTCCGAGATGTATCGCCGTATGCAGGGCGATATGGACCTCAATTGCGGTGATATCGTCAGCGATGGCGTCTCATTGGAAGACAAAGGGCAAGAGCTTCTGGATATTATGATAAACACCGCCAGCGGTGCCCAGACGCAAAGCGAAAAACTGGGCTATGGCGGGGTGGAGTTTGTTCCCTGGACCATTGGGGCGGTCATGTAGGATCAGCCGTCCCGATCAATCAAATCAGGCGACCAGCCCTCGGGCAAGGGAGAAGGTCGGTCAATATGCACCTGCTCCAAACGCGCCTCTCGCGCGTGACGCAGATAGATGCCCGGCAGGCCATTCGGGTATGGATCGACTCCATAAATCCCGCCATCAGGGCGGCGCACGAAACAGTTTCGCCGCCCCAATTCAGGATCATCCAGATCGTTCACATCCTCGGGCACGGGGCGCAGATCCAAAAACATTTCATGCGCATATTCGCCTGGCTCCTGGCGCAGGTTGACCGCTGAAATCAGCAGGTTCTCGATGGGCCTTTCGGGATCACCATGCACGACAATCGCCCCCTCGCAACGCCCTGTTATTCCGGTCACCGCAATGTCACGCACAATCGACGGCTGCGCGCCTCGGACGCGCGCATGGGAATTGATCGTTATTGGTTCACCAGATCCCCAATAGGCGTGCGGAGTTTGAGCGCAATCCACGGTGCTATTGGAAAAACGAATACGTTCAATCGTGCCGCCATCCCGCGCCATAATGCCAAAGGCGCGATTGGTGCCCGTGATCGTGATCCCGGAAAACAACACATCGCGCACATCCTGATGGGTTTCCGTCCCGATCTTCACCGAACAACTGCGCGAGGTGAAATGGCAATTCGTGACGTGAATGCGCTCTGCTGGCCCTTCCAAGGCTGGATCAAGCTTGGCGCAGGTTTTCACACAGACCGAGTCATCAGCGGCGACAATCTTGCACCCGGACATAAAGGCATCGCGACAGCTGTCGAAATTCACCCCGTCTGTGTTCGGCATCGCCATGTCGTTGAGAATTGTCAGGTCGCTCACCCGAATATGCTCGCAAGCGACCAGGTGAATGGTCCACATCGGGGCCTCGGTAAAGGTCACGTCGCGAATATCGACATTGCGACAAGCCTCGAACACCACCATGCGGGGGCGGTTGTAGTTTGCCCATTTGACCCCGTCGAACAAACCCTCACGCGAACACCAATCCGGACCGCTGCCATGGATCACACCTTTGCCGGTGATCGCGATATTCTCGGCATCGCGGGCCACGATGAAACCGCGGTCACTGTCCTCGGCGACAACAGACACGGTGCCCGCCTCAAAGTCATCGTAATCACCAGAACAGGCAAGGGTTGCCCCCAAAGGCACGTGCAGCTCAATCCCCGAGCGCATGACAATTGCGCCCGAAACCCAGCGCCCGCGCGGAAGCGTCACGCGGCCACCACCCGCAGCAGCGGTGCTATCAATGGCGGCTTGCAATATCTCGGTGATGACGTTGCCCTCTTGCGGGGCGTGAATTTCTGTCATGTCAGGGATCCTTGCTGAGCGAGAATTCAAAGAGCTGCAAAATATGCACCAGCACTTGCAGGCTGGAAAATTGAACCGTGGGCTGTTCGTCTTGGGTTTCAGGAATACGGCGGCGGCGATCTGACCAATCGAAAAAGAACGACGGATGCCCGGCCCGGTTCGCCCCCAGAATATCACGTTCCAGGTTGTTTCCAATCATCGGAACATAGCGCAACTGATCTTTGGTCAACCCCATCTTTTCCCGCGCGACCTCAAACATGCGAGCATCTGGTTTGTGCACGCCGACATCGCCGGAAATCACATGCTGCTCGAACAGATCCCAGAGGCCAGAGGGTTTCAAGACGTTTTCAAATGTCTCACGCGGACCATCCGCGACAAGACACAATCGGTAGCCCATGTCATGGAGATCACGAATGACCTTTTCGGCACCGGGGATCAGCTCGGCGCTGATCACCACATCACTGCCATCATCGCGCTTGATCTCGGTGCCTTCATCCACCAGCGTATCACCACAATCAAAAAAGATCGCGGGCATATGAGGTGTCTGTCTGCGCAGCTTGCCCAACAGGATCTCCATCCGGGCCTTGATAAAAACCGGAAGGTCTGTGACGGGCAGAAACGGCACATCAGCCAGATCGACATCCAACCCATGGCCAAAGCAGGGTGTGAATTGCAACCGTTGCAGATAGAGTTTGGCCAAGCGGTGGTCGGCGGCGGTGATCTCAGTCCAATCTTGCGCAAATGGATTGCCGGTATGGACGCCACCATGCCCTGCGGAACTGCCACAGGTCAGGCGCGTCGCCTCGGCCATCTGGTCGCGATGGGCGCGATTGCGAAAATGTGCATGTGCGCCTGCCTCACACCAGATTAGCGGCTGCCCATCTGCCAAGGCCAAAGACACCTCATGTCGGCTGCCATGAAAGGTGGCTTCGACCGCGATGACCTTTCCCTCTGCCACATGCACCCAGACATGTTCCAGATCGTAGGTATGGCAAATGTCGTGATCCCAAAAGATCGCATATTCATAGCAAATATCGCCGCGCAGCGTGACTTGGAACTTGGAGCTGGGAGAAGGCCCTTCCGCATGAAAGGCATGCACCCCAATTTGCACCGGGCGAAACGGTTCTGCCCGATCTAGCAGCAGAATGGGGGCAAATCTGCGGGCCTCTTCCAGAACGTGATCAATACTCATGCCGATAGCGCCTCTTTTTCGCGACGTGCCCGCAACCGGCGGGCCCGGCGCGGATCAGGGATGGGGACGGCATTCAGTAACCGACGAGAATATGCTTCGCGCGGATTGGCGAAAAAGCTCACCGTATCGCCAGCCTCGACCAATTTTCCCTTTTGCATCACACCGATATTGTCGGCGAAATTGGCGATCATCGACAGGTCATGGGTGATGAAAAGATAGGTGAGTTTCAGCGTCTCTTGCAGCTCGCGCAGCAAGTCGATGGTCTGCGCAGCAATGGACACATCCAGCGCCGAAACGCTTTCATCCAGCACCACAAAGGACGGGTTGGTCACGAGGGCGCGGGCAATGCCGATGCGCTGACGCTGCCCGCCGGAAAAGGCATGGGGATAGCGTGATAGCATATCGGGCTTCAACCCGACCTGATGCAGCAACGCCGCCGCTTTTTCGCGGATCAGTTTCTGGTTGGTTTCCCCCTGATTGACCATCGGTTCACCAATCAGCTGTTCCACCGTCATACGCGGGTTGAGCGAGGAATAGGGATCTTGAAACACCATCTGCATATGGGCGCGCATCCTGCGCAGTCGGTCGCCTTGCAGCTCGGTCAACTCATGGAAGTTACCGTCCGGAGCCCGAAAAAACACGCTGCCTCCGGTTGGCTGATAGGCGCGCAGAATAGCGCGGGCGACGGTGGATTTTCCCGACCCGCTTTCCCCAACCAACCCAAAGGTTTCGCCACGCCGGATGATAAAGCTGACATCATCCACCGCCTTCAGCTCTTCTGTCACGCGCCCGCGCCAATCTTTCTGCGTGGGGAAATACATCTTGAGGTTCTCGACCTTCAGCACCACGTCCTCATCCGCTTTCTTAGCGGCAGCGGCAGGTTGCGCCGGGATCGCGTCGACATTGTCGGCCATGGCATATTCCGGCAGGCGCGGGATCAACGAAAGCAGCTTTTGCGTATAGGCCGCTTTGGGTTCGTAAAAAATCTCGTCAATGGTGCCGGTCTCTTCGACGATGCCATGGTTCATCACCGTGACACGATCCGCCAGCTCGGCCACGACGCCAAAATTATGGGTGATGAACATCACGCCCATATTGAACTGCTCTTGCAAGCCACGGATCAGGTTGAGGATTTGCGCCTCGGTCGTCACATCAAGCGCGGTGGTTGGCTCATCCGCCAGCAAGAGCGAGGGGTTGCAGGACAGGGCCATGGCGATCATCGCCCGCTGCCGCATCCCACCCGAAAGCTGGTGGGGGTACTTTTTTAGCATCCCGCGCGGATCGGGCAGTTGCACCAGGTCCATCAACTCAGCGGCGCGATCCTCCAACGCTTTCTTGCGCAGATCGGTATGCAGGGTCAGGGTCTTCATCACCTGCTGGCCAATGGAGTGCACCGGGGAGAGCGCCGTCATCGGCTCTTGAAAGATCATGCCAATCTGGCCACCGCGCAGCTCGCGCATGGTGCGGCTTTCGCGGCCATGATCCAGGACCGAGACCACGCCATCGCGCCCCTTGAACTTGACCGACCCAGTCGTCTGCGCCGTGCGCGGCATCAGGTTCAGAATGGCGCGCGCGGTCAAAGATTTGCCCGAGCCGCTTTCACCAACCACTCCAACCACTTCGCCGGGTTTGATTGACAGGTCGATGTCCTTGACCGCGTCCAGGGTAAAGTTCCTCATCTGGAACGAGACCTTAAGGTTCTCGATTTCCAACAGGTTTTCCGGATTACGCATGATCGCCCCCTATTTCTGGTAGGGATCGGCTGCATCGCGCAGACCGTCGCCGAGGAAGTTAAAGGCCAAGATGGTCACAACAATCGCCGCACCCGGAGCCAGCAGCCAAGGGGCCAAAGCGATCGAGCGCAGGTTTTGCGCGTCTTGCAGCAACACCCCCCAACTGACCACCGGCGGGCGCAAACCAAGCCCAAGGAAGGACAACGATGTCTCGCCCAGGATCATCTCGGGAATGGCAAGCGTCACAGCTGCAATCACATAGGATGTCATTGAGGGCAGCATATGGCGGGTGACAACCCGTTTGGGTTTCGCCCCCGACAATTGTGCGGCCAGAACAAAATCCTGATTGCGGATGGTCATGAAATGCCCACGCACCACGCGGGCAAGGTTCGTCCAGCCAATGAGCGCCAGAATGACCGTGATCAGCAGATAAACAAAAATCGGGTCCCAATGGATCGGCAAGGCCGCTGCCAACCCCAACCAAAGCGGGATGGTCGGAATGGAACGTACAAATTCGGCTGCCCGCTGAATGGCGGCATCCACGCGCCCACCGACAAGGCCAGCAATCGAGCCCAAGGTGATCCCAATCACAAAGCTGAAAAACACCCCGATCAGGCCCACCGACAGAGTCACCCGTCCGCCATAGATCAACCGAGACAGCAGGTCCCGCCCCAAGGAATCTGATCCAAGCAGATAAAGTCGATCACGCCGCCCTCCTTCGATGCCGAAAAGGTGCAGGTCCGTCTCCCACAGACCCCAGAAATGATAACTGTCACCGCGATGGAACAACTTGATCGGCAGGACTTTGTCCCTGTCTTCGCCAAAGCTCAGCCGCGCGGTTTCCGGGTCGCGCTTGCGATCCAAACCGTAAACAAACGGCCCGACAAAGCTGCCCTCGTGGAACAGATGCACCTGTTGCGGCGGAACATAGGCGTGCAGTTTGGAATGCTTGAATGGGTCATAGGGGGCCAGAAACTCGGCAAAAGCTGCGACGAAGTACAGGAACCCGATCATGTATAGCGACCAGAGCGCCAATTTGTGTTTCTTGAACCGCCACCACATCAAAGTGATGGGGCGGGCGGTGTCGATAACGTGGGTCTTATCCATGTCAGTCATATTGGTATCCGTCATGTCACCCCCTTATGCATGCCGGATACGCGGGTCTGTCAGGGTCAACAGAATGTCTGACAGCAGCGTTCCAATGATGGTGAATATCGACAGGATCAGGATAAAGCCTCCGGCCATATACATGTCCTGATTCAGCAGGGCGCGCAGCAAAAGCGGCCCGGTGGTTGGCAGGTTCAGCACCACAGCGGTGATCACGTCGCCTGAGATCAACGCGGGCAAAGCCCAGCCCACGGTGGAAAAGAACGGGTTCAGCGCGACGCGCACCGGGTATCGCCAGACCACTTCGCGTTCCCCCATGCCCTGGGCATAGGCGGTTTCCACATAGGGCTTGCCCAGCTCTTCGAGCATGTTGGCGCGCATGACACGCAGCAGACCCGCCGCCCCACCCGTTGCCAAGACAACGACAGGCACCCAAAGATGAACCAGCAGATCCCAGAACTTGGCCAGGCTCCACGGCGCATCTGCCATCTCGGGTGAAAACAGCCCGCCAACGTGGAAGTTGAAATAGGCAAAACCCATCCACATCAGCACCAGCGCCAAAAGAAAATCCGGGATGCCGCGACCCAGAAAACCCAGTACCGTGAACACATAGTCAAAGACCGAATATTGCCGCGTCGCTGAATAGACCCCGATTGGAATGGCAATCACCCAAGTCAGCAGCAGCGACAGACTTGAGATCATCAATGTCAGCGCGATGCGATCCCACAGCAGATCCGACACTGGCAGCTTCCAATCCAGCGACAGGCCAAAATCGCCATAGAACACGATATTGCTGATCCAGTCCCAGTATTGAACGATCAACGGTCGATCGAGGCCGAAGTTCTTGCGCAACTCTTGCGCCTCGAGCGCCGAAATTGATTCACCGGTCTCTTCCAGCTCGGCAATATAGGCGGTCACATAGTCGCCCGGAGGAAGCTGAATGATGATGAAGGTCGCAATCGAAATCAGCACCATTGTTGGTATCGACCATAGAATGCGCTTCAGGATGAACCACAGCATCGGGTGTTCCTTTTTGACGTCTTGCCCCAAGCGGGCAAGGCCCTGAGGGCAGATGAGCCTGGCGACCAAGATCGCCAGACTCGGGGACAGTTCCGGGAGTCGACTGCCGTTAGTTTTGTTTGAAATAGAACTGCGCCGCCTGCGCCAGACCAATGCCGCGCAGAGCGTCATCATCGATCAAACCAGCCGGGAAATTTTCAACTTGGTTGGATTTGACAAAGATGGCGGGTGTTTCGCCAATCAAGCCAATGGTCCACAGGTTGTCACGGAAGACACTGACCATATCCTGCGCATGGCCGTTGGCCTCATCCAGAGAGCCCGCTGACTGCGCCGCTTCCCATGCGGCCCAAACATCGCGGATCGGGTGATCGGCGGGTGGCTCGATCCCGTTATTCCCGGCACTGCTCCACCATTTGAAATAGTTATGCGCAAAGCCATACCGCCCGAGGAAGCGAACCGGATCAGCCGTGATGATCGACGAGCGGTCAAAATTGTCCAGAACCAGTTCGAATTCACCGGTCTCCACATGCTGTTGCACCAGGGTGCGATCCAAGTTGCGCACCAGCGCCTCAACCCCGATCTCGGCCCAATCGGCCTGCACCAGTTCCAGAACCGAGAGCAGCGGGTTGTGGCGTGTTTCAATGACCAGCGTCAGGCGCTTGCCATCCGGGCGCAGACGGAAACCGTCGCTGTCACGCTCGGTCAGACCAGCCTCGTCAAGCAGCGCATTCGCGCGGTCTGGATCCCAGACAGTGCCAGCTTTTTCAAGCTCGGCATCAAAGAAGGGAGACCCGGAAACCGGACCGGCCTGACGGGCTTCGCCCAGACCCGAGAAAGACAATTCATTGATGGTTTCGCGATCAATGGCGATGTTCAGTGCCTCACGCACTCGTTTGTCGTCAAACAAAGCGCGCAACGTCTCATCCGGGGTGTTGAGGTTGGGGTAAATCGTCCAGGTCGAGGCCTTGGTCCAAGTCACTACCTCATAGTCACCCGCTGCCTCATTTTCCTTGAACAGGGTAAAGTCATTGGCGTTCAGGTGACGCTGCTGCAGGTCGATCTCGCCCTGCACTGCCATCAGGTTCAACGCTTCGGTATCCTGGAACAGACGGTGCTCGACCCGATCAATATAGGGCAGTTGGTTCCCCTCAGCGTCAACGCCATAGTAATACGGATTGCGCTCCATAACCACGGTATCGGCAGGCGGAGGCGTCGCCACGCGCCATGCGGTCAGCACCGGCATATCCGGGTTGAACCACCAGGCTTGAACCTGGCCTTTTGACCCCCAGAGGTCGGTCCATTTCTTGGCCCCATGCTTTTCCATGACCGCCGCCAGCTTGGCTTCATCCGCATAGGTCGGGTGGAAATCCTTGAGATAGTGGAACGGCTCGATAAAGCCCGGGCGGTCAAGGCCCGGCTTACCCGTGGATTCCTTGGCCAGAACGGTCAGGAACAACGGGTAAGGCGCCGCAAAGGTCACGGTAAAGGTGTGATCATCCACAATATCCAGCACCATCGGCTCACCTGCAGCGGTGTAAAGCGCTGGCACCGCGGGCATGATTTCGCGATTGTTGAACACGTCATCATACCAGAATTTCACATCGCGGGTGGTGACTGGCGCGCCATCAGACCAGCGATGCCCTTTGCGCAGGGTAAAGGTAAAGACGGTGGAATCTTCGTTGGCTTCATAGCTTTCGACCCAGCCCGGAACATAGGAAATGTTCTGATCCGCATCCATAACGGCACGCAGAACGCGCTCTTCCATCAGCTTGGTGGGACCCCAACGATCCGATGGCCCCTTAAAAGCGCGATGCCAAGTACCGCCATACTGACCAATGGAGTTCGCCACATCAATCACGCGGGGATTTTCCGGCAGACGCTCTTCGACCGGGGGCAGCGTGCCTGCCGCGACTTGCTCAGCCAACATGGGAGCCTCGTCAAGCGCGGCGGCAGGTTGCGCCGCAAAAACCAGCGCAAGGGCGGTGGCGGGTTTCAGCCAGGTGTGTCGCATAGAATTCCTCCTTTTTCAGGTCAGCCTGACGACGGGCACACCCGGACCTCCTCATCCGATCTGGCGCTCCTCCTCAGTTGCGCTTTAAAATTTCCGGTGATTGCCTTGCGCACAAGAAAGGCGTATGAAATTTTTTTCACGCTTTTCCCTTTGTGGAGTTGAAGCGGCGAGACAATGTTGTTGGACGCTGAAATCAAAGGAAAAATCTCTGAGGTCCAGCGCCCAAACACCCCCAAACAAGGCATAAGGACATGGCCAAAACCCCGCGAATTCAGGACATCGCGCTGCTTGCAGAAGTAGCGCCAAGCACTGTTAGCCATGTGTTGAACGGAACCGCGCCGATCAGCCCCGAGGTTTCTCAAAGAATTCTCTCAGCCGCGCGCGAGTTGGGCTATCTCGCCAAGCGGCGGCGCAAGGCTGCGGTGGCCTTGTTACCCACCGTTTTGCTATCCGCCAGCGAGGCAAATTTCCCGAAATCAGACCGCAACTATGTCTCTTGGACGATGCTAAACGCCTTTCGCCAGGAATGCCGGGCGCGATCCATTCGCCTTATCCCGCATATCGACCAAGGCGACAAAATCATCCCCGAAAGCCTGGTTACCGCGATAGAAAAGCACCGCCCGCAGGGGGTCGCGATCATGCAGGATGATGGGTCGGATTTGATCGACGCGGTTCATGGTCTCGACCCGTCTATTGTGATCCTGTCCGGGCAGGACCCGTCTATGCGAGTCGACACGGTGTCCCCCGGCAATCGCTTTGCCGCCCAAATGGCCACCGACTACCTGTTCCAACTCGGGCATCGCCGTGTTGCCCATGTCACCTATGGCACGCGGTTGATCGGGCAACATCGTAAATACGGTTTTCTCGACGCCTATCGCGCCAGCGGCTATCACATGCCGCCCGGTGCGATCATTGACGTGGAAACCTTTCGGCCCGAGATCGTCACGCAGAATATGTTGAACTGGTTGGCCGTTCAGCGCCGCCCCCTGCCCTTTACCGCCTTTTTCTGTTCAGCCGACAATGTCGCCATCGGGGTCATGGATGCCCTTGCGCAATCGGGTGTCAAAGTGCCTGGCGATGTCTCGGTTCTGGGGTTTGACAATGTTGAGATCGGCAAACGTCAGAACCCACCGCTATCGACAGTACACGTGCCCATGGAGGAGATCGGTCAAGTGGCGCTGAACCTGCTGGAAGAGGCACGCACACTGCCCAAAAACGAACGCTCGGCCCGGCGGGTGGAATTGGGTTGCAAGATCATCGTGCGCGGCTCCACCACCGGGCCGCATCTGGGTTAGGGTCAGGACCCTAAGCTTGGCTTGCCTCGTGGCGTTGCAACTCCAACAGGAACAGCGACCCAAGCGCTTGCCCGTAAGGGGTCGGAAGGTTTGGGATCTTGCGATAAAAGTCAAGGTCCGGCCCCATCGGAGTCCCATCCGAAACGTCCTGCAAGAACCCATCGTCACCAATCCGGGATTGGATCGCGGCGCGGGCCTGCTCAACAATTTTGAGATAGCGTTCATCCAACAAGCCAAGGCGCACGCTGGCCAATACCCCATAGGCAATCCCAGCGGTTCCCGAGGCTTCGACCGGGCTTTGCGGATCATCCAGCAAGGTGTGGAACATGCCGTTGGGACCCTGTAAATCTTGCAAGGCGTTGACCTGCGTTTGCAGGACTTCGGTCAGGTAACGGGCAATCACCGCATTGGGGCGCGAAATTCGGAACAGTTCCGGAATGGCAATAGTTAGCCACGCGTTCCCACGCGCCCAAAGCGCGCGGGCATAGTGATGTCGACCAATAAAATTCCAGCCATGAAAGAATAGCCCGGTTTGCACATCGCCCAAATGCCGCACATGGGTCAGGAATTGGTAATGCGCCTCATCAATCCAATCCTGCCGGTCCAGCAACTCGCCCGCCGAGGCAAGGAACAGCACCGCCATGAACAGGGTGTCATCCCAAAGCTGGCGATCATTGTCGCGCTCTTTAACCGTATGCTGAAAACCGCCCTCTTCGGTTTTGGGCATCTCATTGACCAGCCATGTGGCCCAATCTTCGATCACACGGCACCAATCATCCCGTTGATTGTGTTTTGCCAAGATGCTCAGGGCCAGCAGGGGCGCGGTAGAATTCACCTGCGGGCGCGGCAACCCGCGACCGATCTGCCAATCATACCATCGTTCCAGCCGGGCAATCTTGGCCGTGTCTTCTTGTTCCAGCGCCGCCCGCGCTTCTCCGTATAGGCCAACGCCGACCTCCCAATCCCATTCGTCAAAGGCAATCTCGTCGCTGCCCGCATCACCATTGTCACCAATCCCTTTCAGGCGACGAAACCCAAGGGACAGCGCGTCAATATTGCTCTGCAATGCGTCAATACTCATGATCGAGAACCCTGTTGAATTGTCCAACGCCCCTTGGGCATTTGGCGTTCTTCTATCTTTGGAATTGTGGAGCTGGGCACGGGGTAAGCTGATCCTGTCCCCCAGTTGCCGACATTCGTTGTGATGGTTACATCGCCCGCGCCCAACCTGGGCGACATGGCCTGCGCGTGCTCTTTAAAACTGTTAAAATCACATTGGCCGCTGTCACCGACCATCACAGCCCAACCGCAGACAGGGCCAGCTTGGCGCAGCTCATAGCCCACGTAGAGCCCGGTTTTCTGTTGTTCCAAAACGCCCGCGCTCCAAATCGCGGCAAAGCCCGCTCCTGCGCGCGCAAACACCCAATGATCGCTGATCTCAACTTCATCCAACCGATCCACCGGCAGGAACAGGTGCGTGAAACCGATATCGCCATCGCGTAGCTCATAGCGCAGTACGGCAGTTTCATCCTGTTGAACAAGCTCGGGCAGACGGCCATTGCCCGCCCAGAAAGATGGGCGCGCTTCGGCCCATGGGCGCAGCACTCCGGGGTGATTGATCCAAAGCCGCGCCATGGGATCACTGGCAAATTGCACATCCAGCACATGTTGCTGATGCCCGGCCTGCCCCGCTTTGTGCTGCACGACAGATGACAGTTGCACGGCTGGTGTTTTGAACAAGGCCAGATGCGCGCCGCCATCCAGCCCCTGAACATATTGCGCGCGCAACGCGGTTCCTGGCTTGGGATGTGCCAGCCCGGTCAAACGCTCCGGCGGGCGATATTCGGACAGGGCCAGCATCACGGCTGCGGCATCTTTGCCGGGCACATGCCAGCCCCCGAACATCAGGCTTGCAATGGCCCCCAGTTCAGTCATCGGCCCGGCCAGCAGCTCTTTCTCATAGATCCGGCCCTGCGTCCCGGCCGAGACTCCGCCCGTCACATGCAAGGCAACCATCAGCGAAATACGATCCAACAGAGTTTTGGCCCGGCCTCGCAAATCTTCATCCTGGCTCAGCGAATAAAGCGCTAACAGCCCGCGATAATTGATCGGGTAATAGGCGGCTGAGTTCCACTCGGCCAAACCATGTTCATCTATGGCATCAAACCATCGATGCTGCCGCGCTGCCCCCTGATCTCGGTGATCTTTGCCACGCAGCCCAGAATTGCCAAAGATCGCATCAGGCAGCATCTGCCCGGCCAAATGCTCGGCAATGTGAAAGCACAGCACGTGGTTTTCGCTCCAGAACCACATGACATCATCGCCCGGCGTATCCATCCAATAACGAAAGCCAAGAATTGCTTTGCGCAACCGATCTGCCTGTCCTGCGGGCAACCTGGAACGCAGCCGATCCCAGATCCAGAGCAGGCTCATCATCCTGAAATCGGCGCAATCGTAGCGTTGTTCAACTTGCTTCAGCGATTCATCAAAGATCGCCTGAACGGATTCGCTCCACTCACCTTGACTCAGCGCCAGCAGAGCATTGACAATATCATCACCGCTTTGCTGGTTTTGCAAAAGCGCGGTTTTGCGGGTCTCAAAACTGGGTTGGTCCAGCCTGCCCATCCCGGTCAAAACGGTTGAGCCCAACCCCGCAATCAGCATCGTGCCGCCCAGCGCGATGCCGAACCGCAGGCCAAAACATCCGGTTGGGAGAGTGATGTCAAAGCTGGG
Organism: Tropicibacter sp. R15_0; assembly: GCA_017744045.1. Lineage (GTDB taxonomy): Bacteria > Pseudomonadota > Alphaproteobacteria > Rhodobacterales > Rhodobacteraceae > Pelagimonas. The sequence continues at coordinate 507,893 of JAGHRD010000001.1, read as the reverse complement.
ATGATCACGCGAGAGCTGCCCGCCCTGATCATCCAGATCCAGACAAACCAGATCAAACGGTGTTTGCGACAAGGTGTCGGACGTCACACTGACCTTGCTTGTCTCGTGAAACACTTCCTGTGTCCGCAACCCTTCGAGCAGGGCGGTCGCCTCGGCTATTTCAGCCGGTTGCGCGTCACAGGCGATCCGCGTCGATAGGCCTTGCCCCTGCAACAACTGCAATCGGAACCCAAAAATCGTATCCCGTTCGTGCAAATCCTCAAAACGCACGGTCAGCGGCTGATCACCTGCCTGCACATGCATCTCGAATTCGGAGTGTTGTTTTTCATTGCGACTAAAAGGTTCGAAACGATGGACCAAGTCGGCACCGCGCCAGATATGCACGGCCCCAGCCGTCACCACTTTGAGGCGGAGCACTTGTTCGGTGGCGGATGACAGGGTGACTCGGGCATGGCGGACGCGCCATTCTGGCAGATGACAAAAGGTGGAAAAATCAACGTCGCCGCCATCGCCGCCAAGGTAAACCTCGTCAAAGGAAAGCTCTGGCAGATCGACCGACCGAGCCGCAATTTCTGCACGCAACGCTTCACGGCAGGGAAGATCACCGGTTGCGGTCCAACCGTTCTCAAACCGATAGTCAACAATGTCAGGCATAGGGCGCGCCGCGCCGGGATAGGCACGAGATTGCAGCGCGGCCACATTCCACCGCACCAGCGCCTCTCCCTCTGCCCAAGCCTGCTCCATTTCTATGCCTTTCCCATCGTGTTTGGTCGTTTGGGCAGCATATCTGCGCGACCTGACAACACGTTATTGCCTTGGCCGCTTTGCGATACAAACACCGTGCGTGAAATTTTTTTCATTCGCCCGGATTGACCGTGAGCCACAGCCGAGAATTGCGCCGCTAACCCCAAGGAGACCAGTGCGCTCAACATAGAAAAGCCCACCAAGTATCCTTGGCGGGCTTTGTGGAAACCACAAAATTCAGCTCAAAGCGAAACGGTTTTGACCTCATCATAAAGCCGCGACACGCCCGGGACCAAAGGTAACAAAGTGGCCTGAATGGCGTGATAAATGTCTGGCTTGCCGTCAAACTGCGTCGCATCCGGCTTGCCGTCGCTGTCAATCTCGGGAATCCAACCGCCGGTCTCATCCATGAAATGCGCCTCGGCAAATTGCCAGCAACGGCGATACCAGTCGCCATCCTCGGGCTTTGGGTCAACCTTTGCCAGCGCAGTCAACGCCCCGATCGCCTCAGTCACAGGCCACCAATAGCGGTTGGGCACATCAACCGTTCCGTCAAACGTCAAGGTGTAGGCAAAACCGCCTTTTTCCTTGTCCCAGGCATCCTCTAGCGCGCGATATATCACCTGCCGTGCCTTATCCAACGCGGTTTCATCAACCCGACCGGCCAGATCCCAATATTGGACCAACAAGCGCCCGAGCTCAAAGGAGTGACCCGGGGTGGTTCCCGCGGGTTGGAACATCGGGTTGCCAGCAAAATTCTTATCAACAACCCATTGCGCATCATAGTGCTCGGGCAAGCGCCAGCCATAATTGGGGGCCATCTGATCAAAGAAGAACGTCAAAATGCGCCCCGCCCGCGTCAGATACTTTTCCGACCCGGTGACTTCAAAGGCAGCCAACAGCGCCTCGACCCCATGCATGTTGGCATTCATGCCGCGATAGGATTTCAGCTCTGACCAGTCTTGCGAATACTCATCGACAAATCGACCGGCCTCATCATCCCAGAAATACTGATCCAGAATTTGATCAATATCGTCGAACAGGGTCTTGGCGTCAGGATGATCGGCATGGGTCGCGGCAGAGGCCGCCAGCAAGACAAAGACATGCCCATAGGCCAGTTTGCGACCATCTACAAAACCGTCAGGACCAACGGCCCAGGCATAGCCGCCATTGTCTGCGTCCTTGTGGCCAGACAGCAGGTATTGAACACCCTGATCAATGATCCGATCCGCCCCGGCAACACCGGCATGTTTGCCCAAGGTATAGCTGTGCACCAATCGCGTGGTCGTGTGCAGAACTTGAGTGCTGTCTGACAAAGGCGCACCGGTCATCCCAAGCACATGAAACCCACCCTGCGGATGACAGCTATTGGCAAAAAACGCGAACTGCGCACGCGCTTCTTTGCGGAGCCAGTTCTGGTGATCAGCGTCGTTCAGGGTGTGTGGCATCGGGGTGTCCTTGGGTATCAACTCGGGCGGGCCATCGCGACAGGTTAGCGATAACAATCCTGCCTATGCCTTAGCAAATGTCAGAAACGAAGCAAGGGGTCGCACGGCAGAGAGGCCAATTACGTCAGACTGCAAAACGAAAAAGGGCACCTTGGAAAGGTGCCCTTGATCTCGAACTCTATCGCAGTCTTTAGAAATGGACCGACTTGGTATCGATCGGCTTGACCAGCGGCGGAGCGAACTTGGTCAGGTCGATGCCTTCAACGGCTGTCTTGTATTCCTCAAGCGTCGGGGTGCGGCCCAGGATCGCCGAGAGAACAACAACCGGGGTCGACCCCAGCAGCGATTCACCCTTTTTCTCGGGCAAGTCAGCCACAACGCGGCCTTGGAACAGGCGGGTCGAGGTGGCCAGAACGGTGTCACCCTTGGCGGCCTTTTCCTGATTACCCATGCAGAGGTTACAGCCGGGGCGTTCGAGATAGAGAATGTTCTCATACTCGGTCCGAGCCGTGGTTTTCGGCGCGGCATCGTCGAATTCAAACCCGGAATACTTCTGCAGGATTTCCCAGTCGCCCTCTTCCTTCAACTCATCGATGATGTTGTAGGTCGGCGCAGTCACAACCAGCGGAGCCTTGAACTCAACCTTGCCTTCAGCGGCTTCAAGGTTACGCAGCATTTGCGCCACGATCTTGATATCGCCCTTGTGCACCATGCAGGAACCGACAAAGCCCAAATCGACCTTTTTCTCGGCCTTGTAGAACGAGATTGGGCGAATGGTGTCGTGGGTGTACCGCTTGGACACGTCGTCATTGTTGACGTCTGGGTCAGCAATCATCGGCTCAACGATCTGGTCCAGATCAACAACAACCTCAGCAAAATACTTGGCGTCCGCATCCGGGGTCAGCGCGGGCACTTCGCCCGATTTGATCTCGGCAATACGCTTGTCAGCGAGGTCAAGCAGACGCGCCAGCGTGCCGTTCTCATGCTCCATGCCTTTGTCGATCATGATCTGGATGCGCGATTTCGCCAGTTCCAGCGAGCCGATCAGCGTTTCATCGTTGGAGATACAGACAGAGGCCTTGGCCTTCATTTCCGCTGTCCAGTCGGTGAAGGTGAACGCTTGGTCCGCCAGCAGCGTGCCGATGTGAACTTCGATCACGCGGCCCTGGAAGACGTTGTCACCGTGCTGATCCAACATCTGCGCCTGAGTGGCGTGCACCACGTCGCGGAAATCCATGTGATCGGCCATTTGCCCCTTAAAGGTCACCTTGACCGATTCAGGGATCGGCATCGAAGCCTCACCAGTGGCCAGCGCCAGCGCAACGGTGCCCGAATCCGCGCCAAAGGCGACGCCCTTGGACATGCGGGTGTGGCTGTCACCGCCGACGATAACCGCGCGGTCATCTACAGTGATGTCGTTCAAGACCTTGTGGATCACGTCGGTCATCGGGTGGTAAACACCCTTGGGGTCACGACCGGTGACAACACCAAAGTCGTTCATGAACTTCATCAGACGCGGTGTGTTGGCCTGTGCCTTGAGGTCCCAAACCGAGGCGGTGTGACAGCCGGACTGGTACGCCCCATCAACGGATGGCGACACGACGGTGGCCGCCATGGCCTCCAGTTCCTGCATGGTCATCAAGCCGGTTGTGTCCTGAGACCCAACAATGTTGACCTTGACGCGTACGTCAGAACCCGCATGCAGCGGCTTGTCGGTTTTCACACCCAGCGCGTTGCGGTTAAAGATTTTTTCAACAGCGGTCAGACCCTGACCTTCGACATGGATCTCTTTGGACGGCGCAAAGGCGGATTCCAGCGGCAGGCCCAGCGCCTCACACGCAAATGTCTGCAGCTTTTTACCAAAGACCACGGCATAGGAACCACCGGCCTTCATGAACTCCACTTTCTGCGGCGTGAAGGAAGACGAGATATCGACCAGCTCTTTTGTGCCGGTTTCATCATACAGCTTTTTGTCTTTGGTGTTGATGGTCAGCACGGTGCCGGTTGCAACCGAATAGGCTTCTTCCAATACCGCGTCGCCGTTTTCATCTTCGACAACATTGCCGTCGGCATCGGTTTTCTTAACCCAGTTCTTGAGGTCAATGCCGATACCGCCGGTCACGCCAACAGTGGTCAGGAAGATCGGCGAGATGCCGTTGGTGCCTGCAACCACAGGCGCGTAGTTGACGAATGGCACGTAAGGAGAGGCTTGCTTGCCGGTCCACAGCGCCACGTTGTTCACGCCGGACATACGCGAAGAGCCAACACCCATGGTGCCTTTTTCAGCGATCAGCATGACGCGCTTGTCAGGGTGGGCCGCTTTCATCGCTTCGATCTCGGCCTGAGCTTCGGGCGAGATCATGCATTTGCCGTGCAGTTCACGGTCAGCGCGCGAATGCGCCTGGTTACCGGGCGACAGCAAATCGGTCGAGATATCACCGATACCCGCGATATAGGTGATGACTTTGATTTCTTCTTCGACTTCAGGAAGATCGGTAAAGAACTCTGCCTTGGCGTAGCTTTCCAGGATTTCCTTGGCGACGGCACTGCCAGCATCCAGCGCTTCTTTCAGGCGGGCCATGTCCGCGTCGTAGAGGAAGACCTGCGTCTTGAGAACACCCGCAGCCGAGGCCGCGATTGCGGCATCGTCACCCAGCGCCAGATCGATCAGCACGTCGACAGACGGGCCGCCTTTCATGTGCGACAGCAGCTCAAAAGCGAATTCCGGAGTGATCTCGGCAACCTCGGCCTGGCCCAGAATGATCTCTTTCAGGAACGCCGCTTTGACGCCTGCGGCGCTCGTGGTGCCGGGCAGCGTGTTGTAGATAAAGAAATTCAGCGACGCTTCGCGGTGCTCGTTGCCGGTGTCTTTGATCTGTTCGATCAATTCGGCGGTCAGGGCTCCGTCATCGATGGGTTTGGGGTTCAAACCCTGCTCTTTGCGCGTTTCAATCTCGGCCAGATAATCAGTGTACAAGCTCATGTTCATCCCAGAAGTCTAGAGTGCGATGTTAGCTTGACCACGGTCTGCGAATCCTTTGGCGCGCCCGGGACAAGCTTGCTGTATGCCGTTGTATACAAAAACGAGAGATGTTGCAAGATCACGCTCCGATCAAACCCTCGTTTTGCTGCCCGCATATCCCATTCTTTGCTGATTTTGAATGAAGATTATTTTGCCAAGCCTGCGGCAAATTCGGTCGTAACGCGGGTTATTCGGCAAAATTCAGCCCTGTTCGACGGTATCGCCCTTGGCAATGAGGTGATCCATCAAGGCCTTACAGATGCCAGAGAGGGCATGGCGATCTCTGACCAAAATGGACCGATGCCGCAGCGCCCAGCTATCTTTGAGTGAAGTCATGCGCACATTCATAACAGCCGCGTGCCGACATGCTGCGGATTCCGGCATCACTCCAATGCCCACCCCGGCCTCGATCATGCGGCACATGGCTTCGTAGCTGCGCACTTGGATGCGCAGGCTGCGCTCATACCCTCCATGCGGAACCTGGTCCCGCAGGAACCTGTTCAACGTGCTGCCGTCATGCAACCCGACATGATCATATGCCAAGCTGTCCTCTAACCACAGGGACCGCGCGTCAAGAGCTGGATGGTCAGCAGGCGTGACAAGAACCAGCCGATCCTCGGAAAACCTTGTGACCTCTAGTCCAGTCACGGGGACGTCACCAGACACGACACCCAGATCCGCCACACCTTCGGTAACGCCGCGGATAACTTCGCTGGTCGTGCGTTCCTGAAGATCAACCTTGACCCCCGGGCGCTCTGCGAGAAATCCGGCCAGAACGTCAGGCAAAATCTCGGTCACAGCGGTGGTATTGGCAAAGAGACGGATACGCCCGGCCCCCAACATTTCATCTTGCAGGAAATCAACCTGTCGCAAGACCAAACGGGCCTGGCGCAAAAAGGTCTGCCCATCCGCCGTTAAACGCACCCCTTTGTTTTCCCGCACAAGCAGCGGGTGCCCCACCTCTTGCTCCAGGGCTTTGATCCGGGCGCTGGCCGCTGGGGGCGACAGAAACGACTTGCTGGCACCATGGGTCAGATTCCCGCTCTCTGCGATATTCACGAATAACCCAAGGTCGACGAGATCAAGCTTCATTGCCTTAAGTTATCACGAACACAACTTTCCCAAAACGCGAATTCACCGAAGACAAAAATCGTGCCAAACTCAGCGGCGAGCGAAGGAGTGATGCAACGATGGATTTTCAGGATTGGGTGGGTCGCACGGAAACTCGCGAAGAACGGATTGCCCCGTTCCCAGCCAACGCTTTGGCGGCCACGCTTGATCGGGATGATCCGGACTATGGCGACGGCAGCATTCTGCCGCCATTGTGGCATTGGCTGCATTTCCTGCCAATCTTCAAACTGTCGGACACCAATTATGACGGTCATGCCGCCTTGGGGGGCTTCCTTCCGCCTGTACCGCTCCCGCGGCGTATGTGGGCGGGCAGCAATCTGACATTTCACGCCCCCATAGCGATTGGGCAGACGCTTCGCAAAGTATCGACGGTCAAGTCAGTCACAACCAAAACCGGCCGGTCCGGACCGCTGGTCTTTGTCAAAGTTGGCCACCAGGTTTTTGACGATCAGACCCTATGCATCGACGAAGATCATGACATCGTCTATCGCGCCAAACCGGCCCCGGATGCACCTGCCCCGCACCCCCAACCCGCTCCGGACACCAGCGCCTTTTCGCGCGCCATCAACCCAGATCCCGTCCTGCTGTACCGTTACTCCGCGCTGACCTTCAACGGGCACCGCATCCACTATGACCAACCCTTTTGCACCACAACCGAAGGCTATTCCGGCCTTGTTGTGCATGGTCCCCTGCTGGCCACATTGCTGTTGGACTTATTGCGTCGCGAACATCCCGAGGCCACGTTGCAGAGCTTTGCCTTTCTCGCCTTGGCTCCGGTTTTTGACAATGAAACCTTCTCGGTTCATGGCTCTCCCGGTGCGGATGGAAAAACCTTTGACCTTTGGGTGCGCCGTCAGGATGGGGCCTTGGCCATGCGAGCGACGGCGACAATTGCCTAGGCGGATGGCATATGACCACTGGCATTCCAAAGCGGCCCAAGCTACAGCACGCAAACCAATCGCTGTGCTGGAATCAAAGTTGTCAACAAAACAAAATGCGCCGCCGGTGAAATCTATATGTTGACATCCAACCCCCTCAAACCCCAATATCGTGTTGCTTCGGTTCTTTCGATTCCTGTTGAAAGCTAAGAGGGAAACCAGTGAAAATCTGGCACTGCCCCCGCAACTGTAAGCGGTTTGTGAGGCTGTAATCGCCACTGAAAGCGTGCTTTCGGGAAGGTCAGTCAAACATATAACCGCAAGTCAGGAGACCTGCCGCAAGCATGTGAATAACCACGAACGGAGGGTTCGGGGGCGTGTTGAAAGCGGTCAAGAAACCGTGGCGTCCTTGGATCTATACAACGGAGAAGAGGACAGATGAGCATCACCGTTTATTCAAAACCCGCCTGTGTACAATGCACCGCAACCACGCGCGCGCTGGATGCCAAGGGTATTTCTTATGACGTGATCGATCTGACTCAGGATGACAGCGCCATGGATCATGTGACCGGTCTGGGCTATCGCCAAGCTCCTGTTGTGGTGGCCGGGTCTGACCACTGGTCCGGTTTCCGCCCGGACATGATTGCTCAGCTGTCCTAAACCATGTCAGCGTCGGTCCCGGCGTTGGTTTACTTCTCATCGAAATCTGGAAACACCCATCGCTTTATTCAGCGGCTGGGCCTTCCGGCTTTGCGCCTTTCGTCTGAGATGGACCAGCTGCCATTCCCCAAGTCCCCCTATGTTCTGATCTGCCCCACCTATGCCGATGGCCAAGGGCGCGGAGCGGTACCAAAACAGGTCATCCGGTTTTTGAACGATCCGGAACGTCGCGAGGGGATCATTGGGGTGATCGGTGCTGGTAACCGAAATTTTGGTGCGACCTATGGCCTGGCCGGTCGCATCATCGCCCAGAAATGCAAGGTTCCGCTGCTCTACACCTTTGAGCTGGCCGGCACCGAGACCGATATCGCCCGCGTCCGCGCAGGGCTTGAAAAACTAGGGAGACACCCATGCTCGACAGCAGCGTAAACGAGCAAGATTATCACGCGCTAAACGCGATGCTGAACCTCTATGACGGCGAGGGAAACATCCGGTTTGACGCGGATCGCAAGGCGGCGCGGCAGTATTTCTTGCAGCATGTGAATCAGAACACCGTGTTTTTTCATTCGCTGGATGAAAAGCTCGGTTATCTGGTGGATGAGGGGTACTATGAGGTCGAAGTTCTGGATCAGTATTCCAAGAACTTCCAACGCGCGATCTGGGATGCGGCCTATGCCAAAAAGTTCCGTTTCCCAACCTTCCTGGGCGCGTTCAAGTATTACACCTCTTACACGCTGAAAACCCGTGACGGGCAACGTTTTCTTGAACGCTACGAGGACCGGGTTGTCATGACCGCGCTGACCCTGGCCCGTGGTGACGAAGCACTGGCCATGTCCTTTATGGAAGAGATCCTAGAGGGACGTTTTCAGCCCGCCACACCGACCTTTTTGAACGCTGGCAAGAAGTCTCGGGGTGAGCTGATTTCCTGTTTCTTGCTCCGTCTCGAAGACAATATGGAAAGCATCGGGCGCGGCATCAATTCGGCCCTGCAACTGTCCAAACGCGGCGGCGGTGTGGCCCTGCTGCTCAGCAATATCCGCGAACATGGTGCGCCGATCAAAGGGATTGAAAACCAGTCCTCTGGTGTGATCCCGGTGATGAAGCTGCTCGAAGACAGCTTTTCCTACGCCAACCAATTGGGCGCGCGCCAGGGGGCTGGCGCGGTCTATCTCAATGCGCATCACCCCGACATCATGCGCTTTCTCGACACCAAGCGCGAAAACGCCGACGAAAAGATCCGCATCAAAACCCTGAGCCTTGGTGTGGTGATCCCCGACATCACCTTTGAACTGGCCAAGAAAAACGCCGACATGTACCTGTTCTCGCCCTATGACGTGGAACGGGTCTATGGCCTGCCGTTCTCGGAAATCTCGGTGACCGAGAAATATCACGAGATGGTCGAGGACAAACGCATCCGCAAGACCAAGGTCAATGCGCGCGAGTTTTTCCAGACCATCGCCGAGATCCAGTTTGAATCCGGCTACCCCTATGTGATGTTCGAGGATACGGTGAACCGGATGAACCCGATTGCGGGTCGCATCAACATGTCGAACCTGTGTTCGGAGATCCTGCAGGTGAACACCGCGTCCGAGTTCAACGATGACCTTGGCTATGCGAAGATGGGCAATGACATTTCCTGCAATTTGGGCTCGCTCAACATCGCCAAGACCATGGATGGTCAGGATCTGGGTCGCACCGTTGGGGCTTCAATCCGGGCGCTGACGGCCGTGTCAGAAATGTCGGCCATCGACTCGGTGCCATCCGTGCGCAAGGGCAATGATGAAAGCCGCGCGATTGGTTTGGGCCAGATGAACCTGCACGGTTTCCTGGCGCGCGAACACATCCATTATGGCAGCGCCGATGGGGTTGAATTCACTTCGGTCTACTTTGCCGCTGTGGCCTATCACGCGATCAAGACCTCTTGTGACTTGGCCAAAGAACACGGCAAGACCTTTGTCGATTTTGAAGAATCCGACTATGCCAATGGCAGCTTCTTTGACAAATACACCACCCGCGACTGGCTGCCTGAAAGCGACGTGGTCGCCAAGCTGTTTGAGGGCCACGATCTGCCAACCCGCGCCGATTGGGAGGCGCTTAAGGCCGATGTCATGCAGCACGGGCTGTATAACCGCAACTTGCAGGCGGTGCCGCCCACCGGCTCGATCAGCTATATCAACAACTCGACCAGCTCGATCCACCCGATCGTGTCGAAAATCGAGATCCGCAAAGAGGGCAAGATCGGACGCGTCTACTATCCGGCGGCCTTCATGAATAATGAGAACCTGGAATACTATCGCGACGCCTATGAAATCGGGCCAGAGGCGCTGATCGACACCTATGCCGCGGCCACCGAACATGTGGACCAAGGTCTGTCACTGACCCTGTTCTTCCCGGCCGAAGCCACAACCCGCGACATCAACCGCGCCCAGATCTATGCCTGGAAAAAAGGCATCAAAACAATCTATTACGTACGTCTGCGCCAAGAGGCCCTGGAAGGGACCGAAGTGCAAGGCTGCGTGTCTTGCTCGCTATAAGGGGCCAGAGAAATGAAAGACATGACCGAGACCAAGATCCCCCGCGCGATCAACTGGAACCGCCTGGACGACGAAAAAGACCTGGAAGTCTGGAACCGTCTAACAGTCAATTTCTGGCTGCCCGAAAAGGTGCCGCTGTCCAACGACATTCCGAGCTGGGCGACACTGACCGATCACGAAAAGCAGCTGACAATCCGTGTTTTCACCGGCTTGACCCTGCTCGACACGATCCAGAACGCTGTTGGCGCGCCCTCACTCATGCCCGATGCGATCACGCCGCATGAAGAGGCCGTGCTGACCAATATCGCCTTTATGGAAGCGGTTCACGCGCGCAGCTATTCCTCGATCTTTTCGACCCTGTGTTCGACCAAAGAGATCGACGAAGCTTTCCGCTGGTCCGAAGAAAACCCGCATTTGCAAGCCAAGGCCAAGGCGATCCTCGACACCTATGCGCCGGGCAATGACCCGCTCAAACGCAAGATCGCCTCGGTCTTCCTGGAAAGCTTCCTGTTCTATTCCGGCTTTTACCTGCCCATGTACTGGTCAAGCCGCGCCAAGCTGACCAACACAGCCGACCTGATCCGCCTGATCATCCGCGATGAGGCGGTGCATGGCTATTATATCGGCTACAAGTTCCAGCGCGGTTACGAAAAACTGTCAGACGCCGAACAGCAAGAGATGAAGGACTATGCCTTTGGCTTGATGTTCGAACTCTACGGGCTCGAAAACCAATATACCGAAGAGCTGTATGACGAACTGGGCCTGACCGAGGATGTCAAAGTCTTCCTGCATTACAACGCCAACAAAGCCCTGCAAAATCTCGGCTTTGAGGCACTGTTCCCACCGGAAGTCTCCGAAGTAAATCCAGCCATCCTCGCCGCCCTGAGCCCGGACAGTGAAAACCACGACTTCTTTTCCGGTTCCGGGTCGTCCTATGTCATCGGCAAGGCCGTTGCGACAGAAGACGAAGATTGGGATTTCTGATAACCATCCGGGACGATTGGATAAATTGGTCGGAGTGAGAGGATTCGAACCTCCGGCCCCTGCCTCCCGAAGACAGTGCTCTACCAGGCTGAGCTACACTCCGACCGTGGCGGGCGGGATAGCTTTGATGCCTGGTATTGGCAAGCCTATTCTTCCTTATCTTCGGTTTTCATCAACGCCCCGACACGCGGCCCAACGGGCAGGCCTACGCGCGTTCTGGTGCGCAGGACCGGGCGGTTTTCCGAGACATCGTCGCCGGATTCGCGGCGCAGGATGTAAAGGCCGCTCAGAATGATGATACCAGCCCCGATATAGGTTGCCGTATCGGGGTATTCATCAAAAAAAAGTGCCCCAAACAACGCCGCCCACAGGATCTGCGAATATTGCATCGGGGCGACCATAACGGCGGGACCGCGTTGATAGGCCATGATGAGAAAGGCCATGGCAATCAAAACCATAGAGGCGACAACCGCCATTAATCCCAGATCGCCCAGTGCGACGGGCTTGTAGACAAAGGGCAAAGCCAACCCCATGAGAATAAAGTTCGTCATCATCGGATAGAGGATCATGACAACGGTGCGCTCCTCTGCACCCACCTTGCGCACCACGATTGAGTTCAATGCACCCGTCACAGCCGATAGCAAGGCCGCAGCGTGCCCCAGGCCGAATTCGGCCCCACCGGGGCGCAAAACAACCATGACGCCCACCAGCCCCGCAAGCACCGCCAGACCACGACGCAGGCGCACGCGTTCCCCCAGGATCGGGATCGCCAGCAGCGTGATCAGCAACGGCGCGGCAAACAGGATGGCATAGGTCTGTGCCAGTGGCAAAACCGAAAACGCATAAAACGCCCCCAGCGCAGCAAAAGAGCCCGAGACACTGCGCAAGGCGATCCAGCCCGGATGTTTCGGGCGCAGCGTGCCAGGTTCGCGGTCGCGCATCAAAATCACGGTGATGATCGGGAAACTCAACAAGGCCCCGAAAAACAGGATCTGAATCGCTGAATAAGTTCCACCCAGCAGCTTGATGATCACATCATGAGTCGCAAATACCGCAAAGGCAGCCAACCCGAACAGAGAGGCTTGCAATGGCGATTGTGTCGGAAGCGAAGCTTGGGGCATGGCAGACCTGCGAAAAGACTGTTACCGCTATCTGCCTATATCTTTCGCCCGGTATGCCGCAAGGGAAATACGTGTCGAAATCTTGGCGACTGCATCACCTAACGCAAAACGGGCGCTCCTGATCAGAGCGCCCGTTTCTCATGTCTCAATCCGCAATCAGCGCTTAGATGCTGGCATCCAGCGCCGCGACAATGGTGTCGCCCATTTCGCTGGTCGAAACCGGGGTGACGCCCTCTTCGCCCAGCAGATCAGCGGTGCGCACGCCATCGGCCAGCACTTTCTCAACTGCGGCTTCCAGACGATCTGCCTCGGCACCCTGATCAAAGCTATAGCGCAGCGCCATGGCAAAGCTGAGGATACAGGCGATCGGGTTGGCTTTGCCCTGGCCAGCGATGTCAGGCGCGGACCCATGCACCGGTTCATACAGGGCTTTCGGGCGACCGTTATCCATCGGCAGACCCAGCGAGGCAGATGGCAGCATCCCCAGCGAGCCAGTCAGCATCGCGGCACAGTCAGACAGGATATCCCCGAACAGGTTGTCGGTGACGATCACGTCAAACTGTTTGGGTGCGCGCACCAGCTGCATCGCGCCGTTATCGGCATACATATGGCTCAGCTCGACTTCGGGGTAATCCTGCGCCACACGCTCAACCACTTCGCGCCACAGAATACCGGATTCCATCACATTGGCTTTTTCCATCGAGCAGAGCTTTTTGTTGCGGCGCATGGCCAGCTCAAAGGCGCTGCGGGCGGCGCGCTCGATCTCGGATTCGGTGTAGCGCTGGGTGTTGATGCCAACACGCTCATTGCCCTCTTCAAAAATGCCGCGTGGCTCGCCAAAATAGACGCCCGAGGTCAGCTCGCGCACGATCATGATATCCAGACCGGCCACGATGTCTTTCTTCAGGGACGAGAAATCAGCCAAAGCATCAAAGCACTGCGCCGGGCGCAGGTTCGAAAACAGGTCCATTTCCTTGCGCAGACGCAGCAAGCCGCGCTCAGGCTTTACGCTGAAATCGAGATTGTCGTATTTCGGGCCGCCAACGGCACCCAGCAGAACCGCGTCCACCTCTTGGGCTTTGGCCATGGTATCGTCATGCAAAGGCACGCCATGCGCATCATAAGCCGCGCCACCAACCAGATCTTCGCTGACGTCAAAGGCCAGGCCACGCTTGTCACCAAACCAAGTGATGATCTTGCGGACTTCGGCCATGACTTCGGGGCCAATCCCGTCGCCGGGCAAGATAAGAATCGAAGGGTTGGTCATCGGTGCTGTCCTCTGTCAAATCTGTTGGACAGGCCCTATCCCGCAAGGGGTGCGGCGTCAAGAAACCCGCTATAAAACACTGGGCGAAAGCCCCTCGGCCAGGGCATCCCAGACACGTTTGATCCGTGGCGTCGATCTGACCGCCTCATGCGCGGCAAGCCAAAGCGGTAGGGTTGGCATGGGGAAGTCGGGGAACAAGCGTTCAACCTCGGGGCAGGCATCCCCGATCCCGACCTGGGCAAACCCCACACCGCATCCCGCACGGATCAGCTCGAAATAGGTGGCGTGGTGATCGCAGCGGGTGGCAAACCATTCCCGCTGCGCATCAATCCCAATCTCACGCATACCGCGAATGATGTCGTCATTCTGATCATACCCAACCAGATCATAGCGAAACATCTCGTCAAACCCGTCCGGCCGCCCAACCCGATCCAGATAGCTGGTGGCAGCGTAGATCCCCAGCTCCAGCTCACCCAGATGACGGGTGATGATATCCAGCTGGGTGGGTTCAAACATGCGCACCGCGATATCCGCCTCGCGATAGAGCAGGTTTTCCGCCTTGTCCGAGGCAACCACATCAATCAAGATCTCTGGCTCTTCGGCGCGCAATTTGGCCAGGATCCGCGGCAATTGGTATTGCGCGGTAAACACACTGGCGGTGATCCGCACCGGGCCAGACAGTTTGTCACTGCGCCCCGCCGCCGTCAGGCTTAGCGCGCGTATCCCATCCGCCATCATGCGCGCATGGGGCAGCAAGGCCGCCCCGGTTTCGGTCAAGGCCAAGCCGCGCGGTTGCCGGGTAAACAGAGTCACATCCAGATCGGATTCAATCTGTTTGATCTGCCGGCCCACCGTCGGTTGCGACACGCCAATCTGCCGCGCCGCCTGAGACAGCGACCCGGTTTCGGCCACCGCCAGAAAGGTTTGAACCAAAGACCAATCAAGTTTTGAGAGCGCTGCATCCATTCATTGATGAATACACGCAATGCAAATTCAGGCAATTCCCAAATTAATTTGAATAGCTAATTCTTGTCATGCGTGAATTTGGAGGCGTCGTTATGACAGGAACAGTTTTGATTTTAGGGGCGAATGGCCGTTTTGGTCGCAACGCAGCCGAGGCCTTTTGGAATGTCGGCTGGCGGGTCAGCCTGTTTGACCGCTCCAAGGATGACCTGATCACGGCTGCGCAGGGGCAGGATGTAATTGTCAGTGCCTGGAACCCGCTCTATCCCGACTGGGGTGCGCAAGTGCCAAAGCTGACAGAGCAAGTCATTGCCGCCGCCAAGTCCAGCGGAGCGACCGTGATCATCCCCGGCAATGTCTATGTCTACGGGCCGGATGCGCCGGACCGGTTTGCAGCGGACACCCCACATGCCGCCCGCAACCCGTTGGGACAAGTTCGGATCAAGATGGAAGAGAGCTTTCGCGCCTCGGGCGTGCAGACAATCATCCTGCGGGCGGGCGATTTCCTTGATACCGAGGCGTCGGGCAACTGGTTTGACAAGATCATGGCCCCAAGCCTGAAGAAAGGAGTGTTCACCTATCCCGGTGCGCCCGATCTGCCCCATGGCTGGGCCTTTCTGCCTGATCTTGCCCGCGCAACTGTCGCCTTGGCCGAGCAACGCGAATTCCTACCTAGGTTTTCCGACATCCCCTTTGCGGGCTACACCCTAAGCGGACATGATATGGCGCACCTCTGCGCCGAGGCTTTGGGCAAACCCGTCCGGCTCAAAAAGATGAGCTGGCTGCCCATTCAGATCGCCCGCCCGTTCTGGCCCTTGGCAAAACATTTGGTCGAGATGAGCTATCTATGGAACAAAGCGCACCATTTGGATGGTCAGGCCTTTGACGAGCTTGTGCCGGATTTCCCGGTAACGCCGCCGTCTGAGGCGATTGCCCGGGCCTTGCGCCCGTTCAATCCAACAGCAGGTCCATCCAGACAAGGCGATGCGGCCCGGCCTCTGGCTCCGGCGGCATAACCTCGGCCTTACCGACCTTAAGCGACTGATCGGGCAGGATGTAAGAGATCCGCATCTCTCCTGCCCGTTCCCATTTCACCGTTGGCAACTTTGGCAAAGGATCTTGCAAGCGGTCATGCGCCAGGACTTGAGCGGCAGCCTCGCGCAAACCCTGCCCGCGATCCGGGTCCAGGTTGAAATTGCCCAGAACGACAACGGGCGCGTCGGCAAACGCGGCCTTGTCTTGCAAGACATGCGACCAATGCAGCACCTCATCCCGGTTGCGCCGCCCATTGCGATCCTCTGGCCCATCAAACACCGGCGGTGTCGCGGCCAGCGTCAACAAGGTCACCTTGGCACCGTCAACCTCAACCTCGACCGCCCAATGGGCCGAGGATGACAACCGTTGCGCCGCCCCAACCGGATCATCCTTGGCTATCAAACTGCCCGGCGCATCCGCCCACAACTGCTGTGAATGATCCGCCACCAGACGTACAGGGTAACGCGACAGGATCGCCTGCCCGCCCTGCCCCGAAAAATAGCCAAAGCCCTGCGCATCCCTAGGCCCGCCCAGTTTCCCATCGCCATCCACATCAACACCCGTCGGCAGGCCTGTGTTAGGTCGCAAGGCAAACAGATGTGGCATGGGCCAGCTTTGATCACGTAACCGGCTTTGCAGCGCACCCAACGCAACATGCCCGGCGTCATAGTCAAAATTGGTCAGCAACAGAACGTCTGGCCGCGCCTCAGCAATGCTGGTGATACCCGGAACCGGCTTTTCCCCCACCAACTCGCGCAACAGCAATCCCGGCCCCTTGCGGCTGAAATCGCCATGCCATGTGGCCACGCGCAAAGGGTCCGCCGAAACGGCAGCTGCCACCAACAAATAACTGGCAAGAAGGATCAGGCCACCTGCAATTCGGCCTGCGCGTAAGCGCGGCGACGCTTTTCTTCGATCAGATCGGCGATACGCATCAGTGCCACGCCGCGCATAATCAAGCTGATTGGCAGAAAGGCCCATGCGCTCATCGTCCAGATCAGAGTTTGTGGATCGGTCAGCGACACAGAGACAGCATAAACCGAAGCGGTTTTCAGAACCGCCGGTATCAGGAATGGCAGAAGAAAGCCTAAGGCGACGTTAACATGGCTGTCCCGCTTGAGCCTGCGCAAGACATCGCCACCCGCCGTTGGGTCAAACAAGGGGAGGTTCACCCAGAAATTAAACGCCCCATGGCGCAGCGGCCAATCCAGCAGGCGCACCACAACGACAAAGCTTAGCAACATTGCCAGGGCAATCAGATAGGACATGCCCGCATGCATACGGATCTGGTCCAGTTCCGGCGGCGTCGCGCCCTCGGGGGCCAAGAGAACCATCAGGCGCACTGGCGAGAAGGGGAAATCCATCGCATTGCCGATCATATGCCCCAACCCAACCAGGGTTGAGCTGAGCGGTGTGGGCATGACCTGCCCGCGCGCCATCAGCGTCAACGTCAGAACCGTGCAAAACAGCGCCAGAAAGCGCAGCCGGTTAAAGGGCGGCGCATTGCGAAATTCGATCATGCTTGGATATTCAGAGCTGTATTCGACAAAGACCAACAGCGCTGCAACCAGCGACAGCAGAACCACCATCTGCACCGTATCTGCCGATGTGCCGGGCAAGAGTATCGCGGGCATGGTGAATACCGATGCCACAAGAATCGCCCGAACGGCTGCGCCGATCATACGTTTGATCACAGAACCTGCCCTTTCAGTCTGGACGAAGCCGATACGATGCCGGTTTCTTGTTCCATCCCGATGCCGCCTTTGTGGCGGCTTGCCTCATTGTTGCCTTAGTTTTGCCTCACTTTGATCTCGGCGACAATACGCCGATCGCCAAGTTGCCGAATTTGTTGCTTTTTCACCCACCGACTGGTGCGGGATTGCATCAAGGTCAGGCAACGCGCCTTACGACAGCCCATATCTAGGGGGCCTGTGCCCCTCGGACACAAGACAAGCGCCACAAGCAAAGATTTCCGAATTCCACACCAAATCTGACCAAGATCAACGTCGCTCAAAAGGCGCACCGTTACAAAACTGTTACTTTCAGACAGAGGAGGCGCGCATGGCACAATTCAAGGCAACCCTGATGCATGGCAATCGCGAGGCGGTGGGGGAATACAGTTTTGAAGGGCCAGAAGATCTGATATCGCAGGACCCCGGCGCAGTCATGCAGGTTTTCATGCAGCAAATGGACAAGATCGCCCATCTTGGTCATATCGATTACACGCTTGAGACCGTTGAAACCGTGCATGACGGCACCGTTGTCAGCGCCGTTGGTACGATGATGTTGCACGGCACGCCCGAAGGGTTTCGCTGCCTCGTGCAACAGGCTTCGTAACAAAGGGTTAGGCCCAGCCCCGAACCCGGGGCCAGGCCAATAAACATCAAACCCAAGGACGCGCCTGAGATGCTTGCTCTTCAAAGCTATCAATGGATGAAACTTTCTCCATCGACAGGCCAATATCATCGAGCCCTTGCAGCAAGCAGTGCTTTTTGAACGCATCCACCTCAAAGGAAATGGTCTCGCCATCCGACGTGGTCACGGTCTGCTCCTCAAGATCGACGGTCATACGGGCATTTTGACCCTTTTCCGCGTCCTTCATCAGCACATCAACCTGCTCTTGTGGCAGAACAATCGGCAGGATGCCGTTCTTAAAGCAGTTGTTGAAAAAGATGTCCGCAAAGGACGTGGAGATCACGCATTTGATGCCAAAATCCTTGATCGCCCAAGGCGCGTGTTCGCGCGACGAGCCGCAGCCAAAATTGTCGCCCGCGACCAGGATCTCTGCCTCGCGGTATTGCGGCTTGTTCAGCACGAAATCCTCGATCTCGGTGCCATCGCGGTTGTAACGCATTTCATCAAATAAGCTTACACCAAAGCCGGTGCGCTTGATGGATTTCAGAAAGCGTTTCGGGATGATCATATCGGTGTCGATATTCACAAGCGGCATTGGCGCCGCAATACCGGTCAGTTTCTCAAACTTTTCCATGTTGAGTCTCCTCAAACTCTCGCCTTTACGGGGCGATATCGAATTCAATTTCCCGGGCATATTCGGCAATGAAACTGCCCGGCGCTGGTGTGTGTTTCTTGTGATAGCCACGGATCATCGACGCATAGAGATGCACGCAAAGCGTCTCTTCGGTCAGGCCAGGTTCGACCCCGCCAAAAGGTGAAAACAGCACATCGGTATAAACGCCGCGCACTGGGTAATAGACCTCGGCGGGGCTGATGAACCGCTTTTCCTTTTTGGCCCTCAAGGTGTGTTTCAACGCCCGTGGCCCGACCGAAGGCCGCACCAATTTGAACGCCGTCACCAATCTTTTGCCCGGTTCCGCTTCGGCCACTTTGGCCTGCTGCGTCTCGGTCATCCAATGCGGGACAAATTCGGGATCTTCGAACCATTCGATCAGACTGTTCAGCGTGGCCGACTCTTTAGGCAGTCGCAGAATGGCTCCATTGACCGTTCCCGAAGGTTCCCAACCAACATGGTAGGGTTTTTCGGGGAACGGTTGCAGGCACAACACATCCGCGTCGATCCAGATCATCTCGGTCTGCATGAGCAGATAGAGCCGGAACAAATCAGACACCATCGAGGCAGGCGCCCCGCCATATCCGTGTTCCGCTGGATCCCAAATATCGGCTGCCGGGCGGGTGATCACCCCATCGGGAACGATGGGGGCCTGATCAGACCCGGCATAGAACAGCGTCACCTTATGTCCGTGATACACAAAGCTGCTAAGGCACATTTGGTGCAGCCAATCCAGGTCCGGCCCGATCCAGAGGGTTGCCACCTCTGGCAGGATAGATCCGTTTTGGATTGGTGCACCAGATGCCATTACATCAGGTCCCGAACGTCGGTCAGTTTGCCGGTCAGGGCAGCAGCGGCTGCCATGCCCGGGCTCACCAGATGGGTGCGGCCCTTAAAGCCCTGACGCCCTTCAAAGTTGCGGTTCGAAGTCGAGGCGCAACGCTCGTTTTCGGACAGCTGATCAGGGTTCATCGCCAAACACATGGAACAGCCCGCCAGACGCCATTCAAACCCGGCATCCTCAAAGATCTGTGCCAGACCTTCTTCTTCGGCCTGAGCACGGACCAGACCAGAGCCCGGAACGACCATGGCGCGCATACCGTCCTTGATCTTTTTGCCTTTCAGCACTTCGGCTGCAGCGCGCAGATCCTCGATACGACCATTGGTGCAAGAGCCAATGAACACGGTGTCGATCTCGATATCGGCCAGTTTCTGACCCGGTGTCAGACCCATATATTCGATGGACCGTGCAGCCGCGTCGACTTTGCCGCCTTCGAAATCAGAAGGGTGTGGCACAACGCCAGTGATCGGCAGAACATCCTCGGGCGAGGTGCCCCAGGTCACGACCGGCTGAATGTCTTCGCCCTTCAGCGTCACAACCTTGTCGAAATGCGCGCCTTCATCGGTGTAAAGGGTCTTCCACCAGTCCAAGGCAGCTTCCCACTGGGCCCCTTTTGGCGCGTGTGGGCGGCCTTTGACATATTCAAAGGTGGTTTCATCCGGAGCAATCAGGCCGGCACGCGCACCGCCTTCGATCGCCATGTTGCAGACGGTCATGCGGCCTTCCATCGACAGATCGCGGATCGCTTCACCGCAATATTCGATGACATAGCCAGTGCCGCCGCCTGTGCCGGTCTCACCGATCACGGCCAGGGTGATGTCCTTGGCGGTCACACCCGGCTTGAGCTTGCCGGTGATCTCCACCTTCATGTTCTTGGACTTTTTCTGGATCAGGGTCTGGGTGGCAAGTACATGCTCTACCTCAGAGGTGCCGATCCCATGCGCCAGCGCGCCAAAGGCCCCGTGGGTCGCGGTGTGGCTGTCGCCGCAGACAACGGTCATGCCCGGCAGGGTCCAGCCCTGTTCGGGGCCAACAATGTGCACGATGCCCTGACGGATGTCAGAGACCGGATAGTAATGCACACCAAATTCCTTGGCGTTCTTATCCAGCGCTTCAACCTGAATGCGCGATTCTTCGGTCATCTGGCTTGGATCTTCGCGGCCAACAGTGGTTGGAACGTTGTGATCTGGCACGGCAATGGTCTTTTCCGGCGCACGCACCTTGCGGCCCGCCATACGCAGCCCTTCAAAGGCCTGCGGGCTTGTCACTTCGTGAACCAGATGGCGGTCGATATACAGAAGGCAGGTACCATCTTCGTCTTCGTGGGCGACATGAGCGTCCCAGATTTTATCATAGAGTGTTTTGGGGGACATGCGGTCCTCTCCCGTTTTGATTGCTAATGGTGGTTGGCTTTCACAAGGCGTTTCAACGCCGTAAAATTCGCGCAGTTATAGTCGGGCCAGAACTGCAAAGTTGGCACCGTAAAAACGTTCGCGAAGGCGCACACGGTCGCCCATGTCGAAAAGCGGAAACATGCCCAGCATGTACAAAGCGCCGCGCCCTAAATCAAGTGAGTCGCGCAAGACCCCGCTCAAACCCCGCTGAACTGCCGAAATGTCGCATTGAACCTTTCCGTCCCGCCCCCTTGATAAAAGGCTTCGCAAACGCGTCGTGCGCAACGGGGTAAATCACCCGCGTTCAGACAAAAGGCAGAGCAATGAACAGCAGTCTGAATATCTTGAATATTGCCCTGATCGGGGCCTTGCTGGTCATGGCCGTGACTGTGCAAGCCCGCGAGACCTATTTGCAAGACGTGCCAAAACACGGTGATTTGTCTCTGATTTCAGCCGCTGATTGACTGTTTGAAATTAACTCAATCTCAATAGTTTCCGCGCCATGTTCAAGTCATGTCGCGTTTCACATCTCTCTCTTCCTCTCCAGCCACGGGCGGGCGCTCTTACAAACCTGGTTTGCAAGATGCGCAGCCCAAGGGACCTCGCGGCGCGACCAGCGGGTCCAAACCTAGGTTGCTCAGCCTGTTTGGCTTCTTGCGCGCCCTGCGCTCAAAGCAAGGGGAAACCGGGGCCACACCTGCGGCCCGCAATGTGAAATATCCCGTATCCCGGCGCTGAGCCCCGTGGCCCGGCGGCCAATGCCAACAAACCTCACCACAATGACGGAACGTTGCGGCTGACATGCCGCATTGCAGCGCTCATAGTTTCCCCAACTTAAGAGGAGGACATCATGAGCGACGATATCGTCATTCTTAGCGGCGCACGCACCGCCATTGGCACCTTTGGCGGGAGCCTGGCGGGAACCGCTCCCATTGATCTTGGCACCATCGCCGCCAAGGCCGCATTAGAGCGGGCCGGCGTTGACGGTGAACAGATCGGTCATGTGGTCTTTGGCCATATCATCAACACCGAACCGCGAGACATGTACCTCTCGCGCGTGGCCGCCATGCAGGCGGGCATCCCCGAGGCGACACCGGCGATGAACGTCAACCGCCTCTGTGGCTCCGGTGTTCAGGCGATCATTTCCGGCGCACAATCCCTGATGCTGGGCGATGCCGATTTCGCCCTGGTCGGCGGTGCTGAAAACATGTCGCGCAGCCCCTATATCGTGCCCAGCCAACGCTGGGGGGCCAAGATGGGCGACATCAAGACGTTGGACATGATGCTCGGAGCGCTGAACTGCCCCTTTGGCACCGGCCATATGGGGGTTACGGCGGAAAACGTCGCCGCCGAGCACGATATCAGCCGCGACGCCCAAGATGCCTTTGCCCTGGAAAGCCAGAACCGCGCCGCAGCCGCGATTGAGGCGGGCCATTTCAAGGATCAGATCGTCCCGGTTGAGGTCAAAGTGAAACGCGATATGGTCGCCTTTGACACGGACGAACACCCCAAAGCCACCACTCTTGAGGCTCTGTCGGGCCTGCGCACCGTCTTTCAAAAAGACGGAACAGTGACCGCGGGCAACGCATCAGGCATCAATGATGGCGCGGCGGCTCTGGTTCTCGCCCGCGCCTCCGCAGCCGAATCCGCCGGTCTAAAACCCCGCGCCCGCATCATCGGCTATGCCCATGCAGGCGTGCGCCCCGAGGTCATGGGCATCGGCCCGGTGCCTGCCGTGGAAAACCTTCTGAAACGCACCGGTCTGTCTGTATCCGATTTCGACGTGATCGAAAGCAACGAAGCCTTTGCCAGCCAGGCTTTGGCGGTGAACAAGGGGCTCGGCCTCGACCCGGTCAAGGTGAACCCCAATGGCGGCGCAATTGCCCTTGGCCACCCGGTCGGTGCCACCGGCGCCATCATCACCGTCAAAGCGCTTTATGAGCTCGAACGCATTGGCGGTTCCAAAGCGCTGATCACCATGTGCATCGGCGGTGGGCAAGGCATCGCTCTGGCGATTGAACGTATCTAACCGGGCAGCACGGCCTACGGGACGGTGGGTGGGGCGAGGTTTGCCAAAGGCAAACCAGCGTCACTCCCCGTCCGCTAATCCCGCGTTGCCCGCGCCAACCAGCAATTGTTGCGCGCGGATCGCACATCGACAAAGGCCACATCCGCACGCGCCAAACGCTGCGCCACCTCCTCAATCAAAACCGCCTGCGCTACAACCTCACCCGTGCCATAAATAATGCGCTCATCCGCACTATAGGCCTTGATCAAAAATTGCGGCGACAGGGTCAGCACCTCGGGCAATCCCTCCTGATCCCCCGCCCCATCACAATGACCCCCACACAAAAATATCGGTCCGGTTTCGGCATAAGGCTGCAACGTACCAAAGGGACGATGCGCCAAAATCAGCATCTCTTCACCCTCTGGCACCGTCCGCAGACAATGCCGACAGGGGTTGCCCGGCCCGTCTGACACGCTCCGTTCAGGCAGGTTCCCATAAGCATCAACGCCGCCCGCCTGATAACCACGCGCAACCTCGCTTTCCAATCCTCGAAAAATCATCTTTGCAAACTCCTGTTTTTCAGGAATTTGCACAACCCAAGCGCAGCGAACGACCCGAAGCTTGCGCATTCACTGCAGCTCGATCGACACCCGCCCGGCATTGCCCGCCGCATCAATCACCGACAAAGTGGTAAAGCCCTGCACGGCAAGCGGTGCCAGAAACTCCGGGCGCTGCACGCCGGACTGGACCACAGCCCCATCCACCAACAAGGCAAAGGGCGGCACCCCGCCGCGCAACTTGACCGGCACCGCCCCGCCCTCCAGAGCCAGCCGCGCCCCATCCGGTGGAAAGGTCAGTTGCAGCGCCGGTTGCTTTTCACGCGGACCAAAGCGTTGCAGATTGGCAGGCAATTGCGCCCGTGCGATCTGCAATGTCTCAGGTGGAGGCGGTGGCAAGGGAACCGCCCGCTCCCGCGCGCGCCCCAGCGCCTGAAACAGGATCGGCGCAGCATCCGCGCCACCAAACACACCGGGAACCGGGGTGCCATCAGCCCGCCCCATCCAGACGCCAACCACATATTGCCCATCCCAGCCCAGCGCCCAGGCATCGCGGTGGCCATAGGACGTCCCGGTCTTATAGGCCACACGCCCCGGCGGGCCTGCCGTGGCGGGCGGGGCCAGACCGGCCAGAATATTGCCGACCTGCCAGGCCGAAGCCGCTGACAAAATCCGCAAACCCTTTCCTTCCTCTGTGCCACGATGCCAGCGCAAGGGCACCGCCTCGCCGCCATTGGCCATCCCGGCATAAAGCTGCACCATGTCTTGCAGACTGGTGCCGACACCGCCCAAGGACAGCGCCAGCCCCGGCGCACCACCTTGCAGCTCGGCCTGCATTCCGGCCCGTTGCATCGCCGCCATCACATGGGCCGGACCCAGCGCTTCGGTCAGCCGGATCACCGGGATATTCAGCGATAGTTGCAGCGCATGGCGCACCGAGACCTCTCCGCGAAACACCCCGTCGAAATTCTGCGGCGCATAGCTGCCGAACTGGACCGGCGTGTCCAGGATCAAGGTCTCGGGATGTGCCATGCCGCGATCAAATCCCAGCCCGTAAACCAGTGGTTTCAACGTCGATCCGGGCGAGCGCAGCGCCCGCGTCATATCAACAAAACCCTGCCCCTGCGTATCACCATAATCGGGCGAACCGACCGAGGCCAAGATCTCGCCGCTTTGATGATCCGCCAGCATCACCGCCATGGACAGACGCGGGTCTTTGCTGGCCATGTGGTCCCGCACAAGCGCCTCAAGACTGCGTTGCAAGCCAGCATCCAGCGTCAGATCATGCCGCCCCTCGCCCATGGCCGCCGCGCGATCCGCCATATGCGGGGCCAGTTGCGGCACAGCCTGACGCCCTTTGGGCCAGGGGTCCATCTGCCCGGCCAGGGCGGTCTCCATATCAATCACCCCATCCCCGGCCATGCGCATCAACACACGATCCCGTGCAATCCGCGCCGCTTCGGGATGTCGATCCGGGCGGCGGCTTTCTGGCGCTTGGGGCAGCGAAACCAGCAGCGCCGCCTCAGCCGGAGTCAACCGCCCCGGTTCCTTGCCAAGCCACGCCAGAGACGCGGCGCGCAGCCCCTCGACATTACCGCCATAAGGCGCAATGCGTAGATAAATCGCGAGGATCTCATCCTTGCTCAGCTGCCGTTCCAGCGCCAAGGCCAGCCGCATCTGCCGCAGCTTGCCATCCCAGCGCCCGGTCGACCCATCTTCAAGCAGCCGCGCCACTTGCATGGTCAGGGTCGACGCACCAGAGACCACGCGCCCATTCCAAAGCGCCTGCCGCACCGCCCGCGCCATCGCCCAGACATCAATACCCTGATGGTCGAAAAACCGCTTATCCTCATAAGCAATCAGCATCTCGTAAAACAGCGGATCGACCTGATCGGCAGAGACCTCCATCCGCCATAACCCATCCTCGACCATATAGGCGCGCAGCAGCTCGCCGTGACGATCCCGCACTTCGGTCGCGGTGGCGTGTACCATCACCGGCAGCTCGGTCGCATCAATATAGACGTCAAACTGGTCGCGGGCAAAAGCCAGCGACCAGAGCATCAGGACAAGGGCAAACAGGTGGCGCATGTCTTAGGGCAAGATCACGACCCGACCCGACGCCGTGGTGGCGCGGAAATCGGGGCGATACATATCCTCGACCAGCGCGGCAGGGTGATGGAACTCACCCGGCGACACAGCGCGCAAGATATAGGCCAGTTGGATCGTCTTATTGCCATTCTGATTGACCGCCGCCAGGAACCGTTCGCTGCGGAACTCCGAAAATTCGGTATGCGAGGGTTTCAACCAATCCAACGCCCGAATGTCGCCAGATTGCAGCAGGCTCGGATTATCGATCTCAAAGCCCGCAGGCAGAGCGTCATTGATCATAAGCCGCGCGCGGGTATCCTCTGACGGTTTCACCGTCAGCACCGCAACCAGCCGCATCCCCTTGCGCAGCACCTGATCACCCAGCTTTTGCCCATCCATTGTGTAGTAGTCCCGCTGAATGGAATAGCCATAACCGGTCGCCGCAACCTCTCCTTCGGGGATGCCCATCGTGGTCAGGGTGATGTCGGTGTTGCGATCCGAGGTATTGCTGATCTCCATCGCCTGCAATGTCGCGCCTTCGATCTTGCGCACAAACGGGCCGGACAAGGGTTCGCCATTCACGGCAAGGCCCGAGACCGTTGGGTCCTGCACCATGGCATGGGCCGCCAACAACGCCCAGGATTGTTCCTGCGTCGACAAGGGACGGTTTACATCTGCGATGCGCCCGGTCAACGCCTCGCGATCCACCGCATTACTGCGCGCCTCAACCGCCAGCGACAGAACACCGGCAGCATCGCGCACCGCGCTGCCGAAATCGGCCCGATAAACGCGATGCTTGCTCCAGACCGTTTGCGGGATCAACCCGGCGGCGCTGGCAAACATCATATCGGCGCGCTTCTGATCCCCGTACGAGGCCAAGGCCGTACCCAACTGCGCCCGTGCCAAGGGCGTGGCAAAATGGGTCATGCGCTCATCCGCGTAATACCGCAGATCCCCCATCGCCGCCTCACCCTCACGCGCCAGCACCATCAAGGCATAGGCGATGTCTTCGCCGCCGGTGTCAAAATCGGGCGCATAGGCAATACGATTGCGCAGGTTGTCCAGCGCATTGCGCCAGGCGATATCCGGCACCTCATGACCCGCCGCACGGGCTCGGCCCAGGAAATCGGTGACATAGGCATCCAGCCAGAAATCGCCGGAATACGCCCCCCAGAGACCAAAGGCTCCGTTAGGTGCCTGACGGGTCAGCACGCGGGTGATCGACTGCTGAATGCGCAGATCAATCCGCTCTTGATTGCCCAGGCCCAGCGGCTCGGCGATCGAGCTCATATAGAGCAGCGGCAGCGCCCGCGATGTGACCTGTTCGGTGCAGCCATAAGGGTAGCGATCCAGCGAGGCCAACAGTCCAGGCGCATCAAACCGTGCCAGCGGCCCAGCCGAAACCAGCGCCGACGAACTGGCCAATTGCAGCCCGGCAAACACTTCTTGATCCAGGGTAAAGGTCTGCCCCGGTGCCAATGACAAGCGCCGCGTTGCGCCAATCGCCGGGTCATTGCTGCGCACGCCCAGGGTCAACCCCTTGGTCAGAACCACGCCATCCGGCGTGGTCAGCGCGATCTCAAGCGTATGATCGCCAACCAGATCACCACTGACCGGAATGTCAAAGCTCAGCTTGCCCTTATCCGCCAAAGTCACCGTCTCAGGCAGGCCGCTGGTATCCAGCCCCAGCCCTTCGGCCGTGACAGATAACGGCATCTCGCCTGACGCACCTTTGACATGGGTCAGCTCAAGATGCAGCAACGCCTGATCGCCCGGAGCCAGAAAGCGCGGCACAGAGGCGCTCAGCACCACAGGATCACGCACCAGCACCTCAGCCTCGGCCTGCCCAACGGCAGTGTCAGACCAGGCCACCGCCATCAGTCGTACAGAACCGTTGAAATCCGGCATGTCAAAGCTGACCTCGGCGCGCCCGGTGCCATCCACGGTCACCGGCCCACTGAAAAAGGCCACCAGGTCTTCGGTCGGGGGCGGGCTTTGCATGCGCATCCCGGCGGCATAGTCACCGCCCGAACGCACCGCGCCCATCGCGCCATTCATCCCGTCAATCAAGCGACCATAGATATCTCGGATCTCAACGCCCAAACGCCGCTGGCCAAAGTAATGACCCGCCGGGTCCGGTGATTGGAAACCGGTCAGATTCAGGATGCCCAGATCGACCGCAGCCACGGTGACATAGGCCGTGCCACTATCCCCCAAACCATCGATCTGCACCGCCGCCTTGAGCGGTCCGCGCGGCGCAACCTCACCCGCCACGTCAAAGGACACGCCCAGCTTGCGCGCGCCCGGATCGACCGCAGCATGGGCCAGCCCCAGCGCCCGCGCTGGGTTTTGCCCGGCTGTGACATCCATCGGACGGATCACCTGCGCGGTGACGTAAACGCCTGCGCCCCACTCCTCGGTCACGGGCAAGGTCAAGGTGTTTTCACCCTCGGTCACATCAATGGCCTGCATCGAAATCACCCGATCCGCCATCACCGCGACCAAGGCCTTGCCCGCATAGCGCGGCACCATGCGTAACGTGGCGGTGTCGCCCGGTTGATAGGCCGGTTTATCCAGCGACAGCTCCAACATATCCGGCGTGTCGCTCGTATCCGCCGACCCATACCAGCCGGCGTAAAAGCTCATGGACGAGGCGATATAGCCGCCATCCACACGCTCAACGACCACCTCATATTGGCCCCAATCCACATCAGCGCTGATCTCGAAAGGTTCGGTGCCCAGCAGGCCTGTGCCCTTGGCCACGGTCTTGCGGGTTGTGATCGGCTCCCAATGCCAATTGCCATATTGCTGGTACCACTGATACCGCGTGCGCACCCGGTTCACCTGCCAGCTGACCTCCATCACCTGCGGTTTCAGATCCGGGCCCAGCGCCATCACGTCAAACTTGGCCTCTGTGCCTTCGGGCAGTTCGCCGTCAAACCCGGCGCGAATGCCAATCATCGGCGTGCTTGGCAGCACCGGGCGCGAGATGCGGCGTTCCACCGGACGGCCCGAGGCTTCGGACAGGCGCAGGGTCGCCCGCGCCATCATCGGGCGGCCCTTGGCGTCAATATCCGGCAAGGGCAGGTCCAGCGCCGCCTTGCCCGCCGCATCCGTCACCAGATCAGCGGCAAAGCTGTTGGTGCGCAGGACACGCCCGTCATCATGGCGACCAAAACGGTAGCCGGGAAATTCCGTGAGTGTGTTTTGACTGGAAAGCTGCAGCTCGCCCTCAATCGGCAGATCACCACCGGGCGCGCCAAACAGATAACGCGCATCGACTGCCAATTTCGGCGGTTCCAACGGGTTGATCGCGCCTTCGGGCAGGATCAGATCGAAATCGATACGCTCGGGTACGAAATCCTCAACCAGAACCGAGGTATTGGCCACGGCATCCGCATCCGGGTCGGTGTAGATAGCAATCTGCCAGGTCCCGCGCGGAGCGGATGGCGCAATCGGTAGCGTATAAACATGCCCACCCGCATCACCGCCATCCGAGATATGGCGCGAGTATTCCACCCCATCCGGGCGCGTCAGCACAGCCGTCAAAGGCAGATCAGGCACCGCTGCTGCTTTGGCATCTCGCAACAATGCGGTGACATTGATCACTTCCCCAGCGCGATAAGCCCCGCGATCCGTGGTCAGGAATGCATCAATCGGCCCCGCCGGATCACGTCCCTCGACACCGCGATCAGACAGGTCAAAGGCCGGATCGGTCAGCGAGAGAAACGCCAGATCCTCTTCACCCCGTTTGGCTGTGACCAGCGCCGCCTTGGCCCCGCCCTTGCCACGCAGCAAGCCCGGCGCAAAATGCGCCACGCCCTGCGCGTCGGTCTGAACCGTCGCCAGCACCCGGTTGGCCGAAGACATCAGGGCGACCTCAATCCCCTCCAACGCGCCAGCATCCGACAAGCCACGCGCAAACACGCTCAGCCCATCATTGCCCTGCAACGTGGTCAGGCCGATATCGGACAGCAGGAACCATTGCGTCGCGCGCCCGTCCGAGAACTCTTCGCTCTTGGGCACCGAGGCGGTCAGCGCATAGACGCCAGCGGGCAGATCCCCCACCACATCGCCCATGGGCAGGCGGGTCATCACATCGGCGTTCAGCTGGTTTTCAACCTCACCCGTCCCGCGCCAAATCTCTTCGGCGATGTCATTGCTGAAATGGCGTTCTTCCCATTTCGACAGCGGCTTGCCGAAATAGCTGTCCTGAATAGCACGCAGCAGGTTGCGGTCCGACACCCGGCGCAAAACCAGATCAACCTCGGACAGGTTCACCGTCTCAATCGGCAGCCCGGCATCCGCCGAACGCGGCAGAACATAGGCACGGCCCGGAAAGCCCACTTTGGGGTCGCGGTCGCGCACATAGGCAGTGATATCGGTATTTCGGATCAGGCTTTCGCCGCTATCCGCAGGCAGGCCCGAACGGAAGGTGATCGTGTAGCGCCCACCATGTTGCAGGCCTGACACGCAAATGCGCTGATCATCCGCCGTGACCGCCATGCGCGGGTCGGGCAGGCGCACATAGGGTGCGTAATCCACCCCGGCCCGCACCAGACGATCCGAGAATTCAACGCAGATCCGTGGATCAGCGCTATCGGCCTCAACCGTGTGTTCGCGAATACGGAACCCGTATTTGCCAATGGCATTGTCCAAGAGCTCGGTGATGTCGTCCCGCTTGCCATAGAACTCTGCCAAACGCAGCGCCGGGATCATATCGCGGCCGCGCCCAACCTTTTCCAGCACCACCGCCATATCATGCAGCGCGTCCATCATCTGGGCCGGATCGCTAGCGCGCATATAGGCATTGATCGCCGCCATAAAGGCGCGTTGGCGATATTTGCGCTGATCCGAGCCTTTGACCTCTTCGGCGTAGCGCGCAGAATACTGGCCATATTGCAGCCAATGCGCCGTCTCATCCGTCTGGGCCAAGGCCGCGCCGGTCCAATGCGCTGCGTCGCGCAAACTGCCCGAGGCGGCGCTGTTTTGCGCCGCATCCAACAGGGCGCGTGGGCTCCACTGCCCGCCAGAATGCCGCCGCCCCAGGGCCGCTGCCTCTTCCCGCGCCTGTTCCAGATCCTTGTCCCGCAAGAAGCCCAGATCCAAGCGCCGCTCTGCCGCCTGCGCCAGAAGCTCGGGCGCTGCGTTCTGAACCAAGGCCGAAACCGCGCCATCATAGGGCTGCCGGTCACTGACTGCGGACTTTGGAAAACAGGAATTTGAGCGCGAATTAAACGTAAAAGCGACACATTCAGGATTGTCCAAACACAGTTTCTGGCAGGCATCCAGCGACGTATCGAACAGCGTTTGCAAGTCAGAGCCGTAGAAATCCACATCCCGTGTGACGATAACTCGCCTGTCAGGAATGGCTGTGTTTTGTTCCTGCGCCCACGCACCCTGAACACATGGCAAACCGAGAACGCCCATCACCAGGGCCATCGCAATACGTCGCATCAAAATGCTCCTTTCGGTCAATGCCCATAT
Organism: Tropicibacter sp. R15_0; assembly: GCA_017744045.1. GTDB lineage: Bacteria > Pseudomonadota > Alphaproteobacteria > Rhodobacterales > Rhodobacteraceae > Pelagimonas. The sequence continues at coordinate 476,703 of JAGHRD010000001.1, read as the reverse complement.
GCTGACATGCCCCCCGGATTCGAACAAGGCTGGCATTTTAAACTGATCTTCACCCTCAGTGCGCAAAAGTGCCATGCACGCAGGAGGATATGCGATGAGTTTGGCCTCACGTTTGGCCGATGAAAGACGTGCTCGCTTGGCGGCGGAACGATTGTTGGACCTCAAACAGGCGGAACTGTTTGAGGCCAATCGTCGTTTGGGGCAACACGCCCGCCAACTGAGCGACGAGATCAAGGAAACCCGGACTGAGGTGGCTCAGGTCCGGCACCAGCATCAGATTGTCGTGCATGAACTGGGTGAGGCGACTCAGAAGATCGAGGACGTCACCGATCAGCTCTGGACCGCGTTGAAGTCCATCCAGGACGGGTTTGCCATGTTTGACCCGGATGGTCGCATAGAACTGGCCAATCAGGCCTACCTGTCGCTCTTTGACGGGATCGAGGATGTCGGCAACGGCGCCAGCTATATCAAAGTGCTTGAGGTGCTGTCCGAAGAGGGGCTGGTTGACCTGCAAGGCGAAACACCCGTTGCCTGGCGCGACATGATGCTGGCCCGCTGGGAAAGCGATCCGATCCCCCCGCAAACCATCCGTCTTTGGAACGGGCGTTTTATCAAACTTCTCGACAAGCGTCTGGATGATGGCGGGGTTGTCAGCCTTGCCATCGATATCACCGAATTGGCGCGCATGTGGTCCGCCGTCGAAGAGTTGCCCGACGGGTTTGTCATGTACGATCCCGAAGACCGGCTTGTCATGTGCAACCAACCCTATCGCGAGATCTACAGCGCCTCTGCACCCGCCATCGTCCCAGGCAATCGGTTCGAGGATATCCTGCGCTACGGGCTAGAGCGTGGCCAATATACCGACGCTTTGGGACGCGAAGAGGAATGGATCGAAGAGCGGATGCACCATCACCGCACAGATCGGTCGCAATTGGAACAAAAGCTCGAAGATGGGCGCTGGATACGCGTCTATGAAAGCCAGACCAGCGATGGCGGCCGCGTTGGGTTGCGCATCGATATCACCCAGATCAAAGAGGATCAGCAACGCCTGAAAGAGGCGATGAACCGCGCCGAGGCCGCCAATCGCGCCAAATCCTCTTTCCTCGCGAATATGAGCCACGAAATCCGCACCCCGATGAACGGGGTTGTCGGCATGGCTGATCTGATGATGGATACCGACCTGGATGAGGAACAGAGCCTCTATGTCGAAACCATCCGCAGCTCGGGCGAGGCGCTGCTGGTCATCATCAACGACATTCTCGACTATTCCAAGATCGAGGCCGAGAAACTCACCCTGCACCCCGAACCCTTTGATCTGGAACGCGCCATTCACGAGGTGGTCATGCTTTTGCAGCCCACCGCGCGGGACAAGGATATCGCGCTTCTGGTGGACTACGACATGTTCCTGTCGACGCGTTTTGTCGGCGATGTCGGACGGTTCCGCCAGATCATGACCAACCTTCTGGGCAATGCGGTCAAATTTACCGTCGAAGGCCATGTTTTGGTCCGCGTTGTCGGGGTCGGGTACGAGGATGGCGAAACCGCCATTCACATCACAATCGAAGATACCGGCATCGGCATCCCGCCGGACAAGGTCGACCATGTCTTTGGCGAATTCAATCAGGTGGAGGATGAGCGGAACCGCAAGTTCGAGGGCACCGGCCTTGGCCTTGCCATCACCCGCCGTCTTGTTGAGCTGATGAAGGGTGAGGTTTGGGTTGAATCCGAACTGGGCAAAGGCAGCTGCTTTGGCATGCGCGTCGTTCTCCCCGCTGAGGAGCCGATTGATGTCGAAACCCCAAAAATCCCCGATTACCTGAAACGGGTTCTGGTGGTGGATGATCACAGCGCCAATCGCACGATCCTGTCCAAACAGCTCGAAATTCTTGGACTCAAGACGCAATATTGCAAAACCGGGTCCGAAGTTATCGACATGATGGTCGACCCCCCCGATCTGATGATCCTGGAACAGGACCTGCCAGATATGGAGGCGGTCGAACTGGTCACCCATCTGCGCGGTGCCGGTCACAAGATCCCGGTCTTTGTCCTGTCAGACAATCCCGGTCAGGTGCCGGTTGATGAATCCCGTGGCATTCTGGCCGTTCTGCAAAAACCCGTCCCGCGCCGCCTGCTCTTTTCCAGCCTTGAGGCGGTCAGCCCCGCGGAAAAGGCGGTCAAAGCGCCAAAATCCGAAGTGGTCGAAACCAAATCAGCCCCACCCGAGGGCGCGCCGCTTGATGTCATCGTCGCCGAAGACAACAAAACCAATCAACTTGTGTTCAAGAAAATGGCCTCTGGCTTTAACGTCACTTTGCGTTTTGCCAATAACGGCATCGAAGCGGTCGAAGAGTTCCAGAAACAGCGCCCCGACCTGATCTTTATGGATATTTCCATGCCGCAGATGGACGGCAAACAGGCCACCCGCGAAATCCGCAAGCTTGAGGGGGATGGCCCTAATGTCCCCATTGTCGCCGTCACAGCCCACGCCATGGCCGGCGACAAGGAAAGCATTCTTGAGGCCGGGCTGGATGATTACCTCACCAAACCCCTGCGCAAGGCCCATCTGGGCGACAAGATCGAGTTTTATACCAAAATCATCACCAAAGCCCGCAAGGCGGGTTAGGAAACAGGCCCCGCATCCGCCGGGCGCACAAAGACCGGTTTTTCCGGCTCAGACAAATCAGCGCGATATTCATATCCGCCAGTGTCAAAGCCCAAAATCCCCTCAGGATCGACGATCCGGTTCTGAATGATGAACCGCGCCATCGCCCCACGCGCACGCTTGGCGAAAAAGCTGACAATCTTGGGCGTGCCGTTCTTGTCTTCCATGAATTGCGGTGTGACGATCCGCAATTTCAGCGCCTTTGGCGGCACCGCACCAAAATATTCCTGGCTTGCGCAATTGATCAGCACATCGCTGCCCACCGCTTCGGCCTGTAGTCGCAGGGCCTTGGCAATGTCATCGCGCCAAAATTCATACAGTGATTTCCCCCGCCGGGTTTTCAGCCGCGACCCCATCTCCAAACGATAGGCCTGCATCGCATCCAACGGCCGCAAGACACCGTAAAGACCCGACAAAATTCGCAGATGATCCTGCGCCCAGGCCATTTCCTCGGGCTCCAGACTGGCCGCTTCCAACCCCAGATAGGTATCCCCGGCAAAGGCCAGCGCCGCCGGGCGCAGATCTTCGGGCTGTGGCTCTTCGCTAAAGGCGCGGAAACGATCCCGGTTCAGCTTGGCCAAATCGTCGCTGAGATCCATCAACCCCTTGAGATCCTTGAGGGTCAGGTTGCGCATCGTCTTAGCCAAACGCCCGGCATCTGCCAGCAATTCCGGCTCGGTCATTTCGACCTTGCGCTCGCTCCAATCCAGCCGTTTGGCTGGAGAAATCACCACCAGCATGCCCGTTCCCCCAGTTGCTTTGTTCTTGATTTAGTCCACCTGGGTCAAAACCTCAAGAAAAGCCGGGCCAAATCGTTCAGCCTTTTGTGCATCCATCCCGGGAACTGCAGCAATCGCCGCCACGCTAGAGGGGCGCGCCTTGGCAATCTTGGCCAGGGTCGCGTTGTTGCAACACAGGTATTTACCCGTCCCATCCTCACCCCGCGCCAGCTGCACCTGCGCCTCCATCAAGGCATCATAAACCTCGCCCGCGCCGCTGCTGGCCAATTTGCGCCGGGTCGGGTGCAGCGCCTCAATCGCGCCAGTGATCACCTCAAGAAAGGTGGTGCCGTAACGCTCCAGCTTTTTCGCACCAACGCCGCTGATCCGCGCCATCTGATCCAAAGTCTTGGGCCGTGTCTGCGCCATCTCGATCAAGGTGCGGTCAGGGAAGATCACATAGGCAGGCGCGCGTGCCGCCTCGGCCAGGGCCCGGCGCTTGGCCTTCAGAGCCGATAGCAAAGGCGCATCCTCATCGCTGACCAGCATCTTGACCGCTGGCCGCCGCTCGGCCGCCTTTTGCACCACATCCTTGCGCAGTTGGATGCTTTGCTCACCCTTCAGGATGGGCAAGGCATCATCTGTCATCACCAGCGCCCCATGCCGATCCGCATCAGGCCGGATTAGGTCATGCCCCATCATCTGCCGGAACACCGCCTGCCACTGATTGCGGCTCAGATCCTTGCCACACCCAAAGGTCGGCAGGTTCTCATGCCCGCGTGAACGCACCTTATCCGTCTCTTTGCCCAGTAAAATGTCGATCAAATGCCCCGCACCAAAGCTTTCCTCGGTCCGCAGCGCCGCCGACAGCGCCTTTCGCACCGCCTCGGTGCCGTCAAACAGCTCGGGCGGGGTGTTGCACAGGTCGCAATTCCCACAAGGTTCCGCCTGCTCGCCAAAATAGCCCAACAAAACCTGACGCCGACAGCCCTGCGCCTCGGCCAGCCCCAGTAAGGCATTCAGCCGCCCATGATCCGCATCGCGCCGCTCAGGCGGGGCCAGCCCTTCGTCAATCTGAGAACGGCGCAGGCGGATATCGTCGGGCCCATACAGCGTCAATGTCTCCGCCGGGGCCCCATCGCGCCCGGCGCGGCCGATTTCCTGATAATAGGCCTCGATGCTTTTGGGCAGGTCCGAATGCGCCACCCAGCGAATATCGGGCTTGTCCACCCCCATGCCAAAGGCCACCGTCGCCACGACAATCAGCCCATCCTCACGGGCAAAGCGTGCCTCGACCGAGCGGCGATCCTCGGCCTCCATGCCTCCGTGATAGAAACAGGCACTATGCCCCTCATCGCTCAGCGCTTTGGCCAGGGTTTCGGTCCGCGCCCGGGTGCCGCAATAAACGATGCCCGATTGCCCTTTGCGCGCGGCGGCGAAATTCAGGATCTGCTTGCGCGGGCTGTCCTTGGCCTGAAATGCCAGATGGATATTGGGTCGGTCAAAACCGCGCAAAAAGCTTTGTGGCGCGACCCCGTCAAACAGCCGCTGCACGATCTCCTGCTGGGTTTCCTGATCCGCCGTCGCCGTGAACGCCGCCAGTGGCACATCCAACGCTGTGCGCAGCGAACCGATCCGCAGATAATCGGGGCGAAAATCATGGCCCCATTGGCTGACGCAATGCGCCTCATCCACCGCGATCAAAGACACGCCCGCCTGCATCAACATGTGCTGCGTGCTGGAATTGGCCAACCGCTCGGGTGCGAGATACAGCAGTTTCAGCTCACCGGCATGCAGCATATCCCAAACCGCATCGGTTTCCTCAGCCGTATTGCCCGAGGTCAACGCCCCCGCCGCAACCCCTGCCTCGCGCAACCCACGCACCTGATCGCGCATCAGCGCAATCAGCGGCGAAATCACCACAGTCACCCCATGGCGCATCAGCGCAGGCAATTGGAAGCACAGCGATTTCCCACCCCCGGTGGGCATGATCGCCAGCACGTTTTCCCCCGCCGCCACGGCCTCAACAATCTCCGCCTGACCGGGGCGAAAGGCGTCAAAGCCAAAGACATCTTTCAACAACGCCTCACCGGGCGCGGCATCACGTGGCATCAGGAGAACCTGCGGGATTAACTATATCTGCTCTTATCCCGACATTCTCATACTAAGATTCGGTGAATCAAGCCCCAAAGCAAAAGAGGCCGCATATCCATGCCGCCCTAAGGGCCAGGATGCATTGATTTGGCGTCACTGGCGCAGGAAGGGCAATAAAGCAGTGGTTTTGACCGTGCAGGAACTGGCGGAGTCAATTGCAAGCGGCCAAAGCCGCTGCTTTGCAGCGCTTCCTGCGTCTGCAAGATGTGCCTAACTTAGCCCCTGATCTGCGTTACATCATCTTGAAATACAACCAGTATTTCTGCGCCGACGTGCCTTGTCAGGGCCTAAGTCAGGCGAACCAGTGGCGCATAACCAATGCATCCTGACCCTAGGTTTCTTCTTGGTGCAAATACTCCGGGGTGAATGGGCGGCCTGCCGCCCAGAGGGGCAGCGCCCCTCAAACCCATAAAGCGGGGCAGCGCCCCTCACGCCCTAGTAAAAGAACGCGGCGTTGTTGATCAGCACGATCCGAATGATCATGATCGCCACCAGAGCCACCAGCGGGGCCAGATCCAGCCCGCCCATCGGGGGCAGGAATTGGCGAATGCGCGAATAAATCGGCTCCAGTAACCGGTTCACCCCATCCCAGATCTGCGCAACCAACGGCTGGCGCAAATTCAGCACCTGGAAATTGATCAACCAGCTCATGATCACATGCGCAATGATAAAGAACCAGACGATGTCGAGCAACAACATCAAAATCTGAAACAGCGACTGCATTTCGGGGCCCCTTTGACTATCTCGCACAACACCTAAGCACCCATCAACAAAAGCGCAAGTTTGCCGCGAGGTTCTGGTTGACGAGGGGTGAAAGCTGCGGCAACTGAACCGAATAGTTCAGGAGCAAATTATGTACCCTTTCCTCCGCATGTTCAAAAGCATGTTTGTCATCCGCAAGGCCCCAAAACTAGACCTGTTCGACACTCATGTCTCACATCACATGTGCTGGCCCTGGGACATCGATTTTTGGATGGAGCTAAACAATGGTCGCACCCTGACGCTTTATGATCTCGGGCGCCTTCCCGCCGGGCAACGGGCGGGCATGTATGGCCCCATGCGCGACAACAAATGGGGCATGACCGTGGCCGGCACCTGCATCCGGTATCGCCAACGGGTGCGCATGTTCGACAAGGTGGAAATCCGCACCCGTATGCTCGGGTGGGACAAACGGTTTTTCTACATGGATCAAAGCATGTGGAAGACCAACGGAGCCTGTTCCAGTCACGCCGTCCTGCGCATGGCCCTGACCGACAAAAACGGCATTGTCGATCCGCAAAAACTGATGGATTGTCTGAAACCCGGCGCAGAGTCGCCGGACCTGCCCGACTGGGTCCAGAAATGGATCGAGGCCGAAGATCACCGCCCGTGGCCGCCTTTCAAAACCGACTGAATCCTGACGTTACGCTACGGTCAGGACCCATTAATTTGACACCACTGGTTTGATTGGTCTTGTTCGCGACAAGGCACGTCACCGCAGAAATACTGGTTGTATTTCAAGGTGATGTAACGCAGGTCAGGGGCAAGACCAATCAAATCTTGCAGACGCAAGAAGCGCTGCAAAGCAGCGGCTTTGACCGCTTGCAATTGACCCCGCCAGTTCCTGCGCGTCCAAACCCCCTGCTTTATTGCTCTTCTTGCGCCAGTGACGTCAAATTAATGGGTCCTGACCCTAAGATCAGCTTGCCAGCCTGCCTTGAAAAAGGCTCTATGCCAACAAATGGCGAACGGGGCAGATATGGCTGAAGTTTCAACTAAAAAGCGCATCTGGGCATGGATGTTCTTTGATTGGGCGCAACAGCCCTACGCGACGCTGGGCTTGACCTTTGTCTTCAGCCCCTATTTCGCCGCTGTCGCCACGCAATATTACATGGGTCTCGGCGCGGATGCCGCCGCGGCCAAGGTCAGCGCGCAGGGGCTTTGGTCTTCGGGGCAGACCCTGGCCGGGCTGGTCATCGCCATTATCGCACCCTTCCTTGGGGCCTGGGCCGATGCCACCGGGCGCAAACGGCCCTGGTTCTGGCTGCTGACCGGCATTGCCATTGCCTGCGCGGCCTCGCTTTGGATGCTGCAACCGGATGGCACCGGGTTGCTACTGGTACTGGCCATGTTCTGGATCGGCTTTATCGCCTCGGAAAGCGCCTTTAACCTCAACAACGCCATCCTGCCCAAGCTCGGCAGCGAAGAGCAAGTCGGGCGGATTTCCGGCAGTGCCGCCGCCTTTGGCTATTGGGGAGGGGTTTTGTCGCTCTTCCTGATGCTGCTGCTTTTTGCCGAAAGCGAAGAGACCGGCAAAACTCTGGCCGGGCTGTCGCCGCTCTTTGGTCTTGATCCCGAAACGCGCGAGGGCACCCGCTTTGTCGGCCCCTTTATCGCCATCTGGTTCGCGCTCTTCCTGATCCCCTTTTTCCTGTGGACCCGCGACGAACCCGGTGCGATCAACCGCGCCATTCGCCCCAACAAGGTCATCTATGACCTGAAAATCAGCCTCGGCAATATCTGGCACCAACGCTCGACCCGCAATTTCCTGCTCAGCTCGCTATTCTACCGCGACGCGCTCAGCGCGCTGTATTCCTATGGCGGGGTTTATGCGACGCTGGTTCTGGGCTGGAGCGTCATTCAGGTCGGCATTTTCGGCATTATCGCCGCCATCGCCGCCGCGCTGTTGACCTGGCTGGGCGGCATTGCCGATCAACGCAAAGGCCCGCGCCCGGTGATCCAAGGCGCAATTATAGTCCTTATCCTCGTCAGCTGCGTCATCGTCGGCATGTCCCGCGAAAGCCTGTTTGGCATGCCATTGGCCGAAGGGTCGAACCTGCCTGACATCATCTTTTACATCTGCGGTGTTCTGATTGGCGGCATGGGTGGCGCGCTCTATTCCGCCTCGCGTTCGCTCATGGTGCGCCATGCCAACCCCGCCCGCAGCGGCGAAGCCTTTGGGCTTTTTGCATTGGCCGGGCGCGCCACCGCCTGGCTGGCCCCAGCGCTGATCACGCTGTTCCTTGCCATCACGCAAAGCAACCAACTGGCATTCCTGCCTGTCATCGGACTCTTCATTTTGGGCCTCATTCTGCTAAGATGGGTACACCCAGAAGGAGAGCAGATGTGATCGCCCGGTTTGTCCTTTGTACTCTGATTGCCCTTAGCCTTGTGTCCTGTGGCCGCGACAAGCCACGCAAACCCCGCGCGACTGTTGCCGAACCTGTTGTTCAGATCGATCCGATCCTCGCCACGAAACAAGCCAAGCAGCTCTTTGGTGCCAAGGCGTCAGGATCTTCGCAACCAGCTTCGCCTTATGGTGGCTATTCCAAGGGCTGTCTGGCCGGGGGCGTGCAACTGGCTGAAAACGGGCCAACCTGGCAGGCCATGCGCCTGTCGCGCAACCGCAATTGGGGCCACCCAGAGCTCATTGACTATGTCAAAGACCTCAGCCGCAAAGCCGCTGCCCAGCCCGGTTGGGATGGTCTTTATGTTGGTGATCTCAGCCAACCTCGGGGCGGGCCAATGCTGACCGGCCATCGCAGCCATCAGATCGGGCTGGATGCGGATATCTGGTTGCGCCCGGCAGACAATCTGAACCTTTCGGTGACAGATCGCGAAAACATCTCATCCATTTCCCTACGCCGCGCCAAGGGTGCCTTTACCAACGACAATTGGACCCGCGCCCATCACGAAATTCTCAAGGCCGCTGCCAGCGACCCGCGCGTGGCCCGTATTTTCATCTTTCCCGGCGCCAAGGTGCGCATGTGCAAGGATGAAAAAGGGGATCGCGCCTGGCTGCGCAAGATCCGCCCCTGGTATGGCCACCACTATCATTTCCATGTGCGCCTGAACTGCCCCAAAGGAGCCACGGGCTGCGTTGACCAAGCTCCCATTCCCAAAGGCGACGGTTGCGCCGATGCGCAGGAATGGGTCGACAATATCCTCAACCCGCCGCCGCCCAAACCACGCGATCCCAATGCACCCAAGCCCAAACCGCGTCGCGAGCTGACTTTGGGCGACCTGCCCAATGCCTGCGCGGCTGTCTTGTCTTCGAACTGATTGCGCTCCTGCATGGTCCTGAAACGCATGTCCTGGCGCAGATGGCTGGCCGCCGCAGCACTCTTGCTGACCAGTTGGGGCCTGGCCGCTCCGGCGCTCGCCCCGCAAGCCGTGGAATTTGTTGGCAGCTACACATGGCCCAGTTCAGAGCATAAGCTTGGCGGGTTTTCCGGGCTGGAACTGTCCGGCGGCGGAAGCAAGTTTACCACCATCAGCGATAGCGGCTTTCTGCTATCTGGTCACCTGCAGCGCCAAGACGGTGTCATCACCGGCGTTGAAACCGGCCCAGCCAGCCTTTTGGGTGACCGGAATGGCAATCAGCTGAAAGGGTATCACCGAGACGCCGAAGGATTGGCGACCCGCTCAGATGGGCGATTGTTTGTCTCCTTTGAAGGGTTGCACCGCGTGGCGGGCTACCCCACCGCGCAAACCTCAAAACCCCTGCCCCGCCCGCAATATTTCCGCGATTTGCAGGGCAATTCCGGCTTCGAAGCGCTTGCCATTGATGCCCAGGACCGGATCTATGCGATTCCCGAACGCTCTGGTCGGCTCACTCGCCCCTTCCCCGTCTGGCGTTATGACAATGGCAACTGGAGCCAACCCTATGCTTTGCGACGTGACGGCGGTTTCCTTCCGGTGGGGGCCGATTTTGGCCCCGAGGGGCGGCTGTATCTGCTCGAACGTGAATTCACCGGGATCGGTTTTCGCTCGCGTATCCGGCGCTTTACAATAGTGGACGATGCGGTCACGGGCGAAGAAACCCTCTTGGAAACAGCAGTTTGGCGGCATGACAACCTCGAAGGCCTGTCTGTCTGGCGCAACGCGTCGGGCGATATCCGCCTCACCATGATCTCAGACGACAACTTCCGCCGCTTCCAGCGCACCGAATTTGTCGAATACCGGTTGGTGCAAAACTAATCCTTGCGCGAAGGCCGTTGCATCTATAAGGCCAGCCCGTCCGAAATCCTTCGGGCCAAGTCCCCGCAACCTTGCAAAAACGGGTCCTAACATGACACGCACGCATATTCCCGGCATCCTTGCCATGGCGGCCATTGTTCTGGCCTCCAACATTCTGGTCCAATTCCTGTTCGGCAACTGGCTGACATGGGGGGCCTTTACCTATCCTCTCGCTTTCCTGGTCACCGACCTGATGAATCGCATCTATGGTGCCGCCGCCGCCCGCAAAGTGGTGTTTGTCGGCTTTATCGTCGGTGTCATCTGCTCGCTGATCGGCACGCAAATCATGCTGCAAGGTGACGGGTTCACCTATCCGGCTGTGACCCTGCGCATCGCCATCGGTTCTGGCCTGGCCTTCCTCACCGCCCAGTTGATCGACGTCGCGATCTTTGACCGGCTGCGGACCGGCAGCTGGTGGCGCGCGCCCCTGGCCTCCACATTGATTGGCTCCAGCCTCGACACCGCGATTTTCTTCACCATCGCCTTCTCTGCGCAACTGGTTGCTCTGGAGCCTGGCAATGACGTGTCCTGGGCCAACGAAGCCCTGCCTCTGCTGGGCGCAGGCCCTGTTGCACCGCTCTGGGTGTCGCTCGCCGTGGCCGATTGGATGGTCAAGCTGTCGCTGGCGTTGATCGCGCTGGTGCCGTTCCGTTTGATCGTTTCGCGGGCAGTTGGGGAAAATACCACTGCTTGATGCAAAGAAAACACTTTGTGGATTCGCCAAGCCATGGCAACATCATCTTGAGGCAACCAGTTGGAAACGAATTTCCACTAGGCTGACCTCACTGCGTGATAAACAGCTGAAAGGAGGTGATCCAGTGTCTAGAGAAACATTGGAGAAGGGTGTCGGAACAGTGTGCGGGGTTGAGCTTTAGGGTAATTCCAAGGCAATGCCTAACACACTGGCGAGCAGCCTAACCGGCCCCCGCCTCCGTATTCTCGAAGGGTCGTCCCAAGGGCGGCCCTTTTAATTTTTCCATTTCACTTTCTCCAAGCGCCACTTATGCAAGAGAGACATGTTGCAGATCACCGACGATATCGCGATTGAGGATTGGGAACTGACCGAACAGTTCATCCGCGCCAGCGGGCCGGGTGGGCAAAACGTCAACAAGGTTTCAACCGCGGTCGAGCTGCGTTTTGAGGCGGAGCGGTCGCCGAACCTGCCGGCCTCGGTGAAAAACCGGCTGCGCAAATTGGCGGGGCGGCGTTGGACCAATGAGGGCGCGCTGATCCTGCAAGTGGATGAAACCCGCTCCCAAGCCCGCAACCGCGAGATCGCCCGCCAGAGGTTGGTCGAGCTGATCCGCAAGGCTTTGGTCAAACCCAAACGCCGCATCCCCACACGCCCCACCCTCGGCTCCAAAAAGCGCCGCTTGGCGAGCAAGAAGGCAAGGGGTGAGGTGAAATCCCTGCGCGGCAAAGTCGACCCGGACAGTTAAGTTTGCACGCAACCGCGCGGCAGGCGCATCCAAATTCCATCGATGGAATTTGCAAATTCCGTGCACGGAATTTGAGGGGGCTCGCCCCCTCTGGAGCCTAGGGTCAGGATGCATTGCTTTGACGCCACTGGTTTACCTGATCTTGTTCCTGTCAAGGCACATCACCGCAGGAATACTGGTTGTATTTCAAGGTGATGTAACGCAGCTCAGGGGCAAGATCAGGCAAATCTTTCAGACGCAGGAAGCGCTGCAAAGCAGCGGCTTTGACCGCTTGCAATTGACCCGGCCAGTTCCTTCGCGTCCAAAACCCCTGCTTTATTGCCCTTCCTGCGCCAGTGCCGCCAAAGCAATGCATCCTGACCCTAAAGGCTCCATTCACCCCCAGGATATTTTTGGCCCAAAGAAAACCGGAATATTAGAAGCGTTCCAGCAACCGATCCAGGTAATCGCGCTCCACTTCTGGGCGCTCGACCTCGCCTGAGCGGCGGCGGATTTCGCCCAGCAATTCTTCGGCGCGGCGATACACATCTTCGCCCTGCAACAGCCCCTCATCCGTGTCTGACCGGCCTGTGGTTCCTTGGTTGCGGCCCAGCGGATCGCGCTGTTCGCCTCCATCCTGCCCCTCGGCAAAGCCCTGCTGTCCATCGCGCTGTTCACGCTGCTGCGCCATGGCCTCGCCAAGCGCGCGCATGCCGTCGCGTAGGGCCTCCATCGCCTCGGATTGCTGGTCAATAGCTTCGGCCAGATCACCATCGCGCAGGGCCTCTTCGGCCCCGTCCATGGCGCGATCGGCATCCTCAAGTGCCTCGGCCGAGCGGCGACCGGCTTCGGTCCCTTGCCCTGGCAGGCCGCGACGCTGGCGGTTCAGCTCTTGACGCAAGGCGCGCTGACGATCCGCCAGGCTTTGCTCCAAACCGTCTTGTCCCTGACCCTGCCCATCTGCCCCTTCACGGCCATCGCCGCGCTGGTTGCCGGGTTCGCCCTCGCCCTGCTGCTGCCCGGGTTCACGACCATCCTGGCGATTGCCGGGATTGAACTGTTCCTGCAAATCCTGAAACGCCTCATCCGACAGCTCTTGCTGGTCGCGTAGCGTTTCCGACAGGTCATCCATGGCCTGTTCACCCGGGGTCTGGCCGCCCTGACCTTGGGTGAATTCCATATTCTCCATCATTTCCTGGAGCTGACGCAGCGCCTCTTGCGCCTCAGCCATGCGGCCCTGTTCCATCAACTCCTGAATGCGGTCCATCATGCGCTGAATGTCATCCTGCGACAGTTCGATCATGTTCTCAGGGTCCATCGGCTCGCCCGGCTCTTCATTCTGCCGGTTTTGCCGCGCCAATTCACGCATGTAATCCCGTGTCGCCTCGCGCAGTTCCTGCATCAACTCGGCAATTTCCTGGTCCGAGGCCCCATTCTTCATCGCCTCTTCCAGCCGCTCCTGCGCCCGTTGCAGGCGTTCCAAAGCATCCTGAAGGTCGCCCTCTTCCAGCTCAATCGCCAATTCCCACAGCGCCTCGGCCAGCTCTTCCTGCTGTTCGTCGCTGATCCCGCCCTCGGCCAGCTCTTCGATCTTTTTCAGCACGTCCCGCAGGGATTTGCGATGCTCCGGCTTGCGGAAAATCTCATTCGGGCGGTGGGAAATCGCGCGCAACAGCATCGAGATCGTATCGACATTCTCGCGATTCCAAAGCAGGGCCTGCCTTTGTTCAATCACCGCCGCTGCCAATGGATCAAAAAAGCGCCGTCCCGGCAGGGTGATCAACTCAGGCTCCGTGCGCGCCACCTGCCCCCGGCCATCGGTCACGCTCATCTCAAGGCGCACGGGCAGGTTCGCCCAGGGGTGGAGCGAGAAGTTGCCACCCATATTTTCCTTGAAATCTACCCGGCTGCCCGCCACGGGCATCGGCAGCGGCACTTTGATCGCAGCGCGGCTTTCAGGCTCCAGCGCGCGGCCATAGCGGCGGTCCACCTCGTCCAGCGCCAGCACAATCCGCGCCTCACCATATTCGACGCCAAAGTCATCCTGCGCGGCAAAAGGGATCAGCGCTGCACCGTCATAGGCGACCTCAATATCGCCCGTGCGCTGAATTTCAGGTGATTGATCCGGCAGCATGGCAATCTGCCAGGCACGGCCATTCGGTCCGTTGATTGCCAGACGCCCCGCCTGAACCACGTCGAAATCCTGCGCCGTGTCCTGCGCCAGTTCCGGCGTCAGCACCCGGCCCGAGATGTTTTCATCCACGCTCAGCGCGCCCACCTCGCCATACATGCGCAAGGTGATCAGCGCGCCTTCGGGTGCTTCGAGGTTTTCTGCTGTGATATCATTCAGATAGATCGTTGGCAGGCGCGTATAGCTTGGCGGTGAAAGCCAGCCTTCCCAGCTCGGTCCTTGCGCCAGATCCGGGCCGCCCACGCCGATATTGGTCACCGATTGCACGCGGCCAAAGGAGCCAAACAAAAACGCCACAGACAGGGCCAACAGGGCCACATAGCGCAGCGCGAAAGGATCGGCGCGCGAGACTTTCAGGTCCGGCTCGACAGGTTTGGCCCCATTCAGCCGGTCCATCATCCGCGCCTGATGCGCCTGCCACACCGCCATTGAGGCCGCATCCTGCGCCCCAACCGCCGGAGTGTCCATCGCCGCCTGAATCGGATTGCCTTTGAGCGAGCCATCCAGCCGGTCCAGCGCCTCATCCCGGCTGGGCCAATGAAACTGTCGCGCCCCGCGCCACACGGCCCAAGCCACCAAAGCCAGCAACACGGCTCCAACCGCCCAGATCCATTCCACCGCGACCAGATCCTGCAGCCCCAGCATGGGCAAGGCCAAGCCAACAAACAGCACCGACCAAAGCGGCCACCAGGCGCGCACCACCCGTTCGGCCACCAAACCCATATGGGTCAGCAGCAGCGGCCAGCGCAGCTTGCGGTTCAGATTCGGATCAATGTGACGGGCCATGAACATCCTCGCATGGGTTTATGCGAGGAGTTTGCCTCACAACCATTCAGGAATGGTATCGCGATTTATCATTTCGTCAAAGGTCGGGCGTGGGCGGATAACCGCGAATTGATCGCCATTCACCAGAACTTCGGGGATCAAAGGCCGCGTATTGTATTCGCTGGACATCACCGCGCCATAGGCACCGGCACTGCGAAACGCCACCAAATCGCCCGCACCCAGCGGCGGCATCAGCCGTTGTTTGGCAAATGTGTCGCCACTTTCGCAAACAGGGCCAACAATATCATAGGGTTGCGGCTCGACCCCGACTTCGGGTTCGATCACCGGAATGATGTCGTGATGCGCCTCATACATGGCCGGGCGGATCAGATCGTTCATCGCCCCGTCGAGAATCAGAAAATCCCGCCCCTCGCCATTCTTCAAATAAATCACCTTGCTGACTAAAATTCCGGCATTTCCAGCCACCAAACGGCCCGGTTCAATCTCGATCTCACAGCCCAGATGACCAACAGTGCGCTGAATCAGCTTGCCATAATCGGTCGGCAGTGGCGGCGCTTCGTTGCTGCGCGCATAGGGAATGCCCAGCCCGCCGCCCAGATCAAGGCGCGAAATCTCGTGACCATCGGCGCGCAGGGTCTCGGTCAGTTCGGCCACTTTCTGATAGGCCAGCTCGAACGGCTCCAGCTGAGTCAACTGGCTGCCGATATGCACATCAATGCCAACCACTTTCAGCCCCGGCAGGGCGGCGGCCTGCGCGTAGACATCGCGTGCGCGGGCAATCGGAATGCCAAATTTGTTTTCACTTTTGCCGGTGGCGATCTTGGCATGGGTCTTGGCGTCCACATCCGGGTTCACCCGAATGGCAATCTTGGCCTCAACGCCCATTTCGCTGGCAATGCGTGAAATCGCGGCCATTTCCGGCTCGCTCTCGACATTGAACTGGCGGATTTGCGCGTCCAGGGCGGCGTGAATCTCTTCATCCGTCTTGCCGACACCCGAAAACACGATGCGCTCGCCCGGAACACCCGCCGCCAAAGCCCGCGCCAACTCCCCGCCCGAGACCACATCCATACCCGCCCCTTCGGCAGCCAAGGTGCGTAGGATGGCCTGATTGCTGGCCGCTTTCATGGCGTAGCAGACCAGATGCGGCCCCCAATCCAGCGCCTCATCAAACAGGTGGAAATGCCGGGTCAGCGTCGCTGTGGAATAGAGGTAAAACGGCGTGCCAACCTGCGCGGCAATCTCTGCCACCGGCACATCCTCAGCCCAAAGCGCACCCTCGCGATAGAGAAAATGATCCAAAGCCGCCTCCTGTTCCTGCGTCAGCCCGCCTTAGCGCAACATCTATGTGAAAAACACCCTTCGTGTTTCTTCTTGGCGAAAATACTCATCTGCCATCTCGGATCGACGTGTCTCAATCTGCCACAAAGGGCTGCACCCGGCCGCGGGTGGGGGTGAAGCCCCCGCCGTTTTGTCGAAGACAAACCTCTGGTTTGATGGGGGCGGTCGGGGGGCTGCCCGACCCAAGGCCGGGCGGGCCGCATTTGGCAACGTCAACCCGCAGGACAGCGATGACGCGGCTTTCCACTTACCTAAAGCTACCAATCCTCCCAAAAACAAAGGCCCCGGTTCTCATGAACCAGGGCCTCCTCATCACTGTTGCGCTTCCGCGCCCGGTCGAATGGGCGGTCCATCCGCGCCACATCCGGCAAGGCTGCAGGCTGAAACGGTCAGCAGCGCCAAAACCATCACTGTCTTCATCCCAACACCTCCTTCCATCGGGCCACTTGTTCGCGCACCCGCGCCGGAGCGGTACCGCCATAGCTCATCCGCGAGGCCACCGATTTCTGCACCGTCAGCACGTCAAAAATACCTTCGGTGATCGCAGCATTCTCGGCCTGCATCTCCTCCAGGCTCAGATCCGGCAGATCGCAGCCCTTCTTCTCGGCCAGTGCCACCAGGGCCCCGGTCACATGATGCGCGTCCCGGAAGGGTAACCCGGTTTCGCGCACCAGCCAATCGGCAAGATCGGTCGCGGTCGAAAAACCGGACGAGGCCGCTGCCTCCAGCTGGTCACGATTGCCGGTCATGTCGCGCACCATGCCCTCCATCGCGGCCAGTGCCAGCATCCAATTATCAGCGGCGTCAAAGACCTGCTCTTTGTCTTCTTGCATGTCTTTTGAATAGGCCAGCGGCAGGCCCTTCATCACCATCATCAAGGCGACATTCGCCCCAAAGATCCGGCCAATCTTGGCGCGGATCAGTTCAGCCGCATCGGGGTTCTTTTTCTGCGGCATGATGCTCGACCCGGTGCTGAACCGATCCGACAGGGTGACAAAGCGGAATTGCGCGCTGGACCAGATCACCAGCTCTTCGGCAAAGCGGCTGAGATGCATGGCCGAAATGGACGCGACCGACAAAAACTCAATCGCAAAGTCACGCGCCGAAACCGCATCCAGAGAGTTGGCCATCGGGCGGTCAAAGCCCAAGGCCTCGGCTGTCATCTCCCGATCAATCGGGAAGCCTGTCCCCGCCAGCGCCGCCGCGCCCAAGGGCGATTCATTCATCCGTGCCCGCGCATCGCGCACGCGCGACAGATCACGGCCAAACATCTCGACATAGGCCATCATGTGATGGCCCCAAGTCACCGGCTGAGCGGTCTGCAAATGGGTAAAGCCCGGCATCACCCAATCCGCCCCGGCCTCGGCCTGCGACAGCAGCGCATCGATCAAGGCCAACAGCCCGGTTTCCGCCGCATCCAACTGATCGCGCACCCAAAGCCGGAAATCCGTCGCCACCTGATCATTGCGGCTGCGCCCGGTATGCAAACGCCCCGCCGGTTCCCCAATAATCTCTTTCAGCCGCGCCTCGACATTCATGTGAATATCTTCCAGCGCCGTGGAAAATTCGAATTTTCCACCCTCAATCTCTGACAAGACTGTGAGCAAGCCTTCCCGAATGGCCTCTGCATCACTATCACTAATGATGCCCGTCGCTGCCAGCATGGCCGCATGGGCCCTTGATCCGGCAATATCCTGTGCCGCCATCCGCTGATCGTATCCGATCGAGGCATTGATTGCCTCCATGATCGCATCCGGCCCGGCGGCAAAGCGGCCGCCCCACATCTGGTTCGAGGAAGTATCCGACATAAGCTGTCCTTCGGAGGAAGTATGAAAAATCTGGGTCTTTTGTTGCTGTATACGGTGACGCTGGCGCTTGCAAACCCTGCACAGGCGGATCTTGCCGCGGCCGCCGCCGCGCGCGAGGGCGACATGAAGAAACTGATCCTGCATGACGCGCCCAAATCCCGCGACATGGCCGAGTTCATGACCTTCGAGGGCGAGCCGCTCAAGATGTCGGATTTTCAGGGCAAATGGCTGGTGGTGAATTTCTGGGCCACCTGGTGCGCGCCCTGCCGCAAGGAAATGCCGATGCTGTCCGAGCTGCAAGCAGAACTGGGTGGTGACACTTTCGAGGTCCTCACCATCGCCACATCGCGCAATCCACCCCCGGCGATGAAGGCCTTCTTTGACGATATCGGCGTCACCAACCTGCCCCTCCACCGCGACCCGAAATCCACCCTGGCCCGTGGCCTCGGCGTGCTCGGCCTGCCCGCAACGCTGATCATCGACCCCGACGGCAACGAAGTCGGCCGCATGACCGGCGACGCCGACTGGTCCTCAGACAGCGCCAAAGCCGTGCTACGCGCGCTGATTGGGGCAAAAGGATAGGATCGAACACCATATCTTGTAGGAGCCAGCCCACAAAGCTATATTGGTTGTAGGCAGGATGCCCCAGAGTGATTCTGGAAAGACTGCAAGTGCTTAGCGGCGCTGTGTGATCCTCTAGCCGAGGAGAGCTAAGGTAGGTCCGAAGAGACTCGGCTAAAGCCGAATAACTCATTCGGGCAACCTATCGAATGGCGTCCCTGAGTGATCATACGGGTTCGCCGAACTGCCGATAAAAGGGCAGTATAAATATACTGAGCCAATTATTCAGGCTCGAACGTTCGAGCATCGCTTCGGAGAAATCTAATGCGATTTTCGATCAAAATAGAGGGGCGAGTACGCTATGGCGACGTTATCGGAACCATTGCGCTCTTGCTGACCATGGCAGGTTTGTTCTTGTAAGGTTGGGCGGTCTTTTGGCCGCCCCTCGCACGTTTTGTATTGGCACTAAACAAACAAGGCGACCCACTGGGCCGCCTTATTCGCTCTGAGAGAGAGAGAGAGAGAGAGAGAGAGAGAGAGAGAGAGAGAGAGAGAGAGAAGGTATTCGTTGCTTATTTCAGCGCAATCATAATCCGGCGGGTGCGGGTCTTGCGTTTGCTGCGGCCCTTTTTCCAGCCACCTTTAGAGGCCCCCAGCTGATCCAGCTGCATCGCGCCTTCGGCCATCAGCCCATCCGCGCCATATTCCCAGTAACGCAAACCTCCGCGCACGGCCTCGGTCACACGGGTGCGCTGTTCGACATAGCCATCCGCATGGGTCACCGTGAACTGGCACTTGCCCAGGGTGCGGTTGCAGCGATGTGGGGTGTAGCGAGTCACCGCGCCGTCAATCGCCATGGTCTCGGTCACTTCGCCACGCGCGTTCACCTTGTAGCTGCCCAGGAATTCCGCCGCGCTGCCCTGCCCGGCATAGAGATCAAACAGGTGAACCCCACCGGCTGAGCCGCGCTTGACATGGGTCATCGCGCCGCTGCGATCCTTCATCACCATGACCGATCCATTGCCCATTTCACCAGCGCGCCAAGAGATATCGGCCGTCGCAGAAGTGGTCGCAAATGTGGAGATCAACGTCAGGGTCAGGGCGGCGATCATGTGGCGCATTGTGCTACTCTCAGTGTCCGGGCCCCCACCCAGTGGTTAAGAGAATTGGGCGAAAACGCGGCAGCGCGCAACGGTTTTCTGCCACAATCGCGCCATTAACCCTGATCTTGGGAACAATCAGCCGCACAGCCAAAACTTGTCTCCACCGGCCCAACAATTCCCGCCATAATTGCGCCCAAATTGCCACACGTCCCGGCGCAAATCGGGCCAAACCCGCCCGAATCCCCGCGCCCAACCCGCCGCGATTCGCCAAATTGGGCGCAAATGTGACCCTTGACGCTACGAGAGTTTTGACAATCCGCCCCCGCCCCGCCGACAGTCCCCCGCAGGAGGAGCCATGCCGCTAGACATTCTGATCATCCTTGTGGTCGTCGGGATTGCCGGGATCGCCGTGCTGACCCATCTGCTCGGCCTGTCAAAACCCAAGACCTTTCTGACCGAGGCCCAGGCCCGCACCGCCTGGCTGCGCGAATTCCCCGACAGCACCGTGACCTCGGTCACCCTCTGTGCCTCCGCACAGGCCGCATTGATCATGACACAGGCCGGCCCCGGCATCGTCTGGGCCATGGGGGCCGACAGCACCGCCCGCCTGCTCAACGGCGCAACCATCACAGCCGCCGAAACCGGCCTGACCGTGATCCTGCCCGATTACGGCGCGCCCCGCATCTCCCTCCGCCTCACCCCTGACGAAGCCCTGCTTTGGACCAACCACATCGGAGCCGCCGCATGACCGATCAACTCACCTATCCCGATGTGGTTTCGCTTGCCGTGCCCTTTTTCATCGCCGCCATCCTGATCGAGCTGCTCTGGATCACCACACAGAAACGCGGTGGCCGCTATGAAACTCGCGATGCGGTGACATCGCTGATCATGGGGGCGGGCAATGTTGCCTCGGGCATCGCGCTTGGCTTTATCGCCTGGGGCTTCTTTACCCTCTTATGGGAGATCACGCCGCTCGACCTTGGCAGCTCGCTGGCTGTGGTGATCCTGTGCTTTGTCCTGGATGATCTGCGCTATTACTGGGTGCATCGCTTTGGCCACCGCATCCGCTGGGTCTGGGCCAGCCACGTGAACCATCATTCCAGCCAGCATTACAACCTCACCACGGCGCTGCGCCAAACCTGGACCTACACCTTTACCTTTATGATGGTCGTGCGCGCACCGCTGATCCTGCTGGGCTTTCACCCGGCGCTGGTGCTGTTCTGCGGCGGACTCAACCTGATTTACCAGTTCTGGATCCACACCGAAGCCATCAACAAAATGCCCCGCTGGTTTGAAGCCATCATGAATACCCCCAGCCATCACCGCGTCCATCATGGCCGCAACCCGCGCTATCTCGATTGCAACTATGCCGGGGTCTTCATCATCTGGGACAAGCTCTTTGGCACCTTCGTGCCCGAACAGGACGATGAAAAAGTCGATTACGGCCTCGTTCATAATCTCGGCACCTTCAACCCGATCCGCGTCGCCTTTCACGAATGGGTCGGCATCTGGAAGGACGCCACCCAACCCGGCATCACCCTGCGCGACCGTTTGATGTATTGCGTCGCCCCGCCGGGCTGGAGCCATGACGGCTCCCGCGACACCTCTGCCCAAATCAAAGCCAAACATCTGGAAAAACACCCCCAGGATCGCGGCAGCGCCGGGTTTACCGAGCTCGGCTAACTAGGGCCTGTGGACAATCAGCATAGATCATCAGCTTCAGTCCAAAATTGCTCAGTTCTAGGCATTTGAGCGTGGCACTAGCGGGCTAATGCGAGCGAAAATAACGACGAAATGAGCAATTTTGGCGAAACAGCGGAGCTGCGCGGCCCATTTTGCCTCTGCCTTCGTTGATTTCCCCTGCCGATCAACCAGATCGCTGCGGGAAAATCGCCTTGTCAGCGGCAAAATGGGTCTCGCGCTGATGATCTATGCTGATTGTCCACAGGCCCTAAATCCCCTTCAGGCTTCTTTAGACCAAAATTATCCCGGGGAGTCCCGAGCGCGCTCGGGACGGGGCAGCGCCCCATTTGTGCAACGGTAAGGCATACCCGCCTATCCCGCATGGCAGAACCCTGTCATCATGCTTCTGTCACACCACTCTGACATCGTTGTTGAGAATTATTCGCATCACGGGACTTGTAACAAACCCGTGAGGACCCCATATGCATTGTATACCAATGAATACACAACCATACCGTTACCACCATGTTTGACCAATTGCTGTCTGACGGGTTCGTCCCGTTTACCCTTTCGCTTGCCCTGCTCTTTGGCCTTTTGGCGCTCGAGCTGGTCTTTGCCTTGCTTGGCGGCACCCTCTTGGGGGCCGGGGGCGACGGCATGGATGGCCCGGAAATCGACGGTCCTGATATCGACGGGCCGGATCTTGATGTCCCGGAAATGGAGATCGGCGATCTCGACATTGACCTCGATGGGCTGGACACCTCGGATCTCGAATTGCCCAGCTTTGCCGATGTCGATGTCGATACCGACCTGCCCGATGGCGCGGCCCAGCCCAGTGGCATCGCCGCCTGGCTTGGCTTTGGCAAAATGCCGGCGCTGATCTGGCTCTCGGCCATCCTCATGGCCTTTGGCATCACCGGTGTCGTCTTGCAAAACCTGGTGCTTGGCCTGTTCGGCGCGGCCCTGCCCGCGCTGCTGGCCGCAATCCCCGCTGCTGTCGCGGCCATATTCTTTGCCCGTCGGTTCGGCACCGGTTTTGCGCGGCTGATCCCGAAAACCGAAACCGCCGCCCTGTCCGAACGCCATCTTGGCCGCCGTCAGGGCGTCATAACCCAAGGCACCGCCGCCCGCGGTCGCCCCGCCGAAGTCAAGGTCACCGACCGCTTTGGCAACACCCATTATCTGCGCGCCGAACCGCTTCGCGACGATGCGCAGATCCCGCAGGGCACCGAAGTTGTCGTCCTGCGCCACCGCTATGAGGGTGGTTATTTCATCGTGGCGCTCAGCGCCTGACACACAGATTTATCGGAGGAAAAATGGATATCATCACACTTCTTATCCTAGTTGGCGCCGTTCTGGCCTTTTTCATGGTGATCGGCCTTGTCATGGCCCGCCTTTATCGCCGCGCCACCCGTGAAACCAGCCTGGTGAAAACCGGCGCGGGCGGCAAAAAGGTCATCATGGATGGCGGCGTGGTCGTCGTGCCGCTGCTGCACGAGGTCAGCCCCGTCAACATGAAAACCCTGCGCCTCGAAGTGAAACGCGACGGTGACGGCGCGCTGATCACCAAGGACCGCATGCGCGTCGATGTTGGTGTCGAGTTTTATGTCTCGGTTCAGCCCACAGATGAGGGCGTCGCCCGTGCCGCGCAAACCCTGGGGGCCCGCACCTTTGACGTCGAACAGCTGCGCGAGATGATCGAGGGTAAACTCATCGACTCCCTGCGCGCCGTGGCCGCCCAAATGACCATGGACCAGTTGCACGAAAACCGCGCCGACTTCGTCCAGGAGGTGCAGAATACCGTGTCCGAAGACTTGCTGAAAAACGGCCTGTCGCTCGAAGCAGTCTCGCTCACCGCGCTGGACCAGACCCCGTTCGAGGCGCTGGACGAAAACAACGCCTTTAACGCGGTGGGTATGCGCAAACTCGCCGAGGTCATCGCGCAATCCAAGAAAGAGCGCGCCAATATCGAGGCCGAAGCCCAAGTCGCCGTGCGCCGCGCCGAGATGGAGGCTGAGCGTCAGCGCCTCACCATTCAAAAGGACGAGGAGCAGGCCCGCATCGCGCAGGAACAGGAAATCGAAACCCTGAAAGCCGCGCAAGAGGCCGAGATCGCCGCCCGTACCGAGGATTCCATGCGCGAGACCGAACGCGCCCGTATTTCCCGCGAGGAATCTGTCCGTGCCGCCGAGATCGAACGCGAGCGCAAGCTGCGTGAGGCGGAAATTGCCAAAGAGCGCGAGCTGGAAGTGGCGGATCAGGAAAAGCAGATCATCATCCAGCAAAAATCCGAGGAAGAAAGCCGCGCCCGCGCCTCTGCCGACCTCGCCCGGGCCGAAGCGACCAAAGCCATGGAAGCGGTCACCACCGCCAAAGAAGTGGCCGAGGCCGAACGTCTCAAGCAGATTGCGCTGATCGAAGCAGCGCGGGAAGCGGAACGGGAAGCGACCAAGATCCGTCTGGCCGCGCAGGCCGAAAAGGATGCCGCACAAGACCGCGCCGAAGCCCGCCGCGAAGAGGCTCAGGCCGAAGCAGACGCGCTCACCATCCGCGCCGAGGCCAAGAAAAAGGACATGCTGGCCGAAGCCGAAGGTAAGCGCGCCATCACCGATGCAGAAAACGCGCTCAGCGCTGAATTGATCAGCATGAAGGTTGACCTGGCCCGTCTTGAAGCGATGCCCAAAGTCCTGGCCGAAGCGGTGAAACCGGCTGAAAAGATCGACTCGATCCGCATTCATCAGGTCGGCGGGTTGAACGGAGGTTCAAACGGTGGCGGCTCTGGCACTGCTGGCGACAAGCCCCCGGTGAACCAGGCGCTGGATTCGATCATGGGCATGGCCGTGCAAATGCCCGCGCTGAAAAAGCTGGGTGATGAGCTGGGTCTGTCCATGGATGGCACCGTTTCGGGTCTGCTGGGCGAAACGCCAGAGCCAAGCAAGGCAGCCACGCCAGAGGCTGACGAGCCGACCGCTCCGGTGCAGTAACTCAAAACCAAAAAGGCGGGGATGTCCCCGCCTTTTCTCATTCAGCCCTTATCGGCAGTACGACCCACTGCCATAACGCGCCACGTCAAAGTGGAAATGATCCTTGTGCCAACGGTCTGATTCCGGCCCCAGGACCGTGCCAAAGGGTCCGCAGGCCGCCTTGTGCATCTGGCGCAGGGCTTTGCCGTTCTTGCCGCGCCCCCAATCATCCAACACGCTGATTTCGCTGCCATCTTCCAGATGGATCGCTGAAATATCAATCGCCTTGCCGCGCCCATGTTCGCTGATCTTGGCACCGGGCTGATGGTTGCGGGTCCGGCAGACGTAATGCGCCGCCACTTGCAACCGCGCCACGCCACCGCCACGGCGGCCAACAGCCGGGCGCACACCACTATTCACCCAGGTTTTCAGCGCCTTGGCGGTTTCGCAGGTCATCAAGGCCCCTTGCGACAGCTCAACCCCGGCGACCGATTGCAGGCGAATGGCATTGTCGATGCCGCAGGCCGGAATGCGCCCGGGCACCGTGCCGACCACCTCGCCCTGCAAGTCACCGTCACCGCACAGACCACCGCCCGCGCTACCCGCATCATCGCGATCAAAAGCCCGGTTCAAAAATCCCCGCACCCCGTCCAGATCACTGTCATTGCTGCGCGCCTCGCGCCGATCCGACCCGCCACAAGCAGCCAACGCCACAGCCAGCAGTCCTACCAAAACCCAAGTTTTCACCGATCCACCTTTGCACGGCCAAAGTCAGGAGCATCTGTATCCTGTCCCGCCTCCAGAATGCTACGGCGGATGGCGCGGGTGCGGGTGAAATAGGCATGAAGCTGCTCACCATCGCCGGTGCGAATGGCACGTTGCAGCGCCATCAGCTCTTCGGTGAAGCGGCCCAGAATCTCGATCGTGGCGTCTTTGTTGGTCAGAAACACATCGCGCCACATGGTCGGGTCAGACGCCGCAATCCGGGTGAAATCACGAAAACCCGCAGCCGAGAATTTGATGACCTCATTGTCGGAAATCCGACCCAGATCATCGGCCACGCCGACCATTGTATAGGCGATGAGGTGCGGGATATGGCTGACCACAGCGCAGACCATATCGTGATGCTCCGCATCCATGCGCTCGGTATTTGCGCCCAGCGCGGTCCAATAGGTTTCTACCCGGCTGACCGCATCCGCATCGGTGTGATCCTCGGGCACGATCAGGCACCAGCGATTGTCAAAGAGCGAGGCAAACCCCGCATCCGGCCCGGAATGCTCTGTCCCCGCCATCGGATGGGTCGGGACAAAATGCACACCCTCGGGCAAATGCGGTGTCACCGCGTCAATCACCGTGCGTTTGACCGAGCCGACCTCGCTGACCACGCAGCCCGGTTTCAGATGTGGCGCGATGGTCTGCATAACCGGGCCCATCGCTCCGACCGGCACCGCCAAAACCACCAGATCAGCATCCTTGACCGCCTCTTCGGCGCTGTCGCAAACCTGATCACATAGGCCCAAGCGCCGCGCCGTGTCCCGCGTGGCCTCGGAGCGGGCAAAGCCGGTGACATGGCTGTCCATCCCGGCGCGTTTCATCGCCCAGAACATCGATGAGGCGATCAGACCCAGCCCGATCAGCGCCACTTTCTGAAACGGGGCCTCGCTCATCGCGCGCCTGCCTTGAACTGCCCCACCGCATGGGCGACCTGACGGCAGCCCGGCTCGTCCCCGACGGTGATCCGCAAACAATTGGGCAGCCCATAGCCCGCCACCTGCCGCACCAAAAGCCCCTGCTTTTGCAGGTAGGCATCGCAGGCCTTGGCCTCTTCTGCATCAGCAAACCGCGCCAGCACAAAATTCGCGGTCGAGGTGTCGCTGGGCACGCCATGTTCGGCCAGCGCCTCGGACAGCCAAGCGCGCAGCCGGGCATTATCAGCGCGGCATTTTTCCGTATAGGCCGTGTCGCGCACCGCAGCCTCGGCGGCGGCCAAGGCGGTGTTTGAGACATTGAACGGCCCGCGCACCCGGTTCAACACGTCAATGACCGCGCGCGGCGCATAGCCCCAGCCAATGCGCAAGCCACCCAGACCGTAAATCTTGGAGAAGGTGCGGGTCATCACGACATTGTCGCGCATCTCAACCAGCTTGGCCCCGCCATCATAGCCCTCAACATATTCCGCATAGGCCCCGTCAAGCACCAGCAAGGCCTGATCCGGAATGCCCGCAGCCAGCCGTTCAATTTCCGCCATGCCGATCATTGTGCCAGTCGGGTTGGCCGGGTTGGCGATAAAGACCAGCTTGGTCTTATCCGTGCAGCCCGCAAGGATCGCGTCTACATCAACCACGCGGTCACGTTCCTTGACCACAACCGGAGTCGACCCGGCGGCCAATGCGCAAATACGATACATGGCAAAACCGTGCTCGGTATAAAGAACCTCGGTGCCCTCACCACCATAGGCCTGGCAAAGAAAGGTGATGACCTCATCCGAACCTGCGCCGCAGATGATATTATCGGCCTTCAAACCGTGGATCTCAGCCAAGGCATTGCGCAATGCCGAATGATCCGAGGAGGGGTAGCGATGCAGCTCATGCACGCAACGCTTGACCGCCTCCTGCGCATCCGGGCTGGGCCCGAACGGGTTTTCATTCGAGCTCAGCTTGGTCACGTTTGACACACCTTCAAGCGAGGATTTCCCCCCGACATAAAGGTCAATTTCCATCACGCTGGCTTTGGCTTCGATCTGAGTCATATCTGTCTCCTGTCGGGACCGTGTTACCTGCGCGCGCAGGTGGTGAAAAGTGGCAATGACAAAGCCGGTCAATGGTGTCTCAAGCTATGGCAGAAAAACCGCGCTGAATTGACAATTGGCAATCTATCAACCTGTTGAAAAAGCGCGATTAATGAGAGATTACGGGATCGTTCCACGCAACGTTCGCTGGGTTAGGATCGTCATAACCAACCTATGCAAGTCACCAATCAAGCCAGATTTATACGCCCGAACGCATGGGCGGACAGGCGCGAACCGGATTGCGTTCAATCCGGGGCTTTTCGACGAGTTGTCAGACCACAACATCCATCGCCGCCTGATCCCCGACACCAAATACCCGTTTATAGCGGGCAATTTCGGCCTCTGGTCCCATGGCTTTGTTCGGGTTGTCCGAAAGCTTGACCGTTGGATTGCCATTGGCGCGCACCGCCTTGCAGACCAGACTGAACGGGGCCAACCCGTTATCCGGGGTCAGACCGCGAAAATCATTGGTCAGCAAAGTGCCCCAGCCAAAGGACACCCGCACCCGCCCGGCAAACTGCTGATAAAGCTCAAGGATCTTGTTCTCATCCAACCCGTCCGAGAAAATCACCAGCTTGTTGCGCGGGTCTTCGCCCCGGTCCTGCCACCATTTGATCGCCACTTCGGCCCCGGTGGCCGGATCGCCACTATCGATGCGAATGCCGGTCCAGCCTGCGAGATAATCGGGCGCATTGCGCAGAAACCCTTCGGTACCATAGGTGTCGGGCAGGATGATGCGCAGATTGCCCTCATGCTCCTCATGCCAATCGGCCAGAACATCATAGGGGGCCTGCGCCAATGCCGCGTCATCCTGCGCCAGCGCCGCATAGACCATGGGCAATTCATGAGCATTGGTGCCAATCGCCTCAAGATCGCGGTTCTTGGCGATGAGACAATTCGAGGTGCCGACAAAGGCCGGCCCCAACCCGTCCAGCATCGCCTGCACACACCAATCCTGCCACAGGAACGAATGCCGGCGCCGGGTGCCGAAATCGGCAATCCGCAGCTCGGGCACTTCGCGCAGTTTTTCCACCTTTTCCCACAGCTTGGTCATGGCGCGGGCATACAGCACCTGCAGCTCGAACTTGCCCATTTGGTTCAGCACAGCGCGCCCGCGCAGCTCCATCAACACCGCAAGCGCTGGAATTTCCCACAGCATGACCTCGGGCCAGCTGCCCTCGAATGTCAGCTCATACTGATCACCAACGCGCTCTAGGTGGTAATCCGGCAGGCGCAGGTTTTCGAACCATTCCATGAAATCAGGGCGGAACATCTGGCGCTTGCCGTAAAACGTGTTGCCGCGCAGCCAGGTGCTTTCGCCACGGGTCAGCGAAAGGGAACGGATGTGATCCAATTGCTCACGCAGTTCGCCCTCATCAATAAGATGGGCCAGGGGCACGGATGTAGAGCGGTTGATCAGGCTAAAGGTGACCTGCGTGTCGCGCTTGTTGCGGAACACCGATTGACACATCAACAGCTTGTAGAAATCCGTGTCGATCAGCGAGCGCACAATCGGATCGATCTTCCATTTGTGGTTCCAGACACGTGTGGCGATATCGGTCATGGGCCGCTGAACTCCTCCATTTCACCAAGGGGTTAAAGCAACAGCCCACGGGGAAGACAACCCCGCCGCGACGCCCCCATGTTTCTTCTTGGTCCAAATACTCCGGGGGGAGTCGCCTTTGGCGACGGGGGGGCAGCGCCCCCCGCCCCGCCCGCGGCACGCGCCGATCGTCAGATCGTTCGCCCCCTCAGACCGGCACCTCGGTCGCATATTTCACCCGGCTCAAGGCAAAGATCGTGTTGGTTGCCGCCACCGCCTCATGCTCCAACACGCGGCGCATGAGAATGTCTTCGAAATCGGCCATATCGCGCACCAGAAGATGCAGCAGGTAATCCCATTCGCCCGAGATTGAATAGGCGGTGACGATTGTCGGCTCCAGCTCGACCGCGCGTTTGAACCCGGCGCGCGTCTCGGCGTCCTGGGACTTCATCCGCACCTGGCAGAACACATCCATCTTGCGCCCCACCTTATGTGGATCAACCAGCCGGATTTGCGGTCCCAGAATGCCCGCCTCTTCCAGCGCGCGAATGCGGCGCCAACAGGTGGCCGAAGACGAGCCGACGCTGTCCGCCAGATCCGCCATCGAGGTCGAGGCGTCGCGTTGCAGCAATTCCAGAATGCGGCGGTCAAGATCGGTGATTTGGAAGATTTCAGTCACATCAGACCCCAGATTGAACAAATCCCATCAATTATACACGCAAATTAATGTAATCTGAACAGCTTTTTCCACGTGATCAGCTATCCTATTCCCTCGCGCGGGCAGATAGCCCTTTGAGTTTTCAGAGGACCACCATGACAGAGCAAACCCCGATCCTGGCCGATTACGAGCTGACAGATCGCTATACCAAAACCAAAGGCCGGGTGTTTTTGACCGGCACACAGGCGATTGTGCGTATCGCGCTGGATCAGGCGAGGCGGGATCGCGCCAATGGGTTGGACACGCGGGGTTATGTCTCGGGCTATCGCGGCTCACCAGTCGGCGGGATCGATCTGGAAATCGGCAACAATGCCAAGCTTGTGGCCGAGGCAGGGGTCGAATTTCTGCCCGCAGTGAACGAGGAATTCGGCGCGACGCAAATGATCGGCACCCAGCAGGTGGAAACCGACCCGGACAAGACCTGCGAGGCGGTGTTTGGGCTTTGGTATGGAAAGGGGCCGGGGGTGGATCGCGCGGCGGATGCGTTGAAACACGGCAATGCCTATGGGTCGTCACCCAGGGGCGGTGTGCTGGTCGTGGCGGGGGATGACCATGGCTGTGTCAGCTCGTCGATGCCGCACCAATCCGACGTGGCCTTTATGAACTTTTTCATGCCCACGGTGAACCCGGCCAATGTGGCCGAGTTCCTGCCTTTCGCGGAATGGGGTTATGCCCTGTCGCGGTTCAGCGGCATGTGGGTTGGGTTCAAGGCGATTTCGGAGACGGTGGAAAGCGGCATGAGCTTTGATCTGCCCGCCGATCGCGACTTTATCAGCCCGGATTTTGCGATGCCCGCCGACGGGCTGCATTACCGCTGGCCTGACCTGCCTGGCCCGCAGATCGAAGAGCGTATGGAGGCCAAGAAAAACGCCGTTCTGGCCTTTGCCCGCGCCAACCCGATTGACCGGGTGGAATGGGGGCACGCAGATGCGCGCTTTGGCATTGTCACCACCGGGAAATCCCATCTGGATGTTTTGGAGGCCTTGCGCCTTCTGGGCATTGATCAGGCGCGCGCCGCTGAGCTGGGGCTGGATATCTACAAGGTTGGCATGGTCTGGCCGCTGGAAGATGTCGGCGCGCTGCAATTCGCCAGTGGAAAGCAAGAACTGCTGGTGATCGAGGAAAAGCGCGGCATTATCGAAAGCCAGCTCAAGGAATATTTCTATGACTTTCCGGGCCAGAAACCAGAGCGCATGGTCGGCAAACGTGATGAGCATGGCGAGCGGCTGATCCCCTGGACGCATGAGCTGGGCGCGGTGATGCTGGCCAAGATTATCGCGGCGCGGCTGGATCTGAACTTTGGTCTCGGCCTGTCGGAACAGGCGCAGGACATCGTGCCAGCGCCCAAGCTGATCAATGTCGAAGGCGCGGCCCGGACGCCTTATTTCTGTTCCGGCTGCCCGCATAATAGCTCGACCAAAGTGCCCGAAGGCAGTCAGGCCATGGCCGGGATTGGCTGTCATTTCATGGCGAGTTGGATGAACCGCAACACCACCTCGCTGATCCAGATGGGCGGCGAGGGGGTGAATTGGGTCGCGCGCTCTAAATTCAATGGCAACAAACATGTGTTCCAGAACCTCGGCGAAGGCACCTACTACCATTCCGGATCGCTCGCCGTGCGTCAGGCCATCGCCTCGGGCGCGAATATCACCTATAAAATCCTGTTCAATGATGCCGTGGCCATGACCGGTGGGCAGACGGTGGACGGGCCGATTGAAGTGCATGGCATCGCCAAGGCGATGGTGGCTGAGGGGGCGAAAAAGGTTGTCGTGGTCTCAGATCAGCCCGAGCAATTCAAGCGTGGCGATTTCCCGAAAGGGGTGGAGATTTTGCACCGATCCGAGTTGGACCGGGTGCAGCGAGAGTTGCGCGAAATCCCCGGCACAACGGTGCTGATCTATCAACAGACCTGCGCCACGGAAAAGCGCCGGTTGCGCAAGCGTGGCAAACTGGAAGACCCCAAGAAATTCGCGGTGATCAACCCGCTGGTCTGCGAGGGCTGCGGCGATTGCAGCGTGGAAAGCAACTGTCTGAGTGTCGAGCCGCTAGAGACCGAGTTTGGCCGCAAGCGCAAGATCAACCTCAACAGCTGCAACAAGGATTTCACCTGTGTGAACGGCTTTTGCCCATCCTTTGTGACGGTCGAGGGCGGCACGCTGAAAAAGCCCAGCGCAGAAACGAACAGCGAAGTGTTGAAACGCCTGTCGCTGGAATTGACCGCGCCGGCTTTGCCCGGGCTGAACAAACCCTATGACATTCTGGTCACCGGGGTTGGCGGCACCGGAGTTGTCACGGTTGGTCAGTTGATCGCCATGGGGGCCAATCTGGAAAAGAAAGGCGCGAGCGTGCTGGATTTCATGGGCTTTGCGCAGAAATTCGGCCCTGTTCTGAGCTATATCCGCATGGGTGCAACAGAAGATGCGGTAAATCAGGCCCGCACCGAGCCAAGCTCGGCCGATGCGCTGATTGGCTGTGATCTGGTGGTGAGTTCGTCACCCAAAGCCTCGGCCACCTATCGCAAGGGGCACACAAAGGCGGTTGTGAATACCGCGCTGTTGCCGACGGGCGATTTCACCCGCAACCGCGATGCGGATTTGCGCGCCAAGGATCGTGTGCAGCGCATTGCCGATGGGGTTGGCGAGGGTTTGCAATCATTGGATGCCAATGCGCTGAGCGAGGCGCTGATGGGCGACACGGTTTATGCCAATGTGCTGATGCTGGGCGCGGCCTGGCAGGCGGGGCTGGTGCCGGTTGGGTTTGAGGCGCTGATGCGCGCGATTGAGCTGAACGGGGTCAAGCCCGAGCAAAACAAACAGGCCTTTGCCTGGGGGCGCTTGGTCGTCGCCGCGCCCGACAAGGTCGCGCGCGTCTCCAACCTGCCCGAAGCGCCAGTGCAAAGCCTGGATGAGCTGATCGCGCGGCGGGTGGCGTTTTTGAGCGATTACCAAAACAGCCGCTGGGCCCAAAGCTATCGCGACGAGGTGAGCCGCGTCATGGAGGTTGAGCGGCGCGTGATGGGTGACGCGGGGATGTTGTCAGAGGCGGTGGCGCGCGCCTTGTTCAAGCTCATGTCCTATAAAGACGAATACGAGGTGGCGCGCCTGCATCTGGAAACCGGGTTCCTTGAGGGGTTGAAGGACCGGTTTGAGGGGGATTTCACCGTGAAACACCATCTGGCCCCGCCTTTGCTGGGTGGCAAGCTGGATGCGCGCGGACGCCCGGTGAAACGCGCCTTTGGGCCTTGGATGCGGGTTGGGTTCCGTGTCTTGGCGCGGATGAAAGGGCTGCGCGGCGGGGCGTTTGATGTCTTTGGCAAAACCGCAGAACGGCGGATGGAGCGCGCCCTGATCGCCGAGTATCGCGACCTTGTGTTGCGGCTGACAGATGGGCTGACCCCCGCTAATCATGCAGAGGCAGCCCGGATCGCCGGGCTGGTGATGCAGGTGCGCGGCTTTGGCCCGGTCAAGGAGGAGGCCGTGGCTAAGGTGCGCGCGCAGATTGCAAAGGCGATGACAGGCTATGAGGGGGCATGATGTCTGATACGATCAAGGTTGCGGATCAAGGGGCTTGGGCAGAGATCACCCTGAACCGACCGGACAAACTGAATTCGTTTAACGAAGAGATGCATTATGCGCTGCGCGCCGCGTTGGAGGCCGCACGGGATGGCGGCAAGCGGGCGGTTTTGCTGACCGGTGCCGGGCGCGGGTTTTGCGCCGGGCAGGATCTGGGGGACCGTGACCCATCCAAGATGGCGGGCAAGCCGGATCTGGGCAAAACCGTGCGGGATTTCTATGCGCCGCTGGTGCGCTTGATCCGGTCGCTGGAATTCCCGGTGGTCTGCGCGGTGAATGGCGTGGCGGCGGGGGCCGGGGCCAATCTGGCGTTGGCGACGGATATTGTGCTGGCCGGACATAGTGCGAAATTCATCCAGAGTTTCGCCAAGGTCGGGTTGATCCCGGATACTGGCGGCAGCTGGCATTTACCGCATCTGGTGGGGGAAGCGCGGGCCAAGGGGCTGGCGCTGACCGGGATGCCTTTGCCCGCTGAAAAAGCCGCCGATTGGGGATTGATCTGGCAGACGCTGCCGGATGAGGATTTGATGGCAGAGGCGCGCAAGCTGACCGAGAGTTTGGCACATGGGCCGACTTTGGGGCTGGGCCTGTCCAAGATGTGCATCCAACAGGCGGCAACAGCAAGCCTGAGCGATCATCTGGAGACCGAGGCCGACGCCATGAAAACCTGCGGTGAAAGCGATGATTACGCCGAGGGCGTGGCGAGCTTTCTGGAAAAGCGCAAGCCGGTGTTCAAGGGGTCGTGACCTCGTAGAGCTCCAGTGGCAGCCCGTCGGGATC
This sequence comes from Tropicibacter sp. R15_0, assembly GCA_017744045.1. Classification (GTDB taxonomy): domain Bacteria; phylum Pseudomonadota; class Alphaproteobacteria; order Rhodobacterales; family Rhodobacteraceae; genus Pelagimonas. The sequence goes on along the minus strand of JAGHRD010000001.1, from coordinate 442,915 downwards.
GGCGAAAAAGGTAAAGCGCGCATCGGTGTAAGGGTCGATCCGGATCGGTTCGACCTCGACATGAGCGGCGGTCAGATGAGCGATGACCGCGTCGATATCCTCCACCGCAAAGGCCAGATGGCGCAGCCCCTGCGCCTCGGGGCGCGAGGGGCGTTTGGGGGCACAGGGAAAGGAAAACAGCTCGATCTGGCTGCCATCGGGAAGGGCGAGATCAAGCTTCCAGCTGTCCCGCTCGGCCCGGTAATTCTCGGCTAGGATCTTGAGGCCGAGCACCTCGGTATAGAAGTGTTTGGAGCGCGGGTAATCGGCACAGATGATGGCAGCGTGATGGAGACGGGTCAGCATACAGGCGACGTTAGCAGGGGTGTGACGAAGCGCAAAGGCGCGTGATCGCCGTCCCGCGGGTTGGCGATGTGGCGTAAGTTTCTGCCACTTAATCTTAGCCGAGTTTTTCCATCATCCGTGTTCACCCAGACGTTGGCAAAATCGCCCACCCGGGGGGCGGGAGGGCGATCACGCGGCGGGCCAAAGGCCCTTGATTCCGCGTGCAATGCCATGCCTCAGTGACTCGTCCCTTCCTCAAAAGTAATCTTGTTCCAGACGTTGTATTTGCCCGACGGTTTGCGCATTGGCAGGCGTTTGACGATTTCGAGCGTCTCGGCGTCATAGACCAGCACCTCGCCCTCATCTTCCCAGACCGAAACCAGCGCGTGGCTGCCATCTTTGGTGAATTCCACATGGGCGACGGTGGCACCGGGTACGGGGCGCATGGATTTGACGATCTCAAGCGTCTCTTTGTCGATGATATGCATCACGTCCTTGTTGGGACCAAAGAACACATCCGCCCAGACATATTTGGAGTTCTTGTGACTGCGCATAAAGAAACCGGGGCCTTGGGTCGGGATGGTTTTCACGGTGTCCCAGGTCTGCATGTCGATCACCGAGATGGTCGCGTCCTTGAGGTGTGGGGTGGCCATGACCGTTGTATCCCCATGCTGCCAGGTGATGCCCGAGCCCAGATGTGGCATGCCTTTGAGCGCGAGATCAGCCACCTTTTGACCGATAACAAGGTCGATGACCAACCCATCCTCGCCTTTGCGCGAGGCACCCATGACGTGTTCGTAAGCCTGATCAAAGAAGAAATCATCAAGGTAGTCGGGCGTGGTGATGCGGCGGATCGGGAATTTGGTGTCTTGGGGCACGGGGCCTTCGATCTTCCAATCATGGGCGAGGCCACCGCCGAAATAGTTCATATCGGGATATGTCGCGTACGATACCTCCCAAATCTCCGGCACATCCTTGAGCGCCAGCACGAAACTGTCGCGCGGCGGGGCCTGATAGACGGCGGAAACGCGCGAGGGCGTGCCATCTTTGCCTTTGACCTCATGCACTTCGGCAACGGACAGGTCTTTGGTCGACAGGATGGTCAGCGTGTTGGGCAGGTAATTGGCCACGGCGAGCCATTTGCCATCCCCGCTCATGGCGATGTTGCGGCTGTTGAGACCAGCGCGCACACGGCCCACCTGTTTAAGCGCCCAGATGTCATATTTCTGCACCCAGCCGTCGCGCGACATGATGAAGACAAAGCGGCCATTGGGGTCGAATTTCGGCCCGCCATGCACGGCAAAAGGCGTGGCGAAACGGTCGAGCACCTCAAACGTGTCGCCATCCAGCACTGAGACATGATGGTCACCGGTTTCCACGGCAAGGGTGATGTTCCTCGGGTCCGAGGCCCAGATCGGGGTGTCGACGGGCCTGTAATCCTCATCCAGCACGCGGCTGGCCATGATCTGCTCTTCACCCCATGGCGGCACCGCCTCAAGCGGGGTTTTGAGATAGGCGGCGAGTTCGGCAATGGCTGCGTCGCTGAGATCTTCGGCAAAGCCGGGCATCTGGGTTGTAACACGGCCGTCGCGGATCACCGCCTCGACCTTGGGGCCGCGCATGCGTTTCAGGGTCTGCGGGATCAGCGCCGGGCCGGTGCCGCCAAGGCGGTTGGCATCATGGCAATCGGCACAGAATTCCAGATAGTTGGCGCGCGGGTCGGCCTGCGCGGCCCCCATGGCAAGGGTCGCAGCTATGACAAGCGAGAGAGTTCGGATCATAACCTGTCCTTTCAAAGACCAGTGCGATGCGCGCGGGCGGTAAAGAAAATGCCGGATGGGCTTTCGGCCTCAATCTCGCGCAGTTTTTCAAAGCTTTGCGTGTCGTAGACCGCGACTTTTCCGGCGTCTCGCACGCTGAGCCAGACTTCGTGCCCACGCGGGGTGAATTCCATGTGCAGCACTGCCGGGCCGGGTTTGAATTCATGCACCACCTGTTTGGTCACCGTGTCGATGACCTGAATGGTATCATTCTTGGGATGGGCAAAGTTCACCCAGACATGGCGTCCATCGGGGCGCGCCATGGCAAAGACCGGCTGGCCATAGGTCTTGGTCCGCCCGGTTTCCTGCAAGGTCTCTGCGTCGATCCAAAGCACCTCGTGATGGCCAACAGCGGGCAGGACAAATTCGCCTCCGGTATGCGCCCAGCCTTCCAGATGGGGCATTTTATAGACCGGCATTTCCTCTTGCCCGCGGCCGTAATTGGGCAGCACGCGGATCGGTTCAGGCTTGTCGGCCCAGAGGTCGAGCGCGGTCAGCCCGTCCTCGCCGAACAAGCCGGTGATATAGGTGCGGCCATTACCGGTGATCAGAGCGTCATAGGGGCGGTCGCCCATATTGGCGATCTTGGTGATTTCGGCTTGGCCGCTCGACATGTCGGCTATCCAGGTCTCGCCCGTATCCCACATGGTAAAGACAAACCGCCCGCCCGGCGCATCGACAAGACCGATGGTTTTGCTGTCAGTGGGGATGTCAGCGACCAGATCAAGCGTATCGGCATCAAAGATCCGCACGCCGCCGGGTTCGTAATTGGAGACGGCAACCAGCGTGCCATCGTCGGAAATCGCGCCGCCGATGGAGTTGCCAGCCTGAACGACGCGTTTGGCGATTTTGCGGTCAACAATGTCGACCTTGGTCAAGCCGCCATCGCGGCCAAAGACATAGGCGTAACGTTCATCTGACGAGTAGACGAGGGAGGCATGGGAGAGGTCGCCCAGCCCTGTGATCCGCTCGAGCGCGGCGCGTTCGGATTGATCGACCAAAAGAACCGAGCCGGTGGCGCGTTCGATCACCAGGCCAAGGTCGCCGGTGGCGATGGTTTCAGCGGAGAGCGCAGTGCTAAGCGCACAGATGGCGCAGACGGTGGACAGGAGTTTCATGGTGCTTCTCCTTTGAGGAGGTAATCGGCGATCCAGGCGGCTTCGGCCTCGCTGAGGAGCGGGCGCCAGGGGGGCATGGGCGTGCCGGAAACGCCGTCAAGGATGACGGATTGCAGGATCTCGGGGTCGTAATGTTCGATGCTTTGCGGCCGGATATCGGGGCCAAGCCCGCCTTTGAGCGTCAGCCCATGGCACGAACCGCAATCCTGAATAACAAAGCGTTCGAGTGCTTTGGCGTCGATCGGGTTGGCCAAGGCGGGGGTGGTCAGGAGGGCGAAGAGCAGGATGAGGCTGGTTAGGACGATGTGCGCGAAACGGTTCGGCTTATCGGTCCGGATCGCCTGCGATCCGGTTCGCACCCGACCCCGCCCCCCAGGGCGGGTGCGAATGATGCAGCCTCGCAATTCATTTTGCGCGGTCACGTGATCGACGGCTGGGAAAAGCCGACGTAGACCCGCCCTCGGGGTCGGGAGCGAACCTGCTTCGCGCTTTGGGTTCTTAATTCCGAAATTGGGGTCTGGACGGCTAAGCATGGGCCTCTCTCCGGTCATCCTCCAGCGGCAGGCCCTGTGCCTCGTAGAGAGAGACGACCTGGCCAATGATGAACAAGGTCGGCGCTTTCAGCTCGGCCTCGCGCGCATCCTGGGCGACCTTGGCGAGGGTGGAAGTCATGCGGCGCTCTTGGCTGGTGGTGGCGCGGGAAATCGCCATGACCGGGGTTGTGCCGGGCAGGCCTTCGGTCATCAGGCCCACAGCGATCTGGCCGATATTGGCGACGCCCATATAGATCACCAGCGTGGTGTCTGGATTGGCGAGACGTTTCCAATCCAGATCCAGCTTTTTGTCAGCCTGACGGTGGCCGGTGACATATTGCACCCCGGTGGCCAACCCGCGATGGGTGAGCGGCACGCCCGAGATCGACGATGCCCCTTGGGCGGCGGTGATGCCGGGCACATATTCGACAGGAATGCCCTGCGCCCGCAACACGGCCGCCTCTTCCGAACCGCGGCCAAAGATCAAAGGATCACCGCCCTTGAGCCGCGCCACGCGCTGGCCCGCCTGGGCCTCTTCGACCAAAATCTCGTTGATCCGGTCCTGGGTGACGGGATGGCATTGCGGCATCTTGCCGACAAAGATCATCTTGGCATCTGGATTGGCCATGGCGACGATCTCGTCAGACACCAGCCGGTCATAGACAACGCATGTGGCCTCTTGCAAAAGCCGTTCGGCCTTGCGGGTCAAAAGCTCCGGGTCGCCAGGGCCTGCGCCAATCAGGGATACTTTGCCGGTCATGTGTCGTCTCGCTTGTCCAATGGATGGCTATGGCAAACGGTCAAACCTGCCCTGCTGGCGCGGGATGCGCGCCAGTCAACGATTCGGGTGTCGGCAGCAGGTGAGGCTTGTCCGCTATGGTGCGATAAAAGTGGCGCAGGGGGGGCAGGTTTTCCTTAACTTAAGTCAAGGCTGGGGATTTGTGACCAATTGCGGGTCTCGCCCTGCGTCAATGGGGTGGAGGGGCGCTGCCCCTCTTGATCCTGACGGATCAATTCACCCCGGGATATTTTTGGCCCAAAGAAACCTGGGGCGAGCGAACCTGGTGGGATTGGCTTTGAGCGTGTCTGGAGGATCGAGTTATTCGGTAACTGTGACCATGCCGATCATGTCATGGCTTTCCCAATGCGGGCCGCAGATATAGTCTTGGGGGCCGGGGAGGAGGAAGGTGAATTCGATGTGTTCCTCAGGGAAAGCGCGGTCGCTTTCTGGGTCTGTGCCGACTTTGACCGAGTGGCTGGTGCGTTTGTCGACATTGACCCAGCGCACGGTCGTGCCGACGGGCACGGTGATCTCGCGCGGGCAGAACTGGTATTTATACATCGTGACGACGGTGACGCCCTCGGCCTCGGATGAGGGCGCGCCATAGATTTCCTGATATCGGGTCTCAGCCTCGGCGCAGATTTCTGCCGGGTCTTTCTTGTTCCGCGCCTGGGCCGGGAGGGCCATGGCGAGGGCGGCCAGAGTCAGAAGGGCGGTGGGGAGCCGTTTCATAGCATTCTCCTTTGCGCGAAAAACGATGCCCCAGAACTGGGGCATCGCGGTGTTTGATCGGGTTTATTGGCCCTGAACGTTGATCATCGCCTCGGCATTATCCAGCGCGAGGCTGGTGTTCAGCGTCACGTGGTGGAAGCGCGCCGATGCAAAATCATCGTGGATGGCAAAACCGACCGTGTAGGTCTTGCCCGCCTCAAGCGGAATGTCACCGGGCGCATCCGAAGCCAGTTTGCGGGCAAAGGTCACGGTCCACATCCCATCGGCCCCCAGCACGGCAGAGGCCGCCATGTCACCATCATTTTGCACACGGCGATCCAGTAGATAGCCGTTTTCCGAAGACCCATCGGCATAGACGCGCATCAGATCCATAAAGGTGCCGTCCTTGAGGAACTGTTCGATATTCTCGGGTGTGGCGAGCTTGTCCCAGCCCCCTTGCGCCTTGCCACGGCGGCCTTTGATTTCGATCTTGGTGCGGGATTCGGGCAGGTATTTGGTGATGGTTGTGGTCGCGCCCAGTTGGGCCGCCACGTCACCGCTGGCCGCGATGGCATCGGCACCCGGATCAAAGGGCATATAGGTGTTGTCTGCGTGGCAGGTCGCCCAACAGCCAACCTGTTCACCCATTTCGATGCCGGTGCCGGTGATCATCATCGCCACTTTGATCTGGTTGTCCGGGTCCATCTTGCCCCCCTCTACAAAGGGCGCAGGGTTGTGGCCAGCCTCTTCCCATTGCAGGCGGAAATAGACGGTGTCGCCGTCATGCGCAGCCTGGATGGTGGCGGGGATCACACCGCGTTTGTCGGGAATGGCCGAGGGCTCCAACTCATCCTTTTTGCCACCGCCACCGGCGACAATCTTGTTACCAATCGCGTCGAGCTCTTTGGCGTGGCAGGTGGTGCAAGCATCGCCGCCCTTGGTCAGTGGACGGGCCCCGCCATGGGTTTTGCCGTTCTGTACCCATTCAAAGGAGGCCTGGCCGGGGTAGAACAGAGTCAGATCAGAGGCGGCAACCGCACCCCAGTCGATATTGTCGCCAACACCACCACCAGCAGCAGCTTCGTCAACCTTGCCGGCCATTTCGGCTTCGACCTTGGCGCGTTCATCGGCGCGCGCCGCGTCAACGGCAGCTAGCAATTTGGCGCGATCTGCCTCTTTGGCAGCCTTGGTGGCGGCGGCTTCTTCGGCCTCTTTGGCTTCGACGCGGGCGAGACTATCAAGATAGGCCTGCGGGATGTCGCGGATGAATTTCGGGTTCGGGGCCTCGAGCGTGGCGAGATAGTCCTCATCCGCGCGGTCACGCAGATCGAGGTGCGCGATGCCTTTGTGGCAGTCGATACAGGTCTGACCTGTTTTCATCGCGTTCAAGTGCTGCTGACGGGCGCGCGGTTTCTGGAATTCCGGCATCATCGACTGGAAGTCATGGCAGTTGCGGCATTCGATGGAATCGGTGCGCTTCATCCGTTCCCATTCATTCATCGCCAGATGCAGACGCTTGGCATCAAATTTCTCGGGCGTTGAGATGGATCCGGTGATCTTGCCCCACACCTCGCGCGAGGCTTTGATCTTGCGGATCAGCTTGTGGGTCCAGTCCTTGGGCACGTGACAGTCAGAACAGACCGCCCCGACGCCAGAGCGGTTCACATCGTGAATCGTGCCCTCATATTCGGAATAAACATAATCGCCCATCTCGTGACAGGACACGCAGAAGGGCATGGTGTTCGTGGCTTCCATGGCGGTGTTGAACCCGCCCCAAAAGATGATCCCGGCGGCAAAGGCACCGGCTACCCCGGCGATGGGCATTCCAAAGAGGAAATACCGCCGCCAGATCGGCTTTTTGGTTTCAGAACCGTTGCTGTCGGTCATGGTCTGACTCCGTTGAATTGGCTGAATGTCGGCGGGTGCCCGACGGGTGGGGAGAAAGGGTGAGGGCGGGCGCGTGGCCCGCCCTCTTGGGTGTCGTCAGACAGTCACGTTATGTGACGTGGTTCGAACGGTTGTAGACGTTGAACTTGCCGGTCGGTGCATAGAGACCTTTGACGCGACCAATCTCTTCGAGGGTCTTGGCGTCGTAGATGACCATTTCACCATTTGGCTCTTTCGAGGTCGCCCGGTTCCATTTGGAGACCCAAACCTCGGTGCCGTCTTTGTTGAATTCGAAGTGAACAGCAACGTTGCCGTCGCCTTCGGTCACCTGGATGGTTTTCACGATCTCACCGGTCTCTTTCGAGATAACCTGAACAGATTGCTGCACGTCCAGTTCGGGGTGCTTGGTCTGGTCAGCCCAGATGTAATCAGAGTTCGGGTGTGTCCGGATGAACAGGCCCGCGCCATCGGTTTCAACTTCGTAGCAAGTCTTCCATGCCGAGTCTGGGTGGCCTTCCGGGTCGTTGCCCCAGACAGTCACAGTGCCTTCGCCCAAGTGGGTTGTCCCGGCAACCGGACCACAATTCGGGTCATTCCAGTTTGCACCAGGGCCAGGGTGTGGCAGAGGCGCGGTGTCGATCATCGCTTCGAGCTTGTGATCTTTGGTGTCGACAACAACCATTTTGTTCGATGCGTTGGCAGCGATCTGGAAGTAGCGACCTGTCGGATCAAAGAAGCCATCATGCAGGAACTTGGCCGAATTGATCTTGTCAATGCGCAGGTTGTCGAGGTCGGAATAGTCGACCTGCCACAGCTGACCCAGCTCTTTCACCGCAACGATCCAGGTTGGTTCGTTAGGTGTGGTGTAGATCGCCGCAACGCGGGCTTCTTCGACATAGTCACCGTCAACGTTCACACCGCGTGTGGAAACAACTTTGAGCGGCTCCATGGTGTGGGCATCAACAATGGCAAAGTGTGGAGGCCAGTAGGCACCGCCGATGACATATTTACCGTCGCCGGACACAGCCACGTCCCGGGCGTCATAGCCGATGGACACTTCGGACACCAACATCTTGTCTGGGGTCTGCCAGAGGTCGATTTTGGTCATCTTGCCGTCGCGGCCCATAGTGTACCAGAAACGGCCTGGGTTTTCAGGCTCTTCCAGTTTGTGGTGCTCGGACGCTTTCAGCACGTGCACTGCGTAACCGGTTGGAATATGGGCTAGAACTTCTTTGGTATCGCCGTCGATTACGGCCACTTTGCCCACATCACGTTCGATAACGACAAAGAAGTTTTCCCAGTTGCGGCCATGCAGCGGCTCGGTTGGGTAGTCTGCTTCTTCGACATAGACCTTGCGGGTCTGGCGCATCTGCTCAAGCGACATTTCTGGCGGCTTGGGCGGATCCATCATGATGTAGGTCGCCATGTCCTTGATTTCCTGCTCGGTCATGATGTCCGAGAAGTTGTTCATGCCGCCTTCGGTCCCCCAAGAGATGATTTTTTCGAGGCGTTCCTGACCAAGCTTCAGCGTGCCGGATTCGGTGATGGTCCCGTCGGCATTCTTTTTCTTGACGATGGGTTCCAGGCTTTTACCGGTTGCACCTTTGCGCAGCACACCGTGGCACCCGGCGCAGCGCTCAAAATAGAGCTGCTTGGAGGCTTCAAAGGCTTCCTCGCTCAGGGTGGGGCCTTCGGCGAATGCGGGCATAGCGACGCTGCTTAGGATCATGGCAAAACCTGCCCCTAGCGCGCCGCGGACTTTCTTATGGGTGATTCCAAGTGACATAATCACTCTCCGTTTGCTTGGTGAGGCAAGCGGAAGATGCGCCTGTCGGCTGAGTCCCGACTTGACAATAGTCAATGGGATGCCCGAAAAAGTTGCCTTTGCGGCGCTCTATGCCGTTAATTTAAAAAGGTATTTTTGAGGTTGGTTTAAATCTGACTCAAAAACCAGGCCCGTAGAGAGGCAACAATTTTGGGCTGTCTTGGGCGGCGCGGGGCAACAAAATAGAAGGCGTCCTGGGTGACGGTTTTATGCTCAAATGGTTGAATCAAACGGCCGTTTTCCAGATCATTCGTCACAAATGCCCGATTGGTCAGCGCCACCCCCTGCCCGGCCAAAGCTGCATCAATCGTCAGGGATGTCTGGCTGAAACGGGTCATCTTGATCGACGGAACGTGATCCCCAAAGACCGACGATAAAAACAGCGGCCATTGTCCATGAGCGTCCTGTAACAAGGTATGCGCCTGCAAATCCTGCGGTTGAGACAGCGGGGCGTCCTTGTTTGGCAGGTCGGGATGACAGACCGCGATCAGCTCGGCCCCAAAGAGCAGATCATGATCAAGCCCGACAAAAGGCGGCCTGCCCTGTCGAATGGCAATATCGACCCCGTCAGTCTGGAAATTCGCCAAACTGTTTGAGGCATCAAAACGGACCTGAAGATCAGGGAGGTCTGCGGTCAACGCACCAAGTCGCGGCACCAACCAGCGGGTCGCAAAGGAAGGCGTCGTGCTGATGGTGGCGGTCAAATTGCCCGGTGCCAGATCCTGACTGGCCTCGGCGATCAGGTCAAAAGCCTGGGTGAGCGACGGTAAGAACCGTCGCCCCGCATCGGTCAAGGTCAACCCGCGCGCGTGGCGATCAAAGAGTTGCACCTTGAGACGCGATTCCAAAGTGCGCACCTGCTGGGCCACCGCGCCCTGCGTCACCCCAAGCTCTTCGGCGGCCATGCGAAAGTTCAGATGACGCCCCGAGGCTTCAAAAGCTTTGAGGGCGTTGAGGGGTGGAAGATTGCGCATATACGAGCCCAAGTAACGATAGATTTTCTACTGGGTAGTGGCAGGAGATTTGATTGGCTGGCTGATGAAATCAAGGAAATAATGCAGAGAAACATCAGAGACACGGATCAAGATCATGGCAGACATCAAAACAGCTATTGTCACAGCAGGCGGCAGCGGCATGGGGGCGGACAGCGCAAGGCGGCTTGCGGCGGAGGGGTTTCAAGTGGCGATCCTGTCCTCGTCCGGCAAAGGCGAGGCACTGGCCCAAGAGCTGGGCGGGATTGGCGTGACCGGGTCCAATCAATCCGTTGAGGATCTGGACAAACTGGTGGATGCCACAATGGAGCGTTGGGGACGGATTGACGTGCTGGTCAACTCAGCCGGGCATGGTCCGCGCGCGCCGATCCTTGAGATCAGCGATGAGGATTGGCATCACGCGATGGAGGTCTATTTCCTCAACGCCGTGCGCGCCACGCGGCTGGTCACGCCACACATGATTGCGCAAAAGTCAGGCGCGATCATCAATATCTCGACCTTTGCCGCCTTTGAGCCCAGCCCGGTCTTTCCGACCTCGGCGGTGATGCGGGCGGGTCTGGCGAGCTACACAAAACTGTTCGCCGATGCCCATGCTGCCGACAATGTGCGCATGAACAATGTCCTGCCCGGATTTATCGACAGCCTGCCTGAAAAAGAGGAGTTCCGCAGCCAGATCCCCTTGGGGCGCTATGGCCGGTCTTACGAAGAAATCGCCGCGACCGTGACCTTTCTCGCCTCAGAGGGTGGGGCCTATATCACCGGGCAAAACATCCGCGTGGATGGTGGGATCACACGGTCGGTATGACCCTAGCATCGTGATCCTAAACGCGATCCTTGACCAAGTGGGTCAGGGTCGCGCCGGTCTCGTAATAGACTTGGCGCAGGCCGGGGAAGGTGATGTTGTGGTCAGCCGACGGCGCGCGGGGCAGCACGGTCACATCCTGCGTGATCAGCGCCTCGGCCATGGCCTTGCCAAACACAGTGCCCGGCCCAATGCCGCGACCGGAATAACCAAAGCAGATCAGCGCCGATGGATCGGGTTGCAGGATTTTGGGCATGTATTCTTCGGTCATGGCGATGCGCCCGAACCAGGTATGGGTCAGCGGTTTCTCGGCCAAAGCCGGGAAAAGCTTGGCCAGTTTGCGGCGCAGCCAGGCCAGATGCACGCCGGCACCGGGATGATCCAGTTGCCCCATCGCCCCGATGATCAAACGACCCGCCGCGTCCAGCCGCCAGGAGGACATGACCAGCGCCGTGTCCCAGCACCCTTCGCGACCCGGCAGGATCTGGGTCTGCTCTGTGGCTGACAGGGGCGCGGTTGCGGCCTGGAAATAATGCACCGGGATGGTTTTGGGTGATGGTAGGCCAGAGATCGGCAAGGCATAGGCGTTGGTCGCCACAATCATATGTCGCGCAGTAACCTCGCCCTGCGCGGTTTTCACCTGCCAGCCAGCGCCGGTTTTCGCGATGCTGAGCGCTGCGCTGTTCTCGTGCAACACCGCTCCGCCCGCCTGCGCCGCAAGGGCCAGACCGCGCGCATAGGCCAGCGGTTGGATCGTGCCTGCGCGCGGATCAAACAGCCCACCAAAAACCGTGTCAGAGCCGACCCTCGCCCGGGTTTCCTCGACCCCCAAAAGCTGAACCGGCGCGTTGCGGGCGCTGGCCTGAGCACACCTGTTCTCCAGGTCCGCCATGCCGGACGGCGCATGGGCGCAATGCAGGGTGCCATTGCGCACCGGTTCACAGGCCATGTCATGTCTGTCGATCAGGCCAAAGACCAGATCCGGGGCCTGCCCCAACAGCTTGATCAGCTTTTCCCCCGGTTCCTTGCCTAGTTTTGCGGTGATCTTGTCCGGGGGCAGCCAGAGCCCGGCATTGACCAGACCGACATTGCGCCCTGAACCGCCTCCACCAATCACTCCGGCCTCAAGCAGGCGCACCGATAGCCCGGCCTCAGCGGCGTGCAAAGCCGCAGAAAGCCCGGTATACCCACCGCCAATCACCACAAGATCCGCCATAACCTGACCCGCCAAAGCGGGGGCCGTGATGGATTGCACGGCGGTCTCGTGCCACAGGCTTTCAGCGATGTCTTTGGTCATGATCACCCCTCATTTTCGCGCAGCTTGGACCCGCGCAATGCCCTTAGCAAGAGGGAGTTTTCGAGCGTGTCGCCGCCCGGGCAAGCAAGTTGACAAGGTGCCGGAATTGACTGATACACCCATGGCTAGAGTGGGCCGTTAGCTCAGCTGGATTAGAGCAGGGAACTTCTAATTCTCAGGTCGGGGGTTCGAGTCCTCCACGGCTCGCCATTTCATGAGAATTTCGGAAGCAGTTTCGAAAACACACCGGTCGAACAACTAAAGTCGCAAGCCACTCTTGCTATTCAAGTGTACCTGAGCCTGAAAAAACGCATTTCAGAGGACCGCTATACCGCGCGCGCGCATTGCATCTGATGACACTGATCACCAGCGGGCTGCGGCCGGGGCTGCCGCTTCTTGGTCAGTCAAAGCAAAAATCACTGAGAAGAATATTTCCAATGTCACCAAACATGTGGTCAAAGATTTGGTTGACGACTACGCTCTGTCAGATCTTGCCAACAGCTGGCATATGGAGAACACCTAGCTGATGCAGCATTCGCTTGCATCAGCGGCAGGTCTGTTTTTTTTGCGATGCGGTGCAAGTCGTCAAACCGGTCGTTCAAGGTTGTCGATTTTACCCGAGCCGAAACCGCGCTTTCCCTGCTCATGAAACACACTAAGCGCCATGGAACAGAGCTGCCTTTCGGTGCGTTCGCGCGATTGCCCGCTGACAGAGTGAAGTATTGATTAGCCCTCTGCGACACGAACTGGCAGCTTGCTCGATGCCTTCATCTCTTTGAGTGACAGGTTCCAGCGAATGCTGGTGACACCCGGCAGACGCCGCAAGGTGGTGTCGACAAAGGCACTGTAGTCGTCCAGATCGCGGGCGACCACGATCAGCAGGAAATCATCCTCGCCCGTCGCTTTGAAGCAGTTCGAGAATCTGTGCGTTGACTGTGTCGATGCCTGACAAGGGAAGACTGCCCTCAAAAATAACTGATGAAGAGGGGTTTATGCCCCAAATATTTACAAACTGGGGCAGAATATCAAAGCAATTTCACCACCTATTGGTAGTTTTCACTCAATCCGTCTCTGCAACCGAAAGACCCTGCCATGAAAGCCGTCCTGTTCGAGAAATTCCAAGAAGCCCCCAAGGTGGTGAGCTTCGCAGACCCGACCCCAGAGCCACATGGGGTTGTTCTAAAGGTCGAGGCCACCGGTGTGTGCCGCAGCGATTGGCATGGTTGGATGGGGCATGACAGTGACATTGACCTCCCGCATATCCCCGGCCACGAGCTGGCCGGAGTGATCGAAGCCATCGGCAAGGATGTGAAGAACTGGCAGGTTGGTGATCGGGTCACCGTGCCCTTCATCTGCGGCTGTGGATCCTGTAGCGAATGCCACACGGGCAACCAGCAAACCTGCCTGCATCAGGAACAGCCGGGCTTTACCCATTGGGGCAGCTTTGCGGAATATGTGCCGATCCATCAGGCTGACCTGAACGTGGTCGCCTTGCCCGAGACAATGGACTTTGCCACCGCTGCCAGCCTGGGCTGCCGGTTCGCCACATCGTTCCGCGCGGTGATCGACCAAGGCAAGGTCAGCGCTGGCCAGTGGGTGGCCGTGCATGGCTGCGGTGGCGTCGGCCTGTCGGCGGTGATGATCGCCAGCGCGGCGGGGGCGAATGTCATTGGTATTGATCTGGACCCTGCCAAGCTTGCGCTGGCCAAAGAGCTTGGCGCGGTTGCGGCCATTGATGGCAAGGGCGACGTGGTCGAGGCGATCAAAGAGATCACCAAGGGCGGTGCGCATGTGTCCTTGGACGCTCTGGGCCATCCGGCGACCATGACCAATTCGATCCTCTGCCTGCGCCCACGCGGCAAGCACATTCAGATCGGTCTGATGCTGGGCGATCACGCGGCCCCTGCGGTGCCGATGCCCAAGATCGTGGGGCAAGAGATCGAACTTCTTGGCTCCCACGGGATGCAGGCGCATCGCTATGGCGCAATGCTCGATATGGTCGAGAGCGGCAAGCTGGACCCGGCCCGGCTGGTTGGCGTCAAGATCAGCATTGACGACGCCCCCGAGGCCCTGATGAACATGGACAAATTCCAGTCCATCGGCGCAACCGTCATCACGAGTTTCTGAGCCATGGACAAGATCGTATTCACCGGCGGCGGCAACATGGCGGCGGCCATCATTGCCGGCATGATCGCCAGCGGGTGGGCACCCTCCCGGATCACGGCCCTTGATCCGAACGCGGATCGGCGGGACCGGCTGGCAAAACAAATGGACGTAGACCTGTCTGGCAAGCTGATCTTCGGCATTGCCGCCGGGGTCACGATTGCATCTCTGGAAGGTCTCTTTGGACCGGTGGCCATCGCCCGCACCATGCCCAACACGCCCGCCTTGTTGGGGCCAGGGGTGACGGGGCTTTACGTCAACTAACACACGACCGAAGCCCAATGCGCAAGGCCGCTTCACCTGTCACGTGCATGTTATGGATGTCTTTATTTCCCCAAGCCAACCCTTGGGCATGCTACCGCGTATGGACGTAGAACGGCTTGAGACGCTTGCTTTGCAACCCACGCAGACCATTTCCGCCTGGCCTGAAAAGATACCGCTTGCTTTGATCATGAGCGTTGCCGAAGGGCTTTTGGATGGAGCATCTGACAGCGGTTGGACCACCCTAAAGGTTGCTGAGGACAATTCCGGTAAATTCCGTATCGACTGCACAATCGGCAGCCCCGATGATCCGGGCGGCACTTGGACGGTCTCGAATCTCAGTCAGTGAAATAGTTGCCTGGCGAGACGCACCCGTGGCGTAACTCATTGTCCCTTGTCACACGTCGCAGAACTTGGAGGTTCCAAAATGACTCAACCTCTACCTGATCTGCCCCGCCAAAGATCTGGAAGTCGCCAACATGGCAATTGAGGCCCGCGACAGGCCTTTGCTTATCAGGCTAAAGCTTGATCCAGAAAATGTTCCGCGTACGAGAATATGAACGGACAGGCAATTGCGCAGCTCTGTTCATGATGATTGCGGTCGTTTTGCGCTTTTTTGCACGAGGCTGCCCGGCCCAAGGCCGGGCGTGGGTACACGCACTGTACTCCAATATCACCAAATTCAGTCACTCAGCGCTGGTTTCAAAGCTGGTCCATTTGGCGATGTCGTCGACCGTGATGGTTTCCGTCAGGATGATCGCCGCGATGATCCCCCAAACCACCAAAGCAAGCCCGGTGGTGATCCAGGCCTTGCGTTTGAGGTTGTGAACCGCTGGGCTGCCCGCATGGGTTCCGGGCACGACCTCGCCCACATCCCCTTGGGTTTTCAGGCGGATCGGGATCACGACCAGAAAGGTCAAAAACCAGATCACCGCGTAGAGAACCAGACCCGAGACAATGCCCATCAGACCTGCTCCAGCTCCACGAGGCAGCCGTTAAAGTCTTTGGGATGCAGGAAGAGCACAGGCTTGCCATGTGCGCCAATCTTTGGCTCTCCGGTACCCAAAACGCGCGCGCCGGTTTCTTTCAGGTGATCACGGGCCGCGATGATGTCATCGACCTCATAGCAGACATGGTGAATGCCACCCGATGGGTTCTTGTCCAGAAACCCCTGGATCGGAGAGTTTTCGCCCAGCGGGTAGAGCAATTCGATCTTGGTGTTGGGCAATTCGATAAAGATCACGGTCACGCCGTGATCGGGTTCGTCCTGAGGCGCGCCGACCTTGGCCCCCAAAGCGTTGCGATATTGGTCAGCCGCGGCCTCCAGATCCGGCACGGCGATGGCGACGTGATTCAAACGTCCGATCATGATCTTCCTCCTGTCCTGTCGTCATCGCGGGTTATGGCCCGGCTGCCACAAGAGGGGCAAGCGCGTGGGTGAAACCTGCGGCCTTTAACCGCTTGTTCACCACCCTGAGGGAATCCTGTGTAACGACTCGCTAACCTTGGAGGGGATCATGGATGACGATGACCTAATGAGTACACATTTACGGCCAACCGCCACGCGGCCATTGCTGGGGCTGACCATTCTGGTGGTGGAAGACAGCCGTTTTGCCTGTGATGCCATGCGCTTGCTTTGTTTGCGATCTGGGGCGCGTATTCGCCGGGCCGATTGCCTGAAATCCGCGCGCCGTCATTTGCAGGTCTATCGCCCCAGTGTGGTGATCATTGATCTGGGTCTGCCGGATGGGTCCGGGGCTGAGCTGATCTCGGAACTTTCGGTCACAACGCCCCGCGTTGATGTGATCCTTGGCACCAGTGGCGACAGTTTTTCCGAAGAGGTGGCGCTGGCTGCCGGGGCGGATGGGTTCCTGGCCAAGCCGATTTCCTCGGTGGTGGCCTTTCAGAATGCGATTATCTCTGCCCTGCCGGTGGAACGTCAGCCCAATGGCCCGCGTTTGGTCAGTGATGATCCGATCCTGCCTGACCCGCTGGCCTATAAGGATGATATGGCCCATGCGGCGGATGTGCTGGATGACCGCGAGGATGATCGCTCGCTCGCCTATGTGACGCAGTTCCTGACAGGTGTGGCGCGCAGTGCGGGCGATGGTGTCTTGCAAAAGGCGGCTGAGGATCTGGCTGAGGCGCGCCAAACCGGCAAACCGCTGCAATCCGATCTGGCCAAGGTCGCGGCCCTGGTTCAGGATCGCATGGCCAATCAGATCGCGATTTAGAGAGTTACAATAGCAATTGCGGGTCTGCTCCAAGCTCCAGCTGCGGAAAGATATCCTGTTGAACCGCAGCTGAAGACAGGCCAAACAAGCCCCTTAGCAACCAGCCCGAATAGGCCCTGAGGTCGCGCGTTGGCATCAGGTCACGGCGCTGGAACAGGGCGTCTTCGCTCAGGCCCGGCCAATCGGCCCAGACCTGACCACCCCGTATCGCCCCCCCGGCCAGGATCATCGCGCCTCCGGTTCCGTGATCGGTGCCTTTGGTGCCGTTGAACCGCGCCGTGCGGCCAAATTCCGTCATCGCAACAATCGCCGTGCGCTGCCAGGCGGAGCCTTTCAGTTCCTCTTTCAGGGTCAGGATGACATCGGACAGGGTCGCCAAGGAGCGGTCGAGCAAGCGGGTCTGTTGCGCGTGGGTGTCCCATCCGTTCAGCGAAAAACTCGCAATGCGGGCGTCTTTGCGCAGACGTTGCGCGGCAAATTTGGCCAGCCGCACTTCGTAACGCGAGCTGCGCCGCGCGGTCATGTTGTCTTGAAGCATCGCCATCATGTCATCCACAGTGCCCTGCACCGCAACGCCATCACCATCAGAGCCCGCCAATTGGAACGCATCCGCCAGCGCAGCGGACATGGCCGGGTCTTTTTCCATCACCAATTGCGCCAAGCGGATGGCTTGTGGACTAAGGGCCAGGTCAACATCCGGGGACCAGCGGGTCACGGGCATATCACCGTCTAGAATCGCCATGGCATCGCTGCCAATGGCATAGGCAAGATCAGCGCTTTGTCCCGGCATATGGCCCATGGCGCGGTTCAGCCAGCCATCCCGCGCCAGGCCGGATTTGAGATCGGCGCCCCCGGCCTCGAGCAGGTCCTGACCGTCAAAATGGCTGCGCTTGTCGCGATAGGGCGTCGAGACAGCATGGACAAAGCCAAGCTGCCCATCCTGCCAAAGCGGGGCCAGAGGGCGGAGCGCGCCATGCATGGCAAAGAAACCATCCAGATCGACAAAGCCCTCGGCGCCCAAATCCGGCGCGCCGCGCAGCGCGTTGTAAGAGGGATCGCCATAAGGGGCCAAAACGCCCAGCCCATCCATGCCACCACGTAGAACAATGACGATCAGGCGATTGTCGCCCGGAGCGGAGGCAAAGCTGACCGGAGTCAGCAGCGGGCTGGCGGCCAGCGAACAGCCAAGGGCGGCGGAACGGGTCAGAAAGCTGCGGCGATCCATGGCTTATCTCCTTTGAAAGGCTGGCGAAATCAGCACGAGGCCGACACCCTCGGCCCGGCTTTCGGCGGCGGCGGCGGCAAAGCGGATGGTCTCATCCGCGCGCGGGCCTAGGGCGGTATCGACAAAGTCCCGCGGGTCAGGCAGTTGCCCGACCAAGAGCCGCGGCACGATCACCGCCCATTGCAGCCGCACGGCCATGCCTTGCGGGGTGATCCAGGCAGCGTCCTCTTCGGCCAGCCCATCGGGGCCTGAGGGTTTTTGCCAGATATGCCCCATCAGCGCCAAAGGTTCGAACAGTCGCTGGCGGGCGTGTTTTTCGGACAGGTTGCCAATGGCGCGGGGATGAACCGCCAAGGCGCGTGCGGCAGAGCAGATGAAATCAAAGGGCTGTTTGAAATTGCTTACCGACGGATCCCAGGCGGCCGGGTGGGACAGCAAAGCGCGATAGACCTCGCTCAGGTCCCCATCGCTGTCGCGCCATGCGGTTTCAACCGCGCCGATCAGGTCCGGGTCGGGCTGATCCGACACGAAATGAACCGCCAGTTTGGTCGCCAGATGGCGGGCGGTGGCGGGGTGGCGGGCAAGGTCACGCAACACCGCCTCGATGTCGCGGATATGGGGCTGACCTCCGCCATAGGATTTGCCCAGCACCGTTTCAGCGCCCGGTTCAGCCAGAGCTTTCTGAAAATGACGGCCTTGATTGATCTTGAAGGTCAGCCCGGTCAGCAGCTCGGCCAATTCGCGCACATCGTTTTGGGTGTAAGGCCCGCCAACCCCCAGCGTGTGCAGCTCGAGAATTTCGCGGGCGAGGTTTTCGTTCAGCCCGTATTTGCCCGGCTTTTTCTGCGCCCGGATCGAATTCGGCCCGGCAGAGCGTTCCTGATCGAGGTAATGCACCATCAATGGATGGGTCACGGCGGCGATCAGCATGTCCTCGAACTTGCCACTCATATGCGGGCGAATGGTGGTTTCGATATAGGGAGACACCCCGCGCCGTGCGATCCCGGCCTTGCCCGCCGTGGTAAAATGATCGGCCCAGAACCCCTGCAGACGTTCGCGAAACGGCGTTTGGGAATGGGTGGCGCGCAGGATCTGCGCCGTCATCCAAAGGTAATGATCCTGCCGCGCGTCCTTTTTCAATAGCTTGATCTGCTTTTGCAGGGCTTTGCCTTCGTCGGTGCCGCGCAGTTTCTTGAACTGCTTTTGCAGGCTTTCACGCTGCATCATGCGTTGGCGAAAGACTGGAAAGGGCTCAATCTCGAACCGTTCAGCCATATCATCGGTATCTGTCAGACCGCGCAGCATTTCACCCACGCCTTGAGGGGGCGCAATGTCGGGCGACAGCCCGTGGCCAAAGCGGAATTCGGCGAGATGTGGATCAAAGGACATGGTCAGCCTGCAAATGCTCTTTTGCGGCCAGCATAGCAAAAAGGCCAGCGCATATGCACCGGCCTTTGTTTTGTCAGCAAGAGTTTGCTCTTTGGGATAGGACCCTAGTCTTGCGGAATGACGCGCAGGCCCAGTTCCATCAACTGTTCAGGCTGAGGATCGCTGGGCGCGTTCATCATCAGGTCTTCGGCGCGCTGGTTCATCGGGAACATCATGACTTCGCGGATGTTTTGCTGGTCGGCCAGCAGCATCACGATACGGTCGATCCCTGCGGCACAGCCACCGTGGGGCGGGGCACCGTATTGGAATGCGTTGACCAAGGCACCAAAGCGTTTTTCGACCTCGTCCTTGCCATAGCCCGCAATTTCAAAGGCTTTGAACATGATTTCCGGCTTGTGGTTCCGGATCGCGCCCGAGACCAGTTCGTAACCGTTACAGGCCAGGTCATACTGGTAGCCGAGCACGTCGAGCGGATCGCCGTTCAGCGCCTCTTCTCCGCCTTGCGGCATCGAGAACGGGTTGTGCTCGAAATCAATCGCGCCGCTTTCTTCGTCTTGTTCGTAGATCGGGAAATCGACGATCCAGGCAAAGGCAAAGCGATCTTTGTCGATCAGGTTCAGCTCGGTGCCGATGACATCACGGGCCTTGCCTGCGATTTTCTCAAACGACTTTGGCTTGCCACCTAGGAAGAAGGCCGCGTCGCCGACGCCCAGGCCAAGCTGCTGGCGGATGGCTTCGGTGCGCTCGGGGCCGATGTTTTTGGCCAGCGGACCGGCGGCTTCCATGCCGGTTTCGACCTCGCCTGCCTTCATCTTGGCCTGCGCTTCTTTGACGGAAATGCCCAGCTCTTGTGCGACGCTGTCGGCGGTCTTGTCGCGCCAGAAGATGTAGCCCATGCCCGGCAGGCCTTCGCCTTGGGCGAATTTGTTCATACGGTCACAGAATTTGCGGCCACCACCGGTGGGCGCGGGAATGGCGCGGACTTCGGTGCCTTCTTGTTCCAGCAGCTTGGCAAAGATGGCAAAGCCGGAACCGCGGAAATGTTCGGAACAATCCTGCATCTTGATCGGGTTGCGCAGATCGGGCTTGTCGCTGCCATACCATTTGGCGGCATCGCGATAAGAGATCTGCGGCCAGTCCTGCGGGGCGTCAACCTTGCGACCGCCACCGAATTCTTCGAACACACCGGCCAGCACGGGCGAGATGGTGTCAAAGATATCCTGCTGGGTGACAAAGGACATTTCCATGTCGAGCTGGTAGAAATCGGTGGGCGAGCGATCAGCGCGCGGGTCTTCATCGCGGAAACAGGGCGCGATCTGGAAGTATTTGTCAAAGCCCGAAACCATGATCAGCTGTTTGAACTGCTGCGGGGCCTGTGGCAGGGCATAGAACTTGCCCGGATGCAGACGCGAGGGCACGAGGAAGTCGCGCGCGCCTTCGGGCGATGAGGCGGTGATGATCGGGGTCTGAAATTCGCGGAAGTTCAGATCCCACATGCGTTTGCGCATAGAGGCGACAACGTCGGAGCGCAGCGTCATGGATTTCTGCATGACGTCGCGACGCAGGTCGAGATAGCGATATTTCAGGCGCGTTTCCTCGGGATATTCCTGATCACCGAACACCATGAGCGGCAGCTCATTGGCGGCACCCAGCACTTCGAGGTCGCGCACAAAGACTTCGATCTCGCCGGTGGGCAGGTTCGGGTTCACAAGGCTTTCGTCACGCGCCAGCACATTGCCATCGATGCGGATACACCACTCAGAGCGCACCTTTTCCAGCTCGGCAAAGACCGGGCTGTCGCCATCGGCGATGACCTGGGTGATGCCATAAGTGTCGCGCAAATCGATAAAGAGAACGCCGCCGTGATCCCGGATCCGGTGCACCCAGCCGGAAAGGCGGACGGTGTCACCGACATTGGCTTTGGTCAGGTCGGCGCAGGTATGGCTGCGATAGGCGTGCATCTGTTTGATCCCTTCGGGCGGATGTCGTTTGATCGTGCGGCGGCGTCTGTGTGGACGGCCATGTTTTCAAGTCTTGGCCGATACACCGCTTGTGGGCGCTAAAGTCAAGGGATGGTGGGGCCTGTCGCTCGAATTGACGGGTTTTCGCTGCGCCATGTCAGGGCAATCGGTACAAAACTGCGTGTGTTTCGGGGTGATTGCCCCATCGGTCGCATTGCAATCCGGCGCGGCCAAGGAGAGGGTTGGGCAAGACATCCGCCAAACGAGGATCCCATGTCGCGTATCGACGAAAACAAAGAGTTTATCCCCGTACGTATCGCCGTTTTGACGGTCAGCGACACGCGTCAATTGTCCGAGGATCGATCAGGCGATACCTTGGTGGCGCGGATCACCGAGGCCGGGCATCATCTGGCGGATCGCAAGATTGTGCAGGACGAACGGGATATGATCTCGGCGCAGCTGCGCGATTGGATCGCGGATAAAGAGATTGACGTGATCATCTCGACCGGCGGCACCGGGCTGACCGGGCGTGATGTGACGGTTGAGGCCCATCGCGATGTCTATGAAAAAGAGATCGAGGCCTTTGCCACCGTCTTTACCATTGTGTCGATGAACAAGATCGGCACCTCGGCCGTTCAAAGCCGCGCCACGGGTGGTGTTGCGGGCGGCACGTATCTCTTTGCCCTGCCCGGCAGCCCCGGTGCCTGCAAGGACGCCTGGGACGAAATTTTGAAGTGGCAGTTGGATTACCGCCACCGCCCTTGCAATTTTGTCGAAATTTTCCCCCGACTCGACGAACATTTGCGACGGAAGTAGCGGTGAGCCACGTATAAGCCCCATCGCCGCTTGGTTTTTCATGGCCAGCCGCTACATTTAAGACGTTCATTCGCAGAAAGGGAAGCCATGCGGTTTCTGCGCAAAAGCCTGACGGGCCTGTTTCTGATGTCGCTCGCCTTGGGTCTGTTGGCCTATGCGGGGATATTGGTGCGCGACGCCGTTCAGGCCCGCATGAATGAAGAGCAACGATCGCGCCCGGCGCGGGAACGGGTCTTTGCGGTCAATGTTATCCCGGCGCAGTTTGGCCCGGTGACGCCGCAATTGTCGGCCTTTGGCGAGATACTCAGCCTCCGCTCTCTGGAATTGCGCGCGGCGACAGGCGGGGCGCTGGTTTCGCTTGATCCCGGCTTTGTCGAGGGTGGGCGCGTGCAGGCGGGCCAGCTTTTGGCGCAGGTGGACCCGGCCAATGCGCAATCGGCTTTTGATCGCACTGAAAGCGACCGGTTGGATGCCGAAGCGGAAGAGCGCGAAGCCATTCGCGCGCTTGGGCTGGCGCAGGATGAGCTGGAAGCGGCGCGCGAACAGGTGGGATTGCGCGAACAGGCGTTGAAGCGTCAGCAAGATCTGCGCGACCGCAATGTCGGGACGGCGGCGGCGGTGGAAACCGCCGAACTGGCGCTGTCATCTGCGAAACAGGCGGTTTTGACCCATCGCCGCGCTGTCGCCGTGGCTAAGGCGCGCATTGATCAGGCGGCCACCAGCCTGCGGCGCATTGAGATCGCCCAGGACGAGGCCCAGCGCCTGCTGGACGATACAGAAATTCGCGCCGAGTTTTCCGGCACCTTGTCTGAGGTGACGGTTGTCGCCGGGCGCCTGGTGTCGGCCAATGAAAAGCTGGCGCAACTGGTGGACCCGGACCTGCTTGAGGTCGCCTTTCGCGTTTCGACCCAGCAATATGCCCGGTTGCTGAACGAGTCAGGGCAGATCAAGGAAACCCCTGTCACTGTCACGCTGGATGTATTTGGCACCAATATCACCACCAAGGGCAAGCTGAGCCGCGAAGGCGCGGCGGTCGGCGAAGGGCAGACCGGGCGGTTGCTGTTTGCTGAGCT
Source organism: Tropicibacter sp. R15_0 (assembly GCA_017744045.1). GTDB lineage: Bacteria > Pseudomonadota > Alphaproteobacteria > Rhodobacterales > Rhodobacteraceae > Pelagimonas. The sequence continues at coordinate 419,703 of JAGHRD010000001.1, read as the reverse complement.
GGAAACGCCGCGCGGGTTCAAACCGGGTGATTTTGTCACTGTTCAGCTGGATGAACCGGAATTGCGCCGTGTGGCGCGCCTGCCTGCGGCGGCGTTGAATGCGGCATCAGAGGTCTTGGTCATTGGCGAAGATGACCGGTTGGAAGTTGTTCAGACTGAGCTGCTGCGCCGTCAGGGCGATGAGGTTTTGATCCGCGCGCGCGGGCTGGATGGGCGCGAGGTAGTGGCCGAACGCACACCGCTTTTGGGGGCCGGGATCAAGGTGAAACCACTGCGCCGGTCAGGTGATGCGGTGGCCAGTGAAGAACCGGAAATGCTGGAATTGTCCGAGGAACGCCGCGCCAAGATCCGCGCCTTTGTCGAGGCCAATAATCGTATGCCGCAAGAGGCCAAAACGCGCATTCTGGGGCAGCTCGACAAACCCCAAGTGCCGGCACGCATGGTGGAACGGATCGAATCCCGGATGGGGGGCTAAGCCATGGCGCGCGGAGTTCCCAAGGCAGCGGGCGGTATTCTGAGCTATTTCACCCGCCACCCGACATTGGCCAATCTGGTTCTGGTGATCCTGATCGCCGCTGGCCTTTTGGCCACGCCGAATATGCGGGCGCAGTTTTTCCCCGATGTGGTTCTGGACAATGTCACCGTGCGCGTCACATGGGATGGCGCGGGGGCCGAAGATGTCGATGCGGCCATTGTACAGGTATTGGAACCGGCCCTGTTGGCGGTTGAAGGCATCGAAACCTCGGGCGCGTCGTCGAGCGAGGGGCGCGCGGTTATCGCGTTAGAGTTCGAGCCCGGCTGGGACATGGCGCGCGCCGCCGAAGACGTGCAATCGGCGGTGGATGCGGTCACAACCCTGCCCGAAGATGCCGAGGAACCCACGGTCAAACGCGGGGCCTGGCGGGATCGCGTCACCGATGTGGTGATCACCGGGCCGGTGGGCGTGGATCAATTGGCGCGGTTTTCCGATGAATTTGTGGTCAGGCTGTTCGCCGAAGGGGTGACGCGCACCACGATCCGGGGGCTGGCCGCGCCCCAGACCTTGATCGAGGTGCCGTCGGCCAATCTGATCGCCTTTGACGTCACCATGGCGGAGATTGCTCAGGCCATCGCGGCCGAGGTCGACACCGATCCGGCGGGCGATGTGGGCAGCGCAGGCGCGCGGGTGCGCACCGGCGTAGAAAAACGCAAACCCGAGGATATCGCCGCCATTGTCCTGCGCTCAAACCCGGATGGCTCCAAGCTGACTGTTGGCGATGTCGGTCAGATCCGGGTCGAAGGGATCGACCGCGAACGCAGCTATTTTGTCGATGAAAACCCCGCAATTTCCATCCGCGTGGACCGCACACAGCAAGGTGACGCAATTGGCATTCAGCACACGGTTCAGGAGGTGGCGGATGAGTTCCAGACCTCCTTGCCTGGTGGCGTCAAGGTTGACCTGATCCGCACGCGGGCCGAGGCGATCTCGGGGCGGTTGAACATTCTGCTTGATAACGGGCTGACCGGGCTGGGGCTGGTGGTGCTGCTGCTTTTCCTATTCCTCAATGCGCGCACGGCGTTCTGGGTGGCGGCGGGGATTCCCACCGCCATGTTGGCGGCGATAGCGCTGATGTATCTGTCGGGGCTGACGATCAACATGATCTCGCTCTTTGCGCTGATCATCACGCTGGGGATCGTTGTGGATGATGCGATCGTGGTGGGCGAACATTCTGACCATCTCTATCGCAAGGGGCTAGGCCCCTATGAGGCGGCGGAAACGGCGGCGCGGCGGATGGCTTTGCCGGTGTTTTCCGCCACGCTGACCACTGTGATTGCCTTTTTTGGCCTGACAGCGATTGGCGGGCGGTTTGGCGATTTGATTGGCGATATCCCCTTTACGGTGATCGTGGTGCTGATCGCCTCGCTGGTGGAGTGTTTCCTGATCCTGCCCAATCACATGGCCCATGCGATGAAACATTCGGCCAAGCAGCATTGGTATGACCTGCCATCGCGCATTGTGGATCGCGGGTTTCGTTTTGTGCGCGACCGGATGTTCAGGCCCTTTATGCGCTTGATCGTGACCGCGCGCTATGTGGTGATCGCCGGGGCGGTTCTGGCGCTGGCCAGTCAGGTGGTGTTGCTGGTCAGTGGCGATGTGCAATGGCGGTTCTTTAACGCGCCTGAGCGGTCGTCGGTCACGGGGAATTTCGCCATGGCCCCCGGCGCCACGCGCGAGGATTCGCTGGCGCAGATGAAACTGTTTCAGCAGGCCACCAATGAGCTGGCCGCAGAATATGAAGAGCGCTATGGCCGCAATCCGCTGGATTATGTTGTGGCCGAAGTGGGCGGCAATGCCGGGCGCGGTTTGCGCGGGGCGGATACCAAGGATAATGACCAATTGGGCGGCATTTCCATCGAGCTGATCGATGCCGACCTGCGCCCCTATTCCAGCTTTGCTTTTGTTGGTGAGCTGCAGGACCGCGTGACGCGCCATCCGCTGGTCGAGACCCTGACATTTCGCGGCTGGCGTTCGGGGCCCGGGGGGGACGCGCTGGATGTCGAATTCTACGGGGCCTCGGCAGAGATCCTGAAAGCAGCGTCTGAGGACCTGCAAACAGCCGTGGCGCAGTTTGGAGAGATTTCGGCGGTCGAGGATAACCTGTCTTATGACAAGGAAGAGTTGATCCTGGAGCTGACCGCGCAGGGGCAGGCCTTGGGCTTTGATATTGATGGGCTGGGGCGAGTGCTGCGCAATCGGCTGGGCGGGATCGAGGCTGCGACCTATCCGGATGGACCGCGCAGCGCGGCGATCCGGGTTGAACTGCCTGCGGGCGAGCTGACCGCGGATTTCCTGGAACGCAGCCAGATGCGCACGCCGGGTGGGGCCTATGTGCCGCTGGCCGATATTGTCAGTGTGAAACGCCGCACCGGGTTTTCCACGGTTCGGCGCGAAAACGGCATTCGTACCATTTCGGTCACTGGCGATCTGTCGCAAGACGATCCGGCGCGGGCGACCGAGATCATGACCGCGCTTGAGGAAAAGATCCTGCCAGAGATCGCCGAGACGCGGCAGGTGGAATACCGCCTGTCAGGGCTGAGCGAGCAAGAGGATGATTTCCTCAACGATGCGCGCACCGGGTTGATTCTGGTCTTGCTTGGCATTTATCTGGTGCTGAGCTGGGTCTTTGCCAGCTGGTCACGGCCTTTGGTTGTCATGGCCATTATCCCCTTTGGCCTGGTCGGGACGATCTATGGTCACGCCTATTGGGATGTGCCGCTGAGCATGTTCACGGTGGTGGGATTGTTGGGGATGACGGGGATTATCATCAACGATTCCATCGTGTTGGTGACTCAGATTGACGAATACGCAGCCGAACGCGGCTTGGTGCCCTCGATCATCGACGGGGCGGCGGACCGGTTGCGCCCGGTGTTTTTGACCACTGCCACCACGGTGCTGGGCCTTGCGCCACTGCTGACCGAGCGCTCGGCGCAGGCGCAGTTCCTCAAGCCGACGGTGATCACGCTGGTGTATGGGTTGGGCTTTGGCATGTTGCTGGTCTTGCTGGTTGTTCCAGCTTTGATCGCCATCCAACATGACGTGGCGCGCTATGTGACAGCGCTGAAACGCGGCTTGCGGTTCCGCAATCTGGCGACGCGGCTTTGGGTGATGCTGGGCGGGTTGGGGGTGCTGGCCTGGCTCGGGGCGACGCTGGGCTATGCTGCCATTTATGAGCGCCTGCCCGACGTTTTGGCTTTAGGCCCATTGGCGGAGATGTCGCCGCATTTTGCCGGGCTGGGCCTGTTTATCGCCGGGGCAGCGGCGCTGTGCCTGTTGCTTTATGTTCTTGGTGGGCTGGGTCTGGGTGTGAAACGCGCGATGCGTGGCTAGCTGCTACGTTGAGGATGCGTTGCTGTGACATAGCCCCGTCACCCGGAACTGAAATCCGCTACATATAAAAATGGCAACCACACAGGTTCGCGCCCGGCACCGAGGTTGGGCGCGCCCAACCTTGGCAAACGGGTGGTGGCATCAGGAAACTGCGTATCTTGTTGAAACGTTAAGACGAATTCGCGCCCGCCGCTTTGCCGAAGGCAAACCTTTGGTTTGACGGGCGGGGTCATGCTGGAAGCATGCCTCTGGCATGAGCGCGAACCGGATCGCAGGCGATCCGGGGAAATGACTTCTATGACACGGATTTCAGTTCCAGGTGACTAAGGTCAGCCGCTACAGCCGTGAATATCCACGGGCATATGACCACCCAGAACCGTGATCCGCAGGCGCGAGCGATCAACCGCAAAGGCGGATCCGGCCATATGTGCCATCTGGGCCTCGGCCATGAGATGGCCACCCTCCCACCAGGTGCGCGGCTCGCCAACCCAGATTTCGGGATTGGCGGCTTCGATCACCGTATGTTCGCGCCCGGTGCCTTTGGGCATGTCGATTTGCGCACGCAGCATCATGCCATTGGGGGCCGGAGCCACCCGGCAAGACACGCTGGACACACCGGCATCTTCGGCGCTGTAAGGCTCATCCGCCAACGCGGCGGCGATGCTGGGGTCAGGTTTGGTTTTGGTGGCGGGCAAAACCGCCTCGACCCGGACGCGGTGAGGCAGGCAGACATCCTTGCAGATGCCAATGTCGATCACACCTTTCAGGCGGGCATCTTTGGTAGAGTTGCGCAGGCTGACCCGCAAGGGCAGCGTGACACTGCCGGAATAGCCAACCGAACGCATGCCGGATTGATGAAACACCTGTGGCGCGGGCCAATGCACCTGCACGGCACCGCCACTGCCCTTCCAACGGAATTGCGGCGGAATGCCCGCATCACCTGGCGCGCGCCAATAGGTCTTCCACCCTGGGGCCAGTTCCAGATGCAAGGCGGCCATATGCGAGCCATCCGGCAAGCGCCAGCCTGGGCGCAGCTCGGCGCGGATGACATTTTCATAGCTTTCAGCCTGTGCCGCCCCTGAGGAAACCAGTGGCAAAAACAGGCAGGCGATGGCCAGAACAAAGTTTTTCATATCCTCAGACATGGGCGCTTTTGCCCGGAAATAAAAGTCACATTCCGGCGATGGATTTTGTGATGCTCCCTAAGGTTGCGCCACGCGGCGGTACATCCCCCGAAAAGCGCGCCTTTCCCTTGCGTTGTGCGGCGGGGCGGGCCATGCTGAGGGGCACGAATTCGAAAGGTTCCACATGGTGCTCAAGGACGCGACGACCCCCACCAACCTGACAGGGCATATGCTGATCGCTATGCCGGGCATGGGCGATCCGCGATTTGAACATAGCGTGGTGTTTTTATGTGATCATTCCGATGAAGGGGCCATGGGCCTGATCATCAACAAAGCCAATGATGATCTGGACATGCCCACCCTGCTGACGCAGCTGTCCATCGATCTCAAGGTCGATCTGAAAGATCATCATGTGCATTTTGGCGGTCCAGTCGAGGTGGGGCGCGGCTTTGTTCTGCACAGCCCGGATTACAAGTCGCTGGTGACAACGCTGGAGGTGCGCGAAGACGTGCACATGACCGCAACCCAGGACATTCTTGAGGATCTGGGCAAGGGCGAAGGCCCGGCGAAATGGATGATGGCCTTGGGCTATGCCGGTTGGGGGCCGGGTCAGCTGGAAGGGGAAATCGCCCAGAACGGTTGGTTGGTGTGCGAGTGTGATACCCGAATCATTTTTGACCTTGAGGATATGGAAAAGTGGCAAGCCGCGCTGGAAAGCATCGGCGTGGCAGCGCTCGCCCTGTCTGCCGAAGGGGGGCGGGCCTAGCAGTTGCATTGGCAGAACGCCAAGGAAGAGCTTTTGAAATGACATTACCGCACATCTGGTCTTCGATCCGCATCGCCTGGGAGGAGGGCAACGCCCCGACAGAGGCGGCGATAAGAAACGCCACAACCCTGTTACAGGTGCTGGGCAAACCCCTGCCCGATTGGGCCGGGCGCGGTGATTGGCCGACGGTCTGCCTGCATTGGAGCGAAGCCAAGGTTGAGGTCGAAGTCTATGACGACGTGTTTCAGCTCTGCCAGTTCAATCCCGACACCCATGTGTCTGTGGATGTGCTGGATTTTGACACAACGCCAGAAGGGGTGCAGGCCTTGATCAAAGCTATGGAATTCAGCGATCAGCTGCAGCCCGGCCAAGCCGGTCATTGATCGCGATCCCCATCCCGTGATCGGGAATGGGGGACACGGCGATGGTGTCCGCGCCCAGCGCATCCAATTGGTGCAGGTATTCAAACAGATTGGCGGCGGCTTCGGTCAGGTCGGCGGAGGGGGACAGGTTGCGGTCGCAGTCAACCGGGCCAAAGCCCAGCCGTGCCTCGCCCGGTTGCCAGGTGCTGGCGTTCAGGCGCACGCGGGCGCGCGGGGCGTAATGCGATTTGATCTGACCGGGGGCCGAAATCGCGTCGCCCTCTCCGCGCAGCGCGACCGGCAATCCCAACCTGTCGCTGATCGCATCGCGGGTGATGCCGCCGGGGCGCAATAGCGTGGGGGTGTCAGCCAGCCCCAGTATGGTGGATTCCAAGCCGACCGAGCAGGCCCCGCCATCCAACACCGCATCAATGCGGCCAGACAGATCGTCCAGCACATGCTGGGCGCGGGTGGGGCTGATCTGGCCGGAGGTATTGGCAGAAGGGGCGGCCACGGGGCCGTCAAACGCTTGCAACAAGGCCTGTGCTGCCGGATTTGCAGGCATGCGAATGGCCAGGGTCGACAGGCCCGCCGTCACCAATTTGGAGATCCCGGCATCGGGCTTGATCGGCAGGACAAGGGTCAAAGGGCCGGGCCAAAAGGCATCTGCCAGCTTTTGCGCTTGCTCGGACCATTCCACCAGTTCCTGAGCCGCCGCGACCGAGGCGACATGCACAATCAGCGGGTTGAAACTGGGGCGGCCCTTGGCCTCGTAAATTGACGCAACCGCGCGATCATTACGCGCATCTGCACCAAGGCCATAGACGGTCTCGGTCGCAAAGGCGACCAGCCCGCCATCGCGCCAGATGGCAGCCGCCCTGGCGCGCCCTGCCTCCGTGTTGTCCAGTTTTTCTGTGACGCGCTCTGCCATTGCGGCCCTCATATTCCGTGACGCCGCGTTTCGGTTGAAGGCAAGTCGGCTGCCATTCATTTTGATCCGCAACACCTTTATCTACAAGAGCGCTTGGCCGAATCCAAGCCATAGGGGAGCCCCCATGACCTATCGCGCGCCGCTGGACGATTTTCGCCTGCTTCTCAACCATATTGTCGGGTTCGACTCGGTTTCCAAAACCGCGCGTTTCGAAGATGCGACCTCAGAAACCGTCGAGGCGATCCTCTCTGAGGCGGCCAAGATGTGCGAAGAGGTGCTGACCCCGCTGAACCGCAACGGCGATCTGGACCCGGCGGTGTTGGAAAACGGCAAGGTGCGCAGCTCGAACGGGTTTGCCGAAGGGTATAAGGCAATTGCCGAAGGTGGCTGGGTTGCTGTCTCTGCCGATCCGGAATTTGGCGGCATGGGCCTGCCCCTGACGGTGACAACGGCGGTTAATGACATGATGGTGTCGTCAAACATGGCGCTGCACCTGAACCCGCTGATGACGCAAGGCCAGATTGAAGCGCTAGAACATCACGCCAGCGATGAGTTGAAGGCGCTGTATCTGCCCAAGCTGGTCACCGGTGAATGGGCTGGCACGATGAACCTGACCGAACCGCAGGCCGGGTCGGATGTGGGTGCGCTAAGCAGCAAGGCCGAGCCGAATGGCGACGGGACCTATGCGATCACCGGGCAAAAGATCTTTATCAGCTGGGGTGACAATGATTTCACCGAGAATGTCTGTCACCTGGTGCTGGCACGTCTGCCCGATGGGGTGGCCGGGACCAAGGGGATCAGCCTGTTTCTGGTGCCGCGCAATATCCCCGATGCGGATGGCAAACCGGGTGAAGCCAACAGCCTTAAGGTCGTCAGTGTCGAACACAAGATGGGCATCCATGGCAGCCCGACCTGCGTGATGTCCTTTGAGGGCGCGCGCGGTTGGCTGGTGGGCAGCAAACATGACGGGATGCGCACCATGTTCACCATGATGAACAATGCCCGCCTTGGCGTTGCGGTGCAGGGCGTTGGCATTGCCGAACGCGCCTATCAGCAGGCGCTGGCCTATGCCAATGAGCGCAAGCAGGGGCGCACCGCTGAGGGCAGCATTATCGGCCATGCCGATGTGCGCCGGATGCTGGCTAGCATGAAGGCAGATACTTTTGCTGCGCGCGCGATTGCGCTGTCAGTGGCGGTGGCCCTGGACATGGCGAATGCCACGGGTGATGCGGAATGGCAGGCGCGCGCGGCGTTTCTGACACCCATTGCCAAAGCCTTTGGCACCGATACCGGGATCGAAGTCGCCAATACCGGGCTGCAAGTGCATGGCGGTATGGGATTCATCGAGGAAACCGGCGCGGCGCAATATGTGCGCGATGTGCGGGTGACGGCGATCTATGAGGGCACCAATGGCATTCAGGCCATGGACCTTGTGGGGCGCAAGCTGATGGATGGTGGCGAGGCGGCCTATAAGCTGCTGGATGAGATCGAAGCCTTTGCCGAAGGGGCACGCGCCACCATGCCCGATCTGGCCGGACCAGTCTGGCAAGCCTCGGAAAACCTGCGCGAAACCACCGAGGCGCTGGTGGCGCGCGAGGTGTCTGATCGGTTTGCCGTGGCGGTGCCGTTCTTGCGCGGCTTTGCCCGGGTATTGGGCGGCTATTTCCACCTGGCTGCGGCCATGGCGAAACCGGATGGGGCCGAGGCCAAGCTGGCGGCGTTTTACATCAAACGCCTGCTGCCCGAGCATCTGGGCCTGCTGGCCCATGCGCGCGAAGGCGCGGATGATCTGATGGGGATTTCGCCCGACGATCTGGCGGTGTAAACGGCCCTTATGACTGATGTGATCCGATACCCGTTCGAAACCCCGCCCGCCTCGGGTGAGGCCTTGGAAATCGCTGAGGGCGTGCTGTGGCTGCGCCAGCCGCTGCCGATGAAACTGGATCACGTCAACCTTTATGCGCTGGATGATGGCGATGGCTGGACCATTGTTGATACCGGCTTTTCCACCAAGAAATCGCGTGCGATTTGGGACACCGTGATGGCGGGCCCGCTTAAGGGCAAGCCGGTGCGCCGGGTGATCGGCACCCATCACCACCCGGATCATATCGGGCTGGCCGGGTGGTTTCAGACGCAACACGGCGCCGAGCTGGTCATGACTCGCACCGCCTGGCTGATGGCGCGGATGCTGCAACTGGATGTGCAAGAGCTGCCCAACCCCGAAACCGTCGCCTATTGGAAAAGCTGCGGCATGGACCCGGATGAGCTGGCCGAACGTCAGGCCGGGCGTCCGTTCAACTTTGCCGATTGCGTCCACGAAATGCCGCTGGGCTTTACCCGCATTCAGCAAGGTGACGTGATCCGCGCCGGTGGGCGCGAGTGGGATATCCATATCGGCAATGGGCACGCGCCCGAACACGCAACCTTTTGGTCGCGCGATTGCGATTTGATCCTGGCCGGGGATCAGATCCTGCCCTCGATCAGTTCGAACTTGGGTGTCTATGCCACCCAGCCCGAGGCGGACCCGGTGGGCGAATGGCTGGAAAGCTGCGAGCGTCTGGCCAAACTGGCGCGACCTGAACATATGTGTCTGGGCGGGCATAAACTGCCCTTTACCGGGGTGCCGCAGCGGATGCGTCAGTTGGTCGACAACCATCACGGAGCCCTGGATCGGCTGGCCGCGCATCTGGACACGCCAAAAACTGCCGGTGATTGTTTCATGCCGCTGTTCAAACGCCCCATTCGCGGCGGGGAGTATGGACTGGCGCTGGTCGAAGCCATGGCCCATTGCCTGCATCTTTGGCATGACGGGCGCGCCACCCGTGAGCGGCGCGATGATGGGGCCTGGCTGTTTCAAGCCATCTAGGACCTGTGGACAATCCCCATAGGTCATCAACGCCGCCCATTTTCCCCCCAACAAAAAATTGATCACCGCTGGTCAATTGCATGATTTTTTGTCACCCCTGCCTGTGCAACAGTGACAACCGCGGGTGAACACCGCTGGGAGGAAACCATGTCTGACACCATCGCCACCGCCGCCGAGGCGTTTGAGGCCGAGGCCATTCCACGCCGCATTGATGTGCACACCGAAGGCGTCTCAGTCGAAACCGAAGACCTGCCCGAAGCGGTGACCAAAAAGCCGGTCAAACAGAAAAGCCCGGCGGAATGGGCTTATGAGCGGCTGATTCTCTATATCCAGAACTTTGAAAAGCAGTTGGACAACAAACACGAGGTCGCCATGGGCTTTGCCGGGGGCGACGCCGGGGTGCTGCGGATCGAAGGCTTGGGCTTTTTCGACCCGGATATCGTGACCTTTTACGGGACAGATCCAACCGGTGCGCGCACGCAACTTATCCAGCATGTCAGCCAGTTGAGCGTTATTTTGCGCGCCCTGCCCAAAGAGGCCAAGGAAGATGACGCGCCGCCGCGCCGCATCGGGTTTCAATTGGCCAGCGAGCTGGGGGCGAAATAAGTCGCACCGCGACAACTGTGCATTTTTGCCCGCGTGACAGAGGGGCGAAAATGCGCTAATTCCAGCTGGAAACGCACTGAAATACTGACAAGAACAGGACCAATCTCATGGCCGAACACAAGCATGGTAGCATGGACATTTCCGTTCAGGAGAAAACCTTTGACGGGTTCATCACCTTTACGATCCGCTCCCTGATCGTAATTTTCGCGCTTTGCGTCTTTCTGGCGGTCTTTGCGTCCTAAAAACGCGCTGCTGCGTTGAACATCATCTGGAGAGTGCCGATGAAATTGCGGTCCCTGGCTTTGGTTGTTGCTGCAGGGCTGGCCCTTGCAGGTTGTGCTGTGAATACGGCAGGACCGGATTCTTCACCAGAGGAAGCTGCGGCTGCCGCCTATCAGCATAACGGCCCAACGGCGCTGACCCTGTATACCATGGTCAATAACCGCACCGGGGCCGGGGCACATACCAGCCTGATGATCAACGCACCGAGCCAGCGGGTTGTGTTCGACCCGGCGGGGTCCGTTCGGTTGAGAGCGGTGCCTGAGGTCAATGATGTGCTCTATGGCATCACGCCCCGGGTCAAACGCTTTTACGAAAGCGCTCATGCCCGCAAAACCTATCACGTACGCATCCAGCGCATCGAAGTGCCGCCAGAAGTCGCCGCGCGCGCCCTGCGTATGGCACAAGAGACTGGGCCTGTCGCCTCAGCGCGTTGTGCGGCGTCAACCTCGCATATCCTGTCGCAATTGCCCGGTTTCGAAAACATCAGCGGCACCTGGTATCCTTTGAAACTGTCGGAACAGTTTTCCAAACTTCCCGGCGTGGAACAAAGCGTTTTGCGCGAAAACGATGACGATGACAAAGCCATTGCCATCCGGGAATTTGAGCAGGAACTGGCACAGGGCGGGCAGTAACCCCACGCTGCCTTTTCATCCGGGCCAATAAGCCGCTGCGACCATGACGGCGGCCCCGGCAACCAACGCTCCGTAAATGTTCTTGCTGACATAACCGGTGACGACCGCAGCGGCCGCCGCAATCAGGCGCGCGGGGTCGGTTTCGCCGCCCGTGGCAGCAGGCCAGACCACCAAGGGCGTGACCAGAGCCGCCAGCACCGCAACGCCGGTATAGCGCAGATGACGCAGCGCCCAATCGGGCAAGGCCCGGTCGCCAACCAGCCCCAGAAACAAAAAGCGCAGGCCAAACGACCCAACGCCCAACGCGGCAATGGTGGTCCAGAGATCAAGCTTGTCGATCATGCCCAGCCCCTGCGTTCCAATTCCGCGCCCACAGCCATCCCGGCCAGCGCTGCGGTGATCAGGCCCAGATTGAAGGGCATCCAATACAGGCAGAGCGCGAGAAGCGCCGCCGAGATTGCCGCCCCCATATGGGCCGTTGTGCGCAGGGTCGGAGCGACCATGGCGATAAAGGCAATGGGCAGCGCAAAATCCAGGCCTCCTCCGGATGGGATCGCCTCACCTACAAGCGCGCCGATCAGGGTGAAGAGATACCAGAGCGGGCAAACCGGCGTCGCGACCCCCATAAAATAGGCAAACTTCTGCGCCACGCTTTCCTGCGGGCGTTTGTCGTAATCCTGAACGGAGGCGGCATAGGTGATGTCGACGAGGAAATAGGCGGCAGTGATGCGCTTCCAAAGCGGCAAAGGCCCGAGATAGGGCGTGAGGGACGCAGAGTACATCGACATGCGCAGATTGACCGTCAAAGCGGACAAAATGACCACCAGCAGAGGGGCGTTGTCATTGAGCAATTGCAGAGCGGCAAATTGCGCCGATCCGGCGATGACGACCACAGAAAACGCCACGGTTTCAAAGACCGAAAGCCCTGATTCCATGGACAAAACGCCGAACAGCGTGGCAAAGGGGGCAACGACTGCAATAAAGGGCAATCCGTCGCGAAATCCCCTCCAATAGCTTGACATCACTTCGCTCTGCGCCATGACTTGTCCCACCCCGAGCCCAAGGCGTAACGAAGGCCCCGACAAGATGCAATTGCCCGACCCCGACTATCTCATCGCCCCCGATCCCAAAGCGGCGCGGCTGACCCGTGCGGTCAGCGGCACTGATCACACCGGGGCCGAGGTGAGTGTCTCGGTGGTTGAAGAGCGTCCGCTGACGATCTTTCTGAACCGCCAAGAGATCGTGACCGCGATGACGATTGGCGACTATCCGGAATACCTGGCGCTGGGGTTTCTGCGCAATCAGGGCATGTTGGGTGACGATGAAGAGATCACAGGCGTGGATTACGACGAAGACCTTGAGGTCGTCGTGGTGCGCACCGCGTCACAGACCACCTATGAAGAGAAGGTGCAGAAAAAGACCCGCACCAGCGGCTGCGCTGTTGGAACGGTGTTTGGTGATATGATGGAGGGGTTGGATCAGGTGGACCTGCCCAAGGGGGAGCTGCGCACAAGCTGGCTCTATGCGCTGGCACACCGGATCAACACAACCCCGTCGCTATACCTTGAGGCAGGGGCCATTCACGGCACGGTGCTCTGCCAACAGGATCGCCCGCTGGTCTATATGGAGGATGTGGGCCGCCATAACGCGGTGGACAAGATCGCGGGCTGGATGCTGTCCGAGGGCGTCTCGGGCAGCGACAAGATGCTTTATACCACCGGGCGGCTGACCTCTGAGATGGTGATCAAAACGGCCCTGATGGGCATCCCGGTTCTGGCCTCCCGGTCGGGCTTTACCGCCTGGGGGGTTGAGATCGCCCGGCAGGTTGGCCTGACCTGTATCGGACGCATGCGCGGAAAACGCTTTGTCTGTCTCAGCGGAGAGGAACGTCTGGTGCGCGACATGGATCCGGAGAGCGTGCCTGAGGAAGGCAAGAAATCCGGTCGGAAAGGGGCGCAATGAGACAGGCAGGCGCTGAAAAATCGTCCACGATTTTTGCAAAAATTTTCGAAAATTTTTGGGACATCCAGCCGCGAGGTCGGTCATGAAACAACCCGTTGCAGTGATCCTTGCCGGGGGGCAGGCGACCCGGATGGGGGGCGGTGACAAGGGGTTGTTGCCGCTGGGCGGGCGCTGTTTGCTGGATCATGTGGTCGAGCGGATCGAGCCTCAGGTGGCTGGTTTGGTGCTGAACGCCAATGGCGAAGCGCAGCGCTTTGACCGTTTTAAACTGCCCGTTGTGGCCGACAGTCTGGCGGAGTTTCCCGGCCCGCTTGCCGGTGTGCTGGCGGGGATGGACTGGGCCGCTGAACAGGGTGCGGATACGGTTGTCAGCGTCGCGGCAGACACGCCGTTTTTCCCCTGTGATCTGGTTCCGCAGCTTTTGATGGCCGCCGAGGGGCAAGAGCATCCGCTGGTTCTGGCCACAACGCCGCGTGGCGCGGGCGAGGCTCTGAAATCTGGCGGCAAGGGCCGTGTGAACCGGCATCCGACCTTTGGGCTTTGGCCTGTTGCCCTGCGTGATGATCTCAGGGCCGCGCTTGAGGGTGGTTTGCGCAAAGTGGTTTTGTGGACCGATCAACATGGCGGGCGCGAGGCGCTGTTTCCGGTCCATGGCTTCGATCCCTTCTTTAACGTCAACACGCCAGAGGATCTGGTGATCGCCGAGGGATTCCTGAAATGAACGTGTTTGGCGTCACCGGATGGAAGAATGCGGGCAAGACCGGGCTGATGGAACGCTTGGTTGCCGAGATCACGGCGCGCGGATTTACCGTCAGCACGGTGAAACATGCCCATCATGCCTTTGACGTCGACCAAAAGGGGCGTGACAGTTATCGCCATCGCGCGGCCGGGGCGCATGAGGTGATGCTGGCCTCGGGCAAACGGGTCGCCCAGATGACCGAGCTGCGCGAAACGCCCGAGCCGAAGCTGGCCGAGCTGTTGGCGCGGCTCAGCCAGGTCGATCTGGTGCTGATCGAAGGCTATAAACGCGAGGCCCATCCCAAGATCGAAGCTTTTCGCCAAGAGGCAGGGCATGCGTTGATCGCGCCGGGTGATGCAAGCATCCGCGCGGTGGCGGCGGATGTGGCTTTGGAACTGGACCGACCGGTGTTTGATTTAGATGACACTGGGGCGATTGCGGATTTCATCCTGCGCGAGGTTGGGTTGCTGGTCAGGCCCGCGCCCGAGGCGACGGGGTTGCGCCCTCCGCCGCTGAAGAATGACTGTTTTGCCCTGCCGCCCGGCGTGAACTGGACGCCGGTGGATGAGGCCCTGGCCGAGTTGAAGGAGCGGCTGCGGGTGGTCGTGGGTCAGGAAGAGCTTCCTTTGGCCGATGCGGCGGGCCGTGTTTTGGCCGAGGATCTGGTTGCCAAGCGGTCAAACCCTCCCCTGCCCAATACGGCGGTGGATGGCTATGGTTTTTCTGGTGGGGTTCCAGAGGGAGAGGCGCAGTTTCCCTTGATCGACGGGCGTGCGGCGGCGGGCATCCCCTATCAGGGACGCGTACCAGAAGGGGCCGCCATTCGCGTGCTGACCGGCGCAGCCCTGCCTGACGGGGTTGATACGGTGGTTCTGGAAGAAGACTGCGCCATTGGCCCCGATCAAATCGCCTTTCACGGGCCAATCAAACAAGGTGCCAATACCCGCAAGGCGGGTGAGGATGTGGCCGAGGGCGAGGTTGCCCTGCCCAAAGGTCGGGTGCTGACCCCGGCGGATCTGGCGCTGGCCTCGGCTATTGGGTTTGGCCAGCTGAACGTTTTTCAACCCTTGCGTGTTGGCGTCTTGTCGACGGGGGATGAGTTGGTGGAACCCGGAGAGCCCGCCGGGCCGGGCCAGATATTTGACGCCAACCGGCCCATGTTGCTGAGCGCCATCGCGCGGTTTGGCTATGAGGCCGTGGATCTAGGACGGGTCAAGGATGATCGCGACGGGTTGAGGGCGCAACTGGATGCGGCGGCAGAACGGGTCGATGTGATCCTGACTTCGGGCGGGGCCTCGGCCGGGGATGAGGATCATGTTTCGGCGCTGCTGCGCGAAAGCGGGGCTTTGGCTGAGTGGCGGATTGCGTTGAAACCGGGGCGGCCTTTGGCCTTGGGCGTGTGGAACGGCGTGCCCGTTTTTGGCCTGCCGGGCAATCCGGTGGCGGCATTCGTCTGCACCCTGATCTTTGCCCGCCCGTCTTGTTCAAAAATGGCCGGGGCGGGATGGGTGGAGCCGCAGGGTTTTGATCTGCCAGCCGCGTTCAACAAGCGTAAAAAGCCCGGGCGGCGGGAATTCCTGCGGGCGCGGATGCGCAATGGTCGCGCGGAAGTGTTCAAATCGGAAGGGTCCGGGCGCGTGTCGGGGCTAAGCTGGGCGGAAGGCCTGGTCGAGCTGGGGGATGAGGGGCGCGAGATCGAAGAGGGTGATCTGGTGCGCTTTTATCCCTATGGCGGCTTTGGGTTGTGAGGTCAGGATGGGGCGCTGCCCCGCCCCGAGCAAGCTCGGGACTCCCCGGGATATTTTTGGCCCAAAGAAACCTGGGGGTTGGGGCCTGAGGAAACTCGCCATAGATCATCAACGCAAGATCCATTTTGGCCCTGATGAGGCGATTTTCCCGCAGCGATCTGGGTGATCGGCAGGGCATTTCGCTACGAAATGTCCCGAAAGGGAATTCCTGCGGCCAAGTTCGGAGAGCTAAGCAGTTTTGGACTGAAACCGTTGATGTCTGAGTTTTGTCAACAGAGCCTAGTCAAAGGTGCCCGCGACGCGGCCCAACAGCATGAAGGCGCGCGAGGTGCGGGTGCCCGCGAGGTCCTGAAGATCGGCATCGGTCGCGGATTTTTCGAACAGGGCGATGCTTTGGTCAAAGCGGCGCAGGAAGTGATGTGCGGCGTCGCGAAAGATCGGATCCTGCTTCATACGACCGGCTGTGAGGGCCAGTGAAGAGCGATCGCGCACCCCGCCAAGAGCGGCGATTTCGCGGCCACGTTTGCCCTGGGCAAAGGCGCGCCACACCTCGGGGCGGGCGAGATCGGGACGCAGATCATCCATATAGATGCCATCCTGAGACATCAGGGTCAGCACATCCTGCGCGGCCTGGATCAGCTGCGCTGATTGGCGATCTTTGAGCGCGCGGCGCAGGGCGGCAAAACCTTCGGTGTCATCGGCGGTTTCGGGGAAATGCAGGGCGCGGATGAAATCTTCGTTCGAAAGCGGCGGGCGATGGGCCTCGGCCGGGGTGCCGAGCGACAGGGCTGGCTGATCCTCTTCGACCGGAGCCTCCTGAGGGGCGGGTGGCACGGCATTGGGATCGGCCTGACGCATGCCCACCAGCATGGCCAAGGTGGTTTCCTGGTTCTTTTGCGTGCTGGCAATTTCATCGAGCCGCTTGAGAACGGCAGGATGCGGGGCCTCGTTGCGGCCCGATTGCGCTTGATTGACATAGGCCTGCCGAATAGCGTCGATGGCCGCCGCCAATCGCGCGCTTTCTTCGCGCATGATACGGGTGGAGCGCATGGTCATCGCCGCCACCCAGATCAGCGCCACCGGCATCATGATCACCATGGCCGTCAGCAGGAAGCCCATGCCTTGGGATTGGCCCTGCGTCTGGCTGGGGCTCGCCCCGCCGGTCATGAAATAGCTGCCAGAGATCAGCAGCCATGCCAAGGTCGCCGCCAAGGCCGCCCATTCAATCGATGTGATCCCGTTGACCGCCTGTCGGTCGTAGAGACCGGGAGGTGTCGGGCGGGCTTCTTTACGGTCGGCCATGGCTGTCGCTTACTTGAAGATAACTTCGAGGACTTCGTAGGATTTCACCCCGCCGGGGGTGCGGACCTCGACGCTGTCGCCTTCTTCCTTGCCGATCAACCCGCGGGCAATCGGGGATTTCACGTTGAGCAGGCCCGCTTCGATATTGGCCTCGTGTTCGCCAACGATCTGCCAGGTCTTTTCTTCGTCGGTGTCTTCGTCGACCAAGGTCACGGTGGCACCAAATTTGATCGCGCCGGAAAGGGTCGAGGGGTCGATCACCTCGGCCAGGGAAATCACGCCCTCAAGCTCTTTGATGCGGCCTTCGATAAAGCCCTGCTTTTCGCGGGCGGAGTGGTATTCGGCGTTTTCCTTGAGGTCGCCCAATTCGCGCGCTTCGGCGATGGCCTGGATGATGGCGGGGCGCTCTTCGGATTTGAGCTGTTTCAATTCTGTTTCCAGCGCGTCGAAACCGCCGCGTGTCATCGGGATCTTGTCCATCTGGTGTGTCCGTTCTTCTTATTACTCTCGCGGGGCGGGCGGTCCCTTGGGCCCGATCCCGTATCAGCTCACAATGTGCGTATGCAGGGCTGCATTGCAACAGGGCAATGGCAATGTCCAGCAAAAGGCGGCGGAAAGCAGCGTTAGATTATAATTCGGGGCAGCCCGTGCCGCCAAATCCGTCGCCATCCGGGTCGCAAGGATCGCTGGTTTTCAAGGCTGCGGGTTCGATGACCGCTTCGGTCTCCGGGCTGGGGGCGGAGAATTCAGGCGCGGTGCAAGCGGTCACGCTGAGGGCAATCAGGATCACCAGAAGTGGTTTGCTCATGTGTCGCCCTCATCCTTGGAATAGAAATACGCCCCTGCCCGAAAACGGAGACGGCCTGGCCCGGTGCCTGTGGTTTTCATCGCACTTGCGCGGGTGTTCAAGCCGTTGAGCAAGTCCATTTGGCCTTTGCGAAACTGGGCGTCAAGCTCGGCGAGTTGTTCAGGTGTCAGGCCGGTGTAATGCACCGCCCTTTCGAAATGCGGCGGCGCGTCAGAGTGGATGTTTTCCACGGCTGCCATGAGATGATCACCGGTGTTTTCCGACAGATAGGCCAGTTGTTCGTCACTGCCGCTTTGCGGGATATAGGCGGTTTCGACCAAAGTGATGGTGTCGCCCACCTCAACCGTACCGGCGGCCTGCAAGCTGTCCAGCATGGTGCGTGGATGAATGTCCTGACGAATTTCGCGCGCCAGTGTTTCAAAAGAGGGCGCGGGGCCGTTTCGTGGTAAAGCCCTCGGTAACCCGTTTTCACTATAATCTGAATGAGACTGCCAGAGGGATACCAGCCGACTTAGCGGATTTGGGCGCGGGTCTTTTCGCTGGAACGCGCGCAGGCGGGCGATGTCGCGCCGCTGCAATCCGGTCAGCACAGAAAGACGACTATCGGTGATTTTTCCCCCGGCTTGCTGGCGCGCGGCCTCTTGCGCGGCCTGCAGATAATGCCCTTTTAATCTTTCTGACAGCTCGGAAAAGGGCACGGCGCGTGCTACCATAAGGCGTGCCAAAGCGGCGAGGATTGAGTCGAACATGGCTGGCATAATGTGCAGATTGCACATTTGTATTGCCAAGTGCAAGATTTTTGCCTAATGTGCAATTAGCACATTTTGGAGGTGTGGATTTGGAAGGCACGTTGAACAGGGGAACACACGGGCGGTTTATCGCTTGGGTCATGAGCTGCGCCTTGCTTGCGGGCTGCGCTGATCCTGAGCTGCTGCCAGATTTCACGCCCGGCGATTCAAGCGAACGTGACGTCATGGTCGAACCGGCGGTGGACATGGCTGAACCGGCTGTCTCGCCGATGATCGCCTTTGAGCCTCCGGTCGCCGGGCGGGTAAAATCGGCGCGCCGTGGGGTTGTGACCGCCGGTGATATTGACGACACGCTGAATCTGGCTGCGTTCAAACGCTATCAGAACCGAACCGCGAAAGAGCTGGATCTGCCGCGTGCCAATCTGCTGACCCCGATTCAGGTGCAAATGCTGGATGCGGCAGGCAAACCTGCGCCGGGTGTGTCCTATAACCTGCGCAAACCCGGTGCCGCTGATCCGTTCCACACGGGGTATTCCGGTGTTGATGGGCGGGTCACGGTTTTCCCGGCCTCTCTGGGCACGGGGCGTCAAAACAAGGTTGAGCTGCGCGCCTTTGAAGAGGGCGAAGAGATCTTGCGCCAGACCATCGATGCCGGTGGTTGGAACGAGGTAACCGTGCCCGCGACCAAGGGGTGGGAGCCGCGCTTTCTCGACCTGGTCTTTGTCTTTGACACAACCGGCAGCATGGGCGATGAGCTGGACTGGCTCACCAAGGAGTTTTCCGGGATCGTGCGCCAGGCCCGCCGGGCCGCGCCGGGTGTCGACATCCGCTATGGTCTGGTGGCCTATCGCGACGAAGGCGATGCCTATGAGGTGCAGAATTTCGGTTTTACCGGTCAGAAGAGCCTGATGCAAAGCTGGCTGCGCAAGCTGGATGCGGATGGTGGCGGCGACTATCCCGAAGCGGCCGATCGCGCCATGCAAGCGGCGGTCAACCTTGACTGGCGGCGTGGCAAGGGGGAGCGGATCATCTTTCACATCGCCGATGCCCCGCCCCATAAACGCGATTCACTCGCCTATATCCGCGCGGCCCAGATTGCAGCCGGGCAAGGGGTGCAGATCTTTGGCCTGGGGGCCAGTGGCGTTGGGCCGGAATCGGAATATCTGATGCGTCAGGCCTCGGTCCTGTCCAATGGCCGCTATATGTTCCTGACCGATGATTCAGGTGTGGGCAACAGCCACGCGGAACCCAACATCGCTTGCTATCAGGTGTCCAAGCTCAAGGACCTGTTGGTGCGGGTGCTGCAATCGGAACTTAGCGGGCATCGCAAGGAAGTGCCCGACAGCGCCGTGATCCGCGAAGTGGGCAATTACAAAAATGGGCAGTGCGTTCAGTAAGTTAACGCGTCGCCTGTCAATACTGACATTTGACTTGTGCCCGCCAGAATCTACGCTGGCGGGCAATATTACCCAGATGTGAGAATTGCCATGACCTATTTGAAACCTGCCCTTGCGGGGCTTTTGCTATTTGCAGCCGGTGCTCAGGCGCAAAGCATCGAAGGCCTCAGCGTGTCCCCGGATGGCAAAACCGTTTTGATGAGCGGCACCAATCGCGTGGTCTATTCGGTGGCGACCGACACGATGGAAGTCACCGACCGCCGCTATGTGCCGCAAATGGTGCGTCAGATCATCCATAGCGATGACGGATCGATGGTGTATCTGCGCGACAATGACAAACGTCTGATCGCCTATAATGCTGCCGATATGTCCGAAGCCTGGCGCACCGAGGATGCGGATGAGGTGGTTTACGCCCCGGAACAGGGCACTTTGGCCATTCTGGATGAGCATTGGAAAGATGACTCCATCCGCCTGGTGGCTGCAGATAGCGGCAGTCAGACAGCGCGCATTGCCCTGGGCAAGATGAAGACCGATATGTTTGCGCTTGGCCCGGATGGGCGCTCGGCGCTGATCCTGACCAAATCCTCAAAAAGTGACGATGAGGTCAAACAGGACGAACCGGCGGATATGACCAAGCTGCAAAAGGCGGATTTCAAGCAGCGCACTGATGGCTATGTCTCGCAAGTTATCGCGGTCGATTTTGACCTGGGCGAGTTCACCCAGGCCGAAAGCCATTATCGCGTGTCTTTTCCCCATGATGTGAACATGGTCGATGGCAAACTGCTGATCCTGCGCAGCAATCTCGACAGCGCCATTGTCGGTTCAGACGGGTCTGCCGAATTGATCGATCTGGGCAAGGATCATTTCAACTCAGCCATGTTGGACAAGGCAGGCACGACCTACATCCTGACCCGCGGCACCGACTTGCGCTTTGTGCCCGTGGGCGGTGGCGCTGCCGAAGGGTTGCTGAGCGTTCAGCGCCTGCAGGGTGGTCCGGCGGAATGGGTGACAGCGATCACCGAGGGCAAGGATGGGACGCTGTATTTCGCCACCAACGCCTATCGCCTGATCAAGGTTCCGGCTGATCGCGGGTCAGCGCAGGTTGTCAGCGTCTATTAAGGCCCTGAACCCAGGCAAATCGCGCGCCGTATCAATGCTGCGGCGCGCGAATCCCTCCACACCTACCCGCGTGAATTTGATTCGCCATCCGTTTCGCAGACTGAAACACCGGGCAACGAAATTTCACAAAATGCGCTTATTTGGCTAACTTTCTGTCGCAATCGTCAAAACGGACGCCGTGTTCCGATTGACCAATGCTGCGCCGCCGCGCTAGGCATGCCTCTGACAAATGAGAGCCAATACCCGGGAGGACACCGGCATGAGCGACGTACAGCGCGAGTCGATGGAATATGATGTGGTGATCGTAGGGGGCGGACCTGCGGGTCTGTCTGCTGCCATTCGCCTGAAACAGCTGGATGAAAACCTGGAGGTTGTCCTGCTGGAAAAAGGGTCAGAGGTTGGCGCGCATATTCTGTCCGGTGCCGTGCTAGACCCCTGTGGCCTTGATGCGCTGATCCCGGATTGGAAAGAAAAAGGCGCGCCGCTGAACACCCCTGTGAAAGAAGACAACTTTTACATGATGGGTGAAGCCGGTCAGGTTCGCATTCCGAACTTCCCCATGCCGCCGCTGATGAACAATCACGGCAACTATATCGTGTCGATGGCCAATGTCTGCCGCTGGATGGCTGAACAGGCCGAAGCGCTGGGGGTGGAAATCTTCCCGGGCATGGCCTGTTCCGAAGTGATCTATGGCGAAAATGGCGAAGTGCGCGGCGTTGTCGCCGGGGAATTCGGCAAAGAGGCCGATGGCAGTCAGGGCCCGGGTTACGAACCCGGCATGGAACTGCTGGGCAAATATGTCTTCCTGGCCGAAGGTGTGCGCGGCTCGCTTTCGAAAGAAGTGATCGCCAAATACGACCTGCAGGCTGGCAAAGAGCCGCAGAAATTCGGCATTGGCATGAAAGAGATCTGGGAGATCGATCCGGCCAAGCACAAAGAAGGCACCGTCACCCACACAATGGGCTGGCCGCTGAACAGTAATGCCGGTGGTGGGTCTTTCATCTACCACATTGAAAACAATCAGGTCTATGTCGGCTTTGTGGTTCACCTGAACTATCAAAACCCGCACCTTTACCCCTACATGGAATTCCAGCGCTTTAAGCATCATCCGATGGTGGCCAAGCTGCTGGAGGGCGGCAAACGCGTGGCTTACGGCGCGCGCGCCATTTCCGAGGGCGGCTATCAGTCCATGTGCAAAATGGTGGCTCCGGGTGTGGCGCTGCTGGGCTGTTCTGTTGGCATGGTCAACGTGCCGCGCATCAAGGGCAACCATAACGCCATGCTGTCAGGCAAAGCCGCCGCCGAGGCGGCCTATGAGGCGATCAAGGCCGAGCGTCAGGGGGATGAGCTGTCCGATTACGAGACTGAAGTGCGTACCGGGGCTATTGGTCAGGACCTGAAGAAAGTGCGCAATGTCAAACCCATGTGGTCCAAATGGGGCCTGACCGCCTCGCTGGCGATGGGCGGCTTGGACATGTGGACCAACACGCTGGGCTTTTCGCTGTTTGGCACCATGAGCCACGGCAAGAACGACGCCGAAAGCACCGGCTCCGCAGCCGCGCATAAGCCGATTGATTATCCGAAACCGGATGGCAAGCTCAGCTTTGATCGCCTGACCAACGTGTCTTTCTCGTTCACCAACCACGAAGAAAGCCAGCCCGCGCATCTGAAACTGAGTGACGAGAATATCCCGATCTCGGTCAACCTGCGCCAGTTTGACGAACCCGCCCAGCGTTATTGCCCGGCTGGTGTTTATGAAGTTGTGAGCGAAGAGGGCAAAGAGCCGAAATTCGTGGTCAACTTCCAGAACTGCGTGCATTGCAAGACCTGCGATATCAAGGATCCAAGCCAGAATATCACGTGGACGGTTCCGCAGGGCGGCGACGGGCCAAACTACCCCAATATGTAACGCTTAAGCTTGCCTTCATCCTTTTTTGCCACCCTTCCCCAAAAGGAAGCGAACAGGCACCGGATGAAGGCACGCGACACACGTTGGCCCAGTTCTTGGGCGTTCGAGCTTCGCACACGCGAGGCTCGTTTTCTTGCGCGGGTCACGAATGTCAGCCTCTCAGGCCTCCATTTTGAAGGGCTGGTTCGCGCGCGGCCCGGTCAAATCGTCAAATTCAAAATCCTCAACGACATCGTGACCGGGCGTGTGGTGCGCGTCAGCATGACCGATGGGGCGATAAGTTTTCGGCGCAAATTGACGGATTTCCAACTCGCGACCATGCGTCAGCTGCGCGAATTCCATGATTTATAGGCATCTGACCACCGTTAGGTCAGGAATGACGCCCTTGTCATACCAGCCTGATTGCGTAGCATCACATCTGGGCATAGGCTCTGCTTGACCGGTCTTACGAAAGAGAGGCGCATAGTGGCATTCTGGGCAAACATAATTCGGGCGGCATTGATCACGGCGGGGATCTCCCTGCCTCACGGTGCCGTGGCCAATGGCATTTCAGGTGACTACCTCGCCGCCCGGCAAGCCAGCTTTCTCGGAGATTTCAAAGCCGCGGCACATTATTACGACCGCGCCCTCAAATTCGACCCGGACCGCCCTGAGCTGTTGGAACGTGGCGTTTTGTCCAACCTCGCCCTTGGCGAAGTGGAGGTCGCCGCAGGCCTGGCCCGGCACATGGCCGAGCTTGGGTTGACCAGCCAAATCGCCCATATGGCCATCGTCGCGCGTGACGCCAAAGACGAAAACTATGCCGCCGTGATCCAGGCGATCAACGAAAAGCGCGGGCTTGGCCCCCTGGCTGATGGGCTTGTGCTGGCATGGTCAAAGCTGGGTCAGGGCGACATGAGCGAGGCTTTGGTTGATTTCGACGAGGTCAAAAAGGTTCAGGGCCTGGGCAGTTTCGCGATCTACCACAAGGCACTGGCCCTTGCCTCGGTCGGTGATTTTGAAAATGCCGAACTGCTTTTGTCCTCGGACGAAGGTATCGCGCTGGCCATGACCCGTCGCGGTGTCATGGCGCATTGCGAAATGCTGAGCCAGTTGGATCGCAACCAGGATGCGCTGGACCTGCTGTCGCGCTCTTTTGGTCGCGATCTGGACCCTGAGCTGGACGCCATGCGCACCGCGCTTGAGGTTGGTGAAAAGCTGACATTCACCCATGTGCGCTCCCCCCGCGACGGTATTTCCGAGGTTTTCTTTACACTCGGCGGAGCCCTGGCGAATGAAAACAACGACGAGCTGACGCTGATCTACACCCAGCTGGCCGAATATCTGCGCCCCGACCACGTGGATGCGATCCTGCTCACCGGTGAGGTGCTGGATGCGATGCAGCGCTATGAGCTGGCCGTCACCACTTATGGCCGCGTTCCCGCTGATGATGTGTCTCACCACGCCGCCGAACTGGGGCGTGCCGCGGCCCTGCGTGCGCAGGACAAGAATGATGAGGCGATTGAGGTTCTCAAAGCCCTGGCGCAAAGCCATGGTGAATTGCCTGTGGTGCATTCCACCCTGGGCGACATGCTGCGCGCCGAAGAGCAGTATTCCGAGGCCACGGCCGCCTATTCCAAGGCGCTTGGCCTTTACGAAGAGGTCACAGACCGTCAGTGGTTCCTCTATTACACCCGCGGCATTGCCAATGAACGCCAAGGGGATTGGGAAGCCGCCGAAGCCGATTTCCGCAAGGCGCTTGAGCTGAACCCGGATCAGCCGCAGGTGCTGAACTATCTCGGCTATTCCCTGGTTGAAAAGCAATTGAAGCTTGACGAGGCTCTCGACATGATCGAGCGCGCTGTCGCCAAGCAACCCAATGCCGGCTATATCGTCGACTCGCTGGGCTGGGTTCTTTACCGCCTTGGCCGCTACGAGGAATCGGTGCCGCATATGGAACGCGCCGCCGAATTGATGCCGATCGACCCGATCGTGAATGACCATTTGGGTGATGTTTACTGGGCCGTTGGGCGCACCCGCGAGGCGGAATTCATGTGGAAACGCGCGCTCAGCTTTGCAGATTGGGAAGGCGCGGCAGAGGAAACCGATGTCGACCGCATCCGCCGCAAGCTTGAAGTCGGGCTGGATCAGGTCCTGTCGGAAGAGGGCGCAGAACCGCTCAAGGTGGCCAATGGCGATTGAGGTCTTTGCACCCGCCAAGATCAATCTGACGCTACATGTGACCGGACAGAGACCAGATGGCTACCACCTGCTGGAGTCGCTGGTGGTATTCGCTGATATTGGCGACCAACTGCGTGTTTCCAAGTCGGACGAGATGCAGATCACCGTGGATGGCCCCTTTGCCCAAGGGGTGCCCACTGACCAGCGCAATCTGTGCTGGCGCGCGGCGGAGCTTTTTGGCGAGACGGTGTCGATTCACCTGACCAAGAACCTGCCACACGCTGCCGGGATTGGCGGTGGTTCCTCTGATGCTGCCGCGGTGCTGAACGCCATGGAAACGTTGTTCCACCGCCCCTGCCCCCCTGCGACGCTCTCGCTGGGCGCGGATGTTCCGGTTTGCCGGCGCGGCCGCGCCACACTCATGTCGGGGATCGGTGAAACACTCTCCGAAACAGACATGCGCCCACTAGACGCCGTTCTGGTTAACCCGCGCGTCGACGTGCCGACACCGCAGGTCTTCAAAGGTTTGACCACCAAGAATAACCCCGCGATGACCCCAATGCCCGCCCCAGACCAAAACCAAGCGCTCTGGCAATGGCTCGCAGATCAACGCAACGACCTACAAGCCCCTGCAGTTGCAGCGCAATCCATCATCGCCGAGGTTTTGGCCACACTGGCATCCCTAGGTCCCCAGATTGTGCGCATGTCCGGCTCTGGCGCAACCTGCTTTGCCCTCTTCGAGACTCGCGACCAAAGAGACGCCGCCGCTCAAACCCTCAAACAGCGCAGCCCAAAATGGTGGATCGAACCCGCAACCCTAACCTGAGTTGCAAATGGAAACACCAGGCTTTCTTTGGGCCCAAAATATCCTGGGGGTGAATGGAGCCTTCAGGCTCCAGAGGGGGCTAGCCCCCTCGCCCCGCCCGCCGCAGGCGCAATGCCGTCACGGTTGATAAACTTTGTCGATTATACCGTACACACTTAACGCTGCCAGAAATCAAAGATTTCAACGCGTTAAATGAGGCTTGATATTTCAGGTTAAAATCGAAACGCTTTAACTAACCCGCGACACCACAAAATCATTCAGCTCGATCAAAAGATCACGCAGCTCAGATTGTGGCAGGACCAGCATCGCTGTCTTGGCGCGCTCGGCCCAGGCCAGGGCCTCTTGTCGGGTATCCTCTAGCGCATCGTGCTTGTTGAGCAAGGCAATGGCGTGTTCCAGATCACCATCGCGCTGATCGCCCTTTTCGATGGCCCGCTTCCAAAAGGCGCGCTCTTCGTCGTCGCCCTTGGCCACGGCTTTGATCAACGGCAGGGTCAGTTTGCGTTCGCGGAAATCATCACCAACATTCTTACCGGTCGCGTCCGACCCCCAGTAATCCAGCAGATCATCAACAATCTGAAAGGCGATCCCCAACGCGTCGCCATAGTCATAGAGCGCCTTCACTTCATGCTCAGGACGTCCGGCAATCACACCGCCCACCTCGGTCGCGGCCGAGAACAGCGCAGCGGTCTTGCCACGTACCACCTGCAAATAGGTCGCCTCGGTGGTGCGCAGATCCTGCGCGGCGGTCAATTGCAACACTTCACCTTCGGCAATGGTGGCGGCGGCATTGGACAGAATGCGCAGCACGTCGATATTGCCGGTTTCGGTCATCAACTGGAACGAGCGGGCAAAGAGGTAATCCCCCACCAGAACGCTTGATTTATTGTCCCAAAGCAGGTTCGCGGTGGGGCGGCCCCGGCGCTTTTCGCTTTCATCCACCACATCATCATGCAGCAGGGTTGCCGTGTGAATAAATTCAACCGTGGCGGCGAGGTGCACGTGATACGGCCCATCATAGCCACACATCCGCGCCGCCGCCAGGGTCAGCAGCGGGCGCAGACGTTTGCCGCCCGCCTCAACCAGATGCGCCGTCACCTCGGGGATACGCGGCGCATGTTCCGACGCCATACGGGTCCGGATCAGCGCATTCACGGCGCTCATGTCACCGTCCAGCAGCGTTGCCAGACGTTCATGCGGCTTTAATGGTGTTTGCTCCACGCTCATCACACTCCCGTGCAAGGGTCGACATTTGTCGCGCCTTGTCCTTATCTCTCTTCCATGGAAGAGCTTTTACGAACCACCGACATAACACTGATCCCGCTGGCGAAAACCCTTCTGGACGAGATGGGTATAGACAGCTTTGAATTGGACGTAAATATGAGCGTTCTCGAAGGCAGCATAGGCATACTGCCGCGCCGGCTCATGGTGCGCCGCGATGAGCTGGATCAGGCCCGCCGTGTTTTGCGCGAAAACGGGGTGCGATTTGAGGATTGATCCCTTTTTGCCAGAGGATTTGACATGCGACGCCTTTCTGGGCGGCAAGGTCATGTTGCGCCAACCCCGCGAGGGGTATCGCGCAGGTGTCGATCCGGTTTTTCTGGCGGCGACGGTTCAGGCCAAACCAGGTCAATCAGTCTTGGAACTGGGGTGCGGGGCCGCCCCTGCCCTATGCTGTTTGGGCAAACGCCTGCCAGGCCTGAATTTGTACGGGTTGGAGTTGCAGCCCGCCTATGCCGAGCTCGGTCGGCAAAACCTGTCAGAAAACGGGTTAACGGGCACGATCTGGCAGGGGGATCTGTCGAACCCGCCAGCCGAGATGAAGGCGCTCAGCTTTCATCACGTCATCGCCAATCCGCCCTATTTCGAATCTGACAAGCGCATCAAGGCCGATGATGGCGGGCGCGAGATTGCCCTGGCCGGAGAGACCGCATTGGCGACCTGGGTCGAGACCGCGACAAAACGCCTAAGGCCGCGCGGCTATGCAACCTTCATCCAACGGGCGGAACGTCTGCCCGAATTGCTGAGTGCGATGCAGCAGCATTTGGGGGCTTTGGAATTGTTACCGCTTTTGCCGCGCGAAAACCGCCCGCCGCGATTGATCTTGCTGCGCGGACGCAAAGACAGCCGCGCGCCATTCCGGTTTCACACACCGCAGATTATTCACGAGGGCCCGGTACATACCGAACCCGGAAACGCCTATTCGCCCCGTTTTGACGCGGTTTTGAGTCAAGGCGCAGAGCTGCCATTTTCGTTTTAAGGTGATTCGCTTTTACGAATATTGCTGAAGTTTGAAATTACCATAGGTTGCATCACGTGATTTGAGGCACCAGCAGCTAAAATTTTCGCAAAATGCCCTGGATCAAGGCAAAACCCCGCCACTTGTCACAAATTCGTTGCATAACTGTGCACCTGCAGCGTGACAACGGCTTGTGATTGTGCTGCACTGCAGGTGTTACCCATCCAAAAGGAGAAAACTATGAGCTTAAGTTCGCACCTGCAGGAACTGAAGAAAAAGCATCAGTCGCTCTCTGACGCCGTTGAGCAAGCACAACGTGCGCCCGGCGTGGATGACCTGCATATCGTGGACATGAAACGGCAAAAGCTGCGGATCAAGGAAGAAATTGAAAGGCTCTCCACCGCGCACGCATAGTAGGCATTACATCGTCGGACGGCCACCAGAGCGAAGGGTTCAAACCTGAACCAGTTTCTTTCCCAAATCGGGGCTCGGCAGCGTACCGACATCAGAAAAAAGCCATTTCTCAAAGGCCGCAATCTGCGGCCTTTTTTCATTCCCGGCCACACAAAGAAACCGAAATCTGGTCGGCACACTGAGCGCAATATCGAACGGCGCGACCAGCTGGCCGCTGGCCAGATAGCGCAGAGCAACGGCAGAGCGCCCAAGCACCACGCCATCCCCCGCCAAGGTCGCATCCAATGCGTGATCCGGCTGCGAGAACACCGCGCTGATATGGGGTTTGTGGTCAATGCCATTGGCGTCGAACCAATGTTCCCAATGGGCGCGCTGATTCATGATCGGTAGCGGGTCACCATGGATCAAGGGGGCCGAGACCAGGCTTTCCGGGGTAGGGTATTGCTCCGCCAAATCCGGGCGCATCATCGGCATCACCGCGTCATTCAGCAAGGTTCGACTATAAAGCCCCTTATCCGCCCCGTCCCCATAGCGCACCGCGACATCTATTTCGTCTCGGTCAAAATCCATCGTCCGCAGACTGGCGGCAAAGCGCAGCTCGATCTCGGGATGGGCGCGGGCGAAATCATAAAGACGCGGCGCGAGGATCTTGGCGGTAAAGGCCGGGCCAGCGGTGACAGACAAGACCGAATTATCCTGCAAGCGTCTGGTGGCCCGCCAGGCGGCCTCTAACCGGGAAAACCCTTCGCTGGTTCCGGGCGCCAGGGCACGCCCGGCCTCGGTTAGATCAACGGCCCGGTTCAGCCGGTGAAACAGTGGTTCCCCCAGATGATCCTCAAGGTTTTTGATCTGAAAAGACAGGGCCGCCGGGGTTACATGCAGCTCATCCGCAGCCTTTGCAAATGACATATGACGGGCTGCTGCCTCAAAGGCGCGCAAGGCTTTCAACGGCGGAAGGCGATCTGACATAGATTAGTTTTTCTTAAGTGAATGGCGAAATAGTCTCGTTTGTCAGTTAGCAACGTGACGGTTAGGTATAAGGCAGTCAAGAGATACTAACCCCAAATAGGAGACCGAGATGATTGAGATTGCCCATACATCCGAAATGGAACGCGCCATCAAGGTCGCCCATGCAGAACGCAGCGCGGCCTTTGTCGGGATCTGGCGCAGCTTGTTTTCGATCCTGCCTAAGCCCAGCTTTGCGCCCAAACCGCAGGCCATGCCCGTCGGTCACGCCTAAGCTTTAGGACCGAAAAGAAACGCCCCCGAACCGCAAGGCTCCGGGGGCGTTTTGTTTTGTGAGCGCGGCCTGCGCCGCACGCAGCGCTTAGACGAAGAACTGAGCGCCGTTCGCAGAGATGGTCGAGCCGTTGATAAAGCCCGCATCGTCGGAGGCCAGGAAGGACACGCAGCGCGCGATTTCTTCTGGCTCGCCCAGGCGGCCTGCAGGGATCTGGCCGATGATGGATTCGCGCACTTTCTCAGGCACAGCCATCACCATTTCAGTGGCGATGTAGCCCGGGCAGATTGCGTTGGCGGTGATGCCGGCACGCGCGCCTTCTTGCGCCAGGGATTTCACGATGCCGAGGTCACCGGCTTTGGTCGCGGCATAGTTCACCTGCGCGAACTGACCTTTTTGACCATTGATCGAGCTGATGACGATCACGCGGCCAAACTTGCGCTCGCGCATGCCGGGCCAAACCGGGTGCACGGTGTTGAAAACGCCGGTCAAGTTGGTGTCGATGACGTCTTTCCACTGCTCGGGAGTCATCTTGTGGAAAGGCGCGTCACGGGTGATGCCCGCATTGGCGACCACAACGTCGATCGGGCCCAGATCTGCCTCGACCTGTTCGATGCCCGCTTTGGAGGCGTCGTAATCCGCAACGTTCCATTTGTAGGTTTTGATGCCGGTGGCTTCGGTAAAGGCAGCGGCCTTTTCGTCATTGCCGGCATAGGTGGCAGCGACGGTGAAACCGTCCGCCAAAAGCTTCTTTGAAATCGCTTCACCAATACCACGGCTACCGCCGGTGACGAGTGCAACTCTTGCCATTGTCTTCTCCAAAATTAGGCTACCCTTTAGGTAAGGTTGTTATCGAGTTTCCCTGCTGGGCGCAACATTATTGCGTCAAAAATTCCGCACTGCGGCATTTTTTCAAAAAAAGAGGCGCTCAAAAGCGCCTCTCTTGTTCGGTTTGGGCCGCGCTTATGGGCGCTCCACACAAAGAGCGACGCCCATGCCGCCACCGATGCAGAGGGTGGCGAGGCCTTTCTTCGCATCGCGGCGCTTCATTTCGAAAAGCAGCGTGTTCAGAACACGGCAGCCCGAAGCACCGATAGGGTGACCGATGGCGATTGCGCCGCCGTTCACGTTCACGATGGCGGGGTCCCAACCCATGTCTTTGTTCACCGCGCAAGCCTGCGCAGCAAAGGCTTCGTTGGCTTCGACCAGATCCAGATCGTCAACCGACCAGCCCGCCTTGTCCAGCGCCTTGCGCGAGGCATAGATCGGGCCGACACCCATGACGGATGGGTCCAGACCGGCAGTGGCATAAGAGGCGATCCGGGCCAGAGGCTCGATCCCGCGCTTCTCGGCTTCATCCGCGCTCATCAGCAGGGCACCAGCGGCACCGTCATTGATGCCCGAGGCGTTCGCCGCAGTCACAGAGCCATCTTTGGCAAAGGCCGGGCGCAGTTTCTGCATGGCCTCGATGGTTGCGCCGTGACGGATGTATTCGTCTTTGTCGACGATGATGTCGCCCTTGCGGGTCTTGACGGTGAACGGGATCACCTCGTCGTCAAATTTACCTGCTTTTTGAGCAGCTTCCGCTTTGTTTTGCGACGCAACGGCGAATTCATCCTGCATCTCGCGCGAGATCTGCCATTGCTCGGCAACGTTCTCGGCGGTCTGGCCCATGTGGTATCCGTTAAAGGCATCCCACAGACCGTCGCGAATCATGGTGTCGATGTATTTGACATCGCCCATTTTGGTGCCAGCGCGCAGATGGGCCGCATGGGTCGACAGCGACATGTTTTCCTGACCACCCGCAGCCACAATAGACGCATCACCCAGCATGATGTGCTGTGCGCCCAAAGCAACGGCACGCAGACCCGAACCACAAACCTGGTTGATACCCCAAGCAGCGCTTTCCTTGGGAAGGCCCGCATTGATATGCGCCTGACGCGCCGGGTTTTGGCCCTGCGCAGCGGTCAGAACCTGACCAAGGATGGTTTCAGAAACCTCGCCCTTTTCGATACCAGCACGCTCTACCAGAGCCTCAAGAACGGCAGCGCCCAGATCATGTGCAGGGGTGTTTGCAAAAGAACCGCTAAAGCTGCCCACGGCGGTGCGAGCTGCTGATGCGATAACGACATTGGTCATATGAATTCCTCCGGCCAAGTCCATGTAACGGGCATAGCGCGATTCTGCGTTGTGCAAAAGCGTGCAAAGCTCGCCCACTGCGAGTGACCATTAAAGGAAGCTGCGCTGCAGCGAAAGAGACAGGGTGTCTCAGCCGTTCCGCCACGTCATGCGAAACGTTTGTTTTCATCGTCGCGCCACGGCGGGCTGACGGTTGGGGCGGCAAAGTAATAGCCTTGCAGACAGTTCACCCCGAGGGTCACCAAGCAATCGGCATCTTCTTTGCTTTCGACGAACTCAGCCACCGTAAACATATCAAATTGCTCAGCAATTGAGACCATGGCCCCGACGAGAACCTGATTATCCGGATCCCGTGCGATGCCTTTGGCGAACTCCCCGTCAATTTTCAGAATGTCGAAATCAAACTCTTTGAAATGCCGCAGCGCAGTATAGCCAGCGCCAAAATCGTCAATGGCAAAGGCAATCCCTTTGCTCCGCAGCTCATTCATAAAATTCACGACAAGTTCAGGCACCAGCATCGCAGAATGTTCGGTGATTTCGAGAATCAGGCGTTCGGCGACGGTTGGATCCTGGGAAAGCCCCCTGGTCAGGGTGCGCATCCATTTTTTATACCCGATGGAGCGGGCAGACATATTAATGGAGAGGCGCAGGGTTGGAACACGGCTCAGCTCATGCAATCCCTTTTCCAGCGCGATGCAATCCAGCATGCGCCCATATTCTGTTTCCTCGACAGTTGTAATGAATTCGCCCGCCGGAATGACGCGTCCGGTATCATCCAGGACGCGAATCAACCCCTCGTGAAACGCAACCCGATCCATCGCCTGGGCCTGCACGACCGGCTGAAACGCCAACATCACCTGCCGGTGCTGAATGGCGCGTTTGACCATGTCCATTATGCCTGCATCGCGGGCATTCAACGCATGTTCCAGGGCGTTACGTGCCCCGCCGGGAATATTCAGGTGGTCGCGAGCCAAAATCGCCTCCGTGTCGAAGTGGTCACAGTTTTGGCGCCAAGCCATTAAGCCGAGCTTAAAGTTCGCGTTTGGTACGAATTTTACGGAACAGCCAAGGCCTGTTGACTCTGCCCCGATCTGGCGTATAAGCGCGCCTTCATTGGTGTTGGTGGCCCCCGCAAGGGGATTCCTGTCATTCCGGCCACATCCGGAAAGAGGACAACGCCCTTCGAAACCTGAACGAAGGAGATCAGCCGTGACAAAACGCACGTCTGCCAAGTACAAAATCGACCGCCGCATGGGCGAAAACATCTGGGGCCGTCCTAAGTCGCCAGTAAACCGCCGCGAATACGGCCCCGGCCAGCACGGTCAGCGCCGCAAGGGTAAACTGTCTGACTTCGGTCTGCAGCTGCGCGCCAAGCAGAAGCTCAAAGGCTACTACGGCGACCTGACCGAAAAGCAATTCCGCCGCATCTATGGTGAAGCTGAGCGTGTCAAAGGCGACACCGGTGAAAACCTGATCGGTCTGCTGGAACGCCGCCTGGACGCAGTTGTGTACCGCGCCAAGTTCGTTCCAACCGTTTTCGCTGCACGTCAGTTCGTAAACCACGGCCACGTCCTGGTGAATGGCAAGCGCGTCAACATCCCTTCTTACCGTGTTAAAGAAGGTGACGTGATCGAAGTGCGCGAGAAGTCCAAGCAGATGACCGCGCTGCTCGAAGCTGTTCAGCTGCCAGAGCGTGACGTTCCTGACTACATCGAAGCCGATCACTCCAAAATGACCGCGACCTTTGTTCGCGCGCCTGGTCTGGCCGATGTGCCTTATCCGGTTGTCATGGAACCGAACCTGGTTATCGAATACTACGCTCAGAACTAATCAGTTCCGCATTAGAATTCAGAAAGGCCGCCTTTTTGGGCGGCCTTTTTCATTTACGTGGCGGCCATGCCAACAAAAAACGCGCCGCAAAGGGCGCGCTCTTTGGCATCAGATTGTGATTGGATCACAGATGCACGATGTCACGAAAGACATATTGAACGATATCGTCGCGTTTCAAACCACGTTTCGCCAGCTCTTCGTCGCTGAGATTTTGCAGGAATTCGACCTGTTTTACACGCGCGTTGGATTCGGCGATGCGTGTCAAAGCGTCAAACAGACCCTTAAAGAAATTGGCAAAGGGCGAGCTGACGGAAGGGGCGTGGGCGGTGACATGAGCCATGATAAGGCCTCCTATTGTGTTAGCGTATAACCTTGACTTCAAGTTATGCTGCGCCGCAGCGCAGCGCTAGGCCCCTTTGGGAATACCCGGCCTTCGCACTTTGCATGGCTTAAATGCCCAAAAATTACGCTTTTGGGTCAGTCAGTTGAGTTCGCGCGGTTGGGCAAACACGCTGCAATTCCTGCCAAAACGAAAAAGGGACAACCATTTCTGGTTGCCCCGATTACTTAAAATGCCTCGTTACTCAGCATCAAAAGCCGTACCAAAGCTGAATCTGTTGCTAAGGTTGCGGTCACACTCACGCGACCATTATAGAACGCAAACCTGGGGCAGAGTCAAAAAATCTGACGCAGTTAAGCGCCAGATGAGTAAAGATTTGTTTCTAAAGAAATAAATCTTGGCTTAGATTTTACAAATATCCGCTCAAAATTGGGGCCCGGACAGTGTGCGATCAAAGAATAGAGGGCCATAGGGTCAGGACCCTAAATCGGCGCGCGCAACCAATCCGTTTCAAAAATCACATCCGACCGGCCCGAAAACCGCGCCAATCGTGTCAATTCCGCCTCCAGCCGGGTCTGACGCCCCGCCCCCCATTTGATGCCCCGCTCAGGCCAGACGCCGGTGACCTTTAGCGCATCACGGGATTTGTCGGCGGACACATCTATGCGCCCGACCAGACGATCCCCTTCGAGCATCGGGAAAACGTAATAGCCATATTGCCGCTTGGCTGCGGGGGTAAAGATTTCGATCCGATAGTGAAAGCCAAACAGACGCTCAGTGCGTTTGCGATCACGCAACGCTGGATCAAACGGGCTGAGAATACGCAAGCGGCCGGTTGGCTTTGGGGCCTCGGCCAGTTGATCCAGGATATCAGGCCGGGCAAAGGAGCTGCGCCGCGAACCATCCGCCATGGTGATTTCGACCGGAGTAATCGCCCCGGCATCGCATTGGCGCTGACACCAGGCGCGCGCCTCGGCGGCAGACACCGTCGCCCAAAAGGCCGCTATTTCGCCACTGGTAGCAAAACCCAACCGGTCCAGCGCGGCATGGCACAGCCAGTCGACACTATCGCCTTCTGTTGGCATTTGCGCCAGTGCATCTTGGGGAATGACCTGCTCACTCAGATCAAAGATCTTGCGGAACTGTTCGCGCCGACTGACCGCGATTTGCCCCGTCTGCCACAGGAACTCCAAAGCAGTCTTGGACGGGTGCCAATCCCACCAGCCGCCAGAGCCGCGCTTTTCCCCATCGCCCACATCCATCGACCCGCAGGCACCATGGTCCGTGATGTGATCCAGTACATCTTGCAGCTTGTCTTCGAACCCATCCCGCCGCCAAACCCGCCAGCGTTTGCGCAACTGTTCTTCGTTGCGGCGAAAGCGCAGCTGCCAATGCGGATAAAACGCGGTCGGGATGATCGACGCGTCATGGGTCCAATGCTCAAATAGCGTCCGATCCTGTTCCAGCAACCGATCCAGATGGCCCGGACGATAGGCAGGTCGGCGCGAGAAAAGGATCATGTGATGCGCGCGTTCGACCGTGCGCACGCTATCCACCTGAACAAAGCCAAGCCGGGTGATCAGATCCAGCAGGTCATCACCCTTACCCGGGCCCTGCGGCGCTTCGGCCAAGGCATGTTTGTGCAGGAACAGCCTGCGCGCATCCGGGTTGGAGAGCGTGATCACAGAGGGGTCACCGGCGTTTCAGCGTGTCGCCAAAGGCAATGGTTGGAGTGAGTTCAACAATCTTGTCCAACTCGATATCCGGATTTTCAACGCGCGCCGCGATGATCTGCGCCGCCCGCGTGCCGATTTCGGTGCGGCAGGCATCCATGGTCGCCAATTGCCGCGGCAGCCCCTGCAGCAATTCGACACCATTGAACCCGGCCAGACCGATTTCGCCAGGGATATCAATGCCTTTGTCCAGAAGGTGCAGCATCCCACCGGCGGCAATCATATCGTTGGAATAGTATAGGAAATCGAGCTCTGGATCGCGCGACAGCATCGCCTCGGTCATCTCGCGCCCCTTGGCCAGGGCCGAACCACCGGAGTAGAATTCCTGATCGACCACCTCGACCCCCTCTTTGGCCAGCGCCTCGGTAAAACCTTCGAAGCGTTTGCGGGCGCGGTGATCCAGCGGCATTTTCGTGCCCATGAAACCGATACGCTCATAGCCCTGTTTCAAAATCGCCTTGGCCATTTCGCGACCCGCCCGGCGATGCGAAATACCAACAGCGCTGTCAATCGGCTTGCCATCCGTATCCATGACCTCGACCACCGGAATGCCACTGGCCTTGAGCATTGCGCGCGAGGCATCCGTATGCTCCAGCCCGGCGATGATCACCCCAGAGGGGCGCCAGGACAACATTTCGTAAAGAACCCGCTCTTCCTTTTCGGGCATATAGTCGGTCACCCCGACCACCGGCTGCAGTTCGGTCTCCTCCAGCACTTTGGAAATGCCCGACATCACCTCGGGGAAAACCATGTTGCGCAGAGAGGGGATGATAACCGCAACCAGATTGACCCGCTGGCTGGCCAACGCACCGGCGATCTTGTTCGGGACATAGCCCAGGGCTTTGGCCGCCTCGAGAACCTTTTCCCGCGTCGCCTGGCTAACATCGCCCCGGTTGCGCAGCACCCGGCTGACCGTCATTTCTGACACCCCCGACGCTTCGGATACATCACGCAGAGTCAGCGGGCGGGAGGTGTCGTTTGTCACAGGTGCAAATCCTCGTTGTTTTAAAAACGTTACCGCAAACGACTTGCCAGACACAAGATGGCGATTATGACGCGGAGGCGGGATGACAAGGGGCGACAGTCGCGGTAATCAGATCAGGCGCGGTCCCGTGGCTCAACTGGATAGAGCAGCCCCCTCCTAAGGGGCAGGTTGCAGGTTCGAATCCTGCCGGGATCGCCAAAAACACCTGAAAAATATGGCTTATTTACAGGACGTTGTGCGGAAGCGTGCAAAAAGTCCCGTGGACTTTCAGGCCGAAATCAGCTGAAACGGCCGATTTCTCGTACAAAACCTGTACAAAATTCGCACGTTTGTGCGCATTTGGGGGGCCAAACATGAGCCGCCATAGCTTTGATCCCGAAATCGCCGGACAGGTTGGCCTGAACGCGGCGGTGATTTTCCAGAACATCACCTTCTGGATCGAGAAGAACCAAGCCAATCGCCCTAACCTTCGCGACGGGCGGTATTGGACTTACAATTCGATCTCGGCCTTTGGTGAGTTATTCCCCTATCTGAGCGAGAAGCAGATCCGAACCGCGCTCGAAAAGCTGGTCAGCGCAGAGCTGATCATCAAGGGCAATTTCAGCGTTGATCGCTATGACCGAACCTGTTGGTATGCCCTGGGCAACTCCAT
Source organism: Tropicibacter sp. R15_0 (assembly GCA_017744045.1). GTDB lineage: Bacteria > Pseudomonadota > Alphaproteobacteria > Rhodobacterales > Rhodobacteraceae > Pelagimonas. Next base: position 381,975 of record JAGHRD010000001.1, on the reverse strand, counting down.
TTGCCCAAATGGGCAAATCGATCCGACCGAAAGGGAAAATGATGCATTTGCCCCTGATGGCAAGCCATCTGCCCCAGAGGGCAAATCCTATAAGAACAGATATAAACCATATCAAAAACCAAACCCTTCGCACGCGAAGGCAGCGGTGGAGGATGAAGTTTCTGAGAAGATTTTGTTCGCCTATCCAGAGGATCGCGTTCGCGGGAAAGCGGTTTGTATCTCGCAAATCCGCCAAGCGCTAGCCGACGGAGTGGACGCCAAAGACCTCGAGAACGCTGTGCGGGCCTATGCGATCGAGAGCGAAGGATTCACCCGATCCAAGGTGTGCTTCTCCGACAATTGGTTCAGCTCTGGCCGTTGGTTGAAATACCTTCACGACGTCGAGGAGGCGCGAGAAACGGACAAGGCCAAAGAAGCCGAACTGCTGAAAGGCTTGGCCGATTGGGTCACGGACCGCCATCCGCTGTGCCGCCATATCACGTCCGGCCAAGTAACCGCGTTGCTGGCCGCGAAGCTTGTCAGCCCTGCTGAAATCGAAGCGGCGGGGCTTCGAGCATGAAGGCAGCTGATCCCCACAAAGAGCAGAGAGCAAGGTTACCCACCGATTACATCGGCGGGACTTGTGAGGGGCGGCAAGCCTCCCCTTCAAACCCCAACCAGACGCGCGCAAGCGGCGTCAAAGAGGGCCTTTCCGAGAGCGTGATCTTTCGATGCACCCCGTCGTAAAAGGCTGCGCTTGTGGCCAAAGCGCGCGCCGCTGGCCTACCCAATGCCACGCTGATGCGCGAGGCCTTGGGGCTGACCGAGGCACGTCGGCGCAAGCCCGTCCCACGTGTTGATCCAAAGCTGACCTTTGCGGTTGCCTGTGTCGGCGGCAACCTCAATCAGCTGTCACGCTGGATAAACAGCGCGGTCAAATCCGGCCGTGCGAGCCAGATCGATGCGCTCAAGGTCGCCGCTCAGCTGGTGGTCATCGAACGGCAGATGGCGCAGATTGCGGCGGCACACACAGGCGAGAGCCGCGAATGATCATCTCGTTCTTCTCCACAGGCACCGGCGGCGGTGCGGCCCCCGTGGATTACCTGACGGCGCGCGAAGTTCTGACCTACGACGAGAACCGCAATCTGATCCGCGACGACACCGGCCAGCCACAGACCAAGATCCGAGACCCGCTGCCCGAGGTGCTGCACGGCAATCCCGATCAGACCCGCGACCTGATCGATGCGAGCGCCAACAAGTGGAGCTACACGGCAGGCGTGATTAGCTTTGCCGACAGCGATGATCCCAGTCCCGACGCCCAACAAGAGACCATTGAGCTATTTGAGGCTCTGGCCTTTGCTGGGCTGGACAGGGATCAATACGACTGCCTTTGGGTGCGCCATACGCACGAGGGCAACGTCGAACTGCACTTCTGCGCGCCGCGCCTTGAGCTGAGCACTGGCAAGGCGCTGAACATCGCACCGCCAGGCCATGAGACCGCCTTTTCCAGTCTGCGCGACCTGATGAACAAGACGCACGGTTGGGCAGACCCTTTGGACCCAGAACGCGCCCGCGAAGTGAGGGCAACGATTGAAGCGCCGACGCGCGCAGGGCGCGAGGCGCTGCACGACTGGATCCTCGATCAGATCAGCATCGGTATCATCACTGACCGCGCCAGCATGACCGACGTTCTTTCTGAAGCGGGCTTCGAGATCCCCCGTGCCAGCAAAAATTACATTACCGCCAAAGATCCCGACACCGGCGAGCGCTGGCGATTGAAAGGAGAGATTTCCATGACGACTGGCAAGCCGAACCGCCTCGCAGAGAAATTGAACTTGGACCTGGAAACGATCCGGAGAGACCACGCCGCCTTGATGGCATCTCAGTTGGAGAGCTTCAGGAGCGAGTTCAGCAACATTGCGACCAGCGCGCTGCATACAATCGAGACCGATATCAGGTTCTTTCTCAGCGACAGCAAGAGCGAGTTGGAGAGGCGGAGCGAGACGATCCGGCGCTGGCTGACGATCTCGCCCTGGATGATCGTGGGGATGGTCTCAACCTGGATCGCGACAGTGCTGATGGCGAGTTGGTTTTGGATGGGTTTGATGGCGCATTCGGAGATGACGGAACTTGGCCTGACACGGATCGAACAATCCGGGCAGACATGGGTGACGCTGGACCCGAACCAGACCGAATTGAAGACCTGCACGATGGCGCAAACGCCAATCATCTGCATCGAGATCAAGGAGCATTAAATGACGCAGCCCCTGACAGCATTGGAGAGCGAATTACTCGCATCCGTCGAACGGTTGGTGACGGCCTGCGAGAGCTCAGCCAAGGAATTGCACGCCTTGGAGAAACGCTCGACCAGCAGGATCGAAAGCAAGGTGAATGGCTTGGCGCATTGCGTGGCGCTATTGATGAAATCACATCTCACGTCCGTCACCACATTGGCCGACTTGCTGCGCGAGGAACAGAACTACGACACGCTTCAAGCGGGACTAGAGACCAGCTGGAAACTAGCGAAAGACGCCGAGAAGCGGCTGAACGAGAGCTAGACGCCACGAAGCCGCCGTCATCGATCAGCTCCGCGCCGTTTTCCGCCAGCCCGAGATAGTGGCCGGTACGTGGAAGGCGGTGCGCACTCACGCCAGCGACATCACCGAGGCAGACGCCCGCGCAGCCCTGCAGCAAATCGATCCGCTGTGGGACGAACTCTTCCCCGCTGAGCAGGCGCGCATCACGGCGCTGCTGGTCGAGCGCGTCGATATAGGCACGGACGGGCTCAGTGTTCGGCTGCGCGTTGACGGCCTCAGTGGCCTTGCGCGCGAGATTCTTGCAGGCGGCATCGAGGCAGCGGCATGACCAGCAGGACGCCGATCCCCGACACCGTTACGCTGCACGTGCCATTCCGCGTCGTGAAGCGCGGTGGGCGGAAGGAGATGCAGCTGCCAGAAGGTGACAAGCGACCGCACCGGACCGACAACTCGCTAATCAAGGCGCTCGCGCGTGCGTTCCGCTGGAAGCGAATGCTGGAGTCGGGTGAGTTCGCCACCATCGCCGAACTGGCCGAGCGCGAGGGCATCGCGCCGTCTTACATGACCCGCGTCCTGCGTCTAAGCCTGCTGGCACCCGATATCGTTGAGGTGATCTTGGACGGCAGGCAAGGATTAGATGTGACGCTGTCGCAAGGACTAGAGCCGTTCCCCCTTACGTGGAAGCATCAGGCCTCCCATTTTTCTCTGTAGGGCAAAAACTGCATTTTGGAGGATTGACTCGCTGGATAAGGTCTCCTAAATCTCTGTAACACGACTTACAGAGGAATATTCTAATGCGGCTCTTGGAGCTTTCCGACATTCACTCCGGATACACGGCGCGCGGAAAACTTGATCCGGTGTCGGAGGGTGGCGTGCCGGCGCTGCAACTGCGTGATGTCGGAACGACCGGCGAAATGCCGGGCCCAGACTTCCAAAGGTACCACCTGAGTAAGCTGTCCGACCGGTACTTTGTCCGCGGCGGCGAGGTGATCTTTCGCTCACGAGGCGAGCCGAATGCTGCGGCAGCCATTCCCGATCCGCTGCCCGAGCCTGTCGTTGTCATTGTCCCATTGGTGATCGTTCGCCCCGACAGGGACCGCATTCTCCCGGAATACCTTGCTTGGGCCATCAACCAGCCTGATGCGCAGCGCCAGCTTGGCGCGGAGGCACAGGGCACAAGTCTAAGGATGATCCCGAAGACCGTTCTTGAAAATCTCGAGATCGCCGTCCCCGACCTGACCACACAAAAAAGCATTGTCGAACTCAATGCCCTTGCCCGGCAGGAGGGGCAACTTCTCCGCCAGCTCGCTGCCCGCCGGGAAACCCTCCTCAGTACCATTCTCGGTGACGCCGCGAAGGCCGCCGACCAGAAGGAAATTGCCTGATGACCGATCAGATTACCCAACAGCAGATCAACCAGACCGCCTGGGCGGCCTGCGACACCTTCCGGGGCGCCGTCGATGCCGGCCAGTACAAGGACTACATCCTCGTGATGTTGTTCCTGAAATATATTTCGGACCTCTGGAACGACCACCTCGAGACCTACCGCAAGCGGTATGGCGACGACGATGCCCGCATTCGCCGGCGCCTCGAGCGCGAGCGTTTCATCCTGCCCGAGGGCGCCAGTTTCTACGATCTCCACACCCAGCGGAACGAGCCCAACATCGGCGAGATGATCAACATCGCCCTCGAAAAGATCGAAGATGCCAACCGTGCCAAGCTCGAGGGCGTCTTCCGCAATATCGACTTTAATTCCGAGGCCAATCTCGGCCGCCCGAAGGATCGCAACCGCCGCCTGAAAAACCTCCTTGAGGACTTTGCCAAGCCCGCGCTCGACCTGCGCCCGTCGCGGGTTACCGAGGACATCATCGGTGAGTGCTACATCTACCTGATCTCGCGCTTCGCCTCGGACGCAGGTAAAAAAGCGGGCGAGTTCTTCACACCCGCACCGGTCTCACGACTATTGGCCAAGCTTGCGGCCCCCAAACCTGGGAACACGATCTGTGACCCTGCCTGCGGCTCGGGCTCGCTGCTAATCCAGGCCTCACAGGAGGTCGGGTCCGAGAACTTCGCCCTGTATGGGCAGGAGGTGAACGGGGCGACGTGGGCGCTGGCTCGGATGAACATGTTCCTGCATGCAACGGACGCCGCCCGCATTGAATGGTGCGATACACTTAACAGCCCGGCGCTTGTCGAGGCCGACCATCTCCAGCGCTTTGATGTGGTTCTCGCTAATCCGCCGTTCTCGCTCGACAAGTGGGGGGCGGAGGACGCCGCCGGTGACCAGTACAACCGCTTCTGGCGCGGCGTGCCGCCCAAGTCCAAGGGCGACTACGCTTTCATCACCCACATGATCGAGATCGCCAAGCGCCAGTCCGGCCGCGTAGCGGTGATCGTGCCGCACGGCGTCTTGTTCCGGGCCGGGGCCGAGGGGCGCATCCGGCAGCAGCTGATCGAGGAGAACCTGCTCGACGCCGTCGTCGGCCTGCCTGCCAACCTGTTCACCACCACGGGGATTCCGGTCGCCATCCTGATCTTCGACCGCTCCCGCGAAGAAGGCGGCGCGAACGCGGACCGGCGCGACGTGCTGTTCATCGACGCCAGCAAGGAGTTCACGCCGGGCAAGACCCAGAACGTGATGGACGAGGCGCATGTGGCGAAGGTGCTGGAGACTTTCAGCGCCCGCGCCGAGGTCGAGCGGTATTCGCATCGGGCCAGCCCCGAGGAGATCGCCGAGAACGGCTACAACCTCAACATCCCCCGCTACGTCGACACCTTCGAGCCGGAGGAAGAGATCGACGTCGCCGCCGTGCAGAAGGACATCCTGCGGATCGAGGCGGAGCTTGCCGAAGTCCGGGCGAAGATGGCCGGGTATCTGAAGGAGCTCGGTGTTGATGCGTGAAAGGCCCCAGAGTTTCCCAAGCGTCGCCCTGGCGAGATTGATCCAAAAGGGCCGAAAAATCACCTACGGCATCGTCCAGCCCGGCGAGTTCGTTGCTGACGGAGTGATCTTGGTAAGGGGCCGCGACTACTCGGCAGGTTGGCGCGACATTGATGGCTTCATGCGCGTGACGCCAGAAATCGACGCACCCTACAAGCGTTCGAAACTCAAGCCCGGTGATCTTGTCTTGACGATTGTCGGCGCGAACACCGGAACGGTCGCGGTGGTTCCCGCTTGGCTTGATGGGGCGAACATTACGCAGACCACCGCTCGGATTGCCGTCGATGCAACGAAGGCTATTCCTGGCTATGTCGAGCAGGTCCTTCGATCGGCAATCGGACAAGAAGCGGTCTATCGGTTCCAAAAAGGCGGAGCACAGCCAGGTCTCAACCTGGCCGACGTTGAGAAATTTGAGATACCGCTTCCCCCACTCCCCGAACAGCGCAAGATCGCCGAGATCCTGCGGACCTGGGACGAGGCGCTCGAAAAGCTCACCGCCCTCCGCGCGGCGAAGCTCAAGCGGCACCGCGGCCTCACGACGGCGCTGGTGTTCGGCGCCAAGCAGCTCGACCGTTTCCGGAGGACCGACCAGGTCGCACCCTATCGATGGTTTCAGCTTCCCACGTCGTGGAGTTGCCAGCACATTGGTGACCTGGCCACAGAAGTCTCGGAACGGAATGGTGCAGGGGAGCAGCACGAAGTCCTCTCCTGCTCGAAGCACGATGGTTTTGTGCGATCGCTGGAGTACTTCAAGAAACAGGTCTTCAGCTCCGATCTGAGCGGGTACAAGAAGATCTGGCGCGGCGATTTCGGCTTTCCCAGCAACCATGTCGAGGAAGGGTCCATCGGCCTTCAGAACCTGACCGACATTGGCGTCGTCAGCCCCATCTACACCATCTTCCGCTTCGACGCGGATGAAGTGAACAAAGACTACGCATTCGCGGTTCTGAAAACAGAACTATACCGGCACATCTTCGAGGTCAGCACCAGTGCGTCGGTGGACCGGCGTGGCAGCCTCCGCTGGAGAGAATTCTCCCGCATCCCTTTCCCGATCCCGCCGTTGGACGAGCAAGAGGCCATCGCCGAGGTACTTCGGGCGTCGCAAAGCGAACTGGATGGTCTCTCCGAAGAGATTGAAGCCCTGATCCGACAAAAGCGCGGACTGATGCAAAAGCTGCTGACGGGCGAGTGGCGGGTGAATTCAGAGAAGGTATTGGCATGAAGGTTCTTGGATTTCGCGGTGACCCGAAGGCGCCCCGCTACGCTGTCGTGTCAGAGGTTGGCGGTGCCTTCACCTTGGAGAACGCCGCCAGCGATAACAAGTTGTCCGTCCCCGCGTCCATCACCGAGGACGCGGACGCCGAGCGGCTGGGCTGGATGTACCGCGAACTCCTGGCGGTCTTCGATGCGCACCCGAGCATCGACAAGGTGATGATCAAGCAAAACGAATTCACCCGGCAGGACACGAAGGCAAAGCGCCGCTCTGCCTATAACGACGCGGCCGTTGTCCTCGCCTGTGCACACCGCGACATCCCGGTCGAAATCAAGATTTACGGCTCGATGGCGACGACCAGCAAAGACACCAAGCGGCACGCAGAAAGCCGCGTCGGCAAGACCGACAAATATTGGGACACCAAGATGGCTGACGCCGTGAACGCGGCATGGTGGGGGCTCAGTCACCCATGAACCAGCTTGTCCCCGTCACTCTCACCCCCGGCATGACCCTCTACAAGTACCATCTGGTCAGTAAAATCGGAGCGGGTAGCTTCGGCGAAGTCTGGCTCGCGCATGACGTCGCCGTGCAGCGGGAATATGCAGTGAAAGTCCTTCAGCCAGGGGTGTCGGTCGACGAGCGGTTGCGCGAAGCCCAGATCGGAAACCGGCTGGAACACAACAACCTCGTGTACGTCCACCATGCAGATGTCGTTCCCGTGGCCGGGGATCATGCCGTTATCCTCGCTATGGACTATCAGCCCAACGGTTCGGTCGAGACCTTGGCGAATCCGGCAGGTTATCTGCCTCTCCCTGCCGTCCTGCGGATCGCGCGGGATATTCTGCAGGGGCTGGAGTATCTCCACGCCCGCAGTTTCTATCACAACGACATCAAGCCGGGGAACATCCTGCTTGGGCCCCAGCAACAGGCCATGCTGTCCGACTACGGGATCACTGGCGTTTCGTCCAACGGCGCACCGGTTGCGGCCCCAAACGCCTATGTCCTGCACCGTGCACCAGAAGTCGTGGCTACGGGAAATATCGGCGTCAGCTCGGACATTTTCCAAGTCGGGATGACCCTGGCGAGGCTGTTGATCCATCTGGACCACCTTCGATCTGTGCGCGCCAGCATCGGATCGACGCAGTACGAACAGGACATCGCATCGGGGAAGCTGCTTCAGGCAAAAGACTTCGGATGCCACATCCCACCAGCCGTTCGGCGTGTCATCCTGAAGGCTGTCCATCCTGATCTGGCCAAGCGGTACACCAGCGCTCTTGAGATGCGGCGCGCGCTCGAAAAGCTGGACTACCCCGGGCACTGGACCGTCGATGCGGCCGGCAACGAGGTCGGCAAATGCGGGACCTATGAGTACGCGCGCTCAGTCTCGCCAGTGGCAGGCGGAAAGTTCGATGTGACCTGCAGCAAGCGCAATGTGGTCTCAGGAAATACTCAGCGCGTCACTCAGTTCTGCAAACGGGGTCTTACCCAGAAGCAGGCGGAAAAGCTCGTCGCGGGCTTCAAACAATTCGTGGTGACCGGAAAATGACCTTCAACGCCGCCGAAAAACACCAATCTCAAGTCCCAGCGCTTCAGTTGCTCGTTGCGCTCGGGTTCACCCCACTCTCACAAGAGGAGGCGCTTCGCCTGCGCGGCGGTCGCCTGCGTAACGTGGTGCTGGATGACGTGCTCGCCGACCAGCTGATGCGCATCAACCGCTTCACGCATCGGGGAAGAGAGTACAGCTTTGACCTTGAGGACGCGCACGAGGCGATGCGGCGACTCAAACCCACGCCGGACCGTCTGAAAGGGCTCCGTGGGACGAACCAGGACATCTACGACACGCTCGTCCTCGGGACGACGCTCACGAAGTCCATCGACGGCGACTCAAAGAGCTACTCGTTCCGCTACATCGATTGGGACAGGCCAGAGAACAACGTATTCCATGTCACTGCCGAGTTCTCAGTCGAAAGGACGGCGTCGAGCCAGACCAAGCGCTGCGACATCGTTGCTTTCGTAAACGGTATCCCAATCCTGGTGATCGAAAACAAGCGGCCGACCGAAAGCCTGAAGAAGGCGGACAGCCAGCTGATTGGCTATCAGAACGAAGACAACATCCCGCAGCTCTTCCACTTCGCCCAGTTGCTAGTCTCTATGAACCGCAACAGCGCGCGCTATGCGACAGTCGGGACCAAGTCTAAATTCTGGGCCGATTGGCGCGACGAGGAAGACACCGACGAGGCCATCGCGCCCTTCGCCAACCGCGTTCTTGCGGCGGCGGAAAAAGACTCGATCTTTTCTGGCGACTTCGTCGGCGCGCGCGTCTACTTCGACTCAATGGAGGCAGAGGGCGACCGCGCGGTCACGGTTCAGGATCGAACGGTGCACGCGCTGTGCCGCCCAGACCGGCTGCTCGATCTCATCCGCCGCTTCACCGTGTTCGATGGCGGCGTCCGCAAGGTCGCGCGCCACCAGCAGTTCTTCGGAATCCGCCGCGCGGTCGAGACGGTCAAGCAGCATGATATCAGTGGCGCGCGCAAGGGCGGTGTAATCTGGCACACCCAGGGTTCAGGCAAGTCGCTGACCATGGTCATGCTGGGGCGATCGCTCGCTCTCGAACGCAGCATCGAGAACCCGCGGATCATCATCGTCACGGACCGCGACGATCTCGACAAGCAGATCAAGGACACCTTCAAGTCCTGCGATCTGGAGCCAGTCCGTGCGACGAGCGGGTCTCACCTACTGGAGCTTGTCCAAAACAAGGCTCCGCTGGTCACCACGATCATCAACAAGTTCGACACGGCGCTGAAGCACAGCAAACTGGCGGACGGCGATCCGAACATCTTTGTTCTGGTCGACGAGAGCCACAGGACGCAGACGGGGCGCTACGGCGGCCACAGCCAGTTCGCCGCCAAGATGCGCCGCCTTCTGCCAAAGGCGTGCTATCTCGGCTTCACCGGAACGCCTCTCCTCAAGAAGGAGAAAAACACGTTGTCTACCTTTGGGCGGCTGATCCACCGATACGCCATCGACGAGGCAGTTGCCGACGGCGCCGTCGTGCCGCTGCTATACGAAGGACGGCTTGTCGAGCAGCAGGTCTCGGGTGCCGTGATCGACCGCTGGTTCGACAAGATCAGCGAGGGCCTGACCGAAAACCAGAAGCGCGATCTGAAGCGTAAGTTCTCTCGGATGGACGCTCTGGCCAAGACCGATCAGGCCATTCGAGCCAAGGCGTTCGACATCTCCGAGCACTATCGCCAGCACTGGCAGGGTACCGGGTTCAAGGCTCAACTCGTTGCGCCATCGAAGGCGGCGGCGGTTCGCTTCAAGGAGGTCCTCGACGAGATCGGCCACGTCTCGAGTGCCATTGTCATCTCCCCGCCGGATGAGAACGAGGGCAACGAGGAGGTTGATCAGGAATCGAAGGATCTCGTGCGGAAATTTTGGTCGAAATTGATGGCGCGGTACAAGACCGAGGACGAGTACAACCGCCAGATTATCGATGCCTTCAAAGGCTCCGGCGATCCGGAGATCCTGATCGTCGTCTCAAAGCTCCTCACCGGCTTTGACGCACCTCGGAACACGGTGCTTTACGTCTGCAAGTCCTTGAAGGAGCACAACCTCCTGCAAGCAATTGCGCGTGTGAACAGGTTGTATGAAGACGGCGGCACTGAGAAGCAGTTCGGCTTCATCGTCGACTATGAGGGGCTGCTGGGCGAGCTGGACGGTGCGCTGACGACATACAGCGCCTTCGAAGGCTACGAGGCGGCCGACCTCGCCGGAACGGTTCATGACGTCCGCGAGGAAATCCGCAAGCTGCCCCAGCTGCAAGACCAGCTCTGGGACCTGTTCAAGCCTGTCCGGAACAAGAAGGACATGGAGCAGTTCGAGCAGCACCTCGCCGATGAGGTGCTGCGGCACGAGTTCTACGCGCGCCTCAAAGCCTTCAGCCGGTGCCTGCATATCTCGCTCTCGTCGGACAAGCTGTTCGATGTCTTCGACGAGGCCAGGATCGATGCACTCAAGCGGGACTGGAAGCAGTTCTCTGAACTGAAGCGGTCGGTCCAGCTTCGCTACCAGGAGACGGTGGACGTCCGCGAGTTCGAACCAAAAATCCAGAAGCTGCTCGATGACCATGTCGTTGCGATGCCGGCGGAAACCATCATCGAAGTGGTAAACATCAACGATCCCGACGCGCTGAAGGCAGTCGTCGAAGAGACGGGGGTCTCCGAGGCCTCAAAGGCCGATCGCATCGCCAGCGCGACCCGGCGGGCAATCACCGAGAAGATGGATGAGGACCCGACGTTCTACAAACAGTTCTCCGAGCTGCTCGAAGAGACCATCCTGGCCTACCGCGAAAAGCGGCTCTCCGAGCGCGAATACCTGAACAGTGTCGTAGATCTCGCGAGCAAGGTGGCCCGCAAGGATCGGGGGCGGGATGTCCCGGAGAGCATTAGGGGCGATGAGGATGCTCAGGCCTTCTTCGGCGTCCTGGTTGGTCAGCTCAAGACCAAGGGCGATGTTTCAGTGACCGGCGTCGAGGTCGCAGCGATCGCTCAACAGATCATCGACATCATCAAATCGCACCTGATCGTGGACATTTGGTCGAACGAGGTGGCCCAGAACAATCTGCGCAACGCCATTGATGACTACTTCTTCGATGTCCTGCGCGACGAGAAGGACATCGACCTTCCCGTAGAAGTGCTAGATGATCTCGAACTCAAGATTATGGATCTTGCCCGGGCCCGGTTCGCAGCATGACACGGGAGGCGCACTGCCTGCGGTACGGCGAGCAGGAGATCCAGTATGAGATTGTCCGGCGTCCGAGGAAGACACTGGAGATCGCCGTCGAGCCGGATGCGTCGGTGGTGATCGCGGCCCCGGAGGACGCGACACTAGACGCCATCGAAGCCAAGCTGCGGAAGCGCGCGGCATGGGTGACAAGGCAGCAGCGGTACTTCTCCCAGTTCCTGCCGCGCACGCCGGAGCGCAGGTTCGTCGCCGGGGAGACTCATCTCTACCTCGGGCGCCAATACCGGCTGAAGGTCGTCCCGCATGTTCAGGAAAGCGTGAAGCTGATCCGCGGCTTCATCGTCGTGCAGACTCACCGGCCTACCAGGCCGGAGGTGGCACGCGAGCTGGTCGAGGCATGGTACCGGGACCGGGCCCACATCAAGTTTCCGGAACGGATCGAACTCTGTCTCGATCTGTTCCCGGATCCCGAGGCATTCAGGCCGATGGGTCTCATCATACGCCAGACCCGGCAGCGATGGGGGTCCATGTCGCCGGCCGGACGTTTGCTACTCAATCGTCGTCTGGTTCAGGCCCCTGTCGACGCCATCGACTACGTGATCACCCATGAACTCTGCCATGTGGCCGAGCCTCATCACGGGGCGGCGTTCTTTAACCTTCTCGACAAGGTGATGCCCGATTGGGAGCGTCGGAAGCAAAGGCTCGAACGGGCCATGGCCTGAGAAATTCCGAAACCGGTCGCAACAAACGCAAACACGACTTCAATCCAAGCAATTTCGGACGCTGGATTTTCTTTTTATCTAACATGGACTTACAAGAAATCTACCAAATCGGCGCAGTCATCAGGTCCGGAGAATATCGGCCCTGAGAGAACGCTCTTGGCCTACTTGGCCCGGGGCCGGTGAACAGCCCCTCCCGCATAACCCTCGAAAACAACGGAAAAATCCGGTCGTGGTCGGAGGAAGAGAAACTTTTCTCTGGGGCAAGTGGCGGAGAGGAAGGGATTCGAACCCTCGAGACGGTTTCCCGCCTACACACTTTCCAGGCGTGCGCCTTCGACCACTCGGCCACCTCTCCGTCGACCCGTTTAATGGAAAGTCGGGGGGGGCTGCAAGTCGAATTCTTACAGCCCCGTGACAGTTTTTAGACCTTTTTGGTCGATTTAGCTGGAAACCTGTTCCCGGAGGATCGAGGCAGTCAGCGAAATCATCAGATAGATGCCACCAAAGATCAAAAATGCGAGAATCGTGTTTTCGAACTTTCGTGGGTAGGCAGGATCTTCGGAGGCGACCGGTTTGACCGATGTGGTCAGATAGCGCGCCTGGCTCGACGCGTCACGCCGCGCCTGTTCCAGCGTTTGCAAGGCAGTCTGCAGCATCAGGTCACGCGTTGCCAAATCGGCCTGGGCCAATTGGATTTGCGCCGCCTTTTCAGCCAAAGAGTTTTCACCAGTTGTGGCAGATACCATTCGAGTGTTCAGCTCAGCCAAAAGGGCCTCTAGCCGACGGATATCACCGCGTGCACCGTCCACTTTGGCACGGTTCGGGCGGGCATTGTCCAGCAAGGCCTGAAGCTGAAGGTTCTTTTCCTGCAGCTGCAATTCATAAGTGTTGATCTGAGAACGCAAGGCGGCAATCTGCGCTTCGGGGTCAACCGCGTTTGTCTCTTGCTGCAGGCGCACCAGTTTCTCCTGGGCTTCACGGCGAGATTGTTCGGCGTCAATCAAACCCTGCTCGGCATCACGCACCGCATTGGACCGTTTACGCAGCGACAGGTTGTCGACGCGTTCTTCTGCGTAACCAATCAGCGCCTCACTAAATTCGGTCGCGACCAGTGGATCTGCGGCCATGATTTCCATGCGGATCACGCCCTCGGTCGGGTCAAATCCGATTTCAACATGGCGCTTGTAAAGCTTATAGGCCTCTTCGTTGGATGGATTTTCCTCCAACCTTTGGATTGGGTCGATGTTTTCATCGGTGAAGTGCGATTTGAATCCGACATCCGCATCCAAACGCAGCATCGCATCCTTGGATTGCAGATAGCTTTGCACCGCGATGGCATCCTGAGCTGTAGCAAACTGGGTACCGGCCAATAGGCCAGGCACAGCGCCGCCGCCACCATCGTTCTTGAGGATCAAGAATTCGGACTTGGTGGAATACATCGGCGTTGCAACGCCATAGAAATAATAGCCCGCCAGCAAAGTCGGCAGCAGCACAAAGGCCGCCAAGCGCGACAGCAGGAGCAATTGCTTCTTGCGGCGGCGCGCTGCCAGCTCGCGCTGGATCTTCGTGATCTCGGCGGCGCGGCGTTCGGCCGGGTTGGCGATTTCTGTCGACGGAAGCTGTTGCTTTTCTACCTGCACGGTCTGCGGGAGCTGCACGCGTGCCTCTGGCTTGGCCGGTGGCTGGTCAGCCTCGTCCGGTTTGACCAGTTCCAACATGTTGGTGCGTTGGAACGGATCAATGCCCTTGGCGCGCAGCAGGCGCACCGCGTCAAAATCTGAGGTCGGGGCGAGCCCGTGCTTTTGTGCGACACGGCGCGCCATGCGAAGCTGACGACCAGTCAACCCTTCGCGGCGAATGGCATCAATATCGGTTTCGCCCGACACCTGATCCGGCGATGCCACATCTCCGGCCATTGGTCCGGGCGCGGGCCGCGGTTGCTGCGCACGCGGAGCGGCCTCGGCCGGGCGTGGCACGGGTTCGGGGCGCGGTTGTGGCGCGGCGGCGGTCGGCCTGGGCGGAGTCTGGGCAACAGGCTGCTCTGCCGGGGCCTCAGCACCCGGGGAACGGCGAATTCGGAACTTCTTAGCCTTGGGTTTCGTAGTCATAGAGCTGTTTCGCTTCTTCCAAGGTGTCAAACATATGCAATTTACCATCCATCAGGACAGCGGCCTTGCGGGCGAATTTTTCGAGGATGTTAGGCTGGTGCGACACGATGATAATCGTCGTGGTGCGCAGCCGTTCTGCCAGAACATCCCCGGCTTTCTTGTTGAATGCGGCATCAGTCGAATTCGGCATCCCCTCGTCGATGAGGTAAATGTCGAAATCCAAGGCCAGCATCAAAGAAAAGGTAAAGCGTGAGCGCATGCCGGAGGAATAGGTGCCGATCGGCTGATCGAAATATTCTTCCAATCCGCAGAGCCACCGGCAGAAGGCTTCGACATAGTCGGGATCAAGCCCATACATGCGCGCAATAAACCGGGCATTTTCGCGGGCAGAGATCTTGGACACAACGCCGCCCATGAACCCAAGCGGAAAGGAAACGCGGCAATTGCGGCGCACTTCACCCTCGTCAGGTTTTTCCAGGCCCGCCATCATCTTGATCAACGTGGTCTTGCCGGTGCCATTCGGAGCCAGGATGCCAAGGGATTCACCAAGATCGACGCGAAAAGACGCGCGATCAAGGATCACCTTGCGCTGCGTTCCCGTCCAAAAGGACTTGCTGACCATGTCAAACTCTAACATTGGGTTGCCCCGGCTCTGCTCTTCTGCACCCTTTTATATAGGGTTTCCTCACTACTAGATGCAGACTAGGGCCACATTATGGCTAGAATTGGAAACAAAAACAACGCAGGCCCCGTTTCGGAGCCCGCTTGATCAACAATTTACCACAAGTAAGAAGCCGTGTTTACAGCTCTTGCTTTTGCACGCGGGTGACCTTGCCCGCGATGATGGACACGATGGCAGCCGCAAAGCTGAACAAGGCACCCATTTTCGCCGCGTCCTGCACAGGGCCGGCATCAAAGGCCACGGTGGCAACAAAGAGCGATACGGTAAAGCCAATCGCGGCGACAAAACCTATAACCACGAGGTCGATGATCCTCATCCCTTGCGGAATTCCCAACCTCAAAGGACCGGCGGCAAACCAGCCAAATATCAGAATTCCCACGGGTTTCCCGATCAAGAGACCGGCCAGAACCAGCCAGGTCGCATCCCCCATCGAGGAAAACTGCACCCCGGCATTCAACAAGCCAAAGAAGAACAGGATAATCTCAACAGGATGTTTCAGCGCGTGCTCCATCATGTTGAGCAGGTCATGCAGGTGCTCTTCGGCAGCGGCAAAGATGCCAAAGGCGCGGTCAGCATGTGGAATGGTCGGAACGATGGGCAGCAGGCCCAGCGCCGGATGCAGACCAGACATCATGAACCCGTACCAGCTGGCACAAGCAGCGATCAGGTATGGCCAGAAAGAGAGAGTTTTACGGAAGAAGGTCGAATTCGGGCGGTCTTGTTTACCGCGATCCAGACGGCGCGGCAGCCAATTGGCCAAAACATAAACCCCAATCGCGGCCCCCAAGGACAAGAGCAGCCATTCCGGCGCAAGCTCACCGGACGGGTAGAAGATCGCCAAAATGATCAGGCCCGCCGCGTCATCAGCAATCGCCAGCAACAGAAGGAAACGAACCGCCGGGTGCCCCGCGCCAAAGACCAAGCGGCCTACGAGGTAGCTGAAGGCGATGTCGGTCGCTGTTGGAATGGCCCAACCATTGGCGACGGCATTGTAAGTGTCGGACCCCAAGAGATAGGCCAGGCCAAGATAGACGCCAATTGGCCCAAACATCCCGCCTGCGGTCGCAAATAGAGGGGTCGCCGCCTTTTTACCGCGCAGAGACCCATTCTTAAGGATCACTGCCTCCCAAACTTCTTTTGCCGCGATGGCAAAGAACAGCGCCATGAGAATGTCATTGACCAGATAATGCAGTGTCAGCGTGCGGTGCCCGTGATGGTAATGCCCAATCGGCGCATGATCCCAGATCACGAATTCGACAAAGTGGTGGTAACTATCGGCCCAGTAATGCGGCTGGCCCGCCACCGGGGCCAAAGCGTCGAGGTTAGCCCAAACCAGAGCGGTCAATGCACCAAAAATCAGCAGCAGCGAATAATTGGTCAGGAAGTTCCAGACGCGATACATGGGTTCTCCTCAAGGCCGAATACCGTCAGTTTCAGTCGGATTTACCGAATTTCAACCATTTGAGCAACGCGCGCCACGGAATGCTAGCGCAAAAGTAACCGCCCCAAGATGTTTTTCTCGGGGCGGTTCATGAAAAGCTTTATTTTACTTGCCTGTTTTTTGGGCAATCAGGCGATTGCGCCCCAGGCCAACCCCGCCAGAACCGAGCCAATCAGAGCAAAGCCAAGATAGGCAGCAAACACCCTAGGTTTCACCAAGGCCCAGACCGCAATCGCGGCCGGGATACAGCTGACGCCACCGGCAAGCATAAAGCTCATCGCGGCACCGGGGGCCATGCCCATTTCCAGCAGTTCCTTGACCAACGGAACCGCCGCATAGCCATTCAGATAGGCAGGCATCCCGACAAAAGAGCCAAGCAGGATCGGCATGATGCCTTCGCCCCCCAAAACCTGCGCCACCATCGAGGCCGGAACGTGGCGGATCATCACCGCTTCGATCAAATAAGCCAGGGTCAGCCACTTAAGCAAAAAGACCGCGTTGGTTAGGGCCGTGCTGCGGAAAGTGTCCACGCGTTCTGCTTCATTCCAGAACTTCCAAACCGGTTTTTCGGAAAACGGGTTTTTGACGCCACAGCAACCGCCAACCTGAGGTTTTTCCCGCAACGGATCTGTGAATACCGGAGTGTTCTTGAGCAGCATGGTGCCAAAACCGCCGATCAGACCGATGCCAATCGCGGCAAACACCTTGGCCGTTGCGAATTCGAACCCCAAACCGCCCGCAGTGATCGAATACATCGCCGGATCCATCAGCGGCGAGGAAATCCAGAACGCCATCACAGCGCTCAGCGGGGCACCGACGGCCAAGAGCGCCGCGATAAAGGGGATGACTTCGCAGGAACAAAAGGGGGAAAGCCCGCCCAACAAGGCAGCCAGAACAATCATCCTAAGCTCGCGTCCTTCAAAGGCCTTGGCCAACAGGTTTTCCGCCCCGGTCGCCTTGAGATAAGCCACCGCCAGAACAGCGAAGAGGATAAACGGGGCAGTGTTCAGCAAGGCATTGAATGTAAAGGACACTGTGGGCCAGAATTCGGGCCATTCGAACAGTGCAACGGCTGCCAGAATGACAAGCGACGCCAGCCAGGCCGCCGAGATTTTGGGCCAGCGCGGCCCTTGGGTTTGGGTTGTATCAGCCATGACGGTGATCCTTGGATGGGGTGTCGCAATCAGCGCAACACTGGCTTAGCAAATAGTCGGAAAGTGCCTCGACCTCAGCGATGTCGGCACCGGCGCAAATCGTGCTGCGCCCTTGTTTTTCTTGTTTCACCAACCCAGCCGCCGAAAGAATTTTCAGGTGGTGGGTCAGTGTCGACCCTGTGATTCCGCACCGTTCCCCTAATTCGCCAATGCTAAGCCCGTCCGGCCCGGCCCGCACCATTGTGTGCAGAACCAAAAGCCGTTGTTCCGAGCCAAGCGCCGCGAACTTGGACGCTGCGGTTTCCAGGGTGAGAGATGGGGAATCGATCATTTTCATATTTCTAGTTTTGTCGAAATGAGCTGCCAACGCAAGCTTTATTTCGACATTTATCGAAATGAAAAGCTCTGGGCATTTTCAGACACTGCGATAGATCAGGGGGCATGGACGCTCTTTTGTCAGAAATCCGGGCCTGCACGCTTTGCGCTGATCGCTTTGCCAGCACGGAAACCGCGCATGAACCGCGCCCTGTGCTTCGCGTCTCGGAAACCGCGCGCATTTTGGTTGCTGGGCAGGCACCGGGAATGAAAGTGCATCTGTCCGGCAAGCCGTTTACCGACCCCTCGGGCGACCGGCTTCGGGACTGGATGCAAGTGGACCAGACGACCTTTTACGACGCATCCCGCATTGGTATTTTGCCGATGGGGTTTTGCTTTCCCGGATATCGCAAAGGATCCGACCTGCCCCCCCCCGCCATCTGCGCCAAGACATGGCGCAAACGTGTTTTAGGCCATATGCCCCAAATCCAGCTGACGCTTTTGATCGGCGGCTATGCGCAGAAATGGCACCTGAGCGGTTTTGATCACCCGAAACGCAATGTCAGTGACACGGTGGCGCATTGGCGCGATTATGCGCCCGGGGTAATCCCCTTGCCGCACCCATCCTGGCGCAATACCGCTTGGCTGAAACGAAATCCCTGGTTCGAAGCCGAGCTGCTGCCCGTGCTCAGAACCCGCATCCAAGAGGTCTTGAATGCCTGACACCTTGATCGACACAGCCTTTGCCGCCATGAACGCCGCGCCCGAGGACGACGTGGCGCGATTGCGGTTCTACGATGCCTTGGCCAGTTCCGAACTTTTCCTGATGCTCAGCAAAGAGCCTGAGGGTGAAAACATCGAGCCCGAAGTTTTCGAAGTACAGGATGCCGCCTTTGTTCTGGTGTTTGATCGCGAAGATCGCATTTCTCAATTTGCAGGTCGCCCGGTGCCCTATGCCGCCTTGCACGGCCGCGCCTTGGCGCAGATGCTGGCAGGCCAGGGGATCGGTATTGCTCTGAACCCCGAGGTCGCCCCGTCCGAATTCCTGTTGCCGCCCGAAGGGGTGAATTGGCTCTGTGGGACACTGGATCACGGTCCTCAGGAACGTGAGGCGACGCCCGAAAAGTTGGCCGCACCGATGGGCCTGCCGCAAGACTTGCTGTCCAGCCTGGATGCCAAGCTTGCCAGCGCCGCCGGGTTGGCGCGTTCGGCCTATCTGGCGCATGTGACCTATGATGATGGCAGTCAGGGGCATTTGCTGGGCATCACCGGGGCCATTCCCGAAGCCCAGCGCGCCTTGGCCGGAGCCGTGAACGACGCGTTGGTTTTCTCGGGGCTTGAGGCCGGAATGCTGGATGTCGCCTTTGTCGAGGATAGCGATATCCTGACCGCAGAACTGGCGCGGGTTGCCTTGCGTTTCGACCTGCCCGAAGCGCCCAAGGCTCCAACCTACGAACCGGTCACACCCGGGTCAGACCCAGACAGCCCGCCCATCCTTAAATAAGGCCCAGATCCTGTCGGATGGTCGGCAAGGTGTCCCCGGGTTCCGGGGTCGCCTCCCAAACTGCGCGGGCAATGGCGCGGGCTAGGCACAGGCTGGCCGCGTGACCAATAGCGGCCAATTCGATCCCCGGATCAGCCAGTTCATGACTGCCGGTTGAGGACGCAAAGACCAGGTCACCATCCATCGGGCTATGAGCGGGCAGGATTGCCCGCGCCATTCCATCATGCGCGGCAACCGCCATGCGGTGGCATTGTGCCTTGTCCAACCGGGCATCGGTGGCGACAATGGCAATCGTGGTATTCCCAAGGCTCGCCATGGCCGGCACCTTACGGCTGGGGGGAAGGGTGATGCCGGGATTGGTGTCCGTTCCCAGCCCGCCAAATTCCTTGTTGATCTCAAACGGTGCCGCCCAGAAATGCCGGCCTGACGGCGTCGTGACGCTACCCATCGGATTGACCGCCACCAGCGCGCCAACCGTCGCTCCGCCGGGCAAAACCAGACTGGCCGAGCCCAAACCGCCCTTATGCATGGCCGTTTGCGCCCCGGCCCCTGCCCCGACTGTTCCCAGCTCGAACTCCACCGAGGCATCGGCCAATGCCGCGCGCCCCAAAGCTGGATAGGGGTTTTCGCCCCAATCCTTGGCACCGCCATTCAGCAAGTCGAAAATGATCGCTGCTGGAACGATGGGAACGCGGGCGGAAAACACCTCAAACCCGCGCCCCTGTTCGTGCAAGGCATCCATCACCCCCTGTGCAGCGGCCAAGCCAAAGGCGCTGCCACCAGACAAGACCAGCGCATCTACGCCCGGTGCGGATTTGTCCGGGGCCAATAGGTCGGTCTCCCGCGTGCCAGGTGCGCCGCCATGAACGGCGACAGAGGTGGTGAAAGGCGCGTCAGACACCAATACGGTTGTGCCGGTTTTTAGCGCAGCATCCTGCGAATTGCCCACGCGCAAACCTGCAACATCCGTGATCAAATTCCGTGTACCCGGTTTCATGCGACACCCCTTTCCCAAAAATCGCGAGGCGGCCCAATCGGGCCGATGAGCAGCGCCTTAGATGCAGCGCCCGCCATCAACTTCCATGCAGACTCCAGTCACCATGCTGGCCTCGTCCGAACACAGATACAGCGCTGCATTGGCGAGGTCCTCGGGCGTAGAAAACCGCCCCAGCGGGATCGTTGACAGGAATTTTGTCCGGATCTCTGGCGTGTCCTCCCCCATAAAGCTTTTGAGCAGCGGGGTTTCCCCTGCAACCGGGTTCAACGCATTGACCCTTATGCCCTCGGGGGCCAGTTCCACAGCCATGGTCCGCGTTGCGGTGATCATCCAACCTTTGGAGGCGTTGTACCAGTTCAGACGCGGCCGAGGCGATACGCCCGCCGTTGAGGCAATGTTCAAAATCGCGCCGCTTCCCTGTTGTTTGAACTGCGGCACCAAAGCTTGGGCTGTCAAATAGACCGATTTGCAATTCACCGCGAAAACCCGGTCGAATTCTTCTTCGCTGACCTCATCCAATGGTGTCGGCAAATGGGTCACTCCGGCATTGTTCACCAAGATATCGACGCCCCCCATCTGATCATTGGCCTGCGTGACCATTTCAGCCACGCTTGCCCGGTCAGAGACATCAACGCGGCAGGCGATCCCGCCATGCTCGGTCACAAATGCCTCTGCCGCGTCACCATTGATATCAGCGACCAGAACCTGCGCGCCTTCGGTCAAAAAACGCTGCGCGATCCCGGCCCCAAAGCCAGACGCCGCCCCGGTGACAATTGCGCGTTTGCCCTGCAATCTCATCTTAATCCTCCCTCACCCATGATAGGCCGCCACGGTTTTCAGAACCGAAAACCCGTATAACGCCTCAAATCCTTTTTCCCGCCCATGCCCGGACTTTCCAATGCCGCCAAAGGGCAGCTCAACCCCGCCACCGGCACCGTAATTGTTGATAAAGACCTGACCGCTTTTCAGCTTTTTCACCAGTCGCATCTGCCGCGCGCCATCGCGCGTCCAGATACCAGCCACAAGGCCATAATCGGTGCCATTGGCAATGCGGACAGCCTCTTCTTCAGTCTCAAACGGGATGATCACCTGAACCGGGCCAAAGATCTCTTTCTGGGCCAAGTCGTGATCGGGTGCCACAGGGCCATAAAGCCGCGCAGGCACGTAAAACCCGTCAGGCAGATCCTCGTCCGGCGTGCTTTCTGCCAAATTCGGCAGGTCGCCCGCTTGCTCCAGCAAACCCAGCACCTTGTCGCGTTGCCGGGCATTGATCAGCGGTCCGATATCCGGATCGCTTGATGCAATGCCAATACGCTTGCCACGATAGACCTCGGCCATGCGCTGACACACCTCCTCCAAACGAGACCTGTGCACCAAAATCCGGGACGAGGCAGAGCAGGTCTGCCCGGCGTTCTGCAAGCCCGCATTCACCAGAAACGGTAAAGCAGCCTCAAGGTCGGCGTCGTCGAACACGATCTGCGGTGATTTCCCGCCAAGCTCAAGCGTGACCGGCACCACATTCCGCCCCGCCGCCTGCTGTACGGCTGCTCCGGTCTCAACCGAGCCGGTAAAGCTGAGGTGATTGACAGCCGGATGCCCGGCCAGCGCCGCCCCAGCCTCGGCCCCCAGACCGGGGACAACATTCAGCGCGCCATCCGGCAGCCCGGCCTTTTGCGCCAAATATGCAAACATCAGCGCCGTCAAACAGGCATCTTCGGCTGGTTTCAACACACAGGCATTGCCCATGGCCAAAGCCGCACCGACCGAGCGCCCAATGATCTGCATGGGGTAATTCCAGGGCACGATATGCCCGGTCACTCCATGGGGTTCCCGCATGGTATAGACCGTATAGCCGTCCAGATAGGGGATGCTTTGCCCATGCACCTTATCTGCTGCCCCGCCATAAAATTCGCAATAGCGTGCCAAGGCCACCGCATCAGCCCGGGCTTGCGTGATCGGCTTGCCAACGTCCAAGGCTTCGAGTTCGGTCAGCAGATCGACATGCTCCAACACCAACTGGCCCAACCGCGTCAAAACCCGGCCACGCTCCACGGCGGTGAATTCGCCCCAGGCACCATCCAAAGCGGATTGCGCCGCCTGAACAGCCGCATCAACCTCTGCCTCTCCGGCGCGGGCAATTTTCGCCAGCTCTGACCGGTCAGAGGGGTTGGTCAGCGTTACATGCTGCGCAACAGCCTGCCACTGCCCACCGATCAGAACATGGCTCGGGTCAAACGGTAGCTCAGGACACATGTCTTTCTCCTAATTCTGGCAAACGAGGTGCGGCGGCGATCAGGTTTTGGGTATAGCGATGTTCAGGCGCATCAAAGACACGCGCGGTTTCACCATGTTCCACGATCTGACCGGATTTCATCACCATGACCCGATCCGTGATCGAACGCACAACGCTAAGGTCATGCGAGATAAACAGATAGGCGAGGCCGTAATCGCGGCTCAGCTCAGCGATCAGATCAAGGATCTGCGCCCTTACGCGCACGTCCAAGGCCGACACCGCTTCGTCAAAGACAATCAGTTTGGGCCGGATGATTAGCGCGCGGGCAATGGCAAGGCGCTGTCGTTGCCCGCCAGAAAAGGCATGCGGGTATTTCTGGGCATCGCCAGCTGAAAGGCCGACCGCCTCGAGCGCCTCCTCGATAGCGTTTTGGCGCGCGGTGCCGGTGGGCGGATCGTCCAACAGGTGGAAGGGCTCGGTGATCAACCGCTCCACTTTGTGACGCGGGTTGAAGCTGCCGAACGGGTCCTGGAACACCACTTGGATCTGGCGCTGCACATACCGGTTGGGTTTGCCGTTGGAATAAACCGGCGCGCCATCAAGACGAATATCCCCGGCGCTCACCGGATCAAGCCCAAGAATGGCGCGGGTCAGGGTCGACTTACCACAGCCGGATTCACCGACCAAACCCACCCTTTCGCCCGCTGAAAGGTCAAAAGAGACATCACGCACGGCGCGAAAGCGCGGATGCGCCGCGAAAGGGTGCGGGCGCGGCAACAGGTAGTCGCGCGATACGTTTTGAACCCGCAGCAGTGGGTCGCCCAGATCAATATCCGCAAGATCCGCCTGATGGGCCGATGCTGCAAACAGCGCACGCGTATAGGGGTGAGACATCTGTGCAAAGAGGTCTTGCGTCACCGCCTGTTCGACAATCTGCCCCGATTTCATCACCGCAATCCGGTCGGCCATCTGCGAGACCACCGCAAGATCATGGGTGATCATCAGCAAAGCCAGCCCTTCGCTTTTGCAAAGATCCTTGAGCAGTTCCAAAATCTGAGCCTGGGTGGTGACATCCAAAGCCGTAGTGGGCTCATCCGCGATCAACAGTTTCGGGCGCAGGGCGATGGCCATGGCAATCACCACCCGCTGGCGTTGCCCACCCGAAAGCTCGTGCGGGAACCGCCCCATGGGAAAGCGATCTTGTGGCAGGCCGACCTTGGTCAGTACATCCGCCGCCCGCGCCCAGGCCTGTTTTCGGGTCGCGTCGGTGTGCACACGAATGGTCTCCGCCACCTGCTGACCGATGCTTTGCACCGGGTTGAGCGCGGTCATCGGTTCCTGAAACACCATGCCGATCTCGGCCCCGCGAATGGCGCACTTCTGCTGCTCGGTCTGGGCCAGCAGTTCCTGCCCTTGCAACTGGACCTCCCCTTCGACATGGGCGGCATTTGGCAACAAGCCCATGATCGCCAAAGCCGTCATGGATTTGCCGGACCCGGACTCGCCAGTCAGAGCGAGGATTTCACCCGATTGTATCTCTAGCGAAACCTTGTCCAAGACCCGCTTGCCCTGGATCGACACGGAAAGATCCTGCACTTGCAGCAAGCCGGTCATGCCACCCTCCGCCGCAATTTCGGGTCCAAAGCATCGCGCAGCCCGTCGCCCAACAGGTTCAGCCCCAAAACCGTCAGAACAATCGCCATGCCGGGTACAATCGCCACATGCGGCGCAAGCGACACCATGGTTTGCGCATCCGCGAGCATCCGCCCCCAGGACGGTACCGGGGGCTGCGCGCCAAGGCCGACATAAGACAGGCCTGCTTCGGCCAGGATGCCCAAGGAGAATTGGATTGTGCCCTGCACGATCAGCAGATTGGCAATATTGGGCAAGATGTGTTCGACGCTGATCCTGGTTGCGGTTTTGCCCGCTGTGCGCGCCGCAAGGATGAATTCCCGCTGCCAAAGGCTCAGCGCTGCGCCACGCGACAGGCGGGCAAAGACCGGGATGTTAAAAATGCCGATGGCAATGATCGCATTGACCGCACCGGCCCCGAAAACCGCTGTGATCAGAATGGCGATAACCAGAGAGGGAAAGGCAAAAATCAGATCGTTGAGGCGGGAAATGACTTCGTCCAGCAGGCTACCTTGCTTTGCCGCAGCTGCCAGCCCCAACGGCACACCAACGCCCATCCCGATGCCAACCGCCACCACAGCAACAGCCAGAGAGGTGCGCGCGCCCACCATGATCATCGACAATAGATCGCGACCAAAGTGATCGGTGCCCAGCCAATTGGCCCCATCCGGCAAACGCATCCGCGCGGCGATATTCACCGTGTCGGTTTCAAAGGGTGTCCACAGAAAGGAGACCAGAGCGCCAATCAAGACAACTGAGGACAAACACGCCCCGATGATCAGGTTCCTGTTCATGCGCGCCGCCTTAACCGTGGGTCGGCAATGGCATAGGTCAGGTCGACAAGGAAATTCACCGTGATCACCGCAAAGACCAACAGCATGACCACGCTTTCAACAACGATCAGATCGCGCTGCGAGATGCTTTGAAACACCAACCGCCCAAGGCCCGGTAAGAAAAAGACCTGCTCAATGATGATCGCGCCTGCGAGCAGAAAGCTGAATTGCAGCCCGATGATCGTCAGGACCGGGATAAGGGCATTGCGCAGCCCATGCCGCCACAATGCTTGGCGGCGGCTCAAGCCTTTGGCGCGGGCGGTGCGCATGAAATCTTCGCCCAGAATGTCGATCAAGGATGAGCGCATGACCCGCGTCAGGATCGCCGCCTGCGGCAGGGCCAGGGCAATGGCGGGCAGGGTCAGGGATTTGAACGCAGCCGCCGGTTCATCCCATCCAGGGAAACCACCCGATGGGAACCAGCGCAGCTTGATCGCGAACAGGGCGACCAAAAGCATGGCGAACCAGAAATTGGGGATCGCAACGCCGAACTGTGTTGCGCTCATCACTCCCGCATCGGCCACGCCGCCGCGCCGGGCGGCGGCCAAGACACCGGCCGGAATCGCAATCAAGGTCGACAAAGCCAGCGCCATCAGCGCCAGGGGCAAGGAAATCCACAAGCGGTCGGCCACCATCTCGGATACCGGGCTGCGATAGGTGTAGGATGTGCCGAAATCCCCCACCAACATGCCGCCAACCCAATTCAGGTAGCGCTGCGTTTTGGGCACATCCAACCCCAATTCGGCCCGCAAGGCGGCCACCGTGTCGGGCTGTGCATTGATGCCCAACATATAGCTGGCCGGATCACCCGGCGCGACTTCGACCACAAGGAAGATCACCAAAGAGGCCACAGCAAGGCTGAGGATCAAAGCTGTCAAACGCTTGAACACATAGGCAATCATGGCGGCAGCCTAGGCGCGCCTTTCCCTTTGGTCCAGAGGCGAAAATCAACCCTCTGCACAATTCCTGCACAACTGCGCAGGCTCTCCTGCACATCCGCTTCGGCAAAAAAGGCCCAATAAAAACATGAGGGACCGAGATGATCGAACCAATGGAAATCCGAGGCCTGCCAAGATCGCTACAACGTGATGCCTGGTGGATGAGTGTTGAGACACCCGAGCCATTGGCTCCTATCGCTGAAAAAACCGCAAGCGGTGCCACGGACACGCCTTTCCCGCGATGGGCCGGGTTGTTGTGGTTGGTCGTTTTGGCAGACCTCCTGTTTTGGGAAAAAGAGGCCGGGCTGTCATTGGCGGTTTTCGCGCTGGTCCTGTTCTTTACCGCCGCATTCGGGGTGTCACCGCGTCGCCTGGTCGTCGGGCCAAGCGTGTTGCTTGTCCTGTCTTGCCTGCCGGTAACCGAATTCTCGCAACCCTTGTCCAAGGCGTTTCTGGTCTTTGGCTTTCTGATCTCTCTGGTTTGGGCCTTTAACGGCTCCAAGACGTGGCGGGATCTGCTGGAGGCCACAACCGGATTCATCGCCAAATGGCCTGACCGGTTTTTGCAACCCCTGACCGCTCCGTTTTTGATGGCACGATCTCAAGGGAAGCCCTCGGGTGCGGTCAAAGACTTGCTTCGCCAATGGGCCTTTCCCTTGGGAGGTGTATTCCTGTTCGCCAGCCTGATGTTGAATGCAAACCCGGTGCTTGAAAAGCTGGTCGTCAGCAATCTTGATCTGCAAACCCTATTCAGCCGCGCATTCTTTTGGGGAGGGATCGCGCTGTTGATTGCGCCGTTTTTGATCAGCGAACCAACAAAACTGGCGCTGCCGGAAACCCCAACCGGAAACTGGCCAAAGATGCTGGATGCTATTGGCATCAACTCCGGGTCCTGCCTGCGGGCGCTTTGGTTGTTCAACGGGGTGATTGGCGTGCAAACGGCCATGGATATCAGCATCTTCCTCGGCGGGGCGAGCCTGCCCGAGGGCATGACCTATGCCAGTTACGCCCATCGCGGGGCCTATCCGCTGCTTGGAACCGCCCTCTTGGCCGGAGCCTTTGCCCTAGCGGCGCGGCCATTTGTGACTGAACACAAAATGACCAAACCGCTGATTTACCTGTGGCTTGCCCAAAATATCGCTCTGTGTCTGTCTGCCTTGCTGCGGCTTGACCTATATGTCGATGTTTACGGCCTGACCTATCTGCGCATCTACGCCATGATTTGGATGGGGCTGGTTGCCGTCGGCCTCGGGTTGATGATCTGGCAAGTGGCCCGCAGCGAAACCAACCTTTGGCTGCTTGGCGCTTGGTCCGGGTTGGCGATCATCACCCTCTATATTTGCAGTTTCGTGAACTTTGCCGAACAAATCGTGCAGCATAACGTGGCTTTGGAAAAACCGGATTTTGGCTACATCTGCCATTTGAACCCGACGGCGCGCGGAGCCCTTGGCCATCCTGACGCGTCCATCGTTTCACAATCCTGCCCGATCAACCAATTGAACGCATTGGATAACTGGCAGGAATGGGGCTTTCGCAATTGGCGCTCGGGTCTTTATGATAGCAGCGCGCAGGTTATGCAGGAGCGGCAGCAATGAGTATTTTGGTTGTGGATGACGATGCCCGATTGCGTGATCTGGTGCGTATTGCGCTGGAACGGGCCGGGTATCAGGTGATCACCGCCTCGGACGGTAAAATCGCCCTGACCCACGCCCTGCGCGAAGAACCCGAACTGATCGTGCTGGATGTCGGACTGCCAGAAATGGACGGGTTCGAAGTTTGCCGCAAGATCCGCGCCACGTCCGAAGTGCCGATCCTGTTCCTGACTGCCCGCGACGATGAGATTGATCGCATTGTTGGGTTAGAGCTTGGCGCGGATGACTATGTGACCAAACCCTTTTCCCCGCGCGAGCTGGTGGCCCGTGTGCGCGCAATTTTGAAACGCATGGGCGGGGTGGCGCAAAAGACGCGGCATCAGGGGCAGATCACTTTGCATGTCGAAGCTCGTCAGGTTGAGGTCGCAGGTGCAAACATTGCCCTGACCGGTACCGAGTTTTCCTTGCTCGACCTGTTTATGAAAAGCCCCGGCAAGATGCTGTCGCGCGCCCATCTTGTGGCCGAAATCTGGGGCGCACGGAGCGAGGTATCAGATCGCACGCTCGACAGCCATTTGCGCAACTTGCGGCGCAAACTGTCCGACGCCGGATGCCCCGACGCGATTGAAACCGTGCATGGCCAAGGTATTCGTTTGGGGTCCTGCACATGACCCGAAAATGGCGCCCGTCGCTTGGCCTGGTTATCGGCGGGGCCCTTGCCGGAACTTTGGTCTTGTCCTTTCTGGGCCTCATCGCCTTGCGCTATTTGGGGCCAGAGATTGGATTTCGTCAGGCGGCGATGATCCTGGGTGTGATCATTGCGGCCATCACCGCCGTGCCGGGCTGGTTGCTTGTCCGTCTCTTGTTACGCCCGATCCATGATCTGGAAACCTATGCTGCCGCGCAAGAGCAGGGCCAAGACGCCCCAGCCCCGCGCCATTTCGGCACCAAAGAGATCGACACAACCGCGCGCGGCGTGATTTCCATGGCCGAAGCCCTACGGGACCGCGAGGCGACGATCCGCTCCTACACCGATCATGTCACCCATGAGCTGAAAACGCCGGTTTCGGCCATTCGGGCAGCGGTTGAACTGCTGTCAGATGATCCTGAACTCTGCGCAGATAACCGGGTTCTTTTGGAACAAATCAACGGTGCGCGCCTGCAAATGGAAGCCCAGCTTGAGGCCTTGCGCGAGGCAGCTCAGGCCCGCGAAGTGCGCTATTTGGGAAATTGCGACATTTCCGAGGTGATCGCCGAATTGCAGGGCGATCACCCGAATTTGACGCTCACCTTGGAAGGTGACGCCACCCGGTTTCCCATTTCAGGGAAAGGCATGGCGATTATCCTGTCTCAGCTCCTGCGCAATGCGGCAGAACACGGCGCACAGACAGTTCAACTGGTGGCGACCGCCGGCCAGCTCACCCTGCAGGATGACGGCAGCGGCATATCCGATGGCAACGCGGCGCGGATATTCGAACCCTTTTTCACCACCAAGCGGGAAAGTGGCGGAACTGGTATGGGTCTGGCTGTTGTGCGCAGTATTCTGCACGCCCATCGCGGAGAAATCGCGTTGGTTCCCAGCCAGACCGGCACCCGGTTCGAGATCGACTTTGCTTAGCCCTGACCTGCGTTTCGAGCCATTGTCATAGCATCATTCAAAACGTCGCTGTCACCAATATGATTGGACAGGATCAGGATCAAACGCGCGTTCAGGGCTGCGCTTTCCTCATCACTGAGCCCGTCATGGGCTTCGATCAACTTGGCATAAAACCCGTCTGGATCGGCGAAATTGGGTTTGGTGTTCACGCTGGTCATGCTGCCACCTCCTTGCCGCAAGCTATCTGAAGTGCCGCCTGCACGGCTTGTTCATCAAAACGATCCCAACGCGCTGCAACATGTTGGTCGGGGCGGATCAGATACACGGCAGAAGCCGCATCGCCCAAATAACGCTCAGCCAGTGCACCTGTCGCATCGTCAGAGGCCGTGATGGCCAGTCGTTTGGCCGTCACACCGTCAACCGTGATCTCGTCAGGCGCATCCGCGTCAATGGTCAGGATCTGGAACCCATTACCCAATTGCGACAACAGAAAGCCCGCACCCAAAGGCGCGTCCGGGCAGGCGCTGCCGACACGTGTTCGCGCAGGGCCGCCCGTCAAATCATCAGGCCCGTTCAGGGACAGCCCGTCATAGGTGCAGGGCACCGACAAACGACCCGAATTGACCAAAGGCCGGGCGAATTCATAATCCCCCGCAAGGCTCAGCACTGCATTGCGGAACGTGTGGCTGACCTTTGATTTAGGCGTGATGAAATCGGTTGCCCGGGTGGAGTTGAGAATATTCTCATCCGCGCCATAAACCCGCTCTTCGGAATAGGTGTCGATCAGGCGTTCGGGGGCTTCGCCCCGGATTACCATGCCAAGCTTCCAGCCTAGATTGTCCACATCCTGCATGCCGGAATTCGCCCCGCGCGCGCCAAAAGGTGACACCTGATGCGCGCTGTCTCCGGCAAAGATCACCCGGCCATGGCGGAATTGATCCATGCGCTTGCATTGGAACGTATAGATCGAGGACCAGACCATTTCGTATTCAACATCGCCCAACATGGCATCCAGCCGCGCACGGATGTTTTCCTCTTTCATCTCTTCCTTGCGATCCACGTCCCAGCCGATCTGAAAGTCGATCCGCCACGTGTCGTCAGGCTGCTTGTGCAACAACGTCGAGGCCCCGGAACCATGTGTAGGTTCAAACCAGAACCAGCGTTCGGTGGGGAAATCAGCGGTCATCTTGATATCCGCGATCAAGAAGCTGTCTTCAAAGACCCGCCCTTCGAAATCCAGCCCCAACATGCCGCGCAACGGGCTAGACGCCCCATCGGCGCCAATCAGCCAATCCGCCTGCAGCTTGTATTCGCCATCCGGCGTGGTGATCTGCAACTCGATGTAATCGTCAAACTCGGTGACGGAATCGACGCGGTTTTTGCCGCGCAACTCGATCGGTGCACCGGCGGCCTGCGCCTCACGCACACGATCGACGAGGAACTTTTCGAAATAGGGTTGCTGGAGATTGATGAAGGCCGGGTATTTGTGGCCCTCTTCAGGCAGCAGGTTGAATTCGAAAACCTTGCCTTCCTTGTGAAAGACTTTGCCGAGGTTCCAGACCACGCCCTTGTCGAGCATCGGTTCGCCGCAGCCATAACGTCCGGCAATTTCCATGCTCCGCTTGGCAAAGCAAATGGCGCGCGACCCCATGCCAATGCCTTCGTGGTCGTCCAGCACAACCACCGGAATCCCTTGCAAGCCGAGATCCAGAGCCATGGCAACCCCGATGGGGCCTCCTCCCATCACAACAACCGGATGGCGCACCGGGCTGTCTGCATCTTGATCCGCACTGCGCTCATACGGGTAGAGCTTGAACGCCAGTGAATAACGGTCTTGGAACATATCGGCTCCTCCTTTTCCGACGGGCAAAGGCGCGTTTCCCTTGCCAAAGCAGATGTAGGGTGGGGTTTTACCCCACCATCGCTCTTAACCTTGCAGCGCTTCCCACATTTCCTTGTCGCGCTCCGCAGTCCAGACGCGGGGCGTGTCGATACCGCGGGCTTCGTCATAGGCGCGGGCCACGTTGAAGGGCAGGCAGTGTTCGTAGATGGCGTAATCTTTGAACTTCTCGTCACAGGAGGCGCGCACCGCGTCCCAGGCTTCTTTCAACGATCCACCACGGGCGACGACTTTTTCCACCGGTTTGTAGGTCGAGCGAACAAAATCTGCGGTAGCGGCAATGGCCTTTTCCACCATCTCTTCACCAACCAACGCATCCCCCCGGCCCGGCGCGATGCTTTTGGGTTCAAAGGATGCGATGTTCATCAGGGTCTCTTCCCAATCGCCAAAATGACCGTCGCCGCAATAGCAGGCAGAGTGGTATTCGACGATGTCACCGGTGAACATCACCTCTTGATCCGGCACCCAAACCACGGCGTCCCCGGCCGTGTGGGCGCGGCCCAAATGCATGATGTCAACGCGGCGATTGCCCAGATAGACGGTCATAGAATCGCTGAAGGTTGTGGTTGGCCAGGTCAGGCCCGGGATTTCCTCATGCCCCTGAAAGAGACGCGGGAAGCGATCAAATTCACTGGCCCAATCCTCGGCCCCGCGTTCAGCGACCATGGCACGCGCGGTGTCTGACATGATGATCTCGCGGGCACCATAAGCGGACGCGCCCAGCACGCGCACGGCGTGGTAATGGGTCAGAACGAGGTGGCTGATCGGCTTGTCGGTGACTTCGCGCACATGCTCGATCACTTTGCGGGCCAGACGCGGGGTTGCCTGCGCCTCGACGATCATGACGCTGTCATCACCGATGATCACACCGGTATTTGGATCCCCTTCAGCGGTGAAGGCATAGAGACCCTCGCCCACTTTGGTAAAGGAGGTTTTCTTTTCTTCCATATCGCCTGCGGAGGCAAAGGCCTTGGCCATGGTAATTCCTTTCGAATGTCGGTGCCGGACGCGGGGTTGGATGCCTCCGGCGGGAGTATTGTTTCCAAGAAGAAACTTAGGCGTGCTTGTTTTCACCAGCGGGGAGGATGGTTCCGGTGCAGCTGCCAAACCCGATGCGGAACCCATCACCCTGGGCATGGCCTGTCAGGGTCAATGTGTCGCCGTCTTCGAGGAAGCTGCGTGTCTCGCCGGTATCAAGGGTCAACGGCTCTTTGCCACCCCAGCTCAGTTCCAGAAGCGATCCGCGGTTTTCCTTTTCGGGTCCAGAAATGGTTCCGGAACCGAGCAAGTCGCCAGTATTCATCGCGCAGCCAGATGTCGTATGATGGCACAGCTGCTGGGCCGCTGAATAATACATCTCGTTATAGTTTGTGCGCGCGATGGTTGTGGCGTCTTTACCTTCCGGGGCAAGGGTCACGGCAAGCTCGATGTCATACAGCATCGGGCCTGGCTCCTGCAGATAGGGCAGCAACTCGCGCTCACGGTCTGGAGTAGAGGTGCGGAACCCTTCCAAAGCTGCTTTGGTGACGATCCACGGGCTGACACTGGTCGCGGTCGCTTTGGCCTGGAACGGGCCAAGCGGCTGATATTCCCAGGCCTGGATATCGCGCGCCGACCAATCGTTCAGCAGCACATAGCCAAAGATCATATCGTCAGCTTCCTGAACGCTGACCATGCCTTCGGATGGGGTGCCGACAATTGCCCCCATTTCCAACTCCAGGTCAAAACGCGCGCAAGGGGCAAAACGCGGCAGGTCGTCATTTGGACCCTTCAGTTGGCCCCAGGGACGGCGCACATCGGTGCCGGAGACAACAACAGACGAGGCGCGACCGTTATAGCCGATAGGGATCGACAGCCAGTTGGGCGGCAGCGCATTTTCCGGCCCGCGGAACATGGTTCCGACGTTAAAGGCGTGGTTCTTGCCGGCATAGAAATCAGTGTATTCACTGACCGAAAACGGCATCAACATCTCGGTGCCGACCTGCGGCACCAGATAATTGACCAGTTCCGGCGCGTCACCGTTTTCAGCCGAAAGCAGCTTGGTGATCTGGGCACGAAACGCCGACCAGACATCCGGGCCCAGCGCCATGAACTCGGTCCAATCGCCGAAAAAGAACACTTCGTCCTCTTCTTCACTCGCCATCAGCAACCCATCCTCTTCCAAGGCGGTTACGTCCAGGATCATATCGCCAATGGCCACGCCGCAATGGGCCTCGCCATCTTCGGTACGAAACGACCCATAGGGCAGGTTGTTGAGTGGAAAATCGGTCTCGGGCGTGTTCGCGCTTTCGACCCAAGATTTCATCAAAGGCATGATGTCCCTTTCATGTGAATGATCACCCCCGGTGTCCTATTGGCAGTAATGCCCCGGGGGTCTGAATGCGTCGGGTGCCAATGCTAGAGTCACATTGGCACCGGGGCAGTGCCCCTTTACGCACTTATTTCTTACCAGGCGTTCCGTCGAATTTCTTTTCGATCGTTTTCCAGCAGTCGATATAGTCATCCTGTAGCGGTGCCTCATTGGCGGCAAATGGCGTCAAGTGCTGCGGGAAG
The DNA here is from genome assembly GCA_017744045.1 of Tropicibacter sp. R15_0. GTDB lineage: Bacteria > Pseudomonadota > Alphaproteobacteria > Rhodobacterales > Rhodobacteraceae > Pelagimonas. The sequence goes on along the minus strand of JAGHRD010000001.1, from coordinate 348,355 downwards.
CGCGTTTCGAACATGAAGGACATGGTGTTGTCCAGCTTCTCGGGCTGCAGCTCGGAGTAAGACGCTTTGTCAAAGGCATCACGATCCGGCCCATGCGGCAGCATCATATTATGCAGGCTCACACCACCGGGGATAAAGCCCTGAGGCTTGGCATCATACTGGCCATAGATGTTCCCCATAAGCTCGGACATGATGTTCTTGTGATACCAAGGCGGGCGGAAGGTGTCTTCCATCACCATCCAGCGTTCGCGGAACAAGACAAAGTCGATATTGGCCGTGCCCGGCACGCCAGAAGGCGCGGTCAGAACGGTAAAGATCGAAGGATCCGGGTGATCAAACAGGATCGAGCCGACCGGGCAATAGGTTTTGAGATCATATTTCACCGGCACGTAATTGCCGTGCCAGGCAACCACATCCAGCGGTGATTGCGGAATTTCGCATTCGTGGAACTGGCCACACCATTTGATGGTCAATTTTGAGGGGGTTTCACGGTCTTCGTAAGCGGCGACAGGTGTTTTGAAATCGCGGCGGTTGGCCATGCAGTTTGCGCCAATCGGGCCACGGCCCGGCAGTTCGAATTTCTGACCATAATTTTCGCAGACAAAACCACGGCAGGGCCCTTCGAGAACCTCAACCCGGTAGACAAGCCCGCGCGGAATGATCGCAATTTCCTGTGGTTCGATGTCGATCACACCCAGTTCGGTGCAAAAGCGCAGCTTGCCTTCCTGCGGAACAACCAGCAACTCGCTGTCGGCGGAAAAGAAATAGCTATCTACCATGCTCTCATTGACCAGATAGATATGGGTTGCCATGCCGACCTGGGTGTTCACATCCCCGGCTGTGGTCATGGTACGCATGCCGGTCAGCCATGTCAGGTCTTCACCATGTGGGACTGGATCCCAACGGTACTGGCCCAAAGAAATCACGTCCGGGTCAACACATGGGGCGGATTTCCAGAGCGGCAGGTCGATCTTGGAATAGCGCGAGGAATGTTTGACCGAGGGACGGATACGATAGCACCAAGTGCGTTCGTTCTGGTGGCTGGGCGCGGTAAAGGCTGTGCCAGACAGCTGTTCGCCATACAGACCATAATTGCAGCGCTGAGGGGAGTTCATGCCCTGCGGCAGCGCCCCGGGCAGCGCCTCGGTTTCAAAGTCATTGCCGAAACCCGGCATATAACCTTCATGTGTCCCGGTTGTGTCCGTGGCGCGGATCATCCCGCTGGGCAATTCATGACGAGTCATCTTGGTCCCTCCCAACTTCATCTTTGGCCACATAATTCGTTGCATTCGCAACGATGTCAACAATTTTGTTGCAAATGAAACGTTTCTTGGGGCAATCTCTGTCGAACCCTGATTGTGGAAGAACTTGCATGTCGACCCCATTGCCCGACTTTGATCTGGACCGCTATTTGCCCTTTCGATTTGCCGTGGTCGCGTCGCGCCTCAGCAACGAACTTGCCCAGCAATATCGTGAAAAATATGACATCTCGATCGCCGAATGGCGGGTTCTGGTGAACCTCGCCTATTCTGACAGCACATCTGTGCGCGACATAGAACGGCGTGTCAGTATGGAGAAGTCCAAGGTCAGCCGCGCAGTCAGCCGGCTGGAGGAGGCGGGGTATCTGACCAAGTCTGTCGATGAAAATGACCGCCGCCTGCTCCAGCTTGAATTGACCGAATCGGGCACTGAAATGGTCCGGGATCTGGTGCCCTTGGCGCAATCTTACCAGGATGAGCTCGTCGCGATGCTGCAGGACAAGATGCCAGGGCTTCAGGATGCGCTGGATGACCTGATGCAGGGGGCCGATCTGTGACAATTCTCTATGATTACTGGCGCTCCTCCGCCAGCTACCGCGTCCGCATTGCTTTGGGTCTTGCCGGAGAAGACTGGCAGGGTGTTTCCGTGGACTTGCTGCAAGGGGCACACAAATCCCAGGATCACCTCGCTCGAAACCCGCAGGGGCTGGTTCCGGCGCTGGAGATTGACGGTATTACACTGACCCAATCCGTGGCAATCACCGAATACCTCAACGAAACACGACATCTGGGCCTTCTGCCCGATGACCCAATTGAGCGCGCGCAGGTGCGGGCGATTTCGCATGCCATCGCGATGGAAATTCACCCGGTCTGCAATTTGAACGTCGCCAAATTTGCGACCTCTCAAAGCGACGGCAAGATGTCGATGCAGGACTGGATGCAGCATTTCATAACGCCCGGCCTTGCCGCGGTCGAGGAAATGGTCACCGGCGCCCGTTTCTGTTTCGGCGACCGCGTGTCGCTGGCCGATATCTGCCTGATGCCGCAACTCTACAACGCCCAGCGCTGGGAAATCGACCTGAGCCCAATGCCAAAACTGCGCGGCATTCATGACAACCTATCGCAAATCCCGGCCTTTGCGGCGGCGCATCCCGACCAAGTCAAACCCTAAGCTCAACAGAGCCTAGTCACCAAACATCTGTTCCGGCGCGCCCAATGCCTCAAGCAACCCGTTAAGACCCATTTGCAGGGCTGCTTTTTGTTCTTTGGACATGCTCGAAACGATATCGCTGGCGCGGGCATCAACTTGTGGTTTGATCTCGGCAAAAAGGGCCCGGCCCTTTTCAGTGCTTTGATACAGCTTCAGACGCCGATCCTTTGGGGAGACGTTGCGCGTGATCAACCCCTTATCCGCCAAACGTTGCGAGGCGCGCGACAGTTGAACTTTGTCCAATGTCGTGCGCTGCGCCAAATCGTTCGAGGCGATTTCGCCTTCTTCGGACAGCAAGAACAACAGCCTCCATTCCTCGCGCGTCAGGCCGTAGGCCTTGTTGTAAACCTCCATCAGGTCGCGGGAAAATCGTTCCGCCGCGACCGCCAGTTGGTAGGGAAAGAAGGTCTCTAGCTGTTCCAAGTCGTCCGAAATCCGAAAGGTCATGATTTCGTTTCATCTGAAACAATTTGCCTTTTGTCAATGTTTCCGCGCAAAACGAAAAGCCCGACAGGGCCAATCGCGTGACTTGTGCGCCTGTTCTTAGCCCCTCATATGGCTGCCGTCCGGGTCATAAATCGGGCCGCCCAAAACCTCGGCTTTGTGCAATTCTCCAAGGATTTCGACCTGCAAACCTGACCCAGCTTCGCAATGTTCAGTGGCGATGTACGCCAGCGCCATGGATTTTTGCGACCGGTGCGAATAGCCGCCGGAGGTGATGTAGCCCACGGCTTGGCCATCCTTCATCACCGCCTCATCCAGGGTGACGTCGATGTCAGTGTCGACAACCAAAGTCACCAATTTGCGCGCGACACCGTCCTCCTTGAACTTTTGCGTCGCCTGTTTGCCGACAAAATCCTTGTTCCAGTTGATAAAGGCGTCCATCCCCGCTTCGACAGCGTTGAAATCCGGGCGGAACTCCAGCCCCCAAGCACCCCAGCCTTTGTCCAATCGCAGGCTCATCAAAGCGCGGTTGCCGTACCATTTGAAGCCGAGATCAGCGCCCGCCTCTTCTATCGCTTCGCTCAGGCGGATCAGATATTGCGGGCGGCAATAGATCTCGTATCCCAATTCGCCCGAGAAACTGATCCGGTTCAGGATCACCGGCACACCGCCCACAAAGGTTTCACAGCAATCGCGGAACTTCATCGCCTCGCCCGACACATCCTTGCGCGTGATCTTTTGCAGTAACTCGCGGGATTTCGGACCGGACAAGCCAATCCCGTGCCAATCGCCGGTTTGGTTCTGATGCGTGACACCCTCGGGCAAGGTTTTGACAAAGAACCGGCTATGGGCATCCTGCATCGCGCCGGAACCAAACAGCATAAAATGCTCGTCCCCCAAACATGCGATGGTCAGATCACCATAGAGACGCCCCTTTTCCGTCAGCATCGGGGTCAAGGTCATGCGGCCCGGCTTGGGAACGTAACCGGCCATGGTTTTGTTCATCCAGTCGCGCGCACCGGGGCCTTTGATCTCGTGTTTGGCAAAGTTGGCCAGCTCAATCCCGCCAACTGCGTTTTGCACCGCGGCGCATTCCTGAGCCACGTAGTCAAAGGATCGGTTGCGCTCAAAGGTCGGATCCTCATGTGCATCGTCAGGGCCATCCGCGAACCACAACACATGCTCCAGACCAAAGGCCTGCCCCATGACAGCGCCCTTTTGGACCAAGCGATCATACAGCGCAGTGGTCTGCTGGCGGCGCCCCTTGGGAAGCGTTTCGTTCGGGAAGGTCATCACAAAGCGGCGCTCGTAGTTTTCGCAGCTTTTGACCGTGCCCCAATCCGGCGTCGCCCAATCACCAAAGCGCGCGATATCCATCGCCCAGACGTCAATCGACGGCTCTCCGTCTATCATCCATTCCGCCATGGTCAGACCAACGCCGCCACCCTGACAGAAACCCGCCATGACGCCCACGGCACACCAGTAGTTGCGCATACCCGGAACCGGGCCAATCATCGGGTTGCCATCGGGTCCAAAGGTGAAGGGGCCGTTGATGGTGTCTTTGATCCCGGCTTCCGCCAGGGCAGGAATACGCTCAAAGCCCAGCTCCAGCCGGTCGGCGATATGTTCAAGGTTTGGCTGCAGCAACTCATGACCAAAATCCTGCGGCGTCCCACCCACCTTCCAAGGCACGCCAACCGGCTCATAGGTGCCCAGCAACAACCCATCCCTTTCCTGGCGGAAATAGATATTCGCCTCATAATCAATCCCGCAGGGCAGGCGCGCGCCGTAATTGGCGATTTCGTCAATGCGGTCGGTGATCAGGTAGTGATGCTCCATCGGTTGCACCGGCAGGTTCAGCCCGGCCATATGCCCGACCTCACGCGCCCATAGCCCGCCGCAATTCACCACATGTTCGGCAATGACGACGCCGCGCGACGTCGTGACCTCCCACATTCCATCGGGGCGCATTTTGGTGCCGGTGACAGGTGTATGGGTGTAATATTGCGCGCCATAATGGCGGGCCGCCTTGGCAAAGGCATATGTGGTGCCCGACGGGTCAAGATCACCGTCCTGATCATCCCACAACGCGGCGTAATAGTGTTTGGGGTCAATCAGTGGGTGACGTTCCGCCAACTCCTTGGGGCTGATCCATTCTTGCTCAAGCCCCATATAGCGCGCCTTAGAACGTTCCCGTTTAAGGTAATCATGCCAGGTCTTGTTAGACGCAAGATAGAACCCCCCGGTCATATGCAGACCCACGGATTGCCCCGAAAGCTCTTCGATCTCTTTGTAAAGGTTGATCGTGTAGGATTGCAGGCGCGAGATATTGGGATCGGACGAGATTGTGTGGATCTGCCCCGCAGCATGCCAGCTTGACCCCGATGTCAGCTCGTTCCGTTCCAGCAGGATCGTGTCTTTCCAGCCGAATTTGGCGAGGTGATAGAGGATCGAACACCCAACGACACCGCCACCAACAATGGCGCATTTGACATGGCTCGGCAGGGGTTTGCCGCGCGCGGTGTCGTCGGTTTGAATGTTCAATGTCGATTGTGCGAGCGTATCGGTCATAATCTCTCTCCCTGATCCGTGCCTGATCAATACCCGATTAGTACCAGGCGTCCGGCAATTCTTCTTTGCGACGCGCCACATAGGCGGTCAGTTCTTCTTTGGTGGCCATGTCGATGGGGGGCGTTTCATATTGGTTCAACAGGTCGTTCCAACGCTCAAAGGCGCGTTGCCGCATGTCTTTGGAACCGCCCTCCTCCCAGCTTTCGACATTTTCACTGTCGCTCAGCTTGGGTTCGTAAAAGGCGGTTTGATAATTGCGCATCGTGTGACCACTGCCGAGGAAATGCCCGCCCGGTTGCACTTCGCCATAGGCATCACGGGCAAAGGCGTTTTCATCGGTCTCAAGCCCCAGACCACCCAGCTTTTGATAGCTGCCCAGCCGGTCCGCATCCAAGATCAGCTTTTCAAACCCGGTGGCGAGCCCACCTTCCAGCCAACCGGCCGCATGAAGGGTAAAATTTGAACCGGCCAACATGGTGGAATGCATCGAATCCGCGCTTTCATAGGCGGCCTGCGCGTCTTCAATCTTGGAGGCCGTCAAAGACCCGCCACAACGCAGCGGCAAACCCACCCGACGGGCCATTTGCCCAATGACATAGTTGGATAGAACGGGTTCAGGCATGCCAAAGGTCGGGGCACCGGATTTCAGCGACATGGATGACAGGAAATTGCCCATGACAAAGGGGGCACCGGGCCGGACCAACTGGGCAAAGGCGCAGCAGATCATCGCCTCGGCCACAGCCTGAGCGACAGAGGCGGCGGTGCTGACCGGCCCCATGGCACCGGTCAGGATGAACGGCGTGACAATCATACCCTGCCCGCGCGCGGAATAGACCTGGATCGCTTCCGACGCGACCTTGTCCACCAAGAGCGGCGAGTTGGTGTTTACATTGCCCATGATGCAAATATTGCCTTGGGCTGCCTCGGCATTCATACGCGTGCGACCAAACAGGATCTCTGCCATGTCGACACTGTCCTGCGCGCGGCTTTTCTCGGTAATTGCGCCCAGATGCGGTTTGTCCGACAGGGTCATATGGGCAAACACCATGTCCAAATGGCGCTTGGAGACCGGAATGTCGGTGGGTTCGGTGATCACCAACCCGGTATGATGCAGATTGGGATGCATATAGGCCAGCTTCACCAATTTCTCAAAGTCGGCCATGTTGCCATAGCGCCGCCCGCCCTCAAGGTCGCGAACAAAGGGTGCCCCATAGATCGGGGCAAAGACCTGATTTGTACTCCCAATGGTGACATTGCGCGCAGGGTTGCGCGCCAGTTGCGTGAATTGACCAGGGGCCTTGGCGCATAGGTCGCGAATCCATTTTGCATCCGCCTTGATCAAATCGCCATGCTCACCAGTCGGCGTAACGCCCGCCGCACGCCAAATATCCAGAGCGGCGGGGTCATCGCGAAAGGCAATGCCAACATCCTCAAGCAGCCAATCAACCTGCGCCTCCATGCGCTGCAACTGCCCTTCGTTGAGCACGTCAAAAAACGGAAGTTCGCGTTGAATGAAGGGCGAAGGCAAGCTGGCTGTGTCTGTCTGAGGCGAGCGTCGCAAAGTGCGTGAACGGCGGGCCATCTGGGGGTTCCTTGTCCTGATCTTCCATAGGCATAGCAAATGGAAAACCCGCAGTGATCCTTGAAAAACCCTATGCTTGAGATAGAAATAGATTATGCGAGAGTTTTGGAAACAGGTTCATTCCCCCCGCAATCTGATCGTCTTTGATGCGGCGGCGCGGCTCGGGTCCTTTACCCGGGCGGCAGAGGAACTGAACATGCAGCAGCCTTCGGTCAGTGCGGCGATCAAGCAATTGGAAGAGGCGCTGAACGTCAAACTTTTCATTCGCGGCCATCGCAAAGTCGACCTGACCGTTGCGGGAACACGTTTGTTTTCAGATATTTCAAAGGCGTTGAACGATATCGACACCTCAGTCCAAGCAGTGCGGCAGATGGGGCGGGATGAGCATATCACCCTCAACAGCTCCTCAGCTTTTTCCTATTATTGGATGATGCCCCGACTGGCAGATTTGCACGAGAAACACCCAGATATCGATTTGCGGCTGCAGATCTCGGATCGCGAACCGGATCTGGAAAAGGAAAACATCAGCCTTGGCATACGCATCGGTGATGGCAATTGGCCAAACACCCATGCCGCACGACTCGCGGATGAGTTGATCTTTCCCGTTGCCAGCCCACACGTGATGATGGCGGCGCGCAACCTGCGCTCAATCCCGAACCTGATGCAGGAACGACTGATTCATCTTGAGGAACCCATCCGAGAGCGCCCGACTTGGTCGCATTGGTTCGATCATCATAGGATACGCGGGCGCAACATTACCGCAGGCCTTCGGCTAAACGATTACGCTCTGGTGCTGCAGGCCGCGATGTCTGGCGAAGGTTTTGCCTTTGGCTGGGAACATGTGGTGCGCCACCTGATCGATTCCGGGCTTTTGGTTGGGCGCGAGGACTGGGCCTGGCGGACAGGGCGTGGCGTATACCTGATCTGGTCCAAAAACACGCCGCTTTTGCCCCATGCGGAACAGGTGCGCGACTGGATTATCTCGCAAGCCGACAGTCAAAAGAAATAATCCCTCTGAAAAAGGCACGAGCTGCGTAACTTTTGACAAGTCCCGCATCTTGAATTGCAAGGATTGCCTTGCAAATTAAGGGGGCATGCCCCTAAAGACAGTGCAGCCCTCGCGACAGACGCATAAGAGAGAGATTCAATGCCGCATTACCGCTCCCGTACATCTACCCACGGACGCAATATGGCCGGTGCCCGCGCCCTTTGGCGCGCTACAGGCATGGGCGAAGGGGATTTTGGCAAACCGATTATTGCGGTTGTGAACTCTTTCACCCAGTTTGTGCCCGGTCACGTCCATCTCAAGGATCTTGGCCAGATGGTCGCGCGCGAGATTGAAGCAGCGGGTGGGATCGCCAAGGAATTCAACACCATCGCCGTGGATGACGGGATCGCCATGGGGCATGACGGCATGCTCTATTCCCTGCCTTCGCGCGAAGTGATTGCCGATAGCGTCGAATATATGGTCAACGGCCACTGTGCCGATGCGATGGTCTGCATCTCGAACTGTGACAAGATCACGCCGGGCATGTTGATGGCTGCAATGCGCCTGAACATCCCGGTGATCTTTGTCTCCGGCGGCCCTATGGAGGCCGGCAAGGTCGATATCGAGGATCTGGAACTGACCAAGGTTGACCTTGTTGACGCCATGGTTGCGGCGGCCAGCGAAGACTACACAGATGAGCAGATCCAGCACATCGAAGAAAACGCCTGCCCGACCTGCGGCTCTTGCTCGGGCATGTTCACCGCCAACTCGATGAACTGTCTGGCCGAGGCGCTGGGCCTGGCTTTGCCGGGCAATGGCTCGACCCTGGCGACCCATGCGGATCGCAAGAACCTGTTCCTCGAAGCAGGTCGCAAGATCGTGGAGATCACCAAGCGCCATTATGAAGGCGAGGAAAAGGGCTTGCTGCCGCGCGAGATCGCGACCTTTGAGGCCTTTGAAAACGCGATGGCGCTGGATATCGCCATGGGCGGGTCAACCAACACCGTGTTGCATCTGCTGGCCATTGCCCATGAGGGCGAGGTTGATTTCAACATGACTCACATGGACGCGCTGAGCCGCAAAGTGCCTTGCCTCTGCAAGGTCGCGCCGAACATCCACAACGTCCACATGGAAGACGTGCACCGCGCGGGCGGGATCTTTTCCATCCTCGGTGAACTCAGCCGCGCTGATCTGCTGAACCTCGATGTGTCAACGGTTCACAGCGCCACCATGGGCGAAGCGATTGCCAAATGGGACATCAAGGTCGCCAACAATGCCGATGCCGAGCAGCTGTTCAAGGCGGCCCCTGGCGGTGTGCGCACCACACAGGCCTTTAGCCAGTCCAACCGCTACAAAGAGCTGGATACCGACCGTGAAAACGGCGTGATCCGCGCCAAGGACCACGCCTTTAGCCAGGATGGTGGTTTGGCCGTGCTCTTTGGCAATATCGCGCTGGATGGCTGCATCGTGAAAACCGCCGGGGTGGATGCGTCAATCCTGCAATTCACCGGCACAGCCCATGTTTGCGAAAGCCAGGATGCGGCGGTGAATGACATTCTGACCAACAAGGTCAAAGAGGGCGACGTTGTGGTCATTCGCTACGAAGGGCCGCGCGGTGGTCCGGGGATGCAGGAAATGCTGTATCCGACCTCTTACCTGAAATCCAAAGGTCTTGGCAAAGCCTGCGCGCTGCTCACCGATGGCCGTTTTTCTGGCGGGACCTCGGGCCTGTCCATCGGCCACGTCTCGCCCGAAGCTGCCGAAGGTGGCGCGATTGGGTTGGTGCGCGATGGCGACAAGATCGAGATCGACATCCCGAACCGGACCATCAACCTTGCTGTTTCTGACGAAGAACTGGCCCAGCGCCGCGCCGAGCAGGACGAGAAAGGCTGGGCCCCAGCCGAGCCGCGCAAGCGCAAGGTCTCCAAAGCGTTGAAAGCCTATGGCATGCTGGCCAGCTCGGCGGCCAAGGGCGCTGTGCGCACGCTGTAAACGGCCTGGATCGCGACATTCAAAAGGCGCTGGCCAGGTTGGTCAGCGCCTTTTTACTTTGGCCCGGAAATCCATGAACTCCCGCCCCAGTTTCAGGGTGTAGGATTGCAATTCATCGAGAACGCGATTTGCCGCCTCGGCCTCTCGTTCTTCTACGACATCCGTCAGCATCGTGTGCAAATCAACGATCTGCTCACGCGACCGCTGGCTATAGGTGATCATGTTCATCAGAGGCTGCATCGCCTCGACCGCCCCGGCCAATTGGTAGGACAGAACCGGGTTGCCCGCCGCGTCAACCAAAGCACGATGCAGCGCAACGTCCGAGGCACAAAAAGCCTCATCGCTTAATCCCGGCTGCGCCTGCCGAAAAATCTCGGCCCGCATGGTGGCAAGGTCATCGGCGCTGCGCCGCTCTACCGCCAATTGAGTGCATGCCTTTTCCAGCGCGAAACGCGCCTCGCAGGCAGTGGCGAAATCGACTTCGTTGATCGTCAACAGAAGGGTTGAGGTCGTCGCGTGCTGTTCTTGCGCCTCAGGATAGGACAAGCGCCGCACAAAGGCTCCGCCAAAGGCCCCGCGCTCGGTCCGGATCAGGGATTGCGCTGCCAAGCGTTTCAATGCCTCGCGTACGGTAGGCCGCGACACATCGAACTGCTCGGCCATATCCGATTCCGATGGCAACCGATCATCGACCGCCAATTTACCGCTCATGATTGCGTCACGTAGGGCTTTGGCGATCTGTGCAGGCAAGTCAGGTTTTTTCTTGCTCGTCTGTTTTTTCATTTGTCTTACATTTAAATGTCAGGCAATTTGATGTCCACTAGAATCCGCCAGCAAGACGGAGGAGACCTTGCCAGGAATTTGGTAGCAGATCGCGCTGCGAGATGCACCAAGAACCACAGGCAGGCCCTACCGACCCAGAGGTACCCCTAAAACTCGTGTCCGGAATTGGAGATCCGCACTATGGTACAACTGTCCCTATCCCGTCGCCTACGTCGCACGCCGTTTTCAGACGGTGTCGACGCCGCAGGAGTCAAAGCCTTTACGGTTTATAACCATATGCTTTTGCCCACGGTTTTTCGCTCTGTCCAAGAGGATTATCATCACCTGAAACAGGCGGTGCAAATCTGGGATGTGTCTTGTGAACGCCAGGTCGAGCTGCGCGGCCCGGATGCCAGTCGCTTGATGCAGCTTCTGACCCCGCGCGACTTGCGCTCGATGAATCCCGGGCAATGTTACTATGTTCCGATTGTCGACGAAACCGGCGGCATGTTGAACGATCCGGTAGCGGTGAAACTGGCCGAGGATCGGTGGTGGATTTCCATTGCCGATAGCGATCTGCTTTATTGGGTCAAAGGCATCGCCTATGGCTATCGGTTGGATGTTCTGGTGGATGAGCCAGATGTCTCGCCCTTGGCCGTGCAAGGGCCGCGCTCTGATGATTTGATGGCGCGGGTCTTTGGCGACCGCGTGCGCGACATCCGGTTTTTCCGCTTTGATGAGTTTGAATTTCAGGGTCGTAATTTGATCATCGCGCGCTCGGGATATTCGAAGCAGGGCGGGTTTGAGCTCTATGTTGAAGGCAGCGATATCGGCATGCCGCTGTGGAATGCCCTGATGGAGGCGGGGCGTGATCTGGACGTACATGCGGGTGGCCCGAACCTGATCGAGAGGATCGAGGGCGGTTTGCTATCGTATGGTAACGATATGACCGACGACAACACGCCCCACGAATGCGGTTTGGGCAGGTTTTGCAACACGCAAACGGCGATTGGCTGTATCGGACGCGACGCTTTGCTGCGGGTGGCCAAAGAAGGGCCGGTCAAACAGATCCGCGCAATTTCGATCGGTGGAGACGCGGTTCCGCCCTGTGACCAACATTGGCCCCTGCTCGCCGGGGACAAACAGGTCGGACGGGTTTCGTCTGCCGCCTGGTCTCCGGATTTCAACACGAATGTTGCCATCGGCATGGTGCGCATGACCCATTGGGACAGCGGCACCGAGCTCATGGTCCAGACGCCTCAGGGCACGCGCCCGGCGACTGTTATGGAAACCTTTTGGAACTAGGGAAACACCATGTTCAAAGCTTTGATTGTTGAGAAAAACGACGAGGGCAAGACCTCGGCCGCGGTGGGTGAGATCAGCGAAGACCAGCTGCCCGAAGGCGACGTTCTGGTTGCGGTGGACTATTCCACCGTCAACTACAAGGACGGGCTGTGCATTGGGCCGGGCGGTGGGCTGGTGCGCACCTACCCGCATGTGCCGGGAATCGATTTTGCTGGCACAGTCGAAGCTTCGGATGACGCGCGTTACAAGCCCGGCGACAAGGTGGTGTTGACCGGTTGGCGTGTTGGTGAAAACCGCTGGGGCGGTTATGCACAAAAGGCGCGGGTCAAGGCGGATATGTTGGTGCCATTGCCCGAAGGGCTAAGCACCAAGCAGGCCATGGCCGTGGGCACGGCGGGCTTCACCGCGATGCTGGCTGTGATGGCGCTGGAAGATCACGGGATCAAGGATGGTCCGGTGCTGGTGACCGGGGCTGCGGGGGGCGTTGGCTCGGTCGCAACGGCGATCCTCGCCAATCTCGGCCATCAGGTGGCCGGTGTCACCGGGCGCCCCGATAGCAGCGATTACATCGCCTCGCTCGGGGCCACCCAAATCGTGGCGCGTGAAGAGCTGAGTGAAACCGTGAAACGCCCGCTCGAAAGCGAAACCTGGGGTGGATGTGTCGACGCCGTGGGCGGCGCGATGCTGGCTCGCGTACTAGGGCAGCTGCAATATGGGGCCAGCGTTGCGGCGATTGGATTGGCCGGCGGTGCAAACCTGCCTGCCACCGTGGTGCCCTTCCTGTTGCGCGGTGTGAACCTGCTGGGGATCGACAGCGTCATGCAGCCCTATGACAACCGCTTGCGCGCCTGGCAGCGCATCGCCAAAGACCTGCCGATGGACAAGCTTGAGGCCATGGTCAAACCGGCCACACTGGACGATCTGCCCCAACTGGGCGCAGACATCCTGCAAGGGAAGGTACAAGGCCGCGTCGTTGTCGACGTAAACGCCTAAAGGCAGGCTGGACAATCGCCGAGCTTCCTCCAATCTTGGCCGCATAGTGACGCGGCTTGGATTGGAAAGTTCAGAATGCTTTATTTGCAAGCCTTGAAAGAGGCGATTGTTCAGTTTGATGACAAAAAGGGCTGGCAGCGCAGCAGCCATATTGCGCTGTCGATGATGTTTGCCCTTTTTCCGTTCTGTATCTTTGTCCTGTCTCTGGCCGGGATCAGCAGCAGCGGGTTGGATTCGGACAAGCTCATCGAACTGGTCTTTGGCACCTGGCCCGAGGTCGTGGCCGCCCCCATCGTCAACGAATTGCAGGCTGTTCTGGCCCAAAGCAGCGGGCGCACGGCAACCTTCAGCGCATTGCTGGCGATTTTCTTTGCGTCCAATGGGGTCGATGCCATTCGGGTCTCGATCACCGATGCCTATCGCGAAGACGACCTGCGCCCCTTCTGGAAAACCCGTTTGCTTTGCATCGGGTTCGTTTTGGCAGGGGGCGCGGCCCTGATTGGGGTCACGGCGCTGGTGATCGCAAGGCCGCTCTATCTGGATTTGCTCGACGCCATCCAGCTAAACGCCTTGCCCGAAGCCTATAGCGCATGGCGCCCACCCTGGGCAGGCGCGCTCATCACTTTGGTCGTGGCCTTGATCGCGTTCCACAAATGGCTGCCCGGCGTTCATCGCCCAGTCAAAGAGCTGTTGCCCGGTGTGCTTCTGACAGTCTGTCTATGGGCGGTGTCTGCAAAGCTGTTCGAGCTCTACCTCACCAATTTTTCCACCTATAGCGTCACCTATGCCGGTTTGGCCGGAGTCATGGCCACCTTGGTTTTCCTATATTTGATGGCCGTGATCTTTGTTTTTGGCGCAGAGTATAATGGGAGGCTGGCGCGCCTGAGACAATCTGCTTTGGCGGCAGGTTAGGCTTCTGAACCCACGGCCATTCTGACCCTAATGCATCGCGGTATCCGTGGCCCGGTAGTCACCGGGAGTGGAGCCCGTCCACCCCTGAAACGCTCGGAAAAAAGACGACGTATCGCGAAAGCCCAGAAGGTATGAAATCTCCGGGATGCTAAGCCCGCTTTCTTTGAGATAGCGGATCGCCATATTGTGGCGCACGTCGCTTAGAATCCCCTGAAAGCTTGTCCCTTCTTCGCTCAGTCGTCGCTGCAAACTGCGTTTGCTGATGTTCAGCTTTCGCGCCATGTTTTCGACCGATGCGGACCCGCCGGGCAGCGCTTCGGTCAGGGCTTGCTTGATGCGGCCCGTCATCGTTGCTGAGCCTGACTGCGTTTCCAACTGTTCCAGAAGGTCCGGTTCCAGCGTTTCCCAGAGGGATTGGCTGCGCGTGATCAATGGCAAATCCGCATCCTCGGCGCTGAAGGTCAGGGTAAGGTCTCCGGTGACCTTTGGTGCCTTTTGCAGCAGGTTTTCCGTTGCCTCATCCATAGCTACCGGCGCGGTCACGGTCATTTCCACGGGAGTCACTTTGGTCCCGGAAAACACGCGCGCGCATTCCGTAATATACAGCAGCTCGAAAAGACCCAAACTGGCCGGCAGTTCAACCGCCGGATCAAGGGCCTTGATCGACATGCGCACTTTGCCCTCTGGTCGTGTTACGGAAAACACCATCGGGCCGATCAAGGGTTTGAAAACAGACAGCCTTTCCAATCCCAAAGCCAGGGTATCAGCGCAGGAAAAGGCAAAAATCGGCGGCAGGAACGGGCCATGCGCATAGGCCATGGCAAGGTCCATGACGATACTGGGGCGATCTGCCTCGATGATCATGGCGTCCCAAAGCGAGAAATAGACATCAGACCCAACGCTAAAATCTGGGTCTTCAGCAAGACTGGGCGACAAACCTGCCCGCGCCAAAACGCGCCCTGTATCCAGGTTCAGAATAGCGCTGACCTGCTGCATCATCTGCCCAACTGCATATTTATTGCCCATCATTACACCCGGTATTGCCTGCCAAATACGGACCACTTTCGCGCCCTTCGCACTCTACCTAAGCACATTTGGCACGAAATGTCAGAACTTTGGCGCATTCAGTGAATTCCCAATAGGGGGATTCCAAATACATTAACCTCTAGCGAACAGAGGAATTGCCGCTGAGATGCAGATCAATTCCGTCTTGGGAGACGTGACATGATTAAGCTAAACCACATCATCGCGGCTTTGGTTCTTGCCGCGCCCGCCCTTGCGGAGGGGGAGGGAGACCCAATTGCCGTCAAGAATATCCCGGCACAAGGGTCAGTCACCCTGGAAGACGGGCTCGACGCATTTGCGCGGATCTTCGAAGTGGCAAGCCATCCGCGCTGCGCCAATTGCCATGTGGGTGAGAGCAACATTCCCATGTGGTCAGGCCCAAGTTATGGCAAAACCCGCCCGCACGGGATGAACATCAATGCCGGTGAAAGCAGGATTGGTGCAGAAACGGTCATGTGCTCCACCTGCCATCGAACCGATTCTGATCTGGCCAGCGCGCCTCATGCCCCGCCGCATTTCGGTATCGATTGGCAGTTGGCTCCGGTCGAATTTGTCTGGTTTGGTAAGAGCGACAAAGAGATCTGTGCACAAATGAAAGACCCTGAACGCAATGGGGGCCGCGATTGGGAGGGTCTGGTAGACCATCTTATTCACGATGCCAGCCTGCATGGGCCCGTGTTGTGGGGGTGGAACCCCGGTGGCACCCGCGAACCTGCGCCCTACAGCCTTCAGCAGCATGTAGATGACATGGCAATCTGGGGCGTGGCAGGCCAGCCCTGCCCATAAAGGCGAAGGAGTTCAGTATGTATGCAGGAATAGCAGGCGGGCTTCTCGTCTTTACCGGGGTCTGGCACGCAACCGAGTGGATGATGGACGGGCGTCGACGCGACACCTGGGCCCTGGTCCCCGTGGGTTTGGTCTATCTCATCCTGGGCTATATGGTCGCCATGTCCATCGGCGGTGCGGCAACACAAATCATCGCGTTGATCGCGGTCACCACCGGAGGCACCATTGCCTTCAAACGCCGCGACCAATTCGAAATCCGCAAATGGGTGACATGGTCCTTTATCCTGATTGATATGCTGATCGCCCTATCGCTGATCCTCGGCCTGCTGGGCTGATTTTTCCGACGCAGTGCGGAAGCTCCCTCTTAGAACTGCGCCAAAATTTTCCGAAATTCGATCCTGAACAATTAGTCCTTGGACCCGACAGCCCTCGGGGCTATCACAGGTTTCCGATTTGTTTGCAGGAGCCTGTTTTGGATCAGACCGCCACCCGTATCGCCCGCACCATTGCCTCTGACATTGGGGCCAATACCAATCAGGTCACGGCTGCGGTCGAGCTGCTGGATGGCGGTGCGACGGTTCCTTTTGTGGCACGCTACCGCAAAGAGGTCACCGGTGGGCTGGATGACAGCCAATTGCGGCTTTTGGCGGATCGGCTGGGCTATTTGCGCGACATGGAAGCCCGCCGTGCGACCATCCTGCAATCCATCAAGGATCAGGGCAAACTGACCGACGATCTGACCCGTGCCATTGCCGGGGCCGAGACCAAATCGGCGCTCGAAGATATCTACCTGCCCTACAAACCCAAACGCCGCACCAAGGCGATGATTGCCCGCGAAAATGGGCTGGAGCCTTTGTTGCGCGCGATTTTGGACGATCGCACCGCTGACCCCGAGGCTTTGGCGGCAGGCTATGTCTCCGACGCTGTGGCGGATGTGAAAACCGCATTGAACGGCGCGCGCGATATCCTGGCCGAAGAGCTGACCGAAAACGCCGATCTGCTGGGTCGGTTGCGCGAGTTCATGAAGGCCGAAGCGGTTATTACCTCGCGCGTGGCTGAGGGCAAAGAACAGGCGGGGGCCAAATTTTCGGACTATTTCGACCATTCCGAAAAATGGTCGGATATTGCCGCGCACCGCGCTTTGGCCATCCTGCGCGCCTCGAAAGAGGAAATTGTCACTATCGACATTGCGCCTGACCCTGAAACCGGCGTCGCACGGGCCGAGACGATCATTGGCGCGGCCATTGGCATTCGTGGCGATGGGCCGGGCGACGCCTGGCTGCGCAAAGCCGCCAGCTGGACCTGGCGGATCAAACTGAGCCTGTCCATGTATATGGACCTGCTTACCGATCTGCGCCAACGTGCCCACGAGGAAGCCATCACCGTTTTCGCTCGCAACCTCAAAGATCTGCTACTGGCCGCCCCCGCCGGTCCGCGTGCCACGCTTGGGCTTGATCCCGGTATCCGCACAGGTGTCAAAGTCGCGGTGGTCGATGCGACTGGCAAACTGCTCGACACCGCGACTATCTACCCGTTTCAGCCCAAAATGGATGTGCGCGGATCTGAGGCCAAGATCATTGAGCTGATCCAACGCCACAATGTTGATCTGGTCGCCATCGGCAATGGCACCGCCAGCCGCGAGACCGAAAAACTTGTGGCTGAAACCCTGAAATTGTTGCCACCCGCGGTCAAGAAACCCACCCAGGTTGTAGTGTCCGAGGCCGGGGCCTCGGTCTATTCAGCCTCAGAACTGGCGGCGCGGGAATTCCCCGATCTCGACGTGTCTTTGCGCGGTGCCGTGTCAATTGCGCGCCGCTTGCAGGACCCGCTGGCCGAATTGGTCAAAATCGAACCACAATCCATAGGGGTTGGCCAATATCAGCACGATGTTGACCAGCGTCGCCTTGCCAAAACGCTTGAGGCCGTGGTCGAAGACGCAGTGAACGCCGTTGGCGTTGACCTTAACACCGCCTCTGCACCGCTGCTCTCGCATGTGGCTGGGCTTGGGCCTTCGCTGGCGCAATCCATCGTCGATCACCGCGATATCAACGGGGCCTTTGCCTCGCGTAAGGCGCTGCTCAAGGTCTCAGGTCTTGGGCCGAAAGCGTTTGAGCAATGCGCGGGATTCCTACGCATTCGCGAGGGGGATGAGCCGCTGGACGCCTCTTCGGTCCACCCGGAGGCTTATGACGTGGCGCGGCGGATCGTTGCGTCTTGTGGTCGCGATCTGCGCGCCATTGCCGGTGATGACAAGGCCCTGCGCGGTCTGCGTGCCGAGCAGTTTGTCGACGACCGATTTGGCCTACCCACCGTGCGCGACATCTTTCAGGAGCTTGAAAAACCTGGCCGCGATCCGCGCCCGGATTTCAAAACCGCCAGCTTTGCCGATGGGATCGAGGATATCAAAGACCTGCGCCCTGGCATGTCGCTTGAGGGAACGGTGACCAATGTCGCCGCCTTTGGAGCCTTTGTGGATATTGGTGTGCATCAGGATGGTTTGGTCCATATCAGCCAGCTTGCCGACAAGTTCGTCAAAGATCCCCATGACGTGGTCAAAGCCGGTGATGTGGTCAAAGTGCGTGTAACCGAGGTCGATGTGGCCCGCAAACGCATCGGGCTTTCGATGAAGAAACCCGGCAATGATCAACGCAATGACCGCCGCGATGATCGCGGGGCCAACGGCCCATCCAAGGGACCAAGGCAGCCGCGCCAAGGCAATAACAAGGGCTACAGCGCGAAACCGAGCCAAAGCAACCAATCCGGTGCACTTGGGGCCGCTTTGCAAGAGGCGATGTCGCGTAAAAAGCGGTGATGATCTGATAGAACTGCCAGGTCTCACACTCTATTCATGGTGCATTTGCATCGCTTTGACCGCATTGTGCCCAAACCGTTAGAAACCCGTGCGTTTTCTGCGGTTTTGGCCTATGATCACTGCAAATAATCAAAGCAAGGGGCGAAAAAGCCCCACAAATGAGAGCAGATCATGATGCATCAAGCATTGCAGACCCCCGTCAGGGCCGGTTTCTCCGTGGCCTTGTCCCATCTGTTGCGTGGCTGTCAGTGTCTTTGTTTTTTCCTTTTGTTTCTTTGTATTAGCGCGACCCTCCCCAGCAAATCACAGGCGCAGGTCACCCTGAACCTGCGCGATGCCGACCTTCGCAACTTTGTGGAAATCGTATCCGAGGCCACCGGGCGCAGCTTTGTCCTTGATCCCGGAGTGCGTGGCACGGTCACCGTGCTGTCGCCCGAGGAAATGTCGAATGAAGACCTCTATCAGGTCTTTTTGTCTGTTTTGGAGCTGAACAGGCTGACCATTGTTGATGGGGCCGGGGCCGACCGGATCGTGCCGTTGAATTCGGCGCGCGAATTGGCCACAAGCGGCGACGCGCTGCCCGGCGGCTTTGAAACCCGCGTGATCCGCGTGCATGACATCACCCCCCAAGAGGCCATCGAAGTTGTCCGCCCGCTGTTGCCATCCGAGGCGATTATCACGGCGGTGCCAGGGTCTGACCGGTTGATCCTGTCGGATCGTGGGGCCAATATTGATCGCATTGCCAAGCTGATCGACCAGCTCGACAAACCGTCCAAGACCCAACCCATCGAAATCCTGCGGCTGAGCAACGCCAACGCGGCAGAGGTGATGCAGGTCATTCAGGCGATGGAGATTCTCGAGGACAGCTCAACCGTCACCGTCGATCGGCGCTCCAATGCGTTGCTGATTTCCGGGTCCGAGGCCATTCGTCATCGCGTGCGCGTTCTGGTGGCCGAGCTGGACACACAGCGCGACACAGTGGTGTCCCGCGCCATTCCGTTGAATTATGCTGATGCGACCTCAATCGCTGAGGTTGTCATGCGCACATTGAACACCGAGGACCCAACCGGTGTTCGCGAACCCATCCGCATTGTGCCGGAACTGCAGACCAACTCTTTGCTGGTCTCCGCCCCGCAAGAGCGGATCAGCGATATCGCCAAGATGATCCATTACCTTGATCAGCGCCCAAAACAGGTGCTTGTCGAGGCGGTGATATTTGAGATGTCGGTCGAAGGGTTGTCTGACCTCTCAGTCCAGTTTGGTGCCATCCTGAACGATGCTTTGGTCGGTGGCGCGCAATTCGCCCTGCCCGGGCGCACCAGCCTGATCAACCTGATCTCGGCCGTGACCAGCGGCACCGGAGGCGACCCCGGAAATGGCGGTGTTTTGGCGGTGAACCATCGACGCGGCAATGACGGGCTGATCGGCTTGCTGACCGCCATTACTTCGCTGAACTCAACCCGTCTGCTATCGACCCCCTCGGTTCTGACCTTAAACAACGAAGAGGCCGAGATTGTCGTGGCGCAGAACGTACCCTTTGTCACCGGCAGCTTTTCAACCGTTGGTGAAAGCGCGGTTGAAAACCCGTTCCAGACCATTGAACGTCAGGATGTGGGCTTAACGCTGAACGTCACGCCGCAGATCAACGCCGACCGCACCGTGCGTCTGCTGATCAAACAAGAGGTCTCAAACCTGACCAGCGACAACGCCTCTTCGGGTGGTGAAATCACCACACGGCGGTCTTTGTCCACCACTGTGCTGGTACGCGATGGATCTGTGATCATGCTGGGCGGGTTGTTGGAAAACGGCAATGGATCGGTCTCGCAGCGCGTGCCGGGCCTGTCCAAGCTCCCGGTTTTAGGCGCGCTTTTCAAAGGCAAGAACAGCAATAAATCGCAGCGCGTTTTGCTGATGCTGATCCGCCCGCAGGTGGTGACCAGCGACGCCGAGGCGCGACGGATTACACGGCAAGTCACCAAGAAGGCCAAGGAAATCAGTACTTCCATTGCGCCGCTGGATGATGGAAGCTTTCCCAAAAGCAAGGTCGGCGGATTGCCCTTTGACGGTGCCGATCTGAACCAACCCTTTGACGCCGGATTTGTGGATGACGTTGCCCAGCGCCGAAACTACCCCCCGCTTCCAAGCCGACTCAAATTCGGCGGGCATTAAGGGCGTGACGTCGCAACGCTTGCCGTTTGCTTTTGCGCAAGATCAACAGGTTGTCCTGACACCGGGCCGCGTGGTTCTGGGCCCGAACGTGACCCAGCTGGGCCTGCGCGAGGTGCAGCGCCGCATTGGAGGGGCTGAGATTGTCGTAATTGAGGCGGATCAGATGGCCTTTGACGCCGCCTTGGCCGAGGCCTATCGCGACAGCAACAGCGCCGAAGGCACCGCAACGGACGACATCAGCTTTGACCTCGAAGAGGCGGAATTTGCCCGCCGTCAAAGGGATTTGCTGGACGAACCCGGCGACGCTCCGGTCATACAGCTTGTGAACCAGATGTTGCGCCGTGCCCTGCAAAGCGGCGCGTCTGACCTGCATGTGGAACCGCATGAGGGCGGGTTGCGGGTGCGCATCCGCGTCGATGGGGTCTTGCAAGAAATGCTGGACCGCCCGGATGTGCCAGTGAAACGCATCGTCTCGCGGTTCAAGGTCATGGCCGGGTTGGACATTGCCGAAACCCGCCTGCCCCAGGATGGGCGCATCCCCCTGTCTCTGGGTGGTCGGGTGATCGACACGCGTGTCAGCTCGCTCCCTGGTCATTATGGCGAACGCATTGTGCTGCGGATTCTGGATCGCTCGACCGGGTTGATGCCCCTGACCGATCTGGGCCTGTCCGAGGCGCAGGAAACCCTGCTGCGCAAACTGGCCGCCTTTCCGAATGGCGTCATTCTGGCAACTGGCCCCACAGGGGCGGGCAAAACCACAACCCTCTATTCGATCCTGCAACTCGCCAACCGGTCCGAGCGCAACATCGTCACGGTCGAGGACCCGATCGAGTACGACCTGCCCGGCATCTCACAATCACAAATCAATTCTGAAATCGGTATGACCTTTGCCGCCGGGTTGCGCGCCACATTGCGCCAAGACCCGGATGTCATTCTGGTTGGTGAAATCCGCGATGCCGAAACAGCAAGCACCGCCGCTCAGGCGGCTTTGACCGGTCACCTCGTGTTTTCCTCGCTGCACGCCAACAGCTCGGTCGGGGCAATTGTGCGTTTGCGGGATCTGGGGTTGGAGAATTTCCTGATCGCCGCCACCCTGCGCGGCGTGATCGCCCAGCGACTGTTGCGGGTTCTGTGCCCAGAGTGTCGCGTGGCCAGCCCGCTAAGCGCCGATGACCGTGCGTTGTTCGAGCGTCACCAGATCACCCCGCCAAACCATCTCTGCCACGCGGATGGTTGCCCCTCCTGCAACGGATCAGGCCATGCAGGGCGGATGGGGATTTTCGAAATCACTGAGGTCACTGAATCGCTGCGAAACGCCATTGACCAAGGCGAAAGCGAAGCCGCGATCAAATCACTAGCCCTGACTTCGCGCGACACGCTGACCGGCCAAGGGTTGCAGGCCGTCGCCGATGGCAAAGTCAGCCTGGGAGAGGCTTTGCGCGTGGTCGGAGACGTCACGTGAGGGCCTATAGCTACATCGCCTATACCAGCGCCGGGCGCAAAAAGACCGGCACAATTGTCGCCGAAACCGAAACCCACGCAACGGAACAACTGGCGTGCCAGGATCTGTTTCCAGCCGAGATTTCCGAGGCCAAACAGGGCAGCATTAAATCTTCGCTCAGTTTTGGCCGAACAGCGCGACGGCTAAGCCCGGATTTGCAAATCGTCTTTACCCGCCAGATGGCCGTCATGCTGGCCGCCGAATTGCCAGTAGATGAGGCGTTGGAAGCGGTTCGAAATGGCGGTCATCCGGCCCTCGAAGCCGTGGCTGCACGCAGCCGGGCCGAATTGCTGGATGGTGCGCCATTGTCACAAGCTTTGGAACGCTCTGGCGCGGGCTTTGCGCCTTATGTCTTTGCCTCTCTGCGCGCGGGTGAAGATGCGGGGGAATTGGCCGCCGTCTTTCAAGAGCTGGCCGATCATCTCGAAGAACTGAGCATCGGCAAATCCAAGATCGCCACCGCCCTGATCTATCCCGGTTTCGTCGCTGCGGTTTCCCTGTTGGTCTGCGGTATTCTCATGGTGAATGTCGCCCCTGAAATCGTGTCGATGTTCGAAATGACCGGGCGCGACCTGCCGCCATTGACCGTAACAGTCATGGCAATTTCCGATTTTCTGTTTGGCAACTGGCAGATCGTTTTGACCACCCTGGGCGCGGTAATCCTGTTAATCACGGCCATTCCTTTTTTCCCCGCCCTGCGCCGCTTGCGTGACAATACCGCCCTGAAGCTCCCGGTTCTGGGCAAGCTTGCGCGCATGTCCGAGGCGGTTCAATACATGCGCACCCTGGCTCTTGTCCTGGGGTCACGCCACGCGGTTCTCAGCGCCGTTGAAAGCGCGGCAAGTGTTCTGAATATCGAGCAGTTTCAACGCGAAGCGCAGGCTGTATCGCAAGCCATTCGGCAGGGGCGCAGCCTGGCCTCCGCTTTGGAGGAGCTCAGCGTTTTGCCCCCTGTCGCGCGTCAGTTGATCTCTGCTGGTGAGATTTCCGTGCGACTGGCCCCAATGACGGATCGCGCCGCAACACTCACCGAACATCAGTTGCAAACCGAACGCAAACGCATCGCCGCCCTGTTAGAGCCGCTATTGATGATGTTGGTTGGCGCTTTGGTATTGGTCGTGGTTCTGGCCGTGCTCTTGCCGGTCTTTGACCTGCAGGCCGCTGTGGCTGGCTAGGGTCAGGCCCCATTAATTCACAATGCTCAGCATGGAAAAATGCGAGTTATCAGAGGTTTGAATTTCGCAGACAAGGCTGGTTGCCTTGGCAAGAAAATCGAGCCGCTGAGAGCATGTATTTCTCCATGCCCTGCGGGTTCGCCAAATTTTGCCCCATCCTGCGTTATATACCCTTGAAATAGAACCACTATTCCTGCGGGCATATGCCTGGTCTGGAACAAAATTTGGCGAACTGAGCGTTGTGAATTAATGGGGCCTGACCCTAGGGTCCTGACCCTAGGGCTGATCTACAAATTCCAGCAATTCCGGTTCATCCCCGGATCGCGACACCCAGACCCCGGCCTGGTCAATCTTGACCACCTGAATATCCTCAGCCAGTTCATCGCCCCGGCGCACCAAGCGTTCCCCGGTCGGATGATCTATCATCGCCCAGGTCGCACTGCCCATTTGCACCATACCCTTTAGCGCATAGCCCAAGGAGTCGATTGGCGGTTTCGGAGGTTTGGGTGGCTGCGGTTCTTCCTGGGGCGCATCCGAAACTGGTTTGGGCGGCTGAGGCTCTCCGAATATTGGCGGCCAATTGCGTGGTTTGCGTTCCACCACCTCATCAGTAACAGGCTCCGCCGGTTTCGCATTGCCCACCAGCGCGATCTGATCTTCTTCCTGCTGGAGGTCCTGCCACAGATCATGACCAGCCTTCCCGGCAAAAGCCAGCGCAGCAAGCATCACGATCCAACCCAACAGGCGCATAAAAACCTCATTCTCCAACGCTTTTGCCCAGACCATAGACCCAGCAACGCAAAATGGGTATACTCGCTGGAAATACGCAAGAAAATAAGCGTTGAGAGAGCAGATATGCAGGTATTCCCGATCACCCGGGCCGGATTGACCGGCTTGGCTATTTTGTTTTTGGTCGGCTGTGATGATGCAGCTGTGGGCCAAAAAGGTTTTGAGGCCAAATATGCCGTCGCGCGCACAGCGCTAGAAGAGGGCAATTACGAGGCCGCCAAGCGCCATTACCTCAAATTGGTGCCGCAAGCTGGTCCGCTGGCCCAGCGACTGCAATTGGAATACGCCCATGCTGCCCTGCGCAGCAATGATTTTGGCAAGGCAGCGGCGGTGACGTCATCGCTTGCCAATACGCAGACAGGCGAAGCGCGCTCAGCAGCGTTGGCCGTTTACGGCACCGCCAAGCATGAGATGGGGATGATTGCCCTCGGCCAGGGGGACACTGCAAGCGGCAAAGCCCACTTGACGGCTGCCAAGGGCGCGCTGGCTGAGGTGGTGAAAAAGCACCCAGACATGGACCCAATCGGCTCTTTGGCGGGGCGTTTGGCCAGCATCAAGGCGCAGCTGAAAGCACTCTAGCGCACAATCAGCTTCGATCAGAGATCAACTTAGTTTGGCGATACCCGTGCCTTTGCCATGGTCTGCGCCATCGCAATCTGGGCCTGTGTCATCCGTGTGGCCAGAGTGAAATTCATGTCTCGCGCTGGGGTAAAACCGCTGGCCCCGGCCAGAACCAACCACATCTGCGCCAGCACGTAATCCTGCGGCAACGCCCATCCCTCAACATACATCACCGCCAGATTTGCCATGGCGGGCGCGTAGCCAGCCTCGGCTGAGGCACGAAACAACGCCTCGGCCTGTTGTAACTGCTCAAACGCCACATCACTCGTGGACACGAGCAACCAAGCCAATTGGAACTGCGCCACCGGGTCGCCGGATTTGGCACCAGTGGTCAATTGTTTGACAGTTTGCTCATCAGCCTCAACCGGCAGCAACCGTGGATCATAGACCGGGTGCAACTTACCGCTTTCTGACCCTGCCCGGGCCGCCTCCTTGGCCAATTCGGCAGAAAGGTCGTCGTCAAAATCGACGCCAAACCCATTTCCATACATGGTGGACAGATTGCTTTTGGCGACTGCCAAACCCTGATCCGCAGCGGCCTTGAACAAGCGAAAGGCCAGATCATGGTCGACCTCGACACCTTCGCCACGAGCATAGATCAGACCCAGATTATTCTGCGCTCTGGCATGGCCGGCATTGGCTGCCTGTTGGTAGATTGACAAAGCCATTGCAAGATCCTGCGGCACGCCGCGCCCTGATTGCAGCAACACGGCCAAGCTGACAGCCGCGTCAACATGCCCTTTTTCCATGGCCTTGCCATATTGCTCCGCCGCGAGCGCCAGATCCGCGTCACCTGACGCGCCATGTTCCAGAGCCAAACCATAGTCATACAGGAAATTTTCGTTCCCCTCGGCCGCAGCTTTGGACAGCCAGATCAAAGCCTGAGCGCGATCCTTGGCCACGCCAATTCCCGAATGATACATTTGCCCCAATCGGTTCTCGGCTTCTGGCAGGCCTTGGTCGGCGGCGCGTTGCAGCCACTTGGCCGCTTCCGAAAAATCCTGAAGCACCTCATTGCCTTCATGCAGCAGGATAGCCAGCTTATACTGCGCTTGAGCGTCCCCAGCTTCAGCCGCTTGGCGCAATTGCTGCGCTTCGCCAGCACCCCCTTGCGCCTGCGCTGTTGGAGCCAGAACTGTCAAAAACAGCGCCAGAACCCAACCCAAGCGGAGCGTCCAGCTCATGGCTTAACCTCTGTCGGCGCGCTTGCCTGGTCAAAGAACTCTCTAGCAGCTGTTTGCGCCTCGGCGATTTGTTCAGGGGTCATCAGATCAACCAGAACATCCCGCTTTTCCGCCGCCGCCTCTACACCTCTGGCAGCGGCGATATTGACCCATTTATGCGCCTGAACATAGTCGAGCGCCACGCCCTGCCCGGTGATATACAAAAGGCCAAGCTCATATTGCGCCCTTGCATCCCCGGCCGCCGCCGCATTGGTCAAAAGAGCCGCAGCATCGTCTGGCGCACCTTCGCTTTTGCTCGCCCAAATGCCCAGAGCCGTTTGTGCAGGGCGCAACCCTTGGGCGGCTTGATCACGCAACCAATCCAACGCCGCCTCGTCTCCGTTTTCGATGGAGGACATCACCCAAGGCACCATGCGATGTGGTGCGAGCATCTCTGCCAACGCACCCGAACTGGCCAATCTGCCCAATTCCTGCGACGCCTCGTCAAAGCCCAAATCCAGCGCCGTTCTGTAGAGTTTGACAGCTTCCTCAAGGTCGCGCTCGGCCCCACCTTGCGCTTGCTCCAACATCCCGGCCAAAGCGACCATTGCCTTTGGTGACCCGCGCTGGACCGCCTGTTGCAACAGATTGAGCGCAAGGGGCTCGTCTAACTCAACGACATCGCCAGCCAGATGGCCCTTTGCCAGAGATGTCATGGCCTCAGAACTGCCGGACTGCGCGGCGATCTGTAGCCAACGCTGTGCCTCAGCCCCGTTCGTGGGAACGCCGTCACCGGACAGGTATTTGCGTCCAACCGCCACCTGAGCCGGAATAAACCCACCCTCAGCTGATCTGAGCAACCATTCAAAACCCTGTTCGCGGTTTTGTTTCGCTCCTTTGCCCTGATCCAAGGCATATCCCAGGAAATACTGCGCTTCTCGATGGCCCTGGCCCGCAGCCTCATTCAGCCAATACAGCGTTTGTTCCGAGTCCTTCGCCCTTGAGTAATGACGGCTTAGGGAAAATTGCGCATCCACATAGCCGCCAATGGCCGAAGCCCGCATCCAGTTAAAGGCATCTGCACCGCTTTTGGCGACTCCCTCGCCCTTTTGATAAAGGCGCGCCAGATAATACTGGGCTTCGTGATTTCCAAGCGGCGCGGCGGCCTTGAGCAATTGCGCAGCGCGTTCAGGATCTCGCGCGGTTCCGTCCTCGGTTTTGGTCAGCAATAGGCGTGCCAAAAGAACGGATGCATTGGGTTGATCAGCCTCGATCGCCTTTTCCAGCCAAAACTCAGCCCCTTCCTGATCTTTGGGGCCGCCCAAGCCCTGCAGCAAAACCCGACCATAGCGATACATGGCAAAGGGCATGCCCTCTTCCGCCAAGACCTTAAGCCCTCCGCGCACTTTGACAAAATCTTGTTGCGCCCAGGCTGCTTCGACCTCTTGCATGGTTAATTTGGGGTCAGCGCTCTCTTGTGCTGAAGCAGCACCTGACAGGCCAAGAGCGATGCACAGGGCAAGGGTGGAAAGGGATGCGTTTGAAAAAGACATGGCTCGCTCGTTTCAAAGATCAAAAACAAAGGGGAACTCGAACACTGCCAGCAGACCCTAGAAGGTCAGGCAGGCAAACTCAAACCGGGAATCCTGTCAGGTCAAATGATATGTCCCTGTCTCAGCACCCATAACAGCATCGCCGCCGTACAAAGGGCGGCCCCGAAAGGCAGGCGTTGCAGGCCAATTGGACTGGTGAGCGGTTTGCTTCGCAAGCCAACGACACTGCCCAGCAAGGCCCCCAAAGAGGCTATCAGCAAGAGTAGCGGTAAATCCCACGGCCCTGCAAAGGCCCCCAGCCCCGCCATGAGTTTGACGTCGCCTAGTCCCAATCCCTCTCGCTTGCGTATAGCTTGGTAGCCAATGCGCAAGGCAAGAAAGATCACCACACCTAGGAAGGCCCCTATGAGCGCAGCTTTCAAACCGATCTGTTCCGGTTGAACAGAAACACACACGGCGGCGACCAAAAGCGCCGCGTTTAACGGGTCGGGCAGGCGAAACCAGATGAGATCTGCCGCCAATAGCGCCAGCAAGAGCCATAGGAACACCGCGCTGAGCCAGATTTGCAACGCATCGCCGCCTGCCGACACCGCCACCACGGCAAGACCAAAGGCCGCAATTTCCATATACAGATGCCATGGGGATAGCGCTGCCCGGCAATATCGGCATTTCCCGCCCAGCCAAACATAGCTGAGCACCGGCACCAGATCCCAAACCGCCAAAGGATGCTGGCAATCCCGACATCTGGATCTTTGACGGAAAACGTCCTCTTGTCTTGGCAACCGATCAACCAGAACCCCTAAAAAAGATCCCACTGCCGGAGCCATCAACAGCAAGAAAACAACTGTAAAAGCCTCACCAAAACTCATGGTATGAAACAAGCCTGCCAACATCGTCTGGACAACGGTAGGGCCGCGTGAATAATGGTTTGCAGGTGCATTGCGATCTTTCCAAACCCCTCGACCAGAGCTTTTTCCATAGGCCTTATACATGCAGAATTCCGACAATCATGGCATGACCAAGACAAATCAGCCACAGGATGACGGGTTTTCCCTGCTCGAACTGATGGTCGTTGTGGTTATTCTATCAATCCTGGCCCTGGTCATCGTGCCACGGGTTATTGATCGGCCAGATCAGGCGCGGGCCGCGCGGGCGCAATCGGACATTGCCGCCATTGTCAGCGCGATCAACCTCTATCGTCTGGACAATTTCCGCTACCCGACCACGGAACAGGGCTTGGCTGCGCTGGTCACCCGCCCCACCAGTGACCCTGCCCCGGCCAATTGGGCCGAGAACGGGTATATGGATCGCAACCCCGTCGATCCCTGGGGGCAGGAATACAAATATCTCGAACCGGGTGTGCACGGGGATTTTGACGTGTTTTCTTATGGCGCGGATGGCGTGGCAGGCGGTTCCGGGGCGGATGCGGATATTGGATCGTGGATGCTGAAGTAACAGAAAACGCGACAGACCAAGGGTTTACCCTGATCGAACTGCTGGTCAGTGTCGCCATTCTGTCCGTTCTTGCCGTTGGGGCCAGCCTCGCCCTGTCACGGCAAAGCGCGCCCGAAGATCGCGACATGGCGGTTTTTCAAACCCTTTTTGATACCCAACGGGACCAGGCCATTCATTCGGGTCAACCCCGTGGCTTGCTGATCTCGACCACGTCGTTTGAGTCTGCCGGGCTGCAGTTAAACGGCTGGCAAACGGATACCACGGAACGTGACTGGAGCGGGCGCGTGTCGCTATCTGCCAAGCTGCGACCGGCGCAAACGCCCGACATTGTCCTCTTGCCGTCCGGAATGGTCACTCCGTTTCGCATTTCCTTTGGTGGGCAAAATCAATGTGACCATGATGGGTTGACGGGGCTGCGATGTTCCGGAAATTGATCAAAGCCCGACAGGACAAAGGGATCACGCTGGTTGAGCTGGCGGTTGCCATCCTGATTTTGACGATTGGGACCATCGGTGCCTTGCAAGCTGTCGATCAATCGCAACGCAATATTGGTGCCGAGACGCCGCGCCTGCTGGCCCGTCTTGTCGCGCGCAATCATGTGGAGCAGTTGCAGCTCTTGGGTCCCAACGCACAGATTCCGACGCAAGTGCAGATGGGGCCGTATGAGTTTAAGATTTCGGTCGACCGCCAAACCACAGCCGGTGGATTGGTTGAGGCACGCGTCACCGCGCGCAGCAGCAATGGCGAAGGCGCGCAATTGGTGACTTACCTCTCGCGCAGGACTGGCCCATGAAGGCGCAAAGATCCGATACCGGTCTAAGCCTGATCGAATTGGTGGTGGCCTTGTCAATTTTCGCCCTAGTCGCGGTGATGGGATCACAGGCCCTGACCGGCATGTTGCGCAATCGCGACATCATCCTTGAGCATGTCGACGACAATGCGGCCTTGTCCCGCGCTCTGACTTTGTTGCGAGCAGATCTTTCGGCCATTGTTCCCATGGCGTTTTACCCGCCAAACCGCCAACCCCCGCAATCTGCCTTGCGCTTTCGGGGGCAGACTCTGTCCATCTCAGTGGCCGGGCAGCCCGCATTCCTGGCGGATGGGTCAATTGATGATGGGTTTCATCGGGTGGAATGGTCGCTGGATGAAAACGGATTAACCCGGCGCAGCTGGGTGACGCTGACACCTTTGGACACCAGTTCGAAATCCGGTGACCAGCAGATTCTAAGCAATGTCAGCGATTTGCGCATTCGCAGCTACGTCACCGGGCGCGGTTGGATCGACGGGTTAAACAGCGGATCGGTCGGGGCAACGGATAGCGGCGGCGATGGTGACAGCGCCGGAGCCGCCCCCGAGGTTTATTCCAGCGCCCTGCCCCAGGCGATTGAACTGAGCTTCACGCTTGAGGGCGTCGGACCGATCACATTGGTGCAAAGCTTTTGATGGTCGGGACCCCACATAAAGATCGCGGCTTTGTGCTGGTGAATGCGCTGATCCTTGTCGCGGCACTTGCTGCCGTTTCGGTCTTTCTGCTTTCGCGGTCCGAGGCCGGACGGGCGCGATTGGTTTCAGGCTCCGGGGCCGAACAAACCTCCCTGAACCTCGACGCTTTTGATGCCTTTGCATTTGAAACGCTTGCCCGTGATCTGAACGGCATTGATCACCTGGGCGAGGCTTGGGCAAAACCTTTGCCACCGGTTGATCTGGCCCGTGGTCAGGTGACCGGATCACTGCAAGATATGCAGGGCCGGTTCAACGTGAACTGGCTGGTGGATGCCGACAACCTCGTGGCGCAAAACGCCTTTGATAGCCTGCTAAAGATCCTCGTTCTGTCGCCCGAATTGGGGAGAGACATCCGCGCCTTTCTCCAACCCGGAGGACCAAGTGACCGCGCGGTTTGGCGGCAGATGCAACCTGCCCTGGACCCGGTTGGCGGTGCGGTTTTAACGCTAGAGCAGTTGCGGGCGATCCCTTCGCTGTCGGATAAGAATTTCGCGAAAATGCAGCCCTATCTCACCGCCTTGCCGGGGGATTCAACCTTGAACGTCAACACGGCCAAACCAGAAGTGCTGGCTGCCTTCCTGCCCAATCTGCCGCCCGCCACCCGTGCCCGGCTTTTGGCCGCGCGTGACCAGGACCCGTTTCAATCCACCACCGATTTCCTGGCAGCTGCGCGTTTGCCCACCGAGGAAGAGCGCGATGGCCAGGGGGATGAAGTTGACCCTTTGCTTTTGACGGAACAACATATTTCCGTTGCTTCTGAATGGTTTCTTGTCCAATCGCAGACCAAAATCGACAAGCTGACAGCGCGTCGCGAAACCGTGTTGCATCGCAAGGGGCGACCACCCGTGTTCGAGGTGCTGTGGCGCCAAACGCGACGCCCATAGGGTCAGGCCCCATTACTTCACAATGCTCAGCATGGAAAAATACGTGTTATCAGAGGTTTGAATTTCGCAGACAAGGCTGGTTGCCTTGGCAAGAAAATCGAGCCGCTGAGAGCATGTATTGCTCCATGCCCTGCGGGTTCGCCAGATTTTGCCCCAAACTGCGTTATATACCCTTGAAATAGAACCACTATTCCTGCGGGTATATTCCTGGTTTGGAACAAAATCTGGCGACCTGAGCGTTGTTAAGTAATGGGGCCTGACCCTCGACCCATTGCACTTGAACCGCCCAATCGGCATTCTGCCCAAGGCTACACCACGACCGGAGACCAGATTTGCGCCAATCCGCCCCACAACCTGATATGGCGCAAATGTTTGTTCGCGCGGGCGAAGCCGAGGCCACAAACCGTCAGGTGACATTGGTCTCGGGCTGCGACGTTCCCCTTGTTCATTTGGACTTACCGCCGCGATTGCGTGGTCAGGCGCGTGAGCAGGTCGCGTTGCGGCAATTGTCGGACAAGCTGGGTTTGAAACCGGATCAAATCGCTATGCGGCCCTTTGTGTCTGGCCTCGACCCGAAAAAGAAAGCCCCTTGGAATACGGTTTTCGCGGCGGAAAAGGCCTGGCTAGCCGATCTGCAAAAACTCCCCGGTCGCGCTGTCTTACCAGATTATATGTCTTTGCCCGCCGCCCTCGATCTATGGGTGGTTCAACCGGCTGAGATTGACGGGCACCCGGGTTTAAGCCTGCGTTTTGGGCCAGATGACGGGATGACAGCACTGATTCCACTGGCAATTGCCGCTATGCGTCAGACGATTGAAAACGGGCCTGCGCCCAAGGCCATTCTGGCAATAGGAAACCTGCCAGAGCAAGTCTCAACCTTGGCGGCTGATGCGTCTGTCCCCGTGGTGACTGATGTCAAGGAATTGGACAGGTTCCAGATAAATCCCAAGACGCTGGGCCATGGCGAATTGGAACTGGACCTGCGCAGCAATCCAGCCGCCGCAAAGGACCGCGTAGAAAAACAAATCCGCCCCTGGGTCTGGGCCGGGCTGGCGGCTTCCTTGGCGGCGGGCATCTGGGCGGGCGGTGAATGGCTGGCCTTGCAACGCAATCAATCGCAATCCCGAGACTTGGCAAATCTGATCACTTCAGAGGTTCAAGAGACCTTTACCAAAGGCGCGCCGGTTCTGGATGTGCGGCTGCAAGTCACGCGCGCTTTGGACGCTATGAAAGCGACTGACGAGGCCCCAACCAAACCGCTCGATCCCTTGGATATGGGTGTTCAAATCGCGCAGATTTTGCACGCCGCGCAGGCAAAACCAGAGCTTGTCCGTTATGATGAGAAAGACGGGATGCGGGTTGTGGCGATCCTGTCTGATTTTGCCTCGGTCGACACCCTGGCGGAGGCTATTCGGGCTGAGGGTTACACGGTAACGCTGCGCGATTCTCGGACGGAAACCAGCCGGGATGGCATTCGTGCCGATTACGCTGTAGTGCCTCAGATTTCGGAGGGCGGCGAATGATAGCCCAATTGGCCAGCCTTGCCGCCACGCTCAGCCGACGCGAGCAAATCCTGTTGGGGTTGATGGCTGGCGTAGCATTACCCGCCGGTCTGGCAGTTGGGGTTCTTTCGCCTTTGCAGGAACAGCGCCAAGCTGCCGAGCAAAGCGTCGATGACTCAAAGGCCTTGTATCAATGGGTGCTGGATCGCTCCGCCGAGGCCAACTTACTGACCACCGAAACCACGGATGAGCCCCTGAAAACCTACGAACCCGTCGGCATGAGCGGGCTAGAAGACGGGCTAAGACGCGCAAAACTGTGGTCGTCATTGACGGAATTGGGCGCGGAAACGCAAAACGGCGTGCTGTTGCGGTTTGATGATGTTGATTTCATCCGTCTGGCGACCTGGCTTACATCCTCGCACCCTGAATGGGGCTACACGATCAAAAGCTACCAGTTTCAGGCCAAAGATACGCCCAGCCGGGTTTCAGCGCGGATCGAACTGCAAACACCCGCTCAGTAGGCAACAAGAAACCGCCCCGAACATGCCGGGGCGGTCAATTTCTTTTTGATCAGAAGTCCACCTTGACCTTGTGTTCCACCGTCAGGCTCTCAGTGTCTGGCATGGACAGGCGTGTCACAACAGACCCGCGATCATCGGCAAAGCGACGTTCGCGCGAGAAGCTGAGGAAGAAGCGGTTCAGTTCATCCATGCGCTCATAATCAATCTCGAACTCATAGGACAAACCCTTGTCCTTTTGTGTCGAAGAGACCGCCAGATTGATACCTGCACTACAGTCCTGATCGTTCGAATAGGACGAGTATTCACAGGCCAGACGTGGCGCGATGCTGACCTCGGTCATCATGGCCCCGATGCTGTCCGCGCCCTTCCGGGATGTCAGACCCGAGAACTCGACCTCGGCATAGATGCGGGCACCGCTGAAGTTTGGCAGGTCAATGGTTCCGGTATCCGTCTGACCCAACTGGCGCGCGGTCACATCGGCATCGCTGACCCAAGCCTGAGCCACATCCAGACCGATACGTGGGCTGATCGAGTAGGTGTCATAGTCGCGCTTACCACTCAGAGCGACACCACCGAACAGGGCGACATAGGAATAATCCCCCTCAGCGTCGATGTCCCCCAAAGCCGAGTCAAAGGTCAGATCGTAGCTGTGCAGACCAACGGCGGCCGAGCCGTAATAGTCCACGAACAACCCGCTGCCAGTCGCTTGTGCGCCGTAAATCCCTGCATTCAGACCGTAACCGGTGATCGATCCATCTGCGGTGCCATCGACACTGTTCTGGCTGAAATAGCCGCCCCAGAAGAAGCCGCGAATGGCATCATCCGACAGGTACCGCTCGGTCTGGCGCGAGAATTGCAGAATGGCCTGCGTCCCCTGATCCGGCGTCCAATTCAGCGAGAAGCTGCCATCCAGGATCTCGCGTCGCGAGGTCTGGCAGTTATAGGTTTCCCACCCAAACTTCCCGTCGCTATTGGCGCTTTGATCCGTGATGGTCAGGCTGCCGGTCACATCCGGGCTGGCAATCGTTCCACATTGCTGATCTTCGCGACCTTCATGCAACCGCCCAAGCGCCCCTTTGGCCATGCGGCTGAACTGACGCTGCTGGCTGCGCACTGTTTCCTCAAAATCGTCCTTGAGGATTTCGGTCAGCGGATCGCGGATCTGGTCAACCAAATCGTCAGTGACCGAAACAGCCGCCAGTGACAGGGCGAACCCGTCAAAGCGTGTATCCGAAGAAGCAACGCTGACCGTTGGCTGACAGCTATGGGTGCCTTCAACGTCATCGTCATCACGTGCGCTGATTGTCAGCACCTGCGCGGTGTCGAAATTCGCCGATGTAAAGGTGATCGTCGCCGGCGACACGCTACATTGCGCATCCCCCGCGAAAGACAAGGTCACATCTGCGGTTGGCTGGCCCAGCAAGACAAAGCTCATCGAGGCGTTGTCATTCCCGTTTTCCGAAGCGGTTAGATCCAGGTTGGTCACCGCAATCGAAGCGACGTCGTCGTCAGTGATGTTGGCCGTACCAGACAAATCCGCTGAAACCGTGCTGAGTATGGTCACGTCATCGCCCGATGTCACTGCCGTCAGGGTCAGAATGGCGGTTTCGGTGCCTTCGACAAACGCGTCCTCGATGACATCCAGATCAACGGCCGCTGTCAGGTCACCCGCCGGAATGGTCAGGGTGCCACTGGCGGCGGTGTAGTCTGTGCCATCCGTCGCTGTACCGCTCATGCTATAGGACACAACGGTATCCAGAGCCGAAATGCGATCCTGAGCAATGGTAAAGCCAATGGCATCCGTTGTTGCACCATTGGCTTCGGCCCCGTCATCAGTTGCGCTGACAATCACCGGGTTCTCGGCACATTGGGTCAACGGGATGTTGTTGGCCAAGACATCCGGGTCGCCCGCTTCGATCACAAAGCTGCTGTAGAAGGTCGGGTTGGCTGCCAAGGAGGCATCCGCCAACTCACCAGTGCTGCCAAACTCGGTCGAGCCCAGAACCGCCGGATCAGATGGCAACAAGCTGGTCACGTCCAGAGTGCCCGAAGACAGACGTGTCGTGCTCGGGATGCCCGCCGTTGCCGGATAGTTATACGTCACCGAATAGGTGCCTGGCCGCAGGGCGAACCACTGGTAGAAGCCAGATGAACCGTCCTGAACAATGGTGATGTCGTTAGTCGTACCAACCGAGCTGTTGGATCCGGACGGGCCGGATACCGTGATACCGCCACCCGACAGAATGCGCCCGTCATCTTCGCAGTAGAAATAACCCGTAGGATCATAATCCGCTGCGTCCGGGATACTGTCACCGTCGCGGTCCGCTGTGGCACTTTCTTTGCTGTCAGCAACACCGTCACCATCTGCATCAGCGGCAGCCGGATCTGGCGTGCCGGTCAGATCGGCCGTCACAGTGACTTCGTTGCTTTCATCATTCGGGTTGCCGCTGGCATCAGAGGCTGCGCCGGCATCCAGAACAATCGTGATCTCACCATCATGATCCGGCGTCACAGTCAGAACGTAATCCGCATTGCTGCCGGTCAGAGTGGTGGCCGTGCCGCCCGAGATGGTAAATCCGCCGGTCGCAAGACCCGTGACCGCTTCGCTAAAGGTCACTGTGACATCAAATGGCTCAGATTGCGGCGTTGTCGGTGCAACCAAGGTCACTGTTGGTACGGTGGTTTCCTTGTCGACGGTATCTGTGGCCGGGGTGCTTTCGTTGTCAAAGCTGTCGGTCAACGTAACGGAGAGCGTCAGCTCGCCATCCCCCAACCCGGACAGGTCCAGGCCGCTGATCTGATCCGTCGCGGTTGCGATCGTGCCTGTGCCCGTGACATCCGTGCCGCCGCCATCAGACGAGATGGTAAAGGCATAGGTCGCGCCAACTTCGGCCCCGGAGAAGGTAAAGCTGCCCGAGGACGCATTGGCTGCGTTGATGACCGAAGCGTCAAAGCTGGCTCCGAACCCTGATGGTGCCGTTGTGTCCATGGTCAAGTTGGCTGTTGCCTGTGGCGCGGCATTGCCTGCAACGTCAGACACATCCGCCGTCAATGAAAGCGTGCCATCGCCAAGACCGGACAGGTCAACCGTTACGCTCCAGACATTGCCGGTCACGGTCGGGTTGAAGGTCAGGCCGGCTGTTGCCGAATCTGTGACCACCAAGGTGACGGTCTGGCCGTTTTCCACATCTGTGGTTGTCCCAGAAAGGGTAACCGCGCCTGCTTCGGCATTGTTGACAAGGTCGTCCGCGGACAGGGGCGAGTCAAAGCTGATCGTCGGAACCGCAGCATCCTTGGTTGCGGTATCCGTCACGGCTGCGCTGGCATTGCCTAAGGCGTCAGTCAATGTCACCGACAGGGTCAAGGTCCCGTCGTTCAGACCAGAGAGATCAAGACCGCTGATCTGGTCCGTCGCGGTTGCAATCGTACTTGTGCCGGTGACATCCGTACCTCCGGCATCGGACGAGATCGTATAGGCAAAAGTCGCCCCAATCTCGGCCCCCGAGAAGGTAAAGCTGCCTGCCGTTTCGTTGGCCGCGTTGAAAATCGCTGTGTCAAAGGTCGCGCCGAACCCTGTTGGGGCGGTTGTGTCCTTGAACAGGCTGGCAGTTGCCTGCGTGGCAGCATTGGCGGCCACAT
The DNA here is from genome assembly GCA_017744045.1 of Tropicibacter sp. R15_0. GTDB lineage: Bacteria > Pseudomonadota > Alphaproteobacteria > Rhodobacterales > Rhodobacteraceae > Pelagimonas. The sequence goes on along the minus strand of JAGHRD010000001.1, from coordinate 311,199 downwards.
CCGAGACATCTGCTGTCAAAGTGACGGTGCCATCCACCAAGCCAGACATGTCAACAACAGTGCTCCAGACGCCGCCGGAAACCGTTGCTGTCGGCGTCAAAACTGTTGATCCGCTGTCGGCTACGGTCAGAGAGACGGTCTGACCATCCTCAGCACCGGTTGTGGTTCCGGACAGGGTCACGGTCGAAGCCTCGGCCCCGCTGACCTGATCGTCACCAACAAGCGGTGAGTCAAAGGCGATAGTCGGTGCCGCCACGTCCTTGGTTGCCGTGTCTGTGACCGCGGCCCCAACATTGCCCAGGGCATCGGTCAGGGTCGCCGACAGGGTCAGCGTGCCATCCCCCAAGCCAGACAGGTCAATCCCGGTGATCTGGTCGGTCGCGGTTGCGATAACCCCAGTGCCGGTGACATCCGTGCCACCTCCGTCAGAGGAGATCGTATAGTTGTAAGTCGTGCCGACCTCAGCACCGGAGAAGGTAAAGCTGGCCGCGCTTTGCGTCGACGCGTTGTAAATCGCCGCATCGAAAGGTGCCGCAAAACCGGTTGGTTGCGTGGCATCCTTGGCCAAGCTCGCCGTGGCCTGTGTCGCCGCATTGCCTGCCACATCGGACACATCCGCCGTCATGTTGATCGTGCCATCGGCAAGGCCGGACATATCAACAACAGTGCTCCAAATCCCGCCAGAGACATTGGCCGTTGGGCTCAAAGACCCCGAGCCGCTATCGGTGATCGACAGAGTCACAAGCTGCCCATCCTCAGCGCCTGCTGCCGTGCCGGAAACGGTGACAGTGCTCGCTTCAGCTCCGCTGACCTGATCATCCCCGGCAAGCGGTGAATCAAAGGCCAGAACCGGCGCAACCACGTCTTTGGTGGCCGTATCGGTTACCGCTGGCGCGGAATTGCCCAAGCTATCGGTCAGAACAACGGACAAGGTCAGCGTTCCATCGCCCAAGCCTGAGAGATCGATCCCGGTGATCTGATCCGTTGCTGTCGCGATAGTCCCCGTGCCGGTCACGTTTGTGCCGCCGCCATCCGAGGAAATCGTATAGGCGTATCCCGCCCCGACCTCAGCAGCTGCAAAGGTGAAGCTGCCCGCGCTTTGGTTGGCGGCGTTGTAGATCGCCGCGTCAAAGCTGACTGAGTGGCCAGTCGGGGGTGTGGCATCCTTGGCCAAGCTCGCCGTGGCCTGCGTTGCCGCATTGCCTGCCACATCGGACACATCCGCCGTCATGTTGATCGTGCCATCGGCAAGGCCGGACATATCAACAACTACGCTCCAAATCCCGCCGGAGACATTGGCCGTTGGGCTCAAAGACCCCGAGCCGCTATCGGTGATCGACAGAGTCACAAGTTGCCCATCCTCGGCACCTGCTGCCGTGCCGGAAACGGTGACAGTGCTTGCCTCGGCACCGCTCAACTGATCATCCCCGGCAAGCGGTGAATCAAAGGCCAGAACTGGCGCAACCACGTCTTTGGTGGCCGTATCGGTCACTGCGGGCGCGGCATTGCCCAAGCTATCGGTCAGAACAACGGACAAGGTCAGCGTGCCGTCGCCCAAGCCTGAGAGATCGATCCCGGTGATCTGATCCGTCGCGGTCGCGATGGTTCCCGTGCCGGTCACGTTTGCGCCGCCGCCATCCGAGGAAATCGTATAGGCGTATCCGGCCCCGACCTCGGCAGCTGCAAAGGTAAAGCTGCCCGCGCTTTGGTTGGCGGCGTTGTAGATCGCCGCGTCAAAGCTGACTGAGTGGCCAGTCGGGGGTGTGGCATCAATGTTGAATGTGCTGGTTGCCGGACCCGCAAGAGACCCATTGGCATCCGTAACAGTGGCTGAAATGCTCGCCAACCCATCGGCCAAACCGCTTAGGTCTTCGGTTGTTGTCCATGTGTTGGAGCTGACCGTTGCCGTAAAGTTGTGGACAGTCGAAGCCCCGTCGCTAATTGCGATGCTCACCGTGCGACCATCGCCGACCAACCCTGTGGTGCCAGAAATCGTCACCGCGCCGACCTCAGCCCCATTGATGATATTGTCAGTGGTAAACGGCGTGTTGATGGTGATCGAGGGCACGTTCAACGTGGCAGCCGCCGCTCCGGAATTGCCCAGAGATGTGATCAGATCGGATGTCGTCGTCGATTTGGCACCAACAGTGGTCGCCCGCACATCATAGGTGATTGTGCAACCGCTCAGCGCCGGAATTGTGAAACCGGTATACGACATGCTCGACCCGCCATTCGCGGCCGTCAGAGTGCCTCCGGTACAGGTGGAGGATGCATTTGCCGGAGTAGCTGTGCTCAGCCCCGCCGGGTGGGTTTCCGAAAAGCTGGCCCCGGTGGCATCCATAAATGACCCGGTATTGTCGATGGTCAGGGTCACTGTGCGCGTGCCGTTCAAGGACACGCTGGACAGGCCGAACGACTTGGTAAAGGTCGGAACCGGTGCAGGCGTCACAGATAAGCTGGCCGACGCAGTTCCGCTGTTACCCAGGGAAGAGGTCAGATCACCCGATGTGTTGGTCAATGTCCCTGTCCCGGTCGCACGAACATTGACGGCGACGGTACAACTCGACGATGCCGGAACGGTGCCGCCGGTGTAGGAAACGGTGCTGGTGTTGGCCCCAGCCGTCAATGTGCCACCAGTACAGCTGCTTGCCGCATTTGGCACAGGGGCAACTGTCATCCCTCCCGGAAGGGTATTGGTGAAATCAAGCGCACTCGCCGCGTTTCCGGCGGCGGCGTTGTTGATTGTAAAGGTGATGCGCGCTTCGGCACCCTGCGCAATCGTCGCTGGCGAGAATGCCTGACTAAAGAGCGGCGCAGGTTCAACGGTCAAATCATCGGTTGCAGGATCGGCGATAGACAGGCCGTTTTGCAACAAGGCGCTGGAGGTATTGGTAAAGGTGCCCGCCGTGACAGATGACGGCATTTGCAAATCAAAGCTGATTGTACAGACCGCGCTTGGGGCGATGCTGATATTCTCCACCTGGAGCAAACTGGTTCCCGACGCACTCACGCCTGCACCACAATTGGCAGGGGTCGAAGACAGGCCGGTCGAAACCAAACCGGAGACAACAGCGCTCAGATCATCCGAAAATCTCAGGTTCGACAAAGTCGATGTCGCGCTTTGGTTTGTGATCGTAAAGGTGAGTGTCGATGAGCTGCTCGGACCGACAATATCGGGCGAAAATGCTTTGGCAAATGTCACAGCGACAGCTTCGTTGACGCGCAAACTGGATGACGCGGCATCGCCAGCCAAAACGAAATCGTCAGATACCCGTTCCGCAGACAAGGTCCCCGTATTTCCGCTGTAATCGTCAGGAGTCGCACCCGATGGAACCTGTACTGTTGCCGTGATCGTACAGCTGTCATTCGCAGCCAGAGAACCGCCGGAGAAGGTCAGGTTGGACGTGCCGGACAATGTGCCCCCACAGGCGGATGCAGGCAGGCCGGTCGCAACCATGCCCGACAGGAACGCATCCAAATCATCGGTAAAGCTGATTGTGTCGATAGCCTCACCCAATGTGTTGGTCACGAGGTATTCAACCGTGGTCGTATCGCCAGCCTGCACAGGGTCTGTCAGATGCTGCTTCGCAAGGGTCGGCCCGCCAGAGACGAACTCTATCGTGTCTGACATGGGAGGGAGGGTTAAACCATGGAGCGATTCGGTAATGTTAGAGGTTGCGAACGTAATCGAACCCTCAGTGGTCGACGTAATCGACAGCGTCACGTCGATGACGCAAGTATCGCCCGCTGCAACGTCAAGACCTAGGAAGATAAGAAATGTTGTACCTGTCAGGGTAGGTGACGCCCCGCATGACCCATTGTCTGAAATAGATGTTGCTGAAACACCCGTTGGAGGGTTCAGACTTTGCGTCCAAAGAAGACCAGAATAGCTGATCGTCCCACCTGAATTGTCGATGGTGTATCGGATCGTTTCTGCGTCCCCGGAATTCAGAACATAGGTGTCGCTGCCAAATTCCATCGAGGTCTGAAGGACCCCGCCTTCAAAGACGGTAATGTCGTCGCTGGCTGCAGCCGCAGTTGTGGCCTGACCGCCCGCCGTTCCGGCCAGGCCGGATGTCGTGTTGGTAAAGGTTCCGGTGCCCGATGGGCCAATCATCACATTCGCGATGATTTCACAGCTATCACCCGGGGCAATCGTGCCGCCGGTGTAGGAGAACGTGCTGGTCCCGCTGGCGGAACCACCACAGGTATTGGTCGGCGTGGAAACCAGCACAGTTCCGGAAAAGAAGGCATCCAGATCGTCGGTAAAGGCCAGACCGGTCGCAGTCGAGGGCGATTCTGCGGCGCTAGAAATGGTAAACCGGATCTGTGTCGGATCACCGGTCGCAACCGTGTCGTCGAGGAATTCTTTGGTAAAGGTCAGGTTTGCGCCACCCGAGACCTGCAAGATATCCGACGCAGCCGGACCTTCAACGGTTGCAGCGTTGACAACAGCGCTGATGGAGGATGTTGGATAGGCCTGCAAACCAGGCGCGGTTCCGGCAGGGACCGTCGCGGTTACAGAGAAACTACAGCTGTCATTGGCGGCAACGCTACCCCCCGTAAACTGAAACTCTGTAGCCCCACCATTATTGACTAGGAAATGGTTGCCGCCACAGGCTGTACCGGTGGCAGGCGTTATGTTGGTCAGCGTAACAGGAAAGTCGGTAAAGCTGATACTCGTCGCGGCATCGGATGTGTTGGGGTTGGTCAGCGTGTATTCAATCGTCACGGTGCCACCGGGCGCAACCGGATCATCGGTAAAGCTCTTGCTCAGCTCAACAGGTTGGAACCCATCACCCAGAACACGCAAAGTGGCAACAGCAGGATCGGATGTAAACGACCCGCCCCCGATGGACCCCGTCAAATTGCTGGTGACGTTGGTATAGGTTGCATTCCCCGCCACACTGGCAGGCAAAGTCACTTCGACCTCAAACTCACAGCTCTCACCCCCGGCCAAATTGCCGCCGGTCAGGCTCAGAGTGGAACTGCCAGTAATTGCAGATCCCGCGCCACATGGCGTCGACGGCAATGACGTCGCGACGGCACCGGTCAGGAAGGCATCGAGATCATCAGTGAATGTCAAATTTGTCGCCGCATCAGAGCGCGTTGTATTCTGAAGCACAAAGCTCAGCTTGACCGCTTCACCAGCAACGGCCTGAGAAACACCAAAGGATTTGCTCAAACCGACGCTTGAGGCAGGCAGTGTCGGAACGGTCAGGGCCGCGCGGATCAAATCCGTTCGGCTCGGGCTGCCGGAGTCGAATGTCGTAAAGGTTGTTTCTAATGTGTAGTCACCGCGATCAACAGCCAACACATCAAAGCCTACCGTACAGCTGGTTGGCGCTATAGAAGGCAAGAAAAGCGTAACCGTTGATCCACCTGCCGTCGCATTCAGCGTGCCACCACAATCCTGTGACGCATTCGCCGGATCAGCCAGAACCAGCCCAGAGGGCAGTGTGGTAGCGAGGTTAAAGTAGTTAAACAAACCGCCAGTCGTGTGCGTGTAGTCATAGGTCACACGCGTCACGCTACCCGGGTGGACAGTGGTCGGCGTGAGCGTTTTGGTGATGGAATGATTGGACGCAGCGACTTCGAGCGTGTCGTTGACCGCCAGCGCCGACCCTTGATCGGATGTCAGTGTCGAGGTCGAAATAGTGTGGGTTCCGACCGTGCTCGACGTGACAGGGACAACAATCTGACAGGTGCCAAGGGCCTCGAGCTGACCACCTGAGAACGAAATGCTGCTGGCACCAACCGAGGCCGCCAGCGAACCGGCACAGCCATTTTGGACACTGCCAATGCCGACTGAGACGATCCCGGCCGGCAAATTGCCGGTAAAGGCAATGCTTTCTGTCGGGACAGCATCCGTTGTTGAAATCGTAAATGTCAGCTCACTCACGCCACCCGGGATAATCGGGTCTGGCGACACGCTCACAGCAAGCTGCGGCGCTGCCATGGCGGCAGTGCCAATCAGTGGAAGAGAAACAACGGAAATCGCACGAAACAAGCGGCCCAGCTGGCAAATCATAGGTGTCCCCAATGCTTGGTCGTATAAACACAGGCCCACCGTTTTGGTGGGTAATTTTTGCCCACCTTATTGCGCTACAAGTTAACTGAACAACGTTTGACGTTCCTAAGGGTCAATTAAAATTGCAGTGTAGCACTTTCGCACTTTTTTCAATTTTCGCGCATGTTCAATTCCGCTGCACCAGAACGATTTGTCCGGCCTTTATAGGGCCTTGCAGCTTTGTCTCGCCCCCATTCGGCCAAGTGATTAGCGCTTCTTTTACACTTTTACCGTGTGCCAACCCAAAATGTGCTTGCGGGGCGTCAAAGCTCATGAATCCACCGCCCAATTGCAGTTCGCGGGATTGCTGCGATCCATCTTCGTGGATCAAAGTGACACGCGCGCCAATCCCATCACGATTGCCAGACATGTCTTGCAAACGAAAGACCAGACCGGGGTTCTGGCTGTTATTGCGGTAAACCATCAGCGGCCCGTTGACCGGGTGCGTCACGATATCCAAATCGCCGTCACCGTCCATGTCAAAGGTCGTGGCCGCCGCTGTCATCAGATAGTCTTCGAGCCCAAAAGCACGTGTATCTTCCTGAAACCGCTCTTGTCCTTTGTTCAGCAGGAACATGTTTGAGGGCGACACCTCATTCGGGACCCAAGTCCCATTGACGATAAAGATGTCCTGCCAACCGTCCTGGTCGAAGTCAGCGATTTTCGTATCCCAGCTCCAACCTCCTACATCAAGTCCGCGTTTGGCGGCAGTGTCGTCATAGGCCTGCCCGTTCCATTCCAGGACGACATTGGATCGCAGAATTTGTTGATGGGTCAGTGCGATCTCATCCGGTTTGGGCTGGCGCGCGGGTTTGAAATGGATCTTGCAATAGGCTTTGGCCACGCTCTGACCCGCGGGCACCAAATCACAAAGCGATGGGTCACCCTTCTGAATGGCCAGATCCTTGATCAAAAGCGCTTTGCATTCTGCCTGATATCGCCCCTCAAGCTCAAGACAGCGATGGGCATAGGTGGGGTCAAAGCTGTTGCCGGATTTATACCAGGTCTTGATCGCCATATTCTGTTCGCAAACCGATTTGGCCTGCGCGTCCTGAATGGCGTCACAATAAAGATCCAGGCTCTGCATCTTGAGGTTTTCCGACACGCCAGAGGAACGCCCGGCGATCTGGGCAAAGTACAAGACCGGTCGGCCCGTATTGAACAGATCGGCAGATTTTACAGCCATCGTTGTTGTGGTGGTGTGGGGAATGATCCCCTCGGGCTGGGTGATCATCTCCAGCCCACCCTGACCATCACCGCGATAGACATAATCCGGGATGTCAAAATCATTGCCGACAATCAGGTCCTGATCCCCGTCCAGATCAATGTCGGAAAACAGCGTTGTCAGCGTTTCGCCCGGAATGCCGGGCAGATCAAAGAACGTGCCGCCGTCTAGGGCTCCCTCCTTGTTCAGCACGACACGATTGCGCGATTCCTCGCCCGGGATGCGGCGATACCAGCCTGCCGCCCAATTGCCCAAGGCCACATCAAGAAAGCCATCTTGATCAAGATCCGCAAAGCTCAACGCCAGACTTAGCGGGCTATCCGGATTATTGGCGACAGGGCGCAGTGGTTCGGCACCAAACTGCCCCTCAACATTTCGCCACCAATAATTGCCGTTCAAGTAGGTCGCAATAAACAGATCAGGCCAACCGTCATTGTCGATGTCAGCAAGAACAGCGTTGAAAACATGCTCTTTTGCCAAGGGCCCCAGATCGATCTCTTGCCGCGAAAACGCGCCACTACCGTCGTTTAGATAGAGATAAAGCCCGACCTCGGTCGAGGCGATGGCCAAATCTATATCCCCATCCCGGTCGAAATCTGCGCTCGACAGGCTGCGTCCTTCCCAAAAGGGCGGCCACATGTCTCGCATCGTGAATTCTATTGGCTTGTCGATGCCAATTTCGACCGCTTCCATGCGGGTAAAGCCGGTTTCGGCGGGCGGGCTGGCGGGCTTAAAGGGTGTTGTAAAAACCGAGATTTGGCCCGCATCACCACTGATCACGGCAGGCACTGCCTCAGCTTCAGAGGCTTGCGCGGCCCCCCAAGGTGCGACCTGTTCGGCGTCTCCCAATAGCAATTCCAACGCCCGTTTGGTTTGCCATTCGTGGTAGGCATTGGCCCCAAACCCGGATGCAAAACCAAGGCAGGCAATCGCCGCCGCCATCATAAGCGCCGCGCGCAATCCCAGAGTTTGGTTGATGATAAAGAACGAATAGATCGAAAAGCTGCCCAAGGTGAACAACAACGCCATGACATAGCCATGGGAGAGACCGGTCGCGATCAGCGCCCCGGTCAGCACAACGTCAAAGGACATCGGAACCGGCAGAAACAAACCAACCAGAGTGACCAGGGCTAAAATCCCAATGCTGAACCCAAGGCCAAGGATCAAATCCTGCGGAAAGAGAGTCGCCACAACCGATCCCAGAAACCCCGCCAAGAGCATCAAGGGTACGGTCATCTTCAGAATGTACCAAAGGTTGGCAAAGTAGCTTTTGACAAAGCCCATCACCGCCTGGCCCACATGTTCGGGCTTGTCCCCAAGTTCAGCCATCGACCAGGGCGTTTGGGCGGCTTCGGGGGTTTCGATTGCCTGCTGCGGCAGGCTGCGGCTGATCAATGGGACCAGCACCAACGCCAATACCAGACTGAGGGCGATCTTGGTCACCGCCATGTAGAAAGGCAGCAAACTGAACAACATGGACAGGACGATGATGTTTAAAGTCGGAGAGGACACCATCGCCGACAGCACCGCCTCGGCCCGCATCCCGGCGGAATACATGCCGCGTCCAATGGGCGCGACGCAATTCGCGCAGACACCCAGCGGCGCGCCGACAAACATCCCCATCAAAGAATTGGCAAACCCGTTGCGAAAGCTTCTTTGCTGCAGATAGGACAGCATGGTCATAAAGCCCGCCGCAAATAGCAGGCCAAACGTCATGCCGCGCTTGTTGGTGTTGATCCAGTTCAGTGTTGAATACCAGATCTTTTCCAGGGTCCCCATGGCCTCGGTCAGCGGGAATTTGGCCTCAAAACTCAGCGGATCCTCCAACTGGATCGCACCCGACATCATCGCCTTTTCGTTCAACGCGGGATAGCGACTGCCGGTCCAGAAATAGAGCGCAAGAACAGTTAGAAACAACGCCGCCAGAACAAAGCGAAGACGAAATTGCGGGTGAACAAAACTGGTCATAACAGGTCCGTTCCTCTCTACGAATTGCTAGAGAATGATGTCGTTTGGCACTTTATGCGCCAAATCCATTATTTCGGCGGCGCGCTGTCTTTGCGCGCTGGAAAACAGGTCACTTTTTGATGGGTCCGCCCGACCGCGGCTGCTCGGTTGAACCAAATGTGGCCCTACATCGGATGGAACAGGCTGGTTCAGGAATGCAAAGAGGCGTCGGATTTCACGCGCGGGGTCCATGCACAAGGCTTCGTAACTGAGCACATGAAACCTCTCACCCATCTTGGTGCGCCCATAGTCCATAGTTCGCGTATTGGCGGCCAGCCAAAAATCGAGCATGTCGGAGGGGGTCAAATTTTGCGGATCAAGCTGGCGATCCATAAACTTGGAATGCCAGTTTTTGGCCTGCGCTTTGTTATTGCTCAACGCCATGTCCAACCCGTCGCGGATCACATGGATGTAGCGAAAGCCGGGGATGATCTGATCAAGCTCAGGCAGCAGAACATGCGTGTTCGGCTCTTTCCATCCCCATTGGCCGTTGGCTGTTGCGGGAATGCCGGTGACCGCATTCAATTGGTCCAGATCTTCGGGGCCAACACCAATAGAATTTTTTGTGTTTTCAGCAAGGTCTTTGGTGATCCGCGCGATCAGATCTGTGTCGCCCTGCGCAAGGTGCTGCTGCGCGCCTTCCAAGCTGATTTTACGAAACAGGTCATAGGCTTGTGCGATCTCTTCTCGCTCAGGAAACTCTGCCATCCAAGCTGCGCGCTTCAGCAAAAACGTGAACCACAGATTGTCGTTTGATCCGTTCAGAACACCCCCCATATGAATGCCAGCGCGCTGCAGAAAATCTGCAACGACGCGGGTGCCACTGCCGCCCACGGCACCAATCGCGATCGGAGGTAAGGGTGTCGTCATAAAAGCATTAAGGCCCTGCCCCGGGTGAGGAGCAAGGCCCTTTCTCAAATTTCCCGCAGCTTATTGCAGCTGTTCGGTCAGCTCATCAATGCGCTTTTGCTGAGCCAGCGTGTAAAGGGTCAGCTCTTCGACTTTTTCAAGCAGAGCGATCTGCAGTTCGCTGACATTGATGCCGTTTTCGGCGACGTCAGATGCCGATGGAATGCGTGGCAGGTGACCGTTTTCCGCGATGAAGTTTTCCACTTCGGAGAGCGGCATCAGGTTGTAACCTTCTTCAAAGACATAGTCCGGGAAGCTGGACGGTGTGCCACCAACATTCACGGTCAGGTTGCCCAGCAGGGACAGGTTCCCATCCTCATCCAGTGCGAATTCCGTTGTACCGGCTGTGTCCTGGTTCAGGATGCGGAATTCACTACCGTTGTGTGTGAATTTGAAGACATTTACCGCCGCCGTGGCGCTGTTGTTTTCAAAGATCATCTCGAGGATGTCATTCGATTCCAGCTTCAGCATATCAATACCTGCTGCGGCACTGGTGCGGCGAATGTGAACAGACGCTTCAGGGGAGCTTGTGCCAAAGCCGAGGTCGCCGTCATTTGCGACATAAATCGAGTTTTCGGGCGCGCTTGGTTGGGCGCGGAAGAAAAGACGGCTGCCGTTGGTGACATCGCGGATAAAGAAGTTGGCTTCGTTGGCAGCAATGTCATAGGTCTGCGGTGTAAAGCCGCTGGAACCGTCCTGCTCCAGACGCAATGTTGGCGTGTTACCGTCTACCGCATGGAGATTAACCGCTGGGTTCGCAGTGCCTACCCCAATATCGCCATCGGCTTCGACATAAAGGGCATTATTGCGCGCACCCGCTTCGACGCGGAAGGGGAACCGACTGTTATCGACATCTTCGATACCCAAATAGTTGGCGCCACCGTTTGTGCTGTCATTGGCAGTCAAACGCCAGTCATTGGTCGGGAAACTTGCCGAGGATGACGTATCCTGAAAATGAAAACGGACGTTGTTTTCTTTGATCCGGATGGTGTCAAAGCCAAAGCTTTCGCCGTTCACGCAGTCCAGACCGACGCAGGCACTGCCGTCGACAATCAGGTCGTCCAAAATGACTTGGTCAGCTTGCGCGATGCTCGCAACCAAGCCGAGCGCCGCAACGCTGGTAAAAAGTGATTTTTTCATGGCATTTCTCATTTCTATTCCTCGCCCTGCTGTAAGGGGTCACCCGTCAGGGCACCGTTCCGTTCTATTCTTCTTTGATTTCTTCCGGAGTGATGATTACACCGCGCGACACGACAAACGAACCAGACATATGGAATGGTTTGTTCTGTGACGTTGCCACGGAGTCACGCCCGTTATTGACCGCATTCACGATCTCTTCTTTTTCATCCGTAGAGGCGCTCAGCTCATACCGGTACACACCATCCAGGGCCTGACCACGTTCCAATTCGTATACCGGAGTGCCAGATTTCGCAAAAACGGAAGTGAGTTTCCCGTTTGGTGCGGCAACAGTCAGCGTCGCATTTTGCAACCCAACCCAGTTTTCAAACCACACGGCGTTTGAATTGTGCTGCTGGACTGGATCAACATTACTGGCACCGGCCAAAGAGGCAAAGCTCACAAAAGCAGCGAGTACCGCGAAAAACAAACGCATTAATCTGTTCCCTGTGTATGTATCGACTTGATGAAACACAAACTCGTCACACCACAAAGGTGACCTTAGGGCATGATACTAAAATTATACACGCAAAAATAACAAATCTTAACGCTTCTGTCACCCTGTTACCTCTGACAGATCACACAAGCTCTGGTTGGGGGAGCGATCCCAGGCTTTTTGGGGGATGCTCTACCTTAAAATGAAAGGCGGCGCTGGCTCTCGCCAAACGCCGCCTTTGAAGCCTCATATTGGCTTACTTAGAAATCCAGGTTTTCAACGCTCAGCGCGTTTTGCTGGATAAAGTCGCGGCGTGGCTCAACCACATCACCCATCAGCTTGGTAAACAGATCGTCCGCCTCGGCCATATCGTCGATGGTCACCTTCAACAAAGTCCGCGCATCCGGGTCTAGCGTGGTCTCCCAAAGCTGGTCGGGATTCATTTCGCCCAAACCTTTATAGCGTTGAAGAGAAAGACCTTTTTCGCCCTCTTCAAGGATTGTCTTGAGCAGTTCAAGCGGTCCGTTGATCACTTGCAAACGGTCCTTGCGTTCCAGCGTTGCCGAGGTGCCGTAAATCGACTGCAAACTCTCGGTAAAGCTGCCGGTTTTGCGTGCCTCACCGGACCGCAACATCGGACCATCCATGGTGCGCACTTCTTCGACGCCGCGCAGGATACGCGCCAGACGAATGCCTTTGTCCTGAGTGATGCGCCCCTGCCAACCGCGCTCATATTCCAGCGCAACCAAGTCGAGGCGTGCGGCAACTTTATCCGCCACGCCCTGCAAATCCGAATCAACTGCGCCGGGAACAAAAGCACCGGCAACAGCAGCCTGTTCCAGGATGTGACGCGGGTAGTGAGTCGGGAAGGCTTCGATGACCCGGCGCAGCTGGCGCGCCTCGTCCACAACGCGGGCCAGATCCTGGCCAACGATGACTTCGCCAGTGCCCAATTTCAGCTGCGCGCCTTCGATACCCTGATGGACCAGGTGATCATCCAGGGCTGTCTGATCCTTGAGGTAAACCTCGGACTTGCCGCGCGAAACTTTGAACAGCGGCGGTTGCGCAATATAAAGGTAACCGCCTTCGATCAGCTCTGGCATCTGACGGTAGAAGAAGGTCAGCAAGAGCGTGCGAATATGCGCGCCGTCCACATCAGCATCGGTCATAATGACGATCTTGTGGTAGCGCAGCTTTTCGATGTTGAATTCATCGCGGCCGATGCCAGTGCCAAGCGCAACCACAAGGTTGCCAATTTCCTGGCTACCCAGCATGCGGTCAAACCGGGCACGCTCTACGTTTAGGATTTTACCTCGCAACGGCAGAATGGCCTGCGTTTTCCGATCCCGTCCTGTCTGAGCCGAGCCGCCGGCCGAATCCCCCTCGACGAGGAAAACTTCGGTTTTCGACGGATCTTTTTCCGAGCAGTCCTTTAGTTTACCAGCAAGGTAGTTCACATCCATAGCGGTCTTGCGGCGCGTTAGTTCGCGCGCCTTGCGGGCGGCTTCACGCGCCAGTGCGGCCTCAATGATCTTGCCAACGATCTGCTTGGCCTCGTTGGGGTTCTCTTCAAACCACTCTGACAGCTTTTCATTCATCAGAGCTTCGACCGCCGGGCGCACCTCCGAGGAAACCAGCTTGTCCTTGGTCTGAGACGAGAATTTCGGATCCGGCACTTTGACCGAAAGAACCGCTGTCAGCCCTTCGCGCGCATCATCCCCGGTGAAAGACACTTTCTCTTTCTTGGCGATCCCGCTTTCCTGCGCGTATTTGGAAATCTGACGGGTCAGCGCGCCGCGGAAACCGGCCAAGTGTGTGCCGCCATCACGCTGCGGGATGTTGTTGGTAAAAGGCAGGACGTTTTCGTGATAGCTGTCATTCCACCACATGGCGATTTCAACGCCGATCTCATCCTTTTCACCGTTGATATAAACCGGTTCGGGCATCACCGACTGCTTGGAGCGGTCAAGGTACTTAACGAACTCCTTTACACCACCCTCAAAGAATAGCTCAGATTTCAGCGGTTCGGCGGGGCGCTCATCCTCAAGGATAATCCGCACGCCTGAATTCAGGAAAGCCAGCTCGCGTAGACGCTTTTCCAGCGTCTCAAAGGAATAATCGAGGTTTGAGAACGTGCCCTCGGGGTCTTGGGTCTTTGCAGAGGCAAGGAAACGCACTTCGGTCCCTGTTTCGCCATCGGCATCGCCAACAACGGTCAGATGTTCGGTACAATCGCCATGTTCGAACTTGGCATAGTGTTCCTTACCATTGCGCCAGATGCGCAATTCCAGCCAGACCGACAGCGCGTTCACAACAGACACACCCACACCGTGCAGACCGCCCGACACCTTGTAGGAGTTACTGTCAAACTTACCGCCCGCATGGAGCTGAGTCATGATGACCTCGGCGGCGGAAACGCCCTCTTCGGGATGAAGATCAACCGGAATCCCACGGCCATTATCGCGCACAGAGACACTGGAATCCGCGTGGATTTTGACTTTCACATAATCCGCATGTTTGGCCAGCGCCTCGTCGATACCGTTATCGACAACCTCATAGACCATGTGATGCAGGCCAGAGCCATCATCGGTGTCACCGATATACATGCCGGGGCGTTTGCGAACCGCCTCCAAGCCTTTGAGAACTTTAATGGAATCCGCGCCGTATTCTTCAGGTGCGCCTGCGGGTTCGGACATGCCGCCATCCTTTGTTATTTTGTCCCGATTTATAGCGATAAGATGTAGGTTTGTCACGTAAGAGACACAATATATTGCCGCTTGCGCGCAGGTTTTGCAGCGTGCCTGCCTTAGAACAGCGGTCCGAGAAAATCGACTTGCCCACCCTCTGGCCAATTCCGCGATTTCAGGGGGTGCACCATGAGGAAATTGGCATCCCGCTGCGCCAGCTCATTTGTCTCAGCGCCCGTCATATCGACACACAAATAAGGGTTCTTTTGCGCCACGAATCCAGCCCGGTCATAAAGCGTGCGCTTGCCGAAAAGCAGCGCAAATTCCGCCTGGCTCTGCGCGCCCAATTCCAAAGCCCGCGCCATCAACGCACTGCCAATCCCCTGGCCGCGATGATCCGACAAACAGGCCACATCACCAATGCCGATGATCGGCACGAGCACGCCGCCAAGCCTGATGGAGCGATAGAAAACAGAGATCTGCGCAATAATCACTTGCTCGCGCCTCACCACCCGCAGATGCGGGCGCTGCTGGTAAAAGCTCCGACCGGCATAGTCAGTTGGAAAACACTCGCGGATCACCTCTGCGATCTGGGTCTCGTCCTGTGCGCTTAGCTCGACTTCCGGGATCACCTCGATCATTTGATCTGAACCTGAGAGCCGCCAGTCGTATCATCCACCTCCAGATATTGCGCACGATCCCCAAGATCCGCAAAGAGTTCTGGCCCGGTACCCGTCATCCAGGCCTGCGCCCCCAACGCGCAAATCTCATCATAAAGCGCCGCGCGCCGCCCCGCATCCAAATGCGCAGCAACCTCGTCCAGCAAAAGGATCGGCGGCGCACCGATATCGGCGGCAAGGGCGCGGGCATTTGACAGGATCAGCGAAATCAGCAGGGCTTTTTGTTCCCCGGTTGAGCAGTCAGAGGCTGCGATCCCCTTATCCGCATACATGCCATACATGTCACTGCGATGCGGCCCGACAAGCGTCCGCCCGGCGGCCATATCGCGAAATCGGCTTTCCTGAAACGCCTCCAGCAGATCCGCCTCGGTCTCGGGCATCGTGCCTTCGCTTTGCTGCAGCTCAAGCTGGGCCGAGGGGAATTGCGTTTCCGCCCCGGCCTGCGCCTCAGCCAGACGCTGCAATGTGGCGACACGATTGGCGTGAATGGCGGCCCCGGTGGCGGCCATCTGCTTTTCCAACACCGCATACCAATGGGCATCACGCACCTGCTCTTTCAACAGCCGGTTACGCTCACGCATGGATTTTTCGTAAGTCAGTGAATCTTCCGCGTGTCCGGGAAAAAAGGACAACACCATCCGGTCAAGAAAGCGGCGGCGGCCCTCAGCCCCTTCGATCCAAAGCCGGTCCATAGCCGGGATCAGCCACAGCACCCGCACCAGAGACGCCAAAGCGGTTTGCGGCACCGATTTGCTGTCGATCTGTACCTGACGCGCAGCCCCTGCCTCGGAGGTGATGTCGATCTCATGGGTGCTTGTCGGCGTGTTCAGCAGGCCGTGCAGCTTCCAACCCAACGCCTCGGGGCGGCGCGCCATATCCTGCGCCGACGCTCGACGCAATCCGCGCCCGGGCGAAAACAGGGATACCGCTTCGATCAGGTTGGTTTTCCCAGCGCCGTTCGATCCGTAAATCGCCACCGGGCGCGCATCCAGATCCAAACGCACCAGTTTGTGCGACCGGAAATGCGACAGGGTCAGGTGCGAGAGATAGAGAGCGCCCATGCCCCTGCCTTCTTCTTGGTGACAAATACTCCCGCCGGAGGCCTTTGGGTTTTCACCGAAAACCCAAATCAGACGCGCATCGGCATGACGACGTAAACAGCCGTTGTGTCATTGCCTTCACGCATCAAGGCGGGGTCGCCCGACGAGTTGAACAGGAAGACCGCATTTTCGCGATCCACCTGGCTGGCGATTTCCAACAGGTATTTCGCGTTGAACCCGATTTCCAGCCGTTCATCACCATAGGCCACGGCCAGCTCTTCCTCGGCAGCACCGCTATCAGGTGCATTCACAGAGAGGATCAGGCGATCTTCGTCCAGTTGCAGCTTGACCGCGCGGGAACGTTCAGACGAAACGGTCGCCACTCGGTCAACCGCCTTGGCAAAATCGCTCGCATCCACTTCGAGTTTGCGGGTGTTCCCTTGCGGGATCACGCGGGTGTAATCCGGGAAGGTTCCGTCAATGACCTTAGAGGTCAGGGTGATCTCAGGTGTGGCAAAGCGCACTTTGGTCTCAGAAACGGACACCGCGATGTCCATATCGTCTTCGTCCAGCAGCTTGCGCAGCTCACCCACGGTTTTACGTGGTACGATCACGCCAGCCATTTCCGTGGCCCCTTCGGGCAGATCGGCGTCAATGCGTGCCAGACGGTGACCATCTGTTGCAACGCAGCGCAGCACCTGGCCGCCATCCGCATCAGCAATATGCATATAAACGCCGTTCAAATAGTAACGGGTTTCTTCGGTCGAAATCGCGAATTTCGACTTGTCGAACAACCGGCGCAGCACTTCGGCCTTGGCCTTAAAGTTGCTGCTATATTCCGACGACGCCATGATCGGGAAGTCTTCGCGCGGCAGGGTCGCCAGCGAGAAGTTCGAGCGGCCCGCAGACACCGACAGACGGCCGGCGGCGCTGTCTTCTTCCAGCTCGACCAAAGCGCCATCCGGCAGTTTGCGCACAATCTCGTGCAGGGTGACGGCGGAAACGGTTGTTCCACCCGCGCGGCCCACTTTGGCCGGTGCTTTGTCCAGCACTTCGATATCCAAATCGGTGGCGCGGAAAGTGACGGTATCACCCTCGGCATCGATCAGCACATTGGCCAGGATCGGAATAGTGTTGCGGCGCTCCACAACGGATTGTGCCTGTGCCACTGCACGCAAAAGCGTGGCGCGTTCAATGCTGATCTTCATCGCCCATCTCTCCGCTAGCCGGATGCGCACCCTAGACCGGTCGGCCCCGCGCTCCAAGCCCGTTTTTACGATTTGTCTGATTGTTTTAAAGGGGCGTCAAGTGCAACTGGCCGCCCGAGGGCGGCCATGTTGTCACCTGTTGTGTCATTGTCCCATTGCGAGAGTGAAATAGCCCGTTACGCCTCAAGCGCGCGACGCAGCATTTCCACGTCTTCGTCAATCTGACCGTCGGATTGGCGCAGCTCTTCGATACGACGCACGCCGTGCATGACAGTGGTGTGGTCACGACCGCCAAAACGACGACCAATTTCTGGCAAAGAGCGCGAGGTCAGCTGCTTGCACAGATACATCGCTATCTGACGCGGACGGGCAAAGGTGCGCACACGTTTCGGACCAATCATGTCGGACAGGCGAATGTTGTAATGCTCGGCCACCTTGCGCTGAATCTCGTCGATCGAGATCTTGCGTTCCGAAGCGCGCAGCACATCCGACAGGCTGTCCTGTACCAGATCCATATTGATCGGCTTGCCCACCAACGAAGCAAAGGCAAACAAACGGGTCAGCGCCCCTTCGAGCACGCGCACATTGGTGCTGATACGATGGGCGAGGAATTCCAGCACGCCATTCTCGATCTCGAGACTTGGATACATGCTGCGATAGGTCTCGACCTTGGACTGCAAGATACCAAGACGCAATTCATAGTCGGTCGGGTGCAGGTCCACCACCAGACCCGATTGCAGGCGCGAACGGATGCGGTTTTCCAAATCCTTGATCTCATCCGGGGCGCGATCCGCCGAAATGATGATCTGTTTGTTCTGATCCACCAGCGCGTTGAAGGTGTGAAAGAACTCTTCCTGCGTGGAATCCTTGCCAGCGATGAATTGCACGTCATCAACCATCAAGACGTCAACCGAGCGGAACATCTCTTTGAAGTCCATCATCTTGCGTTCGCGCAAAGCCTGCACAAAGCGATACATGAACTGTTCCGCTGAAAGATACAGCACGGTCAGCTGCGGATTGCGCGCGCTCAACTCGTGGGCAATCGCATGCATGAGGTGCGTTTTGCCCAGACCAACGCCACCATAAAGGAAGAGCGGGTTGAAGGTAACGGGGCCGCCTTCGGCAACACGCTTGGCTGCGGCATGGGCCAATTCGTTCGGCTTACCGACAACAAACGTATCAAAGGTAAAGCGCGCATCCAAAGGCGCGCCTGGCAATTCCTTGGGGGCCGGGGCCTCAGCCGGTTTCACCTCTTCGGACTCGGCCGCCGGTGATGGGGCCGCCGCTGCGCCATTGGCTGCCGCGACCTCATAGGCGATGCGACGCACTTGAGGTGCCATTGTCGAAATCTGGGCCAACAACATGTCCCCAAAGTTCTGGGACACGTAAGAGCCGAAAAAGCTGGTCGGTGCGTTCAGGGTCACAACACCCCTGTCACTGATACCTACAAAAGAAAGTGGCTTGATCCAGGTCTTGTAGTTGTTTTGCCCAATCGTATTGCAAATCTGCTCTTGCAACGCGCCCCATTGCTCTCTTGTCATTTGTCCCCGTTTCCTTCCTGACTTTTCTTCACCGGCCGTGACTCCGGCGGCGCGTCACTAATTCAGAGGGCACACACTGACAGACCCCATGCACACGCATGAGTTGCGAGGGTTCTCCTCGACGTCATGTTACCAGTCCCTCGCATCCCCAACGAAGGCCGAGTCAGAACAGACCCGATAACTGTTATGGACATGGCCAGGGCTAATCCCCTGTAACTCATCCAAACCATTACGGTTTTAGCCTGAGTGACCCTGGTTCCGCTTGTTATAGCGGTTTTGGGCCGGCAGCCTGTCCCCCCTGCGAAGTGACTCGCAGGGAGAAATTACCAATCTCAACCGAGCTGCGGCAACCGAACTTACGCCTTGACTCAGGGATTCCTGAAAAAGAATCTCTACATGCTTAAGATGTAGGCCTCGGATGCAAAAGGGGCGCCACATCTGGTGGCGCCCCCGAAATCTTCGCACTAAATGGCGTGATATTTTTATCCCAGCGCTTTCACGCGTGCCGCCAGGCGGGACACTTTACGCGACGCAGTGTTCTTGTGGTAAACGCCCTTGGTGACGCCGCGCATCAGCTCTGGCTGAGCGGCGCGCAGAGCAGCAGTTGCCGCTTCTTTGTCGCCGGATGCGATTGCTTCTTCAACTTTGCGCAGGAAGGTGCGGATGCGCGAACGACGTGCTTTGTTAACTTCCAAACGCTTTTCGTTCTGACGTGCGCGTTTCTTTGCCTGAGGAGAATTTGCCATGATGATCGGTCCTGGTTTCTTTGTGTACGTATGTTCTGATTGCAGCGCGACGCTCACAAAGCCGAATTTTCCCTAAGGAACACCATCGGTCCGATTCTTGCCTAAGCGGGCATCACGCGCATGTATCGGGGGCGTATAGCCAAAACCTGTGACTTTGGAAAGCCCCAAAAATCGCGAGGCGCGCCCCAGGGTCAGGACCCAATATGTCCGAAACAACGGCTGTTTCGGACATATTGCTGTAGTCTTATCTGTCGCGGAATTGCGGGGTGCGCTTTTCCATAAAGGCCGCCATGCCTTCCTTTTGGTCCTCGGTCGCGAACAGCGCGTGGAACAGCCGCCGTTCATAAAGCAGACCCTCAGACAGGGTTGTCTCGTAAGACCGGTTGACCGCTTCCTTGACCGCCATAGCCGAGATCATCGACTTTTCTGCGATCTTTTCAGCGGCGCCCTTGGCCTCTTCCATCAAGGATTTTGCCGGAACAACGCGACTGACAAGGCCGGAACGCTCTGCCTCTTCGGCGTCCATGAAACGACCGGTGAGGTTCATATCCATAGCTTTGGATTTACCAATAAACCGGGTCAGGCGTTGCGACCCGCCAATACCGGCAATAACGCCCAGATTGATCTCGGGCTGGCCAAATTTGGCAGTGTCGGCAGCGATGATAAAATCGCACATCATTGCCAATTCACAGCCACCGCCCAGCGCGTATCCCGCAACAGCGGCGATAATCGGCTTGCGAGTCTTGATGACTGCGTTGCCTTCCTTGCCAAAGAAGTCGGACATGAACATGTCCACATAGCTCTTTTCCGACATCTCTTTGATATCGGCACCGGCGGCAAAGGCCTTGGCAGATCCGGTGATGATGATGCAGCGTACCTTGTCGTTCTCATCTGCCTCAGCCAGCGCAGCGGTCAGCTCACCCAAAAGCTGGGTGTTCAGCGCGTTCAATGCGTCCGGGCGATTCAATTTGATGGTAGCGACGTGGTCTTCTACTTCGACGATGATCGTCTCATAGGCCATAGGGTGCGGGCTCCGTCCGTTTCCTTAGACGCCAAGCCTTAGCATGACTTGCGCGCGGTTCAAGCTAACTTTGACAGCTTGGGCAGAAGAAAGAGGACCGGCCTGACTGCACGATTCGCGCGATTTGTGTCCCGCATTCGGGGGCTTTACAGGTCTCGCCATCGCGCCCATAAACATCAAAGCTGTGCTGAAAATATCCAAGCTCTCCATCAGCTTGGCGGAAATCCTTGAGCGAGGATCCCCCCGCCTCAATCGCCTCTGACAACACCTCGCGAATGATCGGAACCAGCGCGCGGACCTCGTTTTCCGTCACGTCACAGGCCCGCCGGGCTGGGTGGATTTTGCCACGGTAAAGTGTTTCGCAAACGTAAATGTTTCCCAAACCGGCGATTATTTTTTGGTCAAGCAGTGCGGATTTCATCGGCATCTTGCGCCCTTTCAGGGCTGCGATCAAATGGGATTCGTCGAATTGATTGCCCAAAGGCTCCGGCCCGATCCCGGCTAAAAGCTTGTGCTGTTCCTGAGTGGCCGTATCCAGCAGGTCCATCGCTCCAAAACGGCGCGGATCGTTAAAAGTCACCCGAGCCCCATTGTCGAAATCAAGAACGACATGATCATGCTTCTCGGTCGCTGGGTGCTCATGTACGAAATTGCCCAAAGGATCGCCTGACACCAACATACGCCCCGACATGCCGAGATGGATCAACAAGGTTTCGGCACTGGAAAGTTCGGCCAGGATGTATTTCGACCGCCGCCACATGCGCTCAACTCGCTTCCCGGTCAGCCGTTCTGCAAAATGCTCCGGGAAGGGCCAACGCAGATCGGGTCTGTTGACCTGTGCCCGAGCAATGACAGAGCCCTGCATAGAAGGCATAAGCCCGCGCATCACGGTTTCAACTTCGGGCAATTCAGGCATCTTGATCCCCTCTTTCGAAATCGAAACCTAGTTTGCCAGACCTATAGGGACAACAGTCACGGCAAGACACCCTTTGCGGTAATTTGACTGTTTGTTCTTTCCGCCCCACCTCTGTACGAGAGTTCCCAAGATAGTAAGGCCAAACCGGATCGCTATGATGACCGAGACTTCTGACAAGACCACGCATTTCGGATTCACCAACGTGCCCGAGCATGAAAAGGCCGGGAAGGTGCAGGGGGTGTTTACCTCTGTGGCGTCGAAATATGACGTGATGAATGACGCCATGTCGATGGGCATTCACCGCATCTGGAAAGACGCGATGATGGATTGGCTGGCGCCGCGTCCGGGTCAACGCCTTTTGGATGTGGCTGGTGGCACCGGCGACATTTCCTTTCGCTTTTTGGAACGGGCCGGAGAGGGTCATTCGACGGTTCTCGACCTGACGGAATCCATGTTGGTTGAGGGCCGAAAGCGCGCCGAGGCTGCGGCCATGTCCGAAAGCCTGGATTGGGTGGTAGGCGACGCGATGGCATTGCCTTTTGCCGATAATACTTTTGACGTTTACACGATCTCCTTTGGCATCCGGAACGTGACCCGCCCCCAAGAGGCGCTGAACGAAGCCTATCGGGTCTTGAAACCGGGTGGGCGTTTGATGGTGCTGGAATTCAGCCAGATCCCCAACGATATGATGCAAAAGGCCTATGACCTGTATTCGTTCAACGTGATCCCCCGCATGGGCCAAGCGATTGCCGGCGACCGGGACAGCTATCAATATCTTGTTGAATCTATTCGAAAATTCCCGGATCAAGAGACGTTTTTGTCAATGGTGCGTACCGCTGGCTTTGAGAATGCCAAATATCGCAACCTGACCATGGGCATCGCCTGCCTGCATTCCGGGTGGAAGATCTAAGATGCGCGGCCCGCACAATATCATCCGTCTGATCCGCACCGGAGCGACCTTTGAGCGAACCGGCGCGATGGGGGTTATCCTGGACGCGTTCGACGCCCCTGCCCCCTTACGTATTGCCGCGCGGGTTCTGGCCTGGCCGTTCAAATGGTTGGGACACAAGGGGGATCCGTCGATGCCGCCTGCCGTGCGTGCCTTGAACGCGCTTGGGCCAGCCTATATCAAATTCGGCCAAATCCTGTCGACACGCCCGGATGTTGTAGGCGATGATATGGCGCAGGAATTGCGGGTCCTGCAGGACAAGCTGCCAGCCTTTGCAATCGAAGAAGCCAAGGAGCAGGTCACGAGCGAGCTGGGCATTCCCGTCGGCGAGGTCTTTTCTGAATTTTCCGAACCTGTTGCGGCGGCGTCGATTGCGCAAGTTCACAAGGCCACCCTTTGCGAAACCGGCGAAACCGTTGCTGTCAAAGTGCTGCGTCCCGGTATTGAACGCGCGTTTCGCGTCGATATCGACGCGTTCTACTTTGCCGCCGGGTTTATCGAGTTTTTCTCGCCCTCGTCACGGCGTCTGCGCCCCACCGATGTCATTACCCATTTCGAAGGCGTGGTGAACGGCGAATTGGATCTGCGGCTCGAGGCCGCTGCGGCCAGCGAATTTGCCTCGAATACCAAAGATGATGAAGGGTTCCAGCTGCCCACGGTCAAATGGGGCTATTCCGGGCGCCGGGTGATGACCATGGGCTGGGCCGAAGGGGTCCCATTGGGTGACAATGCCGCCCTGGACGCAGCCGGGCATGACCGCGTGGCGCTGTCAGAACGGGTTTTGCAACTTTTTCTAAACCACGCCCTGCGGGACGGTTTTTTCCATGCGGATATGCACCAGGGCAACCTCAAGGTCGCCGCAAATGGTGATATTATTGCGTATGATTTTGGCATCATGGGCCATATCGACGAATATACGCGCCGGGTTTATGCCGAGATCCTGTTTGGCTTTATCCAGCGTGATTATCTGCGGGTGGCTCAGGTGCATTTCGAAGCGGGCTATGTGCCTGCTGACCAGGATGTCGATGAGTTTGCCCGTGCCTTGCGCGCGGTGGGCGAACCGATTTTCGGTATGGATGCCACCCGCATTTCCATGGGCAAACTGCTGTCTTACCTGTTCGAAGTCACCGAACGCTTTGGCATGCAAACCCGGACCGAGCTGATCCTGCTGCAACGCACCATGGTGGTGGTCGAAGGTGTGGCCCGTTCACTGGATCCGCATATGAATATCTGGACCGTCGCGCAGCCGGTTGTCGAAGACTACATCAAGACCTCAATCGGCCCCAAGGCCGTGGCACGCGACATGGCGCTGACCGCCAAGGTCCTGGCCCGTTTTGGGCCACGGCTCCCCGGTTTGGTTGAAACGGCCTTGATCCGTCAAACCCAAACACCGGACACAGGCCCCACCTATCCCAGGCTGAAAAAGTTTGCCTGGCTCAGTGGCGGGGTCGTTCTGGGCGCGTTGGTCACAGTCTTGGCATCGTCTCTTTAAAGCGATGCTTTAAACCATCGCGTCGCCAAGGCGGAGGATAGCCCCGAGAGACGTTGCAGTGTTCAGGACTGAGCGGATCGCAAGCCGTTGACTTGCGTGGATTCAACTTCGATCCCGCCGGCCAGACGAACCACAACACTGGTGCCTTGGTTGCGGATTTCTTCGACCCGCGTATAGACCGAGGCCAAAGTCGTTCCAGTCAGTTCGCCATTTTCATAGCTTTCAATTTCAAAGCGATAGACATCATCTGGCAAAGCATTTTGCTGATCGTCATGCCCGGCCCACAGCACCTCTTCCTGACCAACCGGAATGCTCAAGCGTTGCACAACCTCACCCGCGGAATTGCGAACCGCAACGATTGCACTATCGGCGTTTGGCTCATAATCGGGGCGAATGACTATCGGATTGCCGGTGAATTCGGCAGGGACCCGCGCCAAGGCATCCATCCCCACCCAAGACCCATATTGCTGCAGCGCATTCCCGCCCAGCATATCACCAAGGTTACGCAGCAAATCATTGGTCAAAACCTGCTGTTCAACCGAGGAGAAGGTCGCCAATTGCGAGGCATATTCGCTTGAATCCATTGGATTCAATGGATCCTGGTTTTGAACCTGCGCCGTCATCATCTTGAGAAAAGTTTCAAAATCAGAACTGACCAGACGCTCTGCGTCGGCGGTCGCACTGGTTGTCGAGGTCACGCTTGTCGTGCCAACAGAGCTTTGTGTTGCTGCTACATCTGTCATCTCAATTCCTCACACTCTGATGTCCAGCCCGTCCTGGGGCGCTGTCTGTTGTGGTTTCACGACGGCTACCTCTTCGGCCACCGGATCTCCTCCCTGTGAACCGAACTGGTTTTGATGCCCTTGGCTTCCATCATCACCAAAGGAAAAGCCCGCGTTTTCAAAGCCACTATCGGCCAGGTCACGCGCCAGTTGATCGATATTTTTGCGGATCAGGTCCAATGTCTCTGGCCGGTCAGCCTGGATATTGACCGTCAGCCCCTGTTCGGTCGTGACAAACTGCATGCGCACGGTGCCAAGCTCTTCGGGGCTCAGGCGCAATTCAACGCCGCCATCTGACATCCTGTTTGCCACCTCGGCGATTTGCCGCATTACGTGGTTGGCGGATGGGCGGACAATTGTCTGCTGGGTTGGAAACACGTTTTCTGCTGTACGCTTGACGTCACCTATTGAAGAGAACAGTGTTTCCTCAAACTCAACCGCCGTGTCTTCACCGTCCAAAATAAACGGGTATGTCACCGCTCCGTTTGTGGCTGGAGCTGGTTGCGCCATGGTTAGGGTCGCCTTGGCCTCTGACGCAACACGCGTTTCTTGACCTTTTGTCAGCACGACCTCATCGGACTCTACAACACCCCCTTCACGCGTGTCCCTTCGTCCCGGCCGAGACGTGTCGGGTTTTGTCGGCGGCGCAGATATGGACACTGTTTCGGGGCGCGGGGTTTGCGTTTCAAAGCCAGTTTTTCCACCTTCAACCGCAGGCATGGCGGCACTTTCGCCCTTACCCGAAATTGGTTTGATCGAAATATTCAAATCGTCTGGCTGACCGCCAAGAGCCATTGCAGGGGACGAAACCACGGTAGTATTCGGTGCCGCTGGGGTGGCCTTTGTTTCTGGCATTGGCGTCTTTCCAGCCGGATCACTTTCCGGCAACCCAGCCCGCGAAGTAACCGGCCTTTCGGTCAGAGAAGCATCGGTTTTCAACTGAGGCGAAACACTTTCGCCTGCAGTGGGTTTAGCCACGATGTCGGCGACACCTTCTCCCCCAACCTTTGCAAGCGCAGCATCTTTAGCAATTTCTGGCACGGCTGTTGGAATAGTGGCGGCTGTCGCGGGAGTATCTTTCACCTGGGCATTACCTTGCAAAACGTCCGTTTCTTTGGATTCGCCAAGAATAGCGCTCGTGACTTCCACGTTTATCGACTGCGGTGTTAGGGTTTCGTTTTGCACAACAATCCGAGGCTCAACACCGCCTTCATTCGGGTGAGCTTGCGGGGCTGCGTAAGAGAACCGCGTTTCAACAGGTTCATCTGTCATAGCAGGAACAGCGGTTGCAGTTCCGGCACGATTCCAGCGACCAGAGGCATCAGCCTCAACCGTTCCTGTCACAGCCTGGTTACCAATGACTCTGAGCGCTTCAGACATTGCAGGCTTGCTACGCTCAGCAGGTTCAAGTTTTGCGAAATCAACGCCGGGCTTTGGCGGTTTCTCGGCGACCCCAGCATTGTCTCCGACAACCGTTGCCAAGTTCCCTGAATTGACCGCCTGACCTGTCGCCATGGTAGCAACCTGTGCTTCTGGTTTCACGTCAACCTTTTGCGGCGCAGCAGCCAATTGTGGCTCTGGCGTGTTATCTTTTGCAGGAGCCGCTCCTGATCCAAGCAGGGGATGAAAGCTGGCCGGGGTGGCAATTGTTTCAGGTTTGCTTTGCATTGCCGAATCCACAGAGCCAGCCTGGACATTCCTTATGCCTGCCATTCGGATTTCACGCTCTCCTAGCACCGAAACTGGCTCCGCAGCTTCAACGCTCGGCCCTGCAACAAACCTTGGCATGGCATCTGTGTTTTGAGTTTGGGTCCAATCCGGATCACCACGAAGAGGTTGATCGACCCGCACCTGATCATTCTCTTGGACAGGATTGAGATCAAAAACCTGATCCGCCGCCTCATGATCCAAGCTTTCGACGGTGTTGAAATTTAATTCATCCTCAAGCAGTTCATCCGGCAGTTCCGCCGCCTCATCCAACTCGGCGTCACCGGTTTCCGGGTCAGAAACATCTGCATCCGCGGCGGCATCTTCGTTCTCGACCTCGTCTGGTTCTTCAACTGTCATGTCGTCCTTGGTCGTTTCAGTTTGCTCCCCTGAAACGTCCAGTTGTTCAAAAATGGCGGCAAAATCATCTTTGTCTTTGGCGACCACGTCCTTGGATGACGCTGTGGCGAAAAGGTTCGGCCCTGCAAGGCCAGACAGTTGAGTAAGCATGTGAGCTCCCGGAATTCTTCCTTGCTCATCATGTAAACGAAACATCCTTACTGGTTCTTTACCGCATTGCGTTCAAATCGAAACAACCGAGTCGAATTGGAGCAAATTTTAATGGAAACCCTCCCCGTAACATCGACCCTGTCTGGTAAACAGGATCAGGCCTTGCGCCAAGCAGCCCAAGAATTGGAGGCGAATTTCTTGGCTGAAATGCTGAAATCCGCCGGCATCGGAAAAACCCCAGAAGGGTTTGGCGGCGGTGCTGGCGAAGACCAGTTCGCGTCCTTCATGCGCCTCGAACAAGCCCGACAAATGGCCGCGCAGGGTGGCATAGGACTGGCCGAATCCCTGTTTCACGCCCTGAAGGAGAGAATGGATGACTGACATTACACTGACAGAACAGCTCGATCTTTTGTTGCAGGCCGAGCGCGCCGCGCTTTTAGCGGGTGATTTTGATCAGATTGCCGAACTTCTGGACATCAAAGAGGCACTGACCGCGGATTTGTCCGAACAAAACATCTCCAGAGAGGAGCTGGCCCCGTTACAAGATGGGATGCGCCGCAACCAAGAGCTTTTTGATCAGGCATTGGCCGGTATTCGGAATGTTGCGTCTCGGCTGGGCGATCTGCAGCGCATTCGCAAATCCATGGATACCTATGATGCGCTTGGGCGCCGCATGACCATTGATGCCCCTAAAATCAACAAGTTGGAGCGCAGAGCGTGAAGATTTGCCTCAAATGCTCCCGATCTTGTCGGGGGCTCTTAGGGCTCCGTTAGTATTCCGGGTTCAAGTTGCCGATGCACCGTTTTGGGTGGCGCAGTTGGGGAATTTCCTGGGCTGCATCCGTCAGAAAGACGTCAGAGATGCCGTTCGCGGCAAACGCAACCGGCGCAAAAGCGCTATTGAAACCTAGGGACTATTTGTATGTCTAGCATCCTGACGAATAACGGCGCCATGGTGGCGCTGCAGACTCTCAAGTCTATCAACTCCAATATGGCCAGCACCCAGTCTGAAATCTCGACTGGTAAGTCCGTTGCAAACGCCAAAGACAACTCTGCCGTATGGGCAATCTCCAAGGTTATGGAAGCTGACGTGAAAGGCTTTAAGGGCATTTCCGACAGTCTGAACCTGGGCCAGTCCACGGTTGCAGTTGCGCGTCAAGCGTCTGAAACCGTGACCGACCTGCTGACCGACATCAAAGGCAAAATTGTTGCGGCTCAGGAAGAAAACGTTGACCGTGACAAGATCCAAACCGACATTGACGCGCTGCGCGATCAGATCGGTGCGGTTGTTGGTGCGGCTCAGTTCAATGGCCTGAACCTGCTTGCCAACACCGACACAACCGCCGGTTCCGGCTCTATCAACGTTCTCGCGTCACTTGACCGTTCCGCAAGCGGTGTTGCTGCGTCTGATATCTCTGTCGCAAAGCAGGACCTTGGCTCTTCTGCTCAGGCAGTAGGCACGCGGACAACCAACACTGGTGGCTCCAACAGCGCAATTGCTGACGGTGCGACCGCTCTGGCGATCACCTTTACCGGCACCCCCGAAGCGGGCATGTCCTATGAGGTTGTTGCTGGTGGCCTAGCCTTCTCTGCTCCAGTTCAATACGTGGCGCGCGATGGCGATACACTGGGTGATGTCACCAATAAAATGGTCGACGCCCTGAACGAACAGGCCGCAATTGATGAAATCGATGTGTCATTTGCGACAAACGCAACCACCGGTCAGATCGAAATGACCAACAACTCTGGTGCATCGATCACTGTTGCGACCGCAGACGTTTTCCAGTCGGCCGCATCCGGTGAAAGCGACGGTACAGTGGGTGGCGGGCTTGC
This sequence comes from Tropicibacter sp. R15_0, assembly GCA_017744045.1. Classification (GTDB taxonomy): domain Bacteria; phylum Pseudomonadota; class Alphaproteobacteria; order Rhodobacterales; family Rhodobacteraceae; genus Pelagimonas. The sequence continues at coordinate 282,264 of JAGHRD010000001.1, read as the reverse complement.
CAACCTGGCTGATATCGACGTGACCTCACAATCCGGTGTTGATGAAGCATTGGTCCGCATCGAAGGTCTGATCCAGACCGCCGTTGATTCCGCAGCCAACTTTGGTTCGGTACAGGGTCGCATCGAAACCCAGTCGGACTTTATCTCCGGTCTGACCGACGCTCTGAAATCGGGCATCGGCTCATTGGTAGATGCCGATATGGAAGAAACCTCAGCCCGTCTGCAGGCCCTTCAGGTCCAGCAGCAGTTGGGCGTTCAGGCGCTGTCGATTGCCAACCAGGCGCCACAGCAACTGCTGTCGCTCTTCCGTTAAACAAAAATTCGGGAGGGGCTTAGTTCTGGCCTCTCCCGTTATTGAATTCCTCGCACCTGGAATAGGTGGCGCAGCCTGAACAAGACTAGGTCTGCATCCGTCAGAAAGACGTTGAAAATGCCGCTCGCGGCAAACGCAACAAGCGCAAAAGCGCTGCAAAATTAAGGATGATACACATGTCTAGTATCCTGACGAATAACGGCGCCATGGTGGCGCTGCAGACCCTCAAGTCTATCAATTCCAATATGGCTGACACCCAGTCGAAAATCTCGACCGGTAAGGCCGTTGCCAACGCAAAAGATAATTCCGCCGTTTGGGCGATCTCCAAGGTTATGGAAGCCGACGTGAAAGGCTTCAAAGGCATTTCCGACAGCCTGAACCTGGGCCAGTCCACGGTTGCTGTTGCACGCCAGGCGTCTGAAACAGTGACTGACCTGCTGACCGACATAAAAGGCAAGATTGTTGCCGCTCAGGAAGAAAATGTTGACCGCGACAAAATCCAAACCGACATCGCTGCACTGCGCGATCAGATCGGTGCGGTTGTTGGCGCGGCTCAGTTCAACGGCCTGAACCTGCTGGACAATAAAGACACCACTGCCGGGTCGAATACCATCAATGTTCTGGCTTCCTTGGATCGCTCCTCGACCGGTGTTGCGGCATCTGACATTTCCGTCGCCAAGCAGGATCTGGGCATCACCGCCTCTGAAATCACCGGTGCTGGTGGTGGTTCTGAAGTTTCGGGTGCAGCGGTTGGCAGCACAGTCGCACTTAACGGTGCAGCAACGGCACCAACGACCAGCTTCACAATCGTCGCTGCTTCGGTCGCTGCAGGTGTTGGTTACACAATCGAACTGACCGCTGGCGCAGGCGACATGGCGACTGCCAACACGTCCGCCTCTACTGGTCACCCATCCGAAGTCATGTATGTGGCACGCGAAGGCGACACCAACCAGGATGTCTTTGACGGTCTCAACGACGCGCTGAAAACACACCTCGCGGGCGAAGGTCTGGACTCTGACGATCTGTCCATGTCGTTCAACGCCTCCACTGGCCTAGTGACAGTTACAGGTTCGACGACAACCGGCAACAACATCACTGTCGAAGCTGAATCCTATGCCGCCGCGGGCAACACCATCGGTGGTGGTCTGGGTGAAATCGAACATATCGATGTCACCACTCAGGAAGGCGTGGACTCTGCCCTGACAGCCATCGAAGGTCTGATCCAGACCGCCGTTGACTCCGCAGCAAACTTTGGTTCGGCCCAGGGCCGCATCGAAACCCAGGCGGATTTCATCTCTGGCCTGACCGACGCTCTGAAATCTGGCATCGGTTCGCTGGTTGATGCCGATATGGAAGAAACTTCGGCCCGGTTGCAGGCCCTGCAGGTCCAGCAACAGCTGGGTGTACAGGCGCTGTCGATTGCCAACCAGGCACCGCAGCAGCTGCTGTCTCTCTTCCGTTAATTCAAACATTGGGAGGGCCGGAACAACCTGGCCCTCTCACCTTTAATTCCTGATCATTCAAACCAGAAGGTTGTGAAGTGAACGCCCAGTCCCTTGCCCATCGCGGCTACTCTCAAAACGCCAGAACCACACGCACGCCCCGCGGCACAGAATATGAGCTTTTTGCCCGTATTACGCATCGCATCAAAGCATCTGCTGAGGCTGGACCCAAATCCTACCCGAAATTGGTCGAGGCGCTTTCCGATAATCAACGTCTTTGGACAACTCTGGCCGTAGATGTGGCCGACAAAGACAACGAGTTGCCTCAGGAACTGCGCGCCCAAATCTTCTATCTTGCAGAATTTGTCCAACAACACACAGGCAAGGTTTTGGCTCGCAAAGCCCGCCTCGCCCCCTTGTTGGAAATCAACGCCGCCATTCTTCGTGGGCTTGGTGGCCGGAGGACGAAACCATGAGCGGATTGGTACTGAAACTCGGACCGCGCGAACGCGTCTTGATCAACGGAGCCGTGATCGAAAACGGCGATCGGCGCAGTCGCATGTCAATTGTCACCCCAAATGCAAATGTGCTGCGGCTGCGTGACGCGATCCACCCTGACGAAGCTGTCACACCGGTGCGGAGGCTGTGTTACACGGCGCAATTGATCCTGACAGGGGATTCTGAACCGACAGACGCGCGCCAACAGCTGCTGCCCAGGATCGAAGAGCTCAGCCATATCCTGATCGATGCAGACAGCCGTCGTCTGTTGACCCAGGCCACTGATGCTCTGTTGGGCAATCAGTTCTACCAGTGCCTCAAGGCTCTGCGTGCCCTGATCCCACGCGAGGACCGGCTGCTGGCCGCGGGTCAACAATGAGCTTTCAGCCCGTCATTGTCGGGACCGGCTTGGTCGGTTGGCAATTCCTCAAATCAACCCAGGAATCGCAACGAGAAGTGTTTGAAGCTGGTGCCCAGCTTCAACGCGATACCGAATATTTCGCCGAGAATATTGGATCAATCCAAACAGCCGAAGATCTGGTCTCCGATCTACGTTTGCGCCGTGTTGCCCTGGGGGCGTTTGGCCTTCAGGAAGACATCAACAACAAGTTCTTTATTCAAAAGATCTTGGAAGAGGGCACGTCGGAACCCACAGCCCTCGCCAACAGAATGGCGGATGAGCGATACAAATCGCTCACCAACGCATTTTCCTTCGATTCCCCGCTCGGGCCACGGACCTCGCTCAGCAAGTTTTCAGAGGAAATTCTGTCACGCTATCGTGCGCAAGAGTTTGAAATTGCGGTCGGCAACCAGGATGAAAACCTGCGTTTATCGCTGAATTTCGAAAGAAACCTCCCCGAGATTACCGAAGAAGGCACCACAGCAGATACCCAATGGCTGCGCGTGATGGGCACAGCCCCGCTTCGTAAAGTTTTTGAAACCGCGCTTGGGCTGCCAAGCAGTTTCGCTCAGATCGATCTCGACAAGCAGATGGAGGTGCTGCGCGAGAAAAGCCAATCCCGCTTTGGCGCGAGTGAGATTGCCGATCTGGCTGAGCCGGAAGTCATGGAAAAAGTTATCCAATCCTTCCTTTTACAGAGCCAGATCCAGGAGTTTTCAGCCACGTCCTCTAGCCAGGTTGCCGTTACCCTATTGGCGCAGATCCCTCGGACGTCTTTGTTTGGCTAAGCAGGGTTTCACCCATAGCTTAGCCGCCCACTAATTCCCAATCGCCGCCGGTACCTGGCGGCGCGCTGGGGCAGGGGCCGACATGGAACGCCGCAGGATCAGTTGAAGCTTTTGAAACGCCATTTCTGGCCCATCCGGAGATGGCTCGGCAAGGAACGCATCCAAATCAGGCCAAACTCGAATGGCTTGGTCCAGCACCGGATCCTCTCCGTCTTTGTACAAACCGGCTCGTAGCATGGTCTCGGACCGCGCATAGGCCCCAAGCAACGCCCTGACCTGTTGGATGATGTCATTTTCAGATGGGTTGGCGGCTTCGGGAAGGCTGCGTGAGACGGATTTCAGCAGATCGATGGCTGGAAAGCGCCCCCTTTCAGCGATCTGACGGTCCATAACCACATGCCCATCCAAAACGCCGCGCAAAATGTCAGCCACCGGTTCATCCATATCTGACCCGGCCACCAGAACGCTAAAAATCGCAGTGATATCCCCCGCATCCCCCATGCCGGGGCCTGCCCTTTCGGCCAAACGCATAATCTGATGCGCCACCGATGGCGGGTGACCACGCAGGGCCGGAAGCTCACCGGCAGCAATCGCGACCTCACGGTGCGCCTCGGCAAAGCGCGTGATCGAATCGGCCAGGTAGAGCACATGGGCACCTTGATCGCGGAAATGCTCGGCAATGGTCATCGCCGCCATGGGGCAACGCCGCCGCTCTAGCGGAGATCGATCAGAGGTTGCGGCGACTACAACGCTGCGCGCCATCCCTTCTGGACCAAGAACATTACTCACAAAATCAAGCACTTCGCGTCCTCGCTCTCCGACCAGGGCCAAGACAACAATGTCGGCTTGAACGCCTTGAGCGAGCTGCGCCAAAAGCCGGGATTTCCCCACTCCGGACCCCGCGAACAGGCCCACACGCTGCCCTTTAACGATGGGCAAAAGCGTGTCGAAAATCGCCAGCCCGGTGGACAAACGTCCACCAAGACGGCGACGGGCCGCCGCAGGGGGCGGGCTGGCCCGAAATGGTCGGCGACGCGGCCCTGGGCCCAAAGGCGCGCCATCAAGAGGGCGGCCATAGGCATCAATCACACGACCGATCCAGCTGTCACATGGGGCCAATGTAGGCGCGCCCAAAACAGCGACGCGATCGCCTTTTGAAACGCCATCGGCGACCTCATCCGGTAACATGGCAACCAGATCGTCACGGATTCGCAAAACCTCTCCACCCAATTCACCACCCGGCTGGATCAGCCGTAACCGGTCACCGATACAGGCATCTTCGGCCAACCCGCTGACCCAAATCGTGGTGCCATCCACCGATTGCACCCGTCCCACAGCTTTCACTGGCTGCATCTGAGCAATTCTTGCTCTCAATCCGGCAATGTCTTCGTCCATCGGGCGCTCCGTTCATTTCTATGCAAACTGTTTCTAAAGGAATCACGGTTAAGCCTTGGTTGAAGCAATCGAGGGAGAAGCCCCGATGTTCCAGAATTTGGACATCTTCAGAACGGCGATGGCAATGGCGCGTCATTCCGGCAGTCAACAGGCGTTGAGTGCTCAGAATATCGCCAATTCCGATACGCCGAATTACCGGGCACGAAAAATGCCCAAATTCCAGGATACATTGAGAAATTCAATGATGGGACAGCGCGCAACACGTGAAAACCACCTGCATGGTCAAGTTGGGCGCGCGGTCGAAGCCTCCTTTACCGACACACCGCTCGATCCGAATGGGAACTCTGTTTCTCTCGAGGAAGAGATGGTTTTGGCGGTCAATGCCAAACGTCAACATGACAAGGCTCTGGCGATTTACCGCAGCAACCTTTCGGTTCTGCGCACCAGCCTTGGCCGCCGTTAAATGAGGTAACTAATGAGCGCTTTTTCCGAAGCCCTGTCCGTCACTGCCAGCGGGCTCAAAGCGCAGGCAAATCGTCTGCGCGTTGTGTCCGAAAATATCGCCAATGCCGATACACCTGGCTACCGGCGCAAGACCGTACCGTTTGAGGTAAACAACGCGGACACGGCTCTTGCCCGTGTTGAAACTGGTCGCGTCAACCTGGATCGAAGCGAGCTGACTCGCATTCACGATCCGTCGCACCCATTGGCCGACGCAACCGGGCATTATGAAGGCTCGAATGTCGATCTGATCATCGAGATCGCCGACGCACGAGAAGCACAGCGCAGTTACGAGGCCAACCTCAAGATGTTTGACCAGACGCGTCAGATGTCCACGGGGCTGATGGACCTGCTGCGCCGATAAAATTCAAGACATAGGAGACCAGAATGGACGTCCGCTCACTATTTGCTGCTCAGAAATATGCAGCCTCAATGCCGGCTATGGAGCCAAAGCCCGAGCCGCCCGCACAGATTGAAACACAATTTGCAGATTTCGCGCAGGAATTTGCAGACACATTGAAACAAGCCGAAGTTACATCCGCCAGCACCATGATGGGCGAAGCTGATCCCCATGCGCTGGTCGAGGCTTTGGCGCAGTCGGAACTGGCGGTCGAAACCGTTGTTGCCGTGCGTGACAAGGTTGTCGAAGCCTATCAGGAAATCCTGAGGATGCCGGTCTGATCCATGCTGACCGAAACCATCTTTTTCGACACGCTGCGTCAGGGGTTGTGGGTGGCCACGATCACCTCGGTCCCGATCCTTTCCGCCGCCTTGCTGGCCGGTGTCGGGGTTGGGCTGTTCCAGGCTCTGACATCGATCCAGGAAATGACCCTGACCTTTGTGCCCAAGCTTTTGGCCATTGTCGCGGTCTTTTGGATTTCGATGAGCTTTATGACCCGCACCTTGGTCGATTTCTTTCAAAACCTGATCATTCCCATCATCACCGGAGGCTAATATGGAAACCGCAGGCTATACGGCGCTCTCCCGTCAGACGGGTCTGATGCGTGAAATGCAGGTTATTGCGAACAACATCGCAAATGCCAACACCACCGGTTTTCGCCAAGAAGGGGTGATTTTCTCGGAATATGTGACCGACGGCGATGGGATTTCCGGCGTTGCTATGGCTGCTGCACGTGTGCGCAACACGTCCTTTGTCCAGGGCACGTTGGAACAAACCGGTGGCACCTTCGACATTGCCATCGAAGGGGATGGTTTCTTTTTGATTCAGGCTCCGGGCGGGCAGCGTTTGACCCGCGCCGGGGCATTTTCGCCCAGCGCCGAGGGCACGTTGGTCACGCCAGACGGGAACCAGGTTCTGGATGCCGGCGGGGCCCCGATCTTTGTGCCGCCCAACTCTGACAACCTGGCTATTGCGGGCGATGGCACCATCAGCAGCGATGGCCGCGCCATTGGTCAAATCGGCGTCGTTCAACCCTTGGAGCCGCGCCAAATGGTGCGCGAAGGCGGCGTCATGTTCCGCGCCGATGAAGGGTTTGAACCGGTGGACAACCCGCGCGTGCTGCAGGGGTTTGTCGAGGCATCCAATGTCGATCCAATCCTGCAGGTCGCGCGCATGGTCGAGGTCCAGCGCGCCTATGAATTAGGTCAAAGCTTTATGGAACGTGAAGATGAGCGCGTCAGAACCGCTCTCAAGGCATTTATCAAATAGGAGGCAGCAATGCGTGCGTTAAAAATTGCCGCAACGGGTATGAGCGCCCAACAAATGCGGGTCGAAGTCATCTCCAATAACCTGTCGAATATGAGTACGACGGGCTACAATGCCCGCCGAGCAGAATTCGCGGATTTGCATTATCAACAGATGGCGCGGGCGGGCACCGTGAACGCAGCGGATGGCACTGTCTTGCCGACGGGCATTCAACTGGGCCTGGGCGTACGACCGTCTTCGGTCACCGTACAACTCGCGCAGGGCTCATTGTCGGCCACAGGTGGCGATCTGGATCTGGCCATCGAAGGCGGTGGTTACCTAGAGGTCACCTTGCCCTCCGGTCAAGCCGCCTATACCCGCGACGGGGCCTTGAAACGCACCGGCGAAGGACTGATCGTCACCTCCGAAGGCTACCCTGTCTCCCCCGAAATCGTGATCCCATCAGATGCCCTGAGCGTTTCGATCAATGCGGATGGAGAGGTTTACGCCTATTTCGCCGAGACTGCCGAGGCGCAGTTGCTGGGTCAATTGACCATGGCAGGCTTTACCAACCCAAAAGGGTTGGAAGCCATCGGATCAAACATGTTCACCGAAACCGAGGCCTCGGGCCCGGCGATCCAATCCACCCCTGGACAGGACGGTTTGGGCACTGTGCGGCAGGGTTACCTTGAGGACAGCTCCGTCGACGCGGTCAAGGAAATCACCGATTTGATCGAAGCCCAGCGCGGGTATGAGCTCAACTCCAAGGTCATCTCAGCGGCAGACCAGATGCTCAGCGCGACCAGTCAGGTGCGCTGATGCGGTGGGGGTTCGCGATATGTCTTTTGCTGCTGGGTAACCTGGCCTGGGCCGATACGATCGTTGCCACCCGGTCCATCCGGCCTCAGCAAATCATCACGGCCGAGGACGTGCGCGTGGACCCCTCTGATGTGCAAGGCGCACATGCCTATTTGGGCGAGGTCATTGGCCAGGAAGCACGCGTTGCCATTTATCCCGGTCGCGCTGTGATGCTGGGCCAGGTTGGGCGCCCTGCCTTGGTGGAACGCAATCAAATGGTTGAGCTGGTCTTTGCCAAAGGCGGATTAAGGATCGTGGCCGAAGGCCGCGCTCTTGCGCGCGGTGGGGTCGGTGAACGCATCCGCGTGATGAACATAGATTCCCGAACCGTGCTCTTTGGCACGATCTCGGAAAACGGAACCGTTCTGGTTTCAAGGTGAGGAAGAATATGTCTAAAGTTTTTGGCGTTTTGATGTTTGCCCTGCTTGTCGCATCCTGCGGTCGGTTGAACCATATTGGCAAACCCCCGGATTTTACCCCGCCGGTTGAAAGCCCCGAGCGCGTTGCGATGATCGCCTCTGGTGTCCCCGAAGTGGTTCCTTTGGGTCGCAAAACCGAGGCTGCTTCGCTTTGGAGCGGTGGAAAAACCTCATTGCTTGGGGATCGGCGCGCGATGAAACGTGGTGACATCATGACGGTCGTCATCGAGATCGATGAAAGCGCAGAAATCTCCAATTCAACGGCCCGCTCGCGATCAGGGTCGGAAAGCCTGACTATCCCGCATCTGTTTGGCATCCCGCAACGTATCAATCAGGGCATCACTGATGGGGCCAGCCTTGACAATGCTGTCGATCTGGGAAGTTCCAGCAGCGCCAATGGCAACGGTTCCGTCCGCCGCAGCGAAAGCTTGACCTTGCGGGTGGCGGCAACGGTTACAGATGTTTTGCCAAACGGAATTCTGGCAATTGAAGGCATCCAGGAGGTGCGGGTGAACTTTGAGCTCAGAGAGCTGTTGGTTTCTGGCTATGTCCGCCCTGAAGACGTGTCGCGCCAGAACGAAATCACCTATGACAAGATCGCCTCGGCCCGCATTTCCTATGGCGGACGCGGACAGATCAGCGACATGCAGCAACCGCGCGTCGGTCAGCAAGTGCTTGATGTCGTTCTGCCATTCTAAGGAGGTAACATGAGGAAAATTCTCCCGATCTTACTGGCTTTGATTGGCACCGGGGCAGGAGTGGGCGCTGGCCTGTTCCTGATGCCCGAGAAAACCGCGGAGGAGCATGCAGCCGTAGATTGTGTCGTTCCAACCGAAGAAGTGCAGCACGAAGCGCCAAAAGACGCGGAAGAGGATGTTGCGGCGGGGCGCGAATATGTCAAATTGAACAACCAGTTTGTGATACCGATTGTCGGCCCTGACCGCGTCCAGGCCTTGGTTGTGGCATCGCTCAGCGTTGAAGTTGCGACCGGATCCACCGAGACTGTCTATGCCAGGGAACCCAAACTGCGCGACGTCTTTCTGCAGGTTTTGTTCGATCATGCGAATATCGGCGGGTTTGAGGGAACGTTTACCTCCGGTGATCGCATGTCCATTCTGCGAAACGCTTTGCTGGAATCCGCCAAGCCAATCCTGGGGACGGATGTGACAGACGTGCTGATCACTGAAATCGCCCGGCAGGATTCGTAAAGCTTGCAGGGGAATTGGGTTTAACTCACCCACTCGAAAATCAACGAAAAAGGGGAGAGCTTCGCGCTTTCCCCTTTTTGTTGGCATCAATCGGCGGCAAAGCCACGCCTTAGAACACTGAGATCATCCAAGACATCGGCCGCTTTTCTCAGCTTGTCTTTTCGTCTCGCCAGTATCTCGTCCTTTAAGACAGATTGGGACGCCTCGGATTTTGCAAATGCCGCCCGTGCGCGTGTCAGGCTTTCTGTTTCATAGGCGCGCGCAATCGCCGCCTCGCGCATAAGTTCTCCCCGCCGGCGCATCAGCCAACTGTCCCAAAGCGCATCAGCCCCAACGCTTCGACGCGCCATCAGGCTATTTTCATCGCGTAACGCTTGTTGTCTCAGGGTATCGATCTGCTCAATCTCTTGGGCAATCCTCTGACTTTCTTGAACATTTTTGCGATGCTCAGCCAGGGCGCGCTCTTTCAGCATGTCAGAAATCTGCACAAGCTCTGTCAAATCCTGTGTCATGTCCAACCTTTCTGACGCGCTTTTTCACGCATATCCTGAGCAAAGCGAATGGCGGCAGCGACCGGTTTGTAATGTTCTGTCGCGATCTGCTGGCCGATATCGGTCGTGGCGTAAAGGGCACGCGCCGTTGGTGGATCTGAATGGATGGGCACCCCGGCCTCGGCCGCCACTTCCCTGATCCGCAGAGCAACCTCATCGACACCTTTGGCCACACATTCCGGCGCGCTTCCGGGCATTCGGTTCCATTTCAAGGCAACCGCGTAATGGGTCGGGTTGACGATAATCACATCCGCCTCGGGCACATCCGCCATCATCTGGTTCAAGGCGAGCTCTTGCGCCTTTGCCCGACGATGCTGCTTGAGATAGGGGTCGCCCTCGGCCTCCTTCATCTCATCTTTGAGCTCTTTCAATGACATACGGTTCTTGCGCATATGCTCGGCCCGTTGCCAAAACGCATCCAAGCCGCCAATCACCATGGCGATCAAAACTACGATGAACAAAAACTTGGTCATCAGGGTCAGGATCATCATGACAACTTCACCGGGTGACGTGCGTACCATGCCGATAATCGGTTCAAGCTGGTTTCGCAGAAAAACTGTCAGCAACACCGAGTAAACGGACAGTTTGACGAAGCTTTTGAAAAACTCGAATAGCCCACGCCGACCATATTTGTTCTTGGCATTCTCAATCGGCGACAGGCGGGAGAATTTTGGCGTGAGCTTTTGCCCCGAAAACACGATCCCGCGGGTCGCGAAAAGGGTCAGCAGAACAAAACTGGCGGGGGCCAGGAAGAAGGGCAGGCTTTGCCCCAAACTTGCCGACATGATCTGACCTGCAACCGGGCGGGCATTCCCACCAAAGAACAACTCGGCCAAGCGATCAGGCTGTTCGATCAGCGGCAAAACACTGTCGGCAAAGCTGGTCAACGTGTAGCCGCCAATTGAAACCGCTCCGGCCAACATTCCCAAATAGGCCATCGCTGTCAAAAGATCCGGAGCGCGGGGGATCTCACCCTTTTTGCGGGCGTCTTCGAGTTTTCGTTGAGAGGGTTCGTGGCTCTTTTCGCCGCTTTCGTCCTGTTCGGCCATGGCTACCTACCTGAACGGAGCCGCCAAAAAGCGATCCATGGCCTGCACCCAAACCGTCAGCATCAACGGGGCGGACACCAACAAAAATGCAATCGCGCCAAAGGTGATAACCGGCGCGCCCACAAACGCCACCATAAGCTGCGGCATCGCTTTGTTGATCACGCCTAATGTCAGATTGTAGAGCACGGACAGAATCACAAAGGGCGCTGCCAACGTGAATGCCAGGGCAAAACTGCGCATGACTTGTTGGCTGCCAGCCTCGGCCACATCCGCCGGATTGGGTATCGTAAAGGCTGGCATGATCTCATAGGAGAGGACCAGATAGGCAATCGCTTTGACATGGAACCCGGTCACCATAAGCAAGGCCAATGCGGAAATTGCCAGGATATTGCCCAAGGCGGGCAAGGGATCGAGCCCGGATTGCCCCAATAGTTGAGCCAATGATGTGGATTGCGCGGCGATCGCGCCAGCGGTTTGTATCGCCAGCATGAACATCCGCAGCGCAAGTCCGAGAAACAAACCGGCCAAGGTTTCCGTCGCCAAGGCCTGAAGAAAAGTAGAAAGGCTCGGCTCGACCCCAGCAAATTTGGCGACGACGACCGGGGTGACAACTGCGGTCATCATCAATGCCACAACCATTTTGATGCGAACCGAAATCATCTGTTCACCCATGGCCGGCATGACCGAAACTGCTGCGCTCACGCGCAGAAAGACAAGAAGGTAAAACCAAAGCGACCCCATTGTCAGTTCGGTGAGCGGCAACAGGGTGGTCACGCGGCCACCACCCCGACCAGAGTTGGCCGTGCTTCGACACCAATTTCCTCAAAGGACATAACCGGGTTTGTGATGCCCTTGGCCGCCATGACAGTGCGCAAGAATCGACGCCGGCGCGCTGAGGTCACCACTGCTGGAACAACGCCTCGGGACCCGGCTTCGCCGATTTGTTCGGCAAGCCCTTTGGTCAGCGCTTCGAACCTATCGGGCGGCAGAGCCACGTCCAAGGCACCTTGGCCGCCATCAATTTGGTACGTCGTGAACGTATCTTCCCATTCTGGGGCCAGTTGGATTAACGGGATGGTTCCGTCTTCACGCCGCATGCCGGCAACAAGCTGGAAACCCATGCGCTGTCGAACATGTTCACAGATCAGCTCAGGACGGGTTTGCTGGCCGCGCATTTCTGAAATCGCTTCGAGGATCAAAGGCAAGTTACGAACGGAAACCTGTTCATCCAGCAAAAGGCGAAGAACCTGGTGTAGCGTGTCGATTTGAACCTTGTCGGGTATAAGCTCATCCAAAAGTTTCCGGTTGGCTTCGGCCCTGGTGGGATTGGACAAGGACACCATTTCATCCAAAAGCCGACGCAGAGCTTTGAACGTCAAGAGACGGCCAAAGTTGCGCCTGATAACTTCCAAAAGATGCGTGGCCAGGACTTCGGCAGGGGAAACAATTGTCACGCCGGTTATCGCCGCGCGCTCTTGATCTTCGGGGCGGATCCAACGGGCGGGCGCACCATAGACCGGTTCGGTCACATCCTGACCGCTGGGCAAAGATCCTGAATCTTCGGGTACGAGGGCCAAAACAAGATCCGCATTCAATTCCCCCCGCGCCATTTCCACTCCGTGAATGCGAACAACATAAGTCCCGGTGGGCAGAGACGAGGCATCGGTCAAACGGATTTCGGGCAGGATCAGGCCAAAATTCGAGGCAATATGGTTGCGCATATTGGCGATGCGCACATCCAAACCGGTGCCCGGATCAAGCGCCATATTGACCAGATCCGGCGCGAATTCGACATGGATATCGTCCAGGTCCAAAACATCGCCCATGGGCCGCACCATCGGCTCAGTCGATTCAACTTCGGTTGGTTCGGCTTCAGTTTCGTCTGGTTTGTTTTTTCGCAACCACCAGGCGGTCGCACCCAAAACAGCCGCCCCAGCCATGAATGGAATGAACGGAAGCCCTGGAACCAAGGCGAAAAGCGCCATCAAAACCGCAACCGTCATTAGCGCAGCCGGATGGCGACCAAGCTGCCCAACGACCGCAACATCCGCAGCAACATTTGAGCCGCCACGGGCCAAAAGCAAACCCGCTGCGATAGAAATGATGACCGCAGGAATCTGAGAAACCAACCCATCGCCAACGGTCAGAATGGCGTAGGTCTCCATGGCATTGGCGAGGGGCATGTCGTGAACGACAACGCCCATGATCATGCCCATGATCAGGTTGAGCGCTGTGATCAAAAGACCTGCAATTGCGTCACCTTTGACAAATTTAGAAGCACCATCCAGAGATCCAAAAAAGGTGGTTTCCTGTTGTTCTGTTTCGCGGCGCAGCTTGGCCTCTTCGTGATCAATTGCCCCAGCCGACATATCAGCATCAATCGCCAATTGTTTGCCCGGCATCCCATCCAGGGCGAAACGCGCTGACACTTCGGCCATTCGGGCGGAACCCTTTGTGATAACCGCGAAATTCACGATCATCAGGACGCCGAAAACGACCAGCCCTAGAAAGACGGATCCGCCCATGACAAAATTGGCAAATCCCTGGATCACTTCGCCCGCTGCATGTGTTCCTGTATGCCCTTCCCCGATGATCAATTTTGTCGAACTGACATTGAGCGATAACCGCAGCATCAAAGAGGTCAGAAGGATGGTCGGGAATGCCGAAAAATCAAGCGGTCGTTCGATAAAAAGGGTGACCGTAAAAATTAGAATGGCCAAGCCAAAGGAGGCGGCAAGGCCGACATCCAAAACCCAGGACGGCATTGGCAAAATCATCATGACGATGATCGCCATCAATGCCAAAGCCATCAGAATCGTCGGATTGAACAGCTCAAACGACTTTGATTTCACGTTCCCAAACCCCTCAAGTATTAAACCTCAACTTGCTCATGACCTTCGACTTGCGGATCGCCCGTTGAGACCCGCGCGGCCAAGTCGAATGGAATGAAACCAGTTTCGATTCCTGTTAATTTAACCCTATGGGGTCAGGGTTTATTTTTTGTAAGTTTTGCTAAAAATCTATTCGAACTGAGTAGCTTGCAACATCTCGGAAATTGCTTTGCGTGCATCGGCACTGGATCCAAAGAGAGTTTCAGCATCTTGCAAACTCACTCCACCTTCGGCCAGCTCGAAAGGTTCCTCAGCAAACAGTTGGGCAGCAGGAGCGAGCGGGCTTTCTTGGTCAGCGATACTGTTCCAATCACCAGACAACCAAGCCTCAGTCACTTCTTGGTCTTCTTCACCTAGCTCCGCATAGATGGTCTGCGCAAAATTATGGTCACCCATCAGGCTGCGAGCCTTTGCCCTTAGCCGAGCGACATTGTCACCGGTCAATCCGATTAGCAAAATCTCAGCCTCTTCTGGTCGAGAGAGGTCGATCAAAGCCTGTGCCTTGAGCATTCTTACGTCTGACACCAGTTCGGGATTTGTAATTTTTTCCAATGTTTCCAGCGCAGCTTTGGGCAAACCCAGGCTCAGAACCCGTTTGGCTGCCATGAGCATGTTCTTGTCTTCCAACTCACTTTGCGGCTTTGGCAGCTTGTGGAAAAAGAATTTTAGGAAAGCCACGTCGTCAGCTTTTTGGAAAATCGCCGCGAAAGCTTCGTTCTTGGCCTTAACGACGAGGTCTTCAGACACGCCGTCAACGTCATTCAAAACCTCCAACGCTTCCTCAAACCGTTCATTGACAATCAATGATGTAACATGCGCCTGCCACAATTCAGGCCCCTGTTCAGTATCTCGCAATTCTGCAGAATAAGCGGCAGAAAGATCGACAATACGCTCAGACACCTGGTCGCCGGTGGACCGCGCAATTTCAACCGTCGCAACGACAGCTTTTGCTGTTTCAGGGCTCTGCGAAACGGTGAGCTCTTTCAACGCTTCTGCTGCATCTTCCTCGTTGCCCTCCATCATATCGATATGGGCTTTGCCGAGCTTGATACTGTCGGTTTCCTCTCCGCTGGTGCGTTGCAAACGACGTAAAACGTCCTTGGCAATCGCGGTGAACCCGGCCTGCGTAAAGTTATCTGCCAGGATCGGGCCCAGATGTTCGCGAAGATGTTTGGGCAACAATTCAAAACTGCGCAAAATGGCAGGTGTGTTCAAATCAGAGCTGCTGGTCATCTGGCTACCATCGATGGCAGCCCAAAGAGAGGAATGACCTTCGCAGGCCAATTGTTGCGCAAAATAGGCCGAAGGGTCTTTGTCGCCGTCTACCAAATAGGACAATGCGGAAAGTACCGGGTCAGGACCTCGATCCTGCAACTGTAGAACTGTTCTGGTTTCAGCGCCAAATCCAAAGTACAACGTGCTCTTGGCGAGGGTCCGAACAGCATCCTGATTGATCCGGTCGAACTCTCCAAAAACCGCACCTCGCCGCGCGGAAAGCGCCATATTGATATCGGAATCGGCATCAACCCATTTCGCGATGTTCAATTTGGGATCAGGAACACAATCCTGCCCACCAATGGAAATTCGGCCCTTTTTGAGCATGACCTCTTCCAAAATTGCCTCGGTTTGAGGATCGTACCCTTCACCCGCCGGTGAGTCATGGTTTTCAGCAATTTGCGTTTTTCGCGGCGGTGCCGCAGCAAAATTTCTGGAATGGTCCAACAATCCCTGTGATGCCGCACCGGCGACATCGTTAAATATCTGGTTTCTGACAGTTCCGGCATCAGCACTGTCCAAAGCCGGGCTTTCGACATCTATCGCGCTCCGTTGTAACGGTACACCTAGAGGGATCACGGTATTCTGCTTGGGCGGTCCGATTCTTGCCGCAGGTCCAAGCCAAAGGTTGGTCAACTCGGTCGTAACCCTGTTATCGGCAGTTTGTTTTTCAGGTTTAGCTGTCTGGCTATTCTCGACAACCACAACAGGAGTTTCTGGGTTTTCTTTTTCTTTGATATCAACGACCAACATGCGCTCACGCAGCACAAATGCCTGTGCATCACAGTCACAATCCAACACTATATCCAGGGCCGATTGCCCGTCGACACGCACCAGATCAGAAACGCGATCGCGCGCTATCTTTTCAAACGCTCGGCTTAAATCGAATTCGATTCCAGTTTTAATGAAACTCAAGCGCGCAGCCCGCTTACCCGGTTCTTGTGCCAATTCCCAAACAGCTGAAGGAGGAATATCAAAAACCAGCCGGGTAAAATCACCGTGTTCGCCACTGCGTACGACCACGTCTTGCGCCGATGCGACCCCTGGCAGGGTCGCGACGAAAATGAGAAGCGCGCGTATCATGCGGCCTCCTGTTTCACAGATTTCAAAGCTTCTTCCAGGTCTTCAAAGCTTGGCCTGTATTGCGAAGGCGTATTCTGTCGCCCGACCTCGATGCAAATATTGGTTGCGTGATTATGCAAATTCGCGACCAACACCTCTCTGATCAGGTGATAGAAGTGCAGATCATCTTCGACAACCGCCTTCACCTTGGAGGCGAACGGCGCGACAATACCATAAGCCAGAAAAACCCCAAGGAACGTCCCGACCAGAGCGCCACCAATCATTTTACCCAATACTTCTGGTGGTTGATCGATTGAGGCCATGGTTTTGATAACCCCCAAAACCGCAGCAACAATCCCAAGTGCAGGAAGGGCGTCGGCCGTGGACTGCAGGGCGTGGCTGGAATGCTGGGCGTGATGAGACATGCTATCCAAACGCTTATCCAGGACCTCTTCGACCTGGTGGGGATCGTCATAGTTCATCGATACAGACCGCATCGTGTCGCAAATCAGCTCCAGCGCATATTTATCGCCCAAGATCTTGGGATATTTTTCAAAGATGTTGGATTCCGTCGGTGTTTCGATATGCTCTTCGATTGCCACCGGGTTTTGGCGGGCCAGCCGGATGAGTTCGAACAGCAGACAAAGAAGATCGCGGTAATCTTCATTCTTCCATTTCGCGCCTTTGAAGACCTTGGAAATGTCTTTCAGCGTGTGTTTGACAGCTGGACCGTCATTACTGATCATGAAGGCACCGACAGCAGCACCGCCGATCATCATCATCTCAAACGGCAACGCTTTGATAATGATGCCCATTTTGCCGCCAGCGGCAACATAACCCCCAAAAACCATTGCAAAAATCACAACGATCCCAATGATTCCCAGCATGAAAACTCTCCCGAATACCTAGTGGGCTCAGAGTGACAGCAGGGGGTTAAGAAACCCTCTGCGCCTGTCCAAATTCGTCACATGACAACGAAATCAGCATGCAGTGCCCCGGCCGCTTTGATGCTTTTGAGGATGTCGATCATGTCACGCGGGCTCACCCCGAGGGCGTTCAGGCCGGCGATGACTTCGGACAATGACGTGCCACCCGGCACCAAGGCCAAGCCAATTCCAGGCTCTTCTTCGATTGCTGCGCCGGTTCTTGGGACAACCACCGTTTCACCCTCGCTGAAAGGGTTGGGTTGGATTGCGAGCGGTGCTTCTTCGATCCGAAGAGTAAGGTTGCCTTGGGACACCGCAACGCGGGAAATCCGGACGTCTGACCCCATGACAATCGTGCCAGAGCGCTGATCAACAACAACACGTGCTTTGCGCTCAGGTTCGACGGTCAGGTTTTCGATGGTCACAACGGCACGCGCCGGGGATCGGGCCCCGGTTTGTTTCAGGTTCACAGTCACCGTCCCAGCGTCGTTCATGGTCGCCGCTCGGCGCCCAATGGCCCGGTTGATGACATCCTCAATCCGGGCGGCGGTGGTAAAATCAGGTTCACGCAGGGCAAGACGCAGGCTCGACAGTTGCGAAAAATCAAAATCAACTTCGCGCTCTACCCGGGCACCTGATGGAATAACCCCGGCCGTCGGCACCCCCTGAATAACCTTGGCTGCGTCTCCTTCGGCCTCGACACCACCGGCGATCACCGTTCCCTGCGCCACAGCGTAAATCTGCCCGTCTGCCGCGTTCATCGGTGTCATGATCAATGTGCCGCCCAACAGGCTTTTGGCGTCACCAATGGCGGAAACCGTGACATCAATCTGGCCCCCGGAACGGGCAAAAGCCGGCAAGCGCGCGGTCACCAAAACAGCAGCAACATTGCGCGGACGGAATTGTTCTCCGGTCACATTGACGCCAAGCCGTTCCAGAATGTTAGACATGATGTCTTCGGTAAAGGGCGAGTTACGCAAACCATCACCGGTGCCGTTCAAACCAACAACCAGACCATATCCGACCAGATCGTTCGACCGAACCCCGTCAAATTCGACCAAGTCCTTGATCCGAACTGATTGGGCATGCGCAACGTGCACAAATGAGAAAATGGCCAGCAGGGCTGCAGAGAATAATCTAAGCATCAAAGGTACCCCGCCAGTGACAGGCGTTGCGACCGCGCCGTGATTGCATAGAGGCTTTCCAATTGGCCACGAATGCTTTCGTATTTGGCGGCGGATTCATACTGATCCGTCCCGACCAGTTCCAAGCGCGCCAGGCTGGCCGAGGAGGTTTCGGCGGCATTCCTGGTGGTTGTTTCCTCTATCCGCGCCTCAAGCGCACCAAGCCCAGCGCGCAGCTCGACCATGGATTGTTGCGCGCCCAGCAGATCACGGCCCGCAGCGGAAAGGATCTCAACCTGCAGTTCCGTGTCAAAGCCCAAGCTGCCGTCCGAGGCCAAGGCAGCCATCGCCAGCGGTTTCAGCATCTCTTTGAACACAGGGTCACTGGCGCGGATATCGACATTTGCGGAATCGGTTTCGCTTAGCTGAAAGGGTGCCAAACTGGTGTTAGACCCCTCATAGGTGACGGTTTCATAGGTGCCCCCTGCCCCGAAAAACGTGTCGAGCTGGGCTTCGATACCTGCCAATGTTGTTTCGCCCGCCAGCAAAACGCGCAGATCAGCCAACATATCTTCGCTATCCGCCACGGCCGGGCGATCTGTGGCGACGCCGCCAAACAACGTGCGCCCCGCAACCGATCGGTTCATGCCGGTCATGACCTGGTCCAAGGTATTGGCAGCATCAACTGACATCGTGTTCAACAGCGGATCGGTTGGCGTCAGATCGGCGGCAATCAAGGTCTGCGACAGCGTCTGACTGCGTGATTGGATTTCGTCCAAGCTCGTCTGCATGGTCGATGTGATATAAGACGCCTCGGTCGTGTTGATCCGGTAGGCTTCGAGTTTTGAAAGCGTGCGATCAATCTCTTGCAGGCTGGTCAGATCGCCATTCAGATGCTTCGCGGAATCCGTGACGAAGCCGGTGGCCACCTCAACCGCCAATTTGTCCATTTCTTCACGAAGTCGGACCTGATTGGTTCTAAGAACCAGCGCCCGGGCCATATCCCCTACTGATTGCATATTGTCCTCCTCAGATGGCCATCAGCCGTTCCATGAGCTCGTCAACGACGGTCATGACACGGGCATTGGCCGCATATTGTTGTTCGATTTGCATGAGGTTTTGCAGCTCTTGGTCGGTATCGACCCCTTTGGAGAGCTCAAGCTCGCTCAATGCGGTGTTTTGCGCTGACAGGAAGCTGCGTTCGTTTTCCGCCCTGACCCGCGTCCCTGCAACGCTGGAAGAGTATTCCGAAATGTGGTTCACAAAGCTGCGCGACACTGAGGGAAGCGATGCCGAGCTGGGCACGGTTGCCTCGGTCAAGGCAGCTGCAATAGATTGCAGCAACCGGCCGTCGCCCACTTCGCCTTGCGTGGCGGCACCCAGACCGTCGCGCAACCGCCAAACGGTTCCTGAATCCGGTGCGACCAGGGAATTGAGTTGGATCCGCCCTGCCAATCCTTCTTCGTTCAATGGATCAAAGGCGATTCCGGCGTCAGTGAAAAGACCAGGGTCCGTCGCGCCGAGGGTTGTGTCTGGTCCGGAGGGGCCCAGTCGTTCGATCAAGTCGCGGGCAATCGCGTCAAGTTCGGCCTGGTTTTCAACCGCGGTGACATCGCGGATTTCAAACTGGGCCGCCAGACTGCCACCTGCAAACATACCGGTTTCTGTCGAATTGACCGGAATTCCGTTGACCGTCAGACCATTGAGATCACCCGCTGACAAAGTCATGGCGGCCCCGATCGCGTTCACCTCACTAAACTCGATCTCAACCGGTGAGCCGTCCATCAGTACCGCCCCGTTCATGGTAAACAGCGCGATTTCACCACGATCCCGTTCGACCACCCGCAACGGGACAATCGAGGAAATGCTATCAAGCAATCTATTGCGTTCGTCCTGAAGGGTCGCAACATCGGTGCCTGTCGAGCTGGCCTTAACCATGTCGCCATTGATCTGATCAAGTCGCGCAAGCGTTTCGTTCAGTGTTGTTACCTGGTCGGCAATTGCACTATCCGCATTCTGGCGCGACTGCTGTATCTCGTCCGACAGGGCATTCAACGTTTGCGTCAGACTGGTTGCCGCTGTTGCGACATTTTCCAGCCTTTGTTCTGATGCCGGGTTGGTCGCAGCAGATAGCAACGAATTCTCAAAGGCCGTCACACGAGATACCAGAGACCCGGCCGTATCGCTTTCGCCAATCAAGCTTTCGAGGCGCTTGGAGTAGGTATACATCGTGTCAGAATGGGCCAGTGACGCATCAGACACGCGCCGATCCGACACCAGAACCGGATCGGAGTGGCGAATGACCCCGGCGATGCGCACACCGCCGGAGGTTCCCAAGGAACCGGGGGTCAATTCGAGCGTTCGGCGCCCATACCCCTCGGTCGTGGCATTGGAAATGTTCGTCGACACCAGGCCGGCCGCCCGAGTATTGGCCCGAAGACCACTGAATGCATTGTATAGAGCACCCGATAAAGACATCTGGCGACCTCCTTCAACCGACGGCTAAACTGGTGTTAGCGTTTGATGTTTGTGGTTTCCTGAAGCATCTCATCCACGGTCTGGATAACCTTGGCATTGGATGAATAGGCGCGTTGAGTCTGGATCATGGCCGTCAATTCATTGGCCACATCAGTTGCGCTTTCTTCACGGGCATAGGGAACGACATCACCCACCGGGCCATCCCCGGCATCCCAAAGGAAGAAATTCCCGCTTTCAGGAGAAGGCATATAGATTTGCTTATCCATCGCGACCAAGCCGTTTGGATTGGGCACATCGATCAGTGGCACCTGATAAATCGTGCGCGAGATCCCAGTGTCAAAGAAGGCATGAACAAATCCGCTCTCATCAACTTCGACATTGGTCATTTTTCCAACCGGAGAACCATCCTTGGAGATGTTGAGCGGTTGGAACTTGTCGCCGACCTGGGTCAGGCCCGCGCTGGTTCCGGGTGCGCCGATATTGATCTCAATTGGACCGCCCGCCGCGCTGACAATCATGGTGCCAGTCGTGGCATTATAAGTGCCACCAGAAACCGTCGTAACAGATGCGATTGAACCGCCCGCGCCTCGGGTGTCATCAAAGGTGACTGTATATTCGGCAATCGGGTTGCTGGCAGCATCCGTTGCAGAATCGTTGATTGTCACTGTCCATTCATTAGACGATCCGGTTGCGGGGATCGTGGGCGTGAAGGTGAGGTTCAGGTTTTCCGAGCGGCCCAGATTGTCGTAATATTCAACCGACAGATCAACAGGATCGCCTGACGCATCAGAATAGGTTCCCGAGGCTGGCAGGTTGACGCCAAGAAGCACCTCAGTCGTGGGTTCACTGGTGAACTGGTTCAAATTGATCCGGATCGGTTCCAGGCTGCTGGATGTGTCGCGCGGATAGGTTGGGACGGTGCCGTCGGCATCCGCTGGCCACCCCAGCAACATCAGGCCGGATTCAGTGCGCAAGTATCCGTCAGCATCAACGCGGAAAGATCCGGTCGTTGTCAGGAACATCTGCGGGTTGCCATTGCCTGTGGCCACTTCGGTCGCTTCGGCAACGGGCAAGAAACCATTGCCGCGCACGGCAAGGTCGGTTGCATTGGTCGTCCCGACAAGCGCCCCGCCTTCATCAACCAGTCGCTGTGTTGTGGTGCGCACACCGCCCGCAGTATACCCGCCACCCGACGAGGACATCACCATGGACGTAAAATCCGTTTCCACACGTTTGTAACCGCTGGTGGAGGAATTCGCGATATTGTCTGAAATGGTCCCAAGTCGGGTTGCGTTGGCCGCTAGGCCCGCCACACCTGCGTTGAGCGATGAGGAGATCGTCATGGACACGCCTTTCTGCTGTCTCGTTCAAATTCAAGACAACAGATAAGGCGCTGAGCTTAACGCTGGCCTAACAGTTAAAATCCTACAGAAATCCAACTGCCTATGTTTGCCAGCCTATTGACCGCGTAAGAACACCACTTCGATCCTGTTATTTCTGATATCCATGTGGTTCTTACGCACAGGATCGCGGTCTGCATAAGACGTTACACGCGTTACGCGGCTTGATTCCAACCCAGAGGACAACAGCAATTCCCGGAACACGGTTGCGCGCGCTGCTGATACTTCCCATGCCGGATTTTCGGTCATCACGATCGGATAGGCGGAAGTATGCCCTTCGACCGCCAAGCCATTTGTGACGATGTAGGATGCCTCAACAATCAGACGCGACAGGTCTTCGAGCAGTTTGGTTGGCTTGGTTTCATCGCGGAACAAACGGGCCTGTTCGGTTTCGAACAGCTCGATGACCAAGCCTTCGTCAGTGGTTCGGGTGACGATATGTTCGAGCAATTCGTCCGCCACCATGCTTTCGCCACCTCGGCCCATCAGCAGATCTTCGACAACCTCGAATACCTCTTCTTCGACGGCATCCTCGTCGTCTTCGCCAGATGTATGGGCACCCGCCGCCCCCTTTTCAGGTTGCGCATGCAGGCTGGTCGAGCCCGTACCCATCCGAGGTAACGTGTTCTCAGCAAAGACGGAATCGCCGCCCAGCGCCCCGGTACCACCACCTGACACACGGGCCATGGCAATGGTTGGGCTGAAGTAATCAGCAATCCCTTTACGTTGTTTTTCGGTTGTCGCGTTCAACAGCCACATCAACAGAAAGAAAGCCATCATCGCGGTTACGAAGTCAGCGTATGCCACCTTCCAGGCACCACCATGATGCCCATCGCCACCGACGACTTTCTTGCGTTTGATGATGACTGGCGCCAGTTCGCCGTCGCCACTCATCTCACCACCTTTTTCTCTCACCGAGACAAGGTTTAACCGCAAAGGTTTTACCAGCAGCTTAACGATTCAAAATGTTCCGTTAAAACGCCGCGTGCTGAAATTCACACAGGCGACAAGGAATGCACTGTAAAGAATGGACAGCCTGCATTAATATTCTTAGCAACGAACAAGCATTTTAGACGCAGAGAGGTAGTGGCATGCCGAATTCTCGGTTGCAGGGCGTGATGAAACGCGCCGTATTCGGGTTTGCATCTGTCTCATTGTCAGCCATGGCGGCTAACGCGCAAGAGGCACCGCGCGTGCCGTCGTTCAACTTGCATGGATCGCCCGGCCTGATCGATATGCCCACGGCCGAAACTGCGCCTGATGCGACACTGTCGACAACCTTTTCCTATGTTGGCGACACGATGCGCTCGACGATCGGGTTTCAGATCACCCCGCGCCTCGCTGGTTATTTTCGCTATACGGCTTTGGCCAATTTTGTGGACAATGACGACTGGGACGACGTCTATTTCGACCGCAGCTTTGACGTCAGCTACCAGATCCTGCGGGAGTCCAAATATCGCCCGGCACTGACCCTGGGCATGCGCGACGTTTTGGGCACCGGTCTTTATAGCGCGGAATACCTTGTCGCGACCAAAACCTTGTCGCCGGGTTTGAAAGTAACCGGCGGTATCGGTTGGGGGCGTTTGGGCAGTTACAATTCCTTTGCCTCAGCCGGAACGCGCTCTGACATCACTTTGGAGCTGGGCGGTATTCCAACCTATGACCGCTGGTTCCGCGGTGATATTTCTGCCTTTGGCGGCGTGTCCTACGCGCCAAACGACCGCTGGAATTTCAAACTGGAATATTCGTCAGACGCCTATGCCAACGAGGTCGGTGCAGGCCAGATTGAACGCACAAGCCCCTGGAACTTTGGCATCGATTACCGGTTCAAAAACGGCAACCAGCTGTCGCTGTACCATGTGCACGGCACCGAGGTGGGCGCGCAGTTCACCTTGTCGACCAACCCCAAGTTCCAAGGCATCCCCGGCGGGGTTGAACCTGCTGGCGTCGCGATCAAACCACGCAATCCAAGCGAAATCGCCGATCTTGGCTGGACGCTGGATGCCAATGCCAGCTCAGACGCCAAAAACGCCTTGGGTGTCCTCGCGGCCAAAGAGGGTTTGGTTGTCGAAGCTGTCAAGCTTGAGAACCATCGCGCCACCGTCCGCCTTGTGAACCCGCGTTTCGGCGCGCCTTCGCAGGCAATTGGTCGCCTTGCCAGAACAATGAGCCGGTCCATGCCGGCCTCGATCGAAGAATTCGTTATCGTTCCGATCGCGAACGGTGTTCCGATGTCTGCGGTGATCCTGAAACGCTCCGATCTGGAACGGCTGGAACACGAAAGCGCAGACAAAATGCTGGCCGAAGCCAGTATCATTGACGGCTATAATCTGGGTTTGAAACCCAATGACGGGCTCTATCCCAAATTCGAATGGCGCCTTGCCCCCTATGTGGACATGTCCGTGTTCAACCCAAGCCAGCCGGTCAAGCTTGATGTCGGTGTGCGCGCCTCTGCCGAATACTACATTCGCCCCAATATCGTTTTGGAAGGCTCGATCACCAAAAAGCTTGCCGGGAACCTGGACAAGGAAGGGCGTTCGGATGAATCCGCCCTGCCACGGGTTCGCACAGACAATGACATCTATTCCCGTGAGGGTGACCCGGCCATCGAATACCTGCAGGTGGCCGCCTATGGTCGCCCCGGTCGCAACCTCTATTCCCGCCTCTCGGTGGGCTATCTCGAACGCATGTATGGTGGCGTGTCCGCCGAACTGCTTTGGAAACCAGTCAACAGCCGGTTCGCTTTGGGGGCCGAGCTGAACTATATCCAGCGCCGCGATTACGATCAGCTCTTTGGCTTCCAGGATATGACAACCGTCGATCCGGAAACCGGTGCCAAGTTTGATATTCCGCATGTGAATGGACATATTTCGGCCTATTACGACTTGGGCAACGGCTTCCATGGTCAGTTGGACGTGGGTCGTTACCTTGCCGGGGATTACGGCGGCACCATCTCCATTGACCGTGAATTCGCCAATGGTTGGAAAGTCGGGGCCTATGCGACATTTACCGACGTCTCAGCTGAGGATTTCGGCGAAGGTTCGTTTGACAAGGGGTTGCGTTTCTATATCCCATTGGCACCGTTCATTGGCCAACCATCCCGCAAGGTGAACCCGGTGACCATTCAATCCTTGTCACGCGATGGCGGTGCCCGCCTGAATGTCCGCGGACGTTTGTATGAAGAAACCCGGGAATATCATAAACCGGAAATTGCAAAATCCTGGGGAAGGTTCTGGCGATGAGCATGGTAAGAAACGCAAAGCTGGCGCTTGGCATTGCCCTTGTGACGACATTGGCAGGCTGTCTGGGAAGCAACAAAGAAGCACCGTTGGTCAGCCTGAAAACTCTGCCTACGTTGTTTACCAAGCAAGAGCCGGTGATCCCCACGGTCACACCGGAACAGATTGGTCAGGTGCTTGCGGCAACGGATAAACCGGTTTCCGTCTATGTGTTGGAAAACACCAAGGCACAGTTCATCCTGGTCGAGGTCGAAAGAAACCAAGGGTATCAAACCTATGGCTCGCGTGCGCGCCAGACCATTGCCCAGCGCAATGGGATGATGGTTTCAACACGCGGCTTTGGCGGTGATCTCATGTCGTCGGATGAGGGCGCATTGCTGTCATTGGTGCGCAACCGCTCCGTTGGAACCGCGTCTTATGTCATGCGTTTCTTGACCTCGGACAACCAGACACGGGTTCTGGCATTTGAATGCAAGCTGGATGTTGGGGACACCCACGCGGTTGCCTTGGGCGAAGTTAATTCCAAAGGCGTCGCGGTAACAGCCAATTGCTCGGGCGATGGCGGCAGTTTCAACAATCTCTATGTGGTCGATGCACGCGGAAACATTCTGAGTGGACGCCAATGGTTGGGCGATGTCATCGGCTATATGAACGTACAGGCCCTTCGCCAATAGGGGCCCGGCGCTCTCACATCCTTCCTAAGCCCTTTTAATGTATCGGAATCTTTCGATACATTGTCACGCACATCATATGGATATCGGTGCAGGGCGTCTGGTTTTGCGCATAGATCAGGTCAAGCTTGGCCTTTCGCGGCACGCAACGGCGGCAATAGACCTCTTCGGTCTCTTCAGCCGTTTCGCACACAGACAAGAGACGCTCTTCGGTCTTGTGATAGGCCAGTGTCGCCAAACCGGTGACCCCGGGACGCGATTTCAGAACCTCGCCATAGATCTCTGGAAATTTTTCCACGTAATGGCGAAGTGGCGGGCGCGGGCCGACAAAACGGATATCGCCTTTGAAGATGTTCCAAAGCTGAGGAAGCTCATCCAACCTGTAGCGCCGCAAAAAGGCCCCGGTTTTGGTGATGCGCGCCTCTTTATCCCCACCTGACACACCTTGATCATCAGGATCAAAATGCATCGTGCGAAATTTGAGCAAGTTAAAGCCCTGTTTTGGGGAATTCATCCGCTCGGAGACGTATAGAACAGGCCGGCCATCCAGGATCAGGATTGCCAGCGGCACCAGGATGATGGCGGGCAAAAGAAATGGCAGAAACAGCAAGACAAAGAAGATGTCAAAGGCGCGATTGGCAAGCGTCATGGCCAAACCCCTCCGATTTTTGCCCCTTCAACCAGATGGTTGGGGTCAGAGGAGTTCGCGCCTAAATCACAGATTGCCTGTAACCTGCGCGTATCCAAAACCACCGATTGGAAAGCATTTTCGGGGGCCGGTTTCCAAGTCACATGACACCCCGCAGCCATGGCCAGCTCGGCCATTTCGACGGGTTCTGGTGATGCGACATTGATCGGGCCTGTGACAGTCTTGGCACGGATCAAATCGGCAATCACCTGCCCCAAATCCGGCGGTGAGATGTAACTTCTCTCTGGTCCTTTTCCATTTGGAAACCTGTCCAGAAACACCTCGCCACCCGGTGTCATATTCCCAAACAAAGACTCTGCACCCGCCACATTGCCGATCCTCAGCATCACGTTTTCGATCTTCCCCGGGTTCTCTTGATCCCAGCCCCGAATTGCCCGTTCCATTTCAAGCTTGGATTGCCCATAGGCATTTGCGGCCTCGCTGGCATCCTCTTCGCTCAACACGCGACCCTGCGGAGCGTAAACCGCGGCAGAGGAGCAATGCAGGACCTTCTGGGCACCCATGGCAAGGGCAAGCTTAAGGGCGCTATGTGCAAGGGAAACATTGGCGTTCAAGGCGCTGCCATTTGACGGCGTCGCCCCCCAAAGCGCCAATATAACATCAATATCAGGTAAGTTTTCGCAACTTTCCTCGGTAGTCCAAACAACGCCGCCTTCCTCAGGCAGATCATTGCGATAGACGTAAATAAATTCAATATCTTGCGGGGGTTTCAAGGCCCAAGAGGCACGCAACATACGGCCGATTTTCCCGCTTGCGCCCAGGACAAGCGTTCTGATTTTTTGCGGTTCTGGCGCCACTCTTTGCCTTCAATCTGCTTTCAATCCATTAAGGCTCTGTCTATCAGTGGCTTCATTGGCTAGAAACAAATAAATTGTCATGGCTTGGCCGGGGGGCAAAACGTGCGTCTTTCTTTGAAACTCATCCTGCTATGTCTGTCCGTTGTGACATTGACAGCGTGCTCCTTGCCCAGGGGGGCGGCATTGCAGTCCGAAATCACCAACGAAAAGGCGTCGGAAGATCCGACTTTTCAGGTTGTAGAGGTTACGCGCAGCAATATCCCCGATCTGTTGAACTGGCCAAAAACCGGCAGGCACGGCCATTACCACTGGCCTAATACCAGCGAGGGTGTGAACTCGTCGACGATCCGGTCAGGCGACCGTGTGACGATCACGATTTGGGACAGCCAGGATCATTCTCTGATCACCAATCCGGGTCAAAACTATACGGTTATCGACAATGTCGAGGTTGATGGCGGCGGATCGATCTTCCTTCCTTATGTGAACAAAGTCCGTGTGCGTGGTCTGACTGCAGATGGCGCTCGCAAAAAGATCCAGAGCCGCCTGGACCCAATCGTTCCATCCGCTCAGGTACAGGTCAGCCTTCGTCAGGGCCGCGATCATGCGGTTGATGTTGTTGGCGGCGTCGCCAAGCCTGGCAGCTATCCGATGCCGTCGCGCAATTACAAAGTGCTGAACGTCTTGGCAGATGCTGGCGGCATACCGCCGGGTCTGCGCAACCCGCGCGTGCGCCTTCTGCGGGGGTCCAAAACTTACGAAATCTCTTCCGAGCTGCTGCTGGCCGATGGGTCCAAGAACGCCCTGCTCCACCCGCGCGACACCATTGTCGTCGAACAGGATGATCGCAGCTTTGTCGCCTTTGGTGCGTCTGGCAAAGAAGATCTGATCTATTTCCCAAAGGATCACCTCACCGCTTTGGAAGCCATGTCATTGATGGGCGGGTTGTCCGACACGCGTGCCGATCCAAAAGGTGTGCTGATTTTGCGGGAATATTCGGCAGAGGATCTGAGCACAGCGACCGTTGGCCCGACCCTGCAACAGGTGGTGTTCACCTTTGATCTGACCGATGCCGATGGCCTCTTTGCCGCACGCAAATTCGAGGTCAGCCCAGGCGACACGGTTCTGGCAACGGAATCGCCGGTGAACAACCTGCGCACCATCTTTAGCTTGTTCGGCTCTGTTCTGGGCCTTTCAGCACAAAGCGCGGCACTCAGCCGTTAAAGCTACGCTTATGCAGAAACAGAAAAGGCCCGCCTTAGCAGCGGGCCTTTTGTATTATCTCTGAGTTAAGCAGCTTACTCAGACTTGGCTTCTTCGGCTGCTTCTTCTTCCATGGCCGGGCCAACAGATGCCAGATAGGCATATACGTCCTCAGCACCTTTTTTCAGGCGGAACGTCATCTTGGACTTGCCGCCGCGTTCTTTCATGTAGGCTTTGGGATCGCTGACATAAGCAACGAATTCCTCTTCGGTCCAAACCAGGCCACCTTCACCGGCAGCAACCAGGTCTTTGCCGTATTTGAAACCTTCATAGGTGCCTGCGGTACGACCAACAACGCCGTACAGGTTCGGGCCAGTCTTGCCACCTTTGACGATCTTCTCACCGTCAGCGTCCTGAATCATGTGGCAGGACTTACATTTCTTGAAGGCCTTTTTGCCAGCGTCTACGTCACCGGTTGGTGCAGACGTGTCAGCAAAAGCTCCGGTGGCCAATGTTGCGACGGCCAGAGCCGATGCGATCGTCATTTTCATGTTAGGTCTCCATCCTAAAACGCGCAATCCTGAGCGGAGCCTATCAAACCCTATGGGGGCGCAACAATAGTGCCAAAGGAGGATTACATGCGACCTTCCGCCCTTTGGCGGAAAGACGCTGTGCATTCTTGCCCTTGACCAGGGCTTCTTTGCTCTTCAATGAGCAGAAATGACCAAAACGCATGACACTAACCTGACCGCACTGATTCCCGCTTGGGTCGATGGTGAGCTGACTCCTGTCGGAAAACTGGCCGCGCATGAACAAGGTTTGCGTCACAAGGCCATTTCGGTTTTTGTCATGGATGGCAGCAAAACCCTGCTACAACAGCGCGCCTTGGGCAAGTATCACACGCCCGGCCTATGGGCGAATGCGTGCTGCACACATCCGCATTGGGACGAGGATTCTTTGGTGTGTGCAGTGCGCCGTCTTGAACAAGAATTGGGGATTACCGGGCTTGATCCACAATTCAAGGATCAGATCGAATATCGCGCTGATGTCGGTGGCGGGCTGATTGAACACGAAGTGGTTGATGTCTTCACTGCCGCTGCCGATCAAAATCTGCGGATTTTACCGAACCCAGATGAGGTCATGGATTTTGCCTG
Organism: Tropicibacter sp. R15_0; assembly: GCA_017744045.1. GTDB lineage: Bacteria > Pseudomonadota > Alphaproteobacteria > Rhodobacterales > Rhodobacteraceae > Pelagimonas. Next base: position 252,271 of record JAGHRD010000001.1, on the reverse strand, counting down.
GGTGGACCTGTCCGAGCTTCAGGTCGAAATCCAATCAAATCCTGCCAAATTCACGCCCTGGCTGCGGATCTATTTGGCCGATCATTACGACAGTATTTTCAACGCAAACGCTTGAGATAGACGTAATAGGCCCCTGCCCCGCCATGGCGTTGATGCGCCTCTGCAACCTGCAGAATAGCTTGCGATGCTGGTGCCATGCGCAACCATTGCGGCACCTGCGTTTTCAACACACCTCGCCGCCGTGGCATCGGATCATAGGGATTTTCGCGGCTGCCCTTACCGGTGATCACCAGAACCAATCGCATCCCACGCGCCTGCGATGTCAGAATAAATCGGATCAGTTCAGGATGCGCCTGATCCAAGGTCAAACCGTGCAGATCAAGCCGTGCTTCGGGAACAAGCTTACCGCGCTTCATGCGGGAAAAGGCCTTGTTGTCCATGTTCAGCGGATCTTCTTTGATCCGCTGCGACGTCGATTTCGGGAAAACATGGGTTTCGGTCTTGCGAACCGCCTTTTCGCCCATGGCAAAGGCGGACAGCACCGGTTTAGGCGCCGGCTCAGGATGTGCCAGTTTTTCCGCGACTTTGCGGGCCGGTTCCGGTTCTTTGGCTTTGGGCCGGTTCAACAAGGGATCGGCAGATTGCGCGATTTGGTTCCAAAGCTCGATTTCATCAGGGCGCAGGCGCCGTTTCTTCATTGGACCGATTCCGGCAACAGGGCATAGGCGCGCTGAATTGGCATCAAAACAACCAATCGTCCAGGGTCTTTGATGCGGCCAGCAATCTGCCCAGCCTCATCACCCGTTCCAATGAATATATCCGCCCGTTGCGCCCCCTTGATCGCCGAGCCAGTATCCTGTGCGATCATCAAACGGTTCAAAGGATCACGCCCGCCCTTTTCGATCCAAACCGGGGCACCAAGGGGTGTGTAGAGTGGATCAACGGCAATCGATCGCATCGATGTAATCGACCGGTTCATCGCGCCAAGCGGGCCTTTTTCGGCAGGCACTTCGCTGACTTCGCGGAAGAAAACATAGGAGTTGTTATGGAACAAAAGCTCCCGCCCGGCCTCAGGATTGCGACGCACCCAGTTTTTGATGACCTGAGCCGAGACCTGATGGGCCTGATAGGTGCCGCGGCGCACCAACTCTTGCCCGATGGACCGGTATTTATGCCCGTTCGCCCCGCCATAGCCAACGCGAATAAAGCTCCCATCAGGGTATTTCACCCGGCCAGAGCCTTGAACTTGCAGAAAAAACAGCTCAACCGGGTCATCCACCCAGGTGATCTCAAGCCCGCGATTATCCATCACGCCCGATGTCAGAATTTCGCGCCGGGTTAGCCAGGGCCGCTGCTTTTTGGCTTCCTTGGGCATCCGGTAGATCGGGTAACGATAACGCTCAGTCCGGACCGGAGACCCATCCAATTCCGGTTCAAAATAGCCCGTGAAAAGGCCATCGGTTTCATTGGTGATCATGACAGGGCGAAAGAACAGTTCGAAAAACTGTTTTGCATCACCCGCCTCAGCCGCGACATTGCACAGGGCGGTCCAATCGGGATCATTGAGATCCCGACAGGTGTTTTGAAACACCTCCAACGCGGCCCCGTGGTCATCCTGTTCCCAACCGTTCAAATCTTCGAATTTCAGGATCGTATGCGTGATCTCTGTATCGGAAACAGCCGGGGTGGACATGGATAAGACCGCTAGAAAAGCCGCGAAGAAGGAGTGTTTCATTCGTCCGTAGCGACAAGCTGCCAGTTCGGGTCAGAACTGCCCATGTCATGGGCATAGGTCCAGACGTCTTTCTGTTTCTTCACAGCGGTGGCAGAGCCTTCGATCACCTGACCTTCGGCATCTTTGACGACCGACGTCATATCAGCAACGCTGCGCACAGTGATTTCCGCTTGCTTTGTGTTTTCATCAAAGCTGGCCCCGACGATGGCGATTTCGCGCACGCCTATGAACTCGGCTTCGATGGTCAGACCCTGTTCCTTGCGGCTGGCAACAACTTCTTCAAAGGTCTCGTAAACCTCGTCGGACAGGAACGGTTTCAGATCTTCTACCTCTCCGCGTTCAAAGCCCATCAGGATCATTTCATAGGCACCGCGCGCACCCGACACAAAGTCTGACACGGTAAAGGACGGATCAACGCGCTTCATCGCGGCCAGAGCTTTGGCGGCCTCGCTGCCTTCGGCAACATGATCGATGATGTCACGATCAGGCCCGCCATCAATCACTTCAAGGTCAGGACGGCTTTCGCCTTGGTCGCGTTGTTGGACCGGTGGTTTTTCAAAACCCTCACGCGTACCCAGAACGCTGCGCAAGCGCAGGATTAGAAAAACGGCAATTCCGGCAAGAACCAGAAGCTCGATAATAGGAGAGTTCATTTACACCTCATTCGGGGCGGTCATGGAATTTTCTTGTTCAACACCCTATGTAGGTGAGGCAAGCAGGTGAGTCCACCTGACCACAAACAAGGAATGCAACACAATGTGGCTGTTTATCGCCTTTCTTCTGGTTCCCCTGATCGAAATCGGCCTGTTTATCCAGGTCGGTGGCGCAATCGGGCTTTGGCCAACCCTGGCAATCGTCGTGCTGACGGCTGTGCTGGGCACGTGGCTGGTGCGGGCACAGGGAATATCGGCGATGAACAATCTGCGTAGCAGTTTTTCGCGCCTCGACAACCCGAGCGAGCCTTTGGCCCATGGCGCTATGATCCTGTTTTCCGGGGCGCTTTTGCTGACGCCCGGTTTCTTTACCGATGCGATTGGTTTTGCGCTCTTGGCACCTCCGGTCCGCATGGCCGTGATCGCCTGGGCGAAGAAACGGATCACTGTCAGTCAGTTTGAGATGGGTGGCCAGTTTCACACCCACCAGACGGGCCCAACGCCCGATGACACTGTGATCGATGGTGAGTTCCGCGAAGTACCGCAGGGCAAAGAGCCAAACCATCCCGGTTCCGGCTGGACCCGTCACTGATAAACAAAGTTGAGGCCCACGCCATGGGCTGGTATGGCTAACACCGATTTTATATTGGAGACCAGTCCATGGCTGAGACAAACGGCGCAGCAGAAGCACCTACAGAGGCACCACAGGCACCCAAGATGAATGTTCTGGCACAGTTCATTCGTGATCTTTCTTTCGAAAATATTCTGGCGCAAAAAGGCGTTTCTGGCGAAGTTCAGCCAGAAATCCAGGTTCAGGTGAACCTTGACGCGAAAAAGCGCAGCGCTGAAAACCAGTACGAAGTTGTGATGAAGCTGAAAGTGGACAGCAAGTCCGCCGCGGCGAAAGAACAGCTGTTCCTGCTCGAGCTGGATTATGCCGGTGTTTTCAACATCGAAGGCATTCCAGAGGATCAGATGCATCCGTTCCTGTTGATCGAATGCCCGCGTATGCTGTTCCCATTCGTGCGCCGCGTTGTGTCTGACGTGACCCGCGATGGTGGCTTCCCGCCGCTGAACCTGGAAACCATCGACTTTGTCGCGCTGTACCGCACCGAATTGCAGCGTCGTCAGGCCGAAATGGCCGGCCAAAAGGCAGACGCCTAAAGGTTCGTGGCGCTTAGGTCTTGGACCAAAGCGCCTCATCACCAAGTTTTTCGACAAAGGCGGCATGTGCCGCCTTTTCTTTTTCGCTAAGACGCGAGGGCAGGGGGGTTGGACGTGGTTCAGGGCGCCAATTCGTCTCTGTTCTTGCCGAATTACTGGTTTCCTCGACCGGTGCCAGGCCGAAATCCGGCTGCTTCCCGCCGATCAGTTCCAGATAAACATCCGCCAGAATCTCACTATCGAGAAGCGCGCCGTGCAATGTCCGGTTTGAGTTGTCGATATTGAAGCGTCGACATAGTGCGTCCAAAGATGCTGGCGATCCTGGAAAGCGTTTGCGCGCGATCATCAGCGTATCAATCGCCCGTTCATAGGGGATTTCCGGAAGGCCCATCCATTTCAGCTCGGCGTTGAGGAACTTCATATCAAAGGCCGCATTGTGGATGACCAGCTGCGAATCCTCGATAAAGTCCAGAAAGGACTGCCCGACTTTTTGGAAAACCGGCTTGTCTTTCAGCGTGACCTCACCCGGTTCAGCCGCGCGTGGGCTGTCGAGCAGATCGGGGCCAATCCCGTGCACGCCAAAAGCTTCGTCCGGCATGCCGCGTTCCGGGTTGATATAGACGTGATAGGTCTCACCCGTGGCGACATGGTTCATCAGCTCAACGGCACCGATTTCGACAATGCGGTCGCCGGAAAACGGATCAAAACCTGTGGTTTCGGTATCAAGCACGATCTCACGCATCTCTCAAACGCCTTTCAATATCTTGAACAACCGCCGCAACCTGTTCGCGGGCATGGTCCAATGTATCCGTTTCGATCACATAGGTCGAACGTTTGACTTTGTCCTCATTTGGCATCTGGCGGGTACGGATCTGGGCAAAGGTATCTTCGCTCATCGTGCCGCGCGCCAAAACCCGATCTCGCTGGATTTGCGGTGAAACAGAGACACATGCAACCGCATCCATCTCATGATCTCCGCCGGTTTCAAACAGCAAAGGAATGTCGAAAACGCCGATCTTGTCCGGGTTTTGCGCAACAAAACTGGCGCGATCTTGTTGGACCAGTGGATGCACAATGCTTTCAAGTGTTTTCAGGGCTGAAGGGTCTTTGGACAAGATCGACTTGAGCGCGTCCCGAGACACAGCACCATCATGAATGGCAGACGGAAAAGCATCTTTAATCGGATCAACAGCCGCTCCGCCGGCAGAATAGAGCCGATGCACGGCGGCATCCGCATCCCACAGCGCGCATCCGAATTCCTGAAACATCTTGGCGGTGGTGCTTTTGCCCATGCCGATGGATCCGGTCAGGCCGAGCTTGAACCTCATCGCAACACGGCGGCGCGGGTGGATTCATCAACTTCGGGGCGCATGCCGAACCAGCGTTCAAATCCGGGCACGGCCTGGTGCAACAACATGCCAAGCCCATCGACCACCTGACATCCGGCCTGTTCCGCAGATTGCAATAGTTTGGTCTGGAGAGGCGTATAGACAAGGTCTGTCACTAACATTCCCGGAGCCAGAGCATCCAAAGGAACGCGGAAATCCTTTTTCCCGGTCATGCCGAGCGAGGTTGTGTTCACCACGGTCGCGGCCCCTTCAATCAGGTTGCCAGCCTGCACCCAGTCATGGACCTGAACACGATTACCAAAGGCCTGTTGCAGGGCATCGGCCCGGGCTTTGGTTCGGTTTGTCAGGCGAATTTCGGGCACGCCGACATCCAAAAGCGAAGCAATGATGGCGCGTGCTGCACCACCGGCCCCAAACACAACGGCCGGTCCAGCATCGGCCTGCCAATCCGGTGCATTCTGGCGCAGGTTTTCAATAAAGCCGAACCCATCCGTGTTATCCGCATGGATGCGGCCATCTTTGCGAAAGATCAGCGTGTTGGCAGCCCCAATCAACGTTGCCCGGTCCGAGACCAGATCCGCAATCTCCATCACCCGTTCCTTATGCGGAATGGTGACATTGACCCCGACAAACCCAAGATCCGGCAGCATCCGGATGGTGCTTTCCAATTTGTCGGCAGAGATATCCATCGGGATGTAATGACCGGAGAGCCCGTGTTTGCGCAGCCAATGCGCAAACAACCGGGGGGATCTAGAATGCGCGACGGGTGAGCCAATGACTCCGGCCAAGGGGATGCGGTCTAGGGTCATGCGGGTATCGCTCCCATATTGGAGAGTTGGTTGAGAAGCTCGATCAAGGGGAGACCAAGAACGGTAAAGTGGTTGCCGTCGACACGAGAGAACAGGCGCACACCTTCTTTTTCTAGCATGTAGGCGCCGACGCAATGGCTGATTTCCGGCCAATTGCGATCAAGATAGGCGTCCAGATAAGCGTCAGAAAAATTGCGCATCATAAGGCGGGCAGGGGCCACATGGCGCCAGATCGGTTTCCCGTCTTCATATAAGACAGCCGCAGATAGGAGCTGATGGGTTTCACCGCGCAGGGATTTGAGCTGATGCGCTGCCTCATCGCGGGTTTTCGGCTTGGACAGGATCGACCCATTGAAGGACAAAACCTGATCACAACCCAGCACTTTGGCCGCAGGAAATTTCTGCGCAACTTTACGGGCTTTAGATTCTGCTAAGGTATCAGCGATATCTCTTGGAGGCGCTTGCTCAGCCAGGAGGGCCTGTTTGATCAACTCTTCGTCGACTCGGGGCGATTCGATTTGAACAGTCAAACCGGCGTCACGCAGCAAATCTGCCCGGATTTGCGAGCCGGATGCGAGGATGAGATGCGGATTCATGTGGATATGTCTGCGGGCAACTCTGTTTGGTAGTACAGGTATGTTTCTGAGGAAAAACAGACGAGGTTGCAAGCTTGTGGGTTAATGAAACCTTTATCCGCTTATGTGACAGAGATGTGAACGCTGTGGATTGGATAACCTGTTGACCTTGGTAAGTCGGAACATGGGGAATAGTTTCTGACTTATCCCGATCTGCTGTCAGTTCTGTTAACTGCATATTAAATATGGTTAAATCATTGACCTTGGGAAGTTTGCCAGAGTGTTTTCCCCAGATTTCTCCCACAAAGAGGCCCTGTGGAACATCTCGGGGACAGGATAATAATCCCCAGAACTTCGCGCCCCTCCTAAAACAAAATCCTTTCTTTTCTTTTAATATTTTTAAGAGAAACACAGGGCGCGATGGTATCATTGACTTGGGTCGACAAGCGTATTAGATCCTTTCTCACTCCTGTTCTGGAGCAAACTTTCCCATGAAAAAGAGACATAAGGACCGAACTGGGTCCTGTGGATGTGTTGTATGACCCAAGAAAAACTGAATCTGGCTGATCTTAAGGCGAAGAGCCCCAAAGATCTCTTGTCCATGGCAGAAGAGCTGGAGATCGAAAACGCCTCCACGATGCGCAAGGGCGAGATGATGTTCCAGATCCTGCGGGAACGCGCAGATGATGGTTGGGACATCTATGGAGATGGCGTGTTGGAAGTTTTGCAGGACGGGTTTGGATTTTTGCGCTCTCCTGAGGCGAACTATTTGCCGGGTCCTGACGATATTTATGTGTCGCCGGACATGATCCGAAAGTATTCGCTGCGCACCGGGGATTCCATTGAAGGGGAAATTAAGGCACCGGACGGGGATGAACGCTATTTCGCTCTGGTGACAGTGACAAAGATCAACTTTGAAGAGCCTGAGAAGGCCCGTCACAAAATTGCCTTTGACAACCTGACGCCTCTTTACCCTGATGAGCGTCTGAAGATGGAGATCGAGGATCCGACCATCAAAGATCGCTCGGCGCGGATCATTGACCTGGTTGCACCAATCGGGAAAGGGCAGCGGAGCTTGATCGTGGCCCCGCCACGGACCGGTAAGACTGTTTTGTTGCAGAACATTGCGCACTCGATCGAGAAGAACCATCCAGAGTGCTATTTGATCGTTCTTCTGATCGATGAACGCCCGGAAGAGGTGACCGACATGCAGCGGTCTGTGAAGGGCGAAGTTGTGTCCTCGACCTTTGATGAACCTGCGACCCGGCACGTTGCTGTTAGTGAAATGGTGATCGAAAAAGCCAAGCGTCTTGTTGAGCATAAACGAGATGTTGTTATCTTGCTGGACTCGATCACAAGACTTGGTAGGGCGTTCAACACCACTGTACCTTCCTCTGGCAAGGTTCTGACCGGTGGCGTGGATGCAAATGCCTTGCAAAGACCAAAACGCTTCTTTGGCGCGGCGCGTAACATCGAAGAGGGTGGATCGCTGACGATCATTGCCACGGCGCTGATCGATACCGGGTCACGCATGGATGAGGTCATCTTTGAAGAGTTCAAAGGAACGGGTAACTCAGAAATTGTTCTGGATCGCAAGGTTGCAGATAAGCGAGTCTTCCCTGCGCTGGATATTCTCAAGTCTGGTACGCGGAAAGAGGATCTGTTGGTTGATAAAATCGATCTTCAGAAGACCTTTGTTTTGCGTCGGATCCTGAACCCGATGGGAACCACGGATGCGATTGAATTCCTGATCTCGAAATTGAAGCAGACCAAGACCAATTCCGAATTCTTTGATTCAATGAACAGTTGATGCGAAGATGGATACTATTTTTGCGCTAGCCAGCGCCCCAGGGAAAGCTGGAGTATCCGTTCTTCGTGTATCTGGTCCTAAGGCAGCGCAATCAGCGCTGTCACTGGCAGGGGTTGTCCCAGAACCGCGGGTTGCAAGTCTTCGCAAGCTTCGCGATCAAAACGGTGGGGTTTTGGATGAGGCGCTGGTCTTGTTTTTTCCCGCTGGGGCGAGTTTTACTGGCGAAGATGTTGTTGAGTTTCAAATCCATGGCAGCATTTCTGTCGTCCAGGCATTGCTGACTGAAATGCGTCAGATGGAGGGTTTCCGCTTGGCGGAAGCCGGAGAGTTTACCCGCCGCGCCATGGATAATGGTCGGATGGACTTGACCCAGGTCGAAGCACTTTCAGATTTGATCGAAGCGGAAACCGAGGCGCAGCGTCAGTTGGCACTGAGTGTATTGTCCGGGAATTTGAGCACAAAGGTTGAGTCTTGGCGTGTCGGATTGGTGCGTGCGGCGGCGCTTCTTGAGGCTACGATTGATTTCGCCGATGAAGACGTTCCTGTGGATGTAACTGCGGAGGTTCAGGATCTATTGCAGGCTGTTTCAGATGGAATGAATCAGGAGCTGCGCGGATTTGAAGCCTCTGAACGTGTGCGGTCCGGCTTTGAGATTGCGATTGTTGGTCCTCCAAATGCGGGGAAATCGACGTTACTTAATTACTTGGCTGGGCGAGAGGCTGCAATTACGTCGGAAATAGCCGGTACGACCCGTGATGTGATCGAAGTGCGAATGAATATCGGTGGTTTTTCGGTTACGCTTTTGGACACGGCGGGTATTCGGCAGTCGACTGATATTCTTGAAAAGATTGGCATTGAGAGAGCGTTGGACCGGGCGCGGCAGGCGGATATTCGAATCCATCTGGTGCTAGGTTCAGAAAAAACTGAGTTTGAGCCCTTGGAGGGTGACATTGTTTGCTTAGCTAAAGCAGATGTTCCTGCTGAGGGTTTTGGTGTGTCGGGTAAGACCGGGAATGGCGTGTCGAACCTTTTGGAAAGGGTTAAGCACGAGTTGTCGAACCGTGTTCAAAATTCTGGGTTGATAAGTCGTGAAAGACAGAAAAATGCTTTGATAGATGGGGTGCGAGCTCTTGATCAAGCTATTATTTTGTTACCTGATGGTCCCGAACTCTATGATGTGATCTCCGAAGAATTGCGTAGTTCAGCCCGTAGTTTGGAAGTTCTTTTGGGTCGTATTGATGTCGAGAATCTGTTAGATGAGATCTTTCTAAACTTCTGTGTTGGAAAGTGAGGAGTGTTTCACGTGAAACAATTTGACTTTGACGTGATCGTGATCGGTGGTGGACATGCAGGCACAGAAGCGTCTGTAGCAGCTGCTCGATATGGCGCAAAAACTGCTCTGATCACAATGCAAGAAGATGATCTTGGCGCGCTATCGTGCAATCCAGCTATTGGTGGACTTGGCAAGGGACACCTGGTTCGTGAAATTGACTCCTTAGATGGTATCATGGGGAGAATTGCGGACTATGCCGGTATCCAATTTCGCCTCCTAAATCGCAAGAAGGGCCCTGCCGTCCAAGGTCCGCGGGCGCAGGCTGATCGAAAACGATATAAGTCCGCTATGAAGCAGGCGCTATCGCAAGTAGAAGAACTTTCAATCGTCATTGGCGAAGTGGCGGACCTATCCGTGTACGGCGGGAAAATTGAGGGCGTGAAGCTTGCGGATGGTCAGACCCTTTCTTGTAGGTCTGTCATTTTGACAAGTGGTACATTCTTGAATGGCGTTATTCACATCGGGAAAGAAACCAGCCGGGGGGGGCGTATTGGTAGTCCGGCATCGATGAAACTTGCTGATCGGCTAAATGATTTGAAACTGGTTCGTGGACGGTTAAAGACAGGCACACCTCCCCGTCTTAAAAAATCTTCTATCAATTGGGAGGTTCTCGAAGAACAACCTGGTGACGTGGAGCCTACTCTCTTTTCATTTCTTTCCGATGGTGTTTTCGCGCCGCAGATTTCCTGCGGAATCACGCACACGAACGACCAAACACACGATATTATTCGCGAAAACCTGGACCAATCGGCCATGTATGGTGGTCATATTGATGGTATTGGGCCGCGGTATTGTCCTTCCATCGAGGATAAGATTGTCCGATTTTCAGAGAAGTCTTCTCATCAGATTTTCTTGGAGCCGGAGGGCTTGGACTCCGACATTGTCTATCCAAACGGTATTTCGACGTCTTTACCGACAGATGTGCAGCTTCGATACGTCCAATCTATCTTTGGCTTGGAGCGTGCCGAGATCACACAACCCGGATATGCTATTGAATACGACTACATTGATCCGAGGAATTTGGCCCAAACGCTTGAGTTAAAGGATCTACCGGGTTTGTTCTTGGCTGGTCAAATCAATGGCACAACCGGGTATGAAGAGGCGGCAGCGCAGGGGTTGGTCGCGGGGTTAAACGCGGCGGCTGGAGCTCTGGAAAAAGATACGGCCACTTTCACTCGAACAAACAGTTACATCGGCGTTCTGATTGATGATTTGACGACTCGTGGGGTGTCCGAGCCATACCGGATGTTTACCTCCCGTGCTGAATACAGACTGGCTTTGCGGGCAGACAATGCAGATCAAAGGCTAACACCGAAAGCCATAGAAATGGGTATAGCTTCCCATAAGAGGCGGGATTCGTTTCTTTCAAAGATGGAAGACTTGTCTAGAACCAAGGAAATTTTTGGGTCTCATGTCTATTCGCCGGACGATGTGCGTAAGTTGGGACTAGATCTTAATCGTGATGGTAAGAAAAGAACGGCCTATCAGCTGCTGTCTTTCAAGGATGTGGAACCGGATTTATTCGCAACTGTTATCCCTGAATATTCAGGATTGCCTGCGGAAAGCTTGCAGCAGTTGAAGCGTGAGGCGACTTACGAATCCTACATTGAGCGTCAGAAGAAAGATATTGAAGCTCTGGAGAAGGATTCTGCAGTTAAGATTCCCGAAAATTTTGAGTACAAAGTGCTTTCGGGTCTTTCAAATGAACTCAAAAGCAAGCTGGAAATGACTCGACCCGACGATTTGGGTCAAGCGAGTCGTATTGAGGGGATGACGCCTGCGGCTCTAGTTCTTCTCTTGTCCAAAATTCGTCAGTTTTCTAAAATGAAGGCTGTTTGATGACACTCCGTCAGGATCCCTTAGATCATGTTTCACGTGAAACATTGGAAGCTTTAAAACAGTATGAACACCTTCTGAAAAAATGGAATCCCAAGATTAACTTGGTTGCACCAGCTTCACTTTCCGAAGCCTGGGATCGTCATATTAAAGATTCTGCTCAGATCTTTTGGTTGGCAAACAGAGAGGCCAAGGTTTGGCTAGATTTTGGGTCAGGAGCAGGGTTTCCAGGTCTCGTCTGCGCAACATTAGCAAAATACGAAAAATCCAAAACACGGTTTGCATTGGTAGAAAGTGACTCACGAAAATGCGCATTCCTTCGCACAATCAATCGTGAACTGAACCTGAACGTCGAAATCCATAACCAGAGGGCCGAAGTTTTAACCTGTCAAGACGCTGATATAATCTCCGCAAGGGCTCTGGCACCGTTGGACAAACTCCTCTTTTTTGCGCAAAAGCACATGAAATCAACAACACAAATGCTGTTCCCAAAAGGACAGAATTGGGCGTCAGAAAAAAATGCCGCCAAGGTCAACTGGCGCTTTTCATGCGTTGAACACCCGAGTATCACTTTGAAAGAAGCCGTGGTTCTTGAAATCGGAGATGTCGTCCATGCCTGACTTGTCACGTCCAAAAACTCCTCGCGTCATGGCTCTGGCAAATCAAAAGGGCGGAGTTGGAAAAACAACCACGACAATCAATTTGGCTGCAGCTCTGGCTGAGAGAGGGCTGGAAATCCTTGTCGTTGACCTCGACCCACAAGGCAATGCATCGACCGGTTTGGGTATCGAAGCGGAGCATCGTGAGTTCACCACATACGATTTTCTTTTGGATGAGAGTAAGCTGGATGACATGATCTTGGAGACAACGGCCAAAAACGTCTCGCTTATACCCGCAACAGTGGATCTGAGTTCCGCTGATATTGAGCTTTTTGCCAATGAAAAACGCAGCTTCCTGCTGCACGATGCCATCCGGCAACCAGATATGGATCGGTTTGGCTTTGATTACATTTTGATCGATTGCCCGCCGTCTCTCAATCTCTTGACGGTGAACGCACTCGTGGCATCCAACAGCGTTATTGTGCCGCTTCAAAGCGAATTCTTCGCTCTCGAGGGCCTTTCGCAACTCATGATGACGATCCGTGAAGTGCGTCAATCGGCCAATCCCAAACTCAGAATCGAGGGGATTGTTCTGACAATGTATGATGCGCGCAATAACCTCAGCCAACAAGTTGAGGCTGATGCCCGTGAAAATCTTGGTGATCTGGTCTTCGAATCCGTGATCCCGAGGAATGTGCGCGTCAGCGAAGCGCCGTCTTACGCGATGTCGGTTTTGAACTATGATACGGCATCGAAGGGCGCAGCGGCTTATCGAGCACTCGCTCAGGAACTTCTCAAGAAAAACGATAAGATGGCGGCGTAAAGGACATCACCCATGGCACCTAAAAAAGATCAAAAACGTGGATTGGGTCGCGGACTCTCGGCTTTGATGGCAGATGTGACGCCAGAGCAAACACAATCCGAAGGGCCCAAGCGTCCTGATTTGCTGGTACCGATTGAACGCCTGGTTCCAAATCCTGATCAGCCACGTCGCCAATTCACGGAATCTCAACTTGAGGAACTGGCAAATTCCATTCGAGCCAAAGGTGTTCTGCAACCTTTGATCGTTCGCGTCTCGCCCAGGAACTCTGCCGAATATGAAATCGTTGCGGGTGAACGCCGTTGGCGCGCGTCTCAATTGGCGCAGCAGCACGAAGTACCCGTCATTGTCCGAGACTTTGACGATACAGAAGTCCTTGAAGTTGCGATCATTGAAAACATTCAACGCGCTGATCTGAACCCAATCGAAGAAGCGGCTGGGTATAAGCAACTGATGTTCAAGTTCGGTCATACCCAGGAAAAACTCGCTGAAGCTTTGGGTAAAAGCCGCAGCCATATCGCCAACCTGATGCGCCTGTTGAACTTGCCTGAAACCGTGCAGGACCTGGTGTCGTCCAATGCTCTCAGCGCTGGCCATGCGCGTGCATTGATCACGGCGCCCAATCCAGAAGAGCTTGCCAAAGAAGTTGTCGCGAAAGGGCTATCAGTTCGGGAAACTGAACGCCTGGCGAAGAACAACATCAAGCCCGCTCTGGCGACCAAAGCCGCCGCTGGTAAACCGGTTCTGGAAAAGGATGCTGATACGATCGCACTAGAAGGGGATCTGTCCGCAGCACTTAGCATGAAGGTTAATATCGATCACAAGGCCGGAACAGAAGCGGGTAAGATATCGATCTCTTATCAGTCTTTGGACCAACTCGACGCTTTGTGCCGAATTCTGAGTGCTGGCTAAGCGCTCTTTCCCTTAGTCCGAACCCAGAAGTTCGACCAAAACAGAGTTCAAAAGAAGCTTGCCGCCCGGAGTCACTCCGAGGCGGCCTTTCTTTTCCCAAAGCAGATCCATGTCAACAAGCTTACCAATAGTGGGGCGCAAGGTCTCAATCCCCCGCATATTGTGTAGTCTCGCTAGATCTACGCCTTCCTGAATGCGCAACCCCATCATGAGATATTCAGCTGCCTGATCTGCTCCGGATAGAGCCACAGCCTGATCAGCCGCTTGTCTTTGCTCAACCTTCTGAAGCCAAGCGCCAGGCTGCAAGACTGCGTCGGTCGCAAACTTCTGACCGCCCATAGACAGCCGTCCATGCGCACCCGGGCCCACACCTGCGTAATCACCGTACCGCCAATAGATCAAATTATGCCGTGATTCCGCACCGGGCTTGGCGTGATTGGACACCTCATAGGCCGGCATTCCATGCGCCTCACAAACCACCTGTGTCAGATCAAACATGTCCGCTGAGATATCTTCATTCGGCAAGCCGCGCAGTTTTCCAGCGTTATATCGATCACCAAATGCGGTGCCTTGCTCGATTGTCAGCTGATAAAGGGAAAGATGATCCGCGGCGAGGGCCAAGGCCTGGGTCAGCTCTGTTTCCCAATCCGCAAGGGTTTGATCCTGGCGGGCATAGATCAGATCAAAGCTCACCCGGTCAAAGACGTTTTTGGCGATATCCAAAGCTCGGCGGGCTTCATCAACATTATGCAGACGGCCGAGACGTTTTAGATCATCGTCGCGCAAGGATTGAACACCAAGCGAAACGCGATTGACGCCGGCATCCCGAAATCCCCGAAACTTGCCCGCTTCAACAGAGCTTGGATTGGCCTCAAGGGTGATCTCGATATCATTGGCCCAAACCCAGGTGTCAGAAGCCGCCTTTAGAACCGACGCCACGGTCTCAACCGCCATCAGGGACGGGGTGCCGCCGCCAAAGAAGATTGAGTTTAGCACCCGACCTTGGGTTAACGCGCCAACCCGTTTGATTTCGGACGCCAGTGCTTTGGCCCAACGGAATTGATCAATCTGGCGCGAGACATGGCTGTTAAAGTCGCAATAGGGGCATTTGGCCTCGCAAAACGGCCAATGCACATAAAGGCCAAACCCCCCCAATTGCCAATCTTCAACCAAAGCAACCTGCCACGAATTTCTTGAAGGCATCCGCGCGGTGGCTGATCTGGTTTTTCTTTTCCGATGTCATCTCGGCAAAGGTGATGTCATAGCCTTCGGGCACAAAGATCGGGTCGTAACCGTGACCATTCTCCCCCCGCATCGGCCAGATGACTCGACCTTCCATAACGCCGGGAAACACAACATCTTCGCCATCCGGCCAGGCCAGAACCAAGGTGCAGCAAAACCGGGCGGTCCAGGGTTCCGCCGCATCGCGTTCCACCAGCATCTCATGGCTCTTGGTCATGGCCATGACAAAGTCACGACCCGACTCCGTTTCAGCCCAATCCGCCGTGTAGATGCCGGGCTGTTTATCCAGCGCGTCAATTTCGATCCCGGAATCATCAGACAGGGCAGGGAGCCCGGTTGCCTTGGCCGCAGCATGCGCCTTGATCCGGGCGTTTTCGACAAAGCTGGTTCCGTCCTCAACGGGCTCTGGCAGGCCCATTTCCTTGGCACCGACAACGGTCACACCATATGGCTGCAGCAACGCAGTCATCTCGTCCAATTTGCCTTGGTTATGGGTGGCGACCAAAAGACGGTCGCCCTCAAACTTTCGGCTCATGCCACGGCCGCCTGTTGCAGGGCGATCAGCTCGCCAACGCCTTTATCGGCCAGGTCCATCAATTGACCCATCTGATCACGCGAGAATGTCGCGCCCTCGGCTGACATCTGCACTTCGATCAGCTGACCGTCGCCTCGCAGGATAAAGTTGCCGTCAACTCCCGCTTCGCTATCCTCCGGGTAATCCAGGTCCAGCACAGGCTGGCCCGCATAAATCCCACAGCTCACGGCTGCCACGGGCGAAATCAGCGGATCGGTGACGATATCACCCGCTTTCATCAGTTTGTTCACCGCGAGGCGCAGTGCAACCCAACCGCCAGTGATTGAGGCACAACGGGTGCCACCATCAGCCTGAATCACGTCGCAATCGACGGTGATCTGACGTTCGCCCAGGGCCACACGATCCACGCCAGCGCGCAAGGAACGACCAATCAAGCGCTGGATCTCAACTGTACGGCCACCTTGCTTGCCCGCCTGAGCTTCACGGCGCATCCGGGTCGAGGTGGAACGCGGCAGCATGCCATATTCGGCTGTGACCCAGCCAAGGCCGGACCCCTTGATAAAGGGCGGAACACGCGCCTCAAGCGACGCGGTACACAGAACATGGGTGTCGCCCATACGGATCATGCAGGATCCTTCGGCGTGTTTTGTCACGTCTGTTTCGATTGAAACGGCGCGCATTTCGTTTAATTCTCTTCCCGACGGTCTCATGGCGATCCTCTTGGCTATTTGGGGCAGGGATAGACGCGCTTGCCCCACAGGCGCAACCCCGTACCCGCAGCCTTTCAGGATCAGACTGCAAGAAGAGGCGCTGATGAGCGAAACAAACGAAGTCTTGTCCGAAATGAACGATCGCTCGCGCGAGGTGTTCCGATTGGTTGTGGAATCCTACCTTGAAAATGGCGGGCCGGTCGGATCGCGCACCTTGACCCGCGCCCTGTCGGAAAAGGTCTCGGCCGCAACGATCCGCAATGTGATGCAGGATCTGGAGTTTCTTGGTCTCCTGGACAGCCCGCATGTGTCCGCAGGCCGTATACCAACGCAGCAGGGGCTGCGAATGTTCGTGGATGGATTGCTCGAGGTGCGTGACCTCGACAATGATGACCGTCAGATGCTCGACGCGACCGTTGGCAACAACGCATCAGATGTCGGCGGCTTGCTGGATCAGGTCGGCGCGGCCCTGTCCGGCGTGACGCATGGTGCCTCTCTCGTCCTGACGCCAAAACAAGAGGCCCCGCTCAAACATATCGAATTTGTCAGCCTGGCGCAGGACCGCGCCCTGGTCGTCATTGTCTTTGCTGATGGCCAGGTCGAAAACCGCCTCTTTACCCCGCCACCCGGACAAACCCCAAGTTCAATGCGCGAAGCAGCGAATTTTGTGAATTCCTGGATCGAAGGCCGCACCCTGTCCGAGCTTGGTAAGATCATGCAGGACGAAATCACCCGCCGCCGTCAGGAGCTGGATGCCCGGGCGGCGCAACTGGTCGAATCAGGCATCGCCGTCTGGGAAAGTCCGGACGACAAATCAGGTCGCCTGATCGTGCGGGGTCGGTCGAATCTTTTGGGTGATGACGCCGCCGAAGAAGAGCTGGACCTGATCAAACACCTCTTTGACGACCTCGAACGCAAGCAAGATATCGCTGAATTTCTGGAACTGACCGAACAAGGCGAAGGTGTGCGCATTTTTATTGGCTCAGAGAACAAACTTTTCTCACTTTCGGGTTCCTCTTTGGTGGTGTCTCCCTATATGAACGCTGATCGAAAGATCATCGGCGCGGTGGGCGTGATCGGCCCGACGCGTCTCAACTATGGCCGCATCGTTCCAATTGTGGATTACACGGCGCAGCTGGTCGGTAAGCTGATTACCGACCGCAGTTAGAGGTAGAGAATGGCTGATCAGAACAACGAAGATTTCCTCGACGATATCGACGAGGCCGAAGCTCAGGAAACTGCGTTCGAGACCGAAGAGATTGACGAGGTCGCGATGGCAGTCGAGCAGGTGGTTGCCGAGCGTGATGAATATAAAGACCGTTTCATGCGGGCCTTGGCAGATGCGGAAAACGCGCGCAAGCGGGCGGACAAAGATCGCCGCGAAGCCAACATGTATGGCGGCACCCGCATCGCGCGCGACCTGCTGCCGGTCTATGACAACCTGAACCGCGCCCTGACCGCTGCCAAAGAGGCAGAGGGCGAGGCGTCAGCGGCTTTGGTCGAAGGTGTGGAACTGACTCTCAAAGAGTTGCTGAACGTGTTTGAACGTCACGGCGTTCAGCGCATCACGCCTGAGGTTGGTGATCGCTTTGATCCACAGCAGCATGAGGCCATGTTCGAAGCGCCGTTGCCAGGCACCACAGCGGGTGACATCATTCAGGTCTCCGCCGAGGGCTTTATGCTGCATGACCGCCTGCTGCGTGCCGCGCAGGTTGGCGTAAGCTCGATGCCCGCAAGCTGAGCCTGCGAAATGCTGTAGGGTGGGGTTAAACCCCACCTTACCCCATTCCTCACTTTTTCAACAAAGCCTTGAGATCATAGATGGCCTGCAACGCATCGCGGGGGGTCATTTCATCCGGCAACAGGTCTGCAACCCGATCCTCGATCTCAGAAGGCCCAGATTGAACCGGTTTCGGCTCTGGTTGCGCTGCGACCGCGAACAAAGGCAGATCGTCAATCAGCGCCTTGGGCGACGTGCGGCCACGTTCCCCTTCTTCCAAAGCTTCCAACACGGTTCTTGCTCGTTTGATCACCGCCGCCGGTAGCCCGGCGAGCTGCGCGACCTGAACCCCATAGGAGCGATCCGCCGCGCCATCCCGGACTTCGTGCAGAAAGATCACTTCGCCTTCCCATTCCTTGACCGCAACGGTGGCGTTTTTGACCCCGGGCAGCTTTCCGGCCAAAGCGGTCATTTCGTGGTAATGCGTGGCAAAAAGGCCCCTTACGCGGTTTGCTTCATGTAAATGTTCAAGAGTGGCCCAGGCAATCGACAAACCATCATAGGTCGCTGTGCCGCGCCCAATCTCGTCCAGGATAACCAAGGCGCGTTCATCCGCCTGATTGAGGATCGCTGCGGTTTCCACCATCTCAACCATAAAGGTTGATCGCCCGCGGGCCAGATCATCCGATGCGCCAACGCGCGAGAATACTTGACTAACGATGCCAATATGGGCTGACCGGGCGGGGACATAACTGCCCATCTGCGCGAGGATCGCGATAAGGGCGTTTTGGCGCAGATAGGTCGACTTACCCGCCATGTTCGGACCGGTCAGCAACGTTACCGATGCTTTGTCTCCCTCTGCGTTCAAGGCGCAATCATTGGCGATGAACACTTCCCCCGATGATTTCAGGGCCGCCTCAACAACTGGATGGCGCCCGGCCTCGATCTCAAAGGCGCGGCTGTCGTCCACTTTTGGCATGCACCAATCCCGTTGCCGGGCGAGTTCTGCCAAACCAAGCGAAAGGTCGAATTCTGCCAGGGCAAAGGCCATCTCAGATAGGGCAGGGGCCTGATCCAGAATCGCGCCTTTTAGGCTTTCATAGAGACGCTTTTCAATCGCCAACGCCTCGGCCCCAGCGTTCAGGATGCGCGTCTCCAGCTCCGTCAGTTCAACGGTTGTGAAACGCACCTGGTTGGCGGTTGTCTGACGGTGGATAAAGGTTTCGGACAACGGCGCAGACAGCATTTTTTCGGCGTGGGTGGCCGTCGTCTCAACAAAATAGCCCAAGACGTTGTTATGTTTGATTTTTAGTGATGTGACGCCTGTCAGGTCCGAATATTTCGATTGCAGCCCCGCAATCACCCCACGCCCTTCGTCCCGCAATTGCCGTGCTTCATCCAGGTCCGGGTCAAAACCGGGCGCGATAAACCCGCCATCCCGCGCCAAAAGCGGGGGTTCGGCTATCAAAGACTCCTCAAGCTGATCCAACAGGGGGTCTTGTCCGCGTAATGCCTCAAGGCTTGTTTGTAGCAATTCGGGCAAATCGACAGCTTCAAGGCGATCCGAAATGGCCTCAGCCTGGGCAATCCCGTTTCGAATATTGGCCAAATCGCGTGGTCCGCCACGATCCAAGGCCAATCGAGACAGAGCGCGATCAAGGTCGGGAACTTGGCGCAATGTGTCTCTAACACTGTCGGTTACACCAGATTTCAGACCCCAACTCACAGCCTCAAGGCGCCCATGGATCACGGGGATCTCACGTGACGGAGACGAAACGCGGCGTTCCAGCAGGCGTGCACCAGCGGCGGTGACGGTCATATCGATCACCGACAACAACGTATCCGCCTTGCCGCCCTGCATGCTGCGGGTCAATTCCAGATTGCGCCGGGTGGCGGCGTCAATCGACATGAGCCGCGACACAGCCTCTTGGCGCGGGGCGCGCAGCATCGGCATACGGCCCTTTTGCGTGATGTCGAGATAATCGGCCAGCGCACCCATCGCGCTTAGCTCGGCACGGGTGAAATTGCCAAATCCGGCCAAAGTAGAGACTGAAAAGATCCCACAAAGCCGGGTTTCCGCTGCCGTGCTGTCAAAGGAGGCATTGCCAAGGATGCTGGTTTCAACACCAATCTCTTCCAGAACCTCGCGCAGTTCTTCATCCACGCTTTCCGAGATCAACAACTCGGACGGCCCCAGGCGCGCCAATTCGGCCCCGATCCGGGCCTGACCAACAGGCATCACGTGAAACGCACCGGTCGAGATATCGGCCCAGGACAGGGCAAACTCGTCTCTAACCTTGCCCAAAGCGGCAAGAAAATTGTGGTGACGGGCTTGTAGCAGCGAATCTTCAGTCAACGTTCCGGGCGTGACCAGGCGCACAACTTCGCGACGCACCACCGCTTTGTACCCGCGTTTCTTAGCCTCATCAGGGGTTTCCATCTGTTCGCCAACGGCAACACGGAACCCTTTGCGGATCAGGGTTAGGAAATACCCTTCGGCCGCATGATGAGGAACGCCGCACATGGCGATGTCTTCGCCATTGTGCTTTCCACGTTTGGTCAAAGCGATGTCGAGCGCCTCAGAGGCCGCCACGGCATCGTCAAAGAACAATTCGTAAAAATCACCCATGCGATAGAATAACAAAGCGTCGGGATGCTGTGCTTTGATTTCCAAATATTGCGCCATCATGGGCGTTACGGTATTTTTATTGCCTTTGTTAGCGCTCACACCACTTTCCCTCGCCGTTCTGGCGTGACATTAAGCTGTGTGAGTCCCGGGTAAAACCCGCAAATTGAGACGGTCCACGATACGGCCAGAGATACAGCAAGAACAAATGTCCAAACCCAAGTTTACACGCGAAGAGGCCCTGGCCTTTCACATCGATCCGACCCCCGGCAAATGGGAGGTGCAGGCCACTGTCCCAATGACAACCCAGCGCGACCTATCGTTGGCCTATTCGCCGGGCGTGGCCGTGCCATGTGAAGAGATCGCCGCCAATCCCGAAGCGGCTTATGACTATACCAACAAGGGCAACCTTGTGGCTGTTATCTCGAACGGCACCGCGGTCTTGGGTCTTGGCAATCTTGGTGCGCTGGGCGGCAAACCGGTGATGGAGGGCAAATCCGTGCTCTTCAAACGTTTTGCCGATGTGAATTCGATCGACATCGAGTTGGATACCGAAGACCCGGATGAGTTCTGCAAAGCGGTTAAGCTGATGGGGCCAACCTTTGGCGGCATCAACCTCGAAGATATCAAAGCGCCGGAATGCTTTATCATCGAGCAGCGTCTGAAAGAGGAAATGGACATTCCTGTCTTTCACGACGACCAGCATGGGACAGCGGTGATTTGTGCGGCGGGCCTGATCAATGCGCTTAAGATCTCGGGCAAAAAGATCGAAGACGTTAAAATCGTTCTCAACGGCGCCGGGGCGGCGGGGATCGCTTGTATTGAGTTGTTGAAATCCATGGGCGCGCGGCATGAAAACTGCATCGTGTGCGACACTAAGGGTGTGATTTATCAGGGTCGTACCGAGGGTATGAACCAGTGGAAATCGGCCCATGCCGTGTCTACCGAACACCGCACGCTCGAAGAGGCGATGGTGGGCGCTGACGTTTTCCTGGGCGTGTCTGCCAAAGGGGCCGTGACCCAAGAGATGGTCAAAGCGATGGGCGATAACCCGGTGATCTTTGCCATGGCCAACCCCGACCCTGAAATCACTCCCGAAGAGGCGCATGAGGTGCGCGTTGACGCCATTGTTGCCACCGGGCGCAGCGATTACCCGAACCAGGTCAACAATGTGTTGGGCTTCCCCTACCTGTTCCGTGGCGCGCTCGACATCCATGCGCGCGCCATCAATGATGAGATGAAGATCGCCTGCGCCCAGGCGCTGGCCGATCTCGCGCGCGAGGATGTTCCGGACGAGGTGGCGCTGGCCTATGGCAAGAGCCTGACTTTTGGCCGCGATTATATTATCCCAACACCCTTTGATCCGAGACTAATTCACCGCATTCCGCCTGCCGTCGCCCGTGCAGGCATGGAAACCGGTGCCGCGCGGCGCCCGATCATCGATATGGATGGGTACGAAGAGGGCCTGAAATCGCGCATGGATCCGACTGCGTCGATCCTGCGCTCGATCAACACCCGCGCCCGCGCCGCTCAGGCCCGGATGATCTTTGCCGAAGGTGATGATCCAC
Organism: Tropicibacter sp. R15_0; assembly: GCA_017744045.1. Classification (GTDB taxonomy): domain Bacteria; phylum Pseudomonadota; class Alphaproteobacteria; order Rhodobacterales; family Rhodobacteraceae; genus Pelagimonas. The sequence goes on along the minus strand of JAGHRD010000001.1, from coordinate 230,275 downwards.
GCGTTTTGCGGGCGGCGGTGATGTATCAGCGTTCTGGCCTTGGCAAAGCTTTGGTTGTTGGTCGCGAAGACGATGTGAAGAAAAAGCTCGAAGATGCCGGTCTTGCGGATGCTGTGCGCGAGCTGGAAGTCGTCAACGCCAAGAACACCCCACATTTGCAGGCTTACAAAGATTTCCTGTATGACCGCCTGCAGCGCAAAGGCTTTGACCGCTCTGATATTCACCGCATGGCGGCACGGGATCGTCATGTCTTTGCCTCGCTCATGCTGGCGCATGGCCATGGCGATGGGTTGATCACCGGTGCCACGCGCAAATCGGCGCATGTGATGCAGCTGATCAACCATGTCTTTGACGCGGATGCCGAACATGGCGCGGCAGGCGTGACTGCGCTGTTGCACAAGGGGCGGATCGTTTTGATCTCGGATACGCTGGTGCATGAATGGCCTGATGAAAACGATCTAGCCAATATTGCCGAGCGTGCCGCGGATGTGGCCAAGCATCTGGGCCTTGATCCGCGTGTGGCCTTTGTCAGCTTTTCGACCTTTGGCTATCCGGTTTCTGAACGGGCCGAGAAAATGCACCTGGCACCGGCTGTCTTGGACCAACGCGGCGTAGATTTCGAATATGAAGGTGAGATGACCGTCGATGTGGCGTTGAACGTGCAGGCGCAAGAGGCCTATCCGTTCCAACGCCTGACTGGCCCGGCCAACATTCTGGTTGTTCCAGCGCGTCACTCGGCTTCGATCTCGACCAAGTTGATGCAGGAAATGGCTGGCGCAACCGTGATTGGCCCGATCCTGGCCGGGGTCGAAAAGTCGATCCAGATTTGTTCGACAAATATGACCGCAAATGACATCCTGAACATGGCTGTCCTGGCTGCCTGCAAGGTCGGTTAAAGACTTGCACATGGTTGTGGTTTCTTCCACGATGCCCCTTCTGAACAAGAGGGGGCAGCCATGACCGTGTATAATCTGGGCTCGATTAATATCGACAATGTCTATCGTGTGCCGCATCTGCCGGGACCGGGTGAAACCCTGGCCTCCTCTGATGTGACCAAAGGCTTAGGCGGCAAAGGCGCGAATATGTCGGTGGCTGTTCAGCGCGCCGAATCCCCATGCGTTCATATCGGTTCCGTGGGTGAGGACGGCGATTGGGCACTGGATCGCCTGCGCGCGAGTGGTGTCGATACGGACCACGTTCATATTTCAGAACCCACCGGCCATGCGATCATCAATGTCGATGATGCGGGCGAGAATGCAATTGTTCTCTATCCCGGCGCAAATCGCCATGTGTCGATGGATGCAGTTCAGGCAGCCTTGGCCGATGCCAAACCCGGCGAATTGTTCGTCACGCAAAACGAAACCAATGGTCAGGTCGAAGCTGCCCAATTGGCCAAGTCCAAAGGGCTGAAAGTCATCTATGCAGCCGCGCCGTTTTCGGCCGAGGCTGTTGAGGCGATCTTGCCCGTCACCGATATGCTGGTCTTGAACGAAGTTGAGGCGCAGCAATTGACCGAGGCGCTGGGCAAATCCCTGACCGAGCTTGGCCTGAAAGATGTGATTGTCACATTAGGGGCCAAAGGGTGCCGATGGATCTCGGGCGCTGAGAGTAGGGAGTTCCCTGCACAAAAGGTAACCCCGGTTGACACAACCGGGGCCGGGGACACGTTTACTGGCTATCTGATCGCCGGTTTGGATCAAGGCATGTCAGTTGATGCAGCGATTGATCTGGCGGGCAAGGCCGGGGCCGTTATGGTGACACGCCTTGGCGCGGCGGATGTGATTCCAACCAAGGCTGAGGTTGAAACGGCCTTTCCTGCATAGTTAGTCTCTATTTTGCAAAGGCGGCCTCAGACCCCCACAGCTCTTTGACGCGCTGATCGCGACCACAGGCGTTGCGGTATTTCTTGTACGCGTCTTTCTGTTTGATCGGGCCAAAACGGGTCAGCACGCGTTTGGTGCCTTTGTAATAGTCCTGATGATACCCCTCAGCCTCGAAAAACGCGCCTGCGGGCAGGATTGGGGTTACAATCGTGCGTCCAAGGGCGGCGGATGCTGCTTTTTTCGCGGCCTCTGCATCTCGCTTTTGGGCATCGTTAGAGACAAAAATCGCGGTGCGATAGCTGTCGCCTCGGTCGCAGAACTGACCCCCTGCATCAGTGGGGTCAACCGAGCGGAAAAACAGATCGTAGAGTTGACGTTGCGAGACTTGCGAGGCGTTAAAGGTGATTTTCACGGCTTCATAATGGCCGCTGCCGCCGCGCGTGACTTGCTTGTAAGTCGGGTTGGCGACATGGCCGCCGGTATAGCCAGATACAGCGCCCTTGACCCCTCGAACGGATTCAAAATCTGATTCCACGCACCAGAAACATCCCCCCGCAACAACGATCTCATCCGCCAAAGCGTCAGAGCCCTGGGCCGCAAAACCAAGGGACATCAACAGCATCAAAGCAATAGGGCGGGCACGGGTTAGCATACGCATGGCAATCTCCTTTTGTGGCAACCCTGCACAATGTTGACCTCTCCAACAATGCACTGTCATGTGATCTCACCGCTTGGTGAAGACCGGTGAAGTGGTCGGCAATAAAGGATTCCACAATGACAGAGGTTTCAACACATCAGGCGCAGGAAGATGCGCGCAATGACAACGTGTTGATTTGGGTGAATGGCACTCTCAAGCCACGCGCAGAGGCGATGGTCAGCGTGTTCGATTCCGGCTTTATGCTGGGGGACGGTGTTTGGGAGGGGCTGCGGCTTTATAATGGGCGCTGGGCATTCCTGGATGAGCATATGGACCGCCTGTTTGAAGCCGCCAAAGCCATTGATCTCGACATTGGGATGGAGCGGGGCGCGGTGATTGCTGCGCTGGAAGAAACACGTAAATCCAATGGGATGGAGAGTGATGCCCATGCCCGTTTGATGGTGACGCGCGGGGTCAAAACGCGACCCTTTCAGCATCCATCGCTCAGCCAACAGGGGCCGACCGTTGTGATCATCATGGAGCATTCCAAACCCTCGATCCCGCGCCCGCTGCGCCTCGCGACGGTGCCGCATCAGCGCGGATTGCCGATGACACAAGACCCGAAACTGAATTCGCATTCCAAGCTCAACTGCATCCTTGCCTGTATCGCCGCTGAAAAGGCCGGCGCAGATGAGGCGCTGATGCTCGACGTGCATGGTTTTGTGAACACCACGAATGCCTGTAACTTTTTCATCGTGCGCAAAGGGGCGGTTTGGACCAGCACCGGGGATTACTGCATGAACGGAATCACCCGTCAGAAGGTGATTGATCTGTGCCGTACCAATGACATCCCGGTTTTTGAGCGCAACTATAGCCTGGTCGATACCTACGGCGCGGATGAGGCGTTTTTAACCGGTACATTTGGCGCGCAAACCCCGGTGAGCGAGATTGACGGACGCCAGATCGGTAACGGAGAGGCCGGGCCAGTCACTTTGCGTCTGCGCGCGCTCTACAAAGAGTTGGTGACGTCATGAAAATCGCCATGTGGAGCGGGCCGCGCAATCTGTCGACGGCGATGATGTATGCCTTTGGCAACCGGGCGGACTTTGCCGCCTGGGATGAACCGTTTTATGCGGCCTACCTCAAACGCAGCGGAATAGATCACCCGATGCGGGATGAGATTATTGCGCGGCATGATGCTGATTCAGTCTCTGTTTCAGCCCAAATCGCCGGACCAGTGCCAGATGGGAAAGAACATTGGTACATGAAACATATGGGCATCCATATGGAGGATACCCCGCTTGATTGGGCAGAGGATTGCGTGAATGTGCATCTGATCCGGCACCCGGCGCGGGTGATTGCCTCATATGCGGCAAAGCGGGAAAACCCGAGTTTTTGGGATATCGGGTTTCAACAACAGCTAGAGATTTATGAACGTTTCCCCGGCCCGGTGATCGACAGCGCCGATATTCGCCGTGACCCCGAAGGGATGTTGCGCAAATTGTGTGATGTGATCGGGTTGGAATTCGACCCGGCGATGCTGAGTTGGCAGGCAGGCCCGCGTGATTTTGACGGGGTCTGGGCGGCGCATTGGTACGGGGCGGTGCATAAAAGCACAGGTTTTGCCCGGGCCGAGGGGGTGTTGCCAGAGCTTTCACCAGAGGCCCAGGCGCTGTGTGACCAGGCGATGCCTATCTATGCGGAACTAGGGGCGAAAAAACTGTAAGCGGGAAAGCCCTTGCGGTTCTCCCCATGCAGGGTTGCGGGTGGCTTCCCATATCAGGTCCATGAAAAGACGTGACTTTTTGAATCTCACCCTTGGAACGGCGGTAACCGCTGCAGTTCCTATACCTCTGCCAGCCAAGGCGGCTCCGGCAGCGATCCCTGCCGCTTCACCCAAATATATCTGGGCGGTGGCCATGGCGCGGGCGCAAAACCGGGTGTCTGTCGACTTGCTTCAGCAATCTCTAAAGGTCAGCGCGGCCGAGGCCTCGGGTCTGATGTCGCGATTGGTGGCGCGCGGTGTCGTCACAGCTCCAAATGCGGTTGGATTGGCCAAGGCAACCTCGCCTTTGTTCAAGGCCTCTGGTGTTGCCCCGAAAACCGCTGCGACGGCCTCCCTTCGAAGTGAGAAAACCAAGACCGAGCTGCGGCAGCTGGCAAAACGGCTGTTCAGTGACCCAGATACCGAGCCCGCTGAGGGCAAAACTAACCTTTCAGAAGATCCGCCAGAGACATCGCCACCTTCGGATTCCCTGAAATCTTGATCTTGCCCATCATGACGGCGGTCATCGGGTTCAGTTTTCCGGCCAGCAATTGCATGAGATTGTCAGCTGAAAGCCTGAGTGTGCAATCCGTGTCACGATCCTGATCGCTGGCTGTGCCATCGGCCAGGACGATCACGCCATCCTCGCCGCAATCGAATTTCAATGACCCGTCAAAACTCTTGCTCTCTAGCCCCTGTTGCAGGCGTGGCAGCAGCTCTTGCAGCATCGCGATATCCCCATCGTTTTCTGTTCGGTAGGGTGCAGATGTCGTTCGGGCAAGTCTGACGTTGCGGGAAAAAGAAAACGCCCCAGGGTCACCCCCGAGGCGTCGATTGTTTCACGTGTAACAGAGGCTTAGCCTTTGGTGCGACGGTCCCGCGCGGCCAGCAGTTTCAGGCGCAGCGCGTTGAGCTGGATAAAGCCCTGCGCGTCGGTTTGGTCATAGGCGCCCATATCGTCTTCGAAGGTCACGTGTTCCTCGGAGTAGAGGGAATGGTTGTCCGACCAACGGCCCACACAGGTGGCAGAGCCTTTGTAGAGTTTCAGACGCACGGTGCCGGTGACGTTCTCTTGCGATTTGTCGATGGCGGCCTGCAGCATCTCGCGCTCGGGCGAGAACCAGAAGCCGTTATAGATCAGCTCGGCGTAACGCGGCATCAGGCTGTCCTTGAGGTGGCCCGCGCCGGCATCGAGAGTGATTTGCTCGATGCCACGATGCGCCTCAAGCAGCACGGTGCCGCCGGGGGTCTCGTAAATGCCGCGGGACTTCATGCCAACAAAGCGGTTCTCAACAAAGTCGAGGCGGCCAATGCCATGTTTACCGCCCAACTCGTTCAGCTTGGTCAGGATGGTGGCGGGGCTCATCGCTTCGCCATTGATCGAAACCGCGTCGCCGCATTCAAAACCAACTTCGATGAATTCCGGCTCGTTTGGTGCATCCTCTGGCGCAACGGTGCGCTGGAAGACGTAATCCGGCGCCATTTCCGCCGGATCCTCAAGCACTTTGCCCTCAGACGATGTGTGCAGCAGGTTCGCATCGACCGAGAAGGGCGCTTCGCCGCGCTTGTCCTTGGCGATCGGAATCTGATGTTTTTCAGCGAATTCGATCAGCTTGGTACGGCTGCCCAGATCCCATTCACGCCACGGCGCGATCACGGCGATTTCAGGGTTCAGCGCATAGGCGGCCAGTTCGAAACGCACCTGATCGTTGCCCTTGCCGGTGGCACCGTGCGACACAGCGTCGGCCCCGGTCTGCGCGGCGATCTCAACCAGACGTTTGGAAATCAGCGGACGCGCAATCGAGGTGCCCAGCAAGTAAAGACCTTCGTATTCGGCATTGGCACGGAACATCGGGAAAACAAAATCACGCACGAACTCTTCGCGCAGATCTTCGATAAAGATGTTCTCGGGCTTGATGCCCAGAATCTCAGCCTTTTTGCGGGCTGGTTCAAGCTCTTCGCCCTGACCTAGGTCAGCGGTGAATGTCACCACTTCGCAGCCATATTCGGTCTGCAACCATTTCAGGATGATCGAGGTATCGAGGCCGCCGGAGTAGGCCAGCACAACTTTCTTGGGCGCGGTCATGGAACTGTCCTTTGATGGGATTTGGCGCGGAGTAGCTGTTTTTGACCCTAGGGGCAAGTCATGTGGTTGACGCATAAGGCCGGTGTGGTAGCCATTTGAGGCATTTTAAAGCGGTGAGGGTGCCATGAAGGGTTGGTTGATATTCAGACATTCGTTCCTGATGGTCTGTCGGAATTGGTTCCAAGCAGTTCAGATCGGGTTGATTCCCGTTGCTTTGATCCTTGCTGTTGCCTTTCTTGTGCTGCGCGGATCGGCTTTGGAATTGATGGCCACATCCGACCCTGAACAGATGGGGCAACTCCTTCTTCAACCGGGATTCTCTGGCAAATTGCTTGTCGTTTGGCTGTTTGCGGTTCTGACGATGCTATCCGTAATTGTGAATTGGCACCGGTTTGTTCTGCTTGAGGAATACCCGCAAAGCTGGATTCCGAGTTTTCACTTTGGCGCGGTTCTGGGATATCTCGGTCGCAGCATCATGCTGGTCATCATCGGTTTGCTCTTGGCCATTCCGGTTGGAATGGTTGCTGCGCTTTTCATGGCCATTCCCGTCGTCGGAGTCGTCGTGATGCTGGGTCTTTACCTGTTGGTTGCCGTGGCCATGTATCGGGTGATTGTCATTCTGCCAGCGGCCGCTATTGGCAAACCAATTGGGCTGAGCGAGGCCTTTCAGGCGACCGAGGATTCAACCGCGGATATTCTGGTGCTGATGCTGGTGTCTTTTGGTGTGAACATCCTGTTTCAGCTTGTGGTTTGGGCGATCTCCTTGATCAGTGCGACGCTCGGGTTTGCTGTCTCTTTCCCGGTTAGCCTTGGCTTGGCGCTGGTCAATGTCAGTGTCTTGACCACCTTTTACGGCCACTATGTCGAGGGTCGCTCCATTGACTGACTTGCGCCAGGGCACAGTCTGGGTCACTGCTTGGGCATGAGTGATTTTCAAGATCAGGCCCGCCAGGCCACCAAAGCCATGCGAGAGGTGTTTCCCGAAACGCCTCTTTTGCGCAATGACCATCTTTCGCAACGCTTTGACGCCGATATCTGGCTCAAGCGCGAAGACCTGAGCCCGGTGCGCAGCTACAAATTGCGCGGCGCTTTTAACGCGATGCGCAAACAGCAGGGAAAAGATCTGTTTGTTTGTGCCAGTGCGGGCAATCACGCGCAGGGCGTGGCCTATATGTGCCGCCATTTTGGGGTTCGGGGCGTCATCTTTATGCCGGTGACGACGCCGCAGCAAAAGATCCAAAAAACCGGCATGTTCGGCGGGGATAGTGTCGAAATTCGCCTGGTTGGTGACTATTTTGATGATTGTCTTGCAGCGGCTCAGTCGTTTTGCGCGGAAGAGGGCGGGCATTTTCTGTCGCCCTTTGACGATGAGGATGTCATCGAAGGTCAGGCCAGCGTTGCTGTCGAGGTCGAACAGCAATTGGGCCGCGTTCCCGATCACATGGTGATCCCGGTGGGGGGCGGCGGGCTTAGCTCGGGCGTGCTGTCTTATTTCGGGACGCAGACACAATACACCTTTGTGGAGCCGTCCGGTGGCGCCTGTCTTCGGGCGGCCTTGCAGGCGGGTAAACCGGTGGCTCTGCCGCGGGTTGACACATTTGCTGATGGCGCTGCGGTGGCCCGGATCGGGGCCAAGACCTTTGCCGCCCTGAAGGGGGTTGGTCTGGCCAACACCCTGACCATTGCCGAGGACCGGCTTTGCACGACGATGATCGAAATGCTCAATGTCGAGGGTATCGTGCTAGAGCCTGCCGGCGCTCTATCGATTGATGCGCTCAAGGATCTGGGTCAGGCCATCCGCGGTCGCACGGTTGTTTGCGTGGCGTCTGGCGGCAATTTTGATTTCGAACGCCTGCCTGAGGTCAAAGAGCGGGCGCAGCGCTATTCCGGGGTGAAAAAGTATTTCATTCTGCGCCTGCCGCAGCGTCCTGGCGCGCTCAAAGACTTTTTGGGGCTCTTGGGGCCTGATGACGATATCGCCCGGTTTGAGTATCTCAAGAAGTCTGCCCGCAACTTTGGCTCTGTTCTGATCGGGATCGAAACCAGCGACCCAGAACAATTCACCCAGCTTTTCGAACGTTTGGATGCAAATGGGTTCACCTATCAGGACATCACTGATGATGAGACGCTGGCACAGTTTGTAATTTGATTGGTCAGCCCGGCGGTTGGCTTGAACCGTGTCAAAATCAAGCCGCCAAACGTGCTGGTAACCCTTCCAGAAACTGGGTGCGCGATGCATCAAAGACTTGGCGCACTTCGGCAGGGGCAACGACCGCAACCTGGCCTGACGACGCGGCGCGTTCACCCTTGAGACAAAGCTGGGCCAAGCTTTCAAAGCCCAGGTTCAGTGACGCGCCCTTGAGGAAATGCATCTGCTCTTCGACCGTGGTCGGGTCATCCGCTGCCCCTTCAAAGGCAACGATTGCGCTTTCGACCTCGTCAAGAAACAGCTCGACCACCTCACCGAAATCCTCGGCTCCGATCTCTTCCACCAGCTCTTCTACGCGCGACCAATCGATCATGGGGCACCTCCTGCGGGCACAATAAAACCCACAAGGTGAACAGAAGGTTTCGATCGCTAAGGCATTTAGCAACAAATGCATTTAGTAGCATTTTACCATTCAGTCGGCGTTAAGGGTCAGCCGGTAGCAATGTCCAAGAATTGCCGCACGTATCAAAGGAATCGCCGTGCAACCGGACCCTATCAACAATCCAGATACGCATAGTGGTGCCGTGCGTGTTGTGCTGATCGTTGATGACAGCCGTCTGCAATTGCGCATCATGACCGCCATGTTAGGGCGTCTGGGTTACAAAGTCCTGACAGCCGAATCTGGTGTCGAGGCGTTGGATATTTGCGAACGGGAACAGCCCGATCTGGTCTTGTCCGACTGGATGATGCCGGAAATGGATGGTTTGGAGCTGTGTCGCCGTTTCCGGGATATGCAGCGCGACAGTTATGGCTATTTCATCCTGCTGACCTCCAAAAGCGAAAAGGGCGATGTCGCGCAGGGCCTGGATGCCGGGGCGGATGATTTCCTGACCAAACCGGTGAATTCACACGAATTGCGCGCCCGGATCAATGCAGGCGCGCGGGTTTTGGACATGGAGCGGCAGTTGTCGGAAAAGAACCGGCAGGTGTCCGACGCGCTGAACGAGCTTCAGGAAATTCACGAGGCGATTGATAAAGACCTACGTCAGGCGCGCACAATCCAGCAATCACTGGTGCCGGAGCGGGTTTGCGAAACAGCAACCTCGCGGGTCAGCCTGTTGCTACGCCCCTGCGGTCATGTTGGCGGTGACCTGGTTGGCATGTTCCGTCCCGGATATGACCGTCTCGGCCTTTATAATATTGACGTGTCTGGGCACGGTATCACCTCGGCCATGGTGACGGCGCGCGTGGCTGGCTATCTTTCCAGCAATTTCCCAGATCAAAATATTGCTTTGGAAAAGCGGTTTGATCGCTTTTATGCCATGCGCGAACCGGCAGAAACCGCGCGTTTGTTGAACCAGCGTCTGGTCGCAGATCCCGGTGTCGAGGAATATCTGACCATGGCCTATGTCGCCGTTGATCTGCAAACAGGTCGCGTGCGGATGGTACAGGCTGGGCATTCCCCACCCATGGTTCTCCGCGCCAATGGGCAGGTGGATTTCGTTGGTGATGGCGGGCTGCCTATCGGTTTGGTGGATCATGTTGACTATGATCAGCATGAATTCCGTCTCGAAAGCGGTGATATGTTGCTACTCTATTCAGACGGTTTTACCGAGGCCGTGATGAAAAACGGAGAGATGCTGGGCGAAGACGGCCTCGCGCAACTGTTCATCGAGGCCGCGAAATGCGGGCAGGGTTCTGACTTGGTTGAGGATATGTTCTGGCGTTTGACCTCGCAGATGGAGGATCCGAGCAAGCTGGGTGACGATGTATCGGCCGCGTTGTTGGAATTCGACATTCTCAAGGATCGCGCCGAAGGGTGATCCGCGGCTACAGGCAAAAGACCTGAACAAAATGCGCATCGCCGGTGTTCTCCAACGCATGAACAGCGTGTTTCGGCGTCATCCACAGCGCTCGATGCCCGGCCTCGGTCGGGTCTCCCCGCCGATGAATTGGTCGCGCGGCATAGATTGTGCAAAGCTTTTCGGCCCAAAGGTCATATTCCGGCATATAGGTGAAACGACGAAACGCACCCAACCGTGTGGGACGACCAATACACCAACCGGTTTCTTCCTCGACTTCGCGATGTAGCGCGACAATCGGGGATTCACCCGGATCGATGCCGCCCCCCGGCAGCTGGATTTCCGGGCCGGGGGCCTGTTCGGTCAGCAAAAGCCGTCCATCCTTGGGCAGAATGGCATAGACTCCCGGGCGCAAAACATAGCGGCGACCGCGTTCTGGCGGTGTTCCAAAGCGCATTGTCATATCTTGCCCCTTTGCCTTTGGCTTGATCGTGCCTATATGGCTGCGATATGCCATTCCAAGGCACGTAAGGAAACCCCATGAGCATTGGTACCAAAATCGCTTGGGACGATACCGTCCTGCCCTTTCAGCTTGATAACACCGACATGCGCGGCCGTGTGGCGCGTCTGGATGGTGTCTTGTCCGGCGTGTTGAAACAGCACGCTTACCCAGCCTCGGTCGAGGCGCTGGTGGCCGAGATGGCTTTGCTCACGGCGTTGATTGGTCAAACGATCAAGCTGAAGTGGAAATTGTCGCTGCAGGTGCAGACCAAAGGTGCGGTGCGCATGATTGCGACCGACTATTATGGTCCTGAAAAAGAGGGCGAACCGGCACGTATTCGTGCCTATGCCAGCTTTGACAAGGATCGCCTTACCGACGAGACCCCGTTCAAGCAGTTGGGCAATGAGGGCTATTTTGCCATCCTGATTGACCAGGGTGACGGCACAAAACCTTATCAGGGGATCACAGGCCTGTCCGGTGACAGCCTCGCGGATTGTGCGACGACCTATTTTGCCCAGTCCGAGCAATTGCCGACCCGGTTCTCGCTCTCTTTTGGCAAGTCGATGGAACCCGGTGTGCCAGAGCATTGGCGCGCCGGTGGCATCATGTTGCAGCAATTGCCCAAGGCATCGCCCCTTTTGAAAGGCGCGGAACATGTTCTGGCGCAGCCCGAGGCAACAGCGGATGAGGTTGAAGAAAATTGGAACCGCGTGAATTTTCACCTCAACACGGTTGAGGATCTGGAATTGATCGGGCCCAATGTCACGCCGACCGAGCTGTTGACTCGCCTGTTTCACGAGGAACAGCCACGGGTTTACGATGCGCAGCCGGTGCAATTTGGGTGCACCTGTTCCGAGGATCGCGTGCGCCAAAGCCTGTCGATCTATTCGGCCAAGGACATCGAAAAGATGACCACACCCGAGGGCACGGTCACAGCCGATTGCCAGTTCTGCTCAGCGCATTATGTTCTCGACCCAAAGACAGTTGGGTTCGAGGCAGAAAATGGCGGCAAGTGAGCAGATAGAGAGACTAAAAAGGGCGCTGGGCGATCGCTCGGCCCCTTCCTCTGATTTCGATCTCAACCCTGATGTGACGCTCCCCCCGGGTCGCAAATTGCGCCCGGCTGGGGTGCTTATGGCCTTTCAACAGGGGGCGAATGGGCTGGAGCTGATCCTGACCAAACGGTCCTCAAGGTTGAAACACCATCCCGGTCAAATCGCCTTTCCTGGCGGTAAGCAGGATGAAGGTGATGCAGACGTTGTCGCTGCAGCTTTGCGCGAGGCGGATGAAGAGATTGGGCTAAAGCCTGACAATGTGCAGGTTCTGGGAACATTGCCGACCCATGAGACAGTGACCAGCTTCACCATCACCCCCGTTTTGGGCTTGGTTAGAGACACATTTGAGGTCAAACCAGAGCCTGGCGAAGTGGACGAGGTCTTTGCCGTGCCGTTTGACCATGTGACCAATCCAGCCTGTTTCACGGTGCAGTCGCGCCGCTGGCAAGGGTGCCGTCGGCACTACTACACCGCTCCTTTTGGCCCTTATTACATTTGGGGCGCAACCGCGCGCATCTTGCGTGGTTTGGCCGACAGGGTGTCGTGATGGAACGGATCACCGGTGATTGGTTGCTGGCTGATGGGGCGCAGCGGGTAATGTCGATGCTGGAAGAGGCCGGTTTTCAAGCTCTTGCCGTCGGTGGTTGTGTGCGTAACGCTTTGCTCGGCGCGCCGGTGGCCGATGTTGATATCTCGACCGATGCGCGGCCGCAAAAGGTCATGGAACTGGCCAAAAAGGTGGGGCTCAAGGCCATTCCAACCGGGATCGACCATGGCACAATCACCGTGGTCTCAGGGGGTGAGCCATATGAAATAACCACGTTTCGGGCTGATATAGAGACTGATGGGCGCCGCGCTGTGATCCGATTTGCGGATGAGGTAGCCGAAGACGCCATCCGCCGGGATTTCACCATGAACGCGCTCTATGCAGATCGCACAGGGCGGGTGATTGACCCTTTGGGCGGGCTTCCCGACCTCAAAGCGCGCCGGCTTAGGTTCATCGAGGACGCGGATCGCCGCATTCGTGAGGATTATCTGCGTATCCTTCGATTCTTTCGTTTTGCCGCTTGGTATGGTGATCCGTCCGAAGGCATGGATGCTGAGGCCCTGTCGGCGATTGCGTCGAATCTGGACGGGCTTGAACAACTGTCTCGGGAACGGGTGGGCAGCGAAATCGTCAAATTGCTCTCGGCCCCTGATCCGACAATGGCCGTTTCCGTGATGGAACAAACCGGCGTTTTGGCCCGGGTTCTGCCGGGGGCCGTTGCCAAACCGCTTGGCCCGTTGGTGATGAATGAAGGTACCCTGAAACTTGCACCTGATGGGTTGCGGCGTCTGGTGACGCTTGGGTTTGTTGATGGGGCTTCGCTGCGCCTGTCCAAAGTCCAGCAGAGACAAATTGAGCTGTATCAGAGACTGATTTCGGCTCAGGAACCATCGCGCGAATTGGCCTATCGCCATGGTGCGCGTGCGGCTTGCGAAGCATTGGCCATGCAGGCCGCGAGCCTAGAGCAACCTGTGACCTTGCCGGATTACAGGGCCCTTGAGGCCGCAGAGACCGCCAAGTTTCCAATCACAGCCAAGGATCTTATGCCCGACTTTTCCGGCGCAGCCTTGGGCGTGCGATTGAAAGAGCTTGAGGCGGCATGGATCGCGTCCGACTTTATCCTGTCAAAGGCGGAATTGCTCTCATCCCACAACAAGGGGTGACAGACAAAAATTTCTGCGCTATCAGAAGGCGAACCCATTTGGAGGATCGACGATGATGACAGACAGGATTGTACCCAGCTTTCGCTGACCCTGTCTGCTTGTGCGGTTAGGTTCAGCCTGACCGACTTCCATCGTTGATATTTTTGCCTGTTTTGAGGGCCTCCTTATGTTCCGCTTCTTTGAAAATCTTGTAAATCCGTACTGCGACTACGAAAAAACCGACACGCCGCCGACGCGGGTGATTCCGTTTCTTGCCGGGTATTCGCAGCCGTTCAAACACATCTTTACGGTGGCTGCCTTGCTATCCGTGGTCGTAGCAGCGGTCGAAATCGGCCTGATCTGGGCCATGGGCTGGGTTGTCGACATCCTGACTGGCGATCCTGCCACCGCCTGGGCGGAAAACGGGTTTTGGCTGCTGGCTTTGGCCGCCTTTATCCTTGTGATCCGCCCGCTTGTTCAGGCGTTGGATGTGCTGCTGCTCAACAACGCGATTTTGCCCAATTTCGGGTCTTTGATCCGTTGGCGCGCCCATAATCATGTGCTGCGCCAGTCTGTTGGATGGTTTGAAAATGACTTTGCCGGGCGGATTTCCAACCGGATCATGCAAACTCCGCCTGCTGCGGGTGAGGTCATGTTCCAGGTCTTTGACGCCATCACCTTTGCTTTGGCCTATGTGGTTGGCGCGATGGTTATGTTGGGCGATGCTGATCCGCGCTTGATGATCCCGTTGATCATCTGGCTCACGCTTTACGGCGTTCTGTTGCGCTGGACGATCACGCGCGTTTCCCCAGCCTCTCAGGCCTCGTCTGATGCGCGGAGCGAGTTTAACGGGCGCGTCGTAGATGCCTATTCCAACATCCATTCGGTCAAGATGTTTGCCCATCACGACCGCGAAATGGAGTATGCCCGTGATGCCATCGAAAACACCCGCCAGACCTTTCAAAAGGAAATGCGGCTCTACACCATCATGGATGTGACCCTGGTCAGCCTGAATGGCTTGCTGATCGTTGGTGTTGTCGGTTGGGCGATTGCGCTTTGGATGCAGGGGTCAGCCAGTACAGGGGCGGTTGCCGCAGCGACGGCGCTGACTTTGCGGCTGAACGCCATGACCGGCTGGATCATGTGGGCCCTGACGACGCTGTTTCGCGAAATGGGGGTGGTCAAGGAGGGGATGGAGACCATCGCACAGCCGATCAAATTGGTGGATGATCGCGACGCGCTGCCGTTGGATTTTGCGGCCGGACATGTGCAAGTTCAGTCTCTAACACACCACTATGGGCGGGAATCCGGCGGTTTGGACAATGTCTCCATCGACATTCAACCGGGCGAAAAAATCGGTCTTGTCGGCAGATCAGGCGCGGGTAAGTCGACTTTGGTCAAACTCCTCTTGCGGTTCTATGACGCCGAAAAGGGCGTGATCCTGATTGATGGTCAGGACATCACACAGGTCACGCAAGACAGCCTGCGTCTGAGCATCGGCATGGTGCAGCAGGACAGTTCCCTGCTGCATCGCTCGGTGCGCGACAACATTCTCTATGGTCGCCCCAATGCCAGCGAAGAACAGATGATCGAGGCTGCCAAACAGGCACAGGCGCATGAGTTCATCATGGATCTCGAGGACCCGAAAGGGCGCAAGGGCTATGACGCGCATGTCGGCGAACGCGGTGTGAAACTGTCCGGAGGGCAGCGACAGCGGATCAGCCTGGCGCGGGTGATCCTCAAGGATGCGCCGATCCTGTTGTTGGACGAGGCGACAAGTGCCTTGGACAGCGAGGTTGAGGCCGCCATTCAACAGACACTTTATGGCATGATGCAGGGTAAGACTGTGATTGCGATTGCGCACCGGCTGAGCACGATTGCGCAGATGGATCGCATTCTGGTGCTGGATCAGGGGCGTATCGTTGAACAGGGCAGCCATGACGTGCTTTTGGCACAAGGCGGACTATATGCTGGGTTCTGGGCGCGCCAATCTGGCGGGTTTATGGACCCGGATGATCAGGAAAACAGGCAAAAAGGGGCAGCAGAGTGAAGATTTCGGATTTGATCCAACCCTTTGCGGTGGATGACACGCCACCGCCTGCGACCCTTTGGGCCTTTATCCGCTGGGGTCTGCGCGGGGCCTGGCCAATGATATGCGTTGCCGCCATCCTGTCGGCCTTGGCCGGCGGGATGGAGGCCGCGACCGCCTATTTCATGGGGGCCGTTGTCGACAAGGCCGTCGCCCTGGGCCCTGAGGCGTTCTTTAGCGCGGCAAATCTGGGTTTTATCCTTGGGGTTGTCGGGTTCTTTGTTGTTCTGCGTCCAATCCTGTTCGGCATGTCGTCGGTCGCCAACAATTATGTCGTCATGCCCAACCTGCCTGCACTCGTGCTGTCTCGGTTGAACCGTTGGACTTTGGGTCAGTCGGTGACCTTTTTCGACAATGATTTTGCCGGGCGGATTGCTCAGAAACAGATGCAGACCGCCAATTCGCTGACCATGGTAGTGTCCGAAGCGATCAGCGCGATTGTCTTTGCCTGCGCCTCGCTGGCGGGGTCTTTCATCCTACTAGCGGCGATTGATGCGCGGGTTTTGATCGTGTTTGCACTGTGGTTGATTGGCTATTTCGCCCTGATCCGCTGGTACCTGCCGCGTATCCGCAAACGCTCGGCCGCGCGGGCCGGGGCGCGGGCCAATGTCAGCGGGCAGGTGGTGGATACAATCACCAATATCAAAACCGTCAAACTCTTTGCCTCGGACCGTCACGAGGAACAGGCGGCGCAACAGGCGATGGTCGGCTTGCGGGAAAAGGCGCTGGCCTTTGGCGCTCTTTCGGCGAGTTTTCGGTTTTTCCTGATGCTGCTAGCCGGAGCCTTGCCGGTTCTGCTTGCAGGCACTTCGCTGGTTTTGTGGAGCAATGGGGGCGCCAGCACGGGCGACATTGTTGCAACCGCTGCTGTAGCTGTGCGGGTGTCGCAAATGACCGGCTGGGTCAGTTTCACCCTGATGGGGCTCTATTCCAACCTCGGTGAGGTTGAAAATGGCATGAAGACGCTGGCCCCGGCGCAACGCGTACAGGACGCGGCAAATGCCGTGCCTTTGAAGATCGCTGGTGGCGAGATCCAGTTTGACAAAGTGGGCTTTGCCTATGGTGGTGTGACTGGTGGTGTCAAAGACATCGAATTGACCGTCAAACCGGGCGAAAAACTGGCCGTTGTCGGTGCCTCTGGTGCCGGGAAGTCGACACTGGTTGCTTTGCTCTTGCGGCTGTTTGACCGTGAAACAGGGTCTATTTCCATTGATGGTCAGGATGTTCAGGCGATCACACAGGACAGTCTGCGCGAGGCGATTGGCATGGTCACGCAGGAAACTGCGATGTTCAATCGCTCGGCCATGGAAAACATCCGTTACGGTCGCCCCGATGCCAGTGACGAAGAGGTTTATGAGGCCGCCCGCCGCGCCTCGGCGCATGAGTTCATCGGTGAGCTTAAAGATCACGAAGGGCGCGAAGGTTATGACGCACGGCTGGGCGAACGCGGGGTCAAACTGTCAGGGGGGCAGCGTCAGCGCATTGCCCTTGCCCGTGCCATTCTGAAAGACGCGCCGATCCTCGTGCTGGACGAAGCGACAAGCGCGCTTGATTCCGAGGTTGAGGCCGAGATTCAGGAAGCGCTGACTGAGGTTATGAAAGGCAAAACCGTGCTGGCCATCGCGCATCGACTTTCGACCATCGCGCAGATGGATCGTATCATTGTGCTGGATCAGGGTCGCATTGCCGAACAGGGCAGTCATGACGCGCTTTTGGCGCAAAATGGTCTCTATGCACGGTTCTGGGCGCGGCAATCGGGTGGTTTCATTGATGCGCAAGAGGCGGCTGAATGAATGAAACGTGTCATGATTGTCGGCCAACCCGGTGCCGGCAAATCCTATCTGGCCCGCGCCATGGGTCAAAAGACCGGATTGCCGGTGCAGCACATGGATATGATCCATTGGAAACCCGGCTGGGTCGAGCGTGACAAAGCTGACAAGCTGGCAATGGTCCACGCGGTCGAGATCAGTGAGGCTTGGATATTAGAGGGCGGATTGTCGGCAAGCTATGACCACCGGCTTGACCGGGCGGATACGCTGATCGTGCTCGACTTCCCTTTGTGGTTTCGCGCGTGGCGCGTGTTCTGGCGCACTTTGCGCGACTATGGGCGCAACCGACCGGACCTGCCGGATGGGTGCCCCGAACAGTTCAGCCTCGAGTTCTGGCAATGGATTTGGAACACGCGGAACACAGGCCGGGCCAATAATTTGGCGCTGATGGCAAAAGCAGGCTCTGACAAGGCGGTTTTTCACCTGCAAAGCCCTCGACAGGTGCGCGATCTTCTAAAAACACTCGACGCGGTGCATGTTTCGGGGCAATAGGCCCCCTATGCAGCAAGTGACAATCGAGAGATTGGGCCACAAGGGCGACGGGATCGCCGCAGGTCCGATATTTGTGCCCGCAACATTGCCCGGTGAGGTGGTCGAAGGTGTCGTGGAAAACGGCATCATGGCCGCGCCGAAAATCGTGACCCCGTCGGATGATCGGGTCAAAGCACCCTGCCGCCATGCGAAATCCTGCGGTGGATGTCAGTTACAACATGCGTCAGATGCCTTTGCCAGCGCCTGGAAGACCGATGTTGTTGCCCGTGCTTTGGAGGCCCAAGGGCTCAAGACTGAAATTCGTGCCTGCCTGACCTCGCCCCCGGGGTCGCGCCGCCGCGCGTCCTTTTCGGCGAAACGCACCAAAAAGGGGGCCTTGGCCGGGTTCCATCGCAAGGGCTCTGACATTGTGGTTGAAACCCCGGATTGTCAGCTGGTCTCGCCCAAGATCGCAGCCTCTTTGCCTTTGGTCGAAGAGCTGGCCGTTCTGGGGGCCAGCCGTAAAGGCGAGCTGTCGGTTCTTGTAACCGAAAGCCTGTCGGGCCTCGATATCTCGGTCACGGGCGGCAAGCCGGTGGATTCCCCCTTGCGCGAGGCGCTGGGCGCGCTTGGGCGCAAATATGATCTGGCACGGATCACCTGGGATGATGAGGCTCTGACCCGTCTACCGCCTGTTCAGCGCTTTGGCGTGGCCGATGTCACACCGCCCCCCGGTGCCTTTTTGCAAGCCACCCCGCAGGGTGAGGCGGCGCTATTGGCCTCGGTTCGCGAGGCTCTAGGCCCCGTGAAACATGTGGCGGATCTGTTTGCAGGCTGCGGCACCTTTGCCCTGCCAATCGCCCAAGACGCCCGCGTTCATGCGGTGGAAGGCGACAAGGCGATGACCAAGGCGCTCGACCTCGGTTGGCGCAATGCCCAAGGCCTGAAACACGTGACCCATGAGGCGCGCGACCTGTTTCGCAATCCGCTTTTGCCGGATGAACTGGCGCGCTTTGACGGGGTGGTCATCGACCCACCCCGCGCCGGGGCCGAGGCGCAGGTGGAACAATTGGCACGTTGCCAGATTCCGCGAATTGCCTTTGTGTCCTGCAACCCAGTGACCTTTGCGCGGGACGCGGCCCGTCTGGTGGCCAGCGGTTATGCGCTGAATTGGGTGCAGGTGGTGGACCAATTCCGTTGGTCCACCCATGTAGAACTGGCAGCGGAACTGGAATTCAAAGGGTAAGACATTGCGCGAACGTCTTGGGAATTGGCTGGATCAGGTTTGGGTCCAGAACACGATTATCGGTGTCATCATCATCAACGCCATCGTGCTGGGGATGGAAACATCAGACACGCTCATGCAGAACTGGGGCGGGGTGATCAGGCTGATTGATGCGCTCTGCCTGGCGATCTTTGTTGTCGAGATTGCCATCAAGCTCTTTGCTCGCGGGTTCGGGTTTT
Source organism: Tropicibacter sp. R15_0 (assembly GCA_017744045.1). Lineage (GTDB taxonomy): Bacteria > Pseudomonadota > Alphaproteobacteria > Rhodobacterales > Rhodobacteraceae > Pelagimonas. The sequence goes on along the minus strand of JAGHRD010000001.1, from coordinate 210,914 downwards.
TTCGCAGCGGTTGGAACCTGTTCGACTTTGCGATTGTTGCCATTGCCCTGATCCCGGCGGGGCAGGGGGTTTCTGTCTTGCGGGCGTTGCGTATTTTCCGCGTCATGCGCGTGATCTCTGCCGCGCCACGGTTGCGCCGCGTGGTCGAAGGGTTTGTCACTGCTCTGCCCGGCATGGGCAGTGTGTTCCTGTTGATGGCGATTATCTTTTACATTGGCGCGGTTATCGCGACCCGGCTGTTCGGCGATGCCTTTCCCGAATGGTTTGGTACGCTGGGCCTATCCGCCTATTCCCTGTTCCAGATCATGACGTTGGAAAGCTGGTCCATGGGGATCGTGCGACCGGTGATGGAGGTCTTCCCTTATGCTTGGGTCTTTTTTGTGCCCTTCATCATGGTCACGACCTTTGCGGTGGTGAATCTGCTGGTCGGCCTGATCGTGAACTCGATGCAGGACGCCCATGCCGAAGAGGACACGATCAAGACCGATGCCTATCGCGACGAGGTGCTGGAACGCCTGTCGCAGATCGAAAAACAGGTGACCCAGATGGCCCAAAACCAGCCACGGGAGTGACCGGTCCGTCACAGAAACGTGTCCTGTTCGATTGGGCCAAATTGGTATATGCTGATCCGAAAAACGAGGCGATGTGATGCAGTTTTTCAAGTTTCTTGTGGTTATTTGTCTGGCGCTTGGCCTGTCGGGCTGTGCGTCCAAGTTCAAGCGTTACCACGGCCCCGAAGTGACGCAGATTGTCGTCAATAAAGGTGAGCGCAAAATGTATCTACTGCACCATGATAAGGTGCTGAAGGATTACAATTTCGGGCTGGGTTTTGCCCCTGTTGGTGACAAGAAGGTTCGCGGTGACGGCAAAACGCCCGAGGGGGATTATTTTATCGACCGGCGCAACCCGAACAGCGCGTTTTATCTGAGCATCGGGATCTCATACCCCAATGAACAGGATATCGCCGAGGCTGAGGCGCTGGGCCGTTCGCCAGGTGGCGATATCTTTATTCACGGTCGGCCAAACAACGGCAAACGGCGCAAGGGTCGCGATTGGACGGCAGGATGCATCACCGTCACCAATCGCGAAATGCGTGACATCTATGCAATGGTCAGGGATGGCACCCCGATCCGGATCAATCCTTAGTGTCCTGACCCTTTTGGATTAACCCGCGTCTGTTGACTCGGCTGGCGCGGCGGCAATTGTACCTGGCGTTGCGGCCAGTTCTGGCGTGCCCATAACCATGGTCCACCAGATCTTGCCATTGCTTTCCTGATGCCAGGAAAAGCCAAGATCGCGCGCGGTTGGGTCAAGAATGACGTTGCGCGTATGGGCCTCTTCCATCCAAGCAGACAGGGTCTGAAGCTCGGTCTCGTAGGTTTCGGAAATGGTTTCTCCGACAAGACGACCGGAATAGCCAACGCGTTTGACGCGGTCGATTGGCGATGATCCGTCTGACCCGAAATGCCACGGACGGTTTTGCACAGACATATCCCGCGCATGTGTCGCGGCGGCTGCGTTTAGCTTGGCATTCATTTTCAGCGGGGCCGCACCCGAGGCCTGACGCAGCGCATTCACGGAATCAAGAATACGGAATTGAATGCGATTGGCGTTGGCAGGCCCGATCCGATAAATTCTGGTTTTTGGTTTCCCATCCGCGCCCAGGGGCGCATCGGTCGGCGTGGTGGTGCAGGCTGTCAAAGCTGCGGCTGCGGACAAGGCGACAAAGGCACGGCGGTTCATGAGGCTGCTCATTATACATTCAAGACGGCCTAGCCATAGCGAATGAAGCGTTGCCAATCAAACCCACATCGGCGTGAGCCCGCCAGTTAACAAGTGTTTGAATTGCGACTGAGGCATTCGCGCCATATTATCGCCGCAAGTATTGATAAGGTCTGACAGGAGTTTGGACGATGACGAAGAGCGCAGGACAGCAATTCAATCGCCGCGCGTTTCTGGCTGGGACTGCGGCCGTGCTCGGCGCACCGGCTCTGGCCCAAAGTGTTGATGGTCAGGAAACCGTAGAAATCGAACGCGATATTTCGACCGTGGTGCGGCGCAATATCTCCAGCTTTCGCACGCTGGATTGGCAGCCGCATTTCTCCAATTTGAACAATGGCGCAATCCTGGTCGATATCACCTCACGGGCGCTGCATTATTGGGAAGAATCAGGGGCTTATCACCTTTTCCCATCCTCGGTTCCACTGACCGAAGACCTGACCCGCCGTGGTCGTACCAAGGTCATCCGCAAGGTCGAAGGTCCGTCTTGGCGCCCGACACCGTCCATGCGCAAACGCAATCCGGAATGGCCGGATTTTGTCGGCCCCGGTCCCGATAATCCGCTGGGAACCCATGCTCTGTACCTGAGCTGGCAATATTACCGAATCCACGGCACCCACGACACTCGTAAGATTGGGCGTCGTTCGTCGAATGGTTGTATCGGTCTATATAACGAGCATATTGCACAACTTTTCGCCATGACCAAAGTTGGCACTCAAGTGTTGCTTATTTGACGAAAAAGCGGCGATCTGCGCATCGCTCCGAGTCGTGTCATTTGCATTTCGAACGGTTTACTGCTTAGACAGACTCACGAGGAAAGTCTTGGGAGCTTGTTAGGTGCCCGTCACCTGCAGGCAATTATCTGGAGAAGAAAATGAAAAAAATCGCACTTGCCGCAGCATTCGCCGCAGCCGCATCCACCGCAATGGCCGGTTCTTATGCGAAAGACGACGTTGTCATGGAACCTGTTGTAGTTGTTGAAGAAACTGCAGCTTCTTCCTCTTCCGCAGGCATCGTTATTCCTTTGCTGCTGGTTGCTATCCTGGCGGCAGCTGCTTCCAACTAAGCCAGTTGGTATCAGAATTCCGGAAAAGGCGGCGCGACGGTGCCGCCTTTTTCTTTTGAATTTCGTTAACGGAGCCAGCCGCCGAGATTCTCATTAATGACCTGGCACAGCGCTTCGATGTGGTCTGGGCGGTCATTTAGACAGGGAATATAACTGAAAATTTCCCCCCCAGCTTCTTCGAAGCTTTCGCAGATTTCTTCCTGAATCTCTTCAAGTGTCTCGATGCAATCCGCAGAGAAGGCGGGCGCAATCACAGCGATCCGTTTCTTGCCCTGTTTCGCCAGTTCGGCCACATGTTCGACGGTGTAGGGGCGCAACCACTCCTCGGTGCCAAAGACCGATTGGAAGGTCGTAACGATCTTGTCCTGCTCCCAGCCCAAACGTTCCCGCAGCAGGCGAGAGGCCTTTTGGCATTGGCAGTGATAGGGATCACCCTCTTTCAGATAGCGCTGCGGCATGCCGTGATAGGACACCACCAGCAAATCGGGTTCGTGATCCAGCTTGGCATAGCCTTCTTCGACGGACTTCGCCAAAGCGTCGATATAGGCAGGATGCTCAAAATAAGGGTCGATGGTCCGGGCGCTGGGCTGCATTTTCTGCTCCATCAACGCGCGGAAGAATTCGTCATTCGCGGTGGCCGAGGTCGCGCCAGCGTAATGAGGGTAAAGCGGGACAAACAGGATCCGATTACAGCCCGCTTTGACCATGGCATCAACCTTGGACTTGGTCGACGGATTGCCATAGCGCATGCAGAAATCGACCATAACCTCATCGCCATATTGCTCTGCCAGCTTGGCTGAAATCGCCTCGGTCTGATCCCGCGTGATGGTCATCAGCGGGCTTTCATCCTTTTCGGTGTTCCAGATAGAACGATAGGCCTCGCCCGAGGAAAACGGGCGTTTGGTCAGGATGATCAGTTGCAGCAAGGGCTGCCATTTCCAGGCCGGAAAATCGATGACACGTTTATCCGACAGGAATTCGTTCAAATAGCGCCGCATCGACCAGTAGTCTGTCGCATCCGGAGTGCCGAGATTAGCCAAGAGGATTCCGACCTTTTGTTTTGGAAACGTCGGGTGGTCGGCTGGTTTGATCATGTCGGGCATTTCGTGTCCTTGGCCTTGCTCTTTGAGGCAAATAACTATCGCGTCAGGGCTTTACGTCAATCTTTCAGCGGCTTTTCTATGGTTCCAAGCGCATCGGCGAGGCGTTGCGTCGCAGAACCGGGGCGAAGCGGCTTGGGTTGGCTGTCATCGGGCGACCATGCGGTCAGCGTGATGATCTCAAAAGTCGCGGGAATGCGACCGTCATCCGTGCCGAAACTTTCGTGATAGATCTGCATGGCGCGCAGCAGGACATTTCGTTGCGTCGGATGGCGCAGCCGGGTGGCCAGGGCATTGTTTTCCCCCATGGCGCGTAACTCGTGCATCAAATGGAGCGGTGATTGATAACTGGTATTGAGCGGGATGGCATCCGCCACAGGCAGGTTGAACCCGGCCCGTTGCAGCAACCCACCAAGGTCGCGAATTTCGCCCATAGGGGCAACGCGTGGCGACATGCCCCCGGTGACCTCAACCTCGGCCTGACCAAGCGAGGCGCGTAATTCGTGCAGGGTTTGGCCGCCAAAAGTCAGGCCCAGAAACAAGCCGTCCGGTCGCAAGGCTCGGCGACATTGGATCAACTGACCCACCGGGTCGTCGGCCCAATGCAAGGCCAGGGCGTGGATCACCAAGTCGTGGCTTTGTTCCTCTAGGGCCAGAACCTCATCGTCGGGGATGATCTTGGCATCGGGAAAGAACGCGGCCCAAACCTGCGGGAAAGGCGTGACAATCGCCACTTCCGTAAACGTTCTGTTAACCAAAGAGAGCCGATCCTGCGCTTCGTCCAGCGCGGTTTCATGCAGGAAAAGCTCGGGAGCTTTCAGAGCGCGCTGACGATTGCGGATCAGGGCTTGGCGATCGGTCAGGCCTGGCGGGTTCGAAGGGGCTTGGGACATGAAAGGCACATAGAATGTGGGCGCAGGGGATGCAAACTTTAGTGCAGATGATCTATCCGCCGCGCTGCCTGTCCTGTGGCGGCTTGGTCGAGACGGATTTTGGCATTTGCAGCGCTTGCTGGCCCAAGACTCCGTTCATCTCGGGGTTGAGCTGCGACCTATGCGGCACGCCCTTGCCGGGGCAATCGGATCGGGCCGAGATTTGCGATGAATGCCTGAAAACCGAACGCCCATGGACCAAAGGGCGCGCGGCCTTGGAATATAAGGATCAGGGGCGGCGGCTGGTTCTTGGGCTGAAACATGGTGACCGTCAGGACATTGCCAAACCTGCCGCCAAATGGATGGCGCGGGTCACACGTGATCTGGTGCAAGAGGACATGATCATTGTCCCGATCCCCTTGCATCTGCATCGTCATCTGGCGCGGCGCTACAATCAATCGGCGCTTTTGGCCGAAGCATTGGCTGAGGAATTGGACCTCGATTGGTGCCCGGACGCCTTGCAGCGCCCGAAACCCACACCCAGCCTTGACGGGAAAAGCCGAGAAGAACGGTTTGAAACCGTCACCGGGCGCATTACAGTGTCCCCGGATCGCGAAGAGTTGCTGAAAAACCGGCCCGTCCTGATCGTCGATGATGTGATGACATCCGGTGCCACCTTGGCTGCTGCGGCTGAGGCCTGCTTGGCCAATGGATCGGGTCAGGTTTTCGTGAGCATTCTGGCACGCGTTGCCAAGGACCCCTAATTGCCCTTAGAAAGTCACCACTTGTCTAAGGAACGCCCATGCAACCCGTTGAAATCTACACCTCGCCGCTTTGCGGTTTTTGCCACGCGGCCAAACGCCTGTTGAAACAAAAGGGTGTTGAGTTCACCGAAATCGACGTGTTGGTTGAGCCCAACCGCCGGTCCGAAATGATGGATCGCGCCCATGGCCGTCATACGGTTCCGCAGATTTTTATTGGCGAGACCCATGTTGGCGGGTGTGACGATCTGTACGAGCTGGAACGCGCCGGCAAGCTGGACCCAATGCTGGAGGGCTAAATGCGCATCGCATTGCTGCAAATGACATCCTCGGACCTGCCCGAGGAAAATCAGAACAGCGTGCGTGCCATGCTGCGTCAGGCCAAGGATCAGGGGGCGGAATTTGCCCTGACTCCCGAAGTTACCAATGTCCTCAGCTTTTCGCGCGCCCATCAGGAAAGCGTTGTGGTGCGTGAGGACCAAGACATTGTTCTGCAAGCCATGCGTGAAGAGGCGGCTGAACTTGGCCTTTGGGTTTTGGCCGGATCGCTTTCGGTCTTGTCCGAGGCACCAGAAACCCGCTTTGCCAACCGTTCCTTCCTGATTTCGCCCGAGGGCGAGATCAAAGCGCGCTATGACAAGATCCATATGTTTGACGTGCAGGTCAGCGCCGAAGAAACATATCGCGAATCCGCGGGCTTTGCCCCTGGTGATCAGGCGGTTATGGCGCAAACTCCGATTGGTAATATCGGGCTAACCATCTGCTACGATGTTCGTTTTGGCTATCTGCATCGCGCGCTGGCGCAGGCGGGTGCGCAGATCATCACCGCCCCGGCGGCATTTTCGCCCGGAACCGGCCCCGCGCATTGGCAACCTTTATTGCAGGCGCGTGCGATTGAAACCGGGTGTTGGGTTCTCGCCCCGGCGCAAACCGGCAAGCATCCGGCTTCGGTCGGAAAGTCCCGTTCGACCCATGGTCATTCTCTGGTCATTTCCCCCTGGGGTGAGGTGGTTTTGGATGCAGGGGTCGAACCCGGGGTCTATTGTGCTGATCTAGACCTAGACGCGGTGACAATTGCGCGGAATAAAGTGCCCTCATTGACCCATGACCGTGATTTCAGAGGCCCCTGACCGATATGAGCACCAGCGAAGGCGCATTAGCGATCTCATTGATCTCTGAACTGCTGACCGCAGATCAGTTGCTGCGCGCCCGCATTGGCAAGGTTCTGCCCAACAAGATGGAGCTGTCACATTTCTCGGTTTTGAACCTGCTGGCGCGGGGCGGGGAAAAGACTCCGGCGCAATTGGCGCGGGCCTTTCATCTAACCCGTGGGGCGATGACCAACACTCTGGGAAAACTGGAAATTGCGGGCTACGTGCATATCCGGCCCGATTGGGATGACGCGCGGCGCAAGCTGGTGTCGATCAGCCCGGCAGGGCGGTCAGCGCGCGATGCGGCCCTCGCCGCGATTGTGCCGATGCTGGATGAGATGATGGGTGAATTGGGCGAAGACAAAGTCCGCGCGGCCCTGCCGGTGTTGCGTGAGTTGCGGCTGCGGTTGGATGAGGAGTGAAAGTTGGCAGCGGCCCTAGTTTATTTGGTACTCATTGCATCATCACTTTAGTTGGCGGTTGGTGCTGGCCTTATTTGTAAACTCAAACTCTCTTTGAATTCTTTCCCTTCGTTCCTAATTGGCTTTACCGTTTTGGCGGTCTTCTTTGGCTCCACAAGTGGTTTAGCCACGGGAGCGATGATGCGAGATTGTGGACCTTTGGATGGCAAGCCCGCTCATAGGCAATGGTGTTACTGGTTTTCTGTACCTTAGGGATTGAGAGATTGGTGGGGTGAACCCCACCCTACATCTTGCCTGGGACGTCTGGGACCAGTCGCTCTGTCTTGGTCAACTGCTGACGGCGACTGTCAGCACTGTCCCGTATTGACCTCTCAATAAATTGGATTTTGAAGGACCTCCAACCATGAAACTTGATTACTTCGTAGCCGGGACCAACAATCTTGAGGCGGCAGCGACCTTCTATGATGCTTTGTTCGAAAAATCCGGTCCGGCCAAGGTGGCAACGACGGATCGGATGGTGTTCTGGATGAACGAAGATTTCGCCTTTGCCGTTGCCACGCCGTTTGACGAGAAGCCTGCGACCAACGGCAATGGCACGATGTTTGGCTTTGACGCTGGATCAGTCGAAGAGGTCAAACGCCTGCATGCGCTGGCGATAAAGCTTGGCGGCTCGTGCGAGGGTGAACCCGGCCCGCGTGGCCCGCGGTTTACTGGCTATGTGCGCGACCTGGACCAGAATAAGCTCTGCTTCCACACCCTGCCCGAACAGGCGTAACTGTGTGAAGAGTTACTTCAAAGCCTCAGCGACGTTTGAGGCTTTGAACTCTGTGATCAGCAGCGCAACGACCCCGGCAATGGTAAACGGATCCTGCGCCATCAAGGCTTCGATTTCGCTGCGATCTTTGCCCATCGCAATGATCATGCCGCCAGTACGCGGCACCTTGGCCCCGGATGCCAGAAAGCGACCTTCTTCATAGCCCTTGGCGATAAAATCCATATGGGCATCGAGATGTGGTTCGACCTCGGACAGAGGGACATTATAGGTGATATCCACAGCAAAAAGATTGTGGCCCTCAGGGATGACAGGCATTGGTTAAGCTCCCGGTTTCAACGCTGCGGTGACATAGTTCACCGACAGATCCCGATCCGAGATGCTCCAGCGCCATGTCACCGGGTTAAACACGTAGCCCTTGCGATCCACCGGGGTCAAACCAGCAATTGTCATCAACTCATAAAGCTCATCCGGCGTGATGAATTTCGCCCATTCATGAGTGCCCTTGGGCAGCCAGCGCATGACATATTCCGCCCCGACAATGGCGACGGCAAAGCTTTTGGGATTGCGGTTGATGGTGGAACACAAATGCAGCCCGCCCGGTTTCAGCAATTGCTGGCAGGCGGTCAGATAGGCTTGGGGGTCGGCGACATGCTCGACCACTTCCATATTGATCACAACGTCGAATTGTTCACCTGCGGCGGCCATGGCCTCGGCTGTGGTGTGGCGGTAATCGATGTCCAAACCGCTTTGCTTTGCATGGGTTTCGGCCACTGGGATATTGCGTTCTGCCGCATCCACACCAATGATCTCCGCCCCAAGTCGCGCCATGGGTTCACACAGCAATCCGCCGCCACACCCGATATCGAGAATACGTAGCCCTTGGAATGGGTTGGGCGCGGACAGGTCGCGGTCAAACTCGCCAGCGATCTGGGTGGTGATATAGTCCAGCCGCACCGGGTTCATCATGTGCAAAGGCTTGAACTTGCCATGCGGGTCCCACCATTCTGCGGCCATGGCCTCGAATTTGGCGACTTCGGATGCATCAACGGTGGATACCATAACTTTCCCCATGGTCTTTTCCCTGCGCTGCACAATATAGTCAGGTCATGGACAAGTTCACGGGCCAAAAGCGCGCAGTGCAATATCTTTACCCGCCTCTCGACCCCTTTGATCAGCGTATGATGGAGGTCGGGGACGGGCACGTGATTTATGTGGAACAGTCTGGAAACCCTGACGGAATTCCGGTGATTGTTTTGCATGGAGGCCCCGGCGGCGGGTGCAGCCCGGCGATGCGTCGTTATTTTGATCCGTCGGTCTACCGTGTTGTGCTTTTTGACCAGCGGGGCTGCGGAAAGTCGCGCCCGCATGCCAGCGTCAAGAACAACACGACCTGGCATCTTGTTGCGGATATCGAACGCATTCGCGAGACCCTTGAGATTGAGCAGTTCATCGTCTTTGGCGGCAGCTGGGGTGCAACGCTGGCGCTGATCTATGCGATCAGCCATCCAGAGCGGGTGAGCCATCTGGTGTTGCGCGGCGTGTTCCTGTCGACCCAAGCCGAACTTGACTGGTTCTATGGCGGCGGGGCGGGGCAGTTCTGGCCCGAACCCTGGGCACGGTTCCGCGACATGATCCCGGTTGAAGAACGCGGAGACATGATCACCGCCTATTACAAGCGGCTGTTCAGCGGTGATTTGCGTGAAGAAATCAAATATGCGCAGGCGTGGTCGGTCTGGGAAAATGCGCTTGCTTCGGTTTATTCCAACGGGCAGGGCGGCGAACCGCCGGGGGATTATGCCCGCGCATTTGCCCGTCTGGAGAACCACTATTTCGTCAATGGCGGTTTTCTTGAAGAAGATGGCTGGATCTTGAACAATGTCGATCGGATCAGCCACATCCCGGGCGTGATCGTGCAGGGGCGGTACGATATGATCTGCCCACCTCAGCGCGCATGGGAACTGGCACAAGCCTGGCCAGAGGCTGATTTACGCATGATTCGAAACGCCGGTCATGCCTTGTCCGAGCCGGGAATCAGCGCAGAATTGGTGGCGGCAATGGATCGGATTGCGTCGCAAGTTGAATAGCTGTCTGGCGCATTTCCGACATTTTGTTTCGCATTTGAACCCTTTACACGACCGACCATGTCGTTAACGTGAGTTATGTTCAAAAAACAAAACCGACAGGGATCGTGAACTCAGTTCTCAAAATCATAGCGCAACGCCTTGCTTTAGGCCTCTTGACGCTCTTCATCGTTTCGATTGTGATTTTCGCGGCGGTGAATCTTTTGCCGGGGGATTTTGCCGAGGCTATTCTCGGCCAAGGTGCCACCCCGGAAGCCGTCGCAGCCATTCGAACGGATCTTGGTCTCGATCAACACCCGGTCCTGCGATATTTCCAATGGCTCGGAGGTGTGTTGCAGGGTGATCTGGGCAATTCGTTTGCGCAGGCCAATTTTGCCAGTTTCGTGGGCGATGACAGCGGGGTGCGCACTACGGTGGCCCAGCAGATTGCGCCGCGATTTGCCAATACGATGTTTCTGGCCGGTGTGACTGCCGCGATTGCGGTTCCTTTTGCGGTGACTTTGGGCATTCTGGCCGCGCTTTATCGCAATTCGGTTTTTGACCGCGCCGCCAATATCACGACGCTCAGCTCGATTTCTTCGCCGGAATTCTTTCTCGCCTATGTTTTGATCCTGTTCCTTGCGGTGCTGAACCCTTGGTTGCCATCCTTGTCCAATATTTATGACGGCATGGCCTTTAGCGAGCGTTTGGAAAAAACCTTGCTGCCCGCGCTGACGCTGACCCTTGTCGTCACCGCGCATATGATGCGGATGACACGGGCGGCGATCATCAACCTGCTGGCCTCTCCCTATATCGAGATGGCGCGGTTGAAAGGGATCAAGCCGATGCGGGTGATCGTGAAACATGCGCTTCCGAACGCTTTGGCCCCGATCATCAACGTGATTGCGCTGAACCTCGCCTATCTGATCACCGGTGTGGTCGTGGTTGAGGTGGTGTTTGTCTATCCGGGTATCGGCCAGCTGTTTGTGGACAGCGTCAAGATCCGCGACATCCCGGTTGTTCAGGCCTGCTGCCTGATCTTTGCTGCCGCCTATATCCTGCTGAACCTGACGGCTGACATTTTGTCGATCGTGTCGAACCCACGTCTGAGGCATCCGAAATGAGCGGTATCATGACTTTCATCATCGCGCTCATCGTGATTGCCTTTGCGGGTTGGGTGTTCCGCTTTGCAGGACAAAAAGCCACCAACAACGCCCCGACATTCCGCGACATGCCTTTCGCAGTGGCCTTTGGCTATGCTTTGGGCGTTGCAGCGCTGATTTGGGCGATTTGGACCTATGTTCAGGCTCAATTCATCCTGCCAGAGGCAGAAGCCAACAAATACTTCTTCTTTGTTGTCGCCATTCACGGGTTGTTGCTCGCTGGTGCGGCGGCTTACGTGTTTCGCTTGCTGGGGCGCATCGTCGGAACGGCGGGGTCGCGCAAGCTATTTCGCCAAATGCCTTTGACCGCCGCTTTTGGGGTCTTGGTGATCCTGGTCTACGCCTTCATGGCGATTTTTGCCGGAGCTTTGGCCCCCCATGGTCAGGAAGAAGTCTTTGCCCAAGCCAATGTTGTGCCGGGCGGCAATCCGGCGCTGGGCGGCAATCCTGATTTCCCGCTTGGGACGGATCAAATTGGTCGCGACATCCTGTCTCGTCTGATCTATGGCGCGCGCAATACGGTTGGGATCGCCTTTGTTACGACGCTGATTGCTTTTGTTGTTGGCGGCGGTTTGGGCTTTCTCGCTGCCACCCTGCGCGGTTGGGTGGATCAGGTCCTTTCGCGTGCGGTTGACGTGCTGATGGCCATTCCGGCCCTGATCTTTGCCCTGCTGTTGATCACCGTTGCCAAGGCCTGGGTTGACGGGACCGGGTTGACCATCGCGATGATCCTGATCATGGCCTTGATCGATAGTACGCGCGTGTTCCGGCTGGCCCGTGCGGTGGGTATGAACATCGTGGTGATGGATTACATCGAAGCGGCCAAGCTGCGCGGTGAGAAACTGTCCTACATCGTTTTCCGCGAGATCCTGCCAAACGCCACCGCGCCCTTGCTGGCGGAATTTGGTCTGCGCTTCTGCTTTGTCTTCCTGACCATTTCCTCGCTCAGCTTCCTGGGTGTGGGCATCCAGCCGCCGCTGGCGGATTGGGGCACCATGGTCAAGGATATGTCGTCCTTCATCAACTACGCCGCCTTTGCGCCGCAGGTCTCTGCCGCGCCATTGCTGGCCGCCGGGGCAATTGCCCTGCTGACTGTGGCCGTGAACTTTGTGGTGGATTGGATGCTGCATCGCAGCTCAGGGCTTAAGGATTAATGACATGAGCAGTGATGCATTCAAAGACGCCGAAACCCTTGTTGAAATGCGCGATATCCATATGGAAGGACGCAGCGATGAGGAGTGGCACCCGATTATCAAAGGCGTCGACCTGACCCTGCGCAAAGGCGAAGTGCTGGGCCTGATTGGTGAATCCGGTGCGGGCAAGTCAACGCTTGGTCTGGCCTCAATGGGGTTTTGCCGCGATGGTGTGCGGATTTCCAAAGGTTCCGTGATATTTGACGGGATCGACCTGCTGGCGGCCTCGGCTGAAGAGAAACGCCAGTTGCTGGGCAAACGCATTGCCTATGTTGCCCAGTCTGCGGCGGCCAGTTTTAACCCGGCGCACCGTCTGATTGATCAACACACCGAAGCCCCGATTTCCCATGGGGTATTGTCCAAAGAGGACAGCGAAGCCGATGGGATGGAGCTCTATCGCAAGCTGCGCCTGCCAAACCCGGACGAGATCGGCTTTCGCTACCCGCACCAGGTGTCGGGCGGCCAGTTGCAGCGGGCGATGACGGCGATGGCCATGGCCTGCCGTCCTGACCTGATCATCTTTGACGAACCGACCACGGCTTTGGACGTGACCACACAGATCGAAGTGCTCGCCTCGATCCGGGAGATTGTTGAGGAGTTCAACACCGCCGCGATCTATATCACCCACGATCTCGCAGTTGTGGCGCAGATGGCGGACACGATCAAAGTGCTGCTCAAAGGGGACGAGGTCGAACAGGCCGAAACCCGTGAAATGCTGTCGAATCCAAAGCAGGATTACACCAAGAGCCTTTGGGCCGTGCGCGAATTTCAACGCCCGCAAAAGCCAGCGGTTCAGACTGGGACGACTCCGGTTATTGCGGTTCAAAACGTCACCGCAGCCTATGGCAAGGTCGATGTGCTGCATGATGTCAGCTTTGACATTCATCAGGGGCGCACTGTGGCTGTTGTGGGTGAATCCGGGTCTGGCAAATCGACCACCGCCCGTTGCATCACCGGCCTTTTGCCGCCGCGCCTTGGCCAGATCAGCTTGGCAGGTACCGCTTTGCCGCTGGATTATCGCAAACGCGACCGCGAGCAGCTGAAAAAGATCCAGATGATCTATCAGATGGCCGATACAGCGCTGAACCCACGTAAGACTGTGGGAGAGATCATTGGCCGACCGGTGGAGTTTTATACCGGCCTGACCGGTGCGGCCAAACGCAAGCGAGTCGAAGAGCTGATGGACCAGATCGAACTGCCCGCCAGCCAGTTTATCGACCGTTTGCCGTCGGAAATGTCGGGTGGTCAGAAGCAACGTGTGGGCATTGCCCGATCCTTGGCGGCAGAGCCGGAATTCATCATCTGCGACGAGGTCACATCGGCGCTTGATCAATTGGTGGCCGAGGGCATTCTGCGCCTGCTGGCTGACCTTCAAGACAAGCTCAACCTTTCCTACATGTTCATCACACACGATCTGGCAACGGTGAAATCCATTGCCGACGAAGTTGTGGTGATGAAGGATGGCAATGTGGTTGAGGCCGGACCAAAGACCGAGATGTTTACCCCGCCACATCACCCATACACGGATCTTCTGCTTAGCTCAGTGCCAGAGATGGATCCGGATTGGTTGACAAATCTGCTGCAAGAACGCGGAGTTGATAACATTGGTGACGCTGCAGTTGGTAAGATGACCTGAGAATCGCCCGAAAAACGGGTGCAAGACATCGCGGGGACAGTCCGCAAAATGAACAACAAGGGAGACTAGAAATGACAAGAATTAGCAGACGTGGCCTTTTGGCTTCTGGCGCTGCGGCGGGTGTTCTGGCCGCGACCGGCATGCCGCTGCGCGCCCAGCAAAAAGGCGGGACCCTGCGCCTGGGTCTGAATGGTGCTAACACCTCGGATAGCTGGGACAGCCGCACCCATTCGGATGCGTTCATGATCAATCTCGGCCATGGTGCTGTGTTTGATACCCTGACCGAGGTTGCCGCGAGCGGTGAACTGGTGGGCGAACTGGCCGAAAGCTGGGAAGCTTCTGCAGATGCCAAGGTTTGGACCTTTAACCTGCGTCAGGGCGTGACCTTCCACAATGGCAAAGCCTTTGGCGCGGATGATGTGATCGCATCGCTGAACATGCATGTCGCCGAGGGCGCGAAATCGGCGGCGAAGCCGATTGTTGAGCCAATTGTCGAGATGAAAAAGCTGGGTGAGCATCAGGTTCAACTGACGTTGAAAGCCGGCAATGCGGACTTCCCGTTCCTGCTGTCCGACTATCACCTCTGCATGTTCCCGGCGGGCCAGATCGAAGAGGCGATCGCCAAAGGGATCGGAACCGGCATGTACAAGGTCGAAGCCTTTGACCCCGGTGTGCGCGCCCTGCTCAGCCGTGTTGACAGCCATTACAAAGATGGCCGCGCCGGTTGGTTTGACTCGGTCGAAGTGATTGCGATCAACGACACCTCGGCCCGCATGAACGCGCTGATGACCGGTCAGGTTGACGCTGTGAACCGCGTGGACTTCAAAACCGAAGCGCTGCTCAAAGCCAACCCGATGATCAACATCTTTGAGGTCACCGGCAACCAGCACTTTACCTTCCCGATGCTGACCAACCTGTCACCCTTTGACAATGTGAAGGTGCGTCAGGCGCTCAAGCATTCGGTGAATCGTCAGGAAATGGTGAACAAGATCCTGCTGGGTCATGGTGCCGTTGCCAACGATATTCCGATTGGTCCAGCCAACCAGTATTTCGCCAGCGATCTGGAAATGAACGACTATGATCCGGACAAGGCCAAGCATCTGATCAAAGAGGCCGGTCTGGATGGGCTCCAGGTTGATCTGTCTGCCTCGAATGCGGCCTTTAACGGCGCGGTTGATGCGGCGCTGCTGTATCAGTCTTCGGCCAAAGCGGCGGGCATTGACATCAATGTCGTGCAGGAACCCGAGGATGGCTATTGGTCTAATGTCTGGCTCAAGAAAGCCTGGTGTGCCTGCTACTGGTCCGGTCGCGCGACCGAGGATTGGATGTTCTCGACCGCCTATGAATCCGGTGTGCCATGGAACGACACCCAGTGGGAAAATGCCCGCTTCCAAGAGCTGTTGATCAGCGCCCGTGCCGAGCTGGATTCGACCAAGCGTCGCGATCAGTATCATGAGATGCAGATGATCATGGCGAAAGAGGGCGGCACGGTTATCCCGATGTATGCCAACTATGTTGACGCGCATTCGACCAAGCTGACCAATTCCGGTGTGATCGGCAACGCCTTCCAGATGGACAGCTCGCGCTTGATCGAGCGTTGGTGGTTCGCGTAAGAACTTATCGCTTTGAAACAGAAAGCCCCGCCAATTTGGCGGGGCTTTTTCTTTTTTCGTATCCTTAGCCGTCCAAGTAAGGCAGGATCCAATGAACGCCATCTATTTCATGAATATCAAAAAATTGAATGGTTGTGGTTTCCCATGGTGGGGGTAACCAACCTTCTTGTTCGGCAAGGCTGTTTTCTGGTTCAGCATATTCATAAGATTTACGGAAAATTGGCATAAATGCAGCGCATGCGGAGATTAACAGATCCATCAACTCGGCACGTGTAAAGCCTAGTTCGTCTTTTGCCGTTATCTCGCAAAAAGCGTGAATGCCTTCTGGGCGTTCGATCAGTAGTCTGGTCTTATCCGCCTTCAACACAACCTCATCGGGGTTGATCAACTCCTCAGAACGTGAGCGGAACTCATTCAGCATAATCGCGTCGCCAGGGTGTGGATCATCCGGGTGTACATAGTCTGCGGGAAACCCGACATGTACTTCGATTTCAGCTTCTCGATGTGTGTCGAAGGGGAGTTCGTCCAGCTCAATCAATTCTGAATGTGGCATTGCACTGATCCTTTGGCATTCACTTATAATACATACCTACTGAGATCGGTGGATTGGGTCAGCTCGCCCAGGTGTTTTTCGACAAAGGCCGCATCCACTGTGACGGTTGACCCGGATTGGTCCGGCGCTTCAAAGCTCAACTCTTCAAAGACACGCTCCAAAACAGTGTAGAGACGCCGCGCGCCGATATTTTCAACCGACTGGTTCACATCCGCCGCGATCGTGGCCAGCGCAGCAATGCCGTCTTCGGTGAAGGTGACAGTGACCTCTTCTGTGGCCATCAGCGCCGTGTATTGGCGGGTCAGGGCGTTGTCGGTCTCGGTCAGGATGCGTACGAAATCCTCTTCGGTCAGGGCGCGCAGGTTCACACGGATCGGCAGGCGACCCTGAAGTTCGGGCAGCAGATCCGACGGTTTCGCGATGTGGAAAGCACCAGAAGCAATGAACAGGATATGGTCGGTTTTGACCGGGCCATGTTTGGTGCTGACGGTGGTGCCTTCGATCAGGGGCAGCAGGTCGCGCTGCACACCTTCACGAGACACGTCGCCACCACGGGCATCTTGCCGGGCCGCGACCTTGTCGATCTCATCAAGAAAGACGATGCCATTCTGTTCAACCGCTTCCAAAGCGGCGGTTTTGACCTGTTCGTCATCCAAAAGCTTATCCGCCTCTTCGTTGATCAAGACCTCATAGCTTTGGGCAACAGTCATGCGCTTGCGCACGGTGCGCCCGCCCATGGCTTTGCCAAAGATATCGCCAAGGTTCATCATCCCCATCTGGCTGCCCGGCTGGCCGGGAATGTCCATCATCGGGAAGGGCGAGGACGTGTCGGACAGGTCCAGGTCAATCTCGGTGTCGTCCAGCTCTCCGGCTTTGAGCTTGCGGCGGAACATCTCGCGGGTGGCTTCGCGCGCATCGGCACCAGCGATCGCCTCGATCACACGCTCTTCGGCGGCTTGATGGGCTTTGGCCTTGACGTCTTCGCGCATGAATTCGCGGATCTGGATGATCGCCGCATCGACCAAGTCACGCACAATCTGTTCCACATCACGCCCGACATAGCCAACTTCGGTGAACTTGGTCGCTTCGACCTTGATAAAGGGGGCCTTGGCCAGTTTCGCCAGACGGCGGCTGATCTCGGTCTTGCCAACACCGGTGGGGCCGATCATCAGGATGTTCTTGGGGTAGACCTCATCACGCAGATCATCCGACAGCTGCTTGCGCCGCCAGCGGTTGCGTAGGGCCACGGCCACGGCCCGCTTGGCGTCCTTTTGGCCGATGATGAACCGGTCAAGTTCCGAGACAATTTCACGAGGGGTCAAATCAGTCATGACAGGGCTTTCGTCTAAAGGTCACCTGAGCGGTCAAGCCGGTCAGGAATTACTGTGAGAAGGGGGCAGCCAGTCTAGCGGCAAAATGCCCGAGAACAGGCGCAAAACTGCGGCGCGGATACTGGCCCAGAAGGCACCCAAGGCAACAAGGAAGACACCCAACACCAGAATCGTTATGGCAGCGCCGTCGCCTTCGAAGACGATCAAGGCCAGGGTAACCGTGTAACCAATCGCCGCGATCAAGAAGGACCGGCGGTCAATCACGATGGCGATCAGGGCAAACAGGATCAGGATTGCGAATAGCAGCATCTGACTGCTGGTATTGTCTTGCTCAAGGAGCGATAGCGCTATGGTGTTGACCAAGGCCGGGGCAGCAACCACATGCAGCCAGAACCCTTGGGCCGAGCGGCGGGTGACGCGATGCGGGTCGGACATGTCAAAGAACATTGCAGCCGCAAAAACCACAAAGCCGACAATCAGGGTGATATAGGCAAATGGGCCATCACCTGAGAGATAAAAGAGGTCGCTAAAGCTTTCGGGCGTTCCGGCCTGGTTTGCACCAATCAGGACCGCAAGGGCAAAGCCACCAACCGCGATCAGCGCCATGGCAAAGGGCACCCGGAAGCGGAACCAAAACACGGCAGTTGACAGCACCGTCAAAGCCAAGGGTAAGGTCAGGCTCGAAAAATCTTCTTGGGCGACCATAAAGACCTGTGCGAAATGGGCCCCAAGTCCAACTGCCGCATTGCCGACCCAAAAGATTGACAGCGCAATCGCCGGGGCCACCATGCGGCGGCGGCGAATGAAGTATTCTGACAGGCCCCAGATCAAGGCTGCCGTGATCCCAGCGGTCATGACGACCTGGCCCTGATAACCGACAGCGGATGAAGCGATGTTCAATCCTGTGACGGTTGACCAGCCGGTGGCCAGGATCAGCAAACCGATGACAATAAAGATTTCGTTGAAGCCTTTGAACAGCTCAAAGGGTTCGTCACCAGCGGCAAGATCCTGACGCGCGCCCGTGCGACTATGGGCCAAAGCTGTGAGCGAGGCAGCCTGCGCCTCGCTGATCAAGCCCGAGCCGACAGCGGCGCGTATGTCATCCTTGTCGATCACGCCGAGATGCTTTCAACGGTCAGTCGGCCATTGGTGTAGACGCAGATATCGGCGGCGATGGCCATGGCTTCGCGGGCGACAGTTTCGGCGTCTTTGTCGCTGTCCATCATGCCGCGTGCTGCGGCGAGGGCGAAATTGCCGCCCGATCCGATCGCGGCCACGTCATGTTCGGGCTCCAGCACGTCTCCGGCACCGGTGATCACAAGCAGATGCTGGCCATCGGTCACAATCAACATCGCCTCAAGCTTTTGCAGATACTTGTCAGTGCGCCAATCCTTGGCCAACTCGACCGAGGCGCGCTGCAATTGGCCCGGCGTGGCTTCAAGCTTGGCTTCGAGCCGTTCCAGCAGGGTAAAGGCATCGGCGGTTGACCCGGCAAAGCCACAGATCACGTCATGGCCGCCCGGCGACAGGCGGCGCACTTTGCGTGCGGTGCCCTTGATCACGGTCTGGCCCAGGCTAACCTGCCCGTCCCCGGCAATCACCACCTGGCCGCCTTTGCGCACACCGATGATGGTTGTTCCGTGCCAGCCGGGAAATTCGCTCTCTGCCATATCAATTCCTTTCCTGTCTCGCCCATATGGGGGCTGGACATATGCGCGGCAAGGCGCCCCTTTGGGAGATAGCGGAACAGCCGGGGAATTGGAATGGATGAGCTGAGCAAACGCGCCATGTCGCTATGGCCCGATCTGGCTGGGCAAATGGGCATGGCACCGGGGGCGGTACAGGTCGCCCCATTGGCGCGGCGTCAGGATGCGCGGGTGGATATGGTGGCGCTTTTGCTCAGGGACGCTTCGGGGCGTGATCTGGTGCTGAAATTGCAGGACAGGCCCAAGGATGCCGAGGAATTTGCCGAGGCGATGCAGGGCCATATGCGCAGTTTCGAGGCCTTTTCAGAGGGCGTGCCGGAATTGTTGGCCGTGGATTTTGACGCGCAGGCCTGTGTGATGGAATGGGTCGCTGGTGATCCGCTGGCAACGGTCTTGCAGGAGGCCCCGGTTGAAACCCATCCTGGCATCATGCGTCAGGCCGGGGCGTGGTTGGGTCAGTTTCACCGCGCCACCCTGGGTGAGCCACGGGTGTTTCAGCCGAAATACACCATGGATTACCTGCGTGACGTCGTCGATGAGGTTAAATCAGGCAAGCGGGATGTGGCGGAAAAACGCAAGTTCCTAAGCTGTGCTGAGGGTTTTTTGGCGCGCCAGCATCTTTATGAGGGGCGCAGGACGCAGGCCGCGCAAACCCATGGGGATCTGCACATGCGCAACCTTTTGATGGGGGAACAGGTCAAGGGGATTGATTTTTCGGCAGCCCGCGTCGTGCCTGTTGGGCATGATATCGCGCGGCTTTTGTCCGATTACGCGATCCTGCGCGCCCGGCATGACGATATTCGCCCCGGAGAGGTTGTGCCTGTCGAGGTGCGGGATGCGTTCTTTGATGGCTATGGATTGGTGCGGCCGGATGATCCTTCGGTGCAATTGTTGTTGCGGCACCGGGTCTTGGCGGAATGGTGGGGTTTGCCAGCCTTGGGATCTGAGCGAAGCGTTGCGCAGGAACGGCGCTGGCTTGGGATTGCGCCGCTGGTGGAGAAAGTTTTTCCCGAAGCATGAGGCCTGGCCGGGTATGGGGCGCTGCCCCGTCTCGGCAGAGCCGAGACTCCACGGGATATTTTGGGCCCAGAGAAACGAAAAAGGCCCCGCCGAAGTGGCGAGGCCCGGAATGCGTGTGCACGAGGCTTAGATGCTTTCGTTGATCCAGCTTTGCAGCGCGGCCTTGGGGGCGGCGCCGGCGCGGTTGGAGATCGGTGCGCCGTCTTTGAAGATGAACAGAGCCGGAATGCCGCGCACGCCCATGGCGGCGGCGGTGTTCGGGTTGCTGTCCACGTCGACTTTGACGATCTTCACTTTGCCATCATATTCGGCGGACAGCTCTTCGAGAGCTGGGCCAATCTGCTTACAAGGGCCACACCATTCGGCCCAGAAA
Organism: Tropicibacter sp. R15_0; assembly: GCA_017744045.1. Lineage (GTDB taxonomy): Bacteria > Pseudomonadota > Alphaproteobacteria > Rhodobacterales > Rhodobacteraceae > Pelagimonas. The sequence goes on along the minus strand of JAGHRD010000001.1, from coordinate 190,340 downwards.
TCCACCACAACGGGGACATCGGAATTCTTAACTTCGGCTTCAAAGGTCTCGTCGGTGACTGCGACGGTGGCCATGGGTCTCTCCTTGGGTTGCGGCAGCGGGAAGTGGCGCCTGACAGGATGGTGAAGTTAGGTAGCTGGCGGGGAGTCGTCAAGGTCTGGGTGTGCGATCAAGGGATTGTGTCACAATCTCGTGTGGTATCGGCATATAGTGGGCGGTGGCGGTCCAGAGTAGACCTGTTTCGATCTCGTGATCCGGGAAAATCTGCGACAAAGCAGCGGCATAAGCCCCCATTTGCCGCAAGAGACCCTCGGGGATATCGGACACTTGCGACGGGATGGTGCGGTTGGATTTGAAATCCACCGCGATGACTTTTTTGTCACTGATCAAGAGGCGGTCGATCACCCCATGGATGCGTCCAATTTCGGGGAGGTCTGCGGTGACCGGGATCTCGGCTAGGGTTCCCGGTGCAAAGAAATGGGCCAGTTCCGGGGTAGACAAAACCGACAGCGCTTCGGCCAGGATTTGGGGCAATATGTCCGAAACGCCCTCTGTTTTGGAGAGATTGCCCATGCGGTTTATCAGCCCCTGCCCAAGCTCAGCGCGCTGTTCGGAGGCCAGCGGGGCGAGATGTTCGAGCAGCTCATGCAGCAGCGTGCCGCGGGTCTTGGCCAGCTCTTCGCTGTCGCCCTCCGCGCCGGGCAGGGCCTTGGCCCCGCCAAGATCTGACGGAGAGCGGGTTTCAACCGGTGCGGCAGGTTCCGGTGCGAGTTGCGAGAAGATCGCTGGCAGGTCTGGCGTTTGGCGGAGTGGTTTTTCGATCCGGGTCAAGGGCAGTTGCGACCAATCCATATGGGTCAACTGCTGGCCCATGCCGGTTCCATAGGGGCCAAAATCAAATTCGGCATCCACCGCGCCCGAGGCCTCCATCCCGCGCTCAACTTGTTTGTACCAGATATCCTCGCCCTTGCCGATTTTGCCCGACGCCGCGACCACCAGCCATTTTTCGGCTCGGGTCAATCCGACATAAAGCAGGCGGTCGCGTTCCTGACGTTCCTTTTCCTGCTGGGCGGCGATGCCATCGCGCTGGCGGGTGGGTTGCGCAGCGCTGGGTTGTTTCCAGAACGCGCCCTGTTCATCCGACAGTAGCACGTCGCGCGAGCTGCGGTTTGGATCGGCGCAATCGGGCATGATGACAATCGGGGCCTCAAGCCCTTTGGAGCCATGCACCGTCATCACACGCAGGGTTTCCCCGGCGCTGTCCGGGGCGCGTTTGATCTCAAGATTGTCCGATTGCGCCCATTGCAAAAACCCGGTGAGCGAGGGCACCGACCCCTTTTCATAGGTCAAGGCCTGCCCTAGCAGCGCGTTGATCCCATCCTCGGCCTCGGGCCCCAAACGGCCCATCAACAGGCGGCGGCCGTTATGGCGGGTCAGGATACGTTCGATCAGATCGTAAGGGCGCAGGAAATCGGTTTGGCCGCGCAGATCGTCGAGGATGGCCATGGTGTCAGGATAGGCGTCGCGGCGGTCACGCAGGTATTCCCATAGGAACTTCTGCCCACGATGATGGGCCAGGTCAAAGAGCTGCTGTTCTGACAGGCCAAAGAGTGGTGAGCGCAGGGCCGTGGCCAGTGACAGATCATCCTCGGGCGTGGCGAGATAGCTGAGCAGGGCCAAAATGTCGCGTACGGCCAGTTCTGACATGACCTTGAGCCGGTCAGACCCGGCAATCGGCAGATCGGCCTTTTTGCAAGCGCGGATGATTTCCTTGAACAGGCGCGAACGGCCGCGCACGAGGATCAGGAAATCACCGGCGTGAACGGGTCGCGCCTCGTAGTCGCCGCTAAAGCCCTTTTCAATTGGCAGTGGGGTTTCGGCGTCGATGGTGGTTTTGATGAAATGAGCGATGCGATTGGCCAGGATCACCGTGTGATGGGTCGATCCGACACGATCCAGCGGTTCGTACCAATTGCCATCCGGGTCATCCTTGACTTCATCCACCAGTGGCCAGAGGTCGACGCGGCCCGGCATCTGGCCCTTGAACGCAATGTGTTTCTGATCGGCGGTAAAGCCCGAAGAAATCGCGCCGTCAAAGGTGTTATCGGCCAGCCGCAGGATCGGTTCGGCGGAGCGGAAACTATGTTCCAGCGTCATTGAAATCAGCGGTGCGTCGGTGTTTTGCAGACGATCCCGGAACTCATCGCGCATGCGGTCAAATTCCGACGGGTCCGCGCCCTGAAAGGAATAGATCGACTGCTTTTTATCCCCGACCACAAAGATGGTGCGGCGCACATCCGTCCGCGCCCCTTCGCCCGAGGTGAATTCCTGTGCCAGCCGTTCGATCACCTGCCATTGCACGGGGCTGGTATCCTGGGCTTCGTCCACCAGAATATGGTCGATCCCGCCATCGAGACGGTAAAGCACCCAAGCCGCGACGCCTTCGTTCGACAGCAGGTCACGGGTGCGGGTGATCAGATCGTCGAAATCAAGCCAGCCGCGCCGGGTTTTTTCGGCCTCATAGGCGGGCAGGAAGGCCTTGGCAAAGGCATAAAGCGCGATGTCACGCTGAGCGGCGATCAAGGACAGGCGTTTGTCGCGCGCGGTTTCGACCCGGCGCATCAGGTCTTCGAGCTGGTCCATGATCGGTAGCAGCTCACCCTCGCGCAATTTTTTGGTCGGGAAACTGCCGATTTTGGCGGTAAAGGGCTCTTTGGCACTGGCCCCGGTCAGAAAGGTGGATTCAAGCGTTTCAAGCGCTGCCATGTCCGGGGCGGTGACGGTTTCCAGCTTGGCGGCGGCCTTTTGATCATTGGTGCCAGAGGTTTTCAGAGCGGCGATGGCGGTGGCCAAAAGCTGGGTTTCGCTACCGAGGAAAACCTCGCTCAGCAGGGATTGCGGGGTCAGGTCGGCAGAAATTCCATAACCCGCGCGAATATCGTCGGGGGTCTGCGCGCCAAAGGCCTCGCGGCGGCGGCAGATTTCGGCCAGCAGAGATTCCGTGTCGTCGCCCGAGATAAAGGGCGCGATGTTTTGCACCAGATGGGACTGCGGCCCGTCTGACATGCGATCCAAAATCTCGGCGCGCAGCAGTTCAGCGCCGCGATCTTCCATCTCTTTGAATTGCGGGCTGACACCGGCCTCAAGCGGGAAGCGGCGCAGAAGAGAAGAACAGAACGAATGAATGGTTTGAATGCGCAAGCCGCCGGGCGTTTCAATCGCGCGGGCAAAGAGGGTGCGGGCGTCACGCAGGAAATCCGTATTCAGGTGGCTTTCGACACCAAGCGTGCCCAGCTCGGCGCGCAGGGCGTCGTCATTCAGCATCGCCCAACCCCCCAGCCGCTTGAACAGCCGGTTTTGCATCTCGGTCGCGGCGGCCTTGGTATAGGTGAGGCAGAGGATGTGTTCGGGCAGCACGCCTTCAAGCAGCAGTCGCGCCACGCGGTCGGTCAAAACCCGGGTCTTGCCCGATCCGGCATTTGCAGCCAGCCAGGTGGAGTCGCCGGGGCTGGCGGCGTCGACTTGGCGTTGTGTTGCATCATCACGGATCATGTCAGCGCCTCCGGCTCAGCGGCGTCGGTGACATCCCATTCCCCGAAACGGGACAGGTGATCATATTCGGCAAAATCCGTGTCCTTCATCAGCGCGCGGCGGGCGGTAAAGCCCTGTTCGGGCGACAAATACGACCCAATCAGCGCTGTAAACTCGGCCCAGACCTTGTCCGGCGGCATGTCGAGCAGGGGTGCGGCGACCTCCTTGGGATCGCCGGGTTTGAGCGAGATGAACAGCGCGCGTTCCACATGGCGCGGGTCGATATCGGCAAAACCGCCGCGGGTGACCATCGCCGCCTCAAGCAGCAGCTGTTTGTCAAAGAATTCCTGTTCCTTGGCGGTCGGGGCCTGCCCGGTTTTGTAATCGTAAATATGCGCGCCGCCGCGCTCATCAATGTCGATCCGGTCGGCGGTACCTGTCAGGGTGAAATCCAGCTCGGGGATCTGGGCCTTGCCCCTGACTTCGTATTTGGCGGGGGTCGCTGCATTTTGGCGTTGCTTTTCGGTTTCGACAAACCAATCCGCAACCCGCTGCATTCGCGACAGCCAGAGTTGGCGGATCGTGGGAAAGGGGACCTCATCTGGGTTGGCGATGTGGGCGCGAGCCTGTTCGTTGAGCGCCTCAAGGGTCAGTTGGTCAGGGTTTTGTACGCTGTCTTTGACGAAGTCTTCCAACACTTCATGCAAGAGAACCCCGCGCATCAAGGCATCGGGTGCGCGCATCAGAGGATCAAGCGGGCGCAGACGCAGGGAATGGCGGGCATAGATCGCGTAGGGATCGCGCACCAGTTTCTTGATCTCGGTGACCGACAGTTTATGCGGACGCGCCGGAATGGGTGGCGCAGGAGAGGGGCGCGTGGCCAGCGGCGCGGGCAGAGGTGTTTCCGAAGCTTCGGCCAGATCCAGCCAATAGGTGCCGCGCTGTTTCATCTCGGCCAAAGCCTCGGGGCCGGAACGTTCGGGCAGGCCGGTCATGAGGTTGGTCAACCGGTTGATCCAACGCGAGGGCACGGTTTCTGCCTCGTCCGATTTGAGCGAGCGGGTCAGCCAGACCTCTTTGCCGGCCACCGCCTGCTGAAAATCATGCGCGGCCAGGCCAATGCGGCGTTCGGGCAGCAGCAGACCAGCCTCGGCGCGCATTTTACGGTTCAGCCATGGGTCGGCTCCGGGCATTTCGGGCCAGCTGCCTTCGTTCAACCCGGCGAGGATCAGCAGGTCAGCCCCCATGACCCGCGCCTCAAGCGTGCCCCAGATCAGGATATGCGGGTGCGGTTTGTCGCGGTCGCGCACTTCGCCCTTGGCGATAACAGCGCCGAAAAGATCGTTGAAATCGCGCGCATCTAGGTCAGCGCCATACCCGGCCTCGTCCCGCAATTCCGAAGTGATGTCCCACAGTTTGCGCCCGGCATTCTCTTGCCAGAGATTGCCGCTGCCCTCAGCCTCGGACCCTGCCGAGATACGTTCGGCAAGGGTGATCGTATCCTCGATCCAATCGCTTAGCGGACGGGTTTCGCCGGTGTTTTTATCGCAGAACTGAGTGATGACCCAGTTGGCCCAGTCCAGTTGTTTGGATTGCTCCGCCCATTCTGAAATCAGATCAGGGCGCGGGAAAGGCCATGCTTTCTTCCGAATATGCAGCTCCAGATTGCGGGTGTTTTGCAGATGCTGCCCACGCCCGGCCCCGGCATGGGTTAGCGGATGTTTCAGCAGGGTCAGCAAGGCCTCGGCACTGAGCGGCGCGGTAAAAAGGGCGGCGGTATGGCGCAAGAACCGCCCCGGAGGCGTCAATTGCGCGGGCACCCCGGCGCTGTCATCGGGCAGGATGCCCCAGCGATCCAAGGTCGAGGTGACTTGCCGCGACAGCATCCGGTCCGGAGTGATCAAAGCGGCGGTGGTGCCATCCTGGGCCGCTTGGCGCAGGCGCAGGGCAATGGCCAGCGCCTCATCCCGCAGGGTGGGGGCCTGAACCAAGGTCATGTCCTTGGTCGCCTCGCGCAGGTCTGGCAGTTTCGGCCCCTGAGACATCCATTGATGGGTCACAGGCGCGGGGCATAGGGCGAGCGAAATCAGCTTGTTACGATCAGGTGCGGGGGCAGGCGTGTCTGTCCAATGTGCCACATCATCCGGCGCACAGCCCAGTTGCGCCACCAGTTTGGCAAAGCGGAATTGCGGATGATCCTCGCCCGATAGCGGCTCATCCAGCCGATCCCAAACATCCTGGGTCATGTCGAAATCAAAGCCGGGCAGGATCAGCGCCCCTTGCGGCAGTGTCGCAACGGCACGCATGAATTCTGCTGTGGTGCCGCGCGAACCTGTCGATCCGGCAATGATGATCGGGTGCTGGGGTGGGTTTTCCTCCCACGCCGCCAGGCGGAGTTGCAGGGCGAGGCGGTTAAAGGCGGGGCGATCTGGTGTCCCTTCATCATCGAAATAGTGTTGGACGATTTTCAGAAAGGACAGCGCGCGCTGCCAATGGCCGGATTGGTCGGTGACGTCGAGATTGGCGATGGCTTCGGGCGGCACGCCCTCGCCCTGCATCTCTTCCATCAGGCTCGACAGGCTATCGGCGAGGTCAAACAAAGCGCTGCGCGGGGCAAGATCGGGTTGCGCGTCGAGCAGTTTTGACACCAAGCCTGTCAGCTCTAACCGTCGCCGCAGGGCTGGTTCGGGATCGGGCAACTGGGTACGTGTCACCGGGTCGGCCAGGTTGGTGACCAGCCGGATTTGCGGTAGTAGGCTAGCCGGTCCGGCATCAAAGATCTGCCGCAAGCGCCGCGCCATGCGTTCGGTGCTGACATAGAGTTCTGTCTGGGCCAATTCGATGGGTGAGGCGGTGCGCGCCTGCAACCCGTCGACCAAAGCCTGAGCGAAATCCACACCGGGCGGCAAACCAAAGAGACGGGGGCCGGGTTGTTCAAACATGGTTCACCATATCCTCGGCCAGAGTGATGCCTTCGGGATGGCCCACGTCACACCATTTGCCCGGATAGGTCAGCCCGTGCAGCCGCCCGTTTTCGGCCATCTGGTTCCACAGCAGGTTGAGGGAGAAGACCGCATCGGGGATGTGCTGTAACCCCTCGGTCTTGGTGATTTGCGCGCCGGTATAGACAAGATCGCCTTTGCGGATCAGCTGATTATCCTCGCTCAGGGAAAAGTCACCGCCGCCCTTGCGGCCAATGGCGTTTTGCAGCGGAACACAAAGCAAAAGCGCATCCATCACATCCGGGTTCCAGGCGGATTTCAATAGGTCCAGCGGATTGGGGCCGTGCCACACCGCATCTGTGTTCAAGGTGAATGTTGGCCCATCGCCAAGCCAAGGCAGCGCATGGCGCAATCCGCCGCCGGTGTCGAGAATGTCAGGCCGTTCGATCGACACGATGAGATCGCGGTTTTCGGCATAGGCCTCGATCTGATCGGCATGGTAATGGGCGTTGACCACGCGGGTCGGGATTTCGCCCGTAAAGTCAAGCGCATGTTCCAACAGCGGCTTTCCCGCGACCTCGATCAGGGGCTTTGGGCGATCCTTGGTCAGCGCGCCCATGCGGGTGCCGTAACCGGCGGCAAACAACATTACTGAGTCGGGCATGTGGCCTTGAGCCTTTCGAGATTGGCAGGGGTCGGGGCGGGCAACGCGGCGTCGAGCAAAGATTTGATATCATGCAGTGCGGGGTGGGTCAGATCGTTTTGCAAATGCGCCCAAACGCGTGGGATCAGGTCGACATATTGCGGTTTGCCGCGGGTGGCGGCGAGACGGGCAAAAACCCCAAGGATACGAAGGTTGCGCTGGGCCCCAAGCACGGCAAGCGAGGTGCGGAATTTCTGTTCGTTTTGGTCCGAGTTGGCCAGATAGTGCTGGATGCAGGCCTCGGCCGTCTTTGGGTCAACATCGCGCCGGGCGTCCTCGATCAGTGACACGAGATCATAGGCGCGATGCCCGACCAGCGCGTCCTGGAAATCCAGCAAACCAGCACGCGCCGGGCCGGAGCGATCTGGCAGCCAAAGGATGTTTTCCGCGTGGTAATCCCGCAGGATCATCACGCCCTCTGGTGCGCCATATTCCGACAAAATCGGGGAAAAGGCGGCGATGGTTTTTTCGCGCGCCTCTGGATCGGGCTGACCAAGGGCCGCGCCATAGCAATCAAAAGCCAGATCGGTCATCGTCGCCAGACGTTCGGGCGTGGCAATGGGCAGGTCGGCTGGGGCGGGGTGTTGATGCAAAGAAAGCAGGGCATCGACCGCTGCAAGATACAGGGTTTGTTCGCTGTCGCTCGTGTCGCATAACCGGGCGATCAACCCGTCGCCCAAGTCTTCGAGCAGCAGCAGCCCCGGTGCTTCGGCAAGGATGGCGGGAGCGCTGAGATCGAGAGACAGGAGATGGCGAGACAGGCGCGCAAAAAGGGCGGTGTCCCCCTCGGGGTCTTGCATCAGGATGGCGGATTTTGAGCCGAGGGTCAGGCGGGAATACTGGCGCGCAGAGGCATCGCCCGCTAACCGTGTGATCTGGGCTTTGTCCCAGCCTGCTTGCTTTAGAAAGTCCTTCATGGCTGCGCCCCGTCCAGGATTTGGTCCCACTTTGGGGATGTCCAACGGCACGACACTTCGCGACTGTCATCTTTGTTGGCGTCGATCATCTCAAGATGCAGTGCATCACCTGGCGTCAGATCTTCGAGCTTGTCAGGCCATTCGATCAGGCAAATAGCGGTTTCAAACGCGTCCACCAGGCCAAGTTCGATACATTCGTCCGGGTTGGTCAGCCGGTAGAGATCAGCGTGCCAAACCTCGCCCTTGGGGGTGTCATAAACCTGCACCAGCGTGAAGGTTGGCGAAGGCACATCTTCGGGAGGGGATTGCAGGGATTGGATCAGAGCCCGCGCAAAATGGGTTTTGCCAGCACCAATTCCACCGCTGAGCAAGATCACATCCCCCGCCGCCAATTGCGGCGCAAGGGTGGCTGCGAAGGCTTGCGTCGCTTCGGGGGTTGGCATGGAAAGGCGGAGTTGCTGCATCGTCATGGCGCGAAGATACCGTCCCCCCGCGCCGCTGCAAGCGGGATCAGCCGTTTGCAACCGGGGAAATGGTATCTGGCGCGGTGCTGATTGCGGCCTGGGAAAAGCGCACCATGGTCGCCCCGGCAACAACCGGTTCCACGTGGCAGACCAGTGTTTCACCGGTCGTCAATGTCAATTCCGAAGTCCAGGCGCTGCGATCGCGCAGCGTCAGCACATATTCCCGCAGTTCTGACCAGATCGGGCTGGGTTCGCAGGCGTCCTGCCAATCTTTGGTGGCGTCAATGATGGTGATCTCGGCAAAGGCACTGTCCGGGTCGCATTTCCACTGCGCGCGATAGGCTGAATTGCTGAAGGTCAAAACGCCAAGCCGCGAAAACACGGCCACGGAATCTTCAAAACAATCGATCACCGATTGGGTCAGTTCCAATTCAGAGCGGAACCGTCGGGTGAGGGAAATTTCAGCGCTGATATCTTCGATCAAAAAGGCCACGGCCCCGTCCGGGTGGGGGCGGCCGGTGATTTTGTAGGTCAGGCCAGAGGGGAGCGTCCAGGTCTCGCAATACCGATCTTCGCGTGCGGCAGAGACCACATTGGTCAACTGCTCTCGCCAGGACGAATAATTCTTGGGTTCCGGCATCATGCGGTTTTCGCGCATGTGGTCGAAAAAGCTTAGCAAATTGGGTTTCGAGCTGAGGAAGTCGACTGGCAGATGGGTCAGGTCGACCAGGGCGGGATTGAACAGGACAAGGCGACGCTCGCGGTCAAAAACGGCCAGACCGATGGGCAGGTGGGCAAAGGTCTTGGTCAGCGTTTGAACAAAGTTGCGCTGGGCCATTTCAGCATCAACCAGATTGTCGATGCTGCAAGCAAAATGCATCCAGCCATGGTTGTAGGGTTTTGAACTGACCTCGTACCAGCGCCTGCTCCCGTCATCACATGGGAGACTAACCCGAGAAGATTTCATCGCTGTTCCGGTCATCGGTGCCAATTCAAAAGGGCAGTCGCGGCCAACCTTGTTGCCGGTATCGAGGCATATTTTCTCGTATGCGGGATTGTGCCAGATCACATCGCCCTTTTCGTCCATTTCCCAAATCGGATTTGGCGAGGTTTCTATCGCGGCTTCGATCCGCTGATTGCGTTGCTCTTTGCGGCGAAATTCAAAGACATGTTCAGCTGTGATGGGCTGGGTAAAGATCTCAAGCCGCAGGGTGGCCCCGGTCTTGGTCAGGGTGAGCATGGTTTCCTGATCCAGCTCGGAAAAGAAACGGTTTTCTCCTTCTTTGGGTGTTTCAGGCAAGAGCGGAAATTGATCCAGCAAGCGGTCGCGCACCTCGGCCCATTTGGTGCCAAGAGAGTTGCCTTGACCCAGGATGAAATTCGCGCTGTCCGTGCTGTCAACGACAAGGTCCTCGCGGAACAGGATCGCGATAGGAGACGCGCCGATTTTTGCGCCAAACTGTGGTTTGATCTTAACCTTGCGCCATGAAAGAAGCGCCGCCCCAGCCAAAAGAGCCAGGCCCGCGCCGATGCCGACACCAATGGCCACCAATTCTTCCAATTTTCACGCCTTTCGGGACAGGTGTAATAGCTCTTACAACCATGTTGGTTAACGATGAGTTAAGCTTGCGCAGTTGAATATCACACAACCAATAGGAGAGTCAAATTTCAAACGGCTGATTATCTCCGAAACCCTTGCCCTGCTCCTGCGGTGTTGGCGTCAATACAGCGCGTGGCCAGATGAGTTCAACCAGCGCCCCTTTGGGTTCGCCCGACACACTCTCTGATAGGTAAGGGTCTGAGGCGTTTGCAAAGTTCAACTCAGCCCCGGTGCGCTCCAGCAAAGTTTTCGCAATAAACAGACCCAAACCCATGCCTTCATATTCTGGGCGCGCCTTGCGTTCGGATTCTCCCCGACGGCGGCGCACAAAGGGATCGCCGATGCGGCCAATCAGATGTGGTGGGAAACCGCGCCCATCGTCAACGATACGAATGGTGATCAATTCATTGGTCCAAACCGCCTCAATCCAGACGCTTGTTCTGGCAAAATCGACGGCGTTTTGGACAAGATTGCGCAACCCATGGATGATTTCGGGACGCCTTAGGATCTGTGGTTGCCCATTGTCGCCATCCGGGCCTGGCCCACTTTCTATAAAGATTTCCTTACCGCGATCCTGATGTGGCTCGGCGGCTTCTCGGATGACTTCGATCAGCGGAGCCTGACGCATATGCAAATCGTCTTTGCCCGCCCGTCCCATCGATCGCAGGATATCGCGACATCTGTCCGCTTGTTCGCGGATCAACTGGGCGTCTTCGCGCAGGTCGGGATTGTCTTCCAACTCATCCACAAGTTCCGACGAGGTCAGTTTGATCGTTGCCAGCGGTGTGCCCAATTCATGCGCCGCAGCGGCCACGACCCCGCCCAGATCATTGAGCTTTTGCGCCCGCGCCAAGGCCATTTGCGTGGCCGACAGCGCCTCGGACATAGAGTGCATTTCACGGGTGATCCGACGCGAATAGACCGAGGTGAACAGCAAAGCGATGCAAATTGCGATCCATTGACCAAAAATGAAAATATCGGGCAGGCGCAAAACGAACCCTTCCAGGGTGCGCAAGGGCAAGTGGTAGTTGACCATCAAGGTCACCAGAAAAAGCGCAGTGCTGCCAAGGATAAGTGTGGATCTGAGCGTGAGAACACTAGCCGAAACGGTAACGGGGCCAAGGACCAGCAGCGAAAACGGGTTGTTGAGCCCGCCAGTCAGGTACAGCAGAAAACAAAGCTGCAAGAGGTCGAACATGACCATCAGGAAATTCTCGGTCTCGCTCAGCCTTTTGTTTTCGGGGAATACAAAGATCGCGATCAGATTTCCCACAATCGAGACGCCTACCGCCAGGTAACACAGGCCGACCTCAAGCTGGAGATTATAGACACGCTGCGCGACGGTAATTGCGGTGATCTGGCCGACAATGGCCACCCAACGCAACAGGATCATCGTGCGCAACCGAATCCAGTTGCTGCGTTGATGTTCGCCAATCAGCCCGAGTTCACTTTGTGTCATCTGTGCCCTTTCGCCACTTGCGTGGAGTGAAGCAAGTGTTACCTGTGCCTCAACACGAAGAAAAGGGAGAGACCTATGTCTCGTTTGGCCGCTATTTCCGCTTCTGTTGCCGTTGTGGCTTTGATCGGGGTGACTGCTTATGTGACTTTGGGCAGTGGGTCTGATGATCCTTATGCGCAATGTCGGGCAAGCAATGTTGCTGGCGGGGCGGCGGCCATTGGTGGGCCTTTCACCCTGGTGAATTCCAAAGGGGACACCGTCACCGACAAGGATGTGTTTACGGAACCGTCCATCGTCTATTTCGGTTACACCTTTTGCCCCGATGTTTGCCCGTTGGACAGCGCCCGCAATTCAGAAGCGGTGGATTTGCTGGCAGAAAAAGGCATCAGCACAACGCCGGTCTTTATCTCGATTGATCCAAATCGCGATACACCCGAAGTGGTCGGCGATTTTGCCTTTAACAATCATGAAAAGATGATTGGCCTGACCGGCTCCCAGGAACAGGTCAAAGCCGCGTCGAAAGCCTATCGCACCTATTACAAGGCCCAGCCGGCGGATGACGAATATTACCTCGTCGATCATTCGACCTTTAGCTATCTGGTTTTTCCCGAGGCCGGTTTTGTAGAGTTCTTCCGACGTGAAACCACGGCGGAACAGATGGCGGAACGGGTCAGTTGTTTTGTCGACGCGGGGGCAAAATAGCAAAGGCTGTTTGACCCTAACCGCTTGGGGCGATAATAGTTTATGTCACCAGCACGGATCACACCCGGGAGGATAGGATTTGGCAGAACGCAGCATTGAGGAAATCGGCGAAGACAAGTCCTTGCTTTTGGTCGATGATGATGAGCCGTTTCTGCGTCGATTAGCCAAAGCCATGGAGAAACGCGGTTTCGAAGTTGAAACCGCAGGTTCCGTTGCCGCCGGATCTGCCATCGCCACCGCCCGTCCCCCAGCCTATGCCGTTGTTGACCTGCGTCTTGAGGATGGAAACGGCTTGGATGTGGTCGAAGTGTTGCGCGAAAAACGCCCGGATTGCCGCGTTGTTGTTTTGACCGGCTATGGCGCGATTGCGACGGCGGTTGCTGCGGTCAAGATTGGCGCGACGGATTATCTGTCAAAGCCAGCAGACGCCACAGATGTGACCAATGCTTTGCTGGCCAAGGGCGATGATCTGCCTCCTCCTCCGGAAAACCCGATGAGCGCGGATCGCGTGCGTTGGGAACATATTCAGCGCGTTTATGAGCTTTGTGATCGCAATGTCTCTGAAACGGCGCGTCGTTTGAACATGCATCGCCGGACTTTGCAGCGTATTCTGGCTAAACGCAGCCCGCGCTAAACGTTTAGGAACGGATGGTTGCCCACCCGTGCCACTTGTTTCACTGCCCAGTCTTAGAGCAAAGAGATCTGCGCCCGCGCTGATACGGCTTCGACTTCCAGCTTGTTGGTTTCAGCGATATACCAGTCAACCCCGGTCTGCCCCTGCGCCTTGGCGGCAAGCAGCGCCTCTTTGGCCTGTTTGGCTTGTCGAGCGCTGAGCGACAAAGCCTGTGCCAGATCAGAGCGAACTGACCGGATTTCGGCCAGTCGGGCATCATACGATGTTTGGTCTAGGGTGCCCGCAGCCAGCTGAGTTTGCATGGAGGCAATCTCGGCATCTTGTTGGGCGATCAGGCTTGGTACATCCTGTGAAACTAGCGCCATCTGCTCTTTGGTTTCCCGCAGGCTTGGCAAAACGCGGCTGAGCTCGACAATCTCAACGCGCTTCTTGACCTGATCCTTGCCCGCCGCGTTGCCCGCAACACCGCCGATGACACCACCAACCAGGGCCGCCTGGGCGCATTTGGATTTGGCACCGCCAACAACCGCAAGACCACAGCCAGCCACCGCACCAATTGCAGCGCCTTTCATTGTCGTTTTGCGCACCAGATCACGTGACATGCGATCCAAGGCATTAGCTTGACGCATCACGGCGCGCTCTTGCTCCGTCTGCGCAGCCGGTAATGCGGTGCGGTTCATGGATGAGGTGATGGGCGTTTTGGTTTGTGCGCAGGCTGAAAGGACCATAGCGCAAAGGACCAGAAGAATTGATTTAAGACGCAACACGGCTGCTCTCCGTAGTAAATAACACGGGCTTGGAACCCTTTGTTGCGTGTTATGCACAGCGATTGGGGCAAGATTGTGGAAAATCTGTTTTCAATACGAGAAAAATTAACCTTTTTGCCCCGGCTCAGAGGTCAAAACGTTTCAGGCATTTGTCCACGGTTTGCCCAGACTCTAGCTGCACGCCGCGTTTGGTCGCGTAATCCTCAAAGCCACGGCTTTGGTAATAGGCCAGGCCGCCAAAATTATCGGCGCGAATATTAGCGTTGATCCAGGCATAGCCCATCTGTTCTGCCGCCTGCCGTGTCTTTTCAAACAAAGCGGAACCGATCCCCATTTTCACTCGGCCAACGCGGGCAAAGGTAGCGATATCGACTGCGTCATCGGGCAGATAGGATTCTGGTTTGATCATCTGAAACCCAAGGAGTTCGCCGCTGTCATCCTCGGCAATGTGCCAGGCTGAGCGGTCCGGATCGGACATCATCCAGGCCTTCATGTCCTCAGCCGTGACCGGAGTCGTCAGGGCAGTAGTGCCACCCTCGGCGATGATTTCGTTCAAAAGCTCTGCCATGGGGCGAGCATCAAGCGCGCCGGCGCGGCGAATGGTGATCATGGCATGTCTCGCAACAGGGCGGCATGGCGCGCGGTGAAATCGTTGCGGGTGTCGACGGGGGGGCGCAGCCGGATGTGCAGATCTGAAATCAGGTCCAAATCCGGGGCTCCGAACAATTTGTCGGCTTCTTCGCGCGTGAACCCGGCAATTTCCACGGCCTCCATCCAGGCGCTGATCCTGTCCGCCTTTTTGATCTGCTTTTTGAGGCGAACGGGCACGGTGGCCGGCAGACCAAATCGGATGTGAATCGCTGCTGTCAGGCGCTTGTCGAGCTCTTCGTAATCCGGTCCAACAGCGGCTTTGACCGGGGAAATCATATCGCCAATAACATATTCCGGCGCGTCGTGTAACAGGGCGGTCAGGCGTTCGGATGTACGGGCCTTTGGGTTCAACCGGCCAAAGATTTCTTCGACCAAAAGGGAATGTTCGGCCACGGAATAGGCGAAATCGCCTTTGGTCTGACCGTTCCAACGGGCAACAAAAGCAAGGCCATGCGCGATATCTTCAATCTCGATATCGACCGGGGTCGGATCCAAAAGATCCAAACGGCGCCCCGATAGCATCCTTTGCCATGCGCGTGTTTGCTTTGTTGCCATTTTGCCACCTACCCAATTTAGCCGCCCAGAAATTGCCATATTCCAAGGCTAGTCTGGGGGTCTGGGATCACATGCTGCCGACCACCACGTGAAGACGCGTGCGTTGGACCATGATCGGCTGGATCCCATATTTGAACCGAGGGGGGCGATGCCCACTCCCGGCATGCCTCCCTTTTTATCGAAGCAATAGGAAAGGAACATGCCATGTTCAAGCGTTTGGTAAATGCCGCATTGGTCTTTGGAATGGCCGCGATCGCGCCGCCCGCTTTTGCCCAATCCCACTGTGCCCCACGCGATATCATCGTCAGCAAGCTGCAGGAAAAATACTCGGAACAGCTGACATCGGGCGGGTTGACCCAAGGGGACCCGGCCAAATCAGTCGTTGAGATCTGGACATCCAAAGAAACCGGATCCTTCACGGTACTCGTCTCAACAGCGACCGGAATAAGTTGCATTGTCGCGGCGGGAACCGAGTTTTTTGAGGCAGAACCGGTCAAGAAAGTCGACGGCATCCCCAGCTAGAAAAACAAGGCAATTGTCGAATATGACGGTGGCGTGACAGGCTTGCATTCTATGCTTTTCCACATTGCCCGCCTAGGCCGGGAATGATAGGTCCCCCGCTAACGGATCAATCTACCGGAGGCAGGCTTATGGCCGCAGATTTTATCGTCAAAGACATTGCACTTGCTGAGTTCGGCCGCAAAGAGCTGGATATTGCCGAAACGGAAATGCCGGGCCTGATGGCGCTGCGCGAAGAATACGGTGACTCCAAACCGCTTAAAGGCGCGCGCATCGTTGGTTCGTTGCACATGACCATTCAAACCGGTGTTCTGATTGAAACGCTGGTTGCGCTGGGTGCTGATGTGCGCTGGGCGTCGTGCAACATCTTCTCGACCCAGGATCACGCTGCCGCAGCCATTGCCGCCGCTGACATTCCGGTTTTCGCGATCAAGGGCCAAACCCTTGAAGAGCATTGGGATTATCTGGACAAATCCTTCATGTTTGCCGAAGGCGCGAACATGATCCTGGACGATGGTGGCGACGCCACTCTCTACGTTCTGCTGGGCGCGCGCGCCGAAGCAGGCGAAGACATCATCCCGGTTCCACAGTCCGAAGAGGAAGCGGTGATCAAAGCGCAGATCAAAAAGCGCATGGAGCAAAGCCCGGGCTGGTTCACCAAGACCAAAGAAGCGATCCAGGGTGTTTCCGAAGAAACCACCACCGGCGTTCACCGCCTGTATGAGCTGGCCAAGAACGACCAGCTGCCTTTCCCTGCGATCAACGTGAACGATTCGGTGACCAAGTCGAAATTCGACAACAAATATGGTTGTAAGGAATCGCTGGTTGACGGTATCCGCCGCGCGACCGACACCATGCTGGCCGGCAAGGTCGCTGTTGTGTGTGGTTACGGCGATGTTGGCAAAGGGTCCGCGGCTTCGCTTCAGGGGGCCGGTGCTCGTGTGAAAGTGACCGAAGCTGACCCAATCTGCGCCTTGCAAGCGGCTATGGACGGTTTCGAAGTTGTGCTGCTGGAAGACGTGGTCAACAGCGCAGACGTTTTCATTACTACAACCGGCAACAAAGACGTGATCCGCATCGAGCATATGCGCGAGATGAAGGATATGGCCATCGTTGGCAATATCGGCCACTTTGACAACGAGATCCAGGTTGCGGCTCTGAAGAACCACAAATGGACCAACATCAAAGAGCAGGTCGACATGATCGAGATGCCGAATGGCCATCGTTTGATCCTGCTCTCCGAAGGCCGTCTGCTGAACCTTGGCAACGCCACCGGCCACCCGTCTTTCGTGATGTCCGCCTCCTTTACCAACCAGGTTCTGGCGCAGATCGAGCTGTGGCAGAACGGTGATGCGTATAAGCCTGGCGTGTATATCCTGCCCAAGCATCTGGATGAAAAGGTTGCGCGTCTGCACCTGGGCAAGATCGGCGTGAAGCTGACTGAGTTGTCTGCAGAGCAAGCCGCCTATATCGGCGTAAAGCCCGAAGGCCCGTTCAAGCCTGAGCACTACCGTTACTAAGCGGTCGCGTTAGAAACTCACTCAGAAGACGAGTTTGAGCTTTTGGGTGACAGATCTAAGATCACAGCAGCAGCCTAAATCAGGCTGCTGTTTGTCGTCCAAGGTGTGAGATAATTGTCTCGATCAACTTGGACCGTTTGACGGGTTTCGACAAAAATCCGCTCATCCCAGAAGCATGGCAGGCCTTGCGATCCTTGGGCAGCACATTTGCGGTCAAGGCAAGAATAGGTGTCGTGTCACTGCTTTGGTTGGCTTCGATCATGCGGATCAGTTGGGTGGCCTCATGGCCGTTCATTTCCGGCATGGCGATATCCATCAAGACCAAATCCGGATGTAGGGATTCATACATTTCGACGGCTTCCAGGCCGTTATTGGCCAAATCGATCATGACACCAGTATTCTTGAGCAGCTTTTGAACAACCAATTGGTTGGTTCTGTTATCCTCTGCCAAAAGAATGCGCACCTGCGAGAGGTCGGGATCATCCTGTTTCGGGGTGATCCGCGCAGCTGCGATTTGAAAGGCGTTTTTATCGACAGCCCGGGCCATGACAGTGGCAAATTCGCGGATTTGCAGCGGTTTGCGCAAGGAGCCGGCAAAGCCACGATCACGCATGTCCTGGGCGGTAAAATCCCTGTCCGCGCGCAGCATGATGATACAAGGCAGCGCGTTGGGCCCCGAGATTTGACCCAATCGATCCATAACCTGATCGCCCGGAATGTCTTGCAACCCGCAATCGATCAGGCACAGATCCGGTTTTTGGTCCTCCGCTTTCAAAGCCTCAAACGTTTCGAGCGCGGTTTGACCGCTTGGGCAAGCGATCGGGTGCGCTCCCAGATTTCTGAGGTTTTGACAAAGTGACTCGCTCAGCTCCGGCCTGTTCTCGGCAATAAGAACGGATTTTCCGGTTAAGAATTGCCGCGCTTGCGACCAAAACTTTTGGCTTTCTTCAGAGCATTGAACGGATTTCAACGGTAAACTGATTTCAAATGCCGACCCCTGACCCAAAACCGATGTCGCGCTCATCTTGCCGCCCATCATACGAGTCAGCTCATTGGTGATGGTAAGCCCAAGCCCCGTACCATCAAATTGGCGCGTTTCGCCCTTGTCGACCTGTGAAAAGGCCTCAAAAATCCGGTCCAATTGGTCCTCGGCAATGCCCATTCCGGTGTCGGAAACGCTGATATGCATTTGCCCGTCAGGCCCTTCGGAAACGGAAATTCTGATATGGCCAGCCATGGTAAATTTGGCGGCATTTCCAACCAAGTTCATGAGGCACTGGCGTATCCGCGTGGCATCACCGCTGAAACACATCTGATCGGGCAAGTCGCAGTCGATAGAGATTTCGACTGATTTCTTGGCAAGAGAAGGGGCAAAAAGCGTCGCCACTTCTTCGACCAGATGCCGCAGATTGAAGGGCGCATCGACCAGTTCCATCTGCCCGGACTCGATCTTGGAAAAGTCCACGATGTCATTGACGATTTGCAAGAAAGCGCTGGAGCTTTGCGAAATGGTTTGCACGATTGAGCGCTGCTCATCGTTCAATTTGGATCGCTGCAACAGATCAAACATGCCGATCATGCCGTTCATGGGGGTGCGCAATTCATGGCTCATCTGGGTCAGGAAATCTGATTTGGCCTGCTCGGCCTGTTCGGCGCGTTTGGTTTCCGCCTTGAGGTGAACAACGAATTTTCGCAGGCGTGACCAGAATATCATGATGAGCCCAAAGGGGACCACAACAGCAGCCAAGACAAGGATTACAATGATACTGACCAGTTTGGTAAACAAAGCGGTGACATCAGCCGCGGCCCCGGTCATGTCGATATAAGCCTCGAAAACGCCGATCAACTGGCCGTCACGAATGATCGGAATATAGGATTCGGCGAAATGATCTGGTCCGGGCAAGCTGTGCATGCCTTCACACAGCTCAGTATAGGGTTCCTTGGTTTCTAACACGGTTTTCAAAGAGGAACTGATTTCCTGTTCCCCATCGTGATCATGTTCGTGAAAGTCCGGGTTCCCGGATTCAAAGGCGATATGGCCTTTCTCATCATAAAACTTGAACCGAAAAACGTCTGACGTCCGCTCATACAAAGCGAATTTTTCCCAGACTTTGCTGGGCAAAGGTTCGCCGCGAAGCCATTTTGGCAGGTCTTTTTCCTCAGCGGTCAGGATGCGCAGCCACATTTGCGCGGATTGTTCGGCGCGAAATGCCATTTCTGAATTGGCCGTATATACACTGAACCAGGTGCCTAAGCTTAGGCACAGGGTCAGCATGCACACCGACACGATAGACAGAATTAAGGTATGTCGCATTTAGACAGTCACGTTTGGAACCACCTTTCGTGCTATCGTGTCAGTCTTAAAGTAGTCTAAATTCAAACAATCGCGCGCAGAAATTCCGCCGAGGAATAGCCCGGATTTGACACATCCTGTTTACCTTGAAAGCGGCGAAACAAACCCTTCGCGCATGACGTCTGGGTCATGGGCCTTGCGGGCAAAAACCTCGCGGAGCATGGGTTCGAAATGCTCCAAGGGGGCCATGTCATAATCGGGGTCAAAGCTGCTTTGATCCCAGCGTTCGCAGAACTCAGCGCAGCTGTTGAAACACGGGTGATCCTTGAATTCGTCGCGGGCATTTTCGTCCCAGCCGTAATGATGGGCGTAATAGATCATCTGAAAGATGCCGTGATGTTCGACAACCCATGCCACATCCCAGCGCACAAAGGGGCGGATCACTTCGGCGCTGAAACGGTCGTGGTTCTGGGGGGCAAGCCCGTCGCCGATATCGTGTAGAAGTGCACCGACGATCCAGTCGATATCTGCGCCGTCGCGCTCGGCGCGGGTGGCCGATTGCAGGCCATGCTGCAAACGGTTGATCTGATACCCTTCCAATGACACCTCGCCCTGACGGCGCAATTCGTCCAGAATTCGGTCGGTCGTCATGGAAAGATAAGGTTTCTCAAGCTTTTGCAGCATGAGGTATTCGTCTTTGGTCCCGTCCTTCATCTGGGTAAAGGTTACCTTTTCTCCGCTCATGTCGTGCCTCCGGAATACATGCCCACGGTTTCTGTCGCTCCAGCGGCCAGATCCTCGATGGTCTTGGGGCCGCCCCAACAGTCTTGGGGAGGAAAATCCAGTGATCTGTCTTACGCGCGACCTGTAAAATGTCGATTCCAGGCATGTGGGAAATGATCCCGGAATTCCCATTAAACTGGCCGCGGGAATGATTATTCTTGATTCGAATGGGCTTTGCGGCCATCACTTTAACATATCCACAGGGCAGAATGTCTGAAGACGAGGGAGTTACCTATGGGCAAGCGCGACGAGCTGATCGCAAAATATGCGGATGACCTGAAGAACAAATGCGGCATGACGCCGGATATGGACCTGCTGACCAAAGTGACCATTGGTTGCGGTCCGGCCATCTATAACGATGATGCATCTACCGTCGCCGGGTCGCAGGAAAGCGAGCTGGAAACGGTCAAGAATAACTTTCTGATCAAGAAGCTTGGTCTGGCCGATGGTCCAGAGCTGATGGACGCCATCAATCAGGCCATCGAGACCTATGGCAAATCCGAGCGCAACAAATACCGCGCCGTTTTCTACTATCTGCTGGTCAAGCATTTCGGCAAAGAATCCGTGTACGGTTAAACAGGCCGCATCACAGCAAAAGCCCCCGACTGTCGGGGGCTTTTTTGTTTCTGGGGGTTCGCGCGTGATAACAACATCCTGCCATTGCGGCGCTGTTACGATTGAATTTGATGACAGGCCGGAATTCGCGGTTGCCTGCAACTGCTCGATTTGTCGGCGATTGGGCAGCCATTGGATTTATTCCCAAACCTCGAAAATTCGCATTTTAGGCGAGACCAAGGCCTATGCACATGGCGACAAGAACATCGCCTTTCACAGCTGCCCGACATGCGCCTGCACCACGCATTGGTCAAATTTGAACGAGCCGGAAACCGGGCGTATGGCCGTCAATGTGCGCCTGGCGGACCCGGAGATTTCCAAGTCTATTCCGCTGCGTCACTTTGATGGCGCAGATAGCTGGACCTTCCTTGATTGATTGGGTTTGCGGCCGATCCAAAGGATAAGATGCGCAATTGCTTGAAATTGCGTCTATTTGAAATTTGCATCGCTGCGACGCGGCGCATAGTCTGGACCAAACCGGCCAGAAGGCTGGAACCATAGATTCTGTTTCACGTGTGGTGCGTAGGGAGCACGTGGGTAGGCGGAGGGTTCCGGTATGTCGGCCCCTCCGCCATTTTCTTTGCCTTCGTCGATAATCAGAACAGCGTCAGCACAATGCCCATGACCGTGCAGGCAATTGTGGCATAACCCCCGTCGATCAGCGTCAGTTTCTTGGGGCGATCGCCATAGGCATTGTTGATCCCGATCCAGGGTGTTATGAAGAACAACCCGACCCCAAGGCCCGCTACCGCACCCTTGGCAATCGTGTCGATGGTGGCCAGTTCAAACACATGGCGCATCATGCCAGCCACTACCAACTGCAACAGGAATGTCCCGACATAAAGCATCGGATTCGCGCCGTTGGCCGGTTGCCCGTCTTCTCCGCGTGGCACGCCGGATGCGTCCATCCAGGGTTCCGACAGTTTCATGTAATAAACGGCCCCGACGGCAAAAGATGCCACGGCGGCGACAAGCACATTGATAATCTCGAGCATTCTGTCCCTCCTGTTCGTCCAATGACGTTTCCCGAGGGGTAGTCTGCCGCAAGAACCTGAATTGGCCTAGAGGGAAACCCCAGCCAGATTACAGATGATCTGCCATTCGGCTTCGGTGACAGGTTGTACCGAAAGGCGCGAGTTTTTCACCAAAACCATCTCGGCCAGTTCGGGATGGGTTTTGATCTGATCCAGTGTCACCGGGGTTTGCGCAGGGGCGAGGGCGCGGATGTCCACGCAGTCCCAACGCTCATCATCGGTGGTGCTGTCTGGATGCGCTTCGGCGCAGACCTCGACTGTGCCAACGACGGCCTTTTCTTTTTGCGAATGGTAAAAGAACCCGCGATCCCCCAGCGCCATCTCGCGCATGAAATTGCGCGCTTGGTAATTGCGCACGCCGTCCCATTCTTCGCCAGTTTCGCCTTTGGCAACCTGTTGGTCCCAGGACCAGGTCGAGGGTTCGGATTTGAACAGCCAATAGCGCATCAGATAACCTTGTTCCATGCAATGAGCTCGGTGCTTTCGAACAGTCCTGCCTTGCCATAGGGATCATTGGCAACCCAATCCTCGGCAGCGGCCATATCGGGCAGGTCAAGGATCACCAGGCTGCCGCACATTTCGCCATTATCGTCCAGCAACGGGCCGGCCTGCGCGACATTGGTGGCCTTGAGATATTCCACATGGGCGGGGCGGTTTTCCTGACGGATGGCCAGCGCGCCGGGTTTGTCTTTGGCGATCAGAGCGATGAGCATGGTTATTCCTCTTTCAATGGGCGGGACAGCAATTGGGTCATAACGTCATCTACGGTGACACGGCCCTGGGTCAAGGCGGCGACGGCATGACAGATGGGCAATGACAGGCCTGTGTCGATGGCGATGCGGTCCATCGCCTGAGCTGTGGCTGCGCCTTCGACGGTGATGGACGGATCGAACGCTTCTTTGCGTCCCAGGGCAAGGCCAAGCTGGTAATTGCGCGACAGGTCTGAGGTGCAGGTCAGCGCCAGATCGCCCAGACCGGACAGCCCGGCCATGGTTTCAGGCCGCGCCCCACGCGAAGCGGCGAACCGGGTCATTTCGGCAAAACCGCGGGTCATCAGGGCGGCGCGGGCGCTGTCGCCCAAACCCGCCCCCATGGCAGCCCCGCAGGCGATGGCCATGACGTTCTTGAGCGCGCCGCCCAGTTCCGCACCCACCGTATCCGTGCTGCGGTAGAGTCGCAGCGATGGGGTAGAAAGCTGGTGCTGGATCTCTTTGCCGATGGCGTCATCCGTGCAGGCCAAGGTCAGCGCCGTGGGCAGGCCCTTGGCAATGTCGGCGGCAAAGCTGGGGCCAGTCAGGATTGCCGCATGCGCCTTGGGCTTGATCTCTGACAGGATGCCAACCGGCCCCAGACCGCTGCGCAGATCGACGCCTTTGCAGCAAGCGACCAGCGCCTTGCCCTCAAGGTCAGAATTGATCCGGCTCAGAAAGCCGGACAAGTTCTGCATCGGAATGGAGAACAGCAAAGTGTCATTTTCCAAAGCCTGTTCCAAATCGCCGGTGATGGTGATCTGATCAGGCAAGGTTATGCCGGGCAAACGCGGGCTTTGCCGTTTGTTTTCCATTGGCGAGACATCGCGCGCCCATAGGGTGACAGGCCCGTTCTGGGCCAGCGAAATGGCCAATGCGGTGCCAAAGGCCCCGGCCCCGAAAACAGAAACGCTCATGCCTTGGCTCCTTTTTTGCCCGACCCGAGGAGCGGCGCAGCGTTTTGATCAAGCGGCCAGCGGGGCCGGGCGGACAGGCTCATGTCATCGCGTTTGCCGCGTGCAAACAGTTCGGACCCGGCATAGGCGATCATCGCGGCGTTATCAGTACAAAGCCGCAAAGGCGGGGCGGTAAAGCGCAAACCGGTTTCAGCGCACAGGTCTTGGAGACCCGCGCGCAGGGTCATATTGGCCGCAACCCCGCCGGCAACGGCCAGCGCGGGTGAGGCCGGTGCTTCGTCCAGATAGGCGGCAATTGCGCGACGGGTCTTTTCGACCAAAACATCACGAACAGCCGCTTGAAAGCTGGCGCAGACATCCTTGCGGTCTTGTTCCGTCAACCCGCCCTTTTCGTCGATCAACTGATCACGCTGGCGCAAAAGTGCGGTCTTGAGACCTGAGAAGGACATGTCACAGCCGGGTCGGTCCAGCAGAGGGCGCGGGAAGCGAAAGCGCGTCTCGTCGCCCCCTTGCGCGGCGGCCTCGACAGAGGGGCCGCCCGGTTGTGACAGGCCCAAGAGCCGTGCGGTCTTGTCAAAGGCCTCGCCGGGGGCATCGTCGATTGTACCGCCAAGACGGGTGAAATCTTCGGGTCCGCGGACGATCAGAAATTGGCAATGACCGCCAGAGACCAGCAGCATGAGATAGGGGTAATCCAGCCCATCGGTCAGGCGTGGTGTCAAGGCGTGCCCGGCCAAATGGTTCACGCCAATCAGCGGTTTGTTGAGCCCGGTGGCCAGCCCCTTGGCCATCATGACACCAGAGACGACACCGCCGATCAGCCCCGGCCCAGCTGTGACCGCAATGGCGTCTATGTCGCTTAACGAGGTTTCCGCCTCGTCCAAAGCTTGCATGATCGCGCCATCCAGACGTTCCGCATGGGCGCGCGCGGCGATTTCCGGCACAACCCCGCCGAACTCTGCGTGCAGATCGGATTGCCCCAAAACCACCGAGGCCAGCACCTCTTGCCCCCGTACCAAAGCGGCGGCTGTGTCGTCACAGCTGCTTTCCAGACCAAGGATCAGGGGAGAGGTCATTGCGGGCTTTCCGTTGCGTTGCTCGGGGGCAGGGAGTACCACTCGGGACGCGGCGCGACAATCCCGGAGCCTGAATGACCCGATCAAAACCCTTTTTGTTGATGACACGACCCGAACATGCCTCAAGGCGGTTCCTGGGACAATGTCCAGCAAGCAACCGGGCCGAGGTCGTTATCTCTCCATTGATAGGGATAGAGTATAAGGGAGCGTTGCCGGATCTTTCGCCCTTTCAAGGATTGATCTTTACCTCAGCCAACGGGGTCGAGGCCTATCAACGGGCGCAGGGGGCGACCGGGTTGGTTGCTCATGTGGTCGGGCAGATCACAGGGGAACGTGCGCGTCAGGCGGGTTTTAAGGTCGCAACGGTTGAGCCGAATGCCGAGGCCCTTGTTGCAGCGCTGACCAGTGGCCCGGTTCATGGCCCTTTACTGCATATTCGCGGCACCCATGCCCGTGGCGACGTGGCGATGCGCTTGACCCAAGCCGGGATCGAGACAATTGAAGCAATTATGTATGATCAGCCAGAGTTGGCCCTGACCCAAGCCGCAAATGACGCATTGCACGGAGAAATCCCCGTGATTGCTCCGATTTTTTCGCCCAGAACAGCAGCACTTCTGGCAAAAAACCGCATCAAAGCGCCGCTTCTTGTCGCGGCTATGAGTGAAGCGGTGGCCAAGCCGCTCTCTGAGTTGCATATAACAGAGTTGAGGATTGCGGCACGGCCTGAGTCGGCAGAGATGGCACATCTGGTGACCGAGCTGATTGAACTGGCTTGTGCGAAGGATTTTGAACCTGATCGGTGATCGGGTGTTTTGAAAGGGTGGCGGAACGTGGCAAAGTCCAAAAAGGATAAGACTGACAAGGATCAGTCCAAGGCCGAAGAGATTGTGGAGACAGTCGAAACCGAAGCTGAGGCCGTCGCAGAAGATCTGATTGAAGACGCTGCTGACACGTCCGAGGACATCGTTGCAGAGGATGGTGCCGAAGACACGGTAGAGCTGCCGGAAGAGGCGGACGCTGGCGAAGAAGAGCTTGCTGCGGATAGTGCCGATGAGGATGTGACTGACGCGGCCGAGCTTGAGGATAATGCCGAGGGAACCATCGAGGACCTGGACGAGACCGAAGCCGAGGTTGCGCCGGAGGACGCTGTTGAAGAGGTGGTTGAGGATGAGCCGGTTGAGGAAACCAGCGCTGCGGAACCGCAGATCATTCGTGAGACCACTGTCGAAAAGAAAAGCGGCTTTATGTCCACCGCGCTTGGCGGGGTTGTCGCCGCGGCTCTGGGTTTCGGGGCCGCTCAGTTCACCGATATTCAACTGCCCTTTGGCCCAACAGCAGAACCAAACCCATTTGAGGCCGAGGCCCGCACTGCGATCAAAACACAAGGCGAGCAGATTGCGACGCTTGTGACCCAGGTTGACGAGACCAAGAAGGCTGTGGGGATCATCGATCTGACTCCTGTAACCACTTCCATTGCCGGGATCGAGGATGCGATTTCGGGCACCGAGGCGACGCTTAAGGCGATGGGTGACGAGTTGGCCGGGTTTGACAGCCGCTTGACCGCGATCGAAAAGGCCCCGCTTTCCGGCGCGGTTTCACCTGAATCCATTGCTGCCTACGAGCGCGAACTGGACGCGCTGCGCAAATCCATCACCGACCAGCAGGCCGCCCTTGATGCGCAAAAGGTCGAGATTCAAAAGATGGCTGCGGATGCGGTTGCCGCGGAAAGCAATGCCAAGGCGCAAGCGACGCTGGCTGCCAGCCGCGCTGCCTTGGCGCAAGTCACCTCATTGGTTCAGTCGGGCAAATCCTTTGCCGAACCCCTGGCGGTTCTGGGCGAAAACGGTGTCGCAGTTCCCGAAGCACTGTCAGCCGTTGCCGCTGACGGTGTGCCAACCTTGGCCAGCCTGACCACGTCCTTCCCGGATGTCGCGCGCAAGGCTTTGGCTGCGGCGCGCAAGTCGGGTGGCGATAGCGGCGAAGAAAGCGGTGGCGGCTTTGCCAGCTTCTTGCAAAGCCAGCTTGGCGCGCGCTCGGTTACGCCGCGTGAGGGCAATGATGCGGATGCCGTCCTGTCCCGCGCCGAAGCCGCTGTTAAATCCGGTGATCTGGAAACAGCAACCACGGAACTCGCCGCTCTGCCCGAGGCAGCGCAGGCGGAATTGGGTGATTGGCTGGCACAGGCCGCGCTGCGCAAGGATGCGCTGGCGGCGGCTGCCACGCTCGCCCAGGAATTGAACAAGCAGTAAGGGTCACGAAACATGCTTTGGTCACTTATCAAGATTGTCGTGTTTGTCGCCTTGGTCGCGGCGCTGACCCTTGGGTTCGGTTTCCTGATCGAGAATGACGGCACCGGATTGGCGCAGGCCCAGATCACGTTGATGGGCATGGAATATACGCTAAGCCCGGTCATGCTGGTTCTGCTGCTGATCGTGACGGTGATCGGCCTGTATGTGCTGTTCAAAGTTGCGGGTTTCCTGGTTGCGGTGTTGAAATGGATCAACGGGGATGAAACCGCGTTCAGCCGCTATTTTGACCGCAACCGCGAACGTCGCGGGTATCAGGCCCTGTCCGAAGGACTGATGGCGCTGGCATCCGGCGAAGGTCAGTTGGCTATGGCCAAGGCCAAAAAGGCCGGGCGTTATCTGGATCGTCCGGAACTGACCGACCTGTTGACCGCGCAAGGGGCCGAAATGGCTGGTGACGCGCGCAAGGCCGAAGAAGTTTACAAAAAGCTGCTTGGCAATGAGCAGACCCGGTTTGTCGGCGTGCGCGGTTTGATGAAGCAAAAGCTGGCCGGTGGTGACACGGATACTGCGCTGAAACTGGCGGAACGTGCCTTTGCGATCAAACCCAAACATGGTGAGGTCGGGGACACCCTTTTGCGGCTTCAGGCGGAGTCAAAGGATTTTGTCGGCGCCCGCAAGACATTGGCAACCAAGCTCAAGAACGGGGCTTTGCCGCGCGATGTGCATAAGCGCCGCGATGCGGTTCTGGCCTTGTCCACCGCCTTGGAGATAAAGGATGGGGACGAGCGCGCCAAGGCGGTCGAAGCAGCGATTGCCGCTAACAAAGCCTCGCCCGATCTGGTTCCTGCGGCGGCGATGGCAGCACAAGGATTCATCGAACAAGGGCGCAAACGCAATGCG
Source organism: Tropicibacter sp. R15_0 (assembly GCA_017744045.1). GTDB lineage: Bacteria > Pseudomonadota > Alphaproteobacteria > Rhodobacterales > Rhodobacteraceae > Pelagimonas. The sequence goes on along the minus strand of JAGHRD010000001.1, from coordinate 162,760 downwards.
CGCAACGTGATCAAGAAAGCCTGGGAAGTGCACCCGCACCCCGATCTGGCCGCCGCCTTTGCCGCGATCGAGCCCGAGGAAACCGCCGAGGCGCGCCTGAAACGCTTTGAGTTCCTGCTGCGTATCAAACCCGAAGACCGTGAAAACAAATTGCTACGCGCCGAGTTGAACCTCGCCGCAGAAGATTTCCCAGCCGCCCGCCGCGCTTTGGGTGATTTGGTGGAAACGGATGCAGATGCGCGTGTTCTGGCGATCATGGCGGCTGTTGAACGTGGTGAAGGTTCGTCTGACACAGTTGTGCGGGGCTGGCTGGCCAAGGCGGTCACCGCGCCGCGCGGTCCACAATGGGTTTGCGACAACTGCAATACGATCCATGCGGAATGGGCCCCTTTGTGTTCCAACTGTTCGGCCTTCGACACGTTGACCTGGACCAATCCGCCGCAATCCGAGGTGGTTCTGCCCGCAAGCGCCAATATGCTGCCGCTGATCGTTGGTGCCTTGGAGGATAAGTCAGCCGAGGTTGTTGTTCCGGTAGACGAGGCTGATGTTTCTGCCGACGAGGTTGTTGAAACCGTGGATGCCGAGGTGATCGAGGATGCGGAAACGCTTGAGGATGAACCCAAGGAAGACGCTGCCAAATAATCCTGGTGCTATAATATGAATTGAAAGGGGCTGATGACTGTCAGCCCCTTTTTGCATTTGGTCTGCAGAACACTGCCCCAAATCCGCAAATCTCCCGATCTTTCGTAATCGTTATGAGCTTCCCGCTAACATTGAGGGCGAATCAGGAGGTAACATGGCTGACGTTTTGCTAGTGGATGACGAACCGTTGCTCTGTGAGGAGCTTGCCGACAGTTTGGAACTGGAGGGATTTGATGTCGCGATGGAACATTCCGTTCCCGACGCGCTCAAAGTCATGGAGGGCAAAGGGTTTGATGTTGTCGTGACAGATCTCAAAATGCCCAAGGTCAGTGGTCTCGATTTCCTGCGTGTGCTGGGGGAGCGGGATTACAAGGGATTGATCATCGTCATTTCCGGGCACGGGGCGGAGACGTCGCGGTCAGATGCGCTGGAACTGGGGGCCAAGGCCTGCCTCGCCAAGCCGGTCGATGTGGATGACGTGATCGAGATCATCGAGACGCATCTGTCCTGAGGTGCCTTTCGAGGCGATGCCCGCGATCAAACGTGCTTACATTTATTAAAATTCTAAACATTCGGTAAACTTTTGGCCGGTATGCATTGGTATGCGGTGTAGGGGCGCTAGCCGGAGGTTATTGAAATGACAAATTCGACAGCACTTAAAACAGATCGTGATTTTGGCGTTCTTCTTGTTGAAGATGACGCAACTGCATTGGATGAACTCACAGAAATTGTCGATCTCGAAGGTTGGACGCCATACGCTGCTTCATCCGTTAACAAGGCGCTCGACATCCTGGCGCGCACGCCTTCCATCGGGGTTGTGGTCACCGACGTTCATTTCGTCGACGAAAACGGTGAAAGTGATAATGGCATTCAGCTGATTTCCCGTGCTCAGGCCCGTTTTCCTGATCGTGGCCTGTCCTTTGTAGTGCTCAGCGGCGATCCGGATTCACTTCGCTCTTCGGTTCTTACCGGTGCAGTTGATTTCCTGAACAAGCCGCTGAATTCCGACGAACTCGTCTCCGCGATTGAAGCGGCCTGGCAAAGCGGCGGTGAAGAGCGGACCGTGACCGAATTGACCGAGTTCTTGCTCGAGAAAATGCAAAAGACAGCCAGCGCGCTGAAAATGGCGAATGACGACTTGCAGCAGGTGTCCTTGGATCAGGGCGAGCAGATGCAAGCCGATTCAATGAACCTTAAGGCCAAGCTGATCCGCCGCGCGCTTCGCAATGGCAATCTTCTGCCCTGGTTGCAGCCGCAGGTCGATCTGAGTACCGGCAAGCTTTACGGGTTTGATACGGTTGCCCGCTGGATTGACGCAGATGGCGAAGTCAAGAATGCTGAATCCATCCTGGAATTCGCGCGTCAAGCCAAGGCCCAGGAGGAAGTCGACAGCGCCATTCGCTCGGCCGCCATCCGCGCCATGAGCTTTTTCGGCAAGACCGGGTTAAACGACTGCGTCATCACGCTTTATACCTCGCCCGAATTTCTCAACACGCTTGGCTCGGTTGACGACGTGGTGAACGAAGCTGTTGGTATCGGGTTGGAACCAGAGCAGCTGAAATTCGAACTGCCAGCGGGGCTCGACCTGGACGGGCCAAACAAAAAGATTGTCCTGAAAAACCTGGCCTGCATGCCAAAACGGGTGTTGCGGATTGATCTGGACGGCAGCTGCGATTTCTCTCATGTGGCCGCGTTGCAAGGGATTGGATTTGATCAGATCAATCTGGATCTCAGCCAGGCGCAGGGCTTTCACCTGCAATCCGATCAGCAATCCGTTGCCCGCGCTTTGATCGGATTGGCCAGTGCCATGGGCATCGAGGTGAATGCCCGCGGGGTGAAAAACCCGAACGAGCTGGCGTGGCTAAAGGACAACGGTTGCGTCATTGTTCAGGGCGATCACATCTCCAAACCTCTGCCGGTTGACGATGCCTTGATCTGGGCGCAGAACAAACAGTCTTCTGCAAAAGAGGAGGTGTGATCATGACCTTCTCAAAAGCAATCGCCGCTGTTGTGTTCAGCATCGCTCCCTTTGCCAGCATGGCCGCCGAGCCTTTGACCTTTGGCATCGTACCTCAACAATCGGCAAGCCGGTTGGCGCAGATGTGGGGGCCACTGTTGAGCGAGTTGAGCGCGCGCACCGGGCAAGAGGTGCGGTTTCGCACCACCAAGGATATCCCGACATTTGAGGCTTGTCTCAACGCTGGGGCTTTCGACATCGCCTATATGAATCCGATGCATTACGCGGTGTTTTCAGAAGGTGGAAATTACCGGGCAATCCTGCGCCAATCCAACAAGCGATTGAAAGGGCTGGTTGTTGCCCGCGTGGACGGTGCCCAGAACCTGTCGGATCTGGACGGTCAGCGGGTGGCTTTCCCGTCGCCTGGGGCCTTTGGTGCCAGTGTCTTGACACGGGCAAGGTTGAACCAGGACGGTATTTCCTTTGAGCCGGCATATGTCAAATCTCATGACAGCGTGTATCGCGCCGTCGCGGCGGGTTTGATGGCTGGCGGAGGTGGTGTTTTGCGGACCTTCAACGCGGTCGACCCTGAAATTCGCGCTCAGCTGACGGTGATTCACGAGACCGACGCCTATACACCCCATGCCATTGCCTTGCATCAGACGGTATCTGTGACGTTGGGCGACGACCTGAAAACAACCCTGGTGCAGATCGCGCAGGATCGGCCTGACCTTATCAAGAATATCGGCATGCCGGGGTTTCAGGACAGTGTGGATGCGGATTGGGATGATGTTCGCGCGTTGAACATGCCCGCAGAAGAGACCGGTATTCTCAGCGATGGGAGCGTGACATGTCCTTCCGACTGAAAACGATCCTGGGCATCGCGCTGATCGAGTTGACTGTTATGGCCATCTTGATTGGTATCAACCAATTTGCGCTTGGTGGCTCTGCCTCGACCCAGCTCTATGAGCGGGCTGAGGCCACAGCCCGGGTCTTTGCAAACGCGGTGTCTGATGCGGTGATCGCCACGGATCTTGCGACCTTGGACGCAACTGTCGCGACGGCGATGGAAACTGAAGACATCACTTACCTGCGGGTGCGCAGCCCGTCTGGCTTTGTGCTGAGTGAGGCAGGTGATGCTGACGCGCTGGCAATGCCATTTGTCCGCGACCCGGATTTCGAAACGGCAACCAGTGACCATCACATTGATATTGATACGCAAATTATAGTTCAGGGCACGTCCTATGGGACGATTGAGATGGCTATCTCCACTTTGAAAGTCGAAAATGAAATTGCCCATGCTTTGCGCCTGAACCTGTTGGTCGCGGTGCTTGGTATGTCCTTGGTGGCGATTTTTGGCTACGGGCTTGGCACGGTTCTAACCAGGCAGTTGCATTTGCTGCAAAAAGGGGCGCGGGCGATTTCCGACGGGGATCTGGACCATCATATTGACGTGCGCGGCCGGGATGAGCTGGCTGAAACCGCGGTCTGCTTTAACGACATGGCGCAAACCCTGTCTCGTGGTCAAAAGATACTGAAAGACCAGCGCAATAGGCTGTTGGAGAAAAAGGCACGTGTTAGCGATATCGTCACCTGCATGACGGAGATTTCGCAAAACAGTGGCACGCCTGAGGTGCCGGATACGGATCGTGATGATGAGATCGGCGATATGGCGCGCGCCACGGTCGTTTTCCGCGATGCCATGCAAAAGGTTGAGCAGGCTCGACTTGAGCAACAGCGGCTCATTTCAGCCTTTGATCAGGTCGCCGAACAAGTGGTGATTTTTGGGCTGGATGGCAAAGCCCTGTTTTTGAATGGGGCGTTTCGAGAGTTCAATCAGCCCATTCTGCAAAACCTCAACTGTGGCTTTACCCATGAGGAATTCCTGCGTGAGGGTTGCGATCAGGGCCGGTTCGGTGTGATTGACGATAAAGAGGCTTGGCTTGAAGCTTACGCTGAGGCCGCGCGTGACGGCGCGCAGGAGATCCACCACGCCCCTGACCGCATTTTGCTAACGGTCGAGACAGATGTCGACGGCATAGGAAAAGTGGTCTCGGCCAAGGATGTTACCGATCTGCGCCAGTCTGAACGCCAATTGGTGCAAGCCTCCAAAATGGCGACCTTGGGCGAAATGGCGACAGGCATCGCGCATGAATTGAACCAACCTCTTGGTGTGATCCGGATGGCAGCCTCGAACTGCGTCAAAAGGATTGATCGCGACAAGGCTGATTTCGGGCAACTCAAGGCCAAGTTTGAACGCATCGGTGAGCAGACAGAACGGGCCGCTCGGATCATCGACCAGATGCGTGTCTTTGGGCGCAAGGCAGAGGGTTCAAATGATCCGATTGATCTAACCGCCTCTCTGACGAATGTTGCGCAATTGGCGCGCACGCAACTGCACACGCTGGACATAACGCTCAAGATCGATTTGCCGGATGAGCAAGCCTTTGCGATTGGTGAAAACATCCTGTTTGAGCAAGTGCTGCTAAACTTGATTTCCAATGCCCGCGACGCGATCGAAGAGGCGGGCATCGAGCAAGGCATTATTTCGCTAAAGGCGGACTACAATCAGAAGGATGGCCATGTCATTACACTGTCCGATAACGGATCGGGCATTCCTGAGCATGTTTTGGACAAATTGTTCGAACCCTTCTTTACGACCAAGGAGCCGGGAAAGGGTACTGGGCTTGGCCTGTCGATCAGCTTTGGGACGATCCAGGATATGGGCGGCTGTATATCAGCGACCAACACCGAAACCGGTGCCCAGTTCCAGATCTTTTTGCCAAATGCCGAGGTTGAAACGGCGCTGGCCTCTTGAGGTCAGGCATGAGGGTTTGAGCTTTCCTGTGCCAAAGTTCAAACCCGCAAAGGACAAAATTTCCGCGCGATCCTCGAACCTTAGGTCCAAGGTGGACAAGTTGACCCAAGGCCCAATCCGGCGCTGAAAAAATAGCAAACGGGCATGTTTTTTGTGCGATCTCCGCTGTATCCGGCCCTGCAGTATTGTCATACTGCACGAAACGGAGGGAGAGGGTGCAATGACGGATTTGTGGGACGGTTTGTCCCGCGCTTTCTGGTTGGTCGCGACGCTGGATGCCGAGCTCAGCGAGATTGCCTTGCGGTCCTTGCAGGTCTCTCTTGGGGCATTGCTTGTGGGCTCGGCCATCGCCTTGCCGTTGGCGGCGCTGCTTGCCGTGCGCCGGTTTCGGGCGCGCCGTGCCGTTATTGCCGTTCTCAACGCATTGATGGGCCTGCCGCCCGTTGTGGTCGGTTTGGTCGTCTACGTGCTTTTGTCGCGATCCGGGCCCTTTGGCGTGCTGGGGCTGTTGTTCACGCCCACGGCCATGGTGATTGCTCAGGTGATTATCATTGTGCCGTTGATTGCCAGTATTGCACATCAATCTCTGCGCGATCTTTGGGCGGAATATCACGATTTGCTCATCTCGATGAACGTTACCCAAACACAGAAAATCGCAACGTTGCTTTGGGATGCACGCAGGGCATTGCTGACGGCGTCCTTGGCTGGGTTTGGCCGCGCGATTGGCGAGGTCGGCGCGATCATGATTGTCGGCGGCAATATCGACCACGCCACACGAGTATTGACCACTGCAATTGCTCTGGAAACCGGCAAAGGTGATTTTGCCCTGGCTCTTGCGCTGGGCTTTATCCTGATTGCCTTGGCAATCTTTGTGAACCTGACCATCCACTGGCTGGGCCGCACCGAACGGGAGGGCCGCTGGTGAGCGATATGTTTCCGCTTTCGGTCAAAGGGGCCAAGACATCCCGGCGCGGCAAGGTTCTGGTGGGGCCGGTGGATTTGGAGCTTGACGGGCAAGGCACCTGCGTTGTCATCGGCCCCAATGGTGCTGGTAAAACCAGTCTGTTGCGTCTGCTTCATGGGGCTGCGCGCCTGAATTCCGGGCAAATCAATTGGGCCTGTTCGACAGAAGCAGCCCATCATGATCAAACCTTTGTCTTTCAGCGCCCGGTCATGCTGCGCCGGTCGGTCGAGGAAAACTTGATTTACCCATTGCGCATGCGCGGCATGGCGCGAAAACAGGCCAAGGCCCTGGCCGCTGACTGGGCGGAGCGGGTTGGCTTGCAGGATATGCTGCGCCGCCCTGCGCCTGTCCTGTCCGGCGGAGAGCAGCAAAAACTAGCCTTGGCGCGCGCCTTGATCGTTGCACCGAAACTGGTCTTTTTGGACGAACCCTGTGCCTCTCTGGACGGGCGCGCCATGCGTGAGATCGAAGAGATCTTGCAAGAGGCCCGCGCGCGTGGAACGCGGCTCATTTTGTCCACACATGATATGGGTCAAGCAAAACGCCTGGCTGATACCGTAGTCTTTATGTTTCAGGGGCAGGTGCATGAACACAGCCCTGCGGAACCGTTTTTCGCGCAGCCCGAAACCTCTCGGGCGGCGGCATTTCTAAGAGGAGATATTGTCGAATGAAGTCAGTTTTTGCAGCCCTGTCGGCCTTGGTCATTGCCAGCAGTGTTCACGCCGGAGAGGTCATGAAAATGGCCGTGACGACCTCGTTTAACAACTCTGGCCTTGCTGACATCCTGTTGCCAGAAATCCAAAAGGATCTGGACCTAGAAGTTCAGCTATTGGTGGTTGGCACTGGTCAGGCGCTGAAACTGGGTCGGGCCGGGGATGTGGATGCGATCCTTGTTCATAGCCGCAAAGCCGAGGACAAGTTCATCGCCGAGGGCTACGGCCCTTATCGTCGCGAGATCATGTATAATGATTTCGTCTTTATCGGTCCCAAGGCAGATGGTGCCAAAATCGCCGATGAGGTCACCGCCGCAGGTGCATTGCGCAAGATCGCTGAAGCCGAAGCGATGTTTGTCAGCCGCGGGGATGATAGCGGGACCCATAAGAAAGAGCTGAGCCTTTGGGCCTCGGCCGATCTGGACAGCGATGGCTTTGGTCCTTGGTACAAGGCGGTTGGCGCGGGCATGGGCGCGTCACTGAACACGGCGGCCGGTATGGGGGCCTATATCATGTCCGACCGCGCGAGCTGGCTGAACTTTGGCAACAAGGGCGATATGGCGCTGCTTTATGCCGGCGATCCGGTGCTGTTCAACCAGTACGCTTACTTGCCTGTCAGCGTAGAAAAGCACCCGCATGTAAAGGCAGAATTGGCCAAACAGCTTGAGGCTTGGCTGGTATCTGACCGCGCCAAAGAGCTGATCGACACTTACAAGATCAATGGTGAGACCCTGTTTGTGTTCAACGCGAACTAGGATTGATGCTGAAAGGTGCAGGTGTCACATCTGCCCCTATTTCCTCAATGTTGATGCCCGTGATCGTCATCCAGACTTCCGTGGATGGCAAATTGCTCTAATCCGGCCTCTTGAGGTTCGATCACACGAAACGCCTCTTTCACGCCAGCCGGAGTCAATTCGCGCGCAACGGTGAGCAAGGTGTTTGAGGCGTGATCGTCGCAGAGGTCCACCATATGCGACAGCTCTTCGCGCGCTGTGGGCAAGGCTGCCTCGACGCTTGGCGCGCCGTAATAGGCGACGAAATGCTGGGCGAGCAGGTTGGCGAGTTGCTCCAACTCGGTTTCGGTGATCTCTGCTACGGCAACAAAGGTCACACGCCCGGCGGTTTCCAAACCAAACCACCCATTGGCAAATGCCTGCCGGGCCTTGCCCGTCAGGTCGCCTTCGGTCCAATTGGAGAACTCGAACCCTCCAGACAGGCACCATTCGCCAGTTTGTGCTGGTGAGTGAAAGACACGCTGGTCAGATTCGTCGAAATGGATCGCTCGGGCCAGTTTCATTGCTTATGTCTCCAACAGATCTGTGAGCGGGAAAAGGTGGGTTTCGCTGTCGTCGCGCAGCAACATGCCGAAATCCTCATCCACGCCCAAAAAGGTGCCGCTCAGCCCGCCCTGCTGGGCGGGTTCGCCAATCCCATGCGCCAAGCCGCGCCATTCGGCATGCAGCGGGCGGTTGCCCTCTTGTTCCCACCGGGTGATCCAGTTGAGGCTGTGGCGCGCCCAGGCCTCGACCAGGGTTGGGGCCTGCACATCGGCGCAACCCTCGGCATAAAGGGTGGTTTCGTCGGGGGTGTCGCCGGGGCGGTCATCTTTGGGCCAAAGCGGCAGGGTGAAACCGATGACCAACCAATCGGGCACTGCGTCCGGATCACGTCCCGCCGCCATGGCGCGAAAATGCCCACACTTGGCCCCGTTTATACGGATGCCTCCATTCCAATCCAGATGCACAGCGACCTCGGGCGGGGCCAGTGCGCCCAGCGCATTCTGAAACCCGACCCCGCAAAGCGGCAACATGGCCATGGCGGATTTCAGCGGCACCTCTGGTGCAAAGACCATGGCGGCTTGCAGTTCATTCTGGCCGAGATGGTAGCAGATCAGCCCTGCATCACAGCCCAGAATGGCGCGCTGGCAGGCGGTTTCAAAGGCCGCGTCACAGGCCTCGCCTGACATCAAAGGGGGAAAGTGCAGCTCCATACTTTATGCCTTGTCCCAGGCCACCAGGGCATTGGCGATGTCGTGAAAGGCCCGTGCTTGTGTGCTGTCCGGGGCGGAGACGACGATCGGCGCGCCACCGTCCCCCGCAAGGCGAATGTCGAGATGCAGCGGCACCTCGGCCAATAGGGGCACACCCAGCTTTGCGGCTTCGGAAGCAACGCCTCCATGGCCAAAGACATGCTCTTCGTGCCCGCAATTGGAGCAGATATGCGTGGACATGTTTTCGATCATGCCAATGATCGGCACGTTCAATTGCTGGAACATGTCGATACCTTTGCGCGCATCCAAAAGGGCGACATCCTGTGGAGTCGAGACAATGATTGCGCCATCAACCGGTGTCTTTTGCGCCAGGGTCATCTGGACGTCGCCGGTGCCGGGTGGCAGGTCGACGATCAGCACATCCAAAGCCCCCCATTGCACCTGCATCATCATCTGTTGCAGTGCCCCCATCAGCATGGGGCCACGCCAGACAACGGCCTGATCATCATTGGTCATCAGACCAATCGACATCATGGTCACGCCGTGATTGCGCATTGGCAGGATGGTTTTGCCATCTGGCGAGGCAGGCCGCCCGCTGACGCCCAGCATACGTGGCTGGCTTGGGCCATAAACGTCAGCGTCCAAAAGCCCAACCTTGCGCCCCTGCGCGGCCAAGGCGCAGGCGAGGTTGGCGGACACCGTGGATTTTCCGACACCGCCTTTGCCCGACGCGACAGCGATCACGCGCGCGACACCGGGAATGCGTTGGGGTCCTTGGGGTTGCGCTGGACGGTTTGGTTTCAGATCCGGCGGTGCGGCTTTGGAATGGCCGGTCAAGACCACTGAAACAGTGTTCACCCCGTCCAGGGCCTTGACCTTGGCTTCGGCCTCGTCCCGGACGGGTTCGAACAGGTTGGCATGTTCCGGCGCGATCTCGATCACAAAGCGCACGGTTCCCTCACCCACATTCAGCGCGCGCATGGCCCCGCTGGCGACAATATCGCTGCCGGCAACCGGGTCAGTGATGGTTTTCAGAGCCTCTAGGACGGTGTCACGTGTCGCCAAGGGTTCACTCCTGCCCTTTGAGTTCGCCGCCGACCTCATGGGTCATGTCCAGCTCTTCGATGGTCACAACCGCCTTGATCGCAAAGCTTTTGCCGTCGGTCTCAGCGGCACGCAGCGCCTCTTCGATGGCTTGCTGCGAGGTCACGCCAACCTGCTTGAGGAACTTGCGCATGGACATGTTGAAATCGTCGCTCATCTTTGTCTCCTGTCAGACCCGTTGACGGATTGCCCATTGGGTGCCTACCCTAGGGGAATGCGCATGGTCCTGTTGATATTGATAGTCCTGACCCTGCCGCTTGGTGCGGCAGCCCAGGATCGTTTGACTCGTTTGTATGCGCCCGAGGCGCTGATCGAAACCGGTTTGTTGCGCCACATTCTGCCGCGCTTTTCCTTGAAAACTCAGGTGAAAGTCGAAATTGTCACCGACGGTACGGCGGCGGATATTCTGTTGGGGGCGGACGGGCGCGCGCTGTTTCAGGACAGCAACCGTACCTGGCACCTGAAACAGCTCAGCAAGGGCCACAAACCCAGTGAGCGTTTGGCCAAATGGCTGCGGTCCGATGTCGGGATTCGCACGATCACAGGCTATGCTCCGAACGGGAAGGCCTTGTTTCAGCCCCCCGCTGAGAGCGCCGAGGACCCGCAAGAGGTGGCTTTGGACGGGGATGTGAATCTTGGCCTGCAAACCGCCAAGGCCAAATGTGGGCGCTGTCACGCGGTTGATCCTTCGACCCGCATGACCAGCATTGGCTCCACCCCCAGCTTCTTTATCCTGCGCACGCTTGGCGATTGGCAGGAACGTTTTGCCAATTTCTACGATCTGAACCCGCATCCGGCCTTTACCCAGGTGGCGGATCTGACGGATCCCTTCCCCGAGGATCGCCCATCGCCCATCGTCCCGGTTGAAATGACCCTGGACGAGGTGGCCGCCATTCTGGCCTATGTTTCCGGCCTGGATGGCGCAGATCTGGGCAAGCCGCTGGAACATAACTAACCCTCAGTGATCGCGCCGCTTTGACAGGTAATCCTCTGTCGTGCGCGGTTTGGGGCGTTCTTTTCCGGCAAATGGATTGTCCTGCGCGTGGAATTGTGCGTTGACCCGGCAATCGTCGCACATCTGGATCATTTTCAACGCTTCCGGGCGCTGGAACATGCTATGCGCTTCGAGCTTTTCGGTGATCTTTTCGATGGTGGATTTGACGCCGAACAGCGTGCCGCATTCGATGCAGGCAAAGGGCTCTTCCTCGTTGAGGATCTGCTGGGTCAGGGCGGCCTCGGTAAGGTTCAGCTGTGGCAGATAGCTGATCGCGTTTTCCGGGCAGACATTAGAGCACAAGCCACATTGCAAACACGCATCCTCTTGGAAGCGAAGCTGGGGCAGATCTGGGTTGTCGCCCAATGCGCCAGATGGGCAGAGCGATACGCAGGACAGGCACAGGGTGCAGCTATCTGTGTTAACCTCAACCGCGCCATAAGGTGCGCCTGCCGGCAAAGGCAATGTGTCCGTGTCGGGGTGCAATGCCCGGGCGGCCTGGCGTGTGATCTGGCGACGTGTGCCCATGGGGCGAACGGGTGATGCCACTGGTGTCGGTGCCTGTTCGTCAAATAGCGCCGCGCTCATTGCGTCAGGGTCGCTGGTGTCGAGCAAGGTCACGCTGCCAGCCCCGCCAATGGCTGCGGCGAATTCGATTTGTGTCGCCAGAGCTGCGCGATCAGTGGCCGGGCCGGGCAGGACCGAGACCGAGGCAAAGCCAGCCGCCAGTGCCGCCACGATCTCCGCGTGACCAAACAGGTTCAGGGCAGGGACTTCCAAAGGAATGACATCGGCGGGCAACCCGTCTCCGTGGCGGGCCGACAATCGGATCATGTCTGCCCCATATGCGTCATGGGCGATCAAACGTGGAGCTTGCCCCCCTGCGTCGAGGTATGCCTTTGCCAGAGTCTGGATGCGCATCATGGTCAGGTCGACCGGAGGCGCGTCATAACTGATTGCCCCGGATGGGCAGGCGGCAGAGCAGGCACCACAGCCCGCGCAGATGATTGGATCGATGCTGACATGATCCCCGTTTGGGGTGATCGCGCTGGTTGGACAGAGATCAAGGCAGGTATGGCACCCGACCTTTTCGGCACGGGAATGGGCACAGAGCAACGGCTCCGCCTTGACGTAAAGCGGTTTTTCAAAGGTCCCCACCATATGCGAGGCAGCAAGAACCGCCGCCGCCACCGAAGGCGGATGGGAAGGGTCGGCACGCAGATACCCTTCGCGTTTTTCCGGGGCGGGGAACAGCGGTGTGCCCCCGGTGACGTCGATCAGGATATCACATTGGGACCGCCCACCATTGCGCGGCTCGCTCAGGTTCGGGCCTTTGCCGCCGGGGGCGGGGATCTGCAATTGGTTCAGAGTGAGGTCAAATTGTCCCAAAGCGCCCTGCGCCTTGTGCAACTGACCGACAACCACGTCAAAGCCGGGTGTTTCGGGTAGGTCATCAGCACTGTCCAACAGCACCGTAACACTCAGAAACTCCTTGAGTTGTTCAGCCATAGGGAGAGTAACGCTGGCCGGGCCGGTGATCAGGCAGAGCCCTTCTGAGACCACGTCTTTGGTCTTGGCCGCGGGGGCAGGTAGCAGGGCTTCGGCGATCAGCGCGGACATTTTGGGTAGTTTCGACGCGTCATCCGCGCTCCATCCGGCCCGGTCCCGCAGGTCCAGAACCGGGGGGGCTGGGGCGTCAACTTCCTCTGCTAGACTCTCGAAAATCCGGGCTTCCTGGGTGCAGCAAAAAATTGTGTCGCCCTGGGTCAGCGCCTCGGCTGCTTTGTCGATTTGCGTGGTGCAGAGCGTCGAACATGGCTTTGACACCTCAAGACCGGAGGCTTGTGCCAAGGCCTTTTGGTCCAATTGCATGGTCCCCATGCAATCGCATAAAATCAGTGACTTAGACATGATATCTCCGCTAATTTTCGGGCCGAATTTGGTCCGAAAGCTCCCCCTATTTGGTCAAATCGTAGGCATGATTCGAATGCGGGAACAACCCGTTTTGTTGCGAGCGGCGCGCCGGAATTCTTCGCTGAACTGCGCGATTCGCTTGAGTGATTCGCCAAATCAGCCCCTTGGCCTAAACCCAAATTTTTTTGTCGAGTTAGACAATTCGTCCAAGGGTGACCCTGCCCATCGGCAACCCTACCCATTTTGACCCGAAACCCAAAAGAATACCGCAGTATTCAATTCAGCGCTTTGAACGCCGTCCGCCTTGCCGCAAGGTTAGGACAGGGAGGACATTCGGGTTGATCCACAATCCTAAAATGTATCGGACAATGCCGCTGGGTATTGTCTTGCAACGAGCGCCCGGCGTGACGCGCTGGGTTCCTTGGGTTTGGCGGGCTGTTGCCGTGCTGCCCGGGGCTGGCCCTGCCGAGTTTCGCGAGATCCGCCGTGACGGTGACATCACCGAGGTTCATGCCGCCACCTTGACGCTGGAATTGCACGGGGCCGAGACCGAGGCCTATGTCCACGGGCTGCGCGCTCAGGTGCCTTGTGTTTATGTCGTGATGCGCGAAGGGGCTGGTGATGATCCCTTCGACATGGTGCTTGTCACCGCGTCCCCCTATGAGGCGCAGGACTACGCGGATAGCGGCGAAGAGGTGATCGAAAAGATCGCCATGCCGCCAGCGCTGTTGGCCTTTGTCACTGATTTTGTCGACGAATTCCACGTCGAAGAAGAGTTCAAGAAACGTCGCCGCGACAAGAAACGCACGGATTTGGTGGAAGACGGAATTGGCGATGCGCGGATTGCACAGGTCGCTGATGTCTACCGCTCTCCAGCCGGGCGCAAGAAAGCGAGGCTGCAATGAGCGATTTCTGGGCCCGCCGCAAAGCCGCTGTTCAAGAGGAAGCGCGCCAAGAGGAATTGGCGCAAGAGGTGGCTGCCAAGGCCGAGCTTGAGGCTGTTCAGGCTGAGAAAACGGATGAAGAGCTGCTGGAAGAGCTCGGCCTGCCTGATCCGGACAGTCTGGGCGAAGGGGATGATTTCAAACCTTTCCTTGCCGACGCCATTCCGGCCCGTCTGAAAACCCGCGCCTTGCGTCAGCTTTGGAAGGTGAATCCGGTGCTCGCCAATGTCGACGGGTTGGTGGATTACGGCGAGGATTTCACCGACGCCGCGCTTTGTGTCGAGAACCTGCAAAGCGCCTATCAGGTCGGTAAGGGCATGTTGGCCCATGTCGAGGAACTGGCCCGCCAAGCCGCCGAAGAAGAGGCGCGCGAGGCAGAGGCCGATGATGAACCGGAAGGGCCCGAGACCGTGACCTCGGTCCGCGCGCCGGATCCAAAGGATAAGGAAGCCGTGCTCGCCTTTGCGGCTGAGCAGGCAGAACAGGAACAGGCTGAGCCGATCGAAGTGGAATGGGATGAAGATGAGCAAGCGCCATCCGCCCCCATCCCCGGTTCGCGCCGCATGAGTTTTACTTTCGACGATCAGAGGACAGGATGACCGCAGCTTTGGAAACTCCACAGATTGCCGCCGAAGATCGCCTGCGGGCAGATCTTTATAATTATCTCGGTCTGATCCTTGCGGGTCCGCCGGATGAGATGCTGATCGACCAAACAGCGAGCTTGTCGGGGGATGACAGTGATCTGGGCAAAGGCATCAACACTCTGGCTAAGGTCGCTAAGATCACCAAGCCAAAGGCGGTTGAAAGCGAATATAACAAGCTGTTCATCGGCCTCGGGCGCGGTGAATTGCTGCCCTATGCGTCGTATTACCTGACCGGGTTTTTGAACGAAAAACCGCTGGCGCAGCTGCGTCAGGATATGGTCGCGCAAGGCCTGGAGCGCGCGCAGAACGTGTTTGAGCCCGAAGACAACATCGCCAGCCTGATGGAGATGATGGGCGCGCTGATCGTCGGTCGCTTTGGCAATCCGGCGTCGTTGGATGCGCAACGGACCTTTTTCAATCGGCATATAGGCCCCTGGGCTGCGCATTTCTTTAGCGATCTTGAGGGGGCCAAGAACTCGGTGTTCTACGCTTCGGTCGGCTCGGTTGGCCGCGCCTTTATGGAAATCGAAGCCGAAGGATTTCGTTTGAGTAACGAGTGAGTTGTTCGGGGAAACCCGAACGGATCGAGTGGCGGGAAACCGTCAGAACACATCAAGGGGAGATCCCAAGATGACAGAGAAAACCAAGGCGTCGCGCCGTGATTTTCTGAAACTGGCCGGAACTTCGGCGCCTGTTGCGGCGTTGGCTGTTGCTGCCGGGGGCGAGGCAGAAGCCGCTGAGCCAGACCTGACATCGGACAAGATGCAGGACACGGCGCATACCCGCGCCTATCTCGAAAGCGCTCGTTTCTGAGCCTTTCCAATAAAACAGAGAGCGCCCCATCAGGGACGTAATCGCCCCGCCCTTTTGGCAACCGGTAGCGATAGGCCCACCTGCCAAGAGACACTTTGAGAAGACCAAGCAAGCAGGTCAGTCCTGCACGCAAGGGAGAGAGAAACATGCTTAGGAAAAAGACCAACGGGGTAGCGAGACGCCCCCAGCGGACCAGTATCCTGTCTGAGGCGGCAAACGCTTCAGTTGACCGCCGTGCATTCTTGCGCGGGTCCGGTCTTGCGATTGGCGGCCTGGCCGCAATTGCGGCCACCGGTGGCACGGTGCAGCAGGCCTCAGCGGCCACAGCTGCCAGCGGCGCGGTGGAAACCAAGAAATCCGTATGTACCCATTGTTCCGTCGGCTGTACCGTCGTGGCAGAGGTATCGAACGGCGTTTGGGTTGGGCAAGAGCCTGGCTGGGACAGCCCGTTCAACCTCGGGGCGCATTGTGCCAAGGGGGCCTCGGTTCGGGAGCACGCCCATGGTGAGCGCCGCCTGAAATACCCGATGAAAAAAGAGGGTGGTGAGTGGAAGCGCATCAGCTGGGAACAGGCGATCAATGAGATCGGCGACGGCATGATGAATATCCGGGAAGAAAGCGGCCCGGACAGCGTCTACTGGCTGGGATCGGCCAAACATTCGAATGAACAGGCCTACCTGTTCCGCAAATTCGCCGCCTATTGGGGCACGAATAACGTGGATCACCAGGCGCGGATCTGTCACTCGACCACCGTTGCGGGTGTTGCGAATACATGGGGCTACGGCGCCATGACCAACAGTTACAATGACATCCATAACTCCAAGGCGATCTTTATCATCGGCGGCAACCCGGCCGAGGCGCATCCTGTGTCCTTGCTGCACGTGCTGCGCGCGAAAGAGCAGAACAACGCTCCGCTGATCGTTTGCGACCCGCGCTTTACGCGCACGGCGGCCCATGCGGATGAATATGTCCGCTTCCGTCCGGGCACAGACGTTGCGCTGATCTGGGGTATCCTGTGGCACATCTTTGAAAACGGTTGGGAGGACAAAGAGTTCATCCGCACCCGTGTTTGGGGCATGGACCAGATCAAGGAAGAAGTGGCCAAGTGGACACCTGAAGAGGTGGAACGCGTCACCGGCACGCCTGGTTCGCAGCTGAAACGCGTTGCGCGCACCATGGCGAATAACCGTCCCGGCACCGTTATCTGGTGTATGGGTGGTACGCAGCACACCAATGGTAACAATAACACCCGCGCTTACTGCGTGCTTCAGCTGGCGCTGGGCAACATGGGCACCTCGGGTGGTGGTACCAACATCTTCCGCGGCCATGACAACGTGCAGGGCGCGACGGACCTTGGTGTTCTGTCCCACACGCTGCCGGGCTATTATGGCCTGTCAAAAGGGGCCTGGGCCCATTGGGCGCGCGTCTGGGAAGAAGACGGCGAGTGGCTGGGCAACCAGTTCGCCACCGTGACCGGCGCGGATGGCAAGGACAAGTCCTTGCAGAACCTCAAAGGTATCCCGGTTTCGCGTTGGATCGACGGCGTGCTCGAAGATCCTGAGAACATGGACAACCCCAACAAGGTGCGTGCCATGGTTCTTTGGGGCCACGCTCCGAACTCGCAAACCCGCGGCGCGGAAATGAAAACGGCGATGGAAAAGCTGGACATGCTGGTCGTGATCGACCCGTATCCCACCGTTTCCGCTGTTATGCATGATCGCACCGATGGCGTGTACCTGTTGCCAGCGGCGACGCAATTCGAGACCTATGGCTCGGTCACCGCGTCCAACCGTTCGTTCCAGTGGCGCGAGCAGATCATGGATCCGCTGTTTGAGGCCAAGACTGACCATGAAATCATTGGTCTGTTCTCGAAAAAATTTGGCTTCCATGACCGGATTTTCCGCAACATCGCTCTCGAGGATGATGGCATCACGCCAAATGTCGAGGACACGCTGCGCGAGATCAATCGTGGCATGTGGACCATTGGTTATACCGGTCAGTCACCAGAACGCCTGAAACTGCATATGGCCAACCAGCACACGTTCGACAGAACCACGCTGCAAGCCATTGGTGGCCCGGCAGATGGCGACTATTACGGTCTGCCTTGGCCTTGCTGGGGCACCGCAGAAATGGGTCACCCCGGTACGCCGAACCTCTATGACATGTCCAAGCCTGTCTCTGAGGGTGGTCTGACTTTCCGTGCGCGCTTTGGCGTGGAACGGGATGGCGACAACCTGCTGGCCGATGGTGTCTACAGCGCGAATTCCGAAATCCAGGATGGCTATCCGGAATTCACCATGCAGATGCTGATGGATCTGGGCTGGGATGGTGATCTGACCGATGAGGAACGCGCGGCGATTGACGCGGTCGCAGGTGAGAAGACCAACTGGAAGACCGACCTGTCGGGCGGTATCCAGCGTGTCGCAATTGCGCATGAATGTGCGCCATTCGGCAACGCCAAGGCCCGCGCTGTGGTCTGGACCTTCCCGGATCCGGTTCCACTGCACCGCGAGCCGCTTTACACCCCACGTCGCGATCTGGTCGCGGATTACCCAACATACGAGGATCGTCACGACTACCGTCTGCCGACTCTCTATGCCTCGATCCAGAAAAACGACTTCTCCAAAGATTATCCGATCATCCTGACCTCAGGTCGTCTGGTCGAATATGAAGGGGGTGGTGACGAGACCCGCTCGAACCCATGGCTTGCTGAGCTGCAGCAGGACATGTTTGTCGAGATCCATCCACGTGATGCCAATAACCTAGGGGTGCGTGATGGGGCTCAGGTCTGGGTCGAAGGGGCCGAAGGCTCCAAGGTCAAAGTCATGGCGATGGTGACCGAGCGGGTCGGCGAAGGCGTTGCCTTTATGCCGTTCCACTTTGGTGGTCATTTCCAAGGCGCGGATCTGCGGGACAAATACCCGGATGGGGCTGACCCGTATGTGCTGGGCGAAAGCACCAACACTGCGCAGACCTATGGCTATGACTCGGTCACTCAGATGCAAGAGACCAAGTGTACTCTTTGCAAAATCTCAGCAGCATAAGGAGATCAGGATATGGCACGAGCTAAGTTCCTATGTGATGCCGAACGCTGCATCGAGTGTAATGCCTGCGTCACCGCATGTAAGAACGAACACGAGGTTCCCTGGGGGATCAACCGCCGTCGCGTGGTCACGATCCAGGACGGGAAACCGGGTGAGCGTTCTATCTCGGTGGCCTGTATGCACTGTTCCGACGCGCCTTGTATGGCGGTGTGTCCGGTCGACTGCTTCTATCAAAACGAAGAAGGCGTCGTCCTGCACTCTAAGGACCTGTGCATCGGCTGTGGCTATTGCTTCTACGCGTGTCCGTTTGGCGCGCCGCAATATCCGCAGGCTGGCAACTTTGGGTCTCGCGGCAAGATGGACAAATGTACCTTCTGCGCCGGTGGCCCCGAAGAGAACCACTCGACCGAAGAGTTCGCCAAATATGGTCGCAACCGGATCGCAGAAGGCAAATTGCCGATCTGCGCCGAAATGTGTTCCACCAAGGCGCTGTTGGCGGGGGATGGTGACGTTGTGTCGGCCATCTATCGCGAACGCGTTGTCGCCCGTGGCTTTGGCTCGGGTGCTTGGGGTTGGGGCACAGCCTACGACCAGAAAGACGGCTAACTTCTAGCCAGGCAATGGTGGGGTGAAACCCCACCTTACCCAGCTAAGACAGGGCGGTGTGTGAGACACCGGCCTGTCTGCCCTATGAAACGCTAATTCCAAGGAGGGTGGCACATGCTGCGCATGGCACTCGCACTTGTCTTTTCTTTGCTGTTGACCCCTGTCGCCACCGCGCAGGACGTGTCCGGCAACGCCCCGGATCGCAGCGCGACCGGCGGCGCGCAAACGCTCGAAGATATCATGGCCCGCCAACGGGGCGAGGCTGTGGATGACGCCTTTCGCCGCGACAATGTGGGCGACCCGGCCCGCAATCCCGGCGCAGCGCAGCTCGCGCCGCTTGGCGGAGCCTCTGACCCAGAACTCTGGCGCGCCTTGCGCTATGGCAGCGCCGATCTGACAACCTCGGCCCGCAATGGTGGTGCCGCTTTGTTGGTGCAGGATGGTGGCATGTGGTGGCTGACTTTCCGCGAGGGGCCTTTGGCGACTTATGGTGGTTATCTGCTGCTTGGTACGATTGGCGCATTGATCCTGTTTTACCTGCTGCGCGGCAAGATCGGCATTGATGAGCCAATGACCGGCCGCACCGTGACCCGTTTCAAATTCATTGAACGCATGGCGCATTGGATCTTGGGTGGATCCTTTATCTTGCTTGGTCTGACCGGTCTGTTTGTCCTGTTCGGCCGCATGTTCATCGCCCCCTATCTGGGCAAGGATTTCAACGCGACCCTGCTAACCGTGTCCAAGATCATCCATAACAATGTCGCTTGGGCGTTTTGCCTTGGGCTGCTCATGGTGTTTGTCATGTGGGTTTGGCACAACATCCCTGACCGGACCGATATCAAATGGTTCGCCCAATTCGGCGGCATCATCGGGAAAAACCACCCTCCGGCTAAAAAGTTCAATGGCGGGCAAAAGATAATCTTTTGGTCGGTGATCGTCTTTGGCACCTCGATTGCGGTGTCCGGGGTTTCGCTGCTGTTCCCTTACGAGCTTCCGCTCTTTGCCAAGACTTTTGCGATCCTCAACGATATCGGAGCGCCGGGATGGGTCGGGCTTGACCCCTTGCCAACGGTTCTGTCACCGCAGGAAGAGATGCAATACGCCCAGCTTTGGCACGCGATCATGGCCTTTGTGCTGATGGCGATTGTGCTGGCGCATATCTATATCGGTTCCGTCGGGATGGAAGGTGCTTCGGACGCTATGACAACCGGCGAAGTGGACGAGGCCTGGGCGCATCAGCACCACTCGATCTGGCTGGCCGAGGTGCTCGAAGAGCAAAGGAAGACCGCGGGATCAGAGGCCAAGGCCACCCCGGCTGAGTGACGTGCGTGATGCGATACCTTCTTGCGCTGCTAACCTGTCTGGCGCTGCCAGCGGCGGCGCAGGACTTCACCACGCTCAAGGGGCATGGCGGCCCGATCATGGACATCGCCGTCGCCCCGGATGGGTCTGTGGTGACGGCGAGTTTTGATAACTCGGTGGGGGTTTGGTCAGGTCGCGAACCGACTTGGCTAGAGGGTCATTCGGCTGCCGTCGTTACTTTGACCTTGGGCACTCAGGGGATTGTTTCGGGCGGCGACGACTTCAGCGTAATTTTGTGGCGTGACGAGACCAGTCACAAACTCGGTTCGCATAAGGGCAAGGTGAGCGCATTGGCCACTGCGCCAGGCGGGTACTGGGTGACCAGCGGCAGCTGGGATGGGACAATTCGAATGTGGCCGCTTGGGGGTGGCATCGATTACGCGCTGAAAAACCCTGGTGCAGGCGTAACCGATCTGGCTTTTGATCAAGGCGGTCAAGTCTTTGCATCGACTAACGCTGGGCGCATCCTACGCTATGAAACACCGCAATCGGACCCGGTTCCTTTGGTAAAGCATGGGTTCGGAGTGAACAAACTGATCGTGACCGAAGATTGGCTTGCCTATGGGGCTGTGGATGGTGGGACTCGCATCGTTCATCCCGAAACTGGTGCGCAAATTGCGGATTTCACCCTCGACCGCCGCCCGATCCTGTCCATGGCCTATCACGCGGCCACCCACCAGCTCGCTGTCGGGGATGGGCAGGGCTATATCATGATGATCGACACGGCAGAGTGGCGCATCACCCGTGATTTCCGCGCCACCCGAAACGGACCGGTTTGGGCGCTTGCCTTTTCCAATGACGGGCAGACGATCTGGGCCGGGGGGTTGGATGATGTAGCCTATGGCTGGCCGGTGGCATCCTTAGATGAATATGACCCTGCCATCAGCGGTGAGAGATCCTTTCTGAAAGCAGCTGACACCATGTCCAATGGCGAACGTCAGTTCATGCGCAAATGTTCGATCTGCCACGCGTTGGAGACGGGACCTTCGCGCAAGGCCGGGCCAACCCTGCACGGTGTCTTTGGCCGCCGCGCTGGCACGGTACCCGGCTATCGCTATTCGCAAATCCTGGATGGGTCCGAGATCATCTGGGATGAAACAACCATCGATGCCCTATTCGATCAGGGCCCCGATCATTACATTCCGGGCAGTAAAATGCCCATGCAGGTAATCACGCGCGCGCAGGATCGCGCCGACCTGATCACCTTTCTCAAAGACAACACACAGGAGACCAACCCATGAAAGCAATGTGGGCCGGATTTGCCGCAGTCATCCTTATTGGAATTGGTGCTAACTTTGCGCTGCAAGAGATCGGATTTTCGTCCGAGGACCGCTATTCTGGTGAAAGCGTGCGGTTGAACTGAGGGTAAAACGTGGCAGACGACTATGGGGCCAGCCTAAAGGGCGCGTCGATCCTTGTGCTCGACGACGAACCCGGCATGCGCAATTTCCTGACCAAGATCCTGGAGCCGCGCTGTAAACGCGTCGAACAGGCTGGATCGCCGCAAGAGGCGACCGCCATGTTGGACAAGGCGCATTTCGATCTGGTTATCCTGGATAATATCATGCCGGGGAAAACCGGGCTGGAATGGGTGGCTGAGCAACGTCGCCTAGGCCTGTTTGCCGACACGATCCTGATCACCGCCTATGCGGATCTTGAAACTGCCATCACGGCCTTGCGGGCTGGTGTGTCCGATTTTGTGCTGAAGCCATTTCGCGCCAATCAGATCCTGAACGCTGTTTCGCGTACCTTGGATCGCAAGTATTTGCAGCGTGACAATACTTTGCTGCGTCATGAGCTATCGACAGACATTGCCAGGGGTCAGCTTTTGGGCACGTCTGATGCGCTGGCCGAGGTGCGGGCCATGCTGCTCAAGCTTGCGCCACTGCCGACACCAGTTCTGTTCACCGGGGCCAGCGGCACGGGCAAAGAGGTCGCGGCACGCACCCTGCACCAATTGTCAGACCGCGCCGAAAAACCCTTTGTTGCGGTTAACTGCGCGGCGCTCGCACCGGATCTGATCTCGCAGGAATTGTTTGGTGTGGTTGAGGGGGCAGAACAACGCAAAGCGGGTCTGTTCCTATTGGCGGATGGCGGGACCCTGTTCCTCGACGAAGTGGCGCAGATGACGGAGGCGTTGCAGGCGGCGCTGCTGCGTGTGCTCGAAGATCAGCGTGTTCGACCGGTTGGGGGAGAGCGGGATATTCCGCTAAACCTGCGCCTGTGTTTTGCCACCAATGTTGATCTTGAAAAGGCCGTCGAAGAGGGGCGGTTCCGCCCTGACCTTTATCATCGCATCAATATCGTCAATATCGCCATGCCGATGCTCAAGGATCGCTCGGAGGATATTGTTGAACTTGCAAGCCTGTTCATGAAGCATTTTTCGACGTCGCTTGGCTTGCCAGCTTTGAATATGGATGACGAAACCCTGCTCAAACTGCGCCGCTATGATTGGCCCGGCAATGTCCGCGAGCTGCGGAATTTGATCGAAAGATCGGTAATCTTGGGAGAGTTCCCAGACGAATTCGCAGGAAGTGGCGTTGTGACGGGTGCCCAAGCTGTTGAGTCACTGGATTACGTTATGCAGCGCCATATCCTGCATGTGCTTGACCAATGTGATGGCAACCGCGCCGAGGCCGCCCGCCGTTTGGGCGTGTCGCGCAAGACGGTTGATCGGAAATGCGCCGCTTGGGGTGAGTGAGTTTCGGGTCAGGATGCCTCGGGCAGCCAGACGGTAAATTCGGCCCCATCGCCGGTGTTGCGCGCTGAAATCAATCCACCGGCGCGCTGGATCAAGGATTGGCTGATGGACAGGCCCAGCCCGGTGCCTTCGGCCTGTTTGGTGGTAAAGAACGGATCGAATACGCTGTTCAACTTGTCCAGCGGAATGCCCGGGCCGGTGTCCTTTATGACCAAGGCAGCTCCGGTTTGCCCGTCTTGATCCATCTGATTTAGCGAAATGGTCAGAACCCCATTATCCCCCATGGCCTGCACCGCGTTGACAACGAGGTTGATCACGACCTGCTGCATTTCGCCGGGATCGATTTTGACCGCCGGTGCCTCGTTCAAGTCGAGCTTGATCTCGATATTGCGTTTGCTGATCAGGTGATCAACGAGGACAAGGCAATCGGTCACAACCGGGCTGATCAGGGTGCTTTCGTCAAAACCTGAAAATTCACCGGGACGGGCGAATTGCAGCAGCTTGCCGACAATCGCATCGATCCGCGACACCTGCCGATCTACCAGATCCAGCTCGGTTTTCACACATTCAGCGTTCTCGCCCAAAGTCTCGCGCATCACATCGACATTGCCCTGGATCACTGCGACCGGGTTGTTGATCTCATGCGCAACGCCTGCGGTGATTTCCCCGATTGAGGCCAGCTTTTCCGACATCACCAATTGTTTGAAGGTTTGTTCCAGCTTGGCATTGGCGTCGCGCAGCTCAGAGGTGCGTTGATCGACCCGGTCGTTCAACTCACCCGCCCAGGCGCGCAGTTTCTGGTCGCGATCCTGCACCTGGTTCAGCAGACTGTCCAAATGCGCCGCCACTTGCCCGATCTCATCACGCGCGCCAACATTGCCGTTGCGCGCCGATAGATCACCCTTTTCGACTTTGCGCATGGTCGAGCTCATCTGTTCGAGCGGCGCAAAGATTCCCTTGGCTAGCCACAGAAATAGCGGCCCGGACAGGACCAGAACTGCGACAAATGCCACCATCATCCAGAGGTAAGCGGCCCGTTTTGCGGCGGAAAACGGTGCTTCGAGAAAGCCGACATAAAGCATACCAACCCGCTGCCCGAAACTGTCCTTGAGCGGGAGGTAACCGGAAATATACCAGTCATTCACGACAAAGGCGCGAGCCAGCCATGTCTGGCCCTTGTCCAGAACCTCGCCACGCACGGCACCGGAAACGCGCGTGCCGAGGGCGCGCACATCCTCAAAAAGCCGCACATTGGTCGACACGCGCACATCATCCAGAAACAGGGTCGCAGTGCCCTGACGCTCACCACCGGTAATGGCGTTGAGATAGACCAGCGCGTTGATGGTATCGATGAATTGCAGGTTGCGATTCAGCAGGATGCCCCCGACCAAAACACCGCTGTGACCGGGGATCATCACCGGGCTGGCGCTGTGCAGGACCATGCCGCGATCTTCGACAATGCGGTCGGTCGGCACGGCGGCCTCGGTCTCGATCAGGTCGATCCGGGCCTGAGTTGCCAATTCGCTTGAATATTCGGACAGATCCTCCTGCCCAAAGATGTCGATTTGCGTGTTGGTCATCCCGTTCAAGGCAGCGCGGATAACCGGCCATTTCTTGGCTTTCTCTTCGGCATCTGCACGGGGCAGAAAATAGAGGAAATCCAACTCCAAGACGTCTTGTTTGGCGGTGAAATAGGCCTCTTGCGCGGTGTCAGGCCGGTCCAGCAGTGTAGAGAATTCGCTGGATTCCGAGACACTGAGCAGATCGGTCCCCGTCTCAAACATCAACCGCGCCAAATATTGTTCTGCGATGCGCAAATCGCTTTCGACATTGGCGATCAGAACTTTGTCATAATCCGCGCTCCAACGGGTCATGCCCAGCAGCAAAAGCAGCGGCATCAGCACGATCAGTGGCAACAAGGCCATGATCAACAGGCGAAAACGGACAGACGACATCAGGATTCCGGTCATGGATTGCCCGACAGCCTAGCGACGCATTTCATTTGGTGCAAACGAGACCTGCGCGATGGTTCAAAGGTGTTTATTGATCCGCGGCAGGCGCATCTTCGGCCGGTTTGGTGGCGGTCAATGCACCATTCACCCATTCGCCATTGGCCTCTTCGCCGGTGGCGTAACGCATCACGCCAATGCCCTGGCGTTTGCCGTTCTTGAACATGCCGATATAGACATCGCCATTGGCATAGGTCGCCGTGCCTTCGCCGCTGATCTCGCCGCGATCCCAGTTGCCATCATAGACAAAACCACCGGCCATGTTGATCACACCCTCGCCGTGGCGTTGACCATCCCGAAACTGCCCCTCGTACAAGGTGCCGTCCGGATAGGTCGCCTTGCCCTCGCCATGGCGCTGACCGTCTTTCCAGCCGCCCTCGTAACGATAGCCATCCGGGTAGGTCATGATTCCAAACCCGTTATTGCGGGCGTTTTTCCATTCGCCGGTATAGGTCAGCCCATTGGCATAGGTGGCCACGCCGCGTCCGTCGATCACGCCATCCTTCCAGTCGCCATCAAAGGTCGAGCCATCAGGATAGGTGATCTTGCCCTTACCATTGGCGAGGTCGCCTTTGAAATCACCTTCATAGACCGAGCCGTCAGGATAGGTCACTTTGCCCTTGCCTTCGATCTGACCGGTGACCCAGTTGCCTTCGTATTTATAACCATCCTTGCCGATAAAGGTGCCAATGCCGTGGCGCTGGTCATTGTTGAACTCACCCTCATAGGTGTCGCCATTGGCATATGTCACTTTGCCCGCACCTTCGCGGCGGCCATCGACCAACTGGCCCTCATAGGTGTCACCATTGGGCTGGGTCAGTTTGCCCGAGCCATCGATCTGCCCATCGCGCCAGGTGCCCTCATAGATCAGCCCATCGGGCATTTTGAGCTTGCCCTGACCCTCGCGTTCGCCATTGGCCACGCGGCCCTCATAAACCGAGCTGTCGGGATAGGTGATCTTGGCCTGACCTTCTTTGACGCCATTCACCCAGTCGCCATTATAGAGGTAGCCGTTGGGCGAGGTCATGCTGCCCTTGCCGTGATGCAAGGCATTGCGGAACGATCCCTCATAGCGCACGCCATTGGCATAGATCGCCACGCCCTTGCCGGTAATCTTGCCATCCAGCCAGGTCCCCTCATAGGTGCCGCCATCGGCAAAGGTGATCTTGCCCACACCTTCGGGTTTGCCCTTGGCGAATTGCCCCTCATAGACCGAGCCATTGGGAAAGCGCGCAACGCCCTTGCCCTTGATCTCACCCTCAACCCAAGCGCCGGTGTACTCATAACCATTAGGCAGGCGATAGGTGCCGGTCCCGTGCTGCAACCCGTCCTGGAACGTGCCGGTATATTCGCCGCCATCATCATATTGCTTGGTTTCAACCCCACCTTCTTGCGCGACTGCGGGGGTCGTCAGCGTCAAAGCGGTGGCGAATATGGTGATAAGGCCTGCGGTCTTCATGCTCGTCCAGTTCCCATTGCGGGTGTTCCCTGATTGCGCAAAACGTATCGAAGCAGGGCCTTAGGGGCAATCTCTTTTACCAATGCGCTTTTCACTGGGGCAACATCTGCTATTTCAGGGACAAACGCGAGAAAGAGGGCAGGTGCGATGAGTGATCGTTTTCGTCTGACATTGGCACAGTTGAACCCGACCGTGGGTGATTTGCAGGGCAATGCCGCCAAGGCCCGCGCGGCTTGGGAACAAGGTAAATCCGCCGGGTCTGACCTGGTTGCGCTGCCCGAGATGTTCATCACCGGCTACAATGCGCAGGATCTGGTGATGAAGCCCGCCTTTCACGCCGAGGCCATTCAGGTCATTGAACAGCTTGCGCAGGATTGCGCCGATGGCCCGGCCCTGGCGGTTGGTGGGCCGTGGGTTGAGGGCACTGAGCTGTTCAACGCTTATCACATCTGCAAGGGCGGCAAGGTCACCAGTCGGGTGCTGAAACACCACTTGCCCAATGAAACCGTCTTTGACGAGGTGCGGATTTTCGACAGCAGTCCACTGGCCGGGCCCTATAGTGTCGGCAATACCCGCATCGGCTCGCCAATTTGCGAAGATGCCTGGCACGAGGACGTTGCCGAGACGCTTGAGGAAACCGGGGCGGAGTTCCTGCTGATTCCCAATGGCTCGCCCTATTACCGCAACAAATTTGACGTGCGTCTGAACCACATGGTGGCGCGGGTGGTCGAAACCGGGCTGCCGCTGATCTATCTCAACATGACCGGCGGGCAAGATGATCAGGTCTTTGACGGGGGCAGCTTTGTGCTCAATCCCGGTGGCAAGATCGTTATGCAATTGCCGGTCTTTGATGAGGTGGTCACCGAGGTTGATTTCGAACGCGGACCTGATGGTTGGCGTGCGCTTGAGGGGCCGTTCACCAAGCACCCTGATGAGTGGGAGCAGGATTACCGCGTCATGGTTGAGGGTTTGCGCGATTATCTGGGCAAGACCGGGTTCAAAAAGGTGCTATTGGGGCTGTCCGGCGGCATTGACTCGGCGCTTGTGGCGACCATCGCGGTGGATGCGCTGGGGGCCGAGAATGTGCGTTGCGTGATGCTGCCCTCGGAATACACCTCGCAGGACTCGTTGGATGACGCCAAGCAATTGGCTGAGGCTTTGGGTGTTCGCTATGACTATGTGCCGATTTCCGAAGGGAGGCAGGCAATCACCAACACGCTTGCGCCTTTGTTTGCCGGGACCGAGGCCGATCTGACCGAGGAAAACATTCAATCCCGTCTGCGCGGGCTGCTGTTGATGGCGCTGTCGAACAAGTTTGGCGAGATGCTGCTGACAACCGGCAATAAATCCGAGGTCGCAGTGGGCTATGCCACGATCTATGGCGACATGAACGGGGGCTACAACCCGATCAAGGATCTCTACAAGACCCGCGTGTTCGAACAATGCCGCTGGCGCAATGACAATCATCGCGACTGGATGGCTGGACCGTCGGGTGCTGTGATCCCGGATCGCATCATCACCAAGCCACCGTCGGCCGAGCTGCGGGATGATCAGAAAGACAGCGACAGCCTGCCTGATTACCCGGTTCTGGACGGGATCCTGGATATTTTGGTCGACCAAGAAGGCTCAATCGCCGATTGCGTCGCTGCCGGGTACGACCGTGCCGACGCCAAAAAGGTCGAGCACCTGCTTTACATCAGCGAATACAAACGCTTCCAATCCGCCCCCGGCCCGCGCCTGACCAAACGCGCCTTCTGGCTGGATCGTCGCTATCCGATTGTGAACCGCTGGCGGGACAATGGATAGTCGGCTAAATTAACAACAATTCGGCTGGTTGTCGCATACTAAGGCTCTGTCCATGAACACGGAATCAAGGCCGAAGGCCGCCGTGTGATCGCCGTCCCGCCCCCCCGGGATGGCGATTTGGCTAACCTCTGGGTGAACACGGATGTTGGAGTGAGCTTGTCTGGCATAAAGCGGCAGAAGCGAAAGTAACATCGCCAACCCGCAGGACGGCGACCACTCGCCTTGTCTCTGCTGTTCACGCATATTGAGACATTTCAAACCAACGCATACCCCGCCAGCTCTTCGTAATACGCCCCCTGATCGTGTAGCACCGATTGGAAAATCCCGAAGGATGTGCAGGTCATGGGGCCTGCCTTGGCTCCGATCAGGGCGCTGAGCACGGGGGCCGGGTCGGCCTTGCCTGAGAGACGTGACAGGGTCACATGCGGGCGGAAGCGGCGGCGTTCCAGATCGACCCCGGCCCCGTGCAGGCGCGAGCGGATGCGCGATTGCAGATCGAGCAGCTCAGGGCCTCCGTCAGCAGCCAAGCCGATGGCCTTGCCTGCTTTGCCGCCAAAATCCGCGACGCCGGACAGGGTCAACGTGATGGGGGCGGCGCGAATGGTCATCAAAGCTTCGTGCAGCGGTTCCAGGATGCTGTCATCCTGATCGCCCAAAAAGGCGAGGGTGAGATGGAGGTTTTCCGGGGGGACAGATCGCCCGGCTGGCAGGCGTGATTGGATGGTTTCGATTTCCGCTATTGCGGGCTCTGGCAGGGACAGGGCTATAAACAAACGCATGGGCCTGCTTTGGCACAGCCTGCCCCAAATTGCCAGATCAGAGCTGGGTGAGTTTGGTCTGAACCAGCAAACGGTCCCAATCGGCGCGGTGGCACAGCTGCGTGCCTTCGCTGATCACCGCAGCCGAGGCCGCAGCGGCGCCAAAGCGCAGCGCTTCACCTGCAGATTCTCCTTTTGCCAGCCCCATCACAAAGCCACCAACAAAGCTATCCCCGGCCCCGATGGCGCTAACCACCTCTTCGTTCGATGCATTCACATGCCACAGCCCGGTGCCATCCGCCATGACAGATCCATCGGCACCGCGCGCGATGATCACGATCTCTCCGGCTCCGCGCTGGCGCAGCTTTTCAGCGAATTGCGCGCTGTCCCGTTGCGTTTCCAGCGGCAGGCCGGACAGAGTTTGCGCCTCATGGCTGTCCATGCGCAGAACAAATGGTGCCGGGGTAGAGCCGCGCGCTTGCGCCTCGAGATGTTGACCAGAGGTGTCGATCACCACTTTACGCGGGGCAAGATGCGCGCAGGCTTGGGCCAGAAAACCGGGCTCCATTCCCGGAGGCATGGAACCGGAAAACACCACAAATGCATCCTGCGCAGCGCCATCAGCAATTTGGGTCATTGCGGTGTCGAGCTGATCCATGCTCCAACTTGGGCCTGTCAGCACAAAGCGCAGCTGATCGCCGCTGGCTGCTTCGCTCACGGAAAAGCTGTGCCGCGTCTGGCCCGGTGCCTCAAATCGATGCCAGTCGGGCAAAAGATCATCGAGAATTGCGCCCAACGCATCGCCATTCGGACCGCCCAAGGCAACCCAGGCGGAGGCTTGCCCGCCCAACTGCGTGACGGCACGGGCGACATTCACGCCGCCACCGCCCGCCTCGGCGGTTTCAGGGCCGCAACGCAATTTCACATTGGCGCGCACTTGATCGACAGAAGTCGCCAGATCCAGCGCAGGGTTCAAAGTCACGGTCAGAATCGGCGTCATGCTACCCTCTTTGTTAACGCGAACATGGCAAGGGAGCGGGGCCATGAAAACCCCGAATACGCGGCAGAACTGGACAAACCTGCGCAGCTGTGAAAACAGACGCGTCTAAAGCATATGCACCTGAATCCGCTCCTGACTGGAGGCCCCCAAATGACCGTGACTCGTTTTGCCCCTTCGCCGACTGGCTATATCCATGTGGGCAACCTGCGCACCGCGCTGTTCAACTATCTGATCGCCCGTAAAACCGGCGGCGAATTCATCTTGCGCATCGATGATACCGATCCCGAACGTTCAAAAGAAGAATATGTTGATGCTATCAAGCAGGATCTGGAATGGCTGGGCCTGACCTGGGACCGGATTGAACGTCAGTCCGCCCGCCTGGATCGCTATGCCGAAGCGGCGGATAAGCTGCGCGAGATGGGTCGTTTCTATGAAGCGTTTGAGACACCGACTGAGCTGGATCTTAAGCGTAAAAAGCTGCTGAACATGCATAAACCGCCGGTTTATGACCGTTCGGCCCTGGCCTTGAGCGAGGACGAGAAAGAAGCGCTGCGGGCCGAGCGCGGTAATGGTGTCTGGCGCTTTAAGCTTGATCATGAACGCATCGAGTGGACCGATGGCATTCTGGGGGATGTGTCGATTGATGCCGCTTCGGTTTCGGATCCGGTTCTGATCCGTGCTGATGGCCAGGTGCTTTATACCATCGCGTCGGTTTGCGACGATATGGATATGGGCGTGACCAATGTGGTGCGCGGCAATGATCACGTGACTAACACCGCGACGCAGATCCAGATGATAACGGCGCTGGGCGGCACGCCGCCCGAATTTGCGCATCATTCGCTGCTGACTGGCCCTCAGGGCGAATCGTTGTCCAAACGTCTGGGCACATTGGCGCTGCGCGATCTGCGCGAGCAGGGGGTTGAGCCCGAAGCGCTGCTGAGCCTGATGGCGCGGCTGGGTTCAAGCCAGCCTGTTGAGCTGCGCATGTCGCTGGAAGAGATTGCCGAGGGGTTTGAGACTTCTCAGTTTGGCTCTGCCCCGACCAAATTTGACGTGCAGGATCTGTTCCCGCTGACCGCGCGCAAGCTGCATGGTTTGACGCTTGAGGCGGTGGCTGATGATGTGGCTGCGGCAGGCGTGCCTGCGGATAAGGCCGAGCTGTTCTGGAAGGTCTGCCGCGAGAACATCACCGTGCGCGGTGATCTGGCGGGCTGGTGGAAACTGTTCTCTGAAGGGGCGGAGCCGCTGGTTGCGGATGAGGACAAAGAGTTTATTGCGCAGGCGATGGCGCTGTTGCCCGAGGGGCCGTTTGATGCCGATACCTGGGGCAATTGGACCAAAGCGGTCAAAGAGGCCACGGGGCGCAAAGGTAAAGGCCTGTTCATGCCGCTGCGCAAGGCCTTGACCGGGCAGGAGCGTGGGCCGGAAATGGCGGATGTGATGCAACTATTGCAGACGGTTCCCGCACGGTCTTTGGTGGCCTGAGCCGGGGTGGGGGCGCTGCCCCCGTCTGCCAGGGCAGACTCCCCCGGGATATTTTTGGCCCAAAGAAACCTGGGGTCGGGGATGGTGTTAGGGTAGCGCGCCTAAGCCTGTGTCCGGAAAGTTGCTTGTAAACCGGACAATGCGTCATCGACGATCTGGCGAGTTTCCTCTGAGAGAGGTTGTGCGCGGGGATAGACCGGGTTGGCGCGGTCATTCAGGATCGGGGCGTGCCAGCCATCGGTGGTGGCAAAGAAATGGTCGGCCCCGGCTTGCCCGAACACCGATACATAGCCTTGGATCACCACATCCAGATAGGATAGCAGGATCACATTGGCGTTGCCCGGGCTGGCGCGCCGAGCCGGGGCAACCGAATATATGGCGATGGATGTGCCATGATGGTCGATCTCATGTGCTGCCTCGTGGCGGTCATAGGCGCGTTCACGGTGGTCCAGTGCTTGCCAATCCTGGCCGGGAACGGGCGCGACCAATCCGAGAATTTCTGATGATTCGTCACGAATCGCAGTCAAAAAACACAGATCTCGATCCGGTGTTGCGACCCAGGCCCGGTGCCATCCACGTGCCAAAGCCGGCTCTACCGGGCTGAAATCATGTGTTCTTTCATCAACTAAACTGCCGTAACCAAAGAAATATGCATGTGTCATATGGCAAATATTTCGCCAGATTGACGTAAGTCAAACCCATCTTTTCGCAAGCCTGCCATAACCGGGGCACTTGAAGCAGATCGGAGTATCCGTCGTGCGCGTTACGAAAAGAACAAATATAGCCATGCGGGTGCTGATGTATTGCGCCGCAAATACTGACCGTCTCGTGACAAAATCCGAGATTGCCGCCCGCTGCAATGCCTCTGAGAATCACTTGGCTCAGGTTATCAACCAGCTGGCGCAGATGGGGTATTTGCACACTCAGCGCGGTCGAAATGGTGGGTTGGAGCTGGGACGTCCGGCGACCGAGATCATCATCGGCGACATTTTCCGCGCTTTGGAGGCCCCGGTGCCCATTGCGGAGTGTTTTGGCGATGTCGACAATACCTGCCCGCTGACCGAGGCCTGCCGGCTGCGAACAGCGCTGCATGACGCGTCAAACGCGTTCTATGAAACGCTCGATCCGCTGACTTTGGATGCATTGGTATGCGATAATGACCGGCTTTTAGAGATCATCGCGCCGGATTTTAAATGCAATATGTCGCATTCGGACGATTCTATTGCGCGCGCGCCTGCAATCCTCTAAGACACTGCCACCACGACGGGAGAACTGAGCCATTTTTGGGTCAGTGCCGAAGGAGCAACCGCCCCGGAAACTCTCAGGCCACCGGACCGCCGTGGGGTACACACTCTGGAGAGTGGCGCAGAAATGTGCCCGCCGAAGGGATAGCGATCTCAGGCGACAGGACAGAGGGGGCATGAGCGGCACGGGAATTCCCTCGTGTCGGTGATGCCCGGCCACGCGTTGGTTCGGGAAACCAACGGGGAGGCGCATGGGAGACGATCTCAAGACGACCGCATTAAACGACCTGCATGTGGGGCTGGGGGCCAAGATGGTGCCCTTTGCTGGCTACTCCATGCCGGTTCAATATCCGGCTGGTGTTTTGAAAGAGCATCAGCACACGCGCGCCAGTGCTGGCCTGTTTGATGTCAGCCATATGGGGCAGGTTATCTTGCGGGGGCCTGATGTAGCGCTGGCCTTGGAAAGCCTGGTGCCGGTCAGCGTGGCAGGCCTGGCCGAGAACCGGCAGCGCTATGGGTTTTTCACCAATGACCAAGGCGGGATCGAAGATGATCTGATGATTGCCAATCGCGGTGATCATTTGTTTGTTGTCGTCAACGCGGCCTGCAAAGACGCTGATCTGGCGCATATGAAGTCCCATCTGGAGCCCACAGGCGTTTCGGTCGAGATGATCGAAGGGCGCGCTTTGCTGGCACTTCAGGGGCCAAAATCCGAAGAAGCTTTGGCGAAACTCAACCCGGCTGTGAGCGACATGCGCTTCATGGATGTGGCGACGCTGACCTTGGTCGGGGTCGATTGCTGGGTGTCGCGCTCTGGTTATACCGGAGAAGATGGGTATGAGATTTCTGTGCCCGAAGAGGCCGCCCAAGAGTTGGCCAAGGCTTTGCTCGAGGATGAGCTGGTTTTGCCCATCGGTTTGGGAGCGCGGGACAGTCTGCGCCTGGAGGCAGGCCTGTGCCTTTATGGGCATGACATTGACACAGACACCACACCCGTCGCAGCCAAGCTACAATGGGCGATCCAAAAGGTGCGCCGTGCCGAGGGTGAGCGCGCCGGAGGCTTCCCCGGGGCGGAAACGATCCTCAGCGAGTTGCAGGACGGTGCCACACAGGCACGGGTTGGTTTGCGCCCCGAGGGGCGCGCGCCCATGCGCGAGGGTGTTGCGCTGTTTGCCGAGTCTGAGGGTGGCGAGGCGATTGGCCGGGTCACCTCGGGCGGGTTTGGTCCCACAGTCGGTGGGCCGGTCGCAATGGGTTATGTCCCCAGCGACAAAAGCGAACCGGGCACGGTTCTATACGGAGAATTGCGAGGCAAGCGTCAACCCGTCCAAGTGGCGGCGCTGCCTTTTGTCAAACCAGGATTCAAACGCTGATAAGCAGGGAGAGCGTGATGAAATTTACCGAAGAGCATGAATGGTTGCGCGTCGAAGGTGACGTTGTTGTGGTCGGCATCACCGCCCATGCGGCGGAACAGCTGGGCGATGTGGTCTTTGTCGAACTGCCCGAGCCAGGCACCGAAGTCAGCGCTGACGAAGAGGTTGTGGTGATTGAATCGGTCAAGGCGGCCTCGGATATTCTGGCCCCGCTGGATGGGGAAATCACCGAGGTGAACGAACCCATCGTCGAAGATCCGGGTAAGGTAAACGAAGATCCTGAAGGTGAGGCCTGGTTCTTTAAGATGAAGCTGGAGGACATGAGCGCGCTGGACGAGCTGATGGACGAAGCCGCGTATAAAGATTTCATCGGCTGATGTGACGCAAAGGGGGCAGGGGGCGCTGCCCCCACGCCCAAAGGGCGTTCCCCCGGAGTATATTTGCCAAGAAGAAACCAGGGGTCGCGCACCCGCTGGAGGAGAAAGCTATGAGCTACGAACCGATCGATTATTTGCCTTATGACTTTGCCAATCGCCGCCATATCGGGCCTTCTCCGGCTGAGATGGAGGCGATGTTTGAAGAATTGGGCGTGTCTGGCCTGGATCAGTTGATAGATCAGACAGTGCCGGAAAACATTCGTCAGGCAGAGCCGTTGGAGTTTGGTCGTCCACTCTCCGAGCGCGAGTTGATCCACCGCATGCGGGTCACTGCGGGCAAGAACAAGGTGCTGACCTCGCTGATCGGGCAAGGTTATCACGGCACGGTGACGCCGCCTGCCATTCAGCGCAACATTCTGGAAAACCCGGCCTGGTATACGGCCTATACACCCTATCAGCCGGAGATTTCGCAGGGTCGCCTTGAGGCGCTGTTGAACTATCAGACAATGGTCAGCGACCTGACCGGGCTTGAGATTGCCAATGCCTCGCTGCTGGACGAATCCACCGCCTGTGCCGAGGCGATGACCATGGCGCAGCGCGTGGCAAAGTCAAAAGCCAAGGCGTTTTTCATCGATGAAAACTGTCATCCGCAGAATATCGGCGTGATGAAAACCCGTGCGGAACCGCTGGGGATTGAGGTGATCGTTGGCGCGCCTGAGGATTTGGAGGCGGACAAGGTCTTTGCCGCGATTTTCCAATATCCGGGCACCTATGGTCATGTGCGTGACTTCACCGCCGAGATGGAGGCGTTGCACGCCAATAAGGCGATTGGGATCGTGGCCGCTGATCCGCTCAGCCTTTGCCTTCTGAAAGAACCCGGGGCCATGGGCGCGGATATTGCCGTTGGCTCGACCCAGCGATTTGGCGTTCCCGTTGGGTATGGCGGCCCGCACGCGGCCTATATGGCCTGTCGCGATGCCTATAAGCGCGCCATGCCGGGGCGGATTGTCGGCGTGTCGGTCGATAGCCATGGCAACCGCGCCTATCGTCTGGCGCTGCAGACCCGCGAACAGCATATTCGCCGTGAAAAGGCGACCTCGAACGTGTGTACGGCGCAGGCGCTGCTGGCGGTGATGGCCGGGTTCTATGCGGTATTCCATGGGCCGCAAGGCCTGCGCGCCATTGCGCAGCGGATCCACCGCAAGACCGTGCGCCTGGCCAAAGGGCTGGAAGCGGCTGGGTTTGCCGTTGAGCCGGATGCCTATTTCGACACGATTACCGTTGATGTTGGCCTCTTGCAGCGCGGCGTGTTGCAAGCAGCGGTGCGTGAGGGCATCAACCTGCGCCGTGTTGGGCGCACCAAGGTGGGCATCACGTTGGATGAACGCACCCGCCCCGAAACCATCGAAGCGGTCTGGCATGCCTTTGGTCTGGTCAAGAAAGACGATGATTTCAGCGCGGAATACAACCTGCCCGAGGGGTTGATCCGCGAGAGCGACTATCTCCAGCATGACGTGTTCCACATGAACCGGGCTGAGACCGAGATGATGCGTTACATGCGTCGTCTGGCGGATCGTGACTTGGCGCTTGACCGCGCGATGATTCCGCTGGGCTCGTGCACGATGAAGCTGAACTCGGCGGCAGAGATGATGCCGGTCAGCTGGCGCGAGTTTTCGATGATCCACCCTTTTGTGCCTGCTGATCAGGCGCAGGGCTATGCTGAGCTCATCAAGGATCTCAGCGACAAGCTCTGCCAGATCACCGGTTATGATGATTTCTCGATGCAGCCCAATTCCGGTGCGCAGGGGGAATATGCTGGGCTGCTGACCATTCGCGATTGGCAAAAGGCGCGCGGCCAAGGGCATCGCAATGTCTGCCTGATCCCGGTCAATGCCCATGGCACCAACCCGGCCAGCGCGCATATGGTCGATTGGAAAGTCGTCGCGGTGAAATGTGATGAGAATGGCAGCATTGATGTCGAAGACTTCCGCG
The DNA here is from genome assembly GCA_017744045.1 of Tropicibacter sp. R15_0. Classification (GTDB taxonomy): domain Bacteria; phylum Pseudomonadota; class Alphaproteobacteria; order Rhodobacterales; family Rhodobacteraceae; genus Pelagimonas. The sequence goes on along the minus strand of JAGHRD010000001.1, from coordinate 126,047 downwards.
CCAAGGCAGAGAAGCATTCGGAGAACCTTGCCGCTTGTATGATAACCTATCCCAGCACCCATGGTGTGTTTGAGGAGACCGTGAAAGAAGTGTGCCAGATCACCCATGATCATGGCGGTCAGGTCTATATCGACGGGGCGAATATGAATGCCATGGTCGGTCTGTCGCGTCCCGGTGACCTGGGTGGCGATGTCAGCCACCTCAACCTGCACAAGACCTTCTGCATTCCGCATGGCGGTGGTGGCCCCGGCATGGGCCCGATTGGAGTTAAGGCGCATCTGGTGCCGCATCTGCCCGGCGATCCGCAAAAGGGCGAAGGCGCGGTCAGCGCAGCACCCTTTGGCTCGCCGTCTTTGCTGCCGATCTCATGGGCCTATATCTTGATGATGGGGGGCGAGGGTCTGACCCAGGCCACACGCGTTGCGATCCTGAATGCCAACTACATCGCCAAGCGATTGGAAGGGGCGTATGACGTGCTTTATCGCGGTAGCGACGGCCGTGTGGCGCATGAATGTATCCTTGATGTGCGCCCCTTTGCCGACAGCGCCGGGGTCACGGTTGAGGATATCGCCAAGCGCCTGATTGATTGCGGTTTCCACGCCCCAACCATGAGCTGGCCAGTGGCGGGGACCTTGATGGTGGAGCCGACCGAGTCCGAAACCAAGGCTGAGCTGGACCGGTTCTGTGATGCGATGCTGGCAATCCGCGAAGAAATTCGCGCGATTGAAGAGGGCAAGATTGACGCCGAAGCCAACCCGCTGAAATTCGCGCCGCACACGATGGAAGATCTCGTGCGTGACTGGGATCGCCCCTATGCGCGTGAGCAGGGGTGCTTCCCTCCCGGGGCCTTCCGGGTCGACAAATACTGGCCGCCGGTCAACCGGGTCGACAATGCCTATGGCGACCGCAATCTAATCTGCACCTGTCCACCAATGACGGATGAGGATCTCTGAAACAAGAAAGCCCCGGGATGTCCCGGGGCTTTCTCTTTGGTCTTGGATTGTAGCGTTAGGCGTCAGCTGCGTCGCGGGTCTCTTCAACGGCCGGTTCTTCTTCGGCTGCGGGTTTGTCGATCAGGAAATCGAACATATCGCGCACGCGGCCCCAGGTTTCGACGTTACATGCGGCCAGCATATAGCCCTCGCGCAGATCGCCGCGATAGTCCGAGCCGTCCAGCATCGCCACATGCGCCCCAGCCTGGCGTGCGGTCACGACACCGGCGGGTTGGTCCCATGGGGTCAGTTTGGCGGTCAGGATGAAATCCGCATTGCCTTGGGTCAGCATCCGCATTTCCTGCATCATGCAGCGCAGGCTATTCACGCGTTCAAAGCGCGGGAAGGTTTTGACCATCTCCATGCGCTTGTCTTCGGGGATCAAGGACAGGGGCACATAGCCGGTCAGATTCTCAACCGGGCCACCTTTGGAGGTGCTTAGTTTGCGCTTGAACCCACGGCGGCCAATCATCATTGCCGGGCTTTGATCATCGGCCCAGATCACATCATTCATGACCGGATCATAAAGCAGGCCAAAGACCGGGTTACCAAAGCGCAGGATCGACACCATCACGCCAAAACAGGTCAGCCCCTTGGCATAGTTCCAGGTGCCATCCACCGGATCGATGGTAAAGCACAGCTCAGCTTCGGCGATCTTGTCAATGATGTCCGGGTTGTCGCTGGCATGTTCTTCACCAATGATCAGCGCATTGGGGAACATGGTCAGGATGCCCCGGGTGATCATGGCCTCGGCGGCTTTGTCTGCAATGGTCACAAGATCTTCGGGGCCGGTTTTTGTGCCGATCTGATGGGTGTCGAGCAGGCGAAAGCGCGGCATGATCTCGGCCTTGGCGGCGCGGCGCACAAGGTTCAAAAGCTGCGTGCGCTGGGCATTGGTCAGCGGGGCGGTAATCGGCATAGGCAGGGAATCGGTCATACATCCGTCCGGGTTTTTGCTGCAGTTGCAAAGGTGATTGCCAGCCATTTGCCTGCGGTTCAAGGTGACTAATTGTGCAGAAGGCCCCCTAATTGCTCCCTCATTCACGCGCGCGCAGAACTGAGGCAGGTTTGCGTGCCAGAGGGCGCCAGGCAAATCCCAGACCGGCCAGCAATGTCGCGGCAATCCCGCCCAAAATGACACCAAAGGCAGATCCCCAAATGACCTGGAATTCGGTCTCCATGACAAAGGTCATCACCGCCCAGCCGCCAGCAATCCCCGCGCCAAGCGACACCAGGCCAGCCGCGCCGCCGACAAGGGCAGAGCGCAACGTGAAGCTCGACAAGATCCGCCGCCGCGAGGCACCAAGCGTTTTTAGAACCGCGGCCTCGTAAGTGCGCGCGCCTTCGCCTGCTGCTGCCGCACCGATCAGCACGAGGAACCCGGTCAACAGGCTGGCCGCCGCGCCCCAGCGTACTGCGTCTGAAATCCCGGCCAGCATTTCGGTCACGCGATCAATGGCGTCGCGCACCCGAATGGCGGTGATGTTGGGATAGGTGCTGGCCAGATCACGCAGGATCTGCGCCTCGGCCTCTTCTTCGGCATAGACGGTGGAAATAAAGGAATGCGGCGCGCCCTGTAGTGCTGACGGGTTCAGCGTCATGACAAAGCCGATCCCGGCGGTCGAAAAATCAACCTCGCGAAAGCTGGTGATTTCGGCGGTGATATCGCGCCCCAGAATGTTGAGCGTCAGCGTGTCGCCAAGCCGCAAACCCAATTCCTCAGCCTCTTCGGCGGCAAAGCTGATTTGCGGCGGGCCAGCGTAATCCTTGGGCCACCATTCGCCTTCGGTGATGGTGGTGCGACTGTCCGGTTCCGCAGCATAGGTGATGCCGCGATCGCCGCGAATAACCCAATGTTCGCCTGCGACTTTTTCCGCGTCTTCGCCATTGATACGGGTGATGATCCCGCGCAGCATGGGCGCGCTGTCAACGCGGGATACGGCAGGGTCGCTTTGCAACCGCTCCAGATAACCGGGCATCTGATCCTTTTGGATATCGACAAAGAAGTAGGATGGCGCAATGTCAGGTAGGTCGCGGGCAATGGCACCGCGTAGATTGCCATCAATCTGCCCGACAGCGGCCAGTACCGACAGGCCCAAACCCAGTGACAAAACCACCGATCCGGCGCTTTCACCTGGGCCACCAATTGCGGCCAAGGCCCACCGCCAAACCGGACGCCCCCGCGCGCGACGTGCAAAGGCGCGGGCGAGGATGCGTATCAGTTGCGCGGCCAGGGCTAGCAGGATCAACGCCCCAAGAATGCCGCCCGCGGTCCACAGGGTCAGGATGGCGTTGCCCGAGAACATGACCGCCGTGCCAATCAGCAACCCCAGAAGAACCAGAGTGGCAACCACATATCGCGCGGCGGGCAGGCGTTTTGCCCCTTGCAAAGCATCGCGCATCAGGGTTGCGGCGCGGACCTCTTCGGCGCGTGCCAAAGGCCATAGGGTAAAGACCAACGCCGTCAGAACGCCATAAACCGCCGCTTCGGCCAATGGGGCCGGGTGCAGGGTGAAAACAGCCGGAATGGGCAGCGCGGCTCCGATGATCGGGCCCAAAAGGATGGGAACCAAGGCCCCCAGGGCAAGACCAATGGCAATGCCCAACAGGCTGAGTGCGCCGATCTGTAGGAAATAGGTTTGAAAGATCACTGCGCGAGTCGCGCCTAATGTGCGCAGGGTGGCAATGACCGAGGTTTTGCTGGCCAGATAGGCGCGCACGGCAGCGGAAACGCCCACCCCGCCAACCGCAAGGCCCGATAACCCGATCAGCACCAGGAAACTGCCCAGGCTTTCGACAAAACGCGCGACGCCCGGCGCGCCATTGCGCGAGTCGCGCCATTTTAATCCGCTGCGCTCAAATTCCGCCTTGGCTTGGGCGGCCAATATGTCCAAATCCGATCCCGCCGGCAGGGTCATCCGGTATTCTGTGTCAAACAGAGACCCGGGTGCCAGAAGGCCGGAACCCTCCAAAGCCTCAGTCCGCACAATGGTGCGCGGCCCTAGGCCAAACCCGTCACCGGCATCATCTGGCTCGCGCTCCAGGATGGCGTTCAGGGTGAATTCTTGTGATCCAAGGCGAAAGCTTTCGCCGGGCTCCAACCCCAACCGGTCCGCCAAGGCCGGAGCCATCACCGCCCCTTGCCCGTCAAGCGCGGCGGACAATTGCATGGGCGGATCAAGTACGATTTCACCCAGCAAAGGATAGGCCGCATCGACTGATTTTACCTGAGTCAGCGCGCGTTCAGCCTCTCCTTCTCGCTCAACCGTTGCCATAGAGCGAAAATCCGTCACCTCGGACATCTGTTCAGATATCGAGGCCAACCAGGCTTTTTCCGCTTCGTTGGCAAAGCGATAAGTGAATTCCGCTTTGGCATCGCCGCCCAGCAAAACCGCGCCTTGTTCCGTCAATCCCAGTTGGATCGCCGATCTGACCGAGCCGACCCCGGCAATCGCGGCGACGCCCAAAGCAAGGCAGGCCAGAAAGATCCGAAACCCGCGCAATCCACCGCGCAACTCGCGGCGGGCGAACCGCGTAGAGGTGGCCCAGCTCATTCTGCAGCCGCCCGATCTTGGTCGATCTGACCGTCTTTCAGCCGGATCACTCGATCACAACGGGACGCCAATTCCGGCGCATGGGTGACAAGCACTAGTGTCGCGCCATGTTTTTCCGACAGACCAAAGATCAAATCCATAATCGCTTGGCCGTTATTGCCATCCAGATTGCCTGTCGGTTCATCTGCCAGCAAAATGTCGGGGCGGGGGACCAATGCGCGCGCCAAGGCAACCCGCTGTTGTTCTCCGCCAGAGAGTTGCGCCGGATAATGGTCGGAGCGATGGCTTAGGCCAACAGCCTCCAATTCCGCCTCGGCCCGCTCAAACGCATCCTTGCGCCCGGCTAATTCCAACGGCGTCGCGACATTTTCCAGCGCCGTCATGGTCGGGATCAAATGGAAGGATTGGAACACAACGCCCATGTGATCCTGGCGAAACCGCGCCAGCGAATCTTCGTCCAGATGGGTCAGGTCTTTGTTCAGCGCGCGAACCTGCCCGCCGGTGGCGCGCTCCAGCCCGCCCATGACCATCAAAAGAGAAGATTTCCCAGAACCGGAAGGCCCGATGAGCCCAACACTCTCGCCCTTAGCGACATCCATCGAGATATTGTGCAAGATTTCCACCATTCCCGCATTGCTTCGCAGGCTTAAAGTGACATCTTGTAGGGAGAGAATGGGATCAGGCATCAAGATGGTCCTGTGTTGAAACGATCTGACACATATGGGGCGAATATGGGCGGCTACAAGACAGTTTTGGTAGGAGTTTTAGCAATTTCCAGTCCGGCAAGTGCTGAACAGGTCGATATTTTGGCGCTTGGCGACAGTCTGACCCAGGGCTACGGCCTGCTTGAACAAGACGGGTTTGTGCCGCAATTGCGCAACTGGCTGGCCGAGCAGGGTCATGATGTGCGCGTCGTCAATGGCGGCGTGTCCGGGGACACGACGGCCGGTGGTTTGGCGCGGGTGGAATGGTCTTTGACGCCGGAAATTGATGCGATGATCGTCACCCTGGGTGGTAATGATCTGTTGCGCGGCGGTGCCCCGGAAGAAGCACGGCGCAATATCGAGGGGATCCTCAAAGTCGCGCAGGCCCGCGATCTCGAAGTCTTGTTGATCGGGATGGAAGCGCCGGGAAATTTTGGCCCCGACTACAAAACGGCCTTTGATGCGCTCTATCCGGAATTGGCGGCGCAATATGGCACGGTTTTTATGGAGAATTTCTTTGCCGGTTTTGGGCTGGAAAACCCGTCACCCTCTGACGTGGCGCATCTGATGCAGGCGGATGGCATTCATCCCAACCCAGAGGGTGTTGCGATGATTGTTGATGCCGTGGGTCCAAAAGTCGAAGAATTGCTGGGGCGTTTGTCGGACTAGCAGTTGTTGGTGTCAGGCTTGGTTTGTCAGGCGTCCAAACTTGCACGCGATCACGGATGACAGAAGTTGAACCATGCCCATGGCCGCGCCGCAAAACAGATAGACCATGAAAGCCTGACTTGGAGTCAGGGCTCCGAATGCAAAGCCCGTAATACCGGCCACCAAACCAAACAGACTGCCCAAAAGAATTGCGACGATTGCCATACTGCGTCTCCTCTTATGGAATCTTAGGGTTCCATTTCTTACCAAGGTATTAAAAAGCGGTAATGAGGCAGGAGTGTGGCGAACAACCGCCGATAATACATGTTCAAGTTGCAAACGGCCGCCGATGAGCTGCGATTTGCTAGATACAACACAAAAAAGCCGGGCAGCATGGCCCGGCCTTTCGTGAGAATTGTGTGGGATCAGAGAACCGTAACAGTCGCCCCGATAGGCACGCGCTCATACAGGTCTTCGACGTGATCGTTGATCATCCGGATACAGCCGTTTGATACGGACCGCCCAATCGAACGAGGCGATGTGGTGCCGTGAATGCGGAAGAACGTGTCGCGGCCGTTTTGGAACAAGTAGAGCGCGCGCGCACCCAGCGGGTTGCCCGGACCGCCCGGCTGGACATAGTCGTTATCGATGAATTTGCCGTAGAGATGCGGGTCACGCTCGATCATCTCATTGGTCGGGCGCCATGTGGGCCATTTCTTCTTGGCACCGATTTTGGCTGTGCCGGTGAATTCCAGACCAGCCTTGCCGACGCCCACGCCATAGCGGCGCGCCTCGCCCGGTGCGGTCACGAAATAAAGAAAATGCGCCCGTGGCAGAATCAGCAGCTGACCCGGTTCCAGATCCTTTTTGATACCCACAGTTTGCGGGCGGAAAATCGGATCCACCTCAAATGCGTGTGCCGGAAGGGCAAATGACGCCGCGGCCGCGGCTACGAAGGATCGACGAGAGATCATGGCAGCACTATTCCTAGAATGGTTAACTTGGGTTTTCTGGCAAAAAAGCGCTCGAAAATCAATCCCAGTATCGGAAAGGTTTGTGTCACGATACCGTGTTTCGAGCGCGATTAAGCCCTTATTCCTTGGGGACCCTGGCATTTCTGCCAGCCAGAACGACGCTGATCGTATAGGCGGCGTTCGGACTAAGCCCTGCCATGATGGCGGCCGCCACATCAGGTTTCATGCGGGCCAGGAAACCGGCGGAAAATTCTGGATCCATTTCCTCAAACAACGCCGCGGCTTGTTTGGGTTTCATGTTGGCGTAAACGCTTGTGAGGCGGGTGATATCATCCTCAGCGGCGGTTTGCGCCAAAGACATCGTGGCGCGCAAACGTTCTTCGGCTTCTTCCAAAGCCGCGAGTTTGCGATCGATCTCCTGCTCGGCAGCGGCCAAGGCTTTCATGCGCACCGCCACGTTTTCTTCCCGTTTGGCGATTCGCGCCTCGCGTTCATTCATCGCTTTGAGTAATGGCATGATCTCTTCATCAGGGATTGATGCCGGTGTCGCCGGTGCAGGGGCATAAGTTTCAGCCATTTTCTTCACCGGCTCTTCATGCACATCTTCGCCACCTTCTCGGGCAAAAGCCTCGCCAGCGCCTATACCGACACGCAAAATGGCCGAGGCCAGCAACAAAGCTCCAATCGCTGAAAGAGCCCCCTTTGCCTTGCGTTGAGGGCGCTTTTTCTTGGATTTCTTTTGTTCAGCAGGGGCAGATTTCGCCATGACAAACCTCTAAACGGCTGAATTCAGTTGCGCGCGTGGCGGACAAAAACCGGATCGGCATTCTCTTGGGGGGGCGCTTGCGGCTGTGGAGCGGCGGCGGCGGATTGCGGCAGGTCATGCATCGAAGCGACCAGTAATTCCAGGCGCCGCGCCACATCTTCGGCCCGCTCCGTCAACTCCCCTAAGGATTTTGAAGAATCACCGGCGCTGTTTTGCGCCTGTTCTAGCGTTTTGCTGAGGTCATCAACCTGAGCGGATAATACGGCCACCGCCCCGCCGACCCCGTTTTCCAGATCAGTAAAGCGAGTCAGCCGACGCGCCAGGATAAAGCAGTAGAACCCAGCACCCAAAGCACCTGCAACCAGCAAGATATCTGCAATCATTTCCATTCCCGTCCCCTTTTAGTTCAGTACAAATTCCAGGACCAACAGATCGCTGACACGCCCCTCGCCTGCGACCAGTCGGATTCTGCGCAGCATCTGGCCACGCAATTTGATAAGCGCGCCAGGCGCTTCAAGATCGCGCGGATCAAGCGCGCGAAGATAGCTGTTCAGCACATCCTGCACGCGTGGCAGGATGCTTTCGACTTCTGTTGTGTAGTTTTTAGGAACTTCCAGGCTGGCGCGGAATCGCAGGTGACTGGCCTGCGCCTTGGGCCCCAGGGAAATCACCAGCTGCGGCACTTCTATAAAAGAAACGTCCGGCAATGGCGCCGTTTCAACGGTTTCTTCAGCATGAGCCTCGGCAGACGAATCATGTTTTTCACTGTCAGATCCGCCACCCAATAGCCCGGACTGAACCGCAAAGAATCCGCCGCCGCCGCCAGCCAAAGCCAGCACAACCCCAATGATCATAGGGAGTTTGGACGGTTTCTTTTCTTCGACCTCTTCCTCGTCAACGGTGGCGTCAGACATTCTCAACCTCTTTTCTGGCGTTGCACCTGTTTTGACAGAAATGGGCTAACTGATTGTTAAGCTGAATGAGTCAATGTCGGGCTAGCCGAACAGAAAGTTTGGAGCGGAGGTCGATCTTGCAGCAGATGTTTTCAGTCTGGGGTGCCTTGGGGGCTCGTCAAAGGATAGTGGTTTTAGGGGCGACGCTGGCGATGATTCTCGCCGTGTTGGGTCTGACACGATTGGCGTCATCGCCAAACATGTCTCTCCTATATGCGGGCCTAGAAAATGGGGCCGCCGGGGATGTTGTCAAAGCGCTTGAGGCGCGAAATGTCCAATACGATGTGCGCGGTGGTGCCATCTTTGTGCCAGACGCAGATCGCGATGCGCTGCGCCTGACTCTGGCCAGTGAAGGGCTGCCAGCCAATAGTGGCCAAGGCTATGAATTGCTTGATGGATTGTCCGGCTTTGGTACGACATCTCAAATGTTTGACGCCGCTTATTGGCGCGCTAAAGAGGGTGAACTGGCCCGTACAATCGTCGCAAATCCCGCGATTGCCAATGCACGCGTCCATATTGCCAACAGCACCGCGAATCCCTTTCAAAGGGATGTCACACCCTCTGCGTCGATCTCGGTGACGCCAGCCGCCGGGGCCATCTCGCCCCAGCAGGCGCGTGCGCTGAAATACCTTGTGTCCTCCGCCGTGCCCGGGCTGGTTCCAGAAAATGTTGCGGTCATCGATGGCAAAGGTGGCCTGATTGGGGCCGAAGCGGACAGCCCGGCGGGCCCAACGGCTGATGATAAGGCCCTGCAGCTCCGCGATCGGGTCCAGCGCCTGATGGAGGCGCGGGTTGGTGTTGGTAACGCCGTGGTCGAAGTCAGCGTTGATACCGTCACCGAAAGCGAATTGATCCGTGAGCGCAGCTTTGACCCGGATGGGCGGGTGGTTGTCTCTACCGATACCGAAGAACGCAGTGACAAGGCCGATAGCAGCGGCGGCGGCGATGTCAGCGTGGCCTCGAACCTGCCCGAAGGTAACGGCGGCGGTGCCGATGCCTCGTCTTCTTCCAAAGCGGAAACACGCGAACGCATCAATTACGAAGTCTCCGAAACAACGCGTGAGATTACCCGAGTTCCCGGCGCGATTCGCCGTTTGACAGTGGCAGTCTTGGTAAACGGAACTTATCAAACTGCAGATGATGGCACGCAGACCTTTGTTCCCCTGCCGGATGCAGAGCTGCAGGCGCTGAACGATCTGGTCTCCTCAGCCGTCGGTTTCGAAGAGCAGCGCGGTGATCAGATCACCATCCGTTCCCTGCCATTTGAACGCCCGGAGGGGCTTGGCACCGGGCCAATCGACCCGTCAAGCAGCATGTTCATCGGCAATATTGATCTGATGCGTCTGATTCAGATGGGGGTTTTGGCTGTGGTTGCCCTGATCCTCGGGCTGTTCGTCGTGCGCCCGGTTCTGGCCTCGTCCAATGGCGACGGAGCCGCCATGTTGCCTGCTCCAACCGGGGATGGCGGCACTGTGCTTGATGGCGAAGTTGAACCTGCCGACGGGTTTGAAGATCTGCCCATGGTCGCAGATGGTGGCGGCTTTGGCGGCATGGGCATGGTCGATTTCGACATGCCAGGAGAAGAAGGCGGGCTTGGCGGTGAAGATCCCGTTGATCGGCTGCGCAACCTGATCGAAGAGCGCAAGACCGAAACCGTTGAAATCCTGCGTAACTGGCTCGAAGAAGACAAGGAAAGCGCGCAATGAGTGCTCTGAGTGACCTGCTAGAGGATTTTGCCCAAACAGCAGCACCGGTTGCTGCGGCCGCCGCCCCTGTTTTTAACGAAGCCGACCTGGAGGGGCAAAAGCTCGAGGCATTTGAAAACGGCTACCGGGCGGGCTGGGACGATGCGGTCAAGGCGCAATCAGATGATAGCAGCCGCATTTCCAGCGCTTTCGGCCAACATCTGCAGGACCTGTCCTTTACCTATCATGAGGCATACAGCCAGGTGATGAACGCAATGACCCCTCTATTGGATGAGATGGTGGCGGCCCTGTTGCCGGAAATGGCACGGGCGACCTTGGGTCATCATATTGTCGAACAGCTGCAAGGCATGGCGCAGGAAATTGGTGCGCTTGAGGTGATTGTTGCCGTCGCCCCAGCCAATGTCGCGGCGGTTTCCCCCCTGCTTGAGGGCGAATTCAGCTTTCCGATCCAACTGGTCGAAGATGACACATTGGCAGAGGAACAGGCCGATATTCGCCTTGGGAATACAGAAAAACAGATCGATCTGGGTGATCTGATCGCGTCGGTCTCCGAAGCGGTCGAAGGGTTTGCTCATGACAATCGGAGGAAGATAGCCAATGGATAATCAACAAAGCGCCGCCCGGTCCGAAGGGTCTACAGCCTTTACATCCGTCCCCATCGAAATCACCGTTTCCGTCGGCAAGGCACGCCCATTGGTGCGCGACCTTTTGCAACTCGCCGCAGGGTCGGTGCTGAGTTTGGACAAGCAGTTGGACGACCCGGTTGAGCTTTATGTCGGAGAAAAACTGATTGGAATCGGTGTGTTGGAGGTGCAAGAGGGCGATGGTCAGGGCCAATTGGCCGTTCGCTTGACCGAAGTGTCCGATCTCAACAACCCATCCTGATACGCGCATGAGGTGGGTCTTCCTCCTTGTCTTGGTACTGGCCACAGGGGCTGCGACCGAGGGCATGGCGCAATCGCTTGAGTTGAACCTTGGCGATGGCGGTTCTGTCACGGCGACCAGTATTCAGCTGATCCTGTTGATCACATTGCTCAGCATCGCGCCGGGCATTGCGATCATGATCACCTGTTTCCCCTTCATGGTCACCGTGCTGGCGATTTTGCGACAGGCCGTCGGCTTGCAGCAATCGCCGCCCAATATGCTGATCGTCAGCCTCGCACTGTTTCTGACGTATTTTGTAATGGAACCAGTCTTTAACGAGGCATGGGAGACCGGGGTGCAGCCGCTTTTGAACGAAGAGGTTGAGCTTGAGGCGGCAGCGATTGAAATTCTCAAACCGTTCCGTGTCTTTATGGCGGCGCGTGCTGATCCTGAGACCTATCGCGCCATGGCGGATTTACGACCTGACGCAGCGCAAACCGCGTTGCAGCCCGAGGCCCCGCTTTCGGTTTTGATCCCGACCTTTATGCTCTCCGAGGTCGCGCGCGCCTTTCAGGTAGGTTTCCTCATCTTTCTACCCTTCCTCATCATCGACCTAGTGGTTGCGGCGGTGCTGATGTCCATGGGTATGATGATGGTCCCGCCTGCTATCGTGTCGCTTCCGTTCAAGCTGGCCTTTTTTGTGATTGCTGACGGTTGGGCCTTGATCGCGGGCAGTCTGGTCAGGGGCTATTTCTAGCGTGGCTTGCGGATATCGATGGTGGTGCGCTGAAAGTACGGCTGGTCTGGCGAACATAAGGTAGAGCCGAAGCTCGGCTCGTTCACCACATTGGGAAAGGCCTGCGCCTCAAGGCAAAAGCCCGAGCTTGGCCCGTGGCTGGCCGCATGGGACGGGCTGCCAAACCGGTTCAGATGCACGCCGGTGTAGAATTGCAGCCCTGGCTGATCGGTCCAAAGCCGCATGTCCATGCCGTTCTCTGCAACCACTCGGGCCTTCGGGCCGTTGGTGTCATCAATGACATAGTTCAAATCATATCCCAGCCCACCCGGGTCCTTCTCGGCCAGACCCGCCAAGGCGCGAAAGTCAAACCGCGTCCCGTCCACCTCTGTGATAGCGCCGGTTGGAATCAAATCTGCGCCGGTTGGGGTGATTTTGGATGCGTTGATCTTGAAACGATGCCCGTTCAGATCAGGGCGGCCATCCAGATTGAAATAGACATGTTGGGCGAGATTGATTGGGGTATCTCGATCAGGAACTGCCGACATCTCCCAGGTCAAGGCTGAGCCATCTAAGGTCAACCGCACCTCAAAATCGACCGCGCCGGGATAGCCTTGGTCCAAATCCGCAGAATGCAGACGCAATACGACTGCAGAGTCGCTCAGCTGCTGCAAATCCCAATTCTGCCAACCCAGCCCCTTTGCTCCGCCATGCAAGTGATGTGGGCCATCATTGGAGGGCAATTTCCAGACGGTTCCACCCAGCTCAAACCTGGAATTGGCCGTACGATTCGCGACACGGCCAACGATGATATTCATGCAGTAAGGGTTTTCGCGGTAATCCTCTGGATTGTCATAGCCCAAAACCACCGGCTGCCCGTCCACCAGCCAGCTCTGAATGGCGCAGCCCATCGATAGAACCGTTACTTCGCTTGTGTCGCTTTTCAAAACCGCTGATGTGATCTCGTCGCTCATCTCGCCCCTCCCTGATGCCAGAACGGGCTAACAAACAATCGCCAATGGGGCCAGCGTTACCGCTAACCTTCAGTCATCAGCGCCTTCATCTGTGACATCCTGGTGCAGATGCCTTTCGCCGCGTTTTGCCGCGAGGGCGATCTGTTTTTGCCGTTCGCGAAAGCGGGCTTTGTCGGTATCCGAGGTCTCATCAATACATTGATGACAGGATACGCCATGTTCGTATTCCGCGCGGTTCTTGTCGGTGGGCAAAATCGGGCGGCGGCAGGCATGGCACAGCTCGTGCGGCCCTTCTTTTAGCCCGTGACCAACCGATACACGCCCGTCAAAGACAAAGCATTCGCCCTGCCACGTGCTGTCCTCTTCGGGCACCTCTTCGAGGTATTTCAGGATGCCCCCTTTGAGGTGATACACATCCTCAACCCCTTGCTGCAAAAGCCAATTGGTCGACTTTTCGCAGCGAATGCCACCGGTACAGAACATGGCCACGCGCTTGTTATGGAACCGGTCCTTGTTGGCCTCCCACCAGGCGGGGAAATCGCGGAAACTGGCGGTTTCCGGGTCAACAGCCCCTTCAAACGTGCCGATGGCGACCTCGTAATCATTGCGCGTGTCGATCACCGCCACATCGGGGCTGCGGATCAACTCGTTCCAATCTTCGGGCTCGACATAATGTCCGACCTGCGCGCGCGGATCGACATTTTCCTGGCCCATGGTCACGATCTCGCGCTTGAGGCGCACTTTCATCCGGGAAAAGGGGCGTTCTTGGGCGGTCGACAGCTTCCATTCCAGCGTGTCGCATCCGGGCAGGGCGCGGATATGGGCCAGCAAAGCGTCGATGCCGGCTGCGCTGCCGGCAACCGTACCGTTGATCCCTTCCTGGGCCAGCAAAAGCGTGCCGGTGATCTTTTGATCACGGCACAGGTCCTGCAATGGTTTTTGCAGATCCGCCGGGGTGTCAAAGCGGGTGAAGTGATAGAGCGCGCAGACTGTAAACATGTCGCGTCGATACGCATTTGTGCGCCTCTGAGCAAGCCTCAGCCTGCCGCATGGGCCAATCCATGCACAACGGCGGTAAAGACTTCGCTCATTTCCTGGCGCGCCTCGGGCAGGCATTTTGCCAACTCTTCGCGCACCACACTCATCAGGCTAGACCCGCCGACAAAGACCACCATGTCAACGCTTTCGGGGCTGCATCCGGCATCTTTGATGGTGTCCAAAGCCGCTGTGCCGATCTGACCGGCAAATCCGTTCAGCGCGGTTGTCATGACGCTCTGTTGCAACGGGACTGTCAGCCCACGTTCGACGACGCCAAGGTCGATATCCCCGGTTTCGACCCCGTTGGCAGCGATTTTGCCCGCTTCAACCGCATAGGCGACGTCATGGCCCAGATGCGCCTCAAGCACTTCGCCAAGCCGTTCAAACAGCTCGGGTTGCTTGGCCAGCCTTTCCCAGCGCCGCACCTCGCGCAACAAGGCCGGGTCATAGACAAAAGCGATCTTTTCCCAACTGGCCAGATCATGGAACAGGGCGCGGGGAGCGCTATGGGTTTTGTTGCCCAGCTCGGCACCGATTTGCGCACCGTAACCCAGCAGCGGCATGACATTGTCCAGGCTCAGCACCCGGTCGAAATCCGTGCCGCCTATGCGCACGCCACGGCTGGCCAGCACTTGGGTTTTGCCATTCTTGCGGTCGCAAAGTGTGAAATCCGAGGTGCCGCCGCCAATATCAACGATCAGCATCCGCCCCGACCCGGCAACCGCCAGCGCCGCCGCTTCGGGTTCTGGCAGGAACCGGACATCACTGAACCCGGCCAACTCATAAGCCTCGCGCAGGTCCAGCTCGGCCTGAGCATCGCGCTCAGCCGAGGCCGAGTGGAAATGCACCGGGCGACCGGACAGGGCTGTGTCAAACGACATGCCGGTGAACGCCTCCGAGCGCGCGCGGATTTCGGCGAGGAAACGGGCGATGATATCAATCAGGCTCAGCCGTTCATTCAGAAATTGACGCTGTTCCCGAGCCAGTGGCGTGCCAAGGATGCTTTTGAGCGCACGCAGAAACCGCCCTTCGGCCCCATCCATCATCGCGCGCGCCGCGGCGCTGCCATACACGAATCTGCGATCGCCAAAATCGATGAAAACCGCCGTGGGCAGTGTTTGCGCCCCCGGCTCAAGCGGAATCGCAAAGGGTTGCCCGGCGGCCATCACCGCGGCTCCGGTGTTTGATGTCCCAAAATCCAGCCCGAGTGTCGCCATCTTTGCCCCCTTGCAAGGCCCGAGCACATAGCCGCCCGCCAAGGGCGTGGCAATTCCAAAAAACAGGGTTTAGGGTCAGGCCAAGTTCAAAGGAGCAAAGCCCATGCACGCGTTGATTGTGATTGATGTTCAGAACGATTTCTGCCCGGGAGGGGCATTGGCGGTTCCCGGCGGGGATGAGATTGTCGCGTCGATCAACGCTCTCATGTCCGAATTGGACGCGGTTGTCCTGACCCAGGATTGGCATCCGTCTGGCCATAGCTCCTTTGCGACCAGACACGCGGGAAAATCCCCTTATGAGGTGATTGAGATGCCTTATGGTCCGCAGGTTCTTTGGCCGGATCATTGCGTGCAGGGCAGCGATGGGGTGGCGTTTCATGTGGGGCTGGATGTGGATCGCGCCGATCTGATCATCCGCAAAGGGTTTCGCCCCGAGATCGACAGCTATTCCGCCTTTTTCGAGAACGACCAGAGCACGCCCACCGGACTCGAAGGGTATCTGCGCACCCGTGGCATCACCGAGCTGACCTTGGTTGGTCTCGCCACCGATTTCTGCGTGAATTTTTCGGCCGTGGATGCGGCGCGATTGGGTTTCAAAACCAATGTACGCATGGATCTGTGTCGCGCCATTGATCTGGATGGGTCATTGGCGGCAGCGCAAAGTGGAATGATCCAAGCAGGCGTCACACTGCTGAACGGTCAAGGGTAACCGGTTAGCGGTTATCTTCTTGGCGATGCACGTTCCGACCCCTAGATAAGGCGCATGATGTTTTTCAAAAAACGCAAGGCAGCGCCGCAAGGCTTTGCGGCCCCTCTGGCCCCAGAGGTGCCCTTTTATGCCATTGGTGACATCCATGGCTGTGACGGCTTGCTGCAAAAGCTGATCGGCCAGCTGCAAGAGGCTGCGCACCCCTCGGCGGTCTTGGTTTGCGTCGGTGATTACATCGACCGAGGCGAGGAATCGGCGGCGGTTTTGCGTAGGCTATACGAGATGCAGACCGGCGCGCCGGAGTTCATGACCTGCCTGATGGGCAATCATGAACATATGATGCTGCGGTTTTTCGAAGACCCAAAGGCCCATGGCACCCGTTGGCTGCGCTATGGCGGGCTGCAGACATTGGCGAGCTTTTCCATCACAGGCTTGCCGGGTGCAGATGCCCCGGACAAAGAGTGGCTTGACCTGCGCAGCCGGGTTGCTGACGCCATGGGGGACGATCTTCTTGCCTGGCTGCGCAAGCTGCCCAGCCATTGGCAAAGCGGCAATGTTCATGTGGTGCATGCGGGGGCCGATCCGGATCTTCCGGTCGCCACGCAAGACAGGTCAACCTTGCTTTGGGGCCATGCGGAGTTTGACAAGAAACAGCGCGGCGACGGGCAATGGGTCGTGCATGGCCACACGATTGTCGACAAGGCGCAGGCCAAGGATGGGCGCATCTCCATTGATACCGGGGCTTACGCGACCGGCCATTTGACCGCCGCCTTGGTCGAAACCGGCAAAGTCAGTTTTGTGACAACCTGACCCTAGATCAGCCACCGCCACCGGTCGCCGCGGATGTCGCGCTCAGCAAGGATGGGAACATCTGTTGCAGCGCACGGCCCCATTTGGTGATCGCCTGCTCTTCGATAAAGATCACGTCATTCGGACGCATCTCAAAGCGGGTGGCAATCAGCGTATCCGCCGCATTTTTTACGTTCAGATGATAGGCGGTGATCGACCCGATGTTTTCGGCCCGCGTGTCGGCACGCAGCACGTAAATCTGTGTCGGGTCGCCGGTTGTGTTGTCGAACCCGCCCTCGGAATACAGGATATCGGCCAGCGTTGCCTGCAGTTGATAGGGCAAGGCCACGCGGTTCTGGTTTTCAACTTCACCCGTCAGATAGACATAATCGCGCTCTTCTGCGCCCAGTTTCTGACGCAGCTCAAACAGGTTGCGTCGCTCATCCAGGGCAGAGCGTTGCAAACCGATCTCGGCCTGCATGGATTGAAGCGCCGTTGTACGGGCGGTGGTGCGCAGGGCAATCACATCGATCTTGGCCTGATAGAATTCCATCGCGCGATCCAGATCATAGCTGGTATCGACATAGACCGCGTCGCCATTCAGCAGAACCTTGTTCTGGAGATCCTGACGATCAAGGTAGATCTTGAGCGGGATCTGATACAGCGTCCCTTCGCGATAGACTCGGATCGAGGCGAATTCACGGTCGCGCACCGCAATGTCACCGGCAGTGGTCAACGCTTGGCCCAGCGTCAGTTTGTTCAGCGTGATCGGCACTACGCTGGGCTTTTTGACCGCACCGCCAATGGCGACTTTCTTGGAATGGAACTCGGCCACCTCAAGGCTAAAGGACGGGTCGATCTGGTTTTCGACCAGGACCTGGAACAGGCGGTCTTCGGCCTCTTGAACGGTCAGGCCAGACAGTTGCACCGGTCCGATTTCCGGGATCGCGATCGAACCATCATCGCGAACAGTGTAGCCTTGGCGCTGGTTTTGCGCCGCCAACAGGCCCGAGAGTTGTTCGATGGTCGACCCGCCGCTTTTGGTCGCCAGCAAAAGCACATCGCCGACGCCAATCCGATAGGCTTCGGGCTGCACATCGGGCAGGGGGCGGAAATCAAGGCTGCCTGGGGTTTCGGATGGCAAATAGGGGGTCGCGGGCAGGGCACCCGCTCCGGTCACAGCGCTGCCACCGCCAGTTGTGGCATAAAACACGGCGGGCAGGGCGCGTGGGGTATAATCAGACGCATTGGCGCGCGACACTTCCTGCGCGGTCATCGGCACGACGACAACTGGCGTCCCATCCTCGCGCTCGCGCACATCAGGACTTTGATAGCTGATACCGCAGCCAGAAAGGGCAAGGGTTGTCGCAAGAACACCAAACCGGGCCAGGGAAAGCGGCGCGCGGATAAGATCACGCAGGGATTTCGTTGAACGCAGAGCGGTTTCCATGGTGCCTATGCTCCCCCAAAAAAGCGATCTCAATAGCCAAAACAGGCAGAAAAAAATGGCCACAAGAAATTGTGCCTTATCTCTACAACCTATCCAAAGCTTCGACGAGACACACAAATTACAGTATCTCCAATTCACCCGTTCTGGGGCTTTTGAGCAACAAAATAAAGAGTTTTCCACAGGCGTGTGAACAATCCCTTCGCACCACTTTCGCAAAACGAGAATCACCGCCCAAAATTCCCGTTAAAAAGAAAGAGCCTTTGATCACGCAAAGGCTCTTTTTCGCACTGGTTAAGTTGTCCAGATATTAGGCCGCAACCGCATCCTTCTGGGCCGCGATCATCACGCTTGCCAAAGTCGTGTAGGTTTCAACCCAGGCCGCTTTGACCTCATCGGTAAAATCATCGCCCAGACCTTTGCCAAGCGCAAAGATCAGCGCCTCGCCGACATAATCATAATGCTCGGGCGTGACGTCATAATCATTGTGGCGACGGCCCAGATCCTGAACCGCAGGCAGGATGGCGTCGAGATTGGTCAACCCGTTCACGGCCACACCGATCATCTGCATCAGCTTTTTCTTTTGATCACTCATGTCATCGGGAAAGAGCGAACGCACCTGTGGCGCAATCTCAAACAGTTTGTCATAGAAAATATCCGCTGCCGGGCCGGCAATCGGCGCAACCTTTTTAAAGCTGTCCTGAACCATGCTGATCTGTTCGGGTGTCATGTCTGTCATTCCTTCTTGGCTAGAAATCCCAGCACCTGATCCGCGCCGCCGCTGGCCCAAACCATAAAGGTCACGGCCGCAGCAACGTCTGAATCGCTGAGATCTGGGTTGGCGCCACGTGGGGGCATTTCGGCATAGGTCTTGCCGACAAACCCGTTTGTGGCGTGGTCAATCAATGTCGGCAGACCCTTTGCGATGCGGGGCTGCCATTTCTTGGTGGCGGTTATTTTTGGGGCGCCCGTGGCCTTGTTGCCACCGTGACAGCCCATGCAGGTATCCTCCCAAACCAACCGCCCGGTTTGCAGAACCGGGTGGTCGGGCATCGGAAGGCGGTCGAGCGTTACAAATCCGCTGAGCCCCTTGGCCGACAAAACGCCTTCCAAGGTCGGCTCAGATTGTGCGGCACCAGCAGCCAAAACGCCGCTGGCAGACAACAGACCCGCAATAACCAGCCGCCGTGTCATCAGCCATCCATCGGGATGCGAATGACAACACCGCCCATCACGTCACCACCTTCAAAATCGGTGCGTGGGGAATCCTTGTGTTCGTTATGGCAAGAGGAGCACGCCTCAGCGACCGAGATATCCGGGTAGAAGGCGGTGAAATAGGTGGTGCCGCCCAGCTCTTCTTCGCCGTAGAAGTTTTCGCCTGGATTTTCGGCCAGATACTCCAAGCCCTCTTTCTCAAGATCGGTCGAAGGGGCGTTTTGCTTGTTGATCGGCCAGAGCGACAGCAGCGAATAGGAAAACGCGTCGGTTTCCTCGGCCACCATCTCGGCACCAAAGCGGAACATCTGGGCGGGAAGAACCAGCGCTTTGTCATCCTCAAAGTGCTCAGAGGCGCTGATCACCTTTTCCTTAACCGCGAGGCGGTTGACGATCATGCGGGTGTAAACCGTGCGGTCCGAGGACATCACGAGGTGCAAAAGGTCGGCAACGTCCTGGTATTCCATTTCCGCGCTGGCGGATGTGCCGCCCAAGGCCATGGCACCACATAGAACTGCGGCTTTGATTTTCTTGGCGTAGCTGGTCATAACTGGGTCTCCTGTTGCGTTATGAGTGGCAGGATGCGTGGGGCCGTTTGGTCATTGGTTGGCGCCTTGCTCAGACGGTTCCACGCGTTTCAGCGCCCAATCGATGCTTTCGATGTGGCGTGTTGGTTGCCCGGTGAAATTTCTGGAAACCAAGGCCGGATCGGCAAGGGCATCAATGGCAAATTCCAGACTGTGACAGGTCAGACAGACTGACCGGATCATCTTTTCATTTGGGCGCAGGTTGTCGTTCTGGTTGTGATTGGTCACAGCCAGACCTTTCTTTTCGCTTTGCGGCATATGGCAGGTGGCGCAGGTCACGCCGCTGCCCGGCACAGCATTGCCCGTTTGTTCGGCCTGCCACAGATTGTGATGCGGGCTGTCCAGATAAGACAAACTGTGATCATCGTTGTGGCAGGTCAGGCAGGCGGTGACGGCGCTGTGATCGGGCTCTTCGCGATGGGGCAGGTGGCAGGAATTGCAGGTCATGCCCTCGCCATGTGCCTCGGCCTTCAGGTCGACCCGCGCCTCTTGTACAGTCATCACCTCGGGCTGGCTTGGGTCGGCCAAGTAGGTTTCGATGGCCGAAACCAGGAATTCTGGCGCGTCCGGCAGGCCAAGTTTTTTCAAGCGTTTTTCAACATCGCGAGGCTTTGAAATCTTGGAATGCCCGCGCATCCCATGCCGCCCGAGGGAAAAGCTTTTGGCCGCGCCTTTGTGACAATCGGCGCAAACGTCTTGGTCGGGGTGATCGGTCCAGGCGGTGTCCTCGGCGGCATGGCAGCTGTTGCAGGTGACATCGGCCACCGCATGGGCAGAACCGGCCCAGTCGTGATTGATCGTCTCATCCTCCGCCGGAGCCTCAATCGCCGCAAGATAAGTTTCAATCTCCTGTTGATCCGCGGGCTTGGCGGCGGTTGGCAGGGCAGCGGCCTCGACGACCGGATGGGCGGCCAGCCAATCCTTGCCGGAATGCTTGACGAGGAAATCCTCATAGAGCGCGCGGTTATCATGGTAGTTGTGGCACCCGGCAGAGGCGCAGGTGTCAAAACTCAGACCTGCATGGCTTTCCCGGTTCTTGCGCACATCCTGATCCCCCTTGGAATGACAGGACACACAGAAATCACCCTGCAAGGTAACCATCATCGGTTGGGTTTGCTCGGGCACATGCTCAGCGTGGCAGGTGGTGCAGAACCGGCCATCAACCTCTTCCCAATAGGCGGCCATGCGCGGGTTGGTGAACTTTTTCTTTGGATGGCTGTCATCCCCGGCCTTCAATTCGTCTTTGTGGCAGGTGACACAGGTCTTGTTCAGTTTCTTTTTCACCTTGGCCTGTGAGGCAAAGGGCTTGGCTGTGTGGCAGGTTTCGCAAGCGATTTCCAACTGGTGATGCGCCCCTGCGGTTTGGCCGGGCAACAGGGCCGAACGGTCGCCGTTGATATAGAGCGCCGCAAAGACCGCGCTGGCCCCCAAAGCGGTCAGCAGCGCCCATAATCCCCAAAGCAGAACTGTTCGTGACATGCTAAATCCCCCGCTCAGAACGCATAGCTGGCCAGCACATGGGCCAGGATCAAAACGGGCAGGGGCCAGATGGCCAGGATATGCAGCCAGGTCGGGATCTGGCGGGCCGGTTTGCGCGCGGCGCCAATGCGCCTTGCGCGCAATTCGTGATCACCACCCGTGGCCAGCCCGGCCAAAGCTCCGAGGATCAGGGTTAGCGCAAAGCAGATGAACAGCATCAAGTTCAGATTGCTGCCTGCGCGCAGCCCGGTATGGGCCACCAGCCCAATCCCTGCCAGCGCGCCCATCCCCAAATGGATCAACCGCCAGCCGTCATACTGCCCCAACCGATCCATGAAACGAATACGCTTGCGCAGCCCGATCAGCATGGCCGTCACGGTCAGACCCAACAGTATAAACCCGCTCCATTGCCGCACAATATTGTCCTGCCATAACCACATGCGCAGGCTGTCCGCATCAAAGCTTTGTGGAAACGGAATGCGCGGGGCGAGGGCGAGGATCAGCGCCACCAACCCGGCCAAAGCCGAGACCGCCAGAATGGCGCGGAACAGACGCACGGGTTTGGGTGGGCCCCCGGCATTGACCAGCTCTTCCAGCATCGGTTGGCACGAGCCGCAGACATTCCCGGCCCCGGTCGCTTCGCCCAAAGCTTGCGGCGTGTTGGCACCGGCGGCGAAGGCGTCGCGCAACCTCCCGCAGGTCACGCCTGTGCAGTTACAGACCGTTGCGGCATCCGCCATATCGGCCACGTTTTCCTCACCATCGGGCCACAAAAACCCGGTGCGCAGAAAGCGAAACACCATCCAGGGGTAAACGGTCGCCCCTTGTTGAATGGCGCTTTGCACCCGGCTGGCTTGCGGCCAGCCGCCGACAGCAATGGCCCCGACCAACTTGCCCTGCTGGATAAAGATTCGACGGTATTGATTGCCCGCCCGCCAGATTTGCGACCGGGTTTTTGGTGCGACCTCAAGCTGTTCGATCTCACCGGCAGAAAACACCTCGGCCCCGATCACCTTAAGCTTGGTCGCAGGTACCGCGCGTTGATAGGTCTTGGCCTGCCCCAATATCTGCGCGACGGCGACATCCGCCTGCTCAAATCCGGGGCCAACCAGGCCCTGCACGATACCCTGATGTTCTGCACATTCACCAATGGCAAAGATATTCGGATCGGCGGTGCGCATCTCGTCATCGACGACAATGGCGCGGTGAAACGGGATCTTGGCATCGCGGGCCAGATCGGTATTGGCGCGCACGCCGGTGCAGATGATCACCGTGTCACATGCGATTTCGCTGCCATCCATAAGGGCGACCCCGGTGACGCGATCTGTGCCCTCAATGGTTTTGACGCCAATTCCGGTTTTTACGGCAACACCCAGCGCCTCGATCTCTTGTCGCAGCAGCGCCCCGGCCTCGGTATCAAGCTGGCGGGGCATGATGCGGTTTTCATGTTCAATCACCGTGACATTGACCTGACGGCGCTGCATGCCGCGCGCTGCCTCAAGGCCCAAAAGACCACCGCCGATCACCACGACATTGCGCGCACTGATGCTGCGCGCCATCAGCGCCGAGGCATCCGCCGCCGAGCGAAAGGTAAACACGCCAGAAAAGTCACGCCCGGGAATACCCGGCACATTGGCGCGCGATCCGGTGGCGATGATCAGTTTGTCATAGGGCCAAACCTGCCCATCCGCCGTTTTCGCCAGTTTTTCAGCGCGATCAATCGCCGTGACCGGCAGGCCGGTGCGCAGGGTCAGATTGGGTTTTGCGCTGGCCAGATCCGGTGTCGTGATCTCGCCAAACTGCACGTCTCCGGCCAAAAGCGGCGTCAGCTTGACTCTGTTATAGGGCTCATAGGCTTCGGTCGTCAGAAGGGTGACGTCCAAACCCTTCGCGCCCGCAGCAAGCTTGGTCGCCGCCCGCGCGCCTACGGGTCCACCGCCGATAACGACAACGCGTTTCGGCATTTTCTCAGGCGCGATCTCGATCTGATCTGGAAGGGGCTGGATTGACATTCTGGCACCAAATCAATGGGTTGTATTTTAGAGATTGCCGAAAGTCTCAGACGCGTATGCCTCTGAAGTCTTCGGGTCATCCAAGAACAACTCTGTTCCATTGAAAGCTGACGGCGCTGCCAACCTGGGTAAAGTTTGCCTAGGAATGCTGCGAGTGCGAAGGTTTTTTTGAAAAATTATGGCTTTTGCGGCAAAACTTGCCGTTTCCGCGGACCGGGTGACGCAAATTTAATCAGTCGTGAAACCTGACTGTCCAATCCTTGCGCAGATCCGCGGGCAAATCCTAAAAATTCGGCATTTGGATCACGACTCACTTTTCTGATCCTAGGCCGATGGGATCAATTCCGGGGCCCACCGCTGGATACGCGCTTCGCACAGGGCCCCCGCATGTCGGGTCAGCACATCCAATTCCGCCCGTTTCAGGCGTTTGAGATTGGTGGTAATGCTTGATGCAAATTGCGCATCTCCGGGATGTACCTCACCCTCGACACTGTCGATCGAATACCAAACCGGCTTGGGCCCGCGACCCGAGGCGTGGGCCAATTCCAACCGTTGAAATTGCAATCCGCGCACCTGTTCCATCAGAATGCCAATCGCCTCAAGCAAAACAACCGAGGCGGACTCCGTTGGGCTTTCCTTGATCTCAAACGGTTTCCCGGCATCGCTGACCAGCGCAAAATCCAGCTGATTGCGCTCCATGCGCATCAACGGGTTCACGCCCAGATTGTCATAAACCCCGCCATCGGTGAGAGTGACATATTCCGTCTGTGGATTGGGATATTCCTCTTCTGAGACGCGCAAAGGGGGAAAGACCGGCGGAAAAGCCGAGGAGGCCGCAACAGCGGAGCTGATCTTTTGATCCGAGGCCCCGGTCTGGCCCAGCTCATGTTCGCCCATCTCTTCGGGGCCGTCTCCACCCGCCACGTAAAAGAACATATTGCCCGAGGACAGGTTGGTTGAGTTGAAATAGACCCGTGGCCCATCCTTCAAACTGGCCAGCGTCGCGTCGTGAAACAGGTATTTGTCGTAAGAGGCAGCCAGCGCCTCGATCCGCGATTCAAACGGATTCAAAATGCCGGATAGCACCGAAGACACCGCGATTGAGCGGGTCAACAGATAATCTTCTAGCTCGTCCAGCACCGTGTCGCTTTGCCAATTCGCACATAGATAGGCCCCGGCGATGCTGCCGCCGCTAACGCAGGAAATCAGGTCGACCTTGTCGAGCAGGTCCAGCTCTTTCAATTTGCGAAACGTGCCCAGATGAAACCCGGCGGCGCGAAACCCGCCCCCTGACAGGGCCAAGCCCAAACGCTTTTCCTCTCCGCCAATCACAATAGTCATAATTGTCCCTCCCAAATCTCTGTCAAAATATCGCAATCCCGCTCTAATCCTGTCGGGATAAGAGCAGTGTCGACCTCCGCCTGGGTAGAAATCAAGCGTTAATTTGTGTATGCTGGTTGCAAGGTCGACCATTGGCGCGCCATTATTTCATGGGGTGCGGTCGCCCTGAAAACAGGTGCTGGTGCGCTGATTTTTGAGTTAGGACATTCCATGCTGGCTTCTCTTTTTCTCCATCCGATCCTTGGCCGCAGGGGGCGGATACCGTCATGAAAATCCGCCTGTTCTATCCCGCCTTTGACCCGCTCTATGCCGCCAGCAATGATATCGACCCCAAGTTTCGCATTCAGGGTATGGATCTGACCCTCGACACCGCCATTCTCAGCGGTTTGGTGGCTGAAAACGTTGCCCTGACAGATTTCGACCCAGAAACCGGAGCCTTGGTCGCTGGCCCGGTGATCAAACCGCCCGCGCGCGGCAATGTCCGCCACAAACTGGCCCTGCCGCGCAGCGACCTGATCACCGCGCCCAAGACTGTCACGGCCATTCAGATCCTGTGCTTTGGCACCGTCATGCGAACAATCTCTCTGCTCGAAAGCAGCCGCGTTTTGGGGCGCAAGATCGTCTGGGGGTTTCCCGGCAAACAGTTGTTTGTGGTGCCACGCGCCGGGTATCAGGCTAATGCCTTTTATCACCGTGCCAGCCATTCGGTGCAATTTCTGTTGGTGCCGGATGAGGGCCCGCCAAGTGGCGGCGAGAACGGCGAACAGCTGGGCAAGTTTACCGCCCTTTCGCCCGATATTGTTGCCCATGAAACCGCCCATGCGGTGATCGACGGTATCGCGCCGTTTCTTTACGAGGCCGCCACGCCGCAAAGCTTGGCCCTGCACGAGGCCGTGGCCGACCTGACCGCCTTGTTCGTCTCTTTGCGCACCAACAATTTCGTCACCCATATCCTCGATAAGAATAACGGCGCGCTGGACGAGGACGCTATCGGTCAGATCGCCGAAGAGATCGGCAGCCTGTCGCATCCCAAATCCAGCAGCGGCACAAGCAAACCGCACGGGCTGCGCAATCTCTCCAACCGTTTCGCCTTGCCCGATCCCGAAACCGAGGCTGTTCCCGAAGGCATGCTGCCGATGTTCAGCCAGGAACCGCATGACCTTTCCGAAGTGCTCAGCGGGGCGATGTTCCGCTTTTTGGTGCAAACCTTTGAGGCCGAGCAGAAACGTCAAACGGATCGCGGCGTCGCGGCCTATTCCAGCTCGGGCTATTCACTGTTCCGCGCCGTTGAAATGACCACGGCGATTGTCTATCGCGCGCTCGATTATCTGCCCCCGGGCGAGATTTCATTCGCGGATTTTGCCCGCGCGATGTTGGCGGCGGATAAGGCGTTTTTCCCTGATAGCCCGGCGGCGGCCTCTGTGCGTGATCGGCTGGTTTGCGAGTTAAAACGCCGCAATATCAAGACCGGCCGCCAGCCCAAATTTCAGCCTGACCTTAGCGGTGAAGATCTGTCGCTTTTTGCCGGGGAAGAGAATGATTGGCGGGTCTACGACTTTGTGAACCGCTACAAGGGGCTGTTTCGTATTCCCGACAACACCCCGTTCCGCGTCCATCCGCCCATGGTGGCCGAACGCAGCGTGGCCGTGGATGCCAGCACTGATGAGATCGAACAAAGCCAAAGCAAAACCGCTCGGCACCAACGCCTGGAAGAGGGTGACCAAGAGGCGGATGAACTGCCGCAAAGCCAGATTATGCGCGAACTCATCCTCAAGGTCAGCTGGACCAAAACCGAGACGATCAAGGTCTATGGCCGCGAGCGCCGCTATCGGTTCATGTTTGGCACCACGGTCAGCTTTGATTTGGACAAAAAGGTTGTGATCCTGCAGCTCACCACCAATTCCGATGGCCGCCCAGAGACCGAAGACACGGCCTCGCAATCGGGGCAGCGGCAGGCGCGGGCCTTGTTGATCAACGATTGGATCGATCAGGACCGGCTGGTTGATGGCACCGGCGATAGCAGCGTCTCGCCGACCATGCAGTTTCGCGATGGCGCTTACGAGCTGCAGAACATGGCGCAACGCTTGCATGTCGCTGACGGGTTGGATGTGGAATTTCCCAATTGGGCCAAGCCGGAGGAAGAGGCATGAGAGATCTCGAAATCCACGCCTATAACGTTGGCTTTGGCGACGCGATCCTGATCCGCATCCCGGTCGAAGGCGGCGGTGAAAACGACTATCGCAAGGTGCTGATCGATTGCGGTAACTCCCTGACCAAAGAGGGTGGCAATGACGACAACCTCTTGCTGGCGATGGAGGCCATTCATGCGCTGACCGACGGGGTGCTGGACCTCTATATCATGACCCATGAGCACATGGATCATGTCCAGGGTCTGCAGTTGCTCAAGAAACGCAGCAACAAGGTGTTCAGTGCCAACCGCGTCTGGATGACCGGCTCGTCCCAGCCCGGCTACTACGACACCCATGAAAACGCCCGCAAACGGTTCGATCTGGCGCGCGACTTCCTGAACATCGCCGGGGATCTCTATGGCGGTGCCTTGGCCCTGCGCCTGCCCGAGCTGGAAACCATCCTCGCGGTGAATAACCCTCGCAAAACCGCTGATTGCGTCCATTTGATCCGCGAAGAGCTGACCCATGCGGACAAGGTCAGCTATCTCAATGTCGATATGGATCAGAGCGACGTTGATGCCATCACCCCCTTTGACGAGGCGTGGTTTTCCATTCTTGCCCCCGAAGAAGATACCAGCGCCTATTACGGGCGTATGCAGCATCTCAGCGTGGCGGGACCGGCGGCAACTGCGGCAGTGACCGAAACGGATCACCAACCTCCACCCGGCGTGTCCCTGTCAGAGTTCAACCAATTGGTTGCGGCCCGTGATCGGGGGCTGGCCGCCAATGCGTTGATGATCGACAAAGCCGCCAATAACTCCTCGATCGTTTTTGTGCTGCATTGGCAAGGGCGCAAGCTGATGTTTTCCGCCGATGCCGAGGAAAAATCCTGGCATTTCATGCGCAATCGCGACCTGCTTGAACCGGTGGATTTCCTCAAGATCAGCCATCACGGCAGCCATAACGGCACGCCGGATCACTTGTTCGACACGGTCCTGGCGGGGCGCGACGGGGCGCGGCCTATTGCCTTGGTTTCAACCTTTCCGGGGCAATATAACGGTGTTCCTCTGGATGACCTTCTGGATAAAATCGCAACCGTGGCCGATCTCAGGGACACCCGCGATGTGCATGTGGGCGAGGCCGTGGTGGTGACTTTCCCACCCTGGCGCTAGTCTCGTTTGACGAAACCCGGCCATCATCCGTTTCACGCATATCTCAAAACATGTTAGTGATCCATTTTGGCAAGTAATCCAGCGAACAAGTCATTTTTATTGCCAAAATCCACAGGTTAAGCTGCCACCAACAGTTGTTTCAGCTCTCATGCCGAGAGCATGATAGCAAAACCACAAATACCGGGTGATCAAAGCACCCAATCACGGGAGTGCGCGCATGTCTGAGAAATTTGAACAAGGCATGCAGACGCGCCGTCGGGTTCTTGGCTCCAAACATGTGGACGAGGCCGAGGCCGTCAAAACCGAATTCGACACTCCGTTCCAAACTTTGATCACCGAAGCAGCCTGGGGCACGGTTTGGTCCAGCGACGGCATCAGTGATCGTGACCGTTCCATGCTGACATTGGCGCTTTTGGCGGCGCTGGGCAATTTTGAGGAAATCCCCATGCATATTCGGGCCACCGCCCGTACTGGTGCGACCAAGCAGGATGTGCTGGAGGTGTTCCAGCACGTGGCGATTTACGCTGGCGTTCCGCGCGCCAACCATGCCCTCAAGCTTGCCAAGCAGACCTATGCCGAAATGGAACAGAATTGAGACGCGCGCGCACCAGCAATTCAGAGGAGACCCGCCATGACTGATCAGGGCGAATTTTTTCAGCGAGACCGGGAGTGGCACCCGCCCGCCTTTACCCCGGACTACAAGACGTCGGTGGCCCGCTCGCCGCGAAACGCGCTTATCTCTCTTGAGAACACGCAATCCGAAATCACCGGCCCGACCTTTGGCCACAATGCCTTTGGCACGCATGACAATGATCTGCTGCTGAACTACGCCCAGGCAGGCGAAAGCCCGATTGGCGAGCGTATCATTCTGCACGGTCGGGTTCTGGACGAAAACTGCCGCCCGGTGCCGAACACGCTGGTGGAAATCTGGCAGGCCAATGCGGGCGGGCGCTATCGCCACAAGAAAGATACCTATCTTGCGCCAATTGATCCGAATTTCGGCGGCTGCGGGCGTACTCTGACCGATGAAAACGGCTATTACTTTTTCCGCACGGTGAAACCGGGGGCCTATCCTTGGCGCAATCTGGTGAATAATTGGCGCCCGGCGCATATTCACGTCTCGGTCTTTGGCACCGCCTTTGCGCAACGTCTGATCACGCAGTGCTATTTCGAAGGCGACCCACTGGTCGACAAATGCCCGATTGTGAAAACCATTCCCTCGCAAGAAGGGCGTGACAGTCTGGTGGCGGCGCTTGATATGAACGCTTCGGTGCCGTTGGACAGCCTAGCTTACAAGTTCGACATTGTGCTGCGCGGACGTCGCTCCACCTTGTTTGAAAACCGCTTGGAGGGGAATTGAGCATGGTACAGAAACTCGACTATCTCCGGGAAACCCCCTCGCAGACCGCTGGCCCCTATGTGCATATCGGCCTCGCGCCCGGCGCGGCTGGCTTTGACATTTATGACCAGGAAATGGGCTGGGATATTGCCGGCCCCAATGCCAAAGGCGAACGTATTCGCGTCGAAGGTTTGGTCATTGATGGCACCGGCTCTCCGGTCAAGGATGTCATGCTCGAGGCATGGCAGGCCGATAGCCAGGGCCGCTATGTTGACCCGAAAAACCCGGATGCGACCGAAGAGGGATTCTGTGGCTGGGGCCGTGTGATCACCAATTTCGAAACCGGCGAATGGGGGTTTGACACTGTAAAACCCGGTACAGTTCCCGGTCGCAATGGCAGCACGCAGGCCCCACATATCAACCTGTGGGTTGTGGCGCGCGGTATCAATATTGGCCTGAACACGCGGCTCTATTTCGATGACGAAACAGCGGCGAATGCCGATGACCCGGTGCTCAACGTTGTCGAATGGGAAAACCGCCGCGCGACGTTGCTGGCCAAACGTACCGAGCGTGACGGCAAAATCGTCTATCGCTTCGACATCAAGCTGCAAGGCGAAAACGAAACCGTCTTTTTTGACATCTGATCGAAATGAATGCCCCTATATGGGGCATTCTTTGCCTCTGGAAACTGCCCCATGACCACCCCCTGCATCATCTGTTGCGCCATCACCGGTTCCTTGCCTCGCAAGGAAGACAATCCAGCTGTTCCGATCACCATCGAAGAACAGATCGAATCCACGCATGAGGCGTTTGAGGCCGGGGCGAGCATGGTGCATGCGCATGTGCGCAACGATGATCAAACACCCAGCTCGGACCCAGAGAAATTCGCCCGCCTTAAGGAAGGCGTCGAAAAACACTGTCCCGGCATGATCATTCAGCTGTCCACTGGCGGACGCTCGGGTGCTGGAACGGCGCGGGGCGGCATGTTGCCGCTTGCGCCTGACATGGCTTCGCTCTCGGTCGGGTCCAACAACTTTCCCACACGGGTTTACGAAAATCCGCCGGATCTGGTCGATTGGCTGGCCTCTGAAATGCGCACCCATCTCGTCACCCCCGAGGTCGAGGCCTTTGACCTATCGCATATTCTGAACGCCATTCGCATGCACGAGGCCGGGATTTTGCCCGGTAAGCTTTATGTGCAGTTTGTGATGGGGGTCAAAAACGCCATGCCTGCGGACAAGGCCGTGTTCGATTTCTATGTGCAAACCATGAAAGACCGCGCGCCCGATGCGCAATGGTGCGCCGCCGGGATTGGTCCCAACCAGTTGGTGCTGAATGAATGGTCCATCGCGGCCGGGGGGCACACGCGCACCGGGCTCGAGGATAATATCCGCCTGGATCGCAATACGCTTGCCCCGTCAAACGCGGCCCTTGTGACCCGCGCCGCTGCGCTGTGCGAGAAATACGAACGCCCCGTCGCAACCTGGCAGCAGGCCCGTGACATTCTGGGCGTGCCATTGCGTGGGGCTGCGTAACTTACGCAGCCCCAAGAGCGTCGTGATCGCAAGTATTATTCGATTGCCAACAAACGGACGGATGGTCTCATCCCGGCTGACACATGGCTTGTCGCGACGTCCCGTGATCACCTTTGCGTCGAGCAAAGTGCGCCTAAACCGCTGATTGGTTGGTTGATCGCCCTTCTCGTCAATCGATGCCTGAAAAGCTGTGGCTGGACGTTCAAGCTGCACTTCACCCAGTCAAGCGTGTGACGTTGAAGCCTAATCCAACGGTTTTTTGCTCAAATTACCATAGATTTCAGGTGTTTTTGGCGATCCCGGCAGGATTCGAACCTGCAACCTGCCCCTTAGGAGGGAACCGTTCATAGCGCCATTCCTTCTGTGATTTCTTACTGTTGGGTGTTTCTACAGCGTCATCCTGAACGTGGTTTGTACGAAAACGAGCCCTGATATCGGCCTCATCGGTCTCTGCGTGGGCATAGATCCGCATGGGCAAATTGGGATCTGACCAGCGGCCAGTTTTGGCTGAAGTGACCGGGTCTACACCTTGGCGCACGACAAGCTCAGTGAAGAACCCGTGCCGTCCTGCTGGGTGGGCTGAAAGATACGGGATGCCCGCCCGCTTGCAAATTGTCTCCCAGCGCGTGTTGTAACCGGTGGAGCTGCCATAGCCGAAAACACGGGCTTTCATCAGCTTGCCGGTCTTGCGGTTCTTGGACCGTTTGGCTGGCAGTGCGAGCAGCTCGTCCATCATCTGAGGCGAGACGGTGATCCAACTTTCCGGATGTCCCTTCTGCGCCTTTACCCGAACTTTGTTTTCGTGTGGCCGCAGATCGTCTGGCTCCAATGATACGGCCTGATCAATCCGCGCAGCCGTCTCAAAAATGAAGCGGACCAACGCAGCATTGTATGGGTCAGCCGCACGGCAAAACGCCTCGATCCATTCCTTGTCGGCTGGCGTGCGCTCCGCGCGGCTTAGCTTGCAGCGCCGCTTGTCCTGCGCGATCCGCTCGAACTTATCGTAAGGCTTCACGCGGATCAGCGGCGTCCCCTCCAACTCGTGCGCATTGTTGATGACCGCACTCGCGGGCGTCACAATTTCACGCCACCAAGTATCGGTCGACGCTTTAGGTTTCAGCTTTGGTCCAAGGCTCTTCAATAGCGCACCAGAAATCGCGCCTAGCGACAGGTCGCCGATTGCTTCGACAATCGGGATCAACTGCTTCGCTGCTTTGGGGGACGCGTTATAGAGCATAATGGCATCGGAGAACGTCTCGCTCGGTTCGTCGCCCACAACATAGCGACGGATCTGACGTTCGGTCTCATGGTTTATCCAGTCCCGTGCGACCTCTTCTGTAGATGCCTTATTGCTTCGCCGGTAGGGGCCGGCGATTGGCCTACCGTTATATTCAATCCACCCCTTGGCCCAGTAGACACGGCCCCTCTTGTAAATTTGGAGCGGAATG
Source organism: Tropicibacter sp. R15_0 (assembly GCA_017744045.1). Classification (GTDB taxonomy): domain Bacteria; phylum Pseudomonadota; class Alphaproteobacteria; order Rhodobacterales; family Rhodobacteraceae; genus Pelagimonas. The sequence continues at coordinate 93,719 of JAGHRD010000001.1, read as the reverse complement.
ACTGGCCTCCTTCAAAAATCGTATCAATCTGCGCGGGCGTGATCAGCATGGTTCGCCCAAGGCGATAAAATGCGCCCGTTTCATTGGCGCGTTCGCGCAAGGTGCGTTCTGAAATATCGATCCCCATCCCGGCCATAACTTCGACCCACTGTGCGGGCGTTTTCCCAAGCCCCAGGATCTGAGAGCTGCCTGAATAATTGGTCTCTGCCGTTTCAGTCGCCCTTGTCCGCTTAAGTTGAATCAACGACACTTGGCGTGCCCCCATCGGGTGGTCCAGTTTGATTGTTAGTGCATCGTCGGCCTCTGGTCCATCGGGATCGTGATAGCTACGGATGATCTCTCCTTCTGGGGACATTACCACAAAGATCGCGTACCGTTGCAATTCGCCGAACAAGAACGGCGGTATTCTCAAAAACGCGTTCCGAACAAATCCGGGCTGCGAAATTAATCCATCAATTTGATCTGATCTGCGCGAGGACAGTGCGACATAAAGTTCATTACTCGATGGATCCAACGCCAACCCGTCGGGTAGCCTTGGCAAATTGTCCGCAAAGACATCCAACGAGCCGGCGCGAGGTCCTTCAAGCCAGTATCGCATAATGCGAAAGCGGGACGTCTCATTAATCAGCAAATAGTCGCCGTCGGGCGAAAGAACAACGCCATTCGGAAAGTACATATTATCGCTCAGGATATCCGTGTTTCCGGTTTCCGGATCATGCCTCAAGAGCATTCCGTTCGGGCTGGATTCCAGAAAGTCATATAGCCAATCGTGCATGGTGTATTTTGCGGATGCGCGCGTAAAGTAAACCATTCCGTCATGACCGACCCGAAGGCCGTCGACAAAATTCAGATCGATGCCGTCGATACGATCGGCGATCAATGTCACCTCCCCCGAAGGGCTGACCCTCATTAGTCCCCTGTACCCGACTGCGACATAGAGATTTCCATCGGTGTCGAAATCCACCCCGGCTGGACGCCCGCCAGTCTCTGCGTAAATCTCCACATTCCCATCGAGGTCAAAGCGTTTGATAAACCCGTCGCCCGTGCCGGTGTAAAACCAGCCATCCGGCCCAACTGCCAGTTCCTCGGGCCCCTGCAGCTGATCGAGTCCGATCACATCCGCCGATTGTAACAGCGAATTCGGCTCAAGTGGCCCTTCCCAAGGAGGAAGCTCGGCTGGCTGAAACGCCGATGGTTCAAATACTCCTCTGGCGGGCAAGGCCAAATAAACCGCAATCAGCAGAATAAGACCGGCCGAAAAAACGAGACCATATTTCCAGAGACGAAGCATTTTTTTCCTTCCAAATGCGGGAGACTGCCCGCTTATACATCTTGAGGCGAGACGCCTTCTTGGGTGACCCGCTCCACATGAGGGGTCTGGTTAGAGCGCTGTTGCATGATCGGGGCCGGTCTATGGGCGTGCAGCATCGAGTTCGTAAGGGGGGCCGGCTGGCATTGGGCCCAGTTCGGCGGCGAGTGTCAGGAAGGCCGCCGCGCGGCGGTAAGCTTCCCGGAGAATCTTGCGGACACGAGGCCCCTTGCAAGACGGCACGGCCTCCGAGGTAAGGCCGATCGTTGCAGAAGCGTCCCCAAAGCCCGCGCGCCCGTCGAGCCCGGTGCTGCCGCTGTCGAAAGTCAGAGCCTCAATGCGGTGCGGGGTCACGGGATCAGCACCGTTGCGCCGAGGGTTGTCCCGCTCTCGATGGCCTGGTGCGCCTGAACCGCGTCCTTGAGCGGGTATTCGTAGTTGATATTAGCGTCGAGGATGCCATCGCCGATGGCCTTGAACAGGTCCCGCGCGGTCCATTCGAGATCGGAGCGCTTCGCCACATAATGCATGATCGCGGGCCGCGTGATGAACAGCAAGCCACGGTGGCCAAGGTCGTGAATGATGTCGACCGGGTCCGGCGGACCCGAAACATGGCCGTACGCGGCGCAGACGCCCATCAGGCGCAGGCTGTCGAGGCTGTCTTGCAGCGTGTCCTTGCCGATGGCCTCATAGACCACGGCGCAGCCCTCGCCATCGGTCACCTCGCGCACCACGTCGACGAAGCGCCTTTCGGAGCGAATGACGGGATAATCGCAGCCCGCCGCGCGCGCCGCCTCCGCCTTTTCGGGCGTTGAGACGGTGCCGACGACCGTGGCGCCCAGCGCTTTAGCCCATTGGCAGAGGATGAGGCCCATGCCGCCCGCGGCCGCGTGGACGAGGATCGTGTCGCCCGGCTGCACGGCGTAGGTCCGATGTAGCAGATAGTGCGCCGTCATGCCCTTCATCAGAAGTGCCGCGACTTGGCGGTCGTCTAGCCCGTCGGGCAGGTGCAACAGTTTGTCGGCGGGGTAGTTGCGCGCCTCGGAATAAGACCCCAGCGGGGGTATGCCATAGGCGACGCGGTCACCCGTCTTGAACGCGGACACGCCATCGCCGACGCCTTCGAAGCCGATCACCACCGGCGGCTCATTCACCTTCCACGGATGGGATATGCCGTCGCGATGATAGGTGTCGGCGAAGTTCACGCCAACGGCCGTGTGACGCAGCCTCACCTCGCCCGGGGCAGGGTCCAACAGCGGCCAGTCTTCCCATTGCATTGGCTCGGGCGGGCCGAGCCTGTGGATTACCTGTGCCTTGTTCATGGATCCGTCCCCTTGTCGTTTTGCGCCTCACGCCGCCTGCGCATCCGCCAGTTGGCGCAGAATGCCCGCGTAGGTGTCCTCGCCCTGCGCTCCGGTGATGAGGTGCTGGCGCTGGAATACCATCGCCGGAACACCCGTGACGCCCCGCGAGGTTCAGAAGCTTTCTTTCTGCCGAACCAGCTCAGCACGCTCCTCGCTTTCCAGAACGTCCGACGCGGCGGCACGGTCGAGGCCGATGATCTCTGCGACGGCGCCCAGAACGGCCGGATCTTTCAAGTTCTCGCGCCGCGTGAAGAACGCCGCAAACAGCGCCTGTTTCATCTCATGGCCTCGGCCCTGATCTTCGGCCCAGTCGATCAGCTGATGCGCGCGAAACGTGTTCACCATGCGCATGTCGTCCGCATAGTTGAACTCGAATCCAAGGGCCGCGCCCATCTCCGAAAGCCGCGCACGGGCCTTGATCGAGCCCTCCAGCGTGGTCCCGTATTTGGCGGCGAGGTGCTCGCGCAGGTTCTCGCCCTCTTCGGCCATGGCCGGGTTCAACTCGAACGGATGCCAGTGGACGTCGATCCCGATGCCGGTCTCGTGCGCGGCCTTGGCGAGCTGATGATAGCCGATCACGCACCAGGGGCAGACGACGTCGGACACGATATCGACGCGAATGGGCGTGCCTGTTTCCATGTTCATTGAGATTGTTCCTTGTAGTTCGCCGCATTGGCGGCAGCGGCGGCTTCGGTATCGCCTTCGCCAAAGACGGACGGGCGGGGCCATGGCAGTTTTAGCGCGGCCTGCGTGGCCGGGCGCGCGTCGATCCGCGCGAACCAGGCGTTCAGGTGATCCAGGCCAGAGACGTCCACGCCGGCCCAGAAAAACGACCGCGCCCAGGGATAGGTGGCCATGTCCGCGATGGAGTAGTCGCCCACGAGAAACTCGCGCCCCGCCAGCCGGGCGTCGAGCACCTCAAGCAGGCGGCGGCTTTCGTCGACATAGCGCCGGATGGCGAATGGGTCGTCATGCCCATTGGGCCGTGCGATGCGCTGGAAATACATCGCCTGTCCCATCATGGGGCCGATCCCGCCCATCTGGAACATCAGCCACTGGATCGTCTCGGATCGCAGTTTCGGATCGGCGCTGAGAAAACGGCCATATTTCTCTGCCAGATAGAGCAAGATCGCGCCGCTTTCGAACACGGCGAAATCGTCGTTTCCGCGGTCCACAATCGTCGGAATCCGCCCGTTCGGGTTCAGCGCGAGATAGGCCGGAGTCTTCTGCTCCTTCCTGGAAAAATCGACGGCGACCAGTTCATAGTCCACCTGCGCCTCGTGCAGGAAGATCAACGGCTTCCAACCGTTCATCGTTGGCGCGGTGTAGAGCAGGATGTCAGGCAGGTCCGTCACAGCGAGGCATCCCCCTTGGGTGGCGGCGTCCAGCCGCGTTCGGAGCGGTCGTGCCGATCGACGCGGTCGGCCTTCATCAGATCGAACAGAGTGTCCGAATGCGCGCGCATCGCATCGATGTAGGATTTCGACACGCCGTTAGTGTTCCAGGTTTCGCGCAGCGCATCCACCGAGGCCTCGTCATGGGTGCGGAGGGTGCGGCGCGCAGTCTCGGCCCGGAACGGGTGCTGGCCGAGCGCAACGAGAGCATCACGCCCCATGGCGAGCGACGCCTCGAAGGTCTCGCGCACCGCGTGGTGGGCACCGGCGTTTTCGAGTTCATAGACATGGTGGCGGTCATGCGCGCGGGCGTGGATGGTCACCTGCGGGTAGGACTTGACGACATGATGCACGAGCTGCGTCTGCTTCTCGCGGTCGTCCAGCGCGGCGATGAACAGGCGCGCCTCCTCCAGCCCTGCGCTATGGAGCAGGTCCGGGCCACGACCAGCGTCATCGGGGCCAGAAGATCGGCGCCCAGAACGCCTGCGCCGCCCGCAAAGCCGAAAAGCACGAAGGCAAACTCGCCCGCCTGCGCCAGCCCGAGCGTGAACAGCCAGCGATCCGCGCCGCGCAGACCAAAGCCTGTCGCCAGAGCATAGAGAAGGCCCGCCTTGAGGGCGATGAGCCCGATTGCAAGACCGATCAACCCGAACGGATTGCCGAAGAGCAGCCCGAAATCGATCCCTGCGCCGACTGTGATGAAGAACAGCCCCAGAAGCAGACCTTTGAACGGCTCGATATCGGACTCGAGCTCGTGGCGGTATTCGCTGTCCGATAGCACCACGCCCGCGAGAAAAGTGCCGAGCGCGGGCGACAGCCCGATATAGTTCATCAAGAGCGCGATGCCGATCACCAGCATCAGCGCAGCCGCGGTGAAGATCTCGCGGAGCCGCGCCTCGGCGATGAAGCGGAAGACGGGCCGAATGACCGTCCGTCCGCCGAGAATGATTGACGCGATGACGGCGAGAATGACCAGCGCCTGCGCCCAGTCCGGCAGAGTCTGGAAGAGGGTCGGCGCCGCCCCGGGATCGGCTGGGCTCGCGGCATGGGCCGCCATCAAGGGCTCGCCACCGGGTTGGTTGAACCAGCTATGATCCTCGACCATGGGCGCGGCGCCAACCGCGAGAAGTGGCATCAGAGCCAGCATCGGGATGACTGCAATATCCTGCGTCAGCAGAACGGAAAACGAGCTTTGCCCGCCCGCGGTCTTCATCCATCCCTTTTCATTGAGCGTCTGGAGCACAATGGCCGTGGACGACAACGCCAGGATCATCCCGAGCGCCAGCGCCTGCTGCCAGGCCAGACCGAACGCCAGCGCCACGGCTGCGATCAACGCCGTCGTGGCCGCAACCTGCACCCCCCCGAGGCCCAGCAGCTGCGCGCGCATGCGCCACAGCATGGCCAGCCGTAGCTCCAGCCCCACGAGAAACAGCATCATCACGACGCCGAACTCGGCGAAGTGCTGCAATTCGACCGTCTCGCTGCCGACGATGCCGAGCATCGGACCAATTACAACTCCGGCGATGAGGTACCCCAGAACCGAGCCGAGGCCGAGGCGCTTGGCCAATGGCACGGCCATGACAGCGGCGACAAGGTAGACGAAGGCGGCGGCAAGAAGATCCATCAGGCAGGCTCCGACGCGACCGGCAGGGCGGCCGCGATGTCATTGAGGGTTCTGGACGCCCGGGCAGCTTCGATGTCGAGCCGGTCGTCGCTGAGCGCGTTCAGCAGGCCGAGCCACGATGCGAGATGCGCCTTGTCGCGTCCCTCTTCGATGGCGCGTCCCGCACCGAACAGCGTAAAAGGCGCCAAGTAGCGCATTCGGCAAAGGTCCGCGGTCTTCTCGAAGGGGGCCAGAAGCGTGCGCAGGTCCGCGCCGTTGGCGCCGCCTTCGGCATACGCCGACGCCATGGCCCCGCAGGAGACCGCGTTGAAGGTCACTTTGCCGTCGAGCGCGTGGCCCTCATGGCCGTAGGCGAAGCCATGCTCGAGTACGAGGTCCTGCCATTCCTTCAACAGCGCCGGCGCCGAGTACCAGTAGACCGGATGGAGGAAGACTACGGCGTCGTGTGCGACGAGCCTGTCCTGCTCGCGCGCGACGTCGATTTCGAAGGTCGGATAGTCAGCGTAGAGATCGATGCATGTCGTCCCGGTCACGGTCTGAGCGACCTCGAAGAGCGGACCGTTCACTTCGGAGCGGTCGAGACGCGGATGCGCGAGATAGATCAACGTTCTCAAGAAGCGTCTCCGTAACGGTTTCGCGCCCAGCGGACGACCTCGGTCTCTTCCTCGCTGGCGATAACGCTTGCGTATCCGGGCCTTGCATAGGTTCGCGCCAACCACGCTACCACGGTCGGCCAGCGTGCGGCGTTCAGCCGGAACCCCGCAATGTCTGCGCCGCGCAGCCAACTAGCCATGGCAATGTCCGCCACGCTGAAATCGCCCGCCGTGTAGTCCGCATCGCCAAGCGTCTCGGCCACCGCATCGAGCAGCGGCGGCGCCATCTCTGCCATCGCTCGCGCCACCAGCGCTTCCTTGCCCGCCGCCTTACCGAAGTAAAACGGGACGACGATGCGCTGGCCGAACATCATCCCGCCGAACACCTGCGCCATCTGCGTGTCGGCGAAGCGCTGCAACTCCATGGCGCGTGCGCGCAGGGCGCCGTCGGCGGGGAGCAGGGCGGGTTCGGGCACCTGTTCATCGGCCCAGGCGACAATATCAGCACTTTCCGTGATTGGCGCCGCGTCGCTGCCAGGCAGCAAAACAGGCACGGTTCCGGCTGGGTTTACCGCCAGCACCGCCTTGCGGTCGGTGTAGGGCACGAGGGGATCGAGCGCATACCCGATCCCCTTCGCCTCGAGCGCCACGCGAACCTTCCGCACGAAGGGCGACACCGGATAGCCGACGAGTGTGATCGCCATCCCATCACCCTTTCTTGACGTCGCTTGCGAAGCGGGCGGCGTTTTCGGCAGCAAACGCCCCGTCATCGGCCTTGGCGTCCCAGAACTGCGGCTGCGCCTTGGGGATGGTCAGGGCCTTTTGCACCGCAGGCCGGGCGTCGATGCGGTCGAACCACGCCTTGAGATGCGGCAGATCGTCGACCTTCACCTTCGCCCAGACATAGGCGCGTGCCCATGGATACGTCGCCATATCCGCAATGGAGTAGTCTCCGACAAGGAAGTCGCGTCCCTCAAGCCGAGTGTTGAGCACCTCCATAAGACGACGGCTTTCATCGACGTATCGCTTGATCGAGAACGGTTCTTCATGGCCGTTTGGCGCGGCGATGCGTTGGAAATACATCGCTTGCCCCATCATAGGTCCGACATGGCCCACCTGGAAAAACAACCATTGCAGCGTCTCGGACCGTTCCACCGGATCGTCCGACAGGAACCGTCCGTATTTCTCGGCCAGATGCCACAGGATCGCGCCGCTCTCGAAGATGGCGCGGCCCTCTGCCCGATCTTCGATCGTGGGGATCTTTCCGTTGGGATTGAGCCGCAGATAATCTGGCGCCTTTTGTTCGTTCTTGGCGAAGTTGATGAACGTCAGGTCATAGGGCACGCCCAACTCTTCGAGCAGGATGACCGGCTTGTAGCCGTTCATCGTGGCCGCGGTGTAAAGATGGATGTCAGGCTGCGACATGGGAGGCCTCGGCGAAAACGGTTTCGAGATGGGCGTCGAACCGAGCCAGATCGTGCTCGATCTCGGCGTTCTTCATAACGTCGTGGGCAGAGAAAGTGGGCAGCGGCGCCATCCCGAAGAACTTCGCGATCAGATGCACGGGCCGCAACAGGTCATCGACGCTCATGCCCTCGAAGAAGGGCTCTTCAGGGTCGTCGAAGGCTTCGCTCGGAGCGTTGAAGGTGGCCGAGAGCATGTAGCGCGTGCCCGTCAGTGTACCGCCCATGCCGTAATTCGCCTTGGGCGCCTCGGCTGTACGACCGTCGCCGCTGCAAAGCCGCCCGTCCATCCCGACGGTATAGACCTCATCCATGTATTTCTTGAACGACCACGGCACCCCCATCCAGTTCACCGGAAACTGCATAATGACCGTGTCTGCCCAGCGGTGGCTTTCGACCTCGGCCTCGACGTCATACCCGTCGGCCACGGTCGTCATGCGCAGCTCGTGGCCTTGCGCTTCCAGATGGTCTTTCGCCCGCTTGGCGAGGGTGGCGTTCAGCCCGCCGGGCGCAAATGCGTACGGTTGGGCGCCATTCAGGATCAGGATCTTGCTCATCTTCTTCGTCCTTGTCTGCATGTTCCGGGCTGCTTGACTTGCGGTGCGCTCGAGCGGAAAATGCGTATACAAGGAACTATGGTCAACCAGTATACTTTTAGTAACCTTCATGAAGACAGGAGAGACATGCCGTGGAGGCACGAGTTGAAGAAGACGCAAAGGGTCGAAGAAACGTCCACGACGCATGTGTCGAGCCCTGCGCCATCGAACGCGGTATGCGGATCATCGGCGGCAAATGGACCGGGTCGATCCTCTGGCATCTCAAGGATGGGCCGGTCCGGTTCAACGACCTTGCCCGGATGGTCGGCGGCGCATCGAAGAAGATGATCACCGAACGGCTGCGCCAGTTGGAAGTGCAAGGCTTGGTGACTCGTGAAGTCATGAATACCGCGCCGGTCTCAGTGCAGTACCAGATCACCGAGTTGGGGTGCACGGCGCTCGGGTTTCTCGACGAACTCAGGAAATGGAGCGAAAGCCTGCCCCAGCATATCTCAGATGTCTGAACTGCCGCGTCTGAAGCCCGACCCGATCCCGGCCATTCATCCGGTACCGGAATATGCCGCAACGGGGGATCTGGCCGAGGCCTACAAGTGGACCAGGGAGGGCCTCGGGGTTCCCTGGATGGGTGTTGTTGCAATGGCCTTCGCCCACTATCCGCGATTTTACGAGACGCTCTGGTCGGCCTTGAAGCCACTTGTCGGCTCAGACGCTTTCACCCGCGCGTGCCACGACCTGCGCGAGCAGGCCGAACAAGAAGCGGTCGCCCTTTCGCCGCCGTCTATCTCGGGACGGCTCGGCGAAATCGGCTACGATCAGCGTGAAATCGAGGAGATCCGAGCCTGCAATGAGGTCTTCTCAGCCGGAAACATGCCATATCTTCTTATGGCGTCGCTGGCGCGCCTGGTCCTTGAGGGTGGTAAATGGCCCGTTGGCACCGTCGCAGGCAGGACGCCCGAACAGGGCCCGGATGCGCCAAGACCTGTCCTGATCGAGCCCCACCACGCCGACGCGACCATGTCCGCCCTCTATGCCGACATCCGGGGCACGCTCGGGCTTCCTTTCGTCAACACCGACTATCGTGCCTTCGCCCGCTGGCCGAGTTACTTCGCCCCTGCATGGGCCGACCTGAAACGTGCCGTGGTACGCGATGACTACGAGCATCACGTTGCCCGGGTCCACGACAGGGCCGTCGCACTGGCCGCGGGTCTTCCGAACCCCACCGGGCTTTCGAGCGACGCGCTTCGCGAGGCTGCCGCAGCAGATGCCACCAGCGAAGACGTCTTGGCCGTCGTCCGCCTGTTCCAATGGCTGCTGCCCGGTCTTGCACTCAACGTCGCCTTTTTGAGGGAGCAACTCATCGATCACCGTGTCCTGGAGCAGATCGCGCGCTGAGGATAACCGCGAGAGATCAGAGAAAGCGCAATATTATCAATGTCTTTTATACTGGAGAAGGTTTGACCCCAGTCCTGTCCCCACCGCCATTACACAATTCTGCATGTTATTTCCTCCTAACAGTTTGAATGGTATAGATAATTCCGGGGTTCGAAGTCCTGTTTTCCGGCTGTAGTTCAGGCGCTCCGTAAAGGCTAATCTCAGCACTGTGCGCCGTAAGGCGAGATGCCCGTACCCCCATATTTTACAAGGGTTTGCGAGGAAACTCTGGGCGAGTTCGAACGGCCTTGTTGCACAAATCGCTTGAGGGATTCATTGTATGAATCCGGCGTGATAGCTGAGGGTCATGAGCAGTTGGGCCCCCACGAAGTACAAGACCACGAACTGGTCGACTTACAATGAAGCGTTGAAGCGGCGCGGATCGCTTTCGATCTGGTTTGATCCAGAGATGACGTGGCGGCCACCGCCGACCGCCGACCGGCAAGCGTGGCCGACAACCGAGCTTCAGCGACGCGGCGATCCAGACCTGTCTGACTATGAAAGTGTTGTTCGGCATGCCGTTGCGACAAACGACGGGGTTCGTTCAAAGCCTGCTGCAGCTTGTCGGCTTGGACTGGACGGTGCCAGACTTCAGTACCCTGTGCCGCCGCCAGCGAACGCTGAATGTGAGCATCCCCTATCGTGGCGGTGCGGGTCTGCTGAACCTGCTCATCGACAGCACCGGCATCAAGGCCGAAAGAGAAGGCGAGTGGAACGCCCGCAAGCACGGTGGCTCCAAACGCCGCATCTGGCGCAAGATACATATCGGCATCGACGAAGAAACGTTGGAGGTCCGGGCCGTCGAGATCACGGGCAGCCACATTGGTGACGCGCCCATGTTGCCAGAACTGCTGGACCAAATCCCGCCTGATCAGGAGATTGGTAGCGTCACCGCCGACGGTGCCTACGACACCCGAAAGTGCCACGAAGCGATCGCGGCTCGCGCCGCCGCTGCTGTCATCCCGCCCCGCAAAAACGCCAAGCCCTGGAAACCGACGAGCCCAGGGGCCGTCGCACGCAACGAAGCCCTGCGCACTTCGAAGTACCTGGGCCGAGCCATCTGGCGACGATGGAGCGGGTATCACCGCCGGAGTCGGGTCGAAAGCAAGATGAACTGCATCAAGCTGCTTGGTCAGTCACTGATGGCTCGAGACTTCGACCGCCAGGTCGCGAAGCTGCAAGTCCGCATTGCCGTGCTCAACGGCTACACCGCGCTTGATATACCCGTCACGGTGGCCGTAGAGTAAATCCGTCCGGGGAAAGGGGAACTCCGCCCCTCAGCCGATTTGTGTAACAAGGCCGGTCCTGACCCTAACAACTCCCAAGCCGCAAAGTCCTGCCCACAGGCCTTTTTCTAAACAAGAATTCACCGCACAAACCGCCTGACGGACGCAGGTCTCCTACGCATGTCTACGAACGCGTGCCGATTGGCCGTGGTCCCGACACCCCATCCCAATACCCTCAATTGTATGTGCTCGGAACGGTACCGCCATTCGGGTGGATATCGGCAATAGCGGTCATTTTCTAAAACAGTCTCATCGACACAACGCTGGCAGAACGAGCCGCATAACCGAGATGAGGAGTGACGCAATGCAGACGATCAACGCCGCCGAAATCCTGCGCCACAAACCGCCGTTCCGATTTGTTGAACAGGTGATTTTGACCTCAGAAAATCGGGCCATGGCGCTGGTTCCGGCGAACCCGCCCGCCACCAAATGGGCCGCCTGCCCCGAGTTGAGCGTGCTTCCGGTGGAATATGCTGCCCAGGTCATGGGGGTGCTGATCCGGAGCCGATTGGGCGACACCTTTGCCAGCGGTGTTTTGGCAGGCATCACCGAATTTGCCTGGGATTTCATGGCCGAAAGCCTTCAAAGTGTTGAATTGCGGCACAGTGGCACGCGCGGGGCATTTCATGATTTCAAAGCCGAATTTCTAAACAGAAACGGCATCGTTTGTGCCCAGATGGCCGGGTTTGTGCATTTGTCACCGGGGGACGGCCATCGCACGCCGGTGCAAGTCGACGTGCCCGAAGACGCGCCAATCTATGATGTCACCAACTACCAACGTGATGGCGATCAGATCACGATGTCGGTTTGCATGCGGCGTGACTGCCCTGTCTATGCAGGCCATTTTCCGGATGCGCCTTTGACCCCCGGCGTTCTGATTGCCGAAATGATGCTTGAGGCGGCCAGCCATAACCGTCCGGGCATGGGGCTGCGTCGCCTGAACGACCTTGTCTTTAAATCTCCGCTTCTTCCGGGGGACGTTGCTGAGCTGAAGCTCAAAGAACACGCCCCCAATCGCTTTTCCGCCACGCTGTTGCGCGGTGGGAAAAGGCTGGCTCGCGCAAAACTGGAACTCGATCACGTGCCAGCCGCCGCTTCTTCCCTCTCCTCTGACCTCATTTCTTCATAAGGAAACCAACCATGAACACCTCTGCATTTTCTCCTGAAGTTGCTGAAAAGATCCGCAACGTCGTGATCTTTGAAGGCCTCGAACTCGAAGAGCTTGGCATTGAACTGGAAGAGATCGAACTGGACACGATGCTGTTTGAAGAAACCGGGCTGGATCTGGATTCGGTGGATGCGCTCGAGGTTCTGGCCGGTGTGCAGCGCGAATTTTGCGTGACCTTCCCGGAAATCGACAGCGATTTCATTGCCACCAATGCGTCGACCGTCCGCCAGTTGGCGACAACCGTGTCCCTGCATCTCGAAGCAAGCGCCGCCGCCTAACGCAATTTGCCACCTTCAATCACGGGACATAGTGAATGATCTTCTTTGAAAACCTCAACCATCCCCTGGCGCGAAGCGTGGCAGATGCTTGCGCCGCGCAAGGCGACGACATCTTTGATGTCTCGGCCAGCAGCGGTGGCCTGTCCGAAGCCATCGCCGCCAATGGCGCTCCGCGCGCTCTGGTTCTCACTCCCCCAGAGCGCTGCGAAGCCCAGGCCATGCGCGACGCTTTTGACGATCCAGCCAAGGCGCTGGAATTCGGAAAACAGGTTCATGCAGATGCGATGCAGTTCCTGATCAACTGTCGTCTGGCCACGCAGGCTATGATGACGGAAAAAACGGGTCACGTCTTGTTCCTGGGTATTGATGATGTGGCTGCGCGGCTGGTTGGCCTGCCGGAAAACCCGATTGCCAATCAGTTGCGGGTGTCGGCCTTGAAATCCCTGGCCAAGGAATATGGCCGCATGGGCATCAAATACAACGCCATCCTGTCCCAGCCGTCCAAGGAAACGGTTGATCCGAAAACATGGCGTAGCCAACGCGACCAGCTCAAGGTCTATACGATGCGTTTTTCCCCCAATGAGACCCGCGAATATGCTGATTTCTGCGCGCAAGCCGTGCAAGGGTCGCTGCCGCTGAATGGTGGTCTGCTGTGCCTGGGCAAAGGTGTGATGGAGATGGCGGCATGAGCTATTCAAAGATCGCTTTGATCACAGGGGCGACCCGCGGCATTGGCCGTGCCATCGCCCATAAATACGCTGATGAGGGATGCCGCCTTGTGGTGGTCTATCGCTCGAACCAGCAAACCGCAGATGAAACCAAGGCCGAGCTTGAGGCAAAAGGAGCCGAAGTCTTGATGCTGCAGGCGGATCTGTCTGATGCCGAGGCCTGCGCCCGTGTCGTTGCTGCGGCCAAGGATCGGTTTGGTGGGATTGATACGCTGATCAATAATGCTGGCGGAGCCTATGACGGTGCCTTTGCCGCGATGAACCCTGAGGAATATGCCGGGCTGATCCAGTGTAATCTGGTTGCTCCGATGTTGTTGACCATTGCCGCCAAGGACGAGCTGATCGCCTCAGCCAAGGCCGGAAGTGGCGGAGAAGTCGTGATGATGGCGTCGATGGCGGGTGTCACCGGCAAAGAGGGGCAGGTACCCTATTCCACCACCAAGGGCGGATTGATGGGGGCGACCCGTTTGCTGGCCCGCGAATTGGGGCCAGAGGGTGTGCGTGTGAACGCCTTGGCTCCCGGCTTTATCCGCACCGAAATGGTCGAGATCCTCGAACCCAAAATGTACGAGCATGTGCTGTCTGCCTCGGCGTCTCCGCGCATGGGTGAACCGCATGAAGTGGCGGATGCCGCGTGGTTCCTGGGCTCTTCCAACTCGTCTTACCTGAATGGCGTCATCCAAAGGATTGACGGCGGGTTCCTGCGCTAAAGGGTTATCATGAAACATATTTCTACGGCTTATGAGGCTGCGCCCGTGGTGCGCGGCATGGGTGTCTATTGCCCGCTGGGGACCAATTGCACCGAATTGGAAACGGCGCTGCTGGAACAGCGCGATAGTATTGGAACAGTGACCAGCTTTGACGCGTCACGCTTTTTATCAGATCAGGCCTCTGCCTTTGGCAAGGATGTCGAGATTGATCTGGAGGCAGGCGAAGCGGATTGGATGGACCGGGCAACCCTGTTCACCATCGCCGCCTATCGCGAAGCGTTGGAACAATCCGGTCTGGACCTGGATGAGGTTGATCCGGGCCGGATCGCGGTCTGCCTTGGCTCTTCGCATTCGGGCCTGGTGCGCACCGAAGATGTGGCGCGCGGCGTGATCGACGATGCCATTGACACAATGGACCCCAAGGTCATCTCGGCCACACTGGTTTCCCACTGCACCGCAGTGATCAAACGCATGTCCGGTGCACGGGGTCGCGTGCTGACAATCTCCTCGGCCTGCGCCAGCTCGAACTCGGCCATTGGCGTTGCGGCGGATATGATCCGCAAGGGTGAGGCTGATGTGGTGATTGCAGGCGGGGCTGATACGGTTTCGCTTTCGGTCATGGCGGGATTCAACGCCTTGCGGGCGCTGGCTGCTGAAAAATCCGCTCCCTTTGGGCAAGATATCGGCCTGTCCATTGGCGAAGGGGCCGGGATTGTGATCCTGACGCGGGGCGACATGCCGGGCGCACAAGATCACGGTCGCATCCTGGGTTATGGTTTGTCAGGTGATGCACACCACGCGACAGCCCCCGATCAGGACGGCGCAGGGGCGGCAAATGCCATTGTTGCTGCTCTGAAGGATGCTGCGGTCGAGGCTGCCGAGATCGGCTATGTCAACGCCCATGGCACCGGGACCGAGGCCAATGACGGTGCTGAAAGCCGCGCCATTGCCAAGCTTTTCGGGGACAGCGTGCCGGTCAGTTCGACCAAGGGGTATTACGGGCACACGCTGGGTGCTTCCGGTGTGATCGAAACGATTTCCTCGATCCTGATGGCCAAACATGGCAAGGCCCCGGCCAATCTGCGTATCGAAACACTGCGCGATGGTGTCGAGCCGCTGAATTTCGCCAAATCGGACAGCGCCACCGGGCCGGATACGACCCTGTTGGTGAACAATTTCGGCTTTGGTGGCAATAACTCTTCGCTCTTGGTTCGGGTCGGCCATGAGGCCGCCGAAAGCGTGCTGCCCGCGTCCAGTGTCGACGAGATCGTGATCACCGGGGCAGGGGCCTGTAGCGCTGCCGGTTTGGGCCGTGAGGTGTTTGAAAGAACCTTGCTGACCAATGAGCCGATTGCCGAAACCGGTGCCAGCGGTTTTGCCACGGCCAAGGTCGGGCCGCTCAAGTTCAAAACTCCCGACTTGAAACCATTTGCCCGCACCTCGCCCACCACCAAACACGCCTTGGTCGCGTTGAAAGAGGCGATGGGTGACGACGCTGAGATCTACGCAGAAAATCAGCGCTCCGGCCTGATCGGTGGTGCGGTTTTCGGGGCGCAGAAACCGACCGAGAAATTCATGGAATCGGTGTTTCAGGGCGATCCGGCTTTGGCCAATGCCCACTATTTCCCGATGATCACCATGAATGCCACCGGTGGTGCGACCTCTCTGGCTTATCAGATCAAGGGCTATACCACGACCGTGTGCGGATCGGCGGCGGCTTTGGCCTATGCGGCGGATCTGGCGGCAGTGGATCGTCAGGATCGGGTGGCCGTTGTCGCCGGCGATGAAATGACCGAGCGGTTGGAGCGCATCTATCACCGCACCGGTGTTGTGTCGCATCCAGAGGCTCCGCGCGCAGGGCGCGCCGCCGCATTGGGTGAATTTGGCGGGGCCATCACCCTGGAACGGCGCGGGGCGGCTGAGGCACGTGGCGCTCAGGTCATCGCGCGCTTGAAAGGGTGGGCAACCCGCCAGGATCCAGTCGACTTGTCGGTCGAAAAATCTGGTGAAGCGCTGATCCGCGCACAAAAGGCGGCGTTGGAACAGGCGGGCAAATCGGCTGATCAAATCACCCGTATCGTGTTGCTGGACAAAGGGTTGGCTCCGACGGCCCGTGCAACGGCGAATGCCTTGAAAGCGACCTTTGGCACGGACGTGCCCCCGGCGATCCGCCCGGCAGATGTTTTTGGCTATGCGCCGTCATCCGGGCCACTGATGACCGTCATCGCCGGTCTCTTGCCCGAAAAGGGCGTCACGCTGGCAACGGGCTATGATGTGATCGGCGAAGCCTTTGCCTTTGTTCTGGAAGGCGGTGCCGCATGACGATCGTTGCACGCAACGCCTTTCCGGTCACCCAATATCGCGTGATTTTCGGGGACACGGATGCGGGGGGGATTGTTTATCATCCTCGCTACCTGGAGCTGGCCGAACGGGGCCGGAACGAGATCATGCGCCATTTGGGGCTGGATGTCGGGCATCTCTTTGCCAAGGAAAACTACGGTCTCGCCCTGCGCAGTTGTGAGATGAAGTTCCACACGCCGGCGCTGTTTGACGATCTGCTGACCATCCAATCGAGCTTGGGCAAGCTGAAGGCCGCCAGCTCGACCTGGATCACCAAGATCAAACGAGGCCCGGTCGAGATCTGCACCGTCACCGCCGAAATCATCTGCATGGATCGGATCAAGCATCAGCCCGCTTTGTTCCCGGCCCATGTCATGGCTGCCTTTCAGGCGGCTGACACCATCAAAACCAACCCCGTCGCAGAGGTGACATCATGAAATTGCTGGAAGGAAAAACCGCCCTTGTGACCGGGGCGTCGCGCGGAATTGGTCGCGCGGTTGCGGTCGAGTTTGCCAAACAAGGGGCAAATCTGGTCGTGAACGCCTCGCGCGCGTCGGCGGAAATGGATGAAACGGTTGAGCTGATCAAAGACGCTGGTGCGCAGGTCATCACTTCAATCGGGTCCGTCGATCAAGAAGAGAGCGCCCGCGCCATGGTGGGGGCCGCGGTCGAGACCTTTGGCAGCCTCGACATTCTGGTCAACAACGCTGGCATCACCCGCGACAAACCCTTGATGATGATGAAGGAAGAGGATTTCGACGACGTCATCTCGGTCAACCTGCGCGGCACGTATCAATGTTCCCGCGAAGCGGCGCGGCAGATGATGAAACAGCGCTCGGGCCGTATCATTCAGGTCAGCTCGATCTCGGCCCTGTCCGGGCGTCCGGGGCAGTGCAACTATGCAGCTTCCAAATCGGCGCTGGTCGGCTTTACCAAATCCCTGGCACGTGAATTGGGCAAGTTCAACGTGCTGGTCAACGCGCTTTATGTCGGCGTGATTGACACCGATCTGACCAAGAAAATGCCCGCAGCGGCAAAGAAAACCATCACGGCCAATATTCCCTTGGGCCGTGTTGGCACACCGGAAGAAGTCGCAGGTCCCTGCGTCTTCCTCGGCTCTGACCTGTCCACATTCGTGAACGGCACAACCATCAACATCTCTGGCGGAGGCTATGTATGACCCCCTTGACCCTTGAACAGGCGCGCGCCCAGGCATCCGCGCGTCAGGAAACCACCCTGAAACTCAAAGAGGCGCTGATTGACTGTCTCGCGCTGGAAAAAGAGCCGGCGGATATCCCCGATGATTGCCTGCTTTTTGGCGTCGGTTTGGGTTTGGACAGCGTCGACGCTCTGGAAATCGTCGTTGCCATCGAAAGCGAATTCGGCCTGCGGGTCGAAGACGAACACATGAAGGAAATCCGTTCCATCAACTCCATCGTCGATCTGGTGATCTCGGGCGGTGAACTGCAAGCAGAGGTGGCATAAATGTCCGTAGCTTATGATAAAATCCGTAACCGCGCTGGTCTGGTCGATCTGGAGAACTGGGTGCGTTTCGAAGTGACCGGCCCGGACGCTGTGGATGCGCTGGACAGTGTTGTCGGTGGCAATGTGCTGGACTTGTTCGAAGGCAAGGCCATGAACACTCTGATCCCGTCGCTGGATGGCGGCGTTCAGGCGATCCTTTGGCTGATTGCAACTGAAACCGGTTTCCTGGTGGTCGCAGAACCAGAAGAGGCTGCGCCCGTGGCTGAGGTGCTGGGCGAACTGGCAGAGAGCTTTGACATCGCCGTCGCCAATCAGGCTGACACTCAGTTCCACATGGTTTTGACCGGCCCCGAAGCCGAGGCCATGGCCGAAGCGGCGCTGGGTGATGACATCCCGTCCATCGCCTTCCTGAACGCTTTTGACTTGCCTTCTGGTGTGACAGCGGCGCGGATCGGTTTCTTTGGCGAATACGAATTGCACCTGTTTGGCGCAACCGAGGCCAAGGCCGAGACCATGGCGGCCCTGACCGCTGAGGGTGGCGAAGAAATCATCACCGACCAAAGCGCCTTTCCGGTCATGATGGCTGAAATGCGTATCCTGAACCGCGCACGCGACATCGCCGACGAAGCTTCGGTCTTTGACGCTGGCCTGCAATGGATGATCGATTTCCCAAAAGACAATCTGCGCGGGGCAGAGGCTTTGAATGCGCGTCGTGACGAAGCCAGCCGCAGCTGTGTTCTGATGGTTGTTGACGGCGATGCCGCCACGGGTGCCTTGGACGTTGACGGAGAAACTGTCGGCGAGATCCGTTCGGCCTATGCCTCTGAGACGCTCGGCAAGACCGTCGCACTGGCCTATATCGACGCGGATCTTGCGGTGCCAGGTCTGGTTCTGGGCAGCTCGTTCGGCGTGGCGGAAACTGTGTCAGCCCCGGCCTTCTTGTCGAAATCGGTCACCAACGCATTGGGTCAGGCGGCCTGATCATGACGCAGGTTTCCGACGATACCACATTCAACGACGGCCCGTTTCTGCGGGCCGCCACAAGGCTGATGCTGATTGGCCTCGCCGTTATGGTGCTGGCTCTGATGAGCCTGTATTTCGCTCCGATGGAGCTGGCCCCCTTCGTATCGTTGGGCCTGTATGCCATGCTTTTTGTGTTGGAGCGTCGCCACGGGGTTCTGTCCCCTGTCACGGCTCTGATGACCGGCTTTTACGCCATCCTGTCGGGCGCGCGGCTTTATGCGCCCGATATCGCCTGGTCCGCCTATGCGGCCCCGGCGGTGTATTTCCTGCTGGCGGCCCTGGTCTGGGGCCTGCTTTTGGCCAAACGCCCCTTTACCATGGTTTACAGCCGGGGCGTCGGCTATGCGCCGCTGCACAGCTATATGTCGATCATGTGGGGCAGTCTGCATGTGCTGGCCGGTTGCGCAGCGTTGTTCCTGATGCCCAACCTTGCCTTTTTGATCGTGCCCATGGGGCTGATGATTGCTGGTGCGATTGGCACGCTGGTGTTGAACTTTGTCACCATGGGTCCGGCGCATGGTCGCCAGAAAATCCACCAAATGGGCAAATTCACCTTTCGTCAGGTGCAAACCCCAGCCGAGCACGATCTGTTCTACGCGACGATTGCCGAAGCCTATCGTGCCGACCTGCAACGCGCCGCCGGGCCGCGCCGCAAGATCGACAAAACCCAGATTGAGGCCGAGCACCGTGCTTCGGATGCCAAACGCGACGGTCATTCTATGCCGTTCCTGGTCTTTGACGGCGACAAGGCCGTGGGCGGGATCTGTATGTTCCTGGATCACAAAACCCTAGGCCTGCCGGTGGAACACGAGGCCCAATTCAGCGCTGATGATTACCGCAAACGCGGTGGCGTGGTCGAGATGGGGCGTTTGGGTGTGATGCAGCGCTACCGTCTGGAGCGTGGGTTGCTGACCGGTCTGTTCAAATGCGTGATCGAGGCCGCTGCTGAACAGCGTGTGCACACGATCCTCAACGACAGCTTTACCTGGCAGATCAAGCTCTATTCCAAAATCGGTTTCGCGCCGATCACCGATGCCCCTTACGCCTGCGAAGACAGTTCAACCGGGTATGGCCTGTCGGCTCAGCCTCTCGCCCTGGATCTTGCCCGTATGGTTCGGCTCGATCAGCAAAACACCACGGGCAGTGAAGTGCGCGACATGCTGAACGACTATGTGATCGAGCGTTTTTTCAAGCTGTTGGCCGTGCAGGAGATTTTCCATCTGCGCCCTGTCGAGCCGCAGCCAAAGCCCTATGCGCATGAGGTGGTTCATGCAGCCGAATAACTCAAATCCAACCAAACCCTGGACCTTAGGACGTGTATTAAAGATGACTTCTCGTACCTGGATCAGCATGGGCGTTTTGGCGGTGGTCTATGGCCTGACCGTCACCGGATGCAGCCCGGTTGCGGATGCCGATGGCACCCCGATCATCAAGACCACGACGGTTGATCAGCCGCGCCTGACTGAGGCCCGCGCGCTGTGGTCCGAAGAACATGGTGAGTTTGGCGACCCATATACAGCGGGAAAGGCCGCCTATGACATCGCGCAACTGACCCAAGACCCCAAATGGGCCCGCGAAGCGATCAGCCAGTTGGAAGCGGCGCGCAGCGACATGCCAAACTTTCCTTCGGCCACGGCCTATCTTGGTTCAGCGCATTCGCTGATGGCACGCGATTTTCCAATGCAAGGCGCATGGCAGGCGCTGCCCGGACCCGGGTTTGTGCGTATCTATTATGTGGAGCGGGCCGAAGCTCTGCTGTCTGAGGCTGTCGCCATCGACCCGACCGATCCCGTCGCCCGCCTGATCCGGGCCGCGACAGTGATCAATATGCCCGCTGTGCTGGTGGATCATGATCTGGCCATGGCCGATTTCGATCAATTGGCCAAGTGGGAAGCCAATCCCGACCTGAACCCGAAACACGCGGATGTTCTGCGCTCGGCCAAATGGCGCGGAGATTTCTATAGCGCCTATGCCGAAGTGCTGACCGAGCAAGGCAAGACCGAGCAGGCCGCCACCTATCAACAAAAACTGACCGCTTTCCGGAAGGAGTTCGGATAATGACGACGGATAACAGAATTGCCATTACCGGGCTTGGCCTTGTTGGCCCCTGGGGGACCGGTTTGGACGGTCTCTGGGACGCGCAGACAGATGGGGATGCCGATTTCACCCCCTGTTCGCGCTACGACAATGGCCTGCCAGCAGCAGAGGCGCAAAAGCTAGACCTGCGCCGCATGTTGAAATCGGGGCAATTGTCCCGCGCGCCGCTGGTGTCGCAATATGCGGTCGCGGCCACGCATCTTGCGGTGACGCAGGCCAATATGCTGCCCGACCGTGGTGCGAAGAATGGCGGTGTCGGGATTGTGTTTGGCACCTCGAACGGGCCCGGTGCGGCGACCCAGCAGATCTATGACGACTTGATCGACACCGGCCCCACTGGCGTCAAACCACGGGTCTTTCAGGAAAGCGTGTTCAACGCGCCGGCATCGCTGGTCAGCATCCATTTCGGCTTTGCCGGTCCTATTCAGGTGGTGCCTGCCGCTGGCTGTTCTGGCACGGCTGTCCTGTATCAGGCGCAGATGATGCTGGCGCAGCCGGGGATCGAAGCGGTGATTGCTTTGTGTTCCGATGAAATGTGCGATGCGATCCAAAAAGGTCTGCGGGATCTGAAATGGCACGCGGATTATGACGGGCAGGGTGGCCTGACCGACGGTGCCGTTGCAGGTGAGGGTGCCGTGGCGATGATCCTTGAGCGCGCCAGCCATGCTAAGGCGCGCGGAGCAGAGGTTTTGGCCGAGCTGGCCGGTGTTGGCCTTGCCAATGATGCCGCTGCGCTGGGCCGACCGGCCAAGGATGGGCGTGGTCTTGTCGCCGCCATGGAAACCGCGCTGGAAGATGCGCAGGCACAGGCCGACACGGTCGACATGATCCTAACCGGCTCTGCCGCGACCAAGATCGAAGACCAGCTGGAAAGCGCTGCCATCACTACGGTTTTTGGTGCGCAAGTTCCGGCACAAGGCAGCTCCAAACGCTCCACCGGCTTTGCCATGGGCACCGCCGCTTTGGTGGAAATCGCCCTGGCTGTGGCCGCGATCAACCGCAATGCCACCCCGGCTTCGGTCTCTGGGGACACCCCCAAAATCGACGCCGTTTTATGCAATGCCATCGGCCTTAACGGCCAGTTTGGCTCAACTCTGATCAAAGGAGCAGCCGCATGATCCAGACAGGTTGGATTTTCCCGGGCCAAGGGGCCCAATCGGCGCGAATGGCCGCCAAATTCATCGGTCGCGGAACCTTTGAAACCGTGTTGGACACGATCGAAGACCTCTCGGGCAAACCCGTGCGCGACTTTACTACCAAAATGGCCGATCCGGATCTCAAACGCACCGACCGGGCGCAATTGGCGATCTTTGCCATGTCCAGCGCCATCGCAGCCTGTTTGCGCGAAGAGGGGCTAAGCCCTGCATTTGTTGCTGGCCATTCGTTGGGGCATTTTTCCGCGCTGGCCGCGTCGGGTGCGCTGTCACTCGAAGACGCCACGCAGCTGGTGGTCGAACGCGGGCAGCTGATGCTGTTTTCCGGCGAACGTGTCGTTGGCGGCATGGGGGTCGTCCAGGGGCTGAGCGCAGATGTTGTTTCTGAAACCCTGAAAGAGGCCAAGCTAAAGATCTGGCCCGCCAATCTGAACCTGCCTGAACAAATCGTCGTGTCCGGCGCGGTCGAAGATCTGGATCCGGCCCGCGCAGCCCTGACCGCCAAAGGCGGCAAATGGGTGGCGCTTAACGTGTCCGGTGCCTTTCATTCCCCGCTTTTGGCGAATGAAGCGCGCGCCTTTGCGGATCGCATCAAGGAAACCGCCTTTTCCACCTCGATTTGCCCGGTGCTGTCCAACAAGGACGGGTCACCTATGCGCTCGGCGCGCGACATCCAGGATGATCTGCTGACCCATATGACGGGTCAGGTGAACTGGACAGCAGTGATGTCGCAGATTGCCGACCAAGCCCCCGAGAGCCTCATCGAGGTTGGTCCGGGCAAAGTGCTGACCGGCTTGATGCTGCGGTTCAACCCCGCGCTGAAACCTGCCAGCACCGGCGTTCCCGCGCTGATGGATCGCGCCATCGCCGCCCACAAACCCCAAATGCAAGAGGTCGCAGCATGATCCCGCATATGTCCAATCGCGGCGCAGTTGTCACCGGATGCGGTGTCATCAACGCTATTTCAAATGATTTCAACAGCTTTGGCGACGCCATGGCGCGGGCTGAAACTGGCCTTGGCGATATCTCAAGCTTTCCCGCCGATGGGCTGCGCAATCCCCGTGCCTGCGAGGCCAAGGGGTTTGACGCCGAGGCCATTCGCATCAAGCGCGGCGATAAGCGTATGGATCGCAGTTCTGCTTTGACGCTCGCCGCTTTTGATCAGGCAATGGAAATGGCGCAGCTTGATCCCGCCACCGTCAACCCACGGCGCGGCGCGGTTCTTTCGGGGTCCACCCTTGGAGGCGCGCGCACCGGGATGGGGTATTACCGGGGACAGCGGGCGGGCAAGCGCCGCCCCAGTACGCTGCGGGACTATTCACTGCACTCACCGGGCTATCGGCTGTGCATCGAAACCGGGTTCATGGGCCCCAATCTGGTTTATTCAACCGCTTGTACTTCGTCCAACCTTGCTCTGGCCACGGCACAGGATCTGATCCGAGCGGGCAAGGCTGATGTGGTGCTGGTCGCCGGGTTTGATCCGATGTCCGAAGTGTCCGCCGCCGGGTTTTCGGTGATGCGCAACGTTTCACCCGAGCTGTGCCGCCCCTTTGACAAGGATCGCCAGGGGCTGGTTCTGGGCGAAGGCAGCGCGTTGATGATTGTCGAGGCCGAAGATTTTGCCGCCAAAAGGGGGGCTCCGGTTATGGCCAAGCTGCGCGGTTACGGGTTGTCTTCGGATGCCCATCACATGACCGCGCCAGATGTTACCGCCCAGGGGCCGATGGCCGCCATGCGCAAGGCGCTGGAAATGGGTGGGGCGGATGCCGCGCAGGTGGATTTCATCTGCGCCCATGGCACCGGCACCCTGCACAACGACGCGATCGAGGCCAAGGCCCTGCATGGCGTTTTGGGGGAGCGTGCCGCTGAAGTGCCCGCCGCCTCGATCAAATCCATGGTCGGGCACACGTTGGGCGCGGCAGGCACCATGAACGCGGTCGCGGCCATGGCGGCCCGGGCCAAGAACATCATCCCACCCACCGTGAATTTCCGCGAAGCCGAAGCCAATAACCCGCTGTCCTGCGCGTCTGCAGCCCGCACTGGTCAGCCCTCATTGGTTTTGTCCAACACGCTCGGTTTTGGCGGCTCTAACTGCTCGGTTCTGATGGAACTGGCCTGACACAAGGACTTGATGACATGAAAGACATGGCAACCACCTCCTATGACATTCAGGCCATCATGGCCCGTCTGCCGCACCGCTACCCGCTCCTGATGATCGACAAGGTCGATGAAAGCGGGCCGGGCTATGCGGTGGCGGTCAAGAATGTCTCGATCAATGAGCCCTACTTTCAGGGCCATTTCCCCGATTACCCAATTATGCCCGGTGCACTGATCACCGAAGCAGCGCTCCAGGCCTCGGCCTTTATGGGACCAACCGGTGACGAAACCGGCGATGCGCCGGATGCGTCGAACACCCGGTTCTTTTGTGTCGGCTTCAACATGAAGTTTTCCGGCACCGTGCAACCGGGCGATCAGCTGCGCATCGAGGTGCGTCTGGTCAAACGCATGGGCCAGATGACCAAGGTCAAAGCCCGCATTTCCACTGAAAACGGCCAAGTCGCCTCTGGCGACATGAACCTGGCCACAGCCCCCAAGGAAGACTGATATGAGCAAGATTAGCACATTTTCCCGCGCGCTTTGCCTCGCCTCCTTTGCCGCCTATGGGCCGGTGGTGGCTATGGCGGTGCTCCCGGCCACTCCGGTCATCGCGGCGCAAACCGCATTGGAAAGCGCGATTGCCCTGCATGATGCGGGCCGCGCCGGGGATAAGGCGGCCACTGAACAGGCGGTTGCCGCTTTCCTTGATCTGATGAAGGCCGAGCCAGGCAATGCCATGGCGGTCGCCTATCTGGGCTCGAGCTATGCTATTACGGCGCGCGACAGCCGGTCTGTCACTGACAAGGTGCGCTTTACCAATCGTGGGCTGCGCTTTCTGGATCAGGCCGTCAACATGGCCCCGGATGACTTTACAGTGCGGTTGATCCGCGCCAGCGTTGCCGGAAATCTGCCCGCCATGTTTGGTCGCAGCGAGACTGCGATTGAGGATGGGCTGGCGCTGGACAAGATCTTTAGCGCTGCGCAAGCCCCGAGCATGGCCCCGCATATGGTCGGCATCTACGACATGCTGGCTGACCAAGCTGCGGATCAGGGCGATTGGGTTGGCAAAGCTGCCGCTGCGCGCAAATTGGCGGGGTCTTGATCATGGGTCAGATCTCGCTCAGATCGGTCTGCCGCACCTATGCCAGCGAAGCCTTTTCGCTGACGGTGCTGGATCAGGCCGATCTGGAAATCCCTGACAGCGCATTTGCCGTAATTTGCGGCCCATCCGGGTCGGGTAAATCCACGCTGTTGAACATGATCGGCGCGCTGGATCGCCCCGATAGCGGCACGATCACCATTGCGGGCACAGATATTGCCACGCTGAACGAAAAGCAGCTGGCGAAATTTCGCAATGAAACCATTGGCTTTGTTTTCCAAAGCTTTCACCTGTTGCCGGTTCTGACAGCGGCGGAAAACGTCGCCTGGCCGCTCTATTTCCAAGGGGTGAAACGGCGCGAGCGTATGGAGATTGCGCGCGAAAAGCTGGCTTTGGTCGGCCTGTCTGATCATGCCAACAAACTGCCGGGCAAATTGTCTGGCGGTCAGCGTCAGCGTGTCGCCATTGCGCGTGCTTTGGTCTGCAACCCGCGCATCATTCTTGCCGACGAACCCACCGCCAATCTGGATCGCAAAACGGCCCAAGGGGTGTTGGATCTGATGAGCGATCTAAACGCCCATCACGGGGTCAGCTTTCTCTGCGCCACGCATGACAATCTGGTGGTCGAACATGCGCGCCAAATCATCACCCTGAGCGAAGGCAAGTTGCACATGCAGGTGGTTCCAACCCTGAACGAGGTGGCCCGACATGCTTGATCTGTTCTACATCGCGGCGCTGAACATCTTTCGCAATGCGCGCCGCTCAACCATCACAATCCTGTCGATTGCAGTGGGTTGCTGTGCGCTGACCTGCTTTGGAGCCTTTATCAACTTTACCTTTGAAGGCCTGCGCGAAACCACCATCCGGACTCAGCTGGGTCATATGCAGATCTATGCCGAGGGCTATTGGGAGAAACACGTTTCCGACCCGGCCTCAGTCATGATCCACGAAGTCGACGCCTTGGAACAGGCATTGGAAGGCATCGAAGGTGTTTCAACCGTCACCCATCGTGTCAGTTTCTCGGGGATTGGCACAACTGGGCAGGCCTCGGTCAATATGTCGGTCACGGGTGTCGACCCGTTGCGTGAAATGGACTTTGCCGATTTCGAGATCGTCGTCAAAGGGCGCAATCTGCTGCCTGGTGATACGCAGGTCGGTGTGATTGGCGACGAATTGGCCAAAGGGCTGGGGGCCGAGATCGGCGATTGGGTCACTGTGATGACGACCTCACTGGACGGCATGTTGAACGCGGTTGATTTTGAGATCGTGGGCATCGTGCGCACCGGATCGACCGAATATGACAGTGTCTTTGCCAAAGTGCCCAGCGATCTGGTGCAAACCGTCATGGATACCACAGCCGTGGAACGGGTCGTGGTGATGCTGAACAACACCGCTGATCTGCCGGCTCTGCGCCCAGAGATCGAGGACACGATTGCCGCGCTGCCCGAAGCCTATGAAACCCGCCAATGGGACGAGCTGGCCGGATTTTATGAGGCGGTTGTGTCACTCTATAACGGGCTGTTCCGCATCTTTTCCGGCATCGTCGCGGTGGTTGTGATGTTCTCGGTCGCGAACACCATGACCATGGCTGTCTTTGAACGCATGGGCGAAAGCGGCGCGCTGCGCGCCATCGGAGCCACCCAAGGCACCACCATGCAGATGTTCCTGAATGAGGGTCTTTTCATCGGGCTGCTGGGCGGCACGGTCGGGGTGATCCTGTCACTGCTCATTTCCTGGGGGATTGAGATGATCGGGGGCATTCCTATGCCGCCTCCGCCCTCCATGTCGCAAGGCTATCAGGCCTTCTTCCTCATGACACCCGCCGTGCTGGCAAAAGGCTTTGTCGTCTCGGTCGCTGCTGCGCTGGTGTCTTCCATTTACCCTGCCTGGGCTGCGTCCCGTGTCAATATTGTAGAGGCTTTGCAAAAACCATGCTGAAATCCATCATCAAACCCGCCCTCATCGCTCTTTCCATGTCTGTTGCCGCCGCTGGTGCCTGGGCTGCAGATGGGGCCGCCCTGCTGCGCAAAGTGGATGATATCCGCGCACCCGGAGCGAATTTCACCTTCGATTTGACACTGAATTCCGGCGGTAAGACTGAGAAACTGGAAGTGTCGGTGCAAAATTCCACCAAGGGGCTTGTTCGCTACACCAAACCGACCAAAATGGCTGGTCGCTCCATTCTGTTTGTCGACAAGAATATGTGGGTCTTTGTTCCCGGAACCCGCCGCGCCCTGCGCATTTCACCACAACAGCGCGTGCTGGGCGGTGTGTCCTCCGCTGACGTTGCGCGCACGGTTTATTCCAGTGATTACAAGGTTGTCAGCACATCCGGCAGCGGCAATGCCATCGTGTTGCAACTGGCCCCCAAGACCAAATCCGCAGCCTATGCCCGGATTGATCTGACTGTGGCCAGCTCCGGCGCGCCCAAACAGGCGGTGTTTTATGCGGGCGGTGGTCGCAAACTGAAGACGATGCATTTTGGTGGCTACAAGTCCGTGTTGGGGGCCAGCCGTCCTACCCAGCTCAAGGTGGTTGATCACCTCGAAGGCGGCAAGGTGACCACCATGACCTATAGCAGCTTCAAAAAGGCCAAGACCCCGGCCGCCTGGTATCAGCCCAACAACCTGAACCGCCTGTAACCCACCGCTACACGACCCCGCCCCAACGACCCAATTTCGGAGAGTAGACATGACGATGTTTCGACAGTCAGCAACAGCTTTGACGGCGAGTCTGGCCTTGCTTGCCACAGGCCCAGCCTGGGCTACGGATCTCGAATTTGATCTGACGGGGCGGGTCAGCCTGTATGGCAAACGCGTAAGTTTGGACGCAACTGACCTTGTGCCAGATCCCGATGCCTCGGGCTATCAGGATGCGCTGGCCGGGTTGTCAGGTGTGATGGGCGCAAAGCTGAGCTATGGGCGGTTAAGCCTGGCCGCGCAGTTTCGCGCCGAGGCACGCGACGGACAAGTTGAGACCTTTACGGATGAAGCTTTTGCCGAGTTGCTATTAGGTGAATCACTGTTTGTGTTCGGCGGGCGTCGCATTTTGTCATACGGGCAGGCCTATGGGCTGAACCCGGCAGACATTCTGCACGATCCCCTGGCGGAAAACAGGATTTTCCCGTCTGGTCAGGCCCGAAGCGACGTCGAAGGAACCGAGATGATCGGTGCGGATCTGTTGTTTGACAACGGATCCAGCCTGTCCCTGATTTACGCCCCGGATCGCGAAGATCCGCGGCTGGGCGTCGAAGAAGACTTTGCCATGTTGCGCTTTTCCGGCCTGATGGCGGGCGGGGCGGGCGATTATTCTGTGGCGTTGATAGATGGCAATCGGCCGGGTGCAGCACTGTCGTTCAGCTGGGGACTTGGCGATGCATCGGTCATCTATATGGATGCCACGTTCCGTAAGGGGCGCGAAAAACAGGCTATTTCGGGCACGTCTCCCCTGGGGCATTTGATGCTGGAAACGCGGGACACCGACAAGGTCCATCCATTTGTTACCTTGGGGTTTGGCTACACCTTCGAAAATGGCGTGTCTTTGAATGCGGAATATACCCGTGATGCCGGAGGGTATTCGGACAGCGAATGGGACCGGATCGTCAGCGCCCTAGACACGATCACCCCAACCCAATCCGCCGTGCATGGCCAATCTTTGAACCAGCTCAACGGTTTGTTGAACCATTACACGCTGCGGCAGAATTACGGATTTCTACGGGTCAGTCATGACTCCCTTTTTGGCAAACCTGTTAGCGGCGAATTGACGGTTCTGCATGGATTGGATGACGGCTCTGGCAGTTTGGGGCTGCGCTTGGAAATGCCATTGGGTGAACAAGCGACGCTCGGCCTGTCGGCCACACATAAATATGGCGGGGAGAACACCGAGTTCACCCTGCGTCCCGAGGGTGATGCCCTTGCCATCTATACAACAATGAAGTTCTGACCATGACCCTGATTGCGACACCGACCGCCGGAACCAAAGTCCTTTCCATCCGCGAGCAGCAGCGCAAAAGGCTGAACTGGCCGGGCGGCCCAGCCCAGCTGCATATGCAGCGCTTGCTGTCGAATTACCGGCTGCCGTCTCATATGCTGGATCAATTGACCAAACGGGACAGGCAAAGGCTCGAGCGGTCTCCGCGGCCTGACAAAACCCACCGGGCCCTGGCCGCGCGGGTCGAGTTGCGCCAGATGTTGGGGGCGGTTCTGAATATGCCTGGGCCCGAGATCGAGCTGGTCAATGACAGCGAAGGGCGACCAGGTTTGCATCCGCGCTATGGCGTACCGCGCGAAGCGTTGGATTTTTCCATAAGTTACGGGGCGTTTGGCTTTGCGGTCTGCATTACCGCAGGGCGCCGCGTTGGGTTGGATATCGAACGCTTCAGCCCCAAACAGGCCGACAGTTTTGACAAGCTCTTTGGCAGCCGTCAGGCCCGCCGCGCGAAAACGCATTTCATACCGCAAGAGCTTTGGACGCGTATGGAGGCCTATGGCAAAATGCAGGGTGAGGGGTTGGGATACGGTATGCAGAAACTGTTCAAGATCGCCATGGACCCAGGCGCAGCCCCCATTCCGTGCCACTTTCTTGACTTTCGCATGGGCGTTGGCGTTTCGGCCTCCGTTTGCCTGAGCGGTCCAGAGGCCGGGCCACTAAGCTTGCGTCATGTCTAGGCCGGATCGCCGCCGCAGATGAGATTGGCTCAGATCAAACCCATCTGAGTCGCCTTGGTAACGGCCTGAGCAAGGGTCACACTGTCCAGTTTGACCCGCGCCATCTTGAGATAAGAGCGCACCGTGTGTTCGGACAAGGAAAGGATGATGGCGATCTCGGAATAGGATTTCCCAAGGGACGTCCATTTCAGACATTCATATTCGCGCGGCGACAGATGTGGCACATCCCCTGCTTCGGCAAAGGCCTCAGAAACACCTTTCATATGGAGATCATGCGCCAATAACTGCAATTGGCCGCCTTTCACTGCGATAAAGTCACGAAAGGCTTCGTCATCGAGGTGAGAGTTGAGGGACAGGACGCTTCGCCGACCAATCTCATCCTCGTAGGGGATTGAATACCCGCTCTGTCCGATCTTGAAGTCTTTGGATTTGGACAGAAAATCAAGTTCCGGGCCTGCCAGATCCAGATCGGACCAGAGGAACGCCTTTTTGGCGACGGTGGCCGCCTTCAAAACTGGGTCACTCGCCACTAGGTTGTTGAGTAGATAGAATGTAACCCATTCCGGCGGATAGGTGGTTCTGACAAAGGGGTTGTCCATCTGCACGGACACGCTGTTCATCAGGTGGAATGTGACAAAGTCAATTTCGCAACAGCCCTGTAACACCGCTATCGCATCCGCCACGCTGTTAGACAGCAACAGGTCGTTCAATACGCTCTCATAGTCAAATGGCATGGCACAGCCACTCCTTAACGAATCTCTCGGTACAGTTACCAAGTACATCCGACAGGATCATGACAAAAGATGCAATCTACAGGCGACTATTTTTTCGAATTTTTTGTTGCGGGCAACCCCCCCAATTGTGCGTGGCGAAGGTGGTACCATCAGGCGGGCGGATATTGGTAAAAGCAGCGCGACGGTAGGTTTTTCTCAAGCTGCAAGGGACTTGAGAAAATGTTCACTACCATCCAACCACATGAAGTTGCTAATAAAATCGAACTTGTTATGGAAGTTTTTAAGTTGCGCAAGAAAGTGTTCGCAGACCAGCTCAACTGGGAGGTTCCAGTGAACGGTGATCTGGAAATCGATGCCTATGACGCTGAGAACGCCAGCTACTTCGTTTGGTGCAGCGATGACGGCAAAACACTTTATGGTTGTGTTCGCCTCATGACGACCGCCGGTCCGACCCTGTTGCATGATGTCTTTGGACGCACCCATGAGTTCAGCGACGACCTGAAACAACATGACGTATGGGAAGGTACACGGATGTGCGTGGACGAAGACGCTATTTCCCGCGACTTCCCGGACATGGATCCAGGGCGCGCGTTCTCGCTGCTCTTGTTGGGGCTGTGCGAGGTGGGGCTGTTCCACGGGATCAACCGTTTGGTGTCCAACTTTGAACCTTGCATGAGCCGCGTCTACCGTCGCGCTGGTCTGAAATACGACATGCACGGCAAGGCCGATGGCTATGGCAAGCGACCGGTTTGCTGCGCCTCCTTCGCTGTGAACGAAACCGTGCTCGAAGAAATGCGCGCCAAGCTTGGCGTGGATCTTCCCCTGTACCGAGCGCCAGCCACCGCAATCCGTTTGGTCTCGCCTGACAATTCGGGTGCCCCAATGCGCAATGCGGCCTGATCCAAGTTAAATAAGAAGAAAAATGAAACAAAGCTACAGAAACGCTATCGAGCAGGGCGGGGATTTGATTCCCGCCGCACTTGGCAAAGCGGAGCGGTTATTGGCCAAATCGCCCGATGACCCCCGCGCCAAAGCCTATAAGGGCAGCCTGCTGGTCCTGATGGCACAAAGATTGCGCCCCCCCAAGCAACGAATCTACCGCAACAGCGGGCAGAGTTTGGTGACCGAGGCTCTTGAAAATGCGGATGACAGCAAACCGTGGTTTTCAGAGCTTGTTTTTGTCGCCTCAATGTCGGTCATGTCTTTGGAACCGGCGGACGCAACTCGGGCTTTGCTGAAACAAAGGATTAAGGCTGCAATTGACAACCCCGGCTTCAACGACTTGTCGCCGTTTGAAAAGGTTGGTCTGCTCTGCGTTGCTGCGAAAATGATCGAACCTGAAGATGCCTCAAATCAAAGCACCTCATTCCTGACCAAGGCAAAGGAAACCGATCCTGCGCTATTGGAGCAGGCCTTGAGCCGGCTCAGGCCGGTCTGATCCTGTGTTCAAGGCAGTGACCTAACCAAAGTTGGCCGAACTCATGGACGGGCGCGACCAGTGTGTGCTGGCCTAAAAGGTCTTGGCGCGCATCGCTTCATAGATCGAGGACAAGCCGCGCCGATTTTGCACGCGACACACAGGTGCACATGAAACTGTGTGTCGCTTGCTCTTCGGGGGACAAAACCCCGTCTCGGTGGTCGACCTCTCCGTCGATGACATCCACAATGCATGACCCACACAACCCCTCAGAGCACCCGAAATCAATCGAAATATCATTGGCTTGCAGCACACTGAGAATGCTGTCATCCGGACCGACGCCATAGACTGCGCCGGTTGAACGCAGCTCGACTTCGAAACTCTCATTCTCGCCTTCCGATGCCTTTTCGACAGCGGCGAAACGTTCGAAATGCACCTGACCGCCTTTGAGCAGCGAAGAGGCGTCAAGAATGGCGTTCAGCATTGGTTCAGGCCCGCAGGTATAGACGTCGCTGCCCTCGGGCAGGTTGCGCAGGACCGATTGCAGGTCAAACACACCGTCCCTGTCATCGCAATGCAGGTGATATTCGTCGCCCAGATCGAGTTTGCGAAACTCTTGGTCCATGGCGGCCAATTCAGTGCTTCGCGCCAAATAAAAGACCTGAAATGCGCGCCCCGCATCCCGCAAGGTGCGGGCCATTGCCACCAGGGGCGTGGCGCCAATACCGCCTGCGATCAAAGTGACAAAGGTTTCGCCGGGTTTCAGAGCAAAATGATTGCGCGGCCCGCCCAGTTGAAGCTCGGCCCCAACCTCAAGCTCGTGCATGGCGCGCGATCCACCACGGCCCTCATCCTCGCGTTTGACCGCGACATGCAGCACGCTTTGATCATCTGACCAATCCCACAGGGAATATTGGCGGATCAAACCCTCGCCCAGATGCACATCGACATGCGCCCCGGGTTCCAACCTGTCGCATGGCCCGTTCAAAAGCGCGAAAGCAAAGCCCGACGTGTCAGGGCTCAGCGCGGTTTTTGAGATCAGACGAGCGGGCATGGTTTGCATGGGAGACCCCAATTTCTGGTACGAGAATTTCAGAGAGGCAAACACCAGTTGCCCTTTGCGCGCAATTCGGAAAATACTCAAACAGAGTTTAGGTGAACTCACCCGAGCAACCAAAGGGCAGCCCATGTCGCGACGTCACTACGATCTCCCGCCGTTCACGACCTTAGCGGCATTCGAAGCCGCCGCGCGGCATCTGAGCTTTAAGAATGCGGCACAGGATTTGTCGGTGACGCCCGGTGCGGTGAGCCATCAAATCAAAGCGCTGGAGGGAGAGCTGGGCACGCCCTTGTTTCGCCGGCAGCACCGTGGTGTTGAGCTGACACCAGAAGGCGAGGCGCTGTATGAAACCTTGGCAGCGAGTTTCGGGCAA
Organism: Tropicibacter sp. R15_0; assembly: GCA_017744045.1. Taxonomy (GTDB): domain Bacteria; phylum Pseudomonadota; class Alphaproteobacteria; order Rhodobacterales; family Rhodobacteraceae; genus Pelagimonas. Next base: position 60,268 of record JAGHRD010000001.1, on the reverse strand, counting down.
ATCTCGCGGCAATTGGCGCGCATCCGTCAGGTTGGCGGCAGTGAAACTGTAACCGTCGGGTCCACCACTGCGGTTGCCGCGCTGTGGTTGTCTCCGACGATCATTGATTTTTGGAGAGAATATCCCGAAATCAACGTCAACCAGGTGACCCAGGACACGCCGTTTATGTCGGTGCAGGGGTTTGATTTTATCATAAGTTACGGGCGTTTATCAAATCGACCCAACACACACACCCCGATCTACCGTGATGACCTTGTTCCAGTCGCCGCGCCTGAACTCGCTCGCCAACTTGCCTCTTGCAGCCTAGAAAACCTCGCAGCGCAGCGGTTGATCCATCTGAAGGCGCAAAACCCCTCCTGGACACAATGGGAGGAATGGTTTCAGCGCCTTGATTTCAAAGGCACCCTCGGTCATGGGACCAGCGTCACCAGTTATTCGGTCGCGCTCCAGATTGCCCGCAAAGGGGCAGGTGTCGCCCTTGGATGGCGTCGCCTTGTGCAGCCTATGTTAGACAGTGGCAAGCTGGCAATCATAGAGCCGTTTTCAGTGCCTGCCCCACACCAATTCTATCTTGTTGGCCCACCTGATGCGGCGCTTTCGGAGAATGCCAAAACGCTCAAACAATGGCTGATGTCTGGGTTCGATAAGGTGTCGATTTAGGCAGGCTCAACCCAGATTTAGAATTTCCGATATTGAGAGAATCTCGCGATCGCCTCCAATGAGTGCCAAGACTTGCACCAAGGAGAGTTCGATGAACACGCATGCCCCCCTGTCCTCCGTCCTCACCGACGTCAACACCGCCAATGGTCTGCCGAACGCGCATTACATTGATCCCGCGATCTTTGACGAAGAAAAACGCTCGGTCCTGTTTGCGAATTGGTCGGGCATCGGCTTTGGCAAGGACATTCCCGAGGCGGGTGATGCCAAGCCGGTCGATTTTCTGGGTATGCCGATCCTGCTGGTGCGTGATCGGAATGGCGATATCGGTGTCTTCCAAAACACCTGCCGCCACCGTGGCATGATCTTGGTCGACAAACCGCAAAAGATCCGCGGAGCCATTCGCTGCCCCTATCACAGTTGGTGTTATGGTCTTGACGGTGCGTTGCGCACCACGCCACATGTTGGCGGACCGGGTCACAATACGCATGAAGACGTCAATATGGACGACCTCGGCCTGCTGCGCATCCGCTCCTATGTGTGGCGCGACGTGATTTTTGTAAATGTCGATGGCCAGGCAGCGGATTTCGAAGAGGTACATGGGGAACTTCTGGAACGCTGGTCCGAGTTTGAACAACCCGTCCATCATGGCGGCGCTGTGTCTTCGTTCAAACTTGAGGTGGCCACCAATTGGAAGCTGGCCGTCGAGAATTATTGCGAAAGCTATCATTTGCCTTGGGTGCATCCCGGCCTGAACAGCTATTCGCGTCTTGAGGATCACTATAATATCGAAAAACGCGGCCATTACTCCGGGCAGGGCACTCTGGTCTACCGGCAGCTCAAAGATGATGAGGGCAAGGTGTTCCCGGATTTCGAAGGCTTGGGCAGCCAGTGGGATGAGGGGGCGGAATATATCGCGCTTTACCCAAATGTGCTTTTGGGTGTTCAGCGTGACCACGCCTTTGCCATCGTGTTAGAGCCCAAGGATTGCGGGCGGACGACCGAGCATATCGAGCTCTACTACGCTCAGCCCGAGGAAGAGACGCCTGATTTGGCGGATCTGCGCGAAGCCAATGCCAAGCTTTGGAAAACAGTTTTCGAAGAGGACATCTTTGTCGTTGAAGGCATGCAAAAAGGCCGCCATGGCGAGCTGTTTGATGGTGGGCGTTTCTCTCCGGCGATGGATGGGCCAACGCATAATTTCCACCATTGGGTGGCCAGCCAGATCGAAAAGGGGCGCTCGGCGTGAGTGATTTCTTCAAGGGCGGTCTAGCACGGAACTATGTGGCAGGCGATTGGGGCGACGGGGATGAAGGTGCCCGAATTTCAGTCGAAGATCCGGGGCTAGAGACACCTGTTGGGGATTGTGCCCTAGCGGGTGAGGCAAGTCTGGCCAAAGCGTTGGAAGGCGCACGAAAATCGTTCGAGCGCGGCGATCTGGCCGACATGGCCCCGGCGGCACGTGGTCGCCTGATGCAGCGCGTCGCGCAAGAGATAAGAGCGATCGCTGACGAGGGCGCAGAGTTGCTTTGCCGTGAGAGCGGCAAGACGCTTTCAGCTGCTGGGGAAGAGTTTGAAGAGGCAGCGCAGTATTTCGAATATTACGGCGGCGTCGCCGATAAGATCGAAGGCAAATCCATCCCGCTGGGGCCGGATTACGCCGACTACACCGTCTATGAACCTTTTGGCGTTTCTGCCCAGATCGTTCCGTGGAACTTTCCCGTTTCGATTGCGGCCCGTTCCTTGGCACCGTCTATGGCGGCAGGCAATTCCACCATTATCAAATCCCCCGAACTTGATCCCATGGCGCTGGCCATGTTGGGGGTTGCACTGGAACGGGCGGAGGTTCCCAAGGGGGCGGTGTCGATCCTGAACGGTATCGGCGGCGATTTGGGCGCGCGTCTGGTGGCCAGTTCCGAGATCGATCAGATCGTCTTTACCGGGTCGGTTCCGACCGGGCAGGCGATCCTGCGTGCGGCGGCTGATACCGTGACGCCGTCACTGATGGAGTTGGGCGGGAAATCCGCTGCTGTCGTCTTTGAAGATGCAAATCTGGATACTTTCATTTCCAGCCTGCAAAGCGGGATTTTCTACAATGCGGGGCAGGTGTGTTCAGCCATGGCGCGGGTGCTTGTGCATCGCTCGATCTATGACGAGGCGGTCGCGCGGGCGGCGGAGATGGCCAACGGTCTTAGCATTGGGCACGGGTTGGACAATCCGGATCACACGCCTGTTGCCTCGGCCTTGCAATTGGATCGCGTGGAAGAGCTGACATCCTCGGCGCGTCAGGATGGCGCGCGCATAGCCGCAGGTGGCGCGCGGTTGGATCGAACGGGTCATTTCATGGCACCGACGATTCTGGCGGATGTGGCCCCTAACAGCCGCGTGGCCCAGGAAGAGATCTTTGGCCCGGTGACTTGTTTTACACCGTTCGACACTGAGGCCGAGGCCATCGCCATCGCAAATGGGACCGAATTCGGCCTGGTCGCCGGTATCTTTACCCGTGATCTGGCGCGGTCGCACCGCGTTGCGCGCAAATTGCGGGCCGGACAGGTCTTTGTGAATGAATGGTTCGCAGGCGGGGTACCGACACCGTTTGGTGGCGTCGGGAAATCCGGGTTTGGGCGCGAAAAAGGGCTCGAAGCCCTGTTCAACTATGTGCGCACCAAAAACATCGCGATTTCATTGAAAGAATAGCCATGGATCAGACCCGGTTGAACCAAGAGCTTCTCGCGGCTCATGATCGCCAGGATACCGAGGCGCTGGTGCGGCTTTATACGCTGGCAGGTGACAGGGCTGAAATGCGTGACGACATTGACGCGGCCTGTTTCTACCTCACCCATGCCTTTGTTTTCGCATTGGAAAGCGCGGCTGTTGAGACGGATGAGCTAAATCGGCGTCTGGCGGATTACGGCCGCGCCAAACGCCTGAGTTTCTGACAATCACTTAACACGTTAGCGCACCATGGTCATGCGATCCCAGTCGGCATAATCCGGGGTTCCTTCGCCTTTGATTTCGCCAGCATAGCCGAATTCGACCATATGGGTCATCACGCTGTCTGGCGTTGCGAAAATGACCGCATAGGATTCCGGCAGTTCAGCCGAGGCCAGCAATCGTGTGGCGCTAAAGTCTGGCCAGCCGGCGTGGTTCGTGCCTCGCGGGGCAGAGAAAGGAATACCATGCAGGGACCCGGACAGGGGCAGATGGCAATGACCGTGGAAAATATGACGGATTTTCTGCGCAAAGGGCGCAATTGTTGCGCCAAAACGCTCTGCATCCAGCAGCATGATCTTGTCCATGGGGGCCACGTGGATGGGCACCGGATTGTGGTGCATGAACAGCCAGACCGGTCCTTCGATCTGTTTTAGTTGGGCCGTCAACCATCGCGCCCGATCTTCGCAGAAATGCCCGGCATGGGTGTTTGGGCCCCATGTGTCCAGACATAAGGCCGTGCCCTGAGACATTTTGACGGCATATTGAACAAATCCATCCGCGTTGCCCAGCTCAGGAAAAACCGAGGTAAAGAGCTGGCGATCATCATGATTGCCGATCATCAGATGCACGGGCATCGGGATATCCGCGATGATGGATTTAAGGCGTGCATAATCGTCTTCATCGCCCCAATCCGACAGGTCACCCGTGATGAACAATGCCTCGGCATCGCCATGCAGGTCCAAGGCATGAGCCAGAGCTTTGGCAAAATTGGCATTGGGATCACGACCGCCAATGATGTCACCTTGGCGGGTCAAATGGATATCGGTGAATTGCAGGATTTTCATGTTTGCGTGCCTTAAAAGGCTTCGGGCAAACAAATGCCCGAAGCTGTTACAACTAAAAAGTGGCGGGGATCAGTCCAGCAGATCCTGAACTTCTTCGGTCAGCTCTTCTTGCAGTTTCGACATGTCGGCAAATTCGCCGGTCACGATGCCTTCGAGCCCGTCATAGATCACCTGCGTCGCAGCCAGGCCGTTATCGCCCGGATAGGCCTGCCATTCACGCAGCAGTGGCAGCTGGCGTACAGCTGTCGCCTTGGCAGGGTTCTCGGCGTAGAAATCCGCCAGAATGATCTCGTTCGCGGCCTGGTTGGGAGGCATGTAGCCCGTGGTGCGGGCCACATCGGCGGCACCTTCGCCAGACGTGATGAACTTGAGCCATGCCCAAGCCGCGGCTAGTTGTTCGGGATCGTCAGACTGCGATGTCAGCAGGGCAGAGTTGCCACCGGCAGGCAGGCCAAGAGGCCCGGATGCTTCGATGCCAGGGTATTCAGCAGTAACCAGAGTGAAATCACCCATGGCGCGTTCCACGGCACCCACAGCAGAAGTCGACCAATACATCATGCCCAGATCTCCGGCCGAGAATGACGCCAGCGCGGCCTTCCATTCCAGATTCTGCATTTCGCATCCGGTAAAGATAGATTGCATGGTTTCCAGAGTCTTGAGCCCCTCAGGCGTGTCCAGTTGGAAATCCGCGCCCAGGACGGTCGGCTTGTCCTGAGACCACATCAACGCCTGCAAGAACCAGTTGCCGGTGATGTTCCAGCCCCAGAACATTGGGTTGTCGACACCGGCCTCGCGCAGCTTGACACAGGCCTGCACCACGTCTTCCCAGGTTTTGGGCAGGTTGGCTTCGGTGTAGCCAGCCTTGGCCATCACTTCCATGTTGTAATAGCCAACCGGAAGGGAGATCGAGAAAGGCAGGCCGTATACCTGGTCATTAAAGGTCCCCAGATCCAGCATGGCTTTGTGATAGCCTTCTTTGGCAAAATCAGTCTCAGCCGCAATGAAAGGCTCCAGGGATTTGGCGATGCCTTTCTCGACCAGGATCGCCTGACGGTTCAGGCCCTGCATGGTGACATCCGGCAATGTGCCAGCGACCGCTTCGCGCAGGATTGTGTTGGTGCCATCCTCGTAGGATTCGTAGGTGGCGCGCATCTTGATTTCGATATTTGGATGCGCCTCGTAGAATTTGGGCAGGATCGCTTCATAGGTCACGTCAAACAGGTGACTATAAGGATAGCCAAATTCGACGACGATCTTGTCTTCTGCCGTGGCAGTGGTCGCGGTGGCGGCCAGAACGAGGGCCATTGCAGTCAGAGTGCGTTGCATTACTCTATCTCCTGTTGCAGGGCCTGGTGGTTTGGCGATTGGCAGGCCCTAGTGATGATCCCGGACGGGATAGTATGGGTAGGGCGGGAGCGATCCCGCCTTACTTCATTCCAGACAGTGTGATCCCTTCGATGAACCGGCGTTGCGCCAGCAAGAAACACACGATGAGAGGGGTAACGATGATGCAGGCTGTTGCCATCATCGGGCCGAAATTGTCGCCATCGGCATCGCCCTTGAACTCGCGCAGGCCCAATGGCGGGGTAAAGAGGTCGCGGTTGCCGGTGATCACGATCCGAGGCCAGAAATAGTCGTTCCAATGGGCAACGATGCTAAAGATGCCAAAGGCCATCAAGGCCGGGATCGCCGTGGGCAGCATGACTTGCCAGATGATGCCATATTCGCTCATCCCGTCCATGCGGGCCGCATCGATCAGATCGTCTGGAACGGTCATAAAGAACTGACGCATCAAGAAGATGCCAAAGACAGAGATCGTCCAGGGGATGACCAGCGCCGCATAGGTGTTGGTCAAGCCCAGTTTGGCCAGCATAATGTACAAGGGCAGCGCGATGGCATGCACCGGGATCAACAGGCAGAACAAGACCAGGGCGAACACAGCCTTACGCCCCCAAAACCGCAATTTGGCGAGCGCATAGGCGCAGGGCAAGGCGACAACCACTTGGATCACAAAGATCGAGACGGTGACGACGATGCCATTCAGCAAATACCGCAGCAGCGGCGCTTTTTCGAAGGCGGTTGTGTAGTTGTAGATGATTGGGTTGACCATACAGTCCTGAACGGCATTGCCCAGCTTGACGCAGAAATCGTCGCGGAACAGCTCTTGTGCCCCCATAAAGCCGCCGGTTTGCTGCATGATCTCATGTGGTGCTTTCAGCGACAGGCTGATCATTGTGTAAAAGGGCAGCAGCACAATCAGCGCGCCAAATATCAGAACAATATGGGTGAGCGCCGCGCGCGTGTTGAACCGGAACGCCGTGGCGCGGATGTCTTGGATTGCTTCAGACATAATGTGTTCTCCGCTCGACAAACCAGCGCTGGATCAGGGTCAAGATCATAACGAAAGCCAGGAATACGACGGTGATCGCGGCCCCTATCCCCATCAGGTTCTGCTGGATGCCTTTTTCGTAGATCGCAAACATCATCACGTAGACGCTTTTCGATGGTCCGCCGCCCTGCGGGTAAAAGGCTTCGACCATGTCAAAGACCTGAAAGGATCGAATAAAGCTGATTGTGATGACAAAAACGGTGGTGGGGCCGAGCATGGGCCAAGTGACCAGACGAAACCGGTCCCAGCCGCTTTGCGCACCGTCCATTTCTGCTGCGTCATAAAGGGACGGAGGAATGGAGGTCAGGCCGGCCAGGTAAAGCACCATGTTAAAGCCGAACCCCTGCCAGACGCCGATGAAACTGACGGTCCAGATCGCGTAGTCGCGATCATTCAGCCAGAGCGGGAAAGTGCGTTCGCAGCCTTTTGCGTACCAGGCCCAGTTTTCCAGGATCGTGCCACAGCCGCGCTCCAGCGTTGCGTTGACCACACCAATGGTTGGGTGAAAGGCGAATTCCCAGACGATCGCCATTGCGATCAAAGCGGCCATGACCGGCAGAAAGTAGATGGTCTTGTAGATGTCCCCGATCCGGCCAAGGGAATGGATCATCATCGCCGCGCCAAGGCCAAGCCCGACGGTCAGCGGCACCACGACAAAGACATAGCGAAACGTCGCGCCGAACATTTTCTCATAGGTCGACCGGGTAAAGATCTTTTCGTAATTCTCCAGCCCGACAAACTTTGCCCCGGTATTGCCAAGGGAATAATCGGTCAGGCTTAGCCCGGCGGCGATGGCGATTGGGATCAACAGAATGATCACCATCAAAGCCAGGGCAGGCCCAATGAACCACAGATGTGCGCGGCTTTGTTGCATTACGCCACCTCGCGCACTGCAAGGGCGCTTGGCAGACGCTCGCCCGAGGATTGAAAGAGCAAGACTTTGTCTGGTTCAAGGTCAAAGCGGACCCCGTCCCTCAGTGTGACCTGCGCAGCCTGCGCCGGGTTGGCCCGCAAAACGACCGGTTGCTGCGCCCCTTCCACATCCAAATGCAGAAAAACATCCGACCCGAGGTTTTCTCGGTGTCGAACATGGCCTTGGAACCGACCAGTGGGTGAAAGGAACAGGTGTTCCGGTCGAATGCCCACTGTGACCGGGGCGCGGGTCAGTGGTTGCATCAGGGGTAGGGTCGTGCCGATAAGCGCGAGATGGCCATCCGACTGGATCTCTGCCGCAAATGTATTGATGGCTGGCGAACCGATAAAGCGCGCCACCTCAAGGCAATTTGGGTTCGCGTAGATTTCATCGGGCGGGCCGACCTGCAGGATATCGCCATGCATCATGACGGCCATACGGTCCGACATTGTCAGCGCTTCGGCCTGATCATGGGTGACATAGACAAAGGTGGTTTTCAGACGGCGATGCAATTCGGACAGTTCGGCGCGCATATGAACACGCAACGCGGCATCCAGATTTGACAGCGGTTCGTCCATCAAAAAGGCGACAGGCTGGCGGACCATGGCGCGCCCCAGGGCGACACGTTGGCGTTGCCCGCCCGAAAGCTGGCCGGGTTTGCGATCCAATAGCGGGGTGATTTTCAGGGTGTCCGCCACCTCCTGCACCTGCCCTTGCATCGCGCGATAGGTGTCGCGCGCCAGCAATGGGCCAATGATGGGCAGCCGCCCCCACATGGGCAAATCGCGCATGCGCAGCGGCGTCATCATATTATCGGCGACACTCAGATGCGGGTACAATGCATAGCTTTGAAACACCATTGCCAGATTACGCTCTGCCGGGCGCACATCCGTGACATTCACGCCGCCAATTGAAACACGCCCCGCATCGGCCTGTTCCAGACCGGACAGGATCCTCAGCAATGTGGATTTGCCGCATCCTGACGGCCCGACCAGCGTGACAAACTCACCCTCTTCGATGTCCAGTGAAACCTGTTTGAGAACGGGCGTTTCTCCAAAGCTCTTTTTGATACTTTGTAAGCTGATTTTTGACATCGCCAGGGTCCTTACCGCGTTCGTGTCGGCACCTTGGCTGACTGTCGTCTCGATTCTGTGACGTCATATTAGCGAGACTTATGGGTGCTAAAGCCGCGGGGGCTGAAAAGGAGACCGCCATGTCGGCTGGCGCACATCAGGTGAAATCACTGGCGCATGTAGTGCGCGAAGGGTCAATTTCTGGCGCGGCACGTCGCCTTGGGGTGTCGCAATCCGCCGTCAGTCAACACATCGCTAAGCTTGAGACCCATGTCGGGGCCCAGGTTCTGATCCGCCACCGGGATGGGGTTGTACTGACGCCTGTCGGACAAGAGTTGTTTCAGCTGGCTGATCAATATGCAGCGCTAGACCAGCAGATCGAAGAACGGCTGCGTGGCCACGCGGCCCTTGAGCGCGGGCATCTGACAGTAATCGCCAATGCGCCCCAGCCAGCCTTGTCGTTGATTGCCAGTTTCAGCGAACGATACCCAAAGATATCTGTGGATTTTACGCTTTACGATTGGGCGTCGGCGATGCAGCGGCTTAGCGATAGTAGGGTCGATATCGCCATCGTGACGGCCCCCACCCCCAGCGAATCGCTGTTCATCAAACCACTCAAGAACGCGCGTTATGTCCTTTATGCCCGCCACGATTCTCCGCTGGCAAAGCTCCAAACCGCGAGTCTCAAGGAAGTGTCCTCGCAAACAGTCATTCTTCCGGAAAGGGGGTCACTGACCCAACGTGTTCTGTCTCAGGCCTTTCAGGACCACGGGGTTCAACCTCGCCGTCTGATCACCATGACAACCTTTCCGGTGATGAAAGAAGCCATTCTGCAAGGTATTGGAATCGGGTTCTTTTTGGATTCCAGTTCCGTGCCCGAGGATCGTTTGGTCGAGATCCCTGTACAGGAACTTTCGCAAGAATATGCCACCTGCCTGACTGTGCCCAAACACAAAATGGGCCTGCGCATCACAAACAGCTTTCTGCATGTTGTCGATGATTTTGTTGGGGAAATCGGAGTGCGATAAGCGCGGAAACTCCGTGTTCATTTTTAAAGTTACCTGATTTCACAATGGCTTGTTCCTTGTGAGGCAATGGCTGTCAGTCATCTCCAGTGGGCGCTTCTTCTTAATCTTCAAATTCAAAATGTTTAAGCTTGAAATAAATAAAGCGCTGCCATACGGTTTGGTGCAAAGGGTCAGGCCAACCTGATCCACAGCACAGAGTCAGGAGGAACAAATGCGCGTAGCTTGTTTGGGTGGCGGACCCGCCGGTCTCTACTTTGCGATCTCCATGAAGTTGCGGGACCCAGCGCATGAGGTCGTCGTTTTTGAACGCAACCGCGCCAATGATACCTTTGGCTGGGGTGTGGTGCTTTCGGATGATGCGCTGGAAAACCTGCAGGAAAACGACCCCAAAAGCGCGGCCTCCATTCGCGATCATTTTGCCTATTGGGATGATATCGCCGTGGTGCATGACGGTGTGCGCACTGTGAGTGGAGGTCACGGCTTTGCCGGGATCGGCCGCAAGCAAATGCTGATCCTGTTGCAGGAACGCGCCCGCGAATTGGGTGTCGAACTACGATTTGAGACCGAGTTTGACGATATTGACGCGATCCGCGCGGAATACGATCTGGTTGTGGGTTGCGACGGGCTGAACAGCCGGGTGCGCGAAGCTTACGCAGACCATTTCAAACCCGAAATTGACCTGCGCGCTTGCAAATTCGTCTGGCTCGGCACGCATCAGAAATTTGATGACGCCTTTACCTTCATCTTTGAAAAGACCGAGCATGGCTGGATCTGGGCGCATGTCTATCAATTCGATGCGGACACCGCGACATTCATCGTGGAATGCGGGCAAGACACCTGGGACAATTTCGGTTTCGAAAACATGTCCAAAGAAGAGATTGTCGAGACCTGCCGCGCCGTCTTTGCCGACCACCTCGGCGGTCATGATCTGATGAGCAATGCCGCTCATCTGCGCGGTTCGGCAGTCTTTATGAACTTCCCCCGTGTGTTGTGCGAAAAATGGCATCACGAGAATGTCGTTCTGCTGGGCGATGCCTCGGCCACGGCGCATTTTTCGATTGGCTCGGGGTCGCGATTGGCCTTTGACAGCGCAATTGCCCTGGCAGAGTTCCTGCATTCCGAACCGTCTATGCAGGCCGCCTTTGAGAGGTATCAGGACGAGCGGCGTTTGGATGTTTTGCGCCTGCAATCGGCTGCTCGCAACTCGCTTGAGTGGTTCGAAGAGGTCGAGCGTTACCTCGATCTGGACCCGGTTCAGTTCAATTATTCGCTGCTGACCCGTAGTCAGCGCATCAGTCATGAGAACCTCAGATTGCGGGATGCAAGCTGGCTGGAATCGGCGGAAAAGTGGTTTCAGGATCAGGCGGGTGCCGAGGCTGAGGCCCCAACCCGTGCGCCGATGTTCGCCCCCTATAAATTGCGCGATATGGAGCTCAAAAATCGGATCGTTGTCTCGCCCATGGCGCAATACAAGGCTGTTGAGGGCTGCCCGACCGATTGGCACCTCATCCATTACGGTGAACGCGCCAAAGGTGGCGCTGGGCTGGTTTACACCGAAATGACCTGTGTCTCGCCTGAGGGGCGGATCACGCCGGGCTGCCCCGGTCTCTATGCGCCCGAACATGAGGCCGCCTGGAAGCGGTTGACCGATTTCGTACATGCCGAAACCCAAGCCAAGATTTGCTGCCAGATCGGCCATTCGGGCCGCAAAGGATCGACGCAATTGGGGTGGGAAGTCATGGATGCCCCGCTGAAAGACGGCAACTGGGACCTCGTTTCAGCCTCGGCCATTCCGTGGTCTGATAACAACGCCACCCCGCGTGAAATCTCGCGTCAGGAAATGGACGAGGTGCGCGATCAATTTGTTGCCTCGGCGCAAATGGCCAATCGCGCCGGGTTTGACATGATCGAGCTGCACGCCGCTCATGGCTATCTGATCTCGTCCTTTATCTCGCCCAAATCCAATATCCGCGAAGATGAGTACGGAGGGAGCCTGGAAAACCGAATGCGCTATCCGCTGGAAGTGTTCGAAGCGATGCGCGCGGTTTGGCCTGCTGGTAAACCCATGTCGGTGCGTATCTCGGCCAATGACTGGGTGGGTGAAGAGGGTGTCACCCCCGAAGAGGCAGTCAAAATCGCGGCCATGTTCGAAGCGGCGGGTGCCGATATTATCGATGTCTCTGCCGGGCAAACTTCGGTTGATGCGAAACCGGTCTATGGCCGCATGTTCCAAACGCCGTTCTCAGACCGCATCCGCAATGAAGCCGGCATTGCGACCATGGCTGTGGGCAACATCTATGAGGCCGATCACGCCAATTCGATCCTGATGGCGGGGCGCGCCGATCTGGTGGTCGTCGGGCGTCCGCATTTGGCGGATCCCTATTGGACCTTGCACGAGGCCGCCCGTATCGGCGACCGCCATGAATTCTGGCCGCAGCCTTATGAGGCCGGGCGTGACCAGACCTGGCGTCTGGCAGACCGCGAAGCAGAGATGATCCGGGTATGAGCGTTCAGGACAAACATGTCATCGTCACCGGCGGTGGAACCGGAGTAGGCGCAGACATCGCCGAAACCATGGCCCATGCCGGGGCCAAAGTGACGATCATGGGTCGCTCAGAGGCTCCGCTGCGCGAAGTTGCCAAACAGCACAAATTCATCGGCTGGGTGACCTGTGACGTGACCGACCCGGATGCGGTCAAAGGGGCGTTCCAACAGGCGCGCGGCTTGAACGGGCCCATTGACGTCGTGGTGGCCAATGCCGGCGCGGCGGAAAGTGTGCCTTTTGCCAAGATGTCTACGGCGCAATTGCAGGCCCTGTTGTCGGTCAATCTGGTCGGCGTCGCCAATGTCTGGCAGGCGGCTTTGGGCGATATGAAATCCCAAGGTTGGGGGCGCATGATCGCCGTGGCCTCCACTGCCGGGCTTAAGGGCTACCCCTATGTCTCGGCCTATTGCGCTGCGAAACATGGCGTCGTCGGCCTGACCAAAGCCCTGGCGCTCGAACTGGCCAGCAGCGGCGTCACGGTCAATGCGATTTGTCCTGGTTTCATCGAAACCCCCATGCTGGATCGCTCAATCGCCAATATCGTTGAGAAAACCGGGATGAGCGAAGATCAAGCCCGCGCCTCTCTCTCCTCTGGCAATCCGCAAAAGCGGTTCATCCAGACCGATGAGGTCGCGGGAACCGCGCTTTGGCTCTGTTCCGACGCGGCGCGCGGCGTGAATGGCCATGCCTTGGCCCTGTCCGGAGGCGAAATCTGATGGCACAGCGCAAACCAGACATTGCCGCCGAACCGCTGTCCAAAGAGCGCCTGCGCCTGTGGCTGAAACTGCTCAAGGCCAGCAGCCTGATCGAAGACGAGCTGCGCCGCCGCCTGCGCGCGGATTTTGATTGGACGCTGCCGCGATTTGACGTGATGTCCGCCCTGGCCCGCACGCCTGACGGTCTGCGGATGAGCGAGATTTCCAAACAACTGCGCGTCTCAAACGGCAATGTCACGGTGATCGTGGACAAGCTGGTCAAAGAGGGGTTGGCGCTGCGCGTTGCCGTGCCGGATGACCGCCGCGCGCAGCTGGTCCAACTGACCCCGCAAGGTCAGACGATCTTTGCCGAACATGCCGGCGTGCACGAAGCCTGGGTGGATGAGATGCTTGGCGGTCTGAATGCGGACGATATCGACGGAATGATCCTGCGTCTGGATCATCTGACAAAGTCATTGGAGGGATGAGCAAACATGCGCAGTGATGTGACCCATTTCAATTGCGAGATCGAGAATGGCATCGCCACGGTGTCGCTGGACCGGCCTGACCGCAAGAACCCGCTGACCTTTGACAGCTATGCCGAGCTGCGCGACTGGTTTCGCGATCTGCATTACGCGGATGACGTCAAGGCGGTGGTGTTTGCCCCCAATGGCGGAAATTTCAGTTCGGGCGGCGATGTGCATGACATCATCGGCCCGCTGACCAAGATGAACATGAAAGAGCTGCTGGCCTTTACCCGCATGACCGGCGATCTGGTCAAGGCGATGGTGAATTGCGGCAAGCCGATCATTGCCGCCGTGGATGGTATCTGCGCCGGGGCAGGGGCGATCATTGCAATGGCCTCGGATCTGCGTATCGCCACGCCTGAGGCAAAGACCGCCTTTCTGTTCAATCGCGTTGGCCTTGCGGGCTGCGATATGGGGGCCTGCGCAATCCTGCCGCGCATTATCGGTCAGGGCCGCGCGGCCGAGCTGCTCTATCTTGGCCGCTCGATGAGCGCCGAAGAGGGGCACGCCTGGGGTTACTTCAACAAGGTGGTCGCGGCGGATGAGTTGATGGAAAGCGCGCAGACCCTTGCGCGGCGCATCGCGGACGGGCCGAATTTTGCGAATATGATGACCAAAACCATGCTGGCGCAGGAATGGTGCATGTCCATTGAGCAAGCGATCGAAGCCGAGGCGCAGGCGCAAGCCATCTGTATGCAAGGCCAAGATTTCCATCGTGCCTATCACGCCTTTGTCGCCAAAGAAAAACCAGTGTTTGAGGGCGACTGATGGCGGATCAAAGCTTTCTCACCTGGCCATTTTTCGAAGACCACCATCGCGACCTTGCCTCCGCGTTAGAGGAGTGGGCCGCAGCCAATCTGGGCGGGATTGATCATTCAGACACCGATGCGGCCTGCCGTGACTTGGTCCGCATGTTGGGGGCGTCGGGATTTGCTGCGTATTCCGGGGCCGAGGATGGCAAACTGGATGTGCGCAGCCTCTGCCTGATCCGCGAAACATTGGCCCGTTACGATGGGCTGGCGGATTTTGCCTTTGCCATGCAGGGGTTGGGAACCGGGGCGATTTCGCTTTTTGGCTCGCCAGAGCAAAAGGCGGAATGGCTGCCCCTGACCCGCGCAGGCAAGGCGATTTCGGCCTTTGCCCTGACCGAACCGGGGTCAGGTTCGGATGTGGCCAGCAACACCATGACCGCCATTCGGGATGGCAATGATTACATCCTCAACGGTGAAAAGACCTGGATTTCGAACGGTGGAATCGCAGATGTTTACACGGTCTTTGCCCGCACCGGCGAAGCACCGGGGGCCAAGGGCATGTCTGCCTTTATCGTGCCTGCCGATGCCACAGGGTTTGACGTGGTCGAACGCCTGGAAACCATCGCGCCGCACCCGCTCGCGACCCTGCGCTTCTCTGACTGTCGCATTCCGGCCAGCGCCTTGATCGGGGCACCGGGGCAGGGGTTCAAGATCGCCATGTCGGTTCTGGATGTCTTCCGTTCAACCGTGGCTGCGGCTGCGCTGGGCTTTGCCCGTCGCGCTTTGGACGAAGCGCTGACCCGCGTCACAACCCGCAAAGTACAAGGCGCGCCGCTGTTTGGGTTGCAAATGGTACAAGGCCATATCGCCGATATGGCGCTGGATGTGGATGCCGCCGCTTTGCTGGTCTACCGCGCTGCCTGGACCAAGGATAGCGGTGCCCCCCGCGTGACCCGCGAGGCCGCCATGGCCAAACTGTTCGCCACCGACCAAGCCCAAAAGATCATCGACAAGGCCGTGCAATTGCATGGCGGCGACGGGGTGAAATCCGGCGAGACTGTCGAAAAACTCTACCGTGAAATCCGAGCCTTGCGCATCTATGAGGGCGCGTCAGACGTCCAGCGCGTGGTGATTGCACGGCAAGCTTTGAGCAACCATCAGGGATAATCTCATGCTAGGACCAACTGCGCATACCGATACGTTTTCCCGCGATAATCTGCCGCCGCAGGAGCAATGGCCTGACCTGCTGCTGGAGGGGTTCGACTACCCCGATCGGTTGAACGCCGCCTATGAGCTGACCGATGCCATGGTCGCACAGGGATTTGGAGACCACACGGCGTTGATCGGCAATGGGCGACGACGCACCTACAAAGAGCTGACCGATTGGACCAACCGTTTGGCCCATGTGCTGGTGGATGATCTCAAGGTGAAACCTGGCAATCGCGTACTGATCCGCTCCGCCAACAACCCGGCCATGGTGGCCTGCTGGCTGGCCGCGACCAAGGTGGGCGCGGTGGTGGTGAACACCATGCCGATGCTGCGCGCCGCAGAGCTGCAGAAATATGTCGACAAGGCCGAGATCACCCACGCCCTTTGCGACACCCGCCTGATGGACGAAATGATCGCCTGCGCCAAGGGTAGCAAGACATTAAAGACCGTTGTCGGCTTTGACGGCACGGCCAACCATGATGCCGAGCTCGACCGTTTGGCCCTGGAAAAACCGGTGAGCTTTGACACCGTCCAGACCAGTCAGGATGATGTTGCGCTGATCGGGTTTACCTCGGGCTCAACTGGTGAACCCAAGGGCACGATGCATTTTCACCGCGATTTGTTGATCATCGCCGATGGTTATGCGCGCGAAGTGCTCAACGTCCAGCCGGAGGATGTCTTTGTCGGCTCGCCCCCCTTGGCCTTTACCTTTGGGCTAGGTGGTCTGGCGATCTTTCCCTTACGCTTTGGCGCGGCGGCGACTCTGCTGGAAACGGCCACGCCACCCAACATGATCGAAATCATCGAAAAGTACAAAGCCACCGTTTGTTTCACCGCGCCGACCGCCTATCGCGCCATGATGCGGGCGATGGAGGACGGCGCTGATCTTTCCTCACTCCGCGCGGCGGTCTCGGCGGGGGAAACACTGCCTGGCCCGGTCTATGACGAATGGATGGAAAAGACGGGCAAGCCGATGCTGGATGGAATCGGCGCGACCGAGCTTTTGCATATTTTTGTCACCAATCGTTTTCAGGATCACCGCCCGGCCTGCACCGGCAAGCCTGTGACCGGCTACGAGGCCAAAGTTGTCGATCCAGACGGGAACGAGGTCGCGCCGGGTGAAATCGGCCGCCTTGCGGTGCGCGGCCCAACTGGGTGCCGATACCTGCGTGGAGAGCGCCAGGGCGAATATGTCCAGAATGGCTGGAACATCTCTGGCGATGCCTTTTCCCGCGACAAAGACGGCTACTTCCACTTTGCGGCGCGCAATGACGACATCATTGTCAGCTCCGGCTACAACATCGCCGGCCCCGAGGTCGAAGCCGCCCTGCTGGCCCATGAAGCCGTCGCTGAATGCGCCGTGATCGGCATACCGGATCAGGATCGCGGCAGCATCGTTCAGGCGCATGTGGTTCTGGGCAGCGGTGCCGAGGCCTCAGAGGCCGTGGTCAAGCTGCTACAAGACCATGTCAAAGCCACCATTGCCCCCTTTAAATACCCGCGTTCGGTTGTCTTCACTGCGGCCTTGCCAAAAACCGAAAGCGGCAAAATCCAACGTTTCAAATTGCGCGAGGAATGACGATGAGCACGCAAGCCTATGATCCCGGCTCTGACGGCGCAAAAATGACCTTCAAGGATGCGATGTCTTACGGAGACTACCTGCATCTTGAGGATATTCTGGCCCATCAGCATCCGCAAAGCAGCGCGCATGATGAGATGCTGTTTGTGATCCAACACCAGACCAGCGAGCTTTGGATGAAGCTAGTCATTCACGAAATGGCAGCGGCGCGCGAGGCTCTCTTGGCGGGTGACACGGCGCAGATGTTCAAAATGCTGGCCCGGGTGAGCCGGATTTTCGAACAGCTCAACAATGCCTGGGACGTGCTGCGCACCATGACCCCCGCCGATTACACCGCCTTTCGCGAGGCGCTGGGGCCGTCTTCTGGGTTTCAGTCTTACCAATATCGGATGATCGAATATGTGCTGGGCAATCGAAATCCCAACATGCTGAAACCGCATGAACACCTGCCCGAGGTGCACAAGGCGCTGAGCGATGAACTGACGCGGCCCAGTTTTTATGATGAGGTGATTGCGCTGTTGTTCCGCACGGTTGATGGACACGAAGAAAATGTTCCGACTCCGCAACTAAATGCACCGCATGAGGCCATTCCCGAGGTGCAGGCGCGTTGGAAAACCGTTTACGAGAATATCGACGAATATTGGACACTGTATGAATTGGCCGAAAAGCTGGTCGATCTTGAGGATTATTTCCGCCGCTGGCGCTTTAACCATGTGACAACCGTCGAGCGGGTCATCGGTTTCAAACGCGGCACTGGCGGCACGTCCGGCGTGCAATATCTGCGCCGCATGTTGGAAGTCGAACTCTTCCCCGAACTCTGGCACCTTAGGGGTGAACTTTGAGTCCAAATTCAGGGAGGACATTATGAAATTTCTCACAACATTCACAGCGATTGCACTCACTGCCACGACTGCCTTTGCACAGGATCTGTCGCGCGAAGAGATCCGCCGCGCACCGGTTCCGGGGTCGGACAGTATGGAGGTTGTCGTCAGCAAGCTCTCCGTTGCACCCGGCGCGACCATCCCCATGCATACCCATCCGGGTGATGAACATGCGGTCGTGATCACCGCCGCCAAAGCGCAGGCCCCAAATGGTCAGGTGATCGAATTCCCGGTTGGCGCGACCCTGTATTTTCCCGAAGGGCAGGTCCATGGCGGGCTCACCAATATCGGCGACGCCCCCATGGTCGCCATCACCACCCATGTCGTTCGCATTGGCGAACCTCTGACACAAATGGCCAACTAGGCCAGCTTGCGAGCAAGGAGATCCCTTCAAAATGCTACCGCGCAAAGACCTGTTCGATATCCCCGAGGGGGTGATCTATCTCGATGGCAATTCCTTGGGTGCCATGCCCAAGGCGGCACAGGCTCGGGCCAGTCAGGTGATCACCCAGGAATGGGGCAAAGAGCTGATCAAGGCCTGGAACACGGCGGATTGGATGGCCTTGCCGCAAAAGGTCGGTGATCGCATTGCCGGTTTGATCGGGGCCCCGGCGGGTTCTGTGGCCACCGGCGATACCCTGTCGATTAAGGTCTATCAGGCGGTCGCAGCCGCGCTGCGTATGCGGCCGGATCGTCGGGTTATCCTGTCTGATAATGGCAATTTTCCCACTGACCTCTACATGGCGCAGGGGCTGATCGACACCATCGACAAAGGCTATGAGCTGCGTGCGCCCGCGCCCGAGGATGTGCTGGCGGCAATCAGTGATGACGTGGCCGTCGTCATGCTGACCCAGGTCGATTACCGCACGGGTCGGATGCATGACATGCAGGCGATCACCAAGGCCGCGCAGGCCGCCGGTGCCGTGATGATCTGGGACCTCGCCCATAGCGCGGGCGCGGTTCCAGTTGATATGACCGGATCAAACGCCGAGTTCGCGGTTGGCTGCACCTATAAATACCTCAACGGCGGGCCGGGTTCGCCTGCGTTCATCTATGCGCGCCCCGACATCGTGAACCAGATCGAACCGGCTTTGGCCGGGTGGCTGGGCCATGACGCGCCCTTTGCCATGGAGCTGGGTTATCGCCCGGCCATGTCTACCGAACGCCTGCGCGTTGGCACGCCACCAATCGTGCAATTGTCCCTTTTGGACGCGGCGCTGGACGCCTGGGAGGGCGTTGGCATGGCGGAGCTGCGCGCTGCTTCGATTGAGCTGTCAGAGCTGTTCATTGCCGAGGTCGAGCGCCGCTGCCCGCAGTTGCAACTCGCCTCGCCCCGTGACCCTGAAACGCGCGGATCGCAAGTCTCCTTTGCCTTTGAACATGGCTATGCTGCGATGCAGGCCTTGATTGATCGCGGCGTGATCGGGGATTTCCGCGCCCCTGACATCATGCGCTTTGGCTTCACCCCGCTTTACCTGGACAAGGATGACATCATCGCCGCCGCCGAGGTGATTGCCGATGTGATCGGGAATGACCTTTGGGACGATCCCAAATATCAGACCAAATCCCGCGTGACCTGAGGGCGACGACCATGACCTGTCTCTTTGTCCAAATCCGCTGTCGCCCCGGCACCGCCTATGCGGTCGCCGACGAAATTGGGCTGCGTGAAATCCATTCCGAGCTTTATTCCACCAGCGGCGAATATGACCTGCTGCTCAAACTCTATGTGCCAGAGGGTGCGGATATCGGGCGTTACATCAACGAAAACCTGTTGGATATCGACGGGATCGAACGCACCTATACCACGCAGACCTACAAAGCCTTCTGACCCATGCATTTTCACTACCCTCAAAAAGTGCTGTTCAAACATTGCGACCCGGCGGGGATCGTTTTCTATCCGCGCTTTTTCGAGATGATCAATGATGCGGTCGAGGCGATGTTCAGCGATGCGCTGGACTGGCCCTTTGAAGAGATCCACCCGGATCAAGGCGTGCCAACAGCGTCTATCTCGGTCCAGTTCAAGGCCCCTTGCCGCCATGGCGATCAGCTGATGCTGGCGGTCGAGATCAAAGCGATTGGCACGTCCAGCTTGACCCTGAAAACACGCGCAACCGCGCAAGATCAGCTTCGGTTCGAGGCAGATCATACCTTGGTCTGTGTTGGGGCGGATGGACGACCCACTGCCTGGCCTGATGATATGCGGCACAAGATAACCGGCTTGATGGAGGGCCGCACATGAAACCAGTGACAATTCACCCCGAAGGATGGGCCCCGGCGCTGGGCTATGCAAATGGTATGCTGATGCCCGACGGCACCCTGCATATCGGCGGTCAGATTGGTTGGGACAAGGACAAGGTCTTTGCCCAAGGCGGCTTTATCCCGCAAATGGAACAGGCCCTTAACAATATCGCGGACATCGTGCGCGCAGCGGGCGGGGACGTGACCGATATTGGTCGCCTGACCTGGTTCGTCAAAGACAAAGACGAGTACGCCGCCCATCAGCGCGAAGTTGGGCAGGCCTATCGGCGCGTGTTCGGCAAGCATTTTCCGGCCATGTCGATGTTGATCGTCAAGGATCTCGTCGAAGATCAGGCCCTGATCGAGATCGAAGCCACCGCCTATATCGCGAAGTCATAGGGCGGAACCCAGTTATTTGCTCTGAAAATCAGGGCCACTTGGTCGAAATCCTCCCCAATCGGGTCGACTCTGGCGACAAGATTGGGCGGGGTTAACTACTTTTAGTTGCGCCGTGACGTGACATGAAGTTAAGTAAACCAAGCGCAAAACGCCTCCGACTCCGAGTCGCATTGTTGGGCTTTAGATGCGCGACAGCACAGTGTGGGCCGGGCAGAGAAGTCAGATATGACCAATATTGATGTTCTTCTGGGGAGAGGGATCGCAGATCAGAGGCGTCTATTGGGGCTGTCTCGGGCTGAACTGGCCCGCAAGCTTCATGTTTCGGAGCAAACCGTCTCGGCCCTGGAAGAGGGCCAGCGCCGGGCAGATGCCAAACAACTGTTTCAAATCGCCGACATTTTGGGAATAGATATTCCGGTTTTGTTCACCGGTGTATCGGATGAGCCGTTTGAAATGCCAAAGCTGGCCTCGCCTTTTGGGCAAGAGGCGGATACACTTCTCCACCAGTATGAAGCGCTTTCATTTGGGCATCGCTCGGCTGTCTATGCATTCCTGGTGGCTTCTCAGACACAGAACAAGGAACGCCCTTGCTAAGAGCCCTGCCCATTTGTGCCAATCTGGTTGGCAGAAAGGTTCGCAGTGACGGTTATTGACCTGAGCAAACAGCCCAATGCAGACAGTGATCTCAGATTGTTCCTGGACACGGTCTGCGAAACGCATGAGCTGGATTTTGCAGCTTATGCCGGGGTCAATCCGATTGCTCAGACGGTTCATGGGTTTGTGAATTACCCGGATGAATGGCAAAAACTCTATGTCGACCAAGGGTTTCAGCACCGAGACCCAACTCTATTAACGGCCGCACGCAGCATTGCCCCCGTCGATTGGGTGCGGCTGCGCCAAGAGGATAGTTTCCGCACCCTCTTTCGTGCGGCACATGACTTTGGCATTGCGGAACAGGGGCTGACAATTCCTGTGCGCGGGCCATATGGCGATATCGGTTTGTTCAGTGTCACCCGCAACTGTTCTGACAAGGAATGGGGTTTGCTCAAAAAGAAGATCTTGGGCGAGATGCAGCATCTGGCCGTCCACTTGCACGATAACGTTGTGCGCAGCCATGCGCTTACACGCGCATTGACAAGCCCGTCTCTTTCCGCCAGAGAAACCGAAATCCTGCAATGGGTGGCCGCGGGCAAAACTCAGCAGGATGTCGCTGACATTCTGAACATCTCTAACCGCACGGTTGAGGTGCATCTGCGATCCAGCCGCTCAAAACTGGGGGCGCTGACCACATCGCAGGCTGTCGGGCGCGCCATCGGACTAGGCCTTATTCACCCAAATTAACCTTTCTACGGGATTTCCCTAATAGAAGGTGTATCTAAAATCATGGTCAACTTTTCCACGGATAGGGTAGTGGAGAAGAACCATGATCATAGTAGTTGATGGGTTAAACCGGGACCGGTACGGCCGGCTTCTCGATGAGATGTTTGCTTTGCGGGCTCGCGTGTTTGGTAAACGTTTGGGCTGGGAAGTCGACATCAAGGATGGCAAGGAAATCGACCAGTTCGATGCGCTTGATCCGGCCTATGTCATCGGGGTGAATGACAATGGCAAGGTCGTGTCTTGTGTGCGTGCCTTGCAAACCACCGGACCGCATATGTTGTCAGATGTGTTTTCTGCGATTTTGGACGGGGATCAGCCACTGCGCAGCCCGACAATCTGGGAATCGACACGGTTTTGCGTGGATACAGAGGCGCTGGATCGCGGCAAGACCCGCAATTCGGTCAGCTATGCCACCTGCGAGCTGATGGCGGCCTCATTGGAATATGCACAAGAGTCAGGAATTTCCGACATTGTCACCGTGATCGATCCGATCATGGATCGCGTGCTGAAACGCTCCGATTGCGCCCCTTATGGCTATGTTGGCAAGACAACTCCGATGGGCAAAGTACCAGCCATGGCAGCGCTGTTGGATTGCAGCGATGAACGGATCGAGAAAATCCGCAATTTCGCGGGCATCGAGGGCAATGTTTTTATGGATGAGGACGCGGCGGCTGCCTTGGCAGATCCAGTCGCGCCGGAAATCGATCATAGCCTGTTTGACGCCATAATGTCCGCTGGCCCCCAGCCGGATGCGGAAACGCGCAATATGCTTGAGCAATATTGCCATGACCAAGCCTCGGCAGCGCAATCGCGGGATGAACTGCACGCGGCCAACCGCTTGGCCGGGGTGCTGTTCGAGGCAGGGATGATCAATCGTCGCAAGCCCAAGTTCTTTGTTTGCTAAAGCGGGGTGAGACCCGGTTTTCTCGAAAATCTTTCGCTTTAGACTAAGCGGATCAAAGGGGCTCTGGATGACCAGAGCCCCTTTTACCTTGGTGGGGAAACCTGGCTCGACTTTCGCTCCGAGGTGATTTGTCTCGGTTGACCTTGGCGGAAAATGCGCCTTCTATCTTCGGCGGGAGGGCCAGAGGCTATGAGTGAAAACAACCGCTTGGACGGGGAATACGATTACATCATCGTTGGTGCCGGGACAGCAGGCTGCGTTCTGGCCAATCGGTTGACGCAAGATCCCAAAACCCGTGTCTTACTGCTTGAGGCGGGAAAATCCGACAATTACCATTGGGTGCATATCCCGGTTGGCTACCTCTATTGCATCGGCAACCCCCGCACCGACTGGATGATGAAAACCGCACCGGAACCGGGGCTGAACGGGCGGGCGCTGGTCTATCCACGTGGTAAGGTTCTGGGCGGCTGCACCTCGGTCAATGGTATGATCTATATGCGCGGCCAAGCGGCAGATTATGACCAGTGGCGGCAGCTGGGCAATACCGGCTGGGGCTGGGATGACGTGCTGCCCTATTTCCTCAAATCCGAAGATCACCACGGCGGCGACAGTGATATGCATCGCGGTGGCGGCGAATGGAAAGTCAGCACGCAACGGCTGGAATGGGACATTCTGCGCGCGGTTCAGGAAGGGGCCAAGGAGTTTGGCATTCAGCCCCGCGCTGATTTCAATGACGGCAATAACGAAGGTTCCGGCTTTTTTGAGGTCAATCAAAAGGCCGGGGTGCGCTGGAACACCTCCAAAGCCTTTTTGCGCCCGGCGATGAAACGGCCAAACTTGCGGGTGGTGACCGAGGCGCATACCGAAACCCTGATGATCGAGGGCAAACGCGTGACTGGCGTGGTCTATCACCACAAAGGCCAACGGATTGAGGCACGGGCAAAGGGCGAAGTATTGCTGGCAGCCGGAGCGATCAACACGCCGAAACTGTTAGAACTGTCGGGCGTCGGCAATCCGGATGTGTTGTCGAATTTCGGCATCGAAACCCGGCACGAGTTGCGCGAAGTTGGCGAGAACCTTCAGGACCATCTGCAAATCCGCACGGTTTTTAAGGTTAAGAACGCCAAAACCCTTAACACCATGGCAAACAGCCTGTTTGGCAAGGCCAAGATCGGGCTGCAATATGCGCTGAACCAATCCGGCCCCATGTCCATGGCCCCGAGCCAATTTGGCATGTTCACCAAATCCGACCCGTCCAAAGAAACACCGGATCTGGAATATCACGTGCAACCATTGTCGACGGACAAGCTGGGCGACCCGCTGCACCCGTTCCCGGCTATCACAATGTCGGTCTGCAACCTGCGTCCTGAAAGCCGGGGGGATTGCCATATACAAAGCCGGGATTTGGAGCAGCAACCCCAAATCCGCCTGAATTACCTGTCGAACGAAGCCGACAAAGCCGTCGCCGTGGCCTCGGTCAAACAAGCGCGCGAGATCATGACAGCCAAGGCGCTGGCGCATTATGAACCCGAGGAGATATTGCCAGGACCCGCAGTTGCATCTGATGCTGATTTGCTAGAGGCAGTGGGTGATATTGCAACCACCATTTTCCATCCGGTCAGCACGTGTCGCATGGGCGTTGATGACGGGGCAGTTGTTGACCCAGAACTGCGTGTACGCGGGATGGAGGGGCTGCGCATTGTTGATGCCTCGATCATGCCGCGCATCACGTCGGGCAACACGGCCTCGCCGGTGGTCATGATTGCGGAAAAGGCGGCGGACATGATCCGCACCGCCGCCCGTTCCTAAGCTTTACTCAGTCCAGCGCACGCCCGTCAGATCGGTTGCTTGTGTTGGCTGGTTCAACCACAACCCTTCCAGCCGCGCATCTGCGACGGTTGGATAGGCGAGCTGGAACAGGTAGCCGTTGACGTAATCCTCGGAAATGATGGTCTGCGCCTTGGCCAGCAGGTTTTGACGTGCCTCTTGGTCTGTGGTGCCGGTCAATTCGCCCATCAGATCCTGGAACACCTTGTTATCATACTGGAAATAGTATTCCGGCCGCGCATAGATGCCGATGTCAAACGGTTCGGTATGGCTGACAATGGTCAAGCCGAAATCTTTGCCGCGGAACACCTCTTCGAGCCATTGCGCCCATTCCAGATTGGAAATCTCGGTCTGAATGCCGACCTCGCGCAGCTGCGCCGCAATGATTTCGCCGCCGCGACGGGCATAAGAGGGGGGCGGCAGTTTCAGCGTGGTGGTGAACCCATCCGGGAAACCAGCCTCGGCCAGAAGTGCCTTGGCCTTTTCCGGGTCGTAACCGGAATTGCCGGTCAAATCGACATAGGCTGGGTTATGTGGGGCGAAATGGCTGCCAATCGGCGTGCCAAGCCCGAACATGGCCCCATCGATGATGTCCTGACGGTTGATGGCATGGGCAATCGCCTGGCGCACCTTCACATTGTCCAGCGGTGCCTGAAGGTTATTGGTCGACAGGATCGTCTCACCCTCGGTGGAACCGACCAGAACCTGGAACCGGGGATCGGCCTCAAATTGCGGCAGGTTCTCCGGGGCGGGGTATCCAGCAAAAGCGTCAATATCCTGCGCCATCATGGCGGCAAAGGCGGCGGTCGGGTCCGAGATGAATTTGAAGGTCGCCGCGGTCAGCGCCGGTTTCTCACCCCAGTAATCGGCGTTTTGTGCCAGCGAGATACTGTCCCCCTGCTTCCATTCAACAAATTTGAACGGACCGGTGCCGATCGGGGTCTGCTTGATCCCTTCGATGCTTTCAGGCGCGACGATCACCGCGTCGCCCCAGGCCATATTGAACAGGAAATTCCCGTCCGGCTGTGCCAACGTGACCTCGACAGTCTGCGGATCAACCACTTTGACATCCGCGATGCCCGCGAACAGGGCTTTTTGTGCATTGGTGCTATCTTCGGCGCGGGCGCGATCCAGCGAGAATTTCACATCCTCGGCAGTCATCTCGCTGCCGTCATGAAAACGGACACCTGCACGCAGCGCAAAGGTATAGGTCAGCCCATCATCGCTGATCGCCCAGCTTTCCGCCAGGCCGGGCACCACGGCACCAGTCTCGGTAAAGCGGGTCAGACCTTCGAAAACGTTGGAATAAAGCACGCTGTCAATCGCCCCGGCAGCTGCCGAAGTCGGATCCAGATGCGGTGGCTCTAGCTGAATGGCGATGGTCAGATCGGTCTGCTGCGCGGCGGCGGCAGTGGCCAGAAAGCTGGTGGCCAAAAGCATGTTGCGGAACTGTTTCATAAGGGTCTCCCTGCGGCAAAGGCGCTGACCCAAGTTTTGCCGCAACCCACGCGGTAATCAAGCACACAGTTGGTGATGGGGAATTGTGATAGCGTCAGACATCGCTGTGACGTGGCGCGGGTTGCGCAAATCTTTGCTGGTTCTGCAACGCAGCAAATGCTACACCCGCGCAACTTTATTGCGTGGAGGACGCGAGAAATGAGCGCGACTGCGAAGAAAAAAGCGCCAATGCCTGATGACATCCGGGCGCGCAAAGGCGGTGAGCCGCTGGTCAGTTTGACAGCCTACACAACGCAAATGGCCGAGTTGATGGATGCGCATTGCGACTTTGTTCTGGTTGGTGACAGTGTCGGGATGGTGTTGCACGGGCTGCCCAGCACTCTGGGCGTGACCATGGAAATGATGATCTTGCACGGGCAGGCGGTGGCGCGTGGGCTGAAAACGGCCATGATGGTCGTGGACATGCCCTTTGGTTCCTATGAGGAAAGCCCGGAACAGGCCTTCCGCAATGGTGCGCGGTTGATGGCGGAAACCGGCGCTGCGGCGGTCAAGCTGGAAGGCGGGCGTCACATGGCCGAGACCATCGCCTTTCTCGTGGCGCGCGGCGTGCCAGTGATGGCGCATATCGGGCTGACCCCGCAATCGATCAACACTCTGGGTGGTTACAAAGTTCAGGGGCGCGGTGATGCGGCGGCGGAACTGATGGCCGATGCCCAGGCGGTGGCCGATGCTGGGGCGTTCAGTGTAGTTCTTGAGAAAGTGCCTGCCAATCTGGCGGATGAAGTGACAGCAGCGCTTGCCATTCCGACAATCGGGATTGGGGCGTCGGCCGGGTGTGACGGGCAAATCCTGGTGGTGGATGATATGATCGGCATGTTCACGGCCTTTAAGGCGAAATTCGTCAAACGCTACGCCAATCTGGGCGAACAGGCCGAGGCGGCCTTTGCCGATTATGCCCGCGAAGTTCGCGCTCGTGAATTTCCGGCAGCGGAACATATCTTTGCCGACCAAGCCCCGGAGAAAAAGTAATGATCCCTGACATCATTCGCACCAAGGCCGAACTGCGCGCGCGGGTCGCGGATTGGAAGGTCGCTGGCGAAACCGTCGGCGTGGTCCCAACCATGGGGGCGTTGCATCAGGGGCATCTGAGCCTTGTGCGCGCCGCGGAAGAAAACTGTGATCGGGTGATCGTGACCATCTTTGTGAACCCGAAACAGTTCAACAATCCGGATGATCTGGAAAACTATCCCCGCACCGAAGAAGAGGACGCCAAGAAGCTGGCGCATCATCGGGTGGACATGGTCTATGTGCCAGGTCCTGAAGAGATCTATCCCGATGGGTTTGCAACCACGGTGTCTGTGTCCGGGTTGACCGATGTGCTCTGCGGCGCGCACCGGCCTGGGCATTTTGACGGGGTGGCGACTGTGGTCACGAAACTCTTTACCCAGACGCGCGCGGATAAGGCGTTTTTTGGTGAAAAGGACTTTCAGCAGTTGCAGGTTGTAACCCGCATGGCGGCGGATCTGGACCTGATGACCGAAGTCGTGGGCTGTCCAACCATTCGTGAAGAGGATGGTTTGGCCATGTCGTCGCGCAACTTGCTGTTGTCGGACCGTGCGCGGATCAAGGCACCTGTGTTGAATGAAGCCATGGAAGAGATGGCCGAAGGATTGCGCGCGGGGGGCGAGGCGCATGAATTGCGAGTTGAAGCGCGCAAGAAAATCCTCGCCGCCGGATTTACCGAGGTTGAATATCTGGACCTGCGGGCCTGTGATGATCTGTCCGTCCTGGACACCCCAACCCGCCCGGCGCGTCTGCTGGCAGCGGCGTGGTTGGCCGGGGTGCGTCTGATCGACAATATCGCCGTATGAGGGAATGGCGGGGACGTTGTTTCAGCAAGCTGAAAGGCACCCCACCCGCCATCCCTCTGCGTTCAACAAGGCGGTTTTGCAAAGCATCTTATCGGGTTAGGGTGCGGTAGATTTTTTGTAAGGGTCCGGTTTCAATATGAGTTCAGCATTGGAAATTTTAACGTCGCATGGCTTTCAAGTCACCGCGTTCAACCTGTCTGTCATTTGCATCGCATTTTCGATCGGCGTCGCCCTTGTTGCCATGGTGTTTTACGGCAGAGCACGAGAACCCATGCCAAGCGATCCCGCCGCTGCGCGTTGGCAGATGCTTTTTGCAACTTGGCGCGATAGTTTGGTGATCACATTGCTCTATGTGTCAGAGGGCATCATGTGGCGCGCTGCCGATTTTCAGGGGATGTTGCAGGTGTTTCCGCAACATATTTGGACCACAGTTAGCTTTGTCCAGCCAATCGCCGGATTGATCGTCTATGTTCTGATCTTTACCGTGGCCGCCCTGCGGATCATCGCTTTGACACGTTGGTTGCGCGCGATGGTGTTGTCGGACCAAAGCTAGGGCTTGGAACCGGTCATTCGTCACTTTGGCAAAAGCAATTTTTCCAAACTGCGCCCCATGACCTTGGCGCTGTCCATCATATCGTCGACAGTGATGAACTCATCCGGTTTATGCGCCATTTCAAGGTCACCGGGCCCGTAGGCGATGCAATTCTTGAGCTTGCCGATCCGGTCGATATGTTTCTGGTCATAGCTTCCGGGTGAGGCGACATAGATCGGGTCCTGGCCCAGCACATCATGAATGGCCCCGTGAACCGTGGTTACCACCGGGGCGGTTTTGGCGGTCATTGACGGGATCACCCGATTGATTTCACGCAGGCTGTAGTCAAATCCGGGCCGCGTGGCTTTGAGATGCTCGAGCAGTTCGACAATCTCGGCCTGAGTCGCGTCCAGCCCTTCTTCGATCAAAAAACGACGGTCGATGACGATCCGGCAGCTGTCAGGCACGCAATGGGAGGGCAGGCCGGTGTAATCTGCGGGTTGTTCCGGTTGTCCGCCATGGATTGAATTGATGTTCATTGTGGATTGGCGCGCGCCTTCGGGAATCACCGGCATTTCGGTGTATCGCGCGGCCATGGCGGGAAAGAGCTTTTGCTCGAACAGGTCCAGAACCGCCGCCATATGGCGCACGGCGCAATCGCCGAGAAAGGGCATACAGCCATGGGCAATCTCGCCCTTGGTTTCAATCTCGGCCCACCAGCCGCCGCGATGGCCAAGGCAAATGCAATCATGCCCTAGGGGTTCGGGGATGATCACGTGTTGCACACGGGAGGGATCAAAGAACCCCTTTTCGGCCAGATAGGCGACACCACCATAGCCGCCGGATTCCTCATCAGCCGTACCGCTGATTTCAACCACCCCGTGGAAATCCGGGTTCTGCTCAAGAAAAGCCTCAGCCGCGATGATAGAGGCGGCCAGCCCGCCCTTCATATCACATGCCCCGCGGCCATAGACCCGGCCATCTTCCAGCTCGGCCCCAAAGGGATCGCGTGTCCAGCCCTGGCCGACTTCGACTACATCCGTATGCGAGTTGAAATGCACGCAATCGCCGGGCCGCGTGCCTTCGCGTCGGGCGATGATATTCCAGCGTGGGTATGTGTCACTATCGCCGGGCGCGCCCTCGGCCCGGATCAACTGGCAGTCAAACCCTTTTGGTTTCAATCGCTTGGCGAGGTATTCGCAAATCTCACGGTAATTTTCACCCGGCGGGTTCAGCGTTGGAATGCGGATCAGATCCTGCAACAGCGCAACCATGTCGTCGCGCTTGAGCTCAATACGATGGAGAAGGGCAAAACTCATGCGCTGAGTGTTGCCGCGTTTTTAAGCGGGTGCAAGCCTGCTAGTGTTTTCTCAGGGAATTTGAAACCGCGGTGCCTGCCCGAGCGGCAAAAGCCCCAGCGCCATTTCGCCATTATTGATATGCACAGGCAGGTCCAACGTGTCGGCGCGGCCCTTAAGCCCAGCCACCAGCGACAGGCCCTGAACCAATGTCTCCATCATACCGCCGGGCAGATGATCGTTCAGCCGGGCCTGTTCCAGCGCCTCTTGCCAATTCACTGCGCGCAAAGTGAGCTCTCCGTCACCCAGCCCACTGGCCGAGACATCCAGCTTACCCGCCATTTCCAATTCCAGACCATCTAGCTGGTAAGACAGCTGTTTCAGGTCAATATGTGTGGGTTGCGGACGGGCCATTTCCACTGAGGCCAGCGACCAATCCTGATCAAATTGCACCAAGGCATTGAGTTTTGCGTTGCTCGCCCGCCCGTCATTGACCACGGCGAGTCCGGTGGCGTTCTGCGCAATCGCTTCGGCCAAAACGGCAAGTTGATAGAGTTGCTCATCCTGCCGTAAAAACGCCGCTGTCGTCGTAGCCAACGCGATCCCGTCCCAATTCAGGGTCTCGGCTTCGGCGTTTAGCCGTTCAATCCGACCCTCTTCAAACACCACGCTGGCGCGCAACCCGTCGCTGGTGATCTCATGCTGTTTGCCCTGATAGGACAGGGTTTGCTGATCCGGGAAAATCAGAATGTGATGATTGCGGTCATAGCTTAGCGACAGGATCTGAAAAAACGCAGCCTCCCAAACCATGTTGGATTTGGGATCGGCGAGGGACAGATCGGTTAGGGTTACGTCCAACCGGTTGGGAAAGCCCCGGACGGAAATTTCGGAATACTCGGCGACCCATCCATCTGCGCGCCGGTCCTCAAACCAGGCCTCGACCTGCCCGCGTGTTGCGCTCGCCTGCCAGAACCACCAACCCGACCAGGCCAATGCCACTAAAACCACGCCCAAGATCAACCGTTTCACCTGCGACCCCTTTTCCTGACCTGCGCAATCGTGTTTACAGCGGCCAAGGGATAAGGACCAGACATGACACTTTGGGTATTTGGATATGCATCGCTGCTGTGGAACCCGGGCTTTGAGGTTGTCGAAAGCCAACCGGCGCGGCTAAGCGGATATGCGCGCAGTTTCTGCATGTATTCGATCCATCATCGCGGCACTGAGGAAAAACCAGGTTTGGTCCTGGCCTTGGACGAACATGCCGAGACATCGTGCGATGGCTTGGCCCTGCGCGCGGCCCCGGGGACCGAAGAGCAAGCACTGGCTTATTTACGCGAACGCGAGCTGGTCTCTGCCGCCTATCTTGAGCGTGTTTTGCCTGTAAATCTGGGCGATGGCCGCCGGGTCGATGCCGTATCTTATGTGATAGACCCCGATCACGTCCAATATACTGGCGCGCTTAGCCTCGAAGAGCAGGCGCAGATCATCGCGCAGGCCCATGGCGGGCGCGGGCCAAATTGCGAATATCTCTACAATACTGCCGCGCATTTGGACGAATTGGGCGTGCCTGACGCCGATTTGCACTGGTTGACAGAGCGGGTCAAAGCCTTGCGCGCATAAGCACTTGGCGAAACGGTTGCAAAAGCTTAGGCTCTAGCCAAAGCAAAACAACGTGTCAGGTGTCCGATGGACCAGCCCGACCTCGAGGCCGAGCCGCATTTCTCTCAACCCGTCCGTCAGGTCTTCATGATGCTGTCGGTTTTGGGCTTGTCCATTGCCGGGGCCGTTTTGGCCTTGCCGCGCGTCTTACCGGTGTTCGAGGCCAACCCCTATCTGAACGGGTTTATCCTGTTTGTCTTTGTGATCGGGGTGCTGGCCTGTTTCTGGCAGGTGGCGCAATTGATGACCTCCGTGCGCTGGATTTTGAATTTTGCCCGTCCTGGCGATCAGGGGTTGCGCGCCAAGGCTCCACAGCTCTTGGCCCCTCTGGCGACGCTGCTTGGCCGCCATGATCGGCGCATGCAGATCAACACCACCTCGACCCGTTCGATCCTGGATTCGGTTGCGACCCGGATCGACGAGGCGCGCGAGATCACGCGTTACATCGTGTCCTTGCTGATCTTCCTTGGTCTGCTCGGCACTTTCTACGGGTTGGCGACCACGGTTCCGGCCCTGGTCGACACGATCCGCGGCCTTGCCCCGCAAGAGGGCGAAGAGGGTGTCGCGGTGTTCAACCGCCTTATGACCGGGCTGGAAAGCCAGTTGGGCGGTATGGGCGTTGCCTTTGCCTCATCCCTGCTGGGTTTGGCCTGCTCGCTGATTGTTGGTCTGCTGGAACTCTTTGCCGGTCATGGTCAAAACCGCTTTTACCGCGAGCTTGAGGAATGGCTGAGCTCCATCACCAAGCTAGGCTTTTCCTCCGATGGCGACGGGCCCGATCTGGGCGCGGCGGGCGTTGTGCTGGACCAGATGGCCGAGCAAATGGAACGTCTTCAATTGCTCTTTGCCCGTTCTGAACAGGGTAGGGCGGATGTGGATAACCGGCTTGCGCAACTGGCAGATTCGCTGGAACGCATGACCGAACGGATCGAGGCCACCGCCCCCACCGCCAATTCCATGGCGCGCATCGCCGAGGGGCAGGAGCTGTTGGCCGAGGCGATCCGCGAAAAAGAAAGCAACGAAGGGTTGGATGCCGAAAGCCGCATGCGCCTGCGCTCGATCGACGTGCAAATGCTGCGTATCCTCGAGGAAATCGCCGCCGGTCGTCAGGAAAGCATGGCCGAGCTGCGCACCGATCTTGCCTCGCTTGGGCGCAAACTGACCCAGGCCCAGGCCACCCGCTCCCGTCTGGACGAGGGCTAAGCCATGGCGCTGTCCCGTCGCACCGGTGCCCGGTTCCAGGCCTCTATCTGGCCGGGTTTCGTTGATGCGATGACCGGGCTATTGCTGGTTCTGACCTTTGTGCTGTCGATCTTTATGGCCGTGCAATTTGTGTTGCGCGAAACCATTTCCGGGCAGGAAACCGAGCTGGATTCGCTGGCCTCCGAAGTCGCTGCTTTGGCGCAGGCCTTGGGCGTTCAGGAACGCCGCAACACCGCCCTGAATAACGAGCTGGGCGAATTGCAGGCCACGCTTAATGACAATGAAACCCGGCTGACCGAACAGGCACAGATCATCTCGGCCCTGACAGCGACCCGCGACCGTCAGGCTGCCGATCTTGCTGCCGCCGCTGATCGGATCGCCAGTTTCGAAGAGCAGGTCGCCGGGCTTCTCAGCGAACGGGACGATCTGACAGCCGCTTTGACCCAGGCGAAATCCCAGATCGATGAACAGGCCGAGGCTGCTTTGTTGGCAGCGGCCAAACGCGAAGCGCTAGAGGCGGTCCTGAAAGACCTTCAGGACAAAAACGCCGCCCAAGAGGCGCAGATTGGCACGCTGACCGGCGAATTGGACGACACCAAAAAGGCGCTGAGCGAAGAGGAAAAACAGCGTTTGGCCGAGGCGCAAACCGCTGAACTCCTTCGCAAACGCCTTGAAGAGGCGGGGGCCGAGCTGACAGCCATGACGCTCGCGCTGGAGGAAGAGCGCAAAAAGGCCGAGGAAACCCTGACCCTGCTCGCTGCCGCCCGCAAGGCTGAGGCGGATTTGAACGCGCAGTTAGCCGCCGCACTCATCGCCGGTCAGACCAAAGCCACCGATTTGCAGGCGCAACTGGATGTGGCCCAGGTCGAACAGACCCGTCTTGAGGCCGAGTTGGCCCAGCTCAAGGCCGCGGGCAGCGAAGCCGATACGCGCCTGTCACAACTGCAGGCCGATCTTAAGGCAGAGCAAGCCGCGCGCGCAGATGCAGAAACCGCTCTGACAGATGAACGCGCCGCCCGAACCGATGCCGGGACTGCGCTGGTCGAAGAGCGCAACGCGCGCTTGGCCGCCGAAACGGCCCTGGCCGATGAACGTGACGCCCGTGCCAAGGCTGAGGCCGCCCTGAAACAGGCAGAACAGGCGGCGACCGCGTCTGAGACGAAGCTGTCGGATCTTTCCGCTCAACTCGCCGCCGCCCTGGCGCGCTTGACCGAAGCGCAAGCCTTGGAAACAGAGCTGACGGCGTTGCAGACCAAGAACGACAGTCTGAGCGAACAGCTTGCAACCGCAAAAGCGCAGGCTGCCGAGGCGGCGTCAGAAATGGCGGTGGCCGTTGAACAGCGCCGAGTTCTGGAGATCGCGGCCAAAGACGCACAGGCGCAATTGGTGGCGGCGCAATCCGGGTTGGATGATCTCAAGGCGCAGGCCGCTGATCTTGCGGCACGACTGTCTTCGTCAGAAGCGCAAGGTTCGGCTGGCGATGCCCGTGTGGCCGAGCTGCAGGGGCAGGTTGCCGGGTTGCAAACCGAGTTGGACACAGCCGTGAAACGCTCGGATGAACGTCAATTGCGCATCGATGCGCTCAGCGCTGAAAACGCCGATTTGACCCAGCAGCTGACCTCGCTCGGCGAAGCTGCTGTTGATCAGGCAGAACTCATCGCGGCGCAAAACCGCGCTGATCGCTTGGCTGCTGAACTGGAAGCGGCCAAAACCCGCGATACCGCACGCGATACTGTCATCGCCGGTCTGCGAAAATCCTTGGCCGAGGCTGAGGCGCGGGCCGTTCAGGTCGAAGATGACAGTCGCTCGCTCGAAGAACGGCTTGCCGCAGCTTTGGCAGCGCGGCTTGAGGCGCAAAGCTCGGTCGAGGATGTGCGCGCCAAATTGGTTGCGGCCCTCGCCGCACAAAAGGCAGCCGAGGCTGACCTTGAGGCCAGACTGACCAAAGCAGAGGAAAAACAGGTCTTGCTGTCGCAGGCGCAATCGGAATTGGCAGAGAGCACAGACCGCGCCACCAAAGCCGAAAAGCAGGCGGAGTTGCTGAACCAGCAGGTTGCCGCGTTGCGTCAGCAGTTGGGGGAATTGCAGGCGCTCTTGGATGACGCCAAGGTCCGCGATATCGAGGCGCAGGTGCAGTTGCAAAACCTTGGCTCGGAACTGAACGCCGCCGTTGCCCGCCTTGCCGCTGAGGAACGCAAGCGCCGCAAGCTGGAAGAGGCCGAGCGCAAACGTCTGGAAGAAGAGAAAAAAGATCTGGAACGTTATCGGTCCGAGTTCTTTGGTCGCCTGCGCGATGTTGTCGGCACCCGCGAAGGGGTGCGGATCGAAGGCGACCGGTTTGTCTTCTCTTCCGAGGTTCTCTTCCCGCCCGGCGATTCCGAACTCTCTGCCTTGGGCAAACGCGAGATCGCCAAGGTCGCCAATATCCTGCGTGAGATTTCCAATGAAATTCCCGATGGCATTGATTGGGTGATCCGGGTTGACGGCCATACGGACAATGTCCCGGTCCGCCCCGGTGCGGAATTTGCCGATAACTGGGAGCTTAGCCAGGCGCGGGCGTTGTCCGTGGTGCGCGACCTGATCGAATCCTACGGTATCGCGCCCCAGCGGCTGGCGGCCAACGGGTTCGGGCAATACCAGCCGGTCAATCCCGAGAACTCAGCCGAAGCACGGGCGCAGAACCGCCGTATCGAGCTAAAGCTGACCGAGCGCTAATTCACTGTCAAATGGGCAAAGCGATGGGCGATCACCTTACCCTTGCGGGTCAGCAGTGCCTCGCCCAGATATTCGCCGTTGGGCCAACCTCCTGCCGGGGCCTTGCGGCCAAAGGCGCGCAAATGGCTGGCCTGTGGGGATTTTAATACGATTTCGCGTTCAAAAATCTCACCCTCCGGGCCTTGCGCAGACAGGGTCAGCAGATCGCCATGTTGGGCATAGGCGGCGTGCATGTAGACAACAAGCGGCTGGCTCGCGGCGCTTGTTTCGCGAAAGGCGCTGCCATCGCGCACTTCTTGCAGATCCGGGATGTGGTCAGAAAACCCGGCGGTCATGATCCCGGTTTTGGTATAGGGGATGGGCTCTTGCCAAAGACTGGTATCTGAGGTCTCACATTGCCCCAATGGGCCGGTTTGAAACGGATCAACCAGGGCTTTGCCTTGATAGAGCGAAAAATGCAGATGCGGGTGGTTGGTTTGGCCTGACAGACCAACGAAACCTAAGACCTGCCCCTGTTCGACAGTTTCGCCAGGTTGAACGGTGATCGAACCCAGTTTCAGGTGGCAATATTGTGTACGCCAGCCATCTGCATGGGTCACGATCACTGCGTTCCCGCAGGCATTCTGGCTCGTAACACCGCGCATGAGCCGATCATCCGGCATTTCATCGCGGGTGCGAAACACCACGCCATCGGCGGCGGCCAGAACGGCGACGCCCTTGGCGATCTCGTCAAAACTGAGCAGGGCGAAATCCGTGCCCTTATGCCCGTCGCGGCTGTTCAACCCGCAGGCAAAATCGGTCTGTTTGCCTTTGGCCGGGTCGTGATCGACGTAATCCTCGACAAAACAGGTTTCCCCAATGGTGCAGTCCAAAGGAAAACCCAGACGGAACGAGTCCGCCTGGGTTTGATTTGCCAGGAGCATGGCGGCCCCAATGAGGGGCGCAAGCCAGCGCATCAATCTGCGGTCAGCAGAGGTGGTTTTTTCTTTGAGCTGATCTTGGGCGTTTTTGGCCCTTCGAGGTTCAGCACCAGCTCGCCATCCTTGATCGACACCTTGACCAGACCACCTTTCATCAGCTTGCCAAATAGCAACTCTTCGGCGAGTGGCTTTTTGATGTGTTCCTGGATAACGCGACCCAGCGGGCGCGCCCCCATTTTGTCATCATAGCCCTTATCCGCCAGCCATTCAGCCGCCGGACGGGTCAGTTCAATCGACACACCACGATCCATCAACTGCGCTTCGAGCTGCAGTACGAATTTCTCAACCACCTGCAGGATCACATCCTTGGGCAGCGGTGCAAAGCTGATCACCGCATCCAGACGGTTGCGGAATTCCGGCGTAAAGGTGCGTTCAATTGCAGCGGTATCCTCACCCTCGCGGCGGTCACGGCCAAAGCCGATGGCGGATTTCGCCTGCTCAGCCGCGCCAGCATTCGAAGTCATGATCAGGATCACATTGCGGAAATCCACCGTGCGACCATTGTGATCGGTCAGCGTGCCGTGATCCATCACCTGCAGTAGGATGTTGTAAACATCCGGATGCGCCTTTTCGATCTCGTCAAGCAGCAGCACGCAATGCGGGTGCTGATCGACACCATCGGTCAGCTGGCCACCTTGATCAAAGCCAACATAGCCGGGAGGCGCACCAATCAGACGCGACACCGCGTGTTTCTCCATATATTCCGACATGTCGAAACGCAGCAGTTCCACACCAAGGTTATCGGCCAATTGCTTGGCAACTTCAGTTTTACCCACACCGGTTGGACCGGCGAACAGGTAGTTGCCGATGGGTTTTTCAGGCTCGCGTAGACCAGCCCGCGCCAGTTTGATCGCCGACGACAGCGCGTCGATGGCATTGTCCTGACCAAACACCACGCGTTTCAGGGTCTTTTCCAGATCCTTCAGCATCTCGGCATCGTCTTTAGAGACGTTTTTCGGCGGGATGCGCGCGATTTTGGCGACAACGGCCTCGATCTCTTTGGCACCGATGGTTTTGCGTCGTTTGCTTTCGGCAACCAGATGCTGGGCGGCACCAGCCTCATCGATCACGTCAATCGCCTTGTCCGGCAGCTTGCGGTCATTGATATAGCGCGCCGACAGTTCCACCGCGGATTTAATGGCATCAGCGGTGTATTTCACGCTGTGATGTTCTTCAAAATACGGCTTGAGGCCCTTGAGGATCTTGACGGTGTCATCAACCGACGGCTCATTCACGTCGATTTTTTGGAAGCGACGCGACAACGCGCGATCCTTTTCGAAATGCTGGCGGAACTCTTTGTAAGTGGTCGAGCCCATGGTGCGCAGCTTGCCACCCTGCAAGGCAGGTTTCAGCAGATTCGAGGCATCCATCGCCCCGCCCGAGGTCGCGCCAGCGCCGATAACCGTATGAATTTCATCGATGAACAAAACCGCATCTGGGTGATCTTCCAATTCGGTCACAACCGCCTTTAGCCGTTCTTCAAAATCACCGCGATAACGGGTGCCGGCCAGCAATGCGCCCATATCCAGCGAGTAAATCGTGGTGTTCGACAGCACTTCGGGCGTTTCCCCTGCGACAATCTTGCGTGCCAGACCTTCGGCAATCGCGGTTTTACCCACGCCAGGATCACCCACCAGCAGTGGATTGTTCTTGCGCCGGCGGCAGAGCACCTGAATGCAGCGTTCCACCTCGTGGTCACGGCCAATCAGCGGGTCGATATCGCCCTCACCCGCCTTGACGTTCAGATCAACGCAGTATTTCGCCAGCGCGCTTTCCTTTTCAGCCCCAGCTTGCTGTGGCTCGACCTGTGGCGCTTCTTCCTCTTCTTCGGCACCGGAAACCGGGCGGCTTTCGCCATAGGCCGGGTCTTTGGCAACGCCATGGGCGATGAAATTCACCGCATCATAGCGCGTCATATCCTGCTCCTGCAGGAAATAGGCGGCATTGGATTCGCGCTCGGCAAAGATGGCGACCAGCACATTGGCCCCGGTCACCTCAGTCCGGCCGGATGATTGCACATGGATCGCCGCGCGCTGAATCACACGCTGGAAGGCCGCTGTCGGAACCGCTTCGGAGCCTTCGATATCGGTCACCAGATTCGCCAGATCCTCATCGACAAACTCCACCAGAGTTTGGCGCAGTTCTTCCGTATCCACGGAACAGGCTTTCATCACGCGGGCCGCATCCGGTTCATCAATCAGCGCGAGCAATAAATGCTCAAGCGTTGCGAATTCATGGCTTCGGGAATTGGCCAGGGCCAAAGCTGCGTGGATTGCCTGCTCAAGTGTATTCGAAAATGAAGGCACGGGAGTGCTCCTCTTGTTTGTGCGCTGCCGTTGACCGCCAGCATGTCTTCTTAAGGTTAAAGTTTGGTCGATTACCGCCAAGCTTCAAGTTTTTTCTTTGTCAGGCCCGGTCACTTTTGGCCGCTTTCCCGTAACCGAGCGTGATTTCCGCTAGAAATTGTCCTTGCGGGCGCGAATTTCGGCAAAGACGTCGGCATCTGTTGCGTCTTCCAGCCCCAGACCCTTGCGAATGCCTGGATCAGAGGCGCGCAAAAACGGGTTGGTGGCCAGTTCCAAAGACAGCGGCACCTGCGCGGTTGGCTTGTTTTCGGCGCGGGCAGTTTCAATGTCTTGGATGCGTGATGTAAGCGCCGCATTGTCAGGGTCAATGGTCAGCGCGAATTTTGCGTTGCCCATCGTGTATTCATGGCCGGAATAGACCATGGTTTCCGGCGGTAGCGCGGCGAGCTTGCTGAGGCTCTCCCACATCATGTCTGGTGTGCCTTCAAACAGGCGGCCACATCCCAGCGCCATCAGGCTATCGGCGGTGAACACGGCACCACCCTTGGGGTAATAATACGCGATATGGCCAAGCGTGTGACCCGGAACAGACATCACCTGGCACAGCCCATCATCGGTGCCGCCGGAAAATCCGTCGTCCAGGGCCATGTCGAGTTTCTTGATCTTGTCCTCTTCGGCCTTGGGTCCCATGACCGGGCAACCATATTTGGCCTTCAGCTCATCAACCGCTTGTACATGGTCCCAATGGTGGTGGGTGATCATGATCACCCCGGGGGGCCAGCCGCGTTCCTCAAGCGCTGCAATGATCGGCGCGGCTTCGGGGGCGTCGATGATGGCCACGCCGTCAGCGCTGTGCACCAGATAGGCATAGTTGTCTTCCAGACAGGGGACGGTAACAACTTCGAAAGGCATGGCGTTTCCTTACGGTCAATGACAGAGTGCCCCCAGAGTGACGCATCTGTCACGGGGCTGCAATGGGGCTACCATGCATCTGGACGTACAAGTTTTGCGCGATTTCTATTACCGCAGCGCGCTGGGGCGTGCAGCGCAAAAGATCATTCGCGACCAGGTGCGTACTTTCTGGCCCGAGGATCGCGCCAAGGGGCAGACCGTGGCCGGGTTTGGCTTTGCCGTGCCGCTGCTGCGCCCCTATCTGCCCACCGCGCGCCGGGTGGTTGGCTTGATGCCCGCGCCGCAGGGGGTGATGCCCTGGCCTGCGGGCATGTCCAATGTCAGCGTGCTGTGCGAAGAAACCATGTGGCCGCTGGAAACCGGCCATGTGGACAAGCTGGTTTTGATGCACGGGCTGGAAACCTCACAAAGCCCGGTCGAAGTGCTTGAGGAAGCCTATCGTGTGCTTGGCCCCGGTGGGCAGGCACTGTTCATCGTGCCCAATCGCACCGGGCTTTGGGCGCGGGCGGATAAGACGCCGTTTGGCTTTGGTCGCCCCTACACATCTGGTCAGCTCGAAGCACAGCTGCGTCAGCACGATTTTGTCCCCGAGGCGCATCTGTCTGTGCTTTACCAGCCGCCCTCGACCCGGCGGTTCTGGATGAAAACCGGCCCATTTTGGGAAAGGACCGGCCGCGCGATCCCGGCGATCATGGCCGGGGGCGTGATGATGGTGCTGGCTTCAAAACGCCACCCACCCCGCCACCGCGGTGTGGGCGAAGCGGCCAAGGTGCTGTCCCCTCTGGATGTGCTGACCCCGAAACCGGGCAAGGTTGCGGATCCAGTGGGAGGGTAACGCGTGATCTGACCGAGGTGCTCTAAGATGCAAAGGCCGCTTCGACACCAGCTTCGACATCGGAAAAGACGATGGTAGAAGCATCAAAGCTGTCGACCCCAAGGTCAACGCTGGCAAAGCTGCCATCGCCCAGTTCCAGCAAAAGCGTGCCATCCGAATAGGTCGGCGTGACCGGTCCGGGCAGGTTGGAGGACAGGACAAGCACATCCTCAGCCGGGTCGAAATCGGCAAGGCGGGCCAATTCCACTGGGGCATCCGCTGTGCCACCGGTCGTCAGGTCAGGGGCTGCGACTTGGAATGTGTCAAAGCCGGAACCACCCTCAAGCAATGGCACACCCTCGCCCGCGCGATGAACCGCCGTCACAGTGTCGTTCCCGCTGTCGCCATGCGCGTCCTCATTGCCGACAACCACAATATAGTCATCGCCGCCTTCGCCATTGGCATGACCGTCATTGTTTACTCCTGCCGCTGTCAGATGGATCGCATCATCGCCCTGGCCCCCCCAGACGCCAAAAGCATCCTCGGCAATGATGGTATCATTCCCGAAGCCACCACCAATTGCCCCGGTTTCCTCGGCGGTAATGAGATCGTTTCCGTCACCCCCAAGGATGTAGCCGGCACCGTCTGCAACAATCGTGTCATCTCCTCCCTCCGCGTCGATGTGAGTTGAATCAGAGATGATCTCATCACCTTCTTCTGATCCATAGACAGGGAAGTTGCGCAAATAGGTGGCTTCATCGGGAATAGTCTGAATGCCCGATGATCCGTCGAAATAATGGTGATAAGTCAGGGGCTCATCAGAGATGAATTGTGGCGGGGCGGTCAGGTTGTTCCACTCACGTGGCATCAAACCATCATCAAAAAAACCTTCGTCGTTGCTACCAGTCGTGCCCATGTACCAGCTGTCCAAAAGGGTTAAATCAAAAACGCTGGCTAGGCCAGATATTCCGTGTTCCCGAATTAATTCGAGTTCGTCTTCAGGCAAATCATAAAACCTGTCTGGGATTTCAACACCTTCGGGCACATAGAAGACCATCACCGAATGTTCACTTTCGCCTGAGGAACCAGGGTGGCCTACATGAGTGTCGCCTTCCTCTGAGACCCAGAACACTTGGATGCTGCCATTGTCGTCTTCGCCCAGTTCTATCGAAACAGTTCCGTCTTCATTCTGAACCAGCGTTGCCCCCAGATCGGGAGCCTGCGTTGTGGCAAAAGCGGTGTCGACCTCACCCTCAATATCGGCATAGGTGATTGTTGAAACATCGAAATTCTCGACGCCCAGATACACGCTGGCAAAGCTGCCATCGCCCAGTTCCAGCAACAAAGTGCCATCCGCATAGGTCGGTGTGATCGGGCCCGGCAGGTTGGAGGACAGGACGAGTACATCTTTGAGAGGGTCGAAATCGGAGATAGAGGCCAAGCGTTCCGGGTTATCGGCGGTCCCGCCGACAGAGTCGTCCATCGTGGTGATCTGGAATGTGTCGGCACCGCTACCGCCAGTCAGATACACCCCGTCACCGAATTCATAGGTATCCCCATGTACGGCTGTCAGGGTATCAGCCCCTTCACCGCCCGACACTGAGGCATTCAGAACACCAACCAGGTAATCATCGCCGGCTTCGCCAAAGACATCGTGATCGCCCTCAAAATCTTCGGAGTTATCCAGGCGAATAACGTCATCTCCCTCGCCGCCATAAACAAAGCCCGACGGTCCGACATCGATCGTATCATCCCCGGCTTCACCATCGATGTGATGGGCGCTCAAGCTGTGGATCAGGTCATCGCCATTGCCGCCTTCGACCTCGCCCAGTCTGCCGCTTGCATCAGGCGCAAGCGTAATCGTGTCATTGCCGTCAAGCGCGTCTGTAAAGAGCCCAAGCCAGCCATCCGTGCTTGGCGTTGGGGTGACTTCGATCAGGTCATCCCCATCCGTCCCAATTACAGGAAGGCCGTAAGGCATGCCCTCTGAGGGATCAAACTCCGCAAGGCTGCCATTAAGATTTTGAAACACAAAAGTGTTCGATAGATCGGTTTCAAAGTCAGGAACGGGCGTGCGGTCGTCCCAATAATCTGGATCGTAGGCGCCACTGCCAGGGTAAGAAGAATTGTCATACCCAACACTGCCCAAATCGATACTGGTGACTGCTTCTGCTCCGTTGACCCTCAGATACTGTTCGAAATCATCATAGTCGCCAGCCACTGCACTGAAATCAGCCAAGGCGGCGTCAATATCAAAGCCCTCGGAAACCATATAAACAGTGGCGTGATATTCATGCTCCCGCGATGATCCTTGACCGCCTGGCGCGTTTTCAGTCTCGGACACAATCGTAACCAGATCGGCGGGCGCGCCTTCGACTTGCTCGATGCGCAAAGCGCCGTTCTGGAGTTCGG
Source organism: Tropicibacter sp. R15_0 (assembly GCA_017744045.1). GTDB lineage: Bacteria > Pseudomonadota > Alphaproteobacteria > Rhodobacterales > Rhodobacteraceae > Pelagimonas. The sequence goes on along the minus strand of JAGHRD010000001.1, from coordinate 17,330 downwards.
TGACAACAACCTCTGGCTGCTCTGTTTCCGGGTCTTCCGGTGTTTCGGGAGTTAGCGGGCTTTCTGTTTCAGGCGTTTCTGAATCCTCGCCTCCGTCAGAAGATCCTGCAAACAGTGTTCCCAACAGGCCCATGGCGGCCAAGCCCAATAGCGCTAGATACATTCTTTCAATCCCACCGGTAACATGGCTTGCAAATTCCAAGCCAAACCAGGCGACTCAATTCGCCACCCACATCCTTGACGTGAATAATGTCAAAGAGATGCCGACATTCAAGCGAGTTGGCGCGAATTGGCGTCAAGGGTAACAATTCACACCCCTATCTCTGATTGCTTCCGAATTGATGCAGCAACGACACCCTGACCAGATCAGGTCACAACAATCTGGTCAGCAGACAGGCCCGTCACCCCGGTAAGCCGGACAATAGCCGTCGCTGTCTCAGAATGGTCGTGAGAAAATTCCACCAAAACGTCTGTGTGACCGCCTTCTGTTGCCTCAACAATCGTGATCTCTTCAATGCTGTAACTCGGTGAACTCCACAGCGAGAGTTCCAAAACATCCTCGTCTGGATTGAAGTCTGTGATTGTTGCGTATTCGATTTCGTCAGAACCATAGGGGTTTCGGATTCCCAACCTAAAGGTGTCTGTGCCTTCACCGCCGGTGATTGTGACAGCCCCATCTTCGTCATTGAGAAAGTTGCCAGTTGTAATCAGGTCATCCCCCGCCCCGGCATCGCCGATCCCTCCGCTTTCAATTTGCAGATGGTCGTTGCCGTCACCGCCATGCCCGGTCACACCATTCGCAATTCCGAGAAAATCATCGCCCGCGTTGCCAAAGATCTCACCGCTGGGACCACGCCCGTAAATGCGATCATTTCCTTCGCCGCCATGGATTTCAACGACAGTTTCACTGCCATAATAAGTGATATAGTCTTCACCTTCGCCCCCATAGGCCACACCGTTCGAGATCAAATCGATCCGGTCGTCTCCGGCCCCGCCTTCGACACTGGTGTTGTCACTATAGGCATACAGGTCATCGTCCCCGTCGCCACCAATCAGTGTTATGTTCGCATATCTGGTTTCCAAACGATCATCGCCGCCAGCGCCGTCAATCACGATCCCTTCAGCTTGGCCAACCAACCAATCGGGCTCTTCGCTGCCGGTTGTGTTGTCAGAAACATCCTCTTGCTCGGCCCCCAGATGGGTCGGTGGCGGCGGGACATAGCCCTCGGGGCGCAAATAAATGATTTCATCGCCATCAGTGTTGGCCTCGACATCGTAAACGGCGATTGGGTGGTCCGATTGAATGACCGGCGCGGCAACCGTGTTGTCGATGATAAAAGGCTCTTCATTGATCGGGAGGATCTCCCCCAGATCCCAACTGGCCACGGGCTGCAAATCCAGAGCCTCCGAAAGCTCCTGCAACGTTTCCGACCCATCCAAGCGGGGGTCATTTGCGCCGGAATAGCTGAATTCAGGAATGCTGCCATCTTCGGGTAGGAGATAGAGTTCGTAGGAAAAGGATTCCGACAGGCCAACGCCTGCATCTTCGGTATCCGAATACCGGAACAACACCAATGACCCGGTTTCGTCTTCGCCCAGATCCACAGTGACAGACCCATCCGCACTGGTGGTTACCGTGGCCCCCAAATCTTCGGAGTCCGGCTCTTCAACAACCGGCGTGTCATCGGTGATCGCATCATCGGCCCCGTCATCATCACCGGAATCATCGGATGATCCCAAGACCATGGACCCCAACAGGCCCAAAGCGGCCAAACCCAAAAGTGCCAAATACATTGTCAAACCCCCATACCAAAGAACTGGTTTACTGCCGCCGACCCTCCGGCGTGCGAAATTCGTTAAAGAAAGGTTAAGCGAGCCGGACAGAAAAATCATCGAAAAACCGCGCGTATCTCAGCGCAGCGGCAAAGCTCAACAAATGACGCCCGGAATGCCGGTATTGTTCCCCTTGGTCGCGACGTGGTCTTCGCCCAAAACGGACAATTTGACCGCGATTTTTATCCCGAAGTCGGGGATTCTCTCAAAAAAGTCGAAAATAGATGCATCTTGAATCGGCGCAGAAAGTCGCACTTTTCAGCAACCCCCTGTTTTATATGGGTTTAGCGCCCAAGTTAAAAATGCCTTAGCATGTTGCTAGGTTTGCATAGCTCTGCTACATCCGCGTCGATTTATGTCTCTTGATGCAAATCAAGAACTCGAAACGCCCTCGGATGCGCCGGATCCCGTCGCGTCACGGGGGCTAATATCGGAAGGGTGGACGTGTCAGAATCTGCATCGATTTCCTCCGGCATCGCCGCGCGCTATGCCACCGCCATCTTCGAGATTGTTAAGGAGAGCAAGAATCTCCCCAAGCTCGAAGCCAACCTTGATGACCTTTCGGCGGCGCTGGATGACAGTGCTGACCTGCGCGATCTGATTTCGTCGCCGGTCTATAGCCGTGATGCTCAAGGAACAGCCGTGGCGGCAATTGCTAACAAGATGGGCCTCATTCCGGCCGTCACAAACGCGCTGGGCCTGATGGCTCAAAAGCGTCGTCTGTTTGTTCTGCCTCAGCTGATCGCAACACTGCGTGACATGCTGGCAGAGGAAAAAGGCGAAGTGACCGCAGAAGTCGCCTCTGCCACCGCGCTGTCTGATGCGCAGGCCGCCAAACTAGCCGAGACGCTCAAAGCCTCCGTAGGCAAAGACGTCAAAATCAATGCGACCGTTGATGAATCTCTCATCGGCGGTCTTGTCGTTAAGGTGGGCTCGAAGATGATCGACACGTCGATCCGCTCCAAGCTCAACTCCCTCCAGAATGCAATGAAAGAGGTCGGATAAATGGGTATCCAAGCTGCAGAGATTTCTGCGATCCTGAAGGACCAGATCGAAAACTTCGGCAAGGAAGCCGAAGTTGCCGAAGTTGGTCGCGTGCTGAGCGTTGGGGACGGTATTGCCCGTGTCCACGGCCTCGACAACATCCAGGCGGGTGAAATGGTCGAGTTCCCAGGTGGCATCATGGGCATGGCCCTGAACCTGGAAACCGATAACGTTGGTATCGTTATCTTCGGTTCCGACCGCGACATTAAAGAAGGCGACACCGTTAAGCGTACGAACTCCATCGTGGACGTTCCTGCTGGTGACGAGCTGCTGGGTCGCGTTGTTGACGGTCTGGGTAACCCGATCGACGGCAAAGGTCCGATCAACACAGACAAGCGTCTGGTTGCCGACGTCAAAGCTCCAGGCATCATCCCGCGTAAGTCGGTTCACGAACCGATGGCGACTGGCCTCAAATCCGTTGACGCGATGATCCCGATTGGCCGTGGCCAGCGCGAGCTGATCATTGGTGACCGTCAGACCGGTAAAACCGCCGTTGCTCTGGACGCGATCCTGAACCAGAAATCCTACAACGACGCCGCAGGCGACGATGAAAGCAAAAAGCTGTACTGCATCTACGTTGCGGTTGGCCAAAAGCGTTCCACCGTTGCGCAGCTGGTTAAGAAACTGGAAGAGTCCGGCGCGATTGAATACTCGATCGTTGTTGCTGCGACCGCCTCTGACCCGGCCCCGATGCAGTTCCTGGCGCCTTACGCCGCGACCGCGATGGCCGAGCACTTCCGTGACAATGGCCGCCACGCGCTGATCATCTATGATGACCTCTCCAAGCAGGCCGTGTCCTACCGTCAGATGTCCCTGCTGCTGCGCCGCCCACCAGGCCGCGAAGCTTATCCTGGTGACGTTTTCTACCTCCACTCGCGTCTGCTGGAACGTTCGGCCAAGCTGAACGAAGACAACGGCGCAGGTTCCTTGACCGCTCTGCCGATCATTGAAACCCAGGGTGGCGACGTTTCCGCGTTTATTCCGACCAACGTGATTTCGATCACCGACGGTCAGATCTTCCTGGAAACCGAACTGTTCTACCAAGGTATCCGTCCTGCTGTGAACACCGGTCTGTCGGTTTCGCGCGTGGGCTCCTCGGCCCAGACCAAGGCGATGTCCTCGGTTGCCGGTCCGGTTAAACTGTCCCTGGCTCAGTATCGCGAAATGGCCGCGTTTGCTCAGTTTGGGTCCGACCTCGACGCCGCAACTCAGCAGCTGCTGAACCGTGGTGCACGTCTGACCGAACTGATGAAGCAAGCTCAGTACTCGCCGCTGACCAACGCTGAAATCGTCTGCATCATCTTCGCCGGTACCAATGGTTACCTGGACAAAGTTGACGTATCCGACGTTGCCCGTTTCGAAGCTGGCCTGCTGACGCATCTGCGTGGCAAGCACGCTGATCTGCTGGCAGACATCACCGACAATGACCGCAAGGTCAAAGGTGAGCTGGCAGACAAGGTCAAGGCTGCGCTGGACGAATTCGCCGCTGACTTCTCGTAAGGAGGCCCGGCGATGCCCAGTCTCAAGGACCTAAAAACCAGGATCGAGTCGGTCAAATCGACCCGCAAGATCACCAAGGCCATGCAGATGGTCGCGGCAGCAAAACTGCGCCGCGCCCAGGAATCTGCTGAGGCAGCGCGGCCCTACGCCGCGCGCTTCAACGCCGTGATGGGGTCGCTTGCCGCCGGTGTCGGTGGCAGCGATAGCGCGCCGCGCCTTTTGGCCGGCACCGGTAAAGACGACGTACAGCTGCTGGTGGTCATGACCGCCGAGCGTGGTCTGTGTGGGGGCTTCAACAGCTCCATCGTCAAACTGGCGCGGACCCGCATCGAAGCGTTGAAAGCCGAAGGCAAGACAGTGAAAATTCTCACTGTTGGCAAGAAAGGCCGCGAACAGCTGAAGCGCGATTACGAAGATCTCTTCGTTGATCACGTCGATCTGTCCGAGGTCAAAAATCTTGGCTATGGCAATGCTCAGGACATCGCTCGCGGTATTCTGGCACGCTTTGACGCTGACGAATTTGACGTGGCAACGATCTTCTTTGCCAAGTTCAACTCGGTGATCAGCCAGGATCCCACCGCATTGCAGATCATCCCCGCCTCTTACGAGACCGATGGGGAAGAGGCTGGCGAATCCACGCTCTATGACTATGAGCCGGACGAAGAAGCCATCCTTGCTGACCTGCTGCCGCGCGGTGTGGCGACGCAAATCTTCTCGGGCCTGCTCGAGAATGGTGCCTCGGAACAGGGCGCCCGGATGTCGGCTATGGATAACGCGACACGAAACGCTGGTGACATGATTGACAAGCTCACCATCGAATTCAACCGCTCGCGTCAGGCCGTCATCACGAACGAACTGATCGAAATTATCTCGGGCGCCGAGGCGCTCTAAGAATCGGAGAATAGAAATGGCTAACGCACAAGGCAAAATCACTCAGGTGATTGGCGCCGTGGTCGACGTGCAGTTCGAAGACCACCTGCCTGAAATTCTGAACTCGTTGACAACCGACAACAACGGCAAAACCCTTGTTCTCGAAGTTGCTCAGCACCTTGGTGAAAACACCGTTCGTACCATCGCGATGGACGCGACCGAAGGTCTGGTTCGCGGTCAATCCGTGTCCGACACCGGCGGCCCGATCTCGGTTCCGGTTGGCAACGCCACCCTGGGCCGCATCCTGAACGTTGTGGGTGAACCGGTTGACGAAGGTGAACCGCTGAACGCCGACGAATATCGCGCGATCCACCAGCCAGCGCCTGAGTTCGAAGAACAGTCCACCGAGTCCGAGGTTCTCGTGACCGGTATTAAAGTTATCGACCTGCTGGCTCCTTACGCCAAGGGTGGTAAAATTGGTCTCTTCGGCGGTGCCGGCGTGGGCAAGACCGTTCTGATCATGGAACTGATCAACAACATCGCCAAAGTGCACTCGGGCTTCTCCGTGTTCGCGGGTGTTGGTGAGCGTACTCGTGAGGGCAACGACCTCTACCACGAGATGATCGAATCCAACGTTATTAAGCCGGACAACCTCGAGGAATCTCAGGTGGCCCTGGTTTACGGTCAGATGAACGAGCCTCCCGGTGCGCGTGCCCGTGTTGCTCTGACAGGTCTGACCCTGGCGGAACAGTTCCGTGACCAGTCCGGTACCGACGTTCTGTTCTTCGTTGACAACATCTTCCGCTTTACTCAGGCGGGTTCCGAGGTGTCTGCTCTCTTGGGTCGTATTCCTTCGGCGGTGGGCTACCAGCCAACACTGGCCACCGACATGGGCGCGATGCAGGAACGCATTACCTCGACAAAGAATGGTTCGATTACCTCCATTCAGGCCGTATACGTTCCAGCGGACGACTTGACCGACCCGGCTCCGGCGACCACCTTCGCCCACCTGGACGCGACAACCGTTCTTAACCGTGCGATCTCCGAGCTGGGCATTTACCCGGCTGTTGACCCGCTCGACAGCTCCTCGCGCCTGATGGACCCACAGATCGTGGGTGAAGAGCACTACCAGGTGGCTCGTGACGTTCAGGGTATCCTGCAGCGCTACAAGTCGCTTCAGGACATCATCGCGATCCTCGGCATGGACGAACTGTCTGAAGAAGACAAACTGACCGTTGCCCGCGCGCGTAAGATCCAGCGTTTCCTCTCGCAGCCCTTCGACGTTGCGAAAGTCTTCACTGGTTCCGACGGTGTTCAGGTTCCGCTCGAAGACACCATCAGCTCGTTCAAAGCTGTTGTTGCCGGTGAGTATGACCACCTGCCCGAAGGCGCGTTCTACATGGTTGGCGGTATCGCCGAAGTGCTGGAAAAAGCCGAGAAACTGGCCGCTGAAGCTGCCTAATGTGGCGGTGGGGTAAAACCCCACCCTACATCTTTCCTTAACCGACGGGACAGGCGGTGCCCGCACCGCCAACCCGGAGACGGAGACAAACAAAATGGCAGACACGATGCAATTCGATCTGGTCAGCCCCGAACGCAGCCTGCTGTCGACGCAGGTCTCTTCGGTGCAGATCCCAGGTGCCGATGGCGACCTGACCGCGATGCCGAACCACGCTCCGCTGATCACCACCCTGCGTCCCGGTATCCTGACCGTGGAAACCGACAAAGGCGCACAGGAATATGTGGTCACCGGTGGCTTTGCCGAAATCGGCGAAAGCCTGTCGGTGCTGGCTGAAAAGGCGCTGCCCAAGGCAGATGTCGATCAGGCCACTTACGATGCGCTGGTGGATGAGGTGCAAGCCGTCTACACCCAGACCAAAGAAGCCGGTGCCGGCGTCGATGACGCCGCCAAACTGCTTCAGGACACGGTGGCAATCGCTGCCAGCCTTGGTCTGACCGCAAAACAGCCCGCACTCTAAGCGACCCGCTGTTCAGAAATCAAAAGCCCCGGCTGCCTTGACGTGCAGCCGGGGCTTTTTTGTTTCTTTGCGAAACCGCTCTCTTTAGATCGACATTGGGTTTCTTTGGGCCAAAAATATCCCGGGGAGTCCTGCGCCTTGCGCAGGGCGGGGCAGCGCCCCAACTCCCTCACATCACTTGCGACGCGTCGGTCGTGCATCACCACCTTTACGTGGAGGCCCAAGACGTTTGCTGGCCGAAGCGGCACCGGGTTTTCCCTTGGGCTTTCCAGCTGGTTTCCCTTTGGGCTTGCCAAAGGACTTTCCATCCGACTTGTGGCGCGGTTTGTCACCGTCACGCTTGCCTTTGGGCCCGTCTCCGCCATTGCGGTGAGGCTTGGACTTACGATCGCCAAACGGTTTGTCAGAGCGCTCTGACCCATCTTCCTGACGCTCGCGCGGCTTTTTGAATTTCGCCTCGCCCTCTTGCGCGTCACTGCCCCAAACCGCCTTGCCGCTCTTCTTGATCACAGGCTTTTCGCGCTTGGGCTCGTCATCACGTGGTTTATACGCCTTGCGTGGGCGATCATCATCGCGCTTGGGGCGCGCCGGGCGGTCGTCGAAATCGCCACGTGGCGGGCGTTTGCCGCCGGGCTTGGGACCACGGCCCCCACCGGCCGGGCGGCGTTCCAGATCCGGAGCCTTGTCCAGCTTGGTGACGGTCACGTCGTCCTGCAACTCACCGCCATCGCCGATTTCATCGATAAAGCCCGGCACCGCATCCTGCGCGATCTCGACAAAGGTCTCGTTGTTTTGCACACGAATGGCACCGATCGCCTCTTTGGTGATCCCACCGACACGGCAGATCAGCGGCAGCAACCAACGCGCCTCGGCCCGATCATTGCGCCCCACCGACAAAGAGAACCAGGTCGAAGGACCAAAGGGCGCGCGTTCCTTGCGCTCTTTGCGTTCCGGGCGGCTATCGGGGTCGGCCAACTCTTCTGGCGCGGATTTGCGCGCTTGATAGAGCTTGAAATAGGCCGCTGCGATGGTCTCTGGCGAATGCTGCTCCAGCAATTGCGCGGCAAAGGCCTGTTGTTCATCCGTAATCTCTTCGGACCAGATCGGGTCGGCCAAAAGGCGTTCTTCGTCCTTGCGATAGATATCTTCAGCAGACGGAGCATCCACCCATTCCGCTTTGATCTTGGCCCATTTCAATAGCCGCTCGGCCTTTTTGGCGTTGCGCGGCGTGACGACCATGGCCGAAATCCCCTTTTGGCCGGCGCGGCCCGTGCGGCCAGAGCGGTGCAAAAGCGCCTCGGTATTGGTGGGCAGTTCCGCATGGATGACCAGCTCAAGTTTGGGCAGGTCGATGCCGCGCGCGGCGACATCGGTGGCGACACAGATACGGGCACGCCCGTCGCGCATGGCCTGCAGCGCATGGGTGCGCTCATTTTGGCTCAGCTCACCGGACAGGCTGACCACCGCGAAGCCACGGTTGGAAAACCGCGCCGTCAAGCGGTTCACCGCCGCGCGGGTATTGGCAAAGACGATGGCCTTTTCTGCTTCGTGATAGCGCAGGATGTTGATGATCGCGTGTTCACCGTCCTGCTGCGCAACGCGCACCGCCTGATAGGTGATATCGGAATGCTGCTGCTTGTTCGAGATTGTCGAGATCCGCTCCGCATCCCTTTGGAAATTCTGCGCCAGCTTGGCGATCATCGGCGAAACTGTGGCCGAGAACATCAGGGTGCGGCGATCCTCGGGCGCCTCGCCCAGCATGAATTCCAGATCCTCGCGAAAGCCGAGGTCGAGCATCTCATCCGCCTCATCCAGCACCACCGCCTTGAGCTGATCCATGATCAGCGAGCCGCGCTCGATATGGTCGCGCAAACGCCCCGGCGTGCCAACGACAATATGCGCCCCCCGCGCCAGATTGCGCCGCTCATCCCGCATATCCATGCCTCCCACGCAGGAGGCGATCCAGGCCCCGGCCTTGCCATAAAGCCAGGTCAATTCGCGTTTCACCTGCAAGGCCAATTCGCGCGTTGGCGCGATCACTAGGGCCACAGGCGCATCCGCGCGGCCCATATGCTCGGCATCCCCCAGCAAAGTCGGCGCAATCGCCAGGCCAAAGCCCACCGTCTTGCCCGACCCGGTCTGCGCTGAAACCAGCAAATCCTTGTCCACCAGCTCAGGCGCGGAAACCGCCTGCTGCACATCGGTCAAAGTGTCATAACCGCGCTCGGACAGCGCGTCTTGCAAAGGGGCAATCATAAGGGATTCTTTCTCGGGGAGGAGGCTGATCGGGCGCTTTTACAGGTCAAACCCAAGAATGTATATGCCAAAAGCGTCACAGCGCCCTGTTCAACACTTCCGAAACCCTTCTTTGGCATTTCCATTGCCGGGGCAGGGGCGTTATACCCGCATGACGGGAAGCAGGACCAACCCGGAACAGGACGCAAGAGGCGGATCATGCGCAAATATGTAGGCTCGCTTATCGGGGTGGATCAGGGCAATGAGGAAGTGTTTTCCGATTTTGCCTCTGGTGGTGACATGTGGACGGGCCATGGCGCGCGGGAGCGGCGCAAAAAGGTCAAGTTTTCCGAACCTTTCCGCAGCATTCCGACGGTACAGGTGTCTTTGTCGCTGTGGGACATGGATCAGGGCGCAAATGTGCGGGCTGATATTGTCGCTGATAAGGTCAGCGAAACCGGTTTTGACCTGGTGTTTCGCACCTGGTCTGACACCCGCGTGGCGCGCGTGCGTATGAGCTGGACCGCCATTGGCGAGGTCGCGTCAGACGACGATTGGGAACTTTACTAAGGTTTTTGCCGGGCGCTTGCCTGCGGCCGGGCGCTGAAAAATCGTGCACGATTTTTGCAAATTTCATGCACGAAATTTCTGCGCCAAGCTCAGCTGTTAGAGAATACCTTCATAGATCGGGCCCAGCACGTCGGTTTCAAACAGCGACGAGACCGAGTGACCGTTCCAGATATTCATGATTGATTGCGCAAAGAGCGGCGCAGTTGGCAGGATGCGGATATTGGGGGCGTTCTTGACCGCGTCGGTGGGCTGGATCGTGTCTGTCAGCACAAGAGTTTTCAGCACCGAGTTGGACACACGTTCCACCGCCGGTCCAGACATCACGCCGTGCGAGATATAGGCATGCACTTCGGTCGCGCCATGTTCCAAGATTACCTCAGCCGCTTTGCACAACGTACCGGCGGTGTCGCACATATCGTCGACAACGATACATTTCTTGCCCTCGACATTCCCGATCACAGTCATCTCGGCGATCTCACCCGGCTTTTCGCGGCGTTTGTCGACGATCGACAGGGGCGCATTGATCCGCTTGGCCAATTCACGGGCACGGGCCACGCCGCCCACGTCTGGTGAGACAACCATTACATCCTCAAGCTGGTCTTTGAACTGGTTCTTGATGTCCAGCGCAAAGATCGGCGAGGCATAGAGGTTGTCCACCGGGATATCAAAGAAACCCTGGATCTGGGCTGCGTGCAGGTCCATGGTCAGCACCCGTTCGATCCCGGCTTCGGCGATCATATTGGCCACCAGCTTGGCCGAGATCGGAGTGCGCGCCTTGGTGCGGCGGTCTTGGCGGGCATAGCCGAAATAAGGCATGACGGCGGTGATACGGCTGGCAGAGGAACGGCGCAGCGCATCGGCCATGATCAGCAGTTCCATCAGGTTGTCATTGGCCGGGTTCGAGGTGCTCTGCATGATATACATGTCTTCGCCGCGCACATTCTCGAAGACTTCGACAAAGATCTCGCCATCGTTAAAGCGTTCGACGCGGGCGTCGACCAGATTAACACTCATACCGCGATAGAGCGACATGCGGCGGGCAACGGATTCGGCCAGCGGGCGATTGGCGTTGCCAGAGATGATTTTGGGTTCAATGACGGTCGGCATGGGAGGCTCCGGGATCATGACGGATTCGTGACGTTGCGGTCGCCTTAACATGTGCTTAGCATTCGCGCCAGCAACACCATTAGGAGAAGAGCTTTGGCGCATATCGACTACTATTTCACGACTTTGTCCCCCTGGGCCTATCTCTGCGGTGACCGGGTCGAGAAGATCGCCGCGAAACATGGTGCGACCATCACTTACAAGCCGCTCGATATCGGCCAGCTCTTTGCGCGCACCGGCGGCACCCTGCCCAAAGATCGCCACCCGTCGCGGATGGAATACCGCATGCAGGAACTGCTGCGGGCGCGCACCAAGACCGGCCTGCCTCTGACGCCGCAGCCTGCCTTTTGGCCCACCAATGGGGCTCCGGCGGCCTATGCCATTATCGCAGCGCAAAAAGCGGGCGGAGGCGATATGGGCAAGCTGGTTCAGGCGATTTTCCGCGCTTGCTGGGCCGAAGAAAAGGATATCGCGCAGGATGATGTCGTGCGCGCCGCTCTTGAAGAGGGTGGGTTTGACCCCAAACTGGCGGATAGCGGTTTGCTGTCGGGGGCCGAGATCTATGCTGCCAATCTCGAAGAGGCGGTTGGCGCTGGGGTCTTTGGCTCGCCCTTCTTTATCGTCGATGGCGATCAGCGATTCTGGGGCCAGGATCGTCTGGATGATCTGGATGCGCATCTGGCGGGTGATTTGTGAGCGAATTTCCCGTGACGCGCTTTGGAACGGGGCCGGGTCTGGCCCTGTTGCTGCATTGTTCGCTCGCCCATGGCGGGGTGTGGCGTAAGGTCGCGGCTCCGTTTGAGCAAGACCTGACTTGCCTTGCCCCGGATATGCCCGGCCATGGCAAGGCGGCCCCATGGGATGAGCAGGGGGACATTCATGACGTGGTGACCGCGCAGGCCCGATCCTTGCTGGAAAGGCCAGCCCACCTGGTTGGCCACAGTTTCGGGGCCACCGTGGCCCTGCGTCTGGCGCTGGAGCAACCGGACAAGGTCTTGTCCCTCACCTTGGTTGAGCCGGTCCTGTTCGCGGCTGCCCGAGGGCAGGCAGAGTTTGACGCCTATATGGGGGAGTCCCGGGGGTTCCTGGCTGCGCAACAGGCGCAGGATTGGCCGCGCATGGCGCAGGGCTTTTTTAGCGCCTGGGGTGGTGGCATGGCTTGGGAGGATCTCCCGCCGAAAGCGCGCGAAACCAATACGGCGCTGATGCCGTTGATCGCCGGGTCGAACCCCAGCCTGATTGACGATAGTCACGGGCTGTTGGCGAGGGACGGGTTGGAGCAGCTGCGCATGCCGGTGACGTTTCTGCGCGGCGGACAAACGCAGCCCATCGTCGCGGCGATTCATCGCAGCCTAATGGCGCGGATCCCTCAGGCGCGCGAGATTGTGGTGCCGCAGGCGGGGCATATGTTGGCAATCACCCATCCGGATGCGGTGAGTGAGGTGTTGCGCGAAAATGTGACGGTTGGCGTAAGTTAAGAGGGAGTTGGGGCGCTGCCCCGTCCCGAGCTGTGCTCGGGACTCCCCGGGATATTTTTGGCCCAAAGAAACCTGGGGGCCGGAGGTTTTGGGGTTATTTCTTTTGGCCGACCTTGGGTTCGGTGCCTGCCTTGATGCGGGCGATGTTTTCGCGGTGGCGCCAATAGATCAGCATGGTGAGCGCGAGCCCCATGAGCAGCAGATCGCCGCGGGCCATGACGAACATCCAGATGGTGGTGGACATGGCGGCGACCAAAGCGCCGACGGACGAGATCCGCGAGACAGCAAAGGCCAGTGCCCAGGTCGCGCAGCAGAGAAGGCCAACCGGAAAGCTGATGGCGAGGACCACGCCGAGATAGGTGGCGACGCCTTTGCCGCCCCTGAACTTGAGCCAGACCGGATAGCAATGGCCCGCAAAGGCGGCGAGGCCTGCGATTTGCATGGCGGCGGTGTCACCGGTGACGAATTTCGCAATCAGAACCGCAATCGCACCCTTGGTTGAATCAAGCACCAGCGTTGCTAGGGCGGCGGGCTTGTTCCCGGTGCGCAGCACATTGGTCGCGCCGATATTGCCCGATCCGATCTTGCGTAGATCGCCCAGGCCAAGCGCGCGGGTGATCACGATGCCAAAGGGGATCGAGCCCAGAACATAGCCAATCAGCGCCCATAGCAGAAAGGTGGTCGGATCGGTGTTGAACATGTTTTGCGGCCCTTACGCTTTGAATACCCGATTGCCGGACACCCATGTCCCCAACACTTTGCCCTGAAGTCGGGCGCTGTCAAAGGGGGTGTTCTTGGATTTCGATTTCAGTTTGAAACGATCCAGAACAAAAGGTTTGTCCGCATCGAACAAAACAAGGTCCGCAGGGGCCCCTTGTGCCAGGCGACCAGCCGGCAGGCCGAGGCGTTTGGCCGGGTTCAGGGACAGGGCGCGGAACAGGGTTGGCAGCTCAAGCTCGCCGGAATGATAGAGGCGCAGCAGCACCGGCAGCATGGTTTCCAGACCCACGGCACCGCTGGCGGCTTCTTCATAGGGCAGGCGTTTGGATTCCTCGTCCTGCGGGGTGTGGAACGAGCTGATAATGTCGATCAACCCATCGCGGAGGGCGGCCACGATGGCTTGGCGGTCATCTTCGCTCCGCAGCGGCGGTTTGACCTTGAAGAAGGTGCGGTAATCGGCAACGTCAAGCTCGTTCAGGGTCAGGTGATGCATCGAGGTGCCCGCGGTCACGTCAAACCCGTTCTTCTTGGCGCGTTCCAGCGAAGGCAGGGCGCGGGCGGCGGTGATCTGGTCGGCGTGATAGCGCGCGCCGGTCATTTCGACCAAGGCGATGTCACGATCCAGCCCCATGCGTTCCGCCATTGGCGAGACGCCGGGAAGCCCGCGCAGGGTGGCGAATTTGCCCGAGCTGACCGCAGCGCCTTTGGACAGGGTCGGTTCCTGCGGGTGGCCCATGACCAGCGCGCCCAGCGATTTCGCATAGGACATGGCGCGGGTCAGGACCTTGGTGTCGCGCACCACATTATCGCAATCGGTAAAGGCCACGGCCCCGGCATCCATGAGAAAGCCGAACTCGGTCATTTCCTTGCCGTCGCGGCCTTTGGTCAGGGCGGCCATGGGCAGCACATGGACCGGCGCGGCCTCATTGGCGCGGCGGCGGATGAACTCCAAGGCTTCGGGCGTGTCGATGCAGGGTGTGGTGTCAGGCCGCGTGACCATGGTGGTCACACCCCCGGCAGCAGCAGCCTGCCCGGCGGTGCCATAGGATTCCTTGTGACGTTCACCCGGTTCACCGACCTTGACGCCGATATCGACAATCCCGGGGGCAAGGTGTTTACCGCCCGCATCGATGATCTCAGGGTCAATGTTTCGCGCTCGAAACAATCCTTCAAATTCAATGTTTTCTGTTAAGATTTCGGCAATCTTTCCATCCTGGATCAGGAGGTGACCAGAGGTGACCGTATCGGCCTCGGGGTCAATCAATTGTGCGTTTTTGATGAGGGTGGCGGTCATGATAGTTTCAGCCCTTGCTTAGGGTTGAGTTTGAAAAAGAACAGGTCAGGAGTCATAGCACTGTTGAGGTGCGCCCTTGATGAAGCATCTGTGCCGCGTGATCGCCGTCCTGCGGGTTGGCGATGAAACATCCGTTTCTGCCACTTTATCCCAGTAAAGCTTACGCCAGCATCTGTGTTTACCCTTACGCTTGCCAAATCGCCGACCCGGGGGGCGGGGCGGCGATCACGCGGCGGCCTAAAGGCCTTGATTCCGCGTGAAAGGTACTTGTCTTGGGCAAACCTCATTCCATCAATCATGTCTGCTCTCCCGATAGGCGGCGGGCGGCGTTGATTTGGGTGATGGTGGCCGCAGGATCGGCCTGAAACTTGATCAGGTGTTTGTCGCCTGCTGTGGTGATCAGCTGGACGGCGGAACCGATGGATTTGACGGTGACGAGATCAGAAAGGAAGACGCGGCGCTCTCCGGGGCCTGACAGCACGCCGTTTTCCATCTGCCATTCATGGGCCAGCTCTTCGTCCTTGAGATACCAGCCGCGCAAGCCAATTGCGGCGGCCCCGCCGACAAGGCCGGTCCAGGGATAGGGGTTGCCCGCGATCCACAGCACGCCAAAGGCCAGCGCCATGGCGATGACGCCCATAACCTTATGCGTTTGCCAATAGGTGGCTTTATCCGCGCGGAATGTGGTCATTTGGCCAGCTCCCTTTGGATCAGGGACAGGAGTTCGTCGGATTTCGGCACCGTGCGGATACGCAGCTTGCGCGATAGGCGCGAGGAGGTGATTTCGATCCCGCCCCAGGCTTTGCGGATGGATTGGATTTCCGGGAACAGGACTGAAAATTTTCGCCCCGAGCGGTATTTCAGATAGAGGCGGCGCGTTGTGACGGCGACGTAATCTGGCTGTTGAAACAGGATCACCAGGGCAAAGAAAGCGCCCATGACCGAGAGATGAACAATCGGGAAGGGTTGGTCTGAGGGAAACAGAAACCCGATGCCCCAGGCGATCAGGAACATTGCCAGCACGCAGAACAGGCCCAGCATGAGACCTTGGGCGATTGAACCTTGGGTCTCACGCAGCAGCTCTTCGCCGTCAAAGAATGGGGGCAGGTGGGAGGTCATCGGAGCATAGCAGCCAAGAGCAGAAGGGCGACAATGCCCGCGCCGATCAGGGCGAGAATAGTCCAGAGGGAGCCGCGGCGCTGTGGTGCGCCAGGGTCACCTTGGGCGGTGAGGCCAGAGGCCGAAGCGCTGCGCAGTTTTGGGCCGCGCGGTGTCGGCTTTGCACCGCCATAGGTGCCGATCAGGCGCAATTGCGGCGCGATGGTCAGGGTCTGGCTGGTATTGTCAAAAGCCTGCGGTGGCAGGATGACCACATGGCCGGTCAGCGCGTCCAGAACGGACCTGTCAGCCTTGAAATCCGCCCCAGCGGCGTTGTGGGCCTGGGCGAGGTAAGAGGACAGGCCCATCTTGTCCAAATCCCGCAGATCGACCACATCGACAAAGCCATTGCGCAGGGTTTTGGCCCCCAGCGCGTATTTCAACGGCCATTCGCCAGTGCCTGCCTGCACCGTAAAGCGTTCCACGGCCTCGGGCGGGAGGTCGAGGTGAAAGACCCGCAAGGTGGTGCGGTCTGATCCGTTGATCTCGATCTGCATCAGGCCATGAGCTCCTTGGGGTTGGCGCGCAGGTTGCGGGCCAAAAGGTCCATCGCAGCCATGCGCACGGCCACGCCCATTTCAACCTGATCCTGAATGACCGAGCGGTTGATGTCATCGGCCAATGTGCCATCAATCTCGACACCGCGATTCATCGGGCCGGGATGCATGACAATGGCGTCGTCCTTGGCATAGGCGAGCTTTTCCGCGTCGAGCCCGTAGCGGTGATAATATTCGCGTTCAGACGGGATAAATCCGCCATCCATACGTTCCCGTTGCAGGCGCAGCATCATGACGACATCGACATCCTCAAGGCCTTTGCGCATGTCGTCATAGACCTCGACCCCAAAATGTTCGACGCCCGAGGGCATGAGGGTGGAGGGGCCGACCAGACGGATGCGGTTTTCCATCTTGTGCAGCAGCAGGATGTTGGAGCGCGCAACGCGGGAATGGGCGATATCACCGCAAATGGCGATGTTCAGCCGGTGAAGGCGGCCCTTGGCGCGGCGGATGGTCAGCGCGTCAAGCAGGGCTTGGGTCGGGTGTTCGTGCTTGCCATCGCCTGCGTTCAGGACCGCGCAATTGACCTTTTGGCTGAGCAGGTCGACCGCGCCGGAATGGGGGTGACGCACGACCAGCAGGTCCGGGTGCATGGCGTTCAGGGTCATGGCGGTGTCGATCAGGGTCTCGCCTTTTTTGATCGAGCTGGCCTGCATGGCCATGTTCATCACATCCGCGCCCAAACGCTTGCCTGCGATCTCAAAGCTCGCCTGGGTACGGGTGGAGTTCTCAAAGAACATGTTGATCTGGGTGAGCCCGGCCAAAGCATGGGCGTGTTTGTCACGGGAACGATTGAAAGTGACATATTGGTCGGCCAGATCGAGGATCGTTGTGATCTCATCGGGGCGCAGGGGCTCAATACCGAGCAAGTGGCGTTGGTCAAAACGCATATGCGAAGGCTCCTCACGGTTTGAGCCTTCATAAGAAGGGTTTGCGAGTGGGGCAAGGGTTCAGAAACACTGTGACGATCGGCCCACCCGCCCTCCCC